>JAWKNC010000014.1:0-11871 GCA_041391945.1 Allomuricauda sp. | reverse complement strand
TCATTGCAAAGGGGCATGCGGAGTCTCATTGTATTTGTACTGTTTCTAGGGGTGGTCACCTTTTTCTTTGCCAACAACATCATCCCAAAATCCGAGCAAAAAATGTTCAACCTTAGGCGCAACATCGCCAAGGTAAAGCCCGCTGCGGCCATCACGGAAGGGGTGTTCAGTGATTTTGAGGGAACTGGGCAGGGAATGAACATCAAAGTGGAAAAAAAGTACGGGGAGCAAGACCGCTTTTTGGACAATGTGGTAATTCATAAAAAGACCCCACAGAGCGTAAACAATACCGTGATCAAGGCCAAATCCGGGGAATTGATCAGTAGCGAGGATTCCGATATCATCCAGCTTGTGTTGAAGGATGGAAACTACTATGAAGAACTGGATTCAAAAAATACCAAGGAAAAAAGGAAACATCCCTTTGCCAAGTCCAAGTTCGAAACCTATACGATCAACATAGACATCTCAGAACTCAACGATCAGGATTTTGAGGAGGATGGAAACATCACCACCGACAAAATGAAGAATGTGGGCCGTTTGATCAAGGATATCGATTCCTTGGGCAAGAACAATGTTGAAAAAGTGGAGGCCTTTTCCAAAAATATCATCAACCGGATGGGTGCCTTTCCGCTTCCCGAAGAAAAGGATAGCACCCTGATCGATACAACGGAAGGGGTGGTGCCCGATAAACCCATTGAACAGCAAAGGGACAGTATCAAGGATATTGACGATTATCTGGACGGTCTTGTGGAATGGCAGCGCGCACAGGTACTCAACCAGGCCAAAAATTCGGTGACCGGAATTTTGAATACAGTGATATCCAAAAAGGAAGAACTGCAAAGTCGGTTCAAGTTTTACAATAGCCATATTCTTTCCCTGCACAAGAAATATGCCTTGGCCCTTTCATGCATCATCCTGTTTTTTGTGGGGGCGCCCTTGGGTGCCATCATCAGAAAAGGTGGGCTTGGACTGCCCATGGTCATTGCCATTATCTTATTTTTGACCTATTATTTTATCGGGGTGTTTGCCGGTAATTATGCCAAGGAAGGAAATATCAGTCCCGCGTTGGGCGCATGGCTTTCCACCTTGATCATGTTACCGTTGGGAATTTCCCTGACCAAACGGGCCACTGCGGACAAAGGTTTATTTGGATTTGGAAACATTATTGATTCTTTCAAAAGATTATTTTCCAAAAAAGGAAAAGGGAGCGAGGATACTATGATTGAAACATTGGAAAATTTTGACAAGACTTTGGCTGAGAACCCTGATGAGTATAAAACACTGGAAACTTATTCTGATGAAAAGTTAATGGACATCGTTCAAAATTATCAACAATACGATTTCGATGCTTCTTTTAGAAAATCCGCTATAAGTGTATTGACCAAAAGAGGAATTGGCATTGAAGAACTACGATTAAAAGGAAAACTTAAGAATGAAAAATTTGAGCAAGCAAAAGCTTTATACAAAACCTTTGAAAGAGACTCTAAAGTAGCTTTTGTTTTATATGCCATTGCTATCCTTCTTATCCCGACTTCATTTTTTATCATGCCAAATTCCAAGGGAAGTGAAGTTTTCTTTGGATTACTTATTAATTTATTCGCTTTAGGATATCTTGCCTTTATTATAAAGTCTGCGCTACTATATTTAAGAATATATAAATTGATTAAAAAGGAGGGGCAATTTAATCCTATTATAGCCTTCCTATTAGGAGCCATAATCTACTTTGTTTTTTATTTTTATGTCAAAAAAACAATAAAAGAAGATTTGAAATTAATAAGATAAAATGCCTGTAGAATCTCAAAAAGTCAATATACAATTAAACGCCATAGAAGAGGCCATCGAGGATATCCGTCAGGGTAAGGTCATCATTGTGGTGGATGATGAAAACCGGGAAAATGAAGGGGATTTTGTGGCCGCTGCTGAATTGATCACCCCAGAGACCATCAACTTTATGGCAATGCATGGCCGTGGACTCATCTGTGCGCCCCTAACTGAAAATAGATGTAAGGAACTGGGGCTCCACAAAATGGTTACCCATAATTCAGACCCGCTGGAAACTGCTTTCACCGTTTCGGTGGATTTAAGGGGAAATGGGGTCACCACCGGTATTTCCGCCGCCGATAGGGCCAAAACCGTTTTAGCGCTCACCGATGCTGCCACCAAGGCACATGAGTTGGCAAGACCGGGGCATATTTTTCCCTTGATCGCCAAGGAAGGCGGGGTACTGCGCAGAACAGGACATACCGAAGCCGCCATCGATTTTGCCCGTTTGGCAGGGCTTCAGCCCGCAGGTGTGATCGTGGAGATCATGAACGAGGATGGTAGCATGGCCCGTTTGCCAGAACTCGTTGAAGTGGCAAAGACATTCAATCTAAAGATTGTCTCCATTGAGGATTTGATCGCTTACCGTATGGAACACGACAGCCTCATCGAACTCAAGGAGGCGTTCGACATAAAGACCCGGTTCGGTGATTTTAGGTTGCGGGCCTACAAACAGACCACCAATGACCAAATCCACCTAGCCCTGTTGCGCGGTACCTGGAAAAGTGGTGAGCCCGTACTAACACGCATAAACTCTACGCTCGTCAACAATGACATATTGGGCACATTGACCAACAATCCAGACGAGGTGCTGCACCGCATGTTCAACGCATTGAACACTGAAGAAAAGGCCGCCATCATATTTATCAACCAAGGGAACCAATCCATGAACCTTTTGAGCCGCTTGGTGGAATTTAAAAAGCTGCAGGCCCAAGGTGTTTTCAATGCCCCTAAAATAGAAATGGATTCCAAGGACTTTGGCATTGGGGCACAGATACTCCATGACCTGAACATCTCCAAAATCCGCCTGTTGACCAATTCTGGCCAGACCCGCAGAGTGGGCATGGTGGGTTATGGGCTTGAGATTGTCGAGTATGTAAACTATTGATTTAAGTTCAAACTCAAGTTCAAATTTTAAGTTAGTGGGTATTAGCGCGATTCGTGCCGAGATTATGAACACAAACAACATTCTTCACTTCATTCAGAATAACCAATCGTTTATAGTGTTGATAGGATAACTTCCACCATTTTTTTGGCCCGTTGTTCAACCTCCTCCTTTTTCCATCCCAATTTGATAAGGCAGGAAATGGTGCGGCCCATCCAATGGTCCGAAGCGGAAAAGTCGGCATGGGCATAATCTGAAAGGGATTCCCGTACTTCCCTCGGCAATTTCCCCAAGGACTTCAATTGGGTGAGGTGCTGCCACTTTTTATAATAATGCCAATTGTTGTTGTACCAATAAAAGCAACCATCGACACCATTGGCTCCTAGAGCCTGTTGCACTTTTTGGGCCAATGTTTCCGTAGGAAGGAAAAAGTTCAAAAATGAATAATTTTCCTCTCCCCCTTCAGGAACCCGTCTAAATGTGACCTCGGAAATATGTGACAATGCTTCCCGCAAAATGGTATAATTCCTTTTTTGGATGCCGATGAACTCATCCAAACGTTCAATTTGGGCCAACCCCACAGCAGCGTTCAGTTCAGAAATGCGAAAATTATATCCCAGGAAAGGATGTTGCTCCGCTCCCCTATCGTTCCCCAAATGATCATGTCCATGGTCCGAATATTTATGCGCATTTTCATAATAAGCTTCGTTTTGGGTGATGACCGCCCCTCCCTCACCACAGGTGATGGTCTTGACATAATCAAAGGAAAAACAGCCCAAATCCCCAATACTTCCCAAAGGTCTGCCCTTATAGCTTCCGCCTATGGCCTGACAGGCATCTTCCAACAGCAGAAGACCATGGGCCTGGCAGATTTGTTTTAAGGCATCCAAATCCGCCATGGAACCGCACATGTGCACGGGCATGACCACTTTGGTCCTTTTTGTTATGGCCTTTTCCACTGCCCTCGGGTCCAAGGTCAATGTGTCGTCAATATCCACAAGAACAGGAATGGCCCCCAATGCCAAAATGGACTCAAAACTGGCCACAAAGGTAAAGGTGGGCACAATGACCTCATCCCCTGCCCCAACACCGGTACTGGCCAAGGCCACACTAAGGGCGGCGGTGCCACTGCTCACCAAATGTACATGCTTCGACTGCATCCTTTGTGCCAGTACAGCTTCCAATTCTTTTGCCTTCCAATGTCCATTGCGCACGCCATCAAACCCATAGCGCATCAAGACCCCAGAATCCAGCACGTCCTGTACATGCTTTCGCTCGCTGTCCCCAAAAAGTTCAAAACCAGGCATAGTATGATAGTTAAAGTTTAAAAGAACCAAAGCTTTATGGCCATGACCACCACGGCCACCACTAAAAAGGTCTTGATGAACCCATCTCCCTTTTTTACAGAAAATCGACTGCCCACCCAAGCTCCCGACCCGTTGCCAATGGCCAAAATAAAGCCCATTTTCCAGTTGATCTTGTCGTTGAGGGCAAATACAGCCAAGGCAGACAGCATATAGATGAAGACTACGGCCACTTTGGTGGCGTTCACCCGCACCAAGTTCATACGGTTGACGTTGTGCATGAACAGCATCATCAAAAAACCCAATCCAGCGTTGATGAAGCCCCCATAGATCCCAAACAGGAAAAACACAAAAATGCTCAGCCACAAGTATTTCCCTGTGAGCCGTTCCTGCATTTCTTCAAACTTGATCTTAGGGTTAAAGATAATGATCAGGACCACTGCCAACATCACTATGGCCAAAATCCTATTGAAGGTCTCCCCGTTTATATCCACAGCAATATAAGCCCCTATTATAGAGCCAAAAAAAGCGGAGATGCCCAAATAAAGGTTAAAGGGAAACGTAGAAACTCCCTTGCTCTTGAACCCGGCCGTAGCCATGGCGGTTTGGATCACTATGGCCACTCTGTTGGTTCCGTTGGCCACCGCCGCCGGGAGTCCCAAAAAAATAAGGGTTGGTAGGGAAAGTAGGGAACCACCCCCTGCCACTGTGTTTATAAAACCCGCTGCAAATCCCGCAGCTATCAAAAGCAGATAGTGATACCATTCTTCCATTGGTGTAAAAGTACTAGGTAATTTTAGAATGGTTGGGGTGAAAAATTTAAAGTTTGTAAACTTTTAAAGAACCAAAAAAGCTTTATATATTTGCACCCGCTTAGGAGGAATGGCAGAGTGGTCGAATGCGGCAGTCTTGAAAACTGTTGAGGGTCACACCTCCGGGGGTTCGAATCCCTCTTCCTCCGCAAACAAGCGCAAAGCTTGAAATTGGAAAACCGCAGAGTTTGCTCTAGCGGTTTTTTGTTTTTAAAGCTTAGCATTTACAAAATGTGGTAAGAGGGAGGTTGGAGCAAAATCCTCCTTCCTCCGCAAAAACTTCTGTTTTAGGGGCTTTTTTGTTGGTATTTTCCCCTGCCATTAAACTTTCAGTCAATTTATCATTTGGAAGTATAAATGTCAGGAACGTGCAAAATCCAATAAAGATTCAAAATTATTATCATCCGCTTTCTTTAGGGCCTTTAGGTATGATGTTCTGGTGTCCCCTTCCATGGTCAAATCCTTAGCTCCCCAACTAAACATGGCCTGCCCAAATATTTTTTCAATAATAACGTCACCCATTAACCGACTATGTCTCCCATTTCCATTGGGAAAACAATGGATAAATACAATACGATGTTTAAACCGTATGGCTATTTCCTCAGCTGAATATACTTCATTCTCTATCCAAAATAAAGTGTCATCGCATAAGGATTTTAATGCAATTGGAATTTGCCATTTGTCTATACCCAAATTTTTATCGGTTTTTCTGAATTTTCCAGCCCATGCCCAAACATTGCCAAACATTTGCTTGTGGAGTTTACAGACAAACTTCTCATTAAGTATTTGTTCTGGTTTTAGTGACCTAGCCAATAGCCATTGTATGGCTTCTTCGATGTTCTGTTGCTCAAACTCATCCAGTTCTTCACGGGTCGCAATGGTAGGAATGAGCAAACCCTCTTTTTCATCTTCGTCCAAGGGAGTTTGCCCATTAATGTACTCTAAATCTAATCCCATAAAACCTTTGGCATATCATTTTTTAGCAATGCTGTTCGTTCGCCAATAGCTTTTTTGATACGCTCATTTGTGTTTTCTTGGCCTTCCAATTTCATGGTATGGGAGGTGTGGGTGACAATTTTAACGGCCAATTCATTAGCTTTACGCTCAATAAGAGCATCCAACGAACCATCTTTTGGCACAAACCCATATACCAATTCCATATCCAAAGCATTGGCAGCTTCCCGTAGGGATTTCAATGATATCACCCCTTCTTTTTCACGCTGTTCAATTTCCTGGACACTCTGCTTTGTAATGGATAATTTTTTGGCCAATTGTTGCAATGACATTCCCAAACTCAAACGTATGGCTTTTATCCATCCCGTTGGAGGAATCACTATATTTATAGTTGGGGCAAATACACTTATTTTGCTTTCTAAATGTGCCAATTGTAACTTTTGTTTATTCATGGCGTAAGGTTATAGCCTGACAAATTAAGTGTAAAAGTAAGGCTAAATCCTGACAAATCCAAATAAAAAGTCAGGTTTTGCCCTGACTTTATTGATTGATTATTTTGAAAGCTTTCTTTTGACGGTTTAATGAATCAATGAAAACGTAACCCATTTGCTTCAAAAGTCCTGATGATGTCATCAATGGGATTGGCCACGGTATAATGGTTTCCAGTAGCTGTGCGGCCCCCTCCCATGACCATTCCTACCACTTCCCTATCCTCATTCACCACAATGGCTCCGGAATCACCGGGCTCTGCAAATGCATCCAACGAATCTAGTTGTTGTATACGAAGCTGGTTATAATATGTGTGCTGCCCAAAATAAGGATAATTCAAGGTAAAGGTTAAGGTGTCGCTTACCACTTTCCCTGTGGTGAATTGTGTGGTACGTCCAAACTTGGCCACATCATCCCCTGGAAATGTCACATCATGTCCTGTGGTGCCCCCAATGGTCATAATGGCCTTGGGAACGGCATTACGGGTGGGAATCGTGGTCAATGCCGCATCAACATTATAGGGTTGTCCCAGAAATCCCATAAAAAAGGACCCGGCATAACTTTGTGGCCAATGACCGCCAAAGGGCAATGCCGGTTGGCTAATGGGGTCTCCTTGCACTGTATGCGGACTGGAAGCCAAAACATGGGCACTTGAAATCATCATATTGGCACCATATTCGGTGGTCAAAACAATTCCCAACGTTCCATACATATCCCTGTCAAATGGTCCCACGGATACACCCCCTACAATGGGGTCCGCAATATCATCCTGAGGGGAAACCGTTCTTTCTGCTATCTCCTGCTCCGAAACCAGTTGGAAGGGAAAAAAACTTCCCTCCCATACATCCGTTTTAATCCCTTTGATCGTTTTTGGAATCTGCCGCCCCTTGGGTACATTCCTCTTTTTTTCCACAAAGACAATTATGGCCATTTCATGGGTTATGACTCCTTGGCTTATCTTATAATCAATGTCCACTGCCGTAACTCCTTCCATGGCCAAAAGATTATCTTCCACTGTTTTTTTGATGCTTTGGATATATTTTCGCCGTGCATTTTCCTTGGCAACCTTTCCGGCAATAGTTTTGTCCGTTTCCGTTTGTTGTACCTTTTTCCAAAATTGAAGAGCGATTCGATCAAACGTCTGTTGCTCTTTTTCCATGAGCGCCTCGAATTCCTTTTTTTCGTTTTCTGTTAGATTTTTGGCGCTTGTTCCTCGGTATATTCCTTTTTCATAGTGGATATTTCCATTTCTGACGCCTGTTTTGGAAAAGTTCAGGGAGATGTGAAAGCTGACAAACACATCTTCTCCCCTTTCCGTAGGAAAAATGGTAAAGTGGGTGTCGTAGCGGTCCGTTTTCTTGGCCGATCTATAATAGGAATAGGAATTGCTGTTTATGCTGTTGCTTGTCTTATACACTCCATTAAAGTTCCCAGCATCAACAATGTGAACTTCGCTATGTAGATTTTTACATTTCATTGCTTTGGTTTAGTACGTTATTTTCTGAATGGAATCAGGCCCATTTTATGGTGTAGAGCTCATCAATGTTTTTGGGCCGGGTTTCTTTACCCCCACTATTTTCGGTCTTGGAGGTGCTGGTCGTGTTGATGATGGTAGCGCTTATTTTATCGCCAATCAAAATGGGCTTGTCCGTGGAAAATTTCAACCCGTGTTGATGCTCCAGGAACTCATCTTCTTGAAGGGTACCCACATGGTCTCCAGTAACCGTTGACTTTCCAAGTGCTTTTCTACTTTTGGCATCGGGGTCAATTGCGGCCCCATTGTCCCAAGCACGGCTAAAATAGCCACGCATATCGGGCAATAGGGACATCCCGTTTGTGCCTTCACCAAATCTTTTGTTCAACACTGAGTCCAGTCTTGTATAGTCACTGGACAGTTCCTCCGATGCCTTGCAAAGGGAGAGTTCTTCTGCCGGTGGTGCTTCGGTGGCCACGTACTGGTGTCTTTGACCGATTATACCCTGTACCATACAAGGAAGATGTCTCAATGCAATGGAACCCACATTCACACATACACTGGATATTCCAATGATAACATGGGCCGTGGTACTTTCTACGGCTATGGAAAGGAACTTAGCCGAATCATTCACCGAAATGCCCACTTCAAACTCCATGTTGCCCTTTCCGGTCTTCGATTGCGTATCTGTGAAAATCCCATCGGATAGGGCCACACTTACCGTTGCATCCACACTGGTCTTCAAAACCACTTTTCCAGTAACTTGCTGTCCAAGCAGCATGGCCTCCCATCTTGGAAATTCATGTAGGTTTTGTTTAAAGGTCATCAAACTCTTGTCCGAACTCTTGGTGATAACGCATTCGTCCGTGGATGGGTCAAAATCCACTTTTCCATTTTGGCCCTGATCTTTATACATCCATCCATCGGGTGTTCCATAGACTATCACACTTCCATTGGGCACTTGGTTGCTGTAATATCTAAAATCCCCATTGTACACCAAATTGCGTTGTTGCATGGCAAAAAGGATGTCCTCCAGATTCATGACCCCATTGTTTTTTATAAAATATTCCATCTTGAGAAGTTTTAATCATGGGACGGTTTCCCGCCCCATGATGTTGTGATTTTTGAATACTTACAGAAGTGGTTCTATATGCTGGACCAACTCTGCTTTGGTCTTGCCTGCTGAAATGAATTTGCCTGTTTTAGAATCATAGGCAACAGAGATGTCATTGATACCGCCTCCAAATAGTAATTTGGTCATGGGCGAGGTCACTGTCGTAACCACGGTATTGCTGATTACCTGGGACTGCAACCAAATGTACAATGTAGTAAATGGGGTCATTGTGGCTGTACTGGCCAAAATTACCGGAGCTGCCGATGTTGCATTCCCAATAATATCCGTTCCGTTCACGTTCGCATCCTGAAAGAGTCCAGCTGTCAGATAGCTCTTTTCTGAATACTTGTTCAACAAAGCGAAGGAATCTGGTGCACCGCCACTTACAGGACCCGAAATGGCCCCTGAAGGTTCCATGGTATACAATTTGTTCATTGACGCCCCAACAGGTACGCTGGACAATTGGGTCAATTTGGCACCATTGGTCACCTCGGAAGTTGAGGCGTAAATTCCATACTCCTCGGTCCAATTAAGGGTATTTGCCTGCAAAGCCTTAAATACCTGCCAAGCCACATTGGGTGTTCCGCCGCCGGTGGGTTTCGCAACAATAACATTGGTCCCAGTTTCGTAGAGAACATTCAATTGTTCTTGGGTAAAACCTACTTTTAATTCATAATCTGCCATGATTTTCTTGTTTTAATGGTTTGTACTTTTTTAATCATCAATTGTCCAAATACCACAGTTTAGTAAGGCACTTACAGACAATTTTGTTCCTTGAATTTGGCCAAATTCGTTGGTGGGTGGGATTCTTAGTTTCCTATCGGTGGTACCGTTTGTGGTACCGTTCCAAATCCTTTTGGAGTTGTGATAAGAGCCTCAGAGCCCCGATTGTTATTACCAATTTCCATATGTTTTAAGGGATGAAGAAATCTAATGAGTGGATGGACACAATTATTTAGTGGCTATGGGCCGAAGTTGAGTGGATGGAAATAGTACGAACAGGTTATTTTGCGAATTCACCAGGAATCAATGAATTCTTAACAATGTTCTTTATGATCAATTTTCTTACTTATTTGCCTATAAATATTGACAATTGTAATGTAAATTTCCTAAATTGAAGCTTTGTCCCCAGATAGGACCATAATGGTCAACCCTTTGCTTTGGCACCAACTAAAACCATCTATCATGCATATTAAAATTGATATTGCCAGGGAGGGGGAAGCTCCTTCAACCATCAAATTTGGGGTATCGGCAAAAGCCATCCAGGAAACCATCCGCGAATGCTTCGTGGGAATCGGTACACCCTACGAGCCTATCCGAATAGATAATTTCGTGGACCTACGGGGTTTTGAGTTCCCCGTTATTCAAGGAAGCACCTTGATAACCATTTCCCTTGAATCCGAAACAAAACCAAAAAAAAAACCCCAGCTTCTGTGTTGCAGGGTTATCAATGTTGGCCGGGACTTCAATGAAAAGGGCGATTTTCCAGAAAATCATTGGGAAGCCATCTTCAAGGGCAATGAGTCCAATATCTTTGGTGCGCCGGACGGGACACTTTTTATATCCACCAACAAAAAGAACAAATGCAAAATTTCCACCCTAAAAAAAGTGCCCGATGTATTCGTGGCCTATAGCATCATTTTTTCATTGGATATTAAGTTGCGAAAAGGGTATAAAAGAAGATATTATTTCATACTCGACCCTGTGGTTCGAATAAGCTCCAATACATAATATCCTTTTTACGCATGTTCCACAAGACCACCTTTTTAAGGCAGATGTTACCATTTGTGCTATGTCTCTGCGTCCATGTATCCATTGGTCAAACCAAAAATCCTGATAGTCTGATCGCCGCATTGAAAACTAGGAACCTTACCCAAGAGGAAAGGTCAAAACATTTGAGTCTACTGGCGCACTATCATCCGCGGAACGATACGGCATTGTTGGTGGCACAGCAGGCGCTGGATTTAGCGGTGGATATTGGGAATCCCATTTTGGAAGCAGAGGCCTTGGAAGAAATCAGCCATTTACAGAACAAGTTGGGTAACAATGATCTTTCCTTTCAGGCTTCGTTTCGGGCCCTTCGCATCTATGAATCCTTGAAAATGCCTGTAAGGCAGGCTGCGTCCTACACCCAACTGGCCAATAATTATATGAGCAATGAAAACTTTGAGGAGGCCATTGAATCCCTTAAAAAGGCAGAATCCATTTATGCCACTTCCAACGAAGGGGAAAATCTTGTGTTTACCATGCTCAACCTTGGCGAAATGTTTCGTTTGGCCGGTCAGTTGGACAGTGCTGAAACCCGGTTCAAGGAAGTAATTTCAAGGAATCTACAGTTGAAAAGTCCCATCGCCCAAGGGTATTCCCAAGGAAATCTGGGCATGGTGCATGCTGAACAGGGTAGGTTGGCCGAGGCAAAACAGAACCTAACGGCAGCCATTGTTTTGATGGAGCCGTTGGACGACCCCTACTCCACTTCCGTTTACGTGGCCGAGTTGGGGGGAGTGCTCAAAAAGGAAGGAGATGTTCAAGGTGCAGAACAAATGTTGTTGAAGGCGATGGAAATGGCCCAAAAAGCGGGGTTAAAGGAGCAAATACGGGATTTCGGGGCAAAGCTATCCCAATTCTATGAGTCGGAAGGGGCTTTGGACAAGGCATTGGACTATCAAAAACTCTTTCAGGTTTATCAGGATAGCCTAGTGAACAAGGAGAATATCCAAAAAATCGAAAGACTAAAGGCAAGTTATGAGATTGACAAGCGTGAATCGGAAATTGGCCTGCTCAATACCATCAACACC
>JAWKNC010000013.1:0-42690 GCA_041391945.1 Allomuricauda sp. | reverse complement strand
AATTTTGTCAATATAAAGTCTGGTGCCAATGCATGTACAGCTGGAAGGTTTCCAACCGTTTTGGCAGGGTTTCCACCCAAAGTTATAGAAGCCATGTTGTATAGAATTTATTTTGGTGTGAAGGTAAAAATATAAATCCTCACCTTATAATCACAAGCCAAATATTTGGAAAGATCTATTGTGAAGTGGCCGGTGTGGCCAATTGCTTGATCTTGATCTTAAAGGCGGCGAACAATAAGGTCATCATTGGACTGAGCCAATTGAAGACGGCATATAGGCCATACTCTGCAACGCCAACGCCCAAGACACCGCTGTGATACGCCCCACACGTGTTCCATGGGACCAGCACAGAGGTTACCGTACCGGAATCTTCCAAACTCCTACTGAGGTTTTCAGGCGCCAGCCCACGTTCCTTATAAGCCTTGGCGAACATTTTACCCGGAACCACAATGGCCAAATATTGATCGGAAGCCGTTACGTTGAGGGCCAGACAGCTACCCACAGTACTGGCAAAGAGCCCAAAGGTGGTCTTGGCCATTTTCAATAGGGATTCGGTAATGCGCTCCAATGCACCGATACCATCCATAACACCTCCGAATACCATGGCGCATACAATGAGCCATATGGTGCCCAACATGCCCGACATGCCTCCGGATGAAAAGAGATCGTTCAAGGCAGGGTTATCGGTGGCGATTGAAGTGTCCACAGTTATGGCATTTAAGATCCCTTTGTAGCTCGATTCAAAAGTAAGGCTGGTGCCCCCACCGATTGTAGTCACAATATCAGGTTGAAAAATCAGAGCAAAAAGCCCACCGGCCATGGTTCCTATGAGCAAGGCCAAGAGTGGCGGTGCCTTTTTGACGATCAAGAAGATGACCAGCACTGGCACCAGGAACAACCAACCATTGATGTTGAACGTGGCATCTATGCTCTGTAGGATGGAACTTGTATCCGCAACCCCGGAAGTGTCCACGGTAAATCCCAGGATGATGAAAACCAAAAGGGTGATGATTATGGTAGGTGTGGTGGTCAATGCCATGTACTTAATGTGGGAAAACAAATCGCCACCGGCCATGGCAGGGGCCAAATTGGTGGTATCGCTCAAGGGGGACATTTTATCTCCAAAATAGGCCCCTGAAAGAACGGCTCCCGCCGTCATCCCCAATGAAATGCCCAATGCGTCGCCAATTCCCACCAAGGCAATCCCAACGGTGGCAGATGTGGTCCAACTGCTTCCCGTGGCCACTGAAATGATGGAGCAAATAATCACACAAGCGGCCAAAAAGATGGTGGGATTCAAGATTTGCAGACCGTAATAGATCATGGCCGGAATAATACCACTGATCAACCAAGTTCCCGAAAGGGCACCTACCATCAGCAAAATGAGCAAAGCTCCCGTGGTAGACCGGACATTCTCCGCCACTTCAGTGAGCATTTGCTTGTAGGAGACCTTATTGAAGAACCCCACGATGGCAGCTACCGCACCACCCAACAATAATATGAACTGATTGGAACCGTTCAGGGCTTCATCGCCAAAAACATAGACATTGTAGGCCAACATGGCCACCAATGCAAAAACGGGAATCAGAGCTTCCCAAATATTCAGTTCCGTATTCTCTACAATATGTTCGTCTTGTCTGTACTCTGGGTTTTCTTCGGTTTTTGACATCTGGTCCGTTTTTGTCGGTAGGTAATATTACAATTTTGAACCTTGTTCTCCAAACAAGGTTCAAATATCCTCCGAAACTAAAGCGGAATTGCTGACCAGGATTCCCAATTTTTCCATACAGGCCCGCATGGCGGTGTAGGTTTTGTGGATATCGTTGTCCAGACCAATGGAAAAACGGATAAGGCCTTGGGACAGCCCCAGTTCCTCTTGCTCCTCCAGTGGAATTTCTGATGAAGTAGAGGTGCCAGAGGCACTGAACAGCGTTTTGTAAAAGCCCAAACTAACGGCCAGGTAGCCCAATTTTTGGCGTTGCATCATTTCCATCAAGGTATTGGCCTTGTCCAAAGAGCCCACGTCCAAGGTGAGCAGCCCACCAAAACCAAATTCTGGGTTCATCTGCCTTTTCATGAGTTCATGTCCAGGGTGGCTCTTCAACCCTGGGTAGACCACTTTCAATCCATCCTTTTCAAATTGTTGCGCCAAATAAAGTGCATTTTCACTGTGCTTTTTGATTCGGATATGGAGTGTGCGCATATTTTTTAGGATGGATGCGGCCCTCAAACTGTCCAAAGTACTGCCCAGAAGCATACCGGCGCCGTCGTTCACGTCTTTCAATGCCAAGCAAAAATCCGTGGAAGCACATACCGCCCCGGCAACACAATCGCTGCTGCCATTGATGAATTTGGTAAGACTGTGCACCACAATATCGGCCCCTAACTGGGCGGCACTGATCCCCAAAGGTGAAAAGGTGTTGTCCACCACCAATGGAATTCCGTGTTTTTTGGCCAGTTTGGAAAGTGCTGCAATATCCGCTACCTCGAGCAAGGGGTTGCTCACGGCCTCGCAATAGATCAATTTGGTCTTAGGAGTGATGGACTTTTCAACAATCTCCAGATTGGTGATGTCCACGAAGGAAGTGGAAATATCGAACTTCTTCACAAAGTTTTTCAAAAAGGCATAGGTACCACCATATATGGTGCGGCTGCACACAATATGGTCTCCGGCATTGCACAGTTGAAAAATGGTTGCGCTGATGGCCCCCATGCCGCTCGCAAAAGCATTTGCGGACCCCGTTCCCTCCAATTGTGCCATGGCCTCTCCCAAGTATAGATTGGAAGGGGAGGAGTGCCTGCTGTACAGATAACATCCCTCGGTATTCCCTTCAAAGGTATCGAACATGGTCTTGGCCGAAAGGAAGGTATAGGTCGATGAATCGGAAATGGATGGATTGACCCCGCCAAATTCCCCAAAATACTGTAGATCCTGAATATGATCTGATGCCTTGTAGTCCATTTGGATAATTTTTTTGTTAAAGATACCAGTTGATTGAACAAAAGTCAATTAATAAATGATATAATAGAATATAAACCTATTATTATATAATATTTAGAATTTTATTCTAAATTTGATGCTTATTAGACATCTCAATTGAAAAATTATCGGTATGGAACTGGATTCGGTGGACAAAAAGCTGGTTGAACTTTTACAGGAAGACTGCAAAAAGACCACAAAGCAATATGCTGATAGCCTTCAACTATCAAAAACTGCAGTGTACGAACGGATTCGCCGTTTGGAGCGCAGTGGCGTAATCACCAAATATGTAGCCTTGGTGAATAAAGAACAAGTGCAGCGCGACTTTACGGTATTGTGCCACATTCGATTGGTACAGCATACCAAGGAAAATGTGTTGAAGTTTGAGCGGGAGGTCTTGAAACTGGATGAAGTTTCCGGATGTTTTCACGTAGGGGGCGATTATGATTACATCATCATCGTAAACGTAAAGGATATGAAAAGCTATCGCGAGTTCATGGTCACCAAACTTACCGCCATCAGCAATATTGGAAATACCCAGAGCTCCTTCGTGATCAACGAAGTGAAGAACAGTCCATCCGTGCACATTTAGCAAAGTTTAACGTAAATCGGTGTTAAAATAGCACCGGGGTTGGTTGTATATGTCTAATTTTTGTCCAGATCAAAGAACGAATACAACCAGAAACATCTTTTTTACGTCATGAAATCCCGTACCCGCATTTTGCTTACGGTATTGGCAACGGTCATCGGGGGACTGTCGCTTGTACTTTATACCACATTGTCTCGAGACATTATTTTTAGGGGGCTGAGTTTTTGCACCTCATCCAATACCGACTTGATATTTGGCAGCTTGGCCACTTTTACCTCTTCTACAGTGGCCGGCTTTATTGCGGCGTTGATCGTGGTGAGGGACAATTATTGGCCACATTTTCTCATCTCTCTGTTCATTATCGGAAAAATGTTCTTTGCTGTGGTCTGTGACCAATGGAGTGGTCCGATGTTGTTCGAGTCAGGGCTGCAACTGTCACTTTTGGCAGGGCTTTGGTTAGGACGTTACGGGGCCAACAAATTCCCATTGGCCCCGGTTTAATTCACTGTCACAAGGATTTTAGATAGGAGACCATTCTATCCCGGATGGAGGCATCCGGTATTTTTCCAAGACCGGCCTGCATATTATCCGTCATATGATGGGGTTTGGAGGTTCCAGGAATTACACAGGTCACATTTTCGTTGGAAAGAATAAATTTTAAAAAGTACTGTCCCCAGCTTGCAATGTCCTGTTCCTTGGCCCATGGCGGAAGCTCTTTTCCTTTCACCAAGCGAAACAGAGAACCGCTTTCATAAGGTTGGTTGATAATGGTGGCCACCTTGTACTTTTGGGCGGTATCAAAAAGTGAATTTTCGGCATGCCTGGACCGTATGGAATAGTTGAACTGCACAAAATCGGGCCGTTCCGCTTTAATGATACTTTCCAAGGTGCTGTGAGCAGAGTCCACGTAGTGGGTAAGGCCCCAATAACGGATCTTGCCCTGTTCCTTCCATAACTTTAATGTCTTTACATGGGTTCTCCAATCCACTAGGTTATGTATTTGCATCAAATCCATTTGCCTGCGGTGCATCTTGGTCAAAGAAGTCTCCATTTGGTCTATCCCTGCCTGTTTGCCGGATGTCCAAACTTTGGTGGCGTAGAAAAGATTGTTTTTGAAATCCAGGTTCTGTGTCAAGTCCCCGACTACTTTTTCTGAGGTTCCATACATCGGTGAGGAATCGATTACGGTGCCCCCAAAGCGATAGAGTTCCATAAGAACCTGGCTTAAGAGCTTCCGCTGTTCCATGGAACTTCCCACATCAAACGTCTGCCAAGTTCCCAACCCGATTATGGGGAGCTCTTCCCCTGTGGAGGGGATGGGGCGTACATGTATTTTATCGTCAAGGTTCAATGGATTTGCAAAAGGCCGGAACGCAAGGCCCACTCCGGCCATTAAAGATAGTTTTAGGGCATCCCTACGGCTGTGCATTATTTTCATATATCCTATGTTTTAAAGGTAGCGTATTTTCCATTTTTGACTGCAGTGCTCCCAACCGGAAGCCAGTAAAACCCCATAATAGGGAAATGGGGACCGCCAAGAAGGCTATGGCTCCCAATCCCATTCCCACGGTCATAAAGGCAGAAAAAGCCCAGGCCACCAATGCATCCCCGCTTCGGTAGATGGCCGTATCGATAAAGTTTTTGGCCTTGTATTTTTCCTCCACAGAGGTTACGGTGAACAAGATTTCCCTTCCTGGTCTCAATAGCATGAAATTTCCAGACCTATGGAGAATCAATAACAATGCCATCGTACCCAGAGTGGGATGTAGGCCCAACAAGACCAATCCTATCCCCATAAGAAATGGAATGGAAGCCAATACCATGGACAGCCCCATCCTCCTGATGATCTTGGCAGTAAGGAAGAACTGTCCCATGATGGACAGGGCGTTCACCGTGAAATCGAGATTGGAAAAATAGCTGATTCTTTCCATGGAATCGGTCAATGTGCTTTCCACTAGATGTGCCTGTTCAAAATAGAGCACTGTGGAAATGGAGGTGTAAAACAAGACAAAGATCACGATACCGAGCAGATAGGGCGACTTCACTATTTTTTGTATGCCTTCAAAAAGATTCTTTATGCCGACCTTAGGATTTTGATGCCCACGGTTAAAATAAGCCTTTTTAGGAGATAATCTTAGGATGCCAAAGATGCAAAGGAGGGCGATCATCAGAAAGAAGGCCGCGGTCAACAGGAGTATGTTGATGGAAGCCAATGTGCTCAAGTGTTTGGCCACAATGGGACCGGTCAATGCACCCAGACTGCCCCCGGAGGCAATGATTCCGAAAAATCGTTTGGACGATGTACAGGAGAACACATCGGCCATAAAGCTCCAGAACAAGGAAACCACGAAGAGGTTGAAAACACTGAGCCAAATAAAAAATGCAACAGACAATATCTTGGTAATACCAAAGCTTTCGAATAAAATGTAGAACAGCAGAATATTGCCAATAAAAAAGGAATAGGAATAAACCAAGACACGTTTGATGGAATTTTTGGAGACCAACAGTCCAAAAAGAGGCACTGCACAAAGCATGGCCAACAGGGTTCCCGTAAAAAGCCACTGCATGTTTTGGGCACCGTTGACAATTCCCATTTCATCGCGTAGAGGCCTTAGAATAAAATAGGAACACAGCAGGCAGAAAAAATAGAGACAGGAATAGAAGACCATTTTGGCCTCATTTGTTTTGAGTTGACCAAGTTGTTGTGATAGGGCGGTCCCGAAAAAATGTCTCATAAAAACCTGTAATGTTCCGAAGCGAAGATGGAACCAAAGGCTTTGTCATCCTTATTTTATTGATAAATAGGTCTGATGGATTTATAAAAAGCTAAATGCTACCCTTGCTTTTCTGGAATTGGGTAGGAGTGGTACCCGTGGCCTTTTTGAAGGCAGTATTGAAAGAAGACAGCGTGTTGAACCCACAATCATAGGCAATGCTGGCAATTTTGGTATGCTTGTGATCTGGGTGGATCAATCGTAACTTTATTTCCTCAATTCGATAGCCGTTGAGAAAATCGGGAAAACTCTTCCCGATGGTGTTGTTGACGATATGGGAAACCAGATAGGCGGGCAATTTGGCCTCTTGGGCCAACATACCCAAGGTACAATTCGGGTCAAGGTACAGTTTTTTGCCTTTCATCAAGGCCTCCAGTTGCTGGGCCGAATGGTGGAGCTCCTCAGGTGTTGACCTAATGTTTTGGTGTTTAGCAGTACGATTCGCTTGTAAAAGCGAAGGATTTTTAAACAAAAGAAATGCCAAGAAATAAATCAAGGGAAGATAGATGACCGGTCCAAGCAGATAGGGGGTTATGCCCAAGATATAGTTGGAAAAATATAAAAACTGAAGGATAGCCGTACCCAGAATCAGCGAGGTGATCCAGATCATCGAGGCACGATCCAGGTTGCTTCTATTGTTCTTTTTCACCAAAAACATGATCCATAATGCCAATCCCAGACCACTATAGGTCAATTGGTGTGCAAGCAACACAGAATAACCACCCTCATACCAAAATCCTTCCAAGGAAAAAGACTGCATGCCCATCATCAACAAAATGGCAGGTAAAAAGTGTACCAGGTTCCATTGTGACCATTTTCTGGGAAATAAAAAATACAGGGCATATAAAAACAGGGCAGGGCCGGAAAATGCATGGGCCGCAAACCCCAGATTGATGACCCATAGTGGCGTTGTGTCCAAATATACCCAGAGCAGGGATTTGGTGATGCGAAGGGTAATGGCCAAAAAGAAAACAAAGAGCAGCAGGTTTCTAAAATCCCTTTTCCGCTCAAAAAAACTGTAGCAGGCCATCAACAGGCTTTGGGCCGCCCCGGTTCCGGCGATGAACACTTCCAATTCCTGATTGAGCTTGGCAATTCGCATGTGCTAAATATAAACAGAATTTGCCCAAACTTTTTCGTAAGGATATGTTAAGGGGAAATCATGGTGTATCGGATAAACATTGTTATTTTTGTGGCGATAATCGAACTAATGGTTATCGCTAAGCATTTACTATGAATCAATATGATGTGGCCGTTATTGGCTCTGGACCTGGAGGCTATGTAGCGGCTATCCGCTGTGCCCAATTGGGAATGAAAACTGCAATAATCGAAAAGTATTCCACACTGGGCGGGACCTGCCTCAATGTGGGCTGTATCCCTTCCAAGGCCATGCTGGATTCCTCACATCATTATGAAGATGCCATACAACATTTTGGGGAGCACGGTATTGAGATTCCTGGCGAAGTCAAGGTGAACCTGAAGCAGATGATTGCCCGCAAACAAGCTGTGGTAGATCAGACCACCAAGGGTATCCAGTTTTTGATGGACAAAAACAAGATCGATGTTTTTGAAGGCGTGGGAAGTTTCAAGGATGCCACCCATATCAATATTACCAACAACAAAGGAAAAGTAGAGACCATTGAGGCAAAAAATACCATCATCGCCACGGGATCAAAGCCATCGACCCTTCCTTTTATCAAATTGGATAAAGAACGTATCATCACTTCAACAGAGGCCTTGGAACTCAAGGAAGTTCCAAAACACTTGATTGTTATTGGAGGGGGCGTGATAGGTTTGGAATTGGGACAGGTATACAAACGCTTGGGCGCCGAGGTCACCGTGGTGGAATATATGGACCGGATTATTCCGGGAATGGATGGTGGTCTTTCCAAAGAGTTGATGCGGGTGCTGAAAAAACAAAAGATGAACTTCAATCTTTCCCATAAGGTAAAATCGGTGGAACGCAAGGGCAATGAGGTTGTGGTGAAGGCCGATGACAAAAAAGGACAGGAAGTGACCTTTACCGGAGATTATTGTTTGGTATGTGTAGGAAGAAAGCCGTACACTGAAGGATTGAATGCAGAGGCTGCCGGAGTGAAATTGGATGATAGGGGCAGAATAGAGGTCAATGACCATCTGCAGACCAATGTTTCCAACATCTATGCCATTGGCGATGTGATCCGTGGTGCCATGTTGGCCCACAAGGCGGAAGAAGAAGGGACGATGGTAGCGGAAATACTGGCCGGACAAAAACCCCATATCAACTATAACCTTATTCCAGGTGTGGTGTACACTTGGCCCGAAGTGGCCGCTGTGGGCAAAACGGAGGAAGAACTCAAGGAAGCCGGAGTGGAATATAAAGTGGGCCAATTTCCGATGCGGGCCTTGGGACGGGCACGAGCTAGCATGGATATTGACGGATTTGTGAAAATATTGGCGGATAAAAAGACCGATGAGGTCCTTGGCGTGCATATGATCGGGGCCCGTTGTGCGGACTTGATCACTGAAGGCGTCACGGCCATGGAGTTTCGGGCCTCCGCAGAAGATATGGCCCGTATGAGCCACGCACACCCTACCTATGCCGAAGCTGTTAAGGAAGCTGCCTTGGCAGCGACCGCAGACAGGGCCATACATGTGTAGGCAAATATTTACCCAAAAAAATGCATAATACTGTAACAATTCCTGGACCCAGTTCTCTTTAGAGGTATGCAACCTATGTGTGGTTGCATGCAGTTATCGATCAACTAAAAATCAGGAAAATGTTTCTACAGAAATCAATCACGCTGTTGGGGTGCTTGTTTGGCTCCCTTGTAACCTTGGCCCAGGCCGAGTTGAAAACCATAGATTTTGAAGTGCCAAATGGTGATGCGGTCATTTCCGCTTCGCTGCACCTTCCTCCAGAAATAGATGGAAAAGTCCCCGTGGTCATTGTGGTGCCAGGATCCGATAGGGGTACCCGGGAATACTTTTTACCCTATATCCCTGCCATAAACAGTGTTGGCTATGCTGTGGCGCTTTATGATAAACAGGGTGTCGGGAAATCCACAGGGGATTTTATCCAAGTTTCGAGCATGAATAGCAAGCAGACCATTGCGGAAAGGGCCAAGATTGTAAGTTCCCTGATCGCTTACCTGAAAGGTCTGGATACCGTGGATGCCAACAAGATAGGCTTGTTGTGCTCAAGCCAGGGTACCTGGGTGGCCTCGGAGGTATACCATACCACTGGGGACGTTGCATTCATTATGAACTATAGCGGTGGAGTGGCCTCCGTAGGGGCTTCGGATTTTTATGATGAACAAATGGATGATGAGCAATTGTCCATAGAGGACGGTAACGCCAAGGTGGGTTCGTTTGATGGTGTCAAGGGTTACGATCCCCTAGATATTGTAAAAGAAATGGAAATACCTGTATTGTGGGTATACGGAGAACTGGACAGAAGCCATCCAGGACTTTATGACCTATCCGTTTTAAAGGAGCTGGACAAGCCTAATTTTAGGCTGGAGCTCCTCAAAAATGTCACACATGATCTCATTGATGTAACCACAAACAACATCAGCGGGGAAATGATCCAGATTTCCATGGAATGGATGTCCTCTCTTAAATAATGGCTGGAAATACTAGTTCCGTACGGTTCTGAAGAATCTTCTCAAAATGACCCTGCCCCTAAGGGTGGCTTCTTTCAGGACAGGGAGCGAGTTGCTCCTTAAATCCGAGAACTGGCCCTTTAGGGTATTCAAACCCAAAGCAATTTGCTCCTTGATATCAGATTCAAAGACATTGTATTTGAGGGCAAGAAAAGTACTTGCAAACATAAAGAGAACGGCTCCCGGTATGACCACTTCGGGTGTCAATGAGTGGTTGAAAAAGCGATAAAGGCCCAATCCCGTAAAGCTGCCGTATAGAATGATGAAATGGATGACATAAATGGACAAAGTGCTCGCCCCGATCTTCAGTACGGTCTTGTTGGTCATGAATTGGCGCAACACCATGAAAATGGCAAATACCACAAACACATTCCCCAATCGGATAAACAGGTAATTGTTCATCTGTATCAACCTAAAAACCTCCCAACCGGTCAATCCATGAAGAAAAATAAATGCTTTGGTGGAATAGTAGACCAAAGTAACCCCCGCCAGGGAAGCCATGGAAATGGCAACGGGAAATAAATATTTATAATCCTTGAAACGGGTGAACAGAACGGAGATAAACCCTCCCAGGGTGGTGTAGCCCAACCAGGGGATTATGGTAAATACGGAACCATTGGCTTTGGTAAAGTAATTGGCGATGGCATCCGGTAAAAACGAAAAAGACCATTGTTTGTATATAGGTTCAAACAAGAAGAGCGCCAAGGTAATACCCAATAGCAGTGCGGGGAAAAGGAACTTTTTCCGATTTACGGCAAAAAGATATATCCCGATCAATGCCAAAATGGAGAGTCCAATGCAATGGAGGACATCCACCAAATAAAAAGAGTCGTACACCTCTCCCTTGAAAAGTCCAAATAGATTAAGTCGGAGCAGATAACCGATCAGCAACAACTGCAGACCCCGCCGAACACCTTTTTTGACCCTGGGATTTTCATATCCCTTTTGGGGCACACGAATCAAAAGATAGGTAAAGATAAATCCGGAAACCGTAAAGAAAACCGGCGCGGTGATACCTCTAAAGTAAAGCCAAATAGTAAAAACAGGGTTGTTGGGATCCCTAAATGCAGGGTCCAGAAGCCCATCGATGAAATGCCCTTGGAGCATCATCAAAATGGCCCATGCGCGCATGGCATCAATAAAAAACAACCTGTTGGCCTGTGTCTTCATTTGGTAATGGTTATCCTATATACTTGTTTGACAGTACGTTTGGATGTCCTGCGCGGCAAAATTAGGTAAAATACTCGCATCTATGGATCAATAGAGGTATTTTAGCGAAACAATCAATGTTTTTCTTATATGGCTGAAATTTTGGCATTTGCCGGGAGCAATTCTTCAACATCCATCAATTACAGATTGGTAAGGTACACCGCATCCTTGCTGCATGGGCACCATGTTCAATTGTTGGACATGGCACATTGTCCATTCCCAATATATAGTGAGGATGATGAAAAACAAAAGGGTTTTTCCAATTCCCTGATGGAGCTTAAAAATGACATTGAAAGGGTTGACGGTCTTATACTTTCCGTCAATGAACATAATAGTAATCCATCGGCCTACTTTAAGAACATGGTGGATTGGCTGTCTAGGTTGGAGCGTAAGTTTTTGGAAGGTAAAAAGGTATTCCTCATGTCAACCTCTGGAGGAAAGCGAGGAGGCCTTGGTGCTTTGGAAGTAACCCAAAACATGCTGCCTAGGTTTGGGGCCGAAATTGTATCCACCTTTTCATTGCCCTCTTTTTACGAGAATTTCCAGGATGATATGATTCAAAATGGGGAATTGAAAGGGCAACACCGTTCTGCTTTGGATGCTTTTTTGGAATCATTTAAATAAAATGCATTGCGCAGCCGTAGCTCATTCCATATTTCCAACCTAAAAAACTTCAAAAGAGCATTGGGGGAGTGGTCCAAAAAATATGCCAAGGTCATATGGTTGGATGGCAACGGGCATCATCAAAACCATGGTTCGTATGATTTGATTTTGGCCATTGATGAACAGACCGATAAGTCCAATAATACACTGAAAAGCACCGCCGAAATACACCAATTTATCGATAAAGAGCAAGATTGGTTGTTCGGGTATTTCTCATATGATGTTAAGAACGAGTTGGAAAACTTGGTTTCAGAGAATTTTGACGGTCTTGGGTTTCCTGATATCCATTTCTTTCAACCCTCCAAAATTGTAACGATAAGAGGCAATGAAGTTGGCTTTCTTTACATCGACGCTGTCGTGGATCAGGTGGATGCTGATTTTTCCAACATCACCGCTCTGACCAATTTACTAAATCCAAAAAAGGCATCGCATGATGCTGTTAAAATAAAAATGCGCATCCATAAAGATGCCTATTTTGAAAAAGCACAGAAACTTTTGGAGCACATTCATCGAGGTGATGTCTATGAAGCCAATTTTTGCCAGGAGTTTTATGCTGAGGACACCTCCATCGACCCATGGGAAACCTATAAACGCCTTAATGCCATCTCCGAACCTCCTTTTGCGGCCTTCATGAAACTGGACGATAAATTTCTGCTTTGCGCTTCACCGGAACGCTATTTGCGAAAAGAGGGAAAGACCATAATTTCCCAGCCCATTAAGGGAACAGCTCCCCGGGGGAAGACCTACAAGGAAGACCAAACGATAAAAATACGATTGGCATCAGACGAGAAGGAGCGGGCAGAAAATATCATGATTACGGACTTGGTGCGCAACGATCTTTCCAAAAGTGCGCAAAAAGGAACAGTGGAGGTAAAGGAATTGTGCAAAGTGTACACCTATAAACAAGTGCATCAGATGATTTCCACAGTGGTGTGCCAAGTGTCCAAAAAAAAGAATCCGTTGGAATTCATTTTGGAAACCTTTCCCATGGGCAGTATGACGGGTGCCCCAAAAATCTCAGCCATGAAGATAATAGAGGAACTGGAAGAGACAAAACGGGGACTATACAGTGGGGCGGTGGGCTATTTTGACCCGCAGGGGAACTTTGATTTCAATGTGGTCATCCGAAGTATTTTGTACAATGCCGCGGCCAAATATGTGTCATTTTCGGTGGGCAGTGCCATCACCGCAAAATCAGACCCAGAAAAGGAATACCAGGAATGTTTGCTCAAGGCCAAGGCCATGCGGAGCGTTTTGGAAACCAGCTGATCTTTATTGTTACTTTTGTACCATGTTGGAGCGGTTCATGAAACACATCGATACATCCTTGAGCTTTCTCAAAGGAAAGCGGCTATTGCTTGCCTGCAGCGGAGGAGTGGACAGCGTGGTGCTGGCCCATCTGTGTGCGGGCACGGGACTGGATATCACCTTGGCCCATTGCAATTTTGGGTTGAGGGGCGCAGAGAGTGATGGAGACGAAACCTTGGTGCGAAATTTGGCCACAACATTGGGTGTTGAAGTGGTGGTGGAATCCTTCAATACCATGGAGGAGGTCAAAAGGAAAAAAGGGTCCCTTCAAATGGTGGCCCGGGAACTGCGCTATCAATGGTTCAACAAGCTCATGGATGCACAAGGTTTCGCGTATGTTCTGACAGCCCACCATGCCGATGACAATTTGGAAACCTTTTTGATCAATCTGTCCCGCGGAACGGGCATGGACGGCCTATCCGGGATTCCCGAACAAAATAATCGGGTAATCCGTCCCTTGTTGGGTTTTTCACAGGAAGACATTTCGGAATTTGCAAAATCTGAGGGGATACAGTGGAGAGAGGACAGCAGCAATGCGGAAAGCAAATACCTTCGTAATAAAATAAGGCACGAAATTGTTCCCAAATTGAAGGAATTGCACCCAACTTTTCTGGAAAACTTCCAAAGGACGCAAGCCCATTTACAGCAAACCAACAAATTGGTTCATAAGTACATACAAGAAATCAGGGCCCACCTTTTTGTGGACGATGGAAACGCCACAAAGATCAACATTGTGGAACTGAAAAAACACCATCCCTTGGAACCCATTGTATATGGACTTTTCCAAGAGTACGGCTTTACTGCCTGGGAGGATATTAACCAATTGTTGGAAGCCATGAGCGGAAAGGAAGTGTTTTCCAAAACACATCGGTTGCTGAAAGATAGGACCCACCTCATATTGTCCAGATTGGAAAATAACGATGATGAAATGTTCCTGATCCATGAAAATGACATGAAGATGGAAATCCCTGTTCGGCTTACGTTACAAAATGTGAAAAATGTTGAAAAATCTGAACGGAACGTAGTCTTTTTGGATAAGGAAAAGTTAAACTTTCCGTTAGTGTTAAGGAATTGGGAAAAAGGCGACTATTTTTATCCGTTCGGGATGAAAGGGAAAAAGAAGCTGTCCAAGTTTTTCAAGGACGAGAAGGTCGATGTCATATCAAAGAAAAGACAATGGTTGTTGTGCTCAGACCATGAAATTGTTTGGGTGGTCGGAAGAAGACCCGATGAACGTTTCAAAGTGGATGGCACAACCCACAATATTTTAAAGATTACACTTATTGCATGAGATTTTTAGTTCCCCTTTTAGGATTTTTGTTCATCCATCTTCACATTTTTTCCCAGACCGATGCCGATCCAGCAATCTGGAGCCATGAGGTCAACAAAATCTCCGATACGGAATATGAGTTGATCTTTAAGGGAAAGATTATGGACGGATGGCACGTATATTCCCAATATACTGCCGAGGGAGGTTCGCTCCCCAGCGAGTTTACCTTTGAAAGGGCAGGAGAGGATTACGAACTTCTCGGTAAAACAGAGGAGAGTGAGACCATAAAGGAATACAGCGACATTTTCGAGGTTGAGGAGACCTTTTTTAGAAAGGAGGCCATTTTCACCCAAAAAGTAAAACTGCTCAATCCAGAAGTACGGCAGGTCACCGTCAATTTGTTCTACCAGATTTGCAAGGAAGTATGTATTCCCAAGGACCAACTGTTCCAGATTTCGTTGGATGGAAGTGCCTTTGTGCACACCGAGAAGAATCTGGATGAACGCAGTGTGGCCCTGGGAGAATCGCTCAAGGTGGATTTTAAGAACAAAGACTTGTTGAATCAAGGTGGACTCAACAACACCAAGGGTAAATCCAGCCTATGGATGATTTTTGCCTTGGGGTTTTTGGGAGGACTTATCGCCTTGTTGACCCCTTGCGTTTTTCCGATGATACCTCTAACCGTATCGTTCTTCACCAAACAAACGCAACAAAAATCCAAAGGAATAGGGAATGCGGTATTGTATGGCTTTTTCATTGTATTGATCTATTTTTTGTTGAGCCTGCCCTTCCATGTGTTCAACTCCGTTGACTCACAGATTTTGAACACCATTGCCACCAATATTTGGCTCAACGTGTTTTTCTTTGTGATTTTTGTGGTCTTCGCCTTTTCCTTCTTCGGATACTTTGAACTTACATTGCCCAATTCATGGGCCAACAAAATGGATTCCGCCTCTTCCAAGGTGGGTGGTGGATTGGGTATCTTTTTTATGGCCCTCACCCTGGCCATAGTCTCATTTTCCTGTACCGGCCCAATCTTAGGGGGACTTTTGGGAAGCACAACACTGGCTGAAGGCAATGTGGCCACCAATTTGACCATGGGCATGACAGGATTTGGGTTGGCATTAGCCCTGCCTTTTGCCTTGTTCGCCCTCTTTCCTGCTTGGTTGGGGTCATTGCCCAAATCCGGGGGGTGGATGACCACCGTGAAGGTGGTATTGGGCTTTTTGGAACTGGCCCTGGCATTCAAATTTTTGTCCAATGCAGATTTGGTGGGGAATTGGGGCATATTCAAACGAGAAATATTCCTGGGCATTTGGGTCGTGATTTTTGTGCTGACAACTCTCTATCTTTTTGGACTGTTCCGATTTCCACATGATGGCCCTCGGAAAAAACTTTCCCTGAGCCGAAAACTTTTTGGCGTGCTGAGCTTGGTATTTTCGGTGTATCTGGTTCTGGGATTGTTCAAAGTGACCCCTTTAAAATTGTTGAGCGGTTTTCCACCGCCTGATTTTTATAGCGTGAGCCAAACTGAAAGCGATTGCCCTCTGGGATTGGATTGCTTCAAGGATTTTGAGAAAGGTGTTGCCTATGCAAAACAGGTAAACAAACCCATTTTGCTCGATTTTACGGGGTGGGCCTGTGTCAATTGCAGGAAGATGGAGGAGAATGTTTGGAGCGATGCTTCTGTGTATCCCTTGCTCAAGGAAGAATATGTATTGATATCCCTTTATGTGGATGATAGAAAGGAGCTTCCCGAAGGGGAGAAATTTGATTTCAAATACGATTCCGGACGGATCAAGGCCATAAAAACAGTGGGCCAAAAATGGGGCACTTTCCAGACCATAAATTTCAATGCGGCCTCACAACCATATTACGTATTGCTTTCCCCAGATTTGGAAATACTGAACGATGCCGTACAATACGTTGATGTAGAGACCTATAGACAGTGGCTGCAAACGGGATTGGAAAAGCATCAGCTGTCCATGAACAAATGATGTGATCATTATCCAAGGTTATTTCATCCTTCATGGAAAATAGCGTAAATTAGATTTTGACTAATTGACGTAACCAAGACCCCGTGAAAAGATTTAAAAAAGTACTACTTGTGCTTGGCATATTGCTGTTGGCCCTAATTGTAGGCTCCATAATTTTCATTCAAACACTTAAGCCGGATTATAAGGGAAACAAGACAATGTCCGGTTTAAATGGAGAGGTCAAGGTTTTCTACGACCCCTATGGAATTCCACATATTTATGCCCAAAACGAGGAAGATGCCCTTCGGGCATTGGGCTATGTGCACGCCCAGGACCGACTCTGGCAGATGGAATTGTTGCGTAGGGTGGCCAAAGGGAGGTTATCGGAAGTTTTTGGAAAGGATTTGGTGGACACGGACAAATTCTTCCTAACATTGGGTATTGATGATCATTCGGCCCAAACCGTTGCAGAATTGGAAAAGGATGATGAAATGGTAGTGCTCGTGCAGGCCTATCTTGACGGTATCAATACCTTTATTAAAAAGGGACCGACACCCATTGAATTCTACCTCACCGGATTGGAAAAAGAACCTTTTTCGTTGGAAGATGTCTACAACGCCGTCGGGTACATGGCTTTTAGTTTTGCCATGGCCCATAAAACGGATCCATTGTTGACCAATATTAGGGACCGTTTAGGGGAGGAATACATTAGGGATTTGGCCGTTGATTCGGACACTTCCACGGTGTGGATCAAAAACTACAAACCAGAGGTAACCGATTCCCTAGGGACCACGATCACCGCAAACGTGACAAGAGCTCTGGAAAAATTGCCCATACCCCAATTTGTGGGAAGCAACAGTTGGGTGTTGGCACCGGAGAAGACCAAAAGCGGAAAGGTAATCTTGGCCAATGACCCACATATTGGTTTTGCACAGCCTTCGGTATGGTATGAGGCCCATGTGAATGCCCCCCACTATGAAAAATATGGATACCATCTTGCAGGGGTGCCATTTCCCTTGTTGGCCCATGACCGGAACCTGGCCTATGGATTGACGATGTTTGAAAATGACGACATTGATTTCTATTACGAAGAGCTCAACCCACAAGATAGTACAAAATATAGGACTGAATCAGGTTGGGAAGACCTTCAGTACGTAACCAAGACCATTAAGATAAAGCATGCTGATGATATCTCCTTTACCTATAAAAAGACCCGTCATGGTCCCATACTCAACAACATTGCAGACCAGATTTCCGGGGAGCGTCCCATTGCCATGTCATGGATTTATACCAAGCTCAAGAATGAGGTAATGCATGCTTTATATGGTATCAGTCATGCTACGGATATTGATGGGTTCAAAAGCGCATTGCCAAAGATCCATGCCCCAGGGCTTAATGTAATGTATGGCGATGCGAAAGGAAATGTGGCTTGGTGGGCCACCGCAAAATTGTACCAGATGCCCGATAGCCTGTCCACCAAATTTGTGCTGAATGGTCCATCGGGAACGGAAGAACCTTTACGGTATCTCGATTTTTCGGAAAACCCCAGTGCCATCAACCCCCCATGGCATTACGTGTATTCTGCCAACAATCAACCCGATTCCATTGCCGGAATGCTATACCCTGGGTATTATTTGCCCGAAAACAGGGCAAAAAGAATTGTACAGTTGCTGGAGGCCAAGAATGACTGGGACAGGGAGTCTGCTTCTGAAATGATTTTGGACGTTACCTCACCGGTCAATACCGCTTTGATCACAGAATTGATAAAACTCATTGATGTCTCCCAACTGTCTGAAGAACAATTGGTGCAGATGGATGCCCTTCAAAGTTGGGATGGCAGCTATTCTCTGGAAAGTGTGAGTCCCACAATTTTCCATAGGGCTGAATATTACATGCTCAAAAACACTTTTGAGGATGAATTGGGCACCGAACAGTTCAACCAACTTTTGGCGACGCACTTGATCAAGCGTCACATCGCTTGGGGGGCACGGATGGATAAGGGGGCATGGTGGGATGATGTCCGAACCAACGATGTAGTGGAGACCCGCCATGATATTGTGATGAAGTCTTTGACCGATGCATGGAATTCTTTGGTGGATGATTTTGGACCGGACCCAAAACAATGGACCTGGGGCAAAGTGCATACGTTGGAGCACCCACACCCAATCGGTCAAGTACCATCCCTGAGAAAGTTTTTCAATGTGGGCCCGTTTCCGGTGGAAGGTAGTAGGGAAGTCATCAACAATATGGGCTTTCCGTATGACAGTACGGGCCTTTACAAAGTAAATTCAGGCCCTTCAACACGGCGCATCATCGACTTTTCCGACATAGAGAACAGTATAAGCATCCTTCCCACAGGGCAGTCTGGAAATCCCTTCAGCAAGCATTATGAGGACCAAGCCGAACTTTATGTTGCCGGCAAGTTTCGCAAAATGATGTTGAACAAAGAAGAGATTGAAAAGACTGCAGAATCCATTTTGACCTTTTCGAAAGAGTAGGGCACCGCTATGTTGAGTTTCAAATTTTCGAACAAGTTAACCCTAACACGCCTTACATCAACTGAAAACCCAGTATCCGTCAAAGAGCACCATGTAGATAGGTAAGATCATCTACTTTCAAACCTTGTTCAACATGATAGCTCTCTTTATTCGGTATGCTCATAAAAGTTTATGGAAGTGCAGTTTTTGGAATTGAAGCCACCACCGTTGCCGTGGAAGTGAATGTGGATAAAGGTATAGGCTATCATCTGGTGGGCCTTCCGGACAACGCCATCAAAGAGAGCAACTATCGCATCGCCGCAACACTTCAAAACATTGGGTATAGGATTCCGGGAAAGAAGATAACCATCAACATGGCCCCGGCCGATCTGCGAAAAGAAGGTTCGGCCTATGATCTCACCTTGGCTTTGGGGATCCTGGCCGCTTCCAACCAAATTAGATCAAAGGATATTGAACGCTATTTGATCATGGGCGAGCTTTCTTTGGACGGAAGCCTACAACCCATCAAAGGAGCCCTGCCCATTGCCATCAAGGCCCAGGAAGAGGGGTTCAAGGGATTTATACTGCCTACCGAAAATGCCAAAGAGGCGGCCATTGTGGACACCCTTGAGGTGTATGGAGTGGACAACATCATGCAGGTCATAGATTTTTTTGATCAGGGAACGCCGTTGGAACTGACCAAAGTGGACGCCCAAAAAGAATTTCATGATCTTTTGGATTTCCCTGAGTTTGATTTTTCGGACGTGATGGGGCAGGAAAGCATAAAGAGATGTATGGAAATTGCCGCCGCAGGCGGACATAACATCATACTTATCGGTCCACCAGGGGCGGGAAAGACCATGTTGGCCAAGCGGTTGCCCTCAATTTTACCGCCCATGACCCTTCAAGAAGCCTTGGAAACCACTAAAATCCATAGTGTTGTGGGCAAGGTAAAAAATATGGGTTTGATGCACCAACGCCCGTTCAGGAGTCCGCACCATACCATAAGCAGTGCCGCACTGGTGGGTGGAGGAAGCTATCCCCAACCGGGCGAAATTTCACTTTCCCATAATGGAGTACTTTTCTTGGACGAACTGCCCGAATTTGAACGGAGGGTATTGGAGGTGTTGCGGCAACCCATGGAAGACAGGGAGGTGACCATTGCAAGGGCCAAATTTGCCGTTGTCTACCCCAGTAGTTTTATGTTGGTGGCCAGCATGAATCCCAGCCCTGGAGGGTATTTCAATGATCCAGATGCTCCGGTTACCTCATCTCCTGCGGAAATGCAACGGTACCTCGGTAAGATTTCAGGGCCACTGCTGGACAGGATCGATATTCACATTGAAGTCACCCCAGTGCCCTTTGAAAAGCTCTCGGAAAATCGAAAAGGGGAGAGTAGCCGGGTCATCCGAAACCGGGTGATCGCAGCTAGGGATATCCAGACCAAAAGATTTGCCCGGTTGAACCACGTGCATTACAATGCCCAAATGGGAACCAAGCACATACGTGAGTTTTGTGCCCTGGACGGCCATTCCAAGGAATTGCTGAAAAATGCCATGCAACGGTTGAACCTATCGGCCCGTGCCTATGACCGGATATTGAAGGTGGCAAGGACCATTGCGGATTTGGAAAATAAGGATAATGTTTCCGGAAACCATATAGCGGAGGCCATACAGTACCGCAGTCTGGACAGGGAAGGTTGGTTCGGGTAGACTATCTTGCCGATTGGATGAAATTTTAAGGGTAATGCAATCGATACCGTAAAACGCTATTAAAAACTTAACAATAGTGCAAAATTTACGTTAAATATTGTTTTTGAGCGAATTACGAAAAAAAATTTGAGATATTTTTGCAGCCGTTTTTTGAAAATGAGAGGACATGCAATGTGTTGAATTGAATCCTGTGGGCAATTTTGATCCATGGGAACAGGAGAAGCTGGATGAATTGCTCCATGAAGACATAACCCAATCACTTACAGAGCGATTGGTATTCGAGAATGAAAGCATCAAACTTTGGAATCTATTTCTTTCGCCGGGAGCGCGGATACCTTTTAGGAGCCATAACACCAACTATAGTTGGGTCTGTACAACCGGAGGGTTGGCCTTGACCCGATATGGCAATGGCAAGATCGACATGATCAAATTGGATGCCGGGGATACCGGATATTTTGAGAACAGGGGAAAAAACTACATCAACGATCTCGAAAATATAGGGGAAGACCCCATCGGTATCGATATATTGGAGTTCAAGGGAAACAATGTGGAAAAACAGTTGTTGTTTTTCAATTAGATGGCCCTGATGTTCGCCTTTAGCCCCGCTATAATCCCAAGGATATTTTGCACCGTTTCCTCTAGGTAATACTTTACGGCCAAATGAGGTATTCTAACGGTTGTAAAACCATTCTTGAAGGAGTGCATGGCCTCTTCCAGGTCATTGATGGCCTGTTCATGGGTGATCATGTTGTAGTCCTTATCAATTTCAATGTTCAGTTTTACCCGGGAAATGGCAATATCAACGGATTTTTTCCCATCCCACCACTCCAGCATGGGGTTGGCCCCGGCCTCTTTCAACGCATAGAACAGTTGAATGGCCTCAAGGGGGGTATTGTTGTCCAGGATAACTTTTTTGATAAGTAGGGTATGCCGTTCGCACAGCTCAACACCTAAGGAGTCCTTGGAAGCCTTATATTGAAGGTTTCCTATACTTTTGTCACAATCCTTACATGTCATAGGTTCAAGTCAAGTTTAGTCAATAGTATGATTTGGGATTATTATAACTTTTGCTTTTTCAAATTCGTATAAAGCATCGATATAAAACACCCCATTTTTAGATGAAATGCATTTTTTTGGACGAAATGCACAAATTATAGCAAAACCCCTTATTTTGAACCCTGAAAAACCCCAGCCCTTATGTTCAAAAAACTAGGCCCTGGAATTTTGGTCGCGGCAGCCTTTGTTGGCCCCGGGACCTTGACCGTTTGTACCTTGGCTGGGGTACGTTTTGGATACGCACTGATCTGGGCCGTTTTGGTCTCCGTGATGGCCACAATGATACTTCAGGGCATGGCAGGAAGAATAGGGGTGATCACCCAAAAAGGCCTTGCAAGTGTAATAAAGGACGAGTTGCATACACCATGGGCAAAGAACTTGGTGATGGTGGTGATTTTGGCAGCGATCCTCATCGGAAATGCCGCTTACGAGGCCGGTAACATTGGTGGTGCCACCTTGGGTTTGGAACAATTGGTTCAAAACGGGCAATTTGCACCCTATTATCCTGCTTTTTTAGGTATTTTGGCATTTCTTCTGCTATGGTTTGGAACCTATAAAACCTTGGAAAAGGTCTTTATGGCACTGGTAGGGATCATGGGGGTGTGTTTTGTGGTCAGTGCAATCATCACGAAACCTTCTGTGGTCGAAATATTGAAAGGGGCCCTTATACCCACATTGCCCGAAAACAGCCTTTTAACCGTGATGGCCTTGGTGGGGACCACTGTGGTTCCCTATAATCTTTTTTTGCATGCCTCGCTGGTCCAGGAAAAATGGAAATCCAGTACAGATCTACATGAAGTAAAATGGGATGCACTGGTATCAATAGGTTTGGGAGGGCTGGTTTCCGCGGCTATATTGATCACAGCCTCGGCAGCCCCCTTGCAGGATGTGACCAATGCGGTGGATATGGCAAAGGGACTGGAGCCGTTGTTTGGCAAAATGGCCTCTTTTTTTATGGCCATCGGGTTATTGGCCGCAGGCATCACTTCTGCTATAACCGCTCCCTTGGCTGCGGCTTTTGTGGCCAGTAGTTGTTTTGGCTGGAAGGATGGGATGCGGGATATAAAATTCAAGCTGGTTTGGGCCATTGTACTGTTTTTTGGGGTTTTCTTTCTATCCTTCGATATAAAACCCATTGAGGTCATACAATTCGCCCAGGTTGCCAATGGCATTTTACTTCCCGTAATGGCCATTCTGTTACTATGGATGGTGAACAGGAAATCCGTTATGGGAGAATTCCGAAATACATGGGTCCAGAACATACTGGGTATCGCGATCATTGGGTTTACCATTTTTTTGGGTGTGAAAAGCATTTTAACCGTAATCGGACTGGTCTGAATGAAAACATGGGATATCGATATCAACTGTGATGTAGGGGAAGGCGTCGGCAATGAAGTTGAACTTTTCCACCATATCAGTTCCTGTAACATAGCCTGTGGCGGACATGCTGGGGACATGGAGAGCATGACCGAGGTGATTCGTTTGGCAAAGCGCAACCAGATCAAAATAGGTGTGCATCCTTCATTCCCGGATAGGCAAAACTTTGGGCGGGAAGTTATGGATATTCCAGCATTGGAACTGATACAGAGCCTAAAAGCACAGCTTAATGGGTTCTGTCAAATAGTGAAAAAAGAAAATGGCCAATTGCACCACATCAAGGCCCATGGTGCCCTGTACAATCAAACGGCTAAGGATGAAGGATTGGCCAAGACGTACTTGGAAGCTCTTGAAGATTATAAGAAGAACGTCCTATTGTATGTTCCCTATGGGTCGGTTATTGCCAAAGTGGCTCAGAGCAGAGGGTTTCAATTGTGGTATGAAGCCTTTGCGGACCGCAATTACAATGATGACCTAAGTTTGGTTTCCAGAAAACAGGGCAACGCGCTCATTCAGGAACCCGAAAAGGTATTGGAACATATCTTGCCCATCATAAAAAAGGAAAAGGTGGTCAGTATTATGGGCAATAAAATAGGAATTGAGGCAAAAACCCTTTGTGTGCACGGAGATACTGCTTCCGCATTGGAAATATTGGTGTATCTTACACAAGAATTACCCAAACATCGGGTTCGGCTACTAAAGTGAAAAGTTACCCCATAAACATCAAATCTTTTGGAGAGTGCGCTGTCCTAGTGGAATGGCCCCCCAAAGTGGATGAATCCATTTTAATGGACATTCTCGATTTTGTGGACAGTTTCAAGGCGCTGAAGATTCCGGGTTGGGAAATGGTAATTGCCTACAATTCAGTGACCATGGTCAACAATGAAGACCCGGTAGACTTCAAGAAAATAGAATCACTCATCACCGATTCCTACTCCGGACGACACGGCTCCAAAATTACAAGGCAACATAATTTATGGAACATTCCGGTCTGTTATGATCTGGAATTTGGAATTGACCTTGGGGAAGTTTCAAAGACCTTGGGCCTGTCCATTGAGGAGTTGATAGCGCAGCACACCTCGCACCAATATATAGTATATGGCATAGGGTTTTTGCCAGGCTTCATGTATTTGGGAGGATTGCCCAAATCGCTGGAAATCCCAAGACGATCGGAACCCCGTTTGGCCGTTGCCAAGGGATCCGTCGGGTTGGCGGGAAAACAAACAGGGGTTTATCCACAAGATTCACCAGGAGGGTGGAATATCATTGGGAACTGCCCAATTCCACTTTTCAACCCCAAACTTCAAGAACCTTGTTTTGTGAAAGTGGGGGATAAGGTACAGTTCCATGCCATATCCAAAGCAGAATACGATCTGCACAAAATTGAGGGTGAGGTGGGGATTTATAAACCGGAAAAAGTCGTCTTGAATGCTTAGGGTACTAAAGTCGGGATTTTTTACCACCATCCAAGATTTGGGAAGATTTGGATATCGAGACAAAGGTGTTCCCGTAGCTGGAGCCATGGACACGGCTTCGGTAAAGAAAGCAAACCTTTTGTTGGAAAACGAAGCCAATGCCGCGGTCATGGAAATTACGATGACCGGCCCTACGTTGGAGTTTGAAAACCCTACCTGTATTTGTCTTTCGGGAGCCCATTTATCGCCAACCCTCAATAATAGGCCAATTGAGAATTATCAGGTGGTCAAGGTTTCAAAGGGTGATATTTTGTCCTATGGCAAGTTGGAGAAAGGATTCAGGGGCTATCTGGCCATCAAGGGAGGTTTTAAAACAGCTGAAATACTGGGAAGCCGTTCCCAATATTTTCCAGTGACCAGCCATAAACGCCTTAAAGATGGGGACGAGGTGGATTATCACGGAACATCTTCCTTTTCACCGGCCATATCCGAGATCAAACTTCACGATCGTTTTTCGATCAGTACCTTGGAGGTCTATACGGGTCCTGAATTTTCAATGCTGACCGATGGACAATTGGCCACTATTTTTTCAAAATCCTTTACCATTTCCAAGGAAAACAATAGAATGGCCTATCAACTTTCAGAACTTATAGAGGGCCATTCAAATTCCATATTGACATCCGGGACCCTGCCAGGAACCATACAGTTGACCCCGGCCGGGCGTTTGATCATACTGATGAAAGACGGACAGACGACGGGCGGATACCCCAGAATTTTGCAGCTTTCCGAAAACTCCATCAGTGTTTTGGCCCAGAAAAAGTTTGGAGATTCCCTTTCCTTCAAGTTATTGTAAACCAACGTTTTATCACTATTGGATTTTTTTAGGTTGTCCTACAAAATATTTTTTGTATTATTGGGATATGAAAATCAAGAATATAATCAACAGCCTGGTCATTGTGGTTCCAAAACTGGAATGATACAGTCTTGCTATTGATGGAAGGGGCCTGTATCAAAACCGATACAGGCCCTTTTTTTTGGACAATAAAATAAATGGATGTAGGATTTTGATTTAATGTAAGTAACTGAATAACAGAAAGATAAACCTATATTGTTTCAGATGGATTTAGAACCCCCGTAACTGTTAAAAATATAGGGCTTTATAAACATCTATCTTTGAATGACCAAGTAAATTCAACAGAAATCAGCATTTGAAGGATAATTGACAATGGAATTGAACAAGTACAGCAAAAATGTAACCCAAGATCCAACCCAACCAGCTGCGCAGGCCATGCTACATGCCTTGGGGCTATCGGACGAGGATCTTCAAAAACCCTTTATTGGAATTGCAAGCACCGGTTATGAGGGGAACCCCTGTAACATGCATTTGAATGATTTGGCCCTTGAGGTAAAAAAAGGAGTTGAGTCCACAAATTTGATAGGGCTTATTTTCAATACCATTGGGGTTAGCGATGGCATTTCCATGGGTACCCAAGGGATGCGCTATTCACTTCCATCGAGGGACATTATCGCCGATTCCATAGAAACTGTGGTGCAGGCTATGAGTTATGATGGTTTGGTAACCGTGGTGGGCTGTGACAAGAACATGCCCGGTGCCTTGATGGCACAACTTAGATTGAACCGCCCTTCCATTTTGGTGTATGGCGGAACCATAGCGCCAGGTTGCCACAACAACAAAAAATTAGATGTGGTTTCCGCTTTTGAGGCTTGGGGACAAAAAGTGGCGGGAACCATAGACGAAACCGAATATAAAAATGTAATCCACAAAGCATGTCCCGGAGCTGGGGCCTGTGGTGGTATGTACACCGCAAATACCATGGCATCCGCCATTGAGGCCATGGGTATGTCCTTGCCCTTTAATTCCTCTATCCCTGCAGAAAGCCAGAACAAAGGAGCCGATTGCGAATCCGCAGGAGCGGCATTGTTGCATTTATTGAAGGAGGACATCAAACCTAGGGATATTGTGACCAAAAAAGCATTGGAAAATGCGTTCAGGTTGGTAACGGTTCTGGGAGGTTCTACCAACGCCGTGCTACACTTCATGGCGATCGCACATGCCGCGGAAGTGGATTTTACGCTGGAAGACATTACCAGAATAAGTGACACAACCCCATTCCTGGCCGATTTAAAACCCAGCGGGAAGTATGTGATGGAAGACTTGCACAAGGTTGGGGGTGTTCCAGCGGTGCTAAAATATATGCTGAAAAAGGGAATGCTCCATGGGGATTGTATGACCGTAACTGGGCAAACCTTGGCAGAAAATCTTTTGGATGCACCAGATTTGGCAGAAGGTCAGGATATTATCAGACCTCTTGACCAGCCCATCAAAGAAACAGGGCACATCAGAATCCTGTACGGAAACTTGGCCTCGGAAGGTGCAGTGGCCAAAATCACTGGAAAGGAAGGCTTGAGCTTCACGGGTACTGCCCGGGTTTTTGATGGGGAAGTGGCTGTCAATGAAGGTATCAAAAATGGCAAGGTCCAAAAGGGAGATGTGGTGGTCATACGGTATGAAGGACCCAAGGGGGCACCCGGAATGCCGGAAATGTTGAAGCCAACATCAGCCATCATGGGAGCGGGCCTTGGCAAGGATGTGGCCCTTATCACCGATGGGAGGTTCTCCGGAGGCTCCCATGGCTTTGTGGTTGGGCACGTTTCCCCAGAAGCCCAAGAAGGAGGTGGGATTGCTTTGGTGCAAGACGGTGACGAAATCACCATCGATGCCGTAAAGAATACCATCAACATGGATGTTTCGGAGGAAGAACTGGCCAAAAGAAAGAAAAACTGGGCACAACCACCCTTAAAGATCAAACACGGAAGTCTATATAAATACGCAAAAACAGTTTCATCAGCTTCAAAAGGCTGTGTTACCGATTTGATATAAAATTAACGCCCAAAAACGGGAAAAGGGATTTTAAAGTCCCCAAAAATGATGCTTATGGAAACATTGAGAGCAGAAAAAAAGGAGCAAAAAAAAGATACGGCTATCAGGATAACAGGAGCTGAAGCCATCATCCATTGTTTGTTGGCAGAAGGTGTGGATTTAATCTATGGATATCCCGGAGGGGCCATCATGCCCGTGTACGATGAGCTATACAAGTTCCAGGATAAGTTGACCCATATCTTGACAAGACATGAACAGGGAGCCACCCATGCGGCCCAAGGATATGCAAGGGTTAGTGGAAGAGTGGGTGTGGCCATGGCCACTTCCGGTCCTGGGGCCACAAATTTGGTGACAGGTTTGGCCGATGCCCAGATAGACTCTACGCCGATAGTGTGTATTACAGGACAGGTATCAAGGCATTTATTGGGATCGGATGCATTTCAAGAGACCGATATCGTTGGGATTTCCACTCCGGTGACCAAATGGAACTATCAGATTACCAAAGCCAGTGAGATTCCAGAGATCATGGCAAAGGCTTTTTATATTGCAAAATCTGGAAGGCCAGGCCCTGTATTGGTCGATATTACCAAGAATGCACAATTTGATGAATTGGATTTTGTGTATGAAAAATGCACGGGTGTACGAAGCTATAAACCTGTACCGGAACCAGACCTTAAGGCCATTGAGGCTGCTGCGGAATTGATCAACAATGCAAAGAGACCCTACATCGTCTTTGGTCAGGGGATTATTTTGGGTGGGGCCGAAGAAGAACTCAAGGCTTTGGTGGAAAAGGCGGGAATCCCTGCTGCTTGGACCATTTTGGGACTTTCGGCCATGAACACTGACCATCCACTGAATGTGGGCATGGTTGGGATGCATGGCAATTACGGTCCCAATGTGCTCACCAATGAGTGCGATGTGTTGATAGCTATCGGGATGCGCTTTGATGACAGGGTTACGGGCAATCTGGACACGTATGCCAAGCAGGCCAAAGTGATTCATTTTGAAATAGACCCTGCAGAGATCAACAAAAATGTAAAGGCACATCTGGCGGTTTTGGGAAATGCCAAGCAAACCTTGGATTTGCTTCTACCTTTGATCAATGAAAACGATCATAAGGAATGGAGGGCCGAGTTTGACAAAAAGCATCAAATAGAATTTGATACGGTAATAAAGAATGACATACATCCCACCAAAGAAGGTTTGACCATGGGAGAGGTCATAGAGCAGATAAATGAAGCATCCGAGCACAAGGCGGTAATCGTTACCGATGTGGGACAGCATCAAATGGTGACCTGCAGGTATGCCAAGTTCAAACAGACGAAGAGCAACATTACCTCGGGGGGGTTGGGCACCATGGGATTTGCCCTACCAGCTGCAATAGGGGCAAAAATGGGAGCCATGGATCGCGAAGTGGTCGCCGTTATTGGAGATGGGGGCTATCAAATGACCATTCAGGAACTGGGAGTCATCTTCCAGCACAAGCTCCCTGTCAAAATTGTGGTGTTGAACAACGATCATTTGGGAATGGTGCGCCAGTGGCAAGAGCTGTTCTTTGAAAGCAGGTATGCCTCCACGGTTATGACCAATCCCGATTTTGTGAAAATTGCTGAAGGCTATCATATCAAGTCACGAAGGGTAGTGAAACGGTCAGAATTGCAGGATGCGGTGCAAGAAATGATGGCATCCAAAGAACCCTATTTTCTAGAGGTCAAAGTGGAGAAGGAAGACAATGTTTTCCCCATGATCCCCTCTGGAGCCTCCGTCGCCGATATCAGATTGAAATAGCATGGACCAGGCCAATATTTTGGATATGCCGGACCAGTATCCGGCATTGCTTGCCAAATCCAGGGAGATAGGTTTTGGCATGTCATCCGATGTCTATGTGGGCACTTTTTTAAAAACCTTGGTGGCCTCCAAGCCCCATGGCAATTTTCTGGAACTGGGCACAGGAATAGGTCTGTCCCTTGCTTGGATGATCAAGGGTATGGATGAGGGTTCCTCCATTATCAGTATTGACAATGATTCAGAGCTCATTCAAATCGCCAATGTCTTTTTTCAGGGAGAGCCTAGGTTGGAACTGATCTGTACTGACGGTGGGGAATGGCTGGACTCTTATGAAGGAGCACCTTTCGATTTGATCTTTGCCGATGCATGGCCGGGAAAATACAGTCATTTGGACAATACCATTGGATTGTTGAAAACAGGGGGATTTTATGTGATAGACGATATGAGGAGACAGCCCAACTGGCCTGTAGGGCATGATCAGAAGGCAAAGGAATTGGTTCGGTCACTCGAACAACGGGAAGATGTTACATTGACAAAGATGAATTGGTCCACGGGACTCATAGTAGCGGTTAAAATATAATAGCATGGAAAATCAATGGTATACCATTTCGGTGTATTCCGAAAACAATGTAGGGTTGTTGAACAGAATATCGGGGATATTCTTAAAAAGGCACATCAACATAGAGAGTTTGAATGTTTCAAAATCAGAGATTGAACACGTGTCCAAATTCACAATAGTGGTGAACACCACTGAAGACTGGACACGTAAGATCGTCAACCAAATCGAAAAGCAAATAGAGGTGATCAAAGCATTCTATCATACAGATGATGAAATCATCTATCAAGAATCGGCCTTGTTCAAAATAGCTTCCCATTTGCTTTTTGACGAACGCCAAATCCAAAACATCATCAAGGAGAGCAACTCGCAGATTGTCACCGTTAGCCGGGAATTCTTTGTCTTGGCCAAAACAGGCCGTAGACACGAGATTGACGAAATGCACGACGCCCTTGAACCTTATGGCATCATGCAGTTTGTGCGTTCAGGCAGACTGTCGGTCAGCAAGGCCGAGATGCCCATCACCAACTTGTTAGCAGAATTTCAAAATCAATAAATAGCATAAAACCAAAGAACACAAAATGACAAATTACTTCAACACACTATCACTTCGCGAAAAATTGACCCAATTGGGCAAATGTAGGTTTATGGATGCCAGCGAATTTGCCGATGGTGTAACCGCCTTAAAAGGAAAGAAAATTGTAATCGTGGGATGTGGGGCCCAAGGACTGAACCAAGGGTTGAACATGCGCGATTCTGGATTGGACATATCCTATGCGCTCCGTGAGGCCGCCATTAAACAGGAAAGACAATCCTATAAAAATGCCAAGGAGAACAACTTTACCGTGGGGACGTATGAGGAATTGATCCCTACGGCAGATTTGGTCATCAACCTAACCCCGGACAAGCAGCACACCAATGTGGTGGGCACAGTCATGCCCTTGATGAAAAAAGGGGCCACCTTGTCCTATTCCCATGGGTTCAATATTGTGGAAGAAGGTATGCAGGTTCGCAAAGATTTGACCGTTATCATGGTAGCTCCCAAAAGTCCAGGCTCCGAGGTGCGCGAAGAATACAAAAGAGGTTTTGGAGTACCCACCCTTATTGCGGTACACCCAGAGAACGATCCAGAGGGTAAGGGATTGGAGCAGGCCAAGGCCTACGCTGCCGCCACTGGTGGGCATAAGGCAGGGGTTTTGGAATCTTCCTTTGTGGCCGAAGTAAAATCCGATTTAATGGGAGAGCAGACCATTCTCTGTGGTTTATTGCAGACAGGATCCATTCTTTCGTTCAACAAAATGTTGGAAAAGGGGATCGATAAAGGATATGCCTCCAAATTGATTCAATACGGTTGGGAGACCATTACCGAAGGATTGAAACAAGGTGGGATCACCAATATGATGGACCGTTTGTCCAACCCGGCCAAAATCAAGGCTTTTGACTTGGCCGAGGAGTTGAAAGGGATTATGCGTCCCCTGTTCCAAAAGCACATGGATGACATCATGAGTGGTCATTTCTCCAAGACCATGATGGAAGATTGGGCCAATGGAGACAAAAATCTGTTGGATTGGCGTGCGGAAACTGGGGAAACCGCTTTTGAGAAGACTCCGGCGGGCAGCATGTCCATTTCCGAGCAGGAGTACTATGATAACGGGGTATTGATGGTGGCTTTTGTGAAATCGGGGGTGGAATTGGCCTATGAGACCATGACAGAATCTGGCATCATCGGAGAATCGGCTTACTACGAATCCCTTCACGAAACGCCATTGATTGCCAATACCATCGCAAGAAAGAAACTGTTCGAGATGAACCGTGTCATCTCGGATACCGCAGAATATGGCTGTTACCTATTCGACCATGCCTGTAAGCCATTGTTGGCCAATTTTATGAAGAAAATTGATGCCGATGTTATTGGTAGGCACTATGGGGAAGGCAAGGACAATGGTGTTGACAATATCAAGCTCATTGCCGTGAACAAGGCCATCCGTGAGCATGATGTAGAGATTGTTGGGACTAGGCTGCGTGCCTCCATGACGGCTATGAAACCTATTGCCTAAATATTTTTGGCGCCATGGACAAAACTGTGGACACGTATTTTCCACAAATAGCGGATATTTATCAAGCGGCAAGGACGATACGGCAGATTGCCGAGGAAACGCCTTTGCAGCAAAGTATCCGCTATTCCAAAAAGTTTGGGGCCAACATTCTGTTCAAACGTGAAGATCTTCACCGGGTTCGAAGCTATAAGATTCGAGGCGCCTATAACAAGATAAGCTCACTCACCAAAGAGGAACTGCAAAAGGGGGTGGTCTGCGCCAGTGCGGGCAACCATGCGCAGGGGGTTGCCTTTGCCTGTAGCCATTTGGAGGTGAAAGGCACCATTTACATGCCCGTGGTGACCCCAAAACAAAAGATAGACCAAACCAAAATGTTCGGGGAAGATTGGGTAAGAGTAGTTTTGGAAGGCGATACATTTGATGATGCCAACAAGGCGGCCCAACTATTTTGCAAACAGGAAGGAAAGACCTTTGTGCATCCTTTTGATGATGAAAAGATCATTGAGGGTCAGGCTACCGTTGGACTGGAACTGCTCCAACAATCGGAAGTGCCTATCGACTATGTTTTTGCGGCCGTGGGAGGCGGAGGCTTGGCCTCCGGATTGTGCGGCACCTTCCAGGCCTTGTCCCCAAAGACAAAAATCATAGGTATTGAGCCTGAGGGAGCCCCTTCCATGAAAAAATCCATTGAAACAGGGACCTTGGTGGAACTCCGGGAAATCGACAAGTTCATAGATGGTGCCGCTGTGCAAAAGGTCGGGTCGTTGACCTACCCCATATGTAGGGAACATTTGCACAAAATGGTGACGGTTCCAGAAGGTAAGGTATGCCAAACCATCTTGGAGCTGTACAACAGGGATGCCATTGTGGTGGAGCCGGCAGGCGCATTGACCATTGCTGCATTGGATGACTTTGCGGAGGAAATACGGGGCAAAAATGTGGTCTGTATCATTAGTGGGAGCAATAATGACATTACCCGCACCCCAGAAATCAAGGAACGTGCATTGCTCTATGCCAATCTCAAGCATTATTTTATAGTCCGATTTCCACAACGCCCGGGAGCGCTTAAAGAATTTGTGGCCGAGATTTTGGGACCCGATGATGATATTACCCATTTTGAATACTCCAAAAAATCGAGTAGGGAAAATGCACCTGCCGTGGTGGGGATAGAATTGAAATCTGCCGATGATTTGGAGCCACTGATACAACGGATGAAGGCCAATAATTTTTTTGGGGACTACCTTAATGACAAACCGGATCTCTTTCAATATCTGGTGTGACCATCATAACAAATTTAGGGTCGTTTGCAAATTAAAGACAACGTAAACAGGGCCGTTCCCAATGGTTTTTATGTTAGCTTTGCAAAGAATGAACGACCATTATATTGAATAAAATCCAAATAAAACAACGACATATGCCAGCTACTGCGACCGCAATACCGGAGTCACTTCAAATTACTCAGGAAATCCATCAAAACACCTATTTGGTCAACGGGGTACTACGTAAGTGGGAAGGAAATTCCACACCGGTAATTTCCACCATTTCCTCCACCAAAGAGTACGCACATACCCCACTGGGAAGTATTCCCGATATGGGAGAGCCAGAGGCCATGGAAGCTCTGGATGCCGCTTTGGCCGCTTATGACAATGGTCAGGGAGTTTGGCCCACTATGAAGGTGAAGGACCGCATTGAATGTATGGAGTCCTTTGTGAAAAAAATGGAAAAGAAGCGGGAGGAAGTAGTGAAACTGTTGATGTGGGAAATAGGTAAATCCATGCCGGATTCCTATAAGGAGTTTGACAGAACCGTGGAATATATTTATGATACCATAGAGGATTACAAACAGCTTGACAGGGATTCTGCCAAATTCCAAAAACACGATGGGGTCTATGCCCACATCAGAAGGGGACCACTGGGCGTGGTATTATGTCTCGGCCCGTACAACTACCCTCTAAATGAAACATTTGCATTGTTAATTCCGGCCATTATTATGGGAAACACCACCATTTTTAAACCGGCAAAGCATGGGGTCCTTTTGATCACGCCTCTTCTGGAAGCTTTTCAGAGCAGTTTTCCCAAAGGTGTGGTCAACATTCTTTTTGGCCGTGGCAGGGCCGTGGCCGCTCCCATTATGAAAACAGGAAAGGTGGACGTTTTGGCTTTGATAGGGAACAGTAAATCGGCCAATGCGTTGCAGGACCAACACCCAAAGAGCAATAGACTTCGCTTGGTATTGGGATTGGAGGCCAAAAATCCGGCCATTATTCTGCCCGATGCCGATTTGGACCTTACCATAAACGAATGCATCGCAGGGACACTCTCTTTTAATGGGCAACGTTGTACCGCCCTTAAAGTGGTGTACGTACATGAAGATATCAAAGATGAATTTTTGAAAAGATTCTCAGAAAGGGTAGATGCCTTAAAATTTGGCAATCCCTGGGAAGAAGGAGTACAATTGACCCCACTTCCCGAGCCTGGAAAACCGGCCTACATCCAAGAGCTTTTGGACGATGCCAAGGCCAAGGGTGCCAAGGTTCAAAATAAAAAAGGTGGAAAACATTCCGATAACTATATCTGGCCTGCGGTACTGTATCCGGTGACCAAGGATATGCGGGTGTATGAGGAGGAGCAATTTGGTCCGATAATTCCCATCCTTTCTTTTAAAGATATTGAAGAACCCTTGAACGACATGGCCGAATCCAACTATGGTCAGCAGGTAAGCCTGTTTGGAAAGGATGTGTACACGCTTTCCCCTTTGATCGACACTTTGGCCAACTTGGTATGTAGGGTAAATTTGAACAGCTCTTGCCAGCGTGGACCAGACGTGTATCCGTTTACGGGAAGAAAGGACTCCGCACAATCCACCCTGAGTGTGCATGATGCCCTACGTTCTTTTTCGATCAGGACTTTTGTGGCTTTTAAGGACAATGAGTTGAACAACGAAACCATTGAGCATCTGTTGGAGGCCAAAGTGAGCAACTTTTTGAGCACGGATTATATTTTATAGTTTCAAAATTATTAGAAATAAAAGCCCCAACACTGTTGGGGCTTTTTATTGTTCAATATCGAAAATAAAAGAAAGTGATTTTTGAAAGATTGGGATACGTCATTCTGAATTTATTTCAGAATCTCATTACATAGCCATTCTTTCCCTTGTTTGGAGAACCTGAAACAAGTTCAGGTTGACGAAATCGTTTAGTCTGGTTAAATATTATTGGCCAGCCAATCGCCAACTTCACTGGTTTTGTAAGCTTTACCTCCGTCCGCAAGGTCTTCGGTGACCACTCCTTCCGCCAATGATCTGTTGACCACGGCACGAATGGCATCAGCCTCATCCTGCAGTCCAAAAGCAGTTTCAAACATCATGGCTGCGGAGAGTACAGTGGCCAACGGATTGGCAATGTCCTTTCCGGCAGCTTGTGGGTAGGACCCATGGATGGGTTCAAACAATGAGGTTTTCTCGCCCAGGGACGCCGAAGGCATCAATCCCATGGAACCCGAGATCACGGAAGCCTCATCCGTCAAGATATCCCCGAATAAGTTTTCGGTGATGAGCACATCATAGGAATTGGGCCATTGCACCAACCGCATCGCGACCGCATCCACAAATTCATAGGATACTTCCACCTCTGGGTATTCCTTTTCCAATTTTTGCACGGTTTCTCGCCACAGACGGGAAGTTTCCAACACATTGGCCTTATCCACGCAGCAAAGCTTTTTGGAGCGCTGTAAAGCCATTTCAAAACCTTTTCGGGCCAAACGCTCCACTTCCACACGGGTGTAGGTACAGGTGTCGTACGCCGTGTTGTCATTGTCTTCACGGCCGCGCTTGCCAAAGTAGATCCCTCCTGTCAATTCGCGCAGAAATACCAAATCGGTACCTTCAATACGTTCCCTTTTCAAAGGAGACTTATCTATCAAAGAAGGAAAGGTAAATGTTGGACGCACGTTGGCAAAAAGCCCTAATTTTTGGCGCATTTTCAAAAGGCCTTGCTCTGGCCTAACTTTGGCAGACGGGTCATTGTCAAAGCGGGGGTGCCCAATAGCTCCAAACAGCACCGCATCTGCCGCAACACAGATTTCATGGGTTTCATCGGGGTAGGGTTCGCCCACGGCGTCGATGGCAGCAGCACCCGTCAGTGCTGGGGTCCAGTTAATTTCGTGTCCAAACTTATTGGCAATGGCATCGGATACTTTAACGGCTTGGTCTATTACTTCGGGGCCGATTCCATCTCCGGCCAAAAGGGCTATGTTTAATTTCATTTGTTCAACTATCGGTTTTCAATAAACAATTATCAGTATTTGGTTTAATCGTTTTAGAGCTTTTTGTACAACTTAGAACTCAAAACTTAAAACTTCTTAAACCAGATTCAGCATTTTTTCGGTGGCTTTGATGGCAGATACGGTCTGGTCTGAATCCAAACCCCGGGTGGTGAAATCCTTTTCCTTGGTCTGCCAAGTGATTATGGTCTCGCAAAGTGCGTCCGAATTACTCCCCGGAGGGATACGCACGGCATAATCCACCAATCTGGGAAGCTCCCTGTTCTCTTTTTTATAAACTTTTTTCAAGGCATTGATAAAGGCATCATATTGCCCATCACCCTGTGCGTTTTCCTCATAGCTCCTTCCTTCAATCTCAATGGAAAGGGTGGTGGAAGGTTTCAATCCCTTGGAATGGGTAAGGACATAGGATTTTACAAACACCTTTTGTTGGTACTGGGTGCTGTCCAGGACATCGGAAATGATATAGGGGAGGTCTTCTTTGGTCACTCGTTCTTTTTTATCCCCAAGTTCGATAATGCGTTCCGTAACCTTTTTCAGTTCCTCATCGTTCAAGGTAAGCCCCAACTCTTGAAGGTTCTTTTGGATATTGGCCTTTCCAGAGGTTTTCCCTAGGGCATATTTGCGTTTTCTACCGAATCGTTCTGGCAACAAATCATTAAAGTAAAGATTCTTTTTACTGTCCCCATCCGCATGTATTCCAGCAGTTTGTGTAAAAACGTTATCTCCTACAATAGGTTTGTTGTCCGGAATACCAAAACCGGTAAAGGCAGAGACCAGCTTGCTTACTTTATAAAGCGAAGATTCCTTTACCCCAATGGAAATTTCCGGTAGAAAATCGTTGATCACCGCAACCGTACTGGCCAAGGGCGCATTGCCGGCACGTTCTCCCATACCGTTGACAGTAAGATGCAACCCGTGGCAACCCGCTTTGAGGGCTTCCATCACATTGGCCACACTCAAGTCGTAGTCATTGTGGCCATGAAAATCAAAATGGGTATCTGGGTACCGCTCCACAATCTGTTTAATGAAACTTCCTGTCTCAAAATGGGTCAAAATTCCCAAAGTGTCCGGCAGCAAAATACGCTTGATGGGCTGGGAGGTAAGAAAATCCAAAAACCGGAAGACATACTCCTTGGAATTTCGCATGCCATTGCTCCAATCTTCTAGGTATACATTGGTTTCAATACCCATTTCTTGGGCCTTGGACACCACGTTTTCAATATCCTTGAAATGCTGCTCTGGGGTTTTCTTAAGTTGATGAGTCAAATGGTTGAGGGAACCCTTGGTCAACAGATTCTGTACCTTGGCCCCAGTTTTTTGCATCCAATCCAGGGAAACCCCGTTGTCCACAAAGGAGAGTACTTCCACTCTGGACAGAAATCCCTCAGATGTGGCCCAATCCGTAATATTTTTAACTGCCTGGAACTCTCCCTCCGAAACCCTTGCAGAGGCCACTTCAATGCGGTCTACCTTGAGCTCCTCCAAGAGTAATTTTGCCAAGGTCAGTTTTTCCGAAGCGGAAAAAGACACCCCAGAGGTCTGTTCCCCATCCCGTAGGGTGGTATCCATGATTTCAACGGTCCTTTTTTTCATTTTCCGCGGTGTACTGAGGCCTTGATTATGGGCAGATTCTACAAAGGAGTGTTTTGGGCGAATGCTTCAATGCCTTTTTTGATGTTCAACAAATAGTCGATATCATCAAAACCATTGAGCATGTTTTCTTTTTTGTATCCATTGATTTCGAAGTTTTCACTTTCCCCACTGGCTAAAATGGTGATGGTCTGTTTGGGAAGGTTGACCTCCAATTCGGTTTTTGGATCCGTCTCGATGGCCCTGAAGATTTTTTCCAAGAATTCAGGGGATACCTGAACTGGCAATACCCCAATGTTCAAACAGTTGTTACGGAAGATGTCCGCAAAAAAGCTGGACACCACACACCGGAAACCGTAATCGTAAACGGCCCAAGCTGCATGCTCCCTTGAAGAACCGGAACCAAAGTTTTTACCACCTACCAAAATTTTTCCACCGTAGATGGGATTATTAAGGACAAACTGTTCTTTGGGGGTATTGTCCGGATTGTATCTCCAATCCCTGAACAGATTGTCGCCAAAACCTTTGCGTTCTGTGGCTTTGAGGAAACGGGCAGGTATAATTTGGTCGGTATCCACATTTTCGATGGGTAATGGAACCGCTGTACTTTTTACTATGTTGAATTTATCGTATGCCATTTTTTCAATTATCAGTTATCAATATTCAATTAACAATGGTTTAATGCTTTTCAAATGACCATTGCTAATTGCTTATGGTCCATTGTTTACGAGATGAGTTCCCTTGGATCGGTGACCTTGCCGGTAACGGCAGCTGCTGCGGCCACCAAAGGACTTGCCAATAGAGTTCTTGCACCCGGTCCCTGCCTACCTTCAAAGTTTCGGTTGGAGGTACTCACTGCATATTTCCCTGCTGGAATCTTATCATCGTTCATGGCCAAACAAGCGGAACAACCGGGTTCCCTCAATTCAAAGCCAGCTTCGTGCAGAATATCCAGAATACCTTCTTTTTTGATGGCATCTTCCACTTTATGGGACCCTGGAACCAGCCAAGCTGTTACATTATCAGCCTTTTTTCTTCCCTTAATGATGGACGCAAAAGCCCTGAAATCCTCAATCCTACCATTGGTGCAGCTGCCCAAAAACACAAAGTCAATGGGTTTTCCGATCATGGCCTCTCCTTCTTGGAAGGCCATATAATCCAACGATTTTTTATAGGTACTGGCCGCTCCATCTATGGATTCAGCCATGGGAATGCCATTTTGGATTCCGATGCCCATTCCAGGATTTGTACCGTAGGTGATCATCGGTTCTATTTCGGAGGCATTAAAGGAAAGCTCCTTATCAAATACCGCGTCTTTCTCTGAATAAAGGGTTTTCCAATATTCCATGGCCTTGTCCCACTCAGCGCTTTTTGGGGTGTATTCACGTCCCATGATGTATTCGAACGTTTTTGCATCTGGGGCTATCATGCCACCACGGGCACCCATCTCGATACTCAGGTTGCACACGGTCATTCGTCCTTCCATGGACATATTTCGAAACACCTCACCGGCGTATTCCACAAAATATCCTGTTGCCCCGGAAGTGGTCAATTTGGAAATAATGAAAAGCGCCACATCCTTGGGAGTGACCGCCTTGTTGAGTTTCCCATCAATATTGATGCGCATTTTTTTGGGTTTGGGCTGCATGATGCATTGCGTGGAGAGTACCATCTCTACCTCACTGGTGCCAATACCAAAGGCAATGGCTCCAAAAGCACCATGTGTGGAGGTGTGGGAATCACCACAAACAATGGTGGCACCGGGAACGGTAATTCCGTTTTCTGGACCTATGACATGTACTATACCATTTTTCTCATGCCCAAGGCCCCAATAGGGTATATTGTGCGCTTTTGAGTTTTCCTCCAAGGCCCTTAGCTGATTGGCGGAAAGTTTATCCTCAACAGGCAAATGCTGGTTGCGGGTAGGGGTATTGTGATCTGCAGTCGCAAAGGTGCGCTCGGGATACAACACTTTGATCCCTCTGTTCTTCAACCCTAAAAAAGCCACGGGACTCGTAACCTCGTGCACCAAATGCCGATCAATAAAAAGGACATCCGGGCCATCATCAATATGTTGAACTACGTGGGAATCCCAGACCTTATCAAATAGTGTTTTGCTCATTGTAATGTTCGATAATTTGTAAGCCAACAAATTTAAAACATGGAAAAAAAACCATTGCTTATTTGCCCGTAAAATTACGATGTCCAACGACGGTTTGAAAGTCCCAATCCTTAAAGAACCTTCCGTTGGCCGATTTGACACAAAATCATTACGGTTTGTTATCGTTTTTGGAAAAAAGGTCTACTTTTTGTCCGCTACTCTTGGCCAAGTAGGGGTATTCCGATGAATGTTTACCATTAATGGGAACGAGTTACCCCACATTTATGTTGGTTCTGAGCCGATTAGGTATAATCAATTGAATTTTAACACGTTCCGCTCCGATTTAACATTGCTGTAACGCTTCCGAAACCACAAGCTGCATACTTTAGGGACATTCAACCTAAAAGTTTATTCATTAACTAAATCAGAAACGAACAATGAAAAAATGCTACTCGGTCTTTTCGACCATGATTCTTATTGCAGTGCTCTTAGTATCCAGTACTGCAGTTGCACAATTGAATTTTTTGCCACGCGGTAGCCAAGAGGCAAAAGTATCCCAACGTCTTGGAAACACAGATGTTACCGTTGTTTATTCCAGGCCCAGTGTCAATGGAAGGGAAATATGGGGAGCTTTGGTCCCTTATGGGATGAACAATTTGGGATTTGGCACCGCCAAGGAATCGCCCTGGAGGGCGGGAGCCAATGAAAATACCATTTTCAAGACCACACATGACCTAACCATTGGTGGCAAAATACTTCCCGCGGGAAAATATGGCCTGCATATGATCGTAAATGAAAATGGCACGGCTACCATTATTTTCTCAAAGAATTATCAAGCATGGGGAAGTTATTTCTACGACCCAGCGGATGATGCCCTTCGGGTGGATGTGGAAACCAAGGAAATCCCACATGTGGAACTGCTTACGTATACCATTGACAATGTGGATGCCAACTCTGCGGTGGTTTCCCTGAACTGGGAGAAAAAGCAAATCCCGTTCAAAATTGAAACCGATGTGGCCGGCAATATCTTGGCGGAAATTCGTCAACAACTGCAGACTTCTCCTGGGTTCAATAGACAAAGCTGGGAACAGGCCGCAAATTATGCCATAAACAACGGTGGTGATCTGGATGAGGCCCTGGGTTGGGTCAATGCCGCCATTGAAGGTCAGTTCTTCAGTGAAAAGAATTTCAACAACCTGAGCACCAAATCCCAGATTTTGGAAAAGCAAGGCAAAACTGCCGAAGCCAAAGCGGTTATGGACGAGGCTTTGGCTTTGGGAACCGTATTTGAAATTCATGGGTATGGAAGACAGCTGATCGCACAGGGTAAAAAAGATGAAGCCCTGGAAGTATTTAAATGGAATGCGAAAGCCCATAAAAATACTTGGCCCGTTGATTTTGGGTTGGCTCGAGGCTATTCCGCGGTCGGAGACTATAAAACCGCCCTTAAACATCTTAAAATTGCAGCAGGCAGGGCTCCAGATCAGCCCAATAAAGATGCCATTGCAGCCAACATCACCAAATTGGAGGCAGGTACAGACATCAACTAAAAAAACAGAAAAGTAAGTATTAAAAACCCGGTGAAAGCTGGGTTTTTGTATTTAACTTGTTCTTCATCATTTGGTCGAGTATTCTTAGATTGTTCGAGGGGATTTCTTTTTATTTGCCAAAAATGACTACATGAAGAGAATACTATTGTTGACCCTGACCATATTGACATACTCATGTTCATCCGATTCAACGAGTAATGAGGAACAAGATGGACCCGATATCGTTACCGATGACCCTACTGAAAATCCTATTGAAAATCCTAGTAATGAAATAGGATACAATCTTGTCACAGTTGATGAGCGAGACTTTGTATACTATCAAGTAGATATCGACAAAGCGGGGAAGTTATCCGCAGAAATAAATCTTAATGAAGAATTTGGGGTGGATGAATCAACTTATGCACCCGATGAGATAGAAGGGAGCCACTTCACACTGTATAATAGAAATAGGTTGAAGTTTTGGCAAAAGAATCTTGTGAATAGCAAAATATCAAAATATGATTTCAACGAAGACCTTGTTAACCTAAATGCTGGTATAGATATGTGTTTCAGCTCACAGGACAGGTTTGGTGCACTTGGCAATCACATTGATGGAATGGGTCAGGGTTTATATGGGGTATTCTATAAAGGCGCAGATGGAAAGCTGAGGTTGATTGATCTTGGGAATGGCGTATATCAAATTGCCGACTTTTTCGGGGACTATATCGTAACCAAAGGGCAGGACTATGATATTGGAAAAACTAGGATAGTGGTCATTGACACTACAAAGGATGAAATTGTAATTGATGTTCCGCTTGAATTGGGCACTAATTTCGGTGCAACTGTTCTCAATGATAAGCTTTATATTCTTAATGCGGATTTGAATTATTTGGTTTATGATATGGTGACCTTTGAGAAAATAGATGAAGGAACATTTTCCCAATACTGGTATAGTGAGGAAGGCCAAAGACAGGTTTTTAATAATCGGTCAGAGGGTTCCAACGTTTTGACCAAAGTACATTATAATTTTCCATCCATAACTTATGGTCCAGCCATATACAATTTGGATCAAGATCAATTCACCCATGGTCTGGATAAATTTTTGGCGAGCTCAGAATTCCGGGATAAGCTTCTGGGCCTGGAACCTAATTTTAGCTATTTCCAGGGATATGATGTTGATCTTGACGCAAAAAAAGTGGTGATTTCTTATGCTTTAAGTGATAATGGTGTTGGAGTTCCCAATCCAAAAGGAGGTATATTGTTAGTTGATTTTGACGGGAACATCTTGGCCCAGGTAAAGATGGAACATGCACCGGATTATGTAGTGATTAAGAATTAACTAATATAATTCCAAATGGTCTTGCTTTGCATCATCTTGGAATAGGCTCGTAGAATGGCCGCATTTTCCACTTTTTCCAATCTTGGTTCGTTTT
>JAWKNC010000012.1:0-56987 GCA_041391945.1 Allomuricauda sp. | reverse complement strand
CCCTTGGATGTCTACCAAGACGAGTACGAACCTATCTTCAAAAAGTATGGGCTCATCAATATATTTTTGATCACGCCCCAGACCAGTGATGGGCGCATACAGGCCATCGACAATGCTTCCGATGGATTTATCTATATGGTAAGCTCGGCTAGCACAACGGGAGCCAAAGATGGTTTCGGGTCAGAGCAAGACGCTTATTTTGAACGCATTGCCAATTTGAAATTAAAAAATCCACAGATCGTGGGGTTTGGCATCAGCAACGCGAAAACCTTTCAACAGGCCACCAAAAAAACCAAAGGTGCCATTATCGGTTCGGCGTTTATCAAACATTTGGCCCAAAATGGAGTTGCAAAAATTGAGGGGTTTGTAAAGGGAATTCGTTAATTTCAGCCTCAATTTCAACCCAAACCCACACTATGAAAAAAGTTGCCTTTTTGTTTTCAATCCTATTCACCTTCTATGCATCCGCACAGGATGACATGGCCATAAAATCGCAAGTGGCCCGTGCCATTACCGAGCTACGGGAATTTATTGCCATCCCCAATGATGCATTGAATGCCGACGATATTGATGACAACGTCCTTTGGCTGAAACGAAAATTTGGGGAACGTGGCTTCAACACTGCGGTTCTGGACACCGAAAATATGCCACTCTTCTTTGCGGCGCTGCCCGTGGAGGATGACAAGCCCACGGTGCTCATCTACATGCATTTTGATGGGCAATCCGTAGATCCCTCCAAATGGGACCAGCCCAACCCTTACCAAGTGGTGCTCAAAGCTCCGGAAGGTGATGGTTTCAAAACTATTTCCTTTGATGAACTCGACAACGATATCAATTATGATTGGCGACTTTTTGGCCGTTCCACATCGGACGACAAGTCACCGATCATCATGTTTTTGAACACCATCGACCTGTTAAAAAAAGAGGGGAAAGAAATTCCGTTCAATGTGAAGGTGATCTTGGATGGAGAAGAAGAGAAAAGCAGCAAGCCCCTGCCCAAGGCCGTTAAGCAGTACCGGGAATTGTTGGAAGCCGACTTTTTGGTGATTGCGGATGGCCCAATACACCCTTCCGGCGATCCTACCGTTGTGTACGGATGTAGGGGAATCACCACGCTCACTTTGACTACCCACGGCCCCGTAAATCCACAGCATAGTGGACATTATGGCAACTATGCGCCAAATCCGGGGTTCCAATTGGCCCAATTGCTTGCATCCATGAAAGACAAGGATGGTAGAGTGACCATTCCTGGTTATTATGACGGTATCACATTGGATGATGCCATAATGGCCGTATTGAAGAGCGTTCCAGATAGCGATGCGGAACTATCGGATAAATTACAGTTCAAGTCTGCAGAAAAAGTGGGCGGTTTCTATCAAGAAGCTTTGCAATACCCTTCCTTGAACATCCGTGGAATGGGTTCTGGTTGGATAGGTGAAAAGGCACGGACCATTGTTCCGGAAAGTGCCACGGCCGAACTGGACCTTCGTTTGGTGGTTGAATCCGATGGGAACCGATTGAAAAAATTGGTGAAGGACCATATTGCGAAACAAGGTTTTTATGTGCTCGACCATATTCCCAACAAAGAAGAACGATTGGCCCATGACAAGGTGATCACCGTAACCGAGGGCAGCGTTACAGATGCCTTCCGAACGGATTTGGACAATGCCTACGGACAATTTTTGGTGCAAACGTTGAAAAATACATTTGGCAAGGATGTCATCCAGATACGCACCACGGGAGGAACCGTCCCAATCGCTCCTTTTATCAATGAATTGAAAATCCCTGCTTTTATCGTTCCCATGGTAAACCCGGACAACAACCAACATAGTCCCAATGAAAATCTCAAAATCGGTCAGTTGGCGTATGGAATCAAGGCGTTTTATGGAATGTTGACCACGAGTCCAAATTGAACTTGCAATATCTGGTTACTGAACAAAGCAAATTCCAAATAAAACAAAACCGCTTCCTTTTGGAAGCGGTCTCTGTTTTACGCAAAATGAAAAAAATTATTCTTTGTCTTTTATTTTCTGCTGGCCAGGGGCATAATCCTTGGCACTTTTGGCCCCAGTGACTTTCTTTACCTGTCCTGGTGCGGTGCTGCTTCTACCATTGGAATGATATGTTGAACAAGAAGCCAACATTGCCACTGCAAATACAACTGCCACACCATTTTTTAGTGATCTCATATTGTTCAATTTAAAATTTCACTATCTATATAACTGAAAAAATTGCCCCCTATTGCATTCTTATAGGTAGTGGGAATTAAAAAAACTCCCGGTATTGTATCACCCTGAAATCAAGTGTATTGAACTCTGGATTTTCGTTTTTTAAGTCCTTGTACAATTGAAGACTTCCCACTGCCCTATTGGCTGTTCCGGAGGGAGCGGTCAAAGAAACGGTCTTTATTATTCTTGACTTCTCGACTGCGCTCGAAGTGACAGGCAATTCAAATTGGTGGATTCGGGGCACCTCATTGGAAACCACTTCCAATTGCAGCCCGTGCTCTTTCAATTGCTTTCTGAAAAAATATTCCGGCCCATTTTTGCTGTTTCCCCCGGTAAACAACAAAGTATCCACGTTGGTGTATTCATGAAGGTATCCAATCAAATCCCTGAGCACGACGTTCTGCATCCCCAAGTCGGAAGCATCGATCTTTTCGCGTTCCGCGCTTTGCACAATATCACAGACCCCGATCCTATGCCGTAACAAAAAGTTTTTCCGCTGCTCCGCGGCTTCTTCAGTGGTCCTGTATACAAGTTTTAGGTCAAAGATTCGGTCCAAAATGGGCCATAACATCCCGTTACAGCTTCCATAACAGAAATCAACATCCTCTTTTTTGAGTTCTCCAGTAGTAAATCTTGGAGGAGGTAAAGTACCCACTATGAGTTTTGTGGCCTCATGAAAAAGGAAAGGCTCATAGGGATGGGTATGCAAAAATGGTTTTTGGACCAATTATGTGAAATTTCAGTAGCCTTCGTTTTGGACTGCCCCTGGGTTAAAGTTTATTTCCGCATAAGGAATCGGCCAAATATATTCATGATTTTGGAAATCCCTTGCCAGTTCTGGATATTGCTGATTGAAATTCAAAATTTCGGTTTCCAAAGCCTGCATTCTTATCAAATCATCCTTTAATTGTCCTTCAAAACAAAACTCCAAACGTCTTTCCCCTATAATTGCATTTGAAAATTCCTCTTGGCTTAATCCTAATTGGATATCATGGTCTAAGTCCCCAAAAGCCCTTCTTCTAACTTGGTTCAGGGCATTATAAGCTTTCTCCGTTGGACCACCATTCGCTTCATTTTCTGCCTCAGCAATCATAAGATAAACATCTGCCATCCTCAAGTAAGGGTAATCAAAGGACTCTTGGTTTGCCATACTAGGTTCAATTACCTCTTTGACAAACTTATATGGCCGCCAATCCTCTATGGAAGTTTCATCCATTATCTCTTCATTTTGATAAGAAAAAGTGGCAATGTTCTGATAAAATCTTGAATCATCAGTGTTCAATGGAAAAGTTACGGGCTCTGAAGGTTCCGAACCATCTCCAAAAAATGAATTGACAAAATCAGGCATCAATAACAAACGGTCATTGAAGGAAATGCCTTTAGGACCCCAAGGCACACTATAATTTCCTGAATTGTCAAAATCAATATTGAAAATAATCTCGGTGTTTGAGTCTTCATTTCCAACTGCAAATACATTTGCATACTCTTCTTCCAAAGTAAAACTTCCCATAATTTTATCAAACTCTTGCAAAGCAAAGGCATATTTATCGGACTGTTCCAAAGGAAAACCTGCCATTGTGAGATAAACTTTCCCCAACAAAGCGGTTACTGCCTCTACTGAAGCCTTACTCTTATCGGTTAAACCTGAAGGGAGGTTTTGTTGTGCAAATTTAAGGTCATCTATTATTAGTTCATATATGGGAATTCTTCCTTGAACAGTAGCTGGAGGGTTATCAAAATCTATTTTCGCTGTAGTAACCAGAATAGGGTTTCCATAAAGCTTGATCAAATTAAAGTATAAAAGTGCACGCAAAAAACGAAATTCTGATTCGAAGTGCAAAGGATCAATATCCTCTGGGGCGGCATCTAAATTTTTTAGTTCGTCCAACCCTATATTTGTGAGTCTTATCACCTTATAATGTTCTGACCAAACCTGCTCAATCACAAAATCCCCGGGACTGAAAATATAATTGTCCAAATTCCCAAACCTTCCCATCGAATCTGGGTTTATTCTGGCGATACCCATTCCAATATCTCCCCAATAATGAGAATACCCATTGGCATCAAACAAAAACTCTTTTTTTAGTTCATTGTAAATATTGGCCAACAAAAAATCGAACTCAATAGGAGTCTCAGATATAGGGTCAGGACCCACAATAACCTCAACAGTCTCAACCTGATTCATTTTCACTTCTGCCGTTATGGTCAAACTAACATTGGAAAATGACGGGGTTATTACAATTTGGTAACTACCAACAGGAATGTTATTGAACACTGCCTTACCTAAATTGTCAGTTATCTTTATTTCAGTTTCGGGAATAGTTGAAACGGTTACTTCCGAAATGGTTGTTCCTCCCTCAAAAATTGTAATGACCTCCAGTGTCCCTAGTTCTTCCTGTTCAATTTCTTTGCTATCGTTGGAACATGAGATAAAAAACAAAGCAAGACCCAACAAAACATAAGGAAGTGTTCTTTTCATAAAAATTGAGTTAGTTGTGTTATAAATTTCAATACTTTAAAGTAAATCTTATTTGTAACTTATTGTGCACGCTACAATGCAGATTTATTGTGACTTGTAGAACGTTTTTGTTTTAAGCTTATTCTATTTTTTTTCTTAAAAGTATTTAAGCAGAATTTCTACTGGCATTAATGTTACCATACAGCGAACGGGTCACTATTTTTTCATACAGATCCTTGTACTTGGTGTTTTGGGCGATGTGGTACAGGGCATTTTGCTGGATGACCAATAGGGGCAACACTATCCGCTCCCTTATTTTTACAGATTCCCGGGAAACTTCCTCATCTTCCATCAATATTTTGAGCCCCGAAATTTGAAGGAGCATTTTTTTGGACAGTTGATACTCATCATGAAGGATGTTCCAGAACCCGCCAAACTCAGGATCGTCCTTCATGTAGCTGGTAAGGTCAAAATTGGTCTTGGCCAAAGACATCATACTGTTGAGCATCAAGGCCTTGAAAAAGGGCACTTCCCTGTACAGCTTTTTGACATCGTTGAACCTGCCCTCTTCCTTTAACTGATGTATGGCCGTTCCCAAACCAAAATAACCGGGCACATTTTGTTTCAATTGGCTCCAAGAGCCCACAAAGGAAATGGCCCTAAGGTCGGACAAGGTCAATTTTTCCTTATTGCCGCGTTTGCCGGGCCTACTGCCAATATTGGCCTTGGTGTAATATTTCAGGGTACTCCTATGCTCCAAATAGGGAATGAACTTTTCGTGCTGTTTTAAGGCATCATACTTGTTGAAACTGGATTCGGAAAGCTCTTCGATGAGTTTTCTTTGTGCCGTGGAGATCACATGTCCCTTCCCAAACAAGTTGTTGCTCAACCCAGCAGTAAGCAATTGTTCAGAGTTGTGCATAAACTGTTCCTTGGTCCCATAGGTACTGGTGATGGTCTGGCCCTGGATGGTCAGTTGGATTTCGTGATTGGCCACATCCTTGGTCTGTGCGGCATAAAAACGGTGGGTTTTGCCCCCGCCCCTAGCCGGTGGACCTCCCCTTCCATCAAAGAAAATGGCCTTGACACCATTCTTTTTGCACACTTTGCTAAGGGTTTCCTTGGTCTTGAGAATGGACCAATTGGCCTTCAGGTATCCTCCATCCTTGGTCCCATCAGAGAAGCCCAGCATGATGGTATGGGTATCGTTTCTGCGTTCCAAATGACGTCTGTACACCGGAGTGTCAAACAAAGTTTGCATCACCTCTTCGGCGGCTTCCATTCCTTTCATGGTCTCAAAGAGTGGGATAATATCAAAAGTGATGTCCTTTTCATCCCATCCGCACCATCGGAACAATCCGAACACGAACAGTACGGAAAAAATATCCTCGGAATTGCTAATGATATATCGATTGCAACCATCTTCCCCATTGGTGGCCTGGATTTCACCCAATTGTTGGATATTAGCAATAGTATCCTTCACAATTTCATCATCAAAATCGTCGGAACTCAGCTGCACATCCTCTTTCAAGAGCCACTTTAGAAGTTCCTTTTCCTTTAGTTCTGAAATACTTTCCTTAATGGCACCTTTTTGCCGTAACACGGTTTCCACCACCAATTTGTGCTTGCTATGGTCTTGACGGATGTCCAGTGTGGCAAAATGGGTCTTAAAAATGTGGACCTTATCAATGAACTGGTCCAAAAGGTCCAAATAGAGTTCATGATAGTCCGCGATCAATTTTTTGCGGATGGTATCCAATCTTTGTACGATCTCTTCATAGCTTACGGGGGCATTGGCATCGAACATAGCGTAATACAATTCGCCGCTCAGTTCGTTCAAATCATCCTGAAGCCCTTTGAAGGTCAGTTTTTTACGCAGTTCCTTTAACTCATTGTAGTAGCACTTCATCAAGGTAAGGCGAAGTTCTTCTGCCACCTTTTTTGTGATGTTGGCCGTTACAAAAGGATTTCCATCCCGATCCCCACCGGGCCAAAAGCCCAGTTTAATGAGCCTATAGTTGTCAAACTTTTCGTCATGGATATTGCTTTTCACATATTGGAAAAGTTCTCCCACGGCATTGTAATAGGTATTCCGCAGGATATAGATGATGTTCTTGGCCTCATCCAAAGGGGTGGGCTTCTTGGAATTGACCAAGGAGGTAAGCCCCAATTGCTGTAACGTAAGGTCTATGTCGTGGATACGGTCATCGTCAATAAGAGATCGCAGTTCCGCAATGATATCCAGGACGGCCGGGGTATAAAATTGTGTTGGATGCGCCGTCAGCACGATCCGGGCACTAAAGGTAGACAGTTTTTTGGAGACTTTGTCCCAGTTCTTGGTTCTGTTGACCAACTCAAAATAATCCTTGATGGAGAGGGAATTGGTGTATTTCTGCAACTCAGGAAAGGCGGAATCCTCCACACTGTCATAGAGTACCACTTGGCGTTCCACATACTGGATGATGCGGAACATAAAATCCAGCCGGTCCCGCTCATCTTTCATATTGACAAAATTGGTAAAGAAGATATCCAAGATTTCTTGAGGATCCTTACCATTCTTGAGGCCTTTTTCACATTGGTCAAGAAGCAACGGTATCAACATGCCCACATTCTCAACATTTTTGTAGGGCAAGCTCAAGAACAAGCTATTGTAGATGTTGAACTTGTTCGTTACCGATTTTTTAAATTCTTCTAAACGCTTGGAATGCTGCATGGATCAAACAGTATTTTTTAGTTGGATGCAAATCCAAAGGTCGTGATAAATGCCAAACCTTGGGATTAATTTTACGCACATCACAATTTAGCACATGTGCTCCATAAACCTAACACCTTTCTTCATTTTTTGGAATTCCGGTCCCTGTATGGGCATGGGCGCCCCTACCTTACGAACACCGGTTGATTTCCCGACAGGGTATGCTCGGCACTGTAATGGTAATCGTCATAATTGAACCCTTTTAGGTCTTCCAGTGTTTGGGCATTGGTATCCAAGATATAGCGCACCATGGAACCGCGTGCCTTTTTGGCAAAAAAACTGATGACCTTCAGACTATCATTCTTCCAATCCTTAAAAATGGGTGTGATTACCGGAACCTTGAGTTTCTTTTCGTTCACGGCACCAAAATACTCATTGCTGGCCAAGTTGATGAAGAGTTCGCCATCTTCCAGTTCTTCGTTCAAATGATCGGTGAGCTGTTTTTGCCAGAATTCATAAAGGTTCTTTTTTCGGCCCACCTTCAATTGGGTCCCCATCTCCAATCGGTAGGGTTGGATCAAGTCCAAAGGTTTCAAAACTCCATAAAGTCCTGATAATATCCGTAAAATATCCTGGAGCTTCACCAAATTTTTCTCGGGAATGGTATAGGCATCAAGGCCTTGGTACACATCCCCATTGAAAGAGTACACTGCGGGTCTCGCGTTCTCTGGTGTAAATGGGAGCGAAAATTGTTGGTTACGTTCCCAGTTCAACTCGGCCAGATTATCCGAAATGGACATGAGTTTGGACAATGCCCTGGGCTTTTTTTTCTTCAAAATGGCATTCAGTTTTTTGGACTGCTCCAAAAATAGGGGCTGAGTGTATTGCGATGTCGGCAAAGTTGATTCAAAATCGAGGGACTTGGCCGGGGAGATAACAATTTTCATGTAGTGTAATTTTCAGTAAAAATAAAGAGGAAATTGGTTTTTTGGAAAGATGTACCAAAGGTGTTGACAATCTTTGGATTGAAGAAACCTATTGCTCATGGTGTTTGGCATATCCACGCCATTTTTCAATGCAGTTTACCATGTCCTCCGGCAGCTCAGAATCAAACCTCATAAACTTGCCCGTCACAGGGTGTTCAAAGCCCAAGGTTTTGGCATGCAGGGCCTGTCTGGGCAAAATTTTGAAGGCATTCTCCACAAATTGTTTGTATTTGGTGAAAGTGGTGCCCTTTAAAATCTTATCGCCACCATAACGCTCGTCATTAAAAAGGGTGTGGCCTATATGCTTCATGTGTACACGTATCTGATGGGTGCGCCCCGTTTCCAATTTGCAGGAGACCAAGGTAACATACCCAAAACGTTCCAAAACCTTGTAGTGGGTCACGGCCTCTTTTCCCTCATCTCCCTCTGGAAAGACCGCCATCTGCAGGCGATTCTTGGGATTTCTGCCCAGATGGCCCTCCACGGTCCCCTCGTCTTCTTCCACATTGCCCCATACCAAGGCCACATATTCGCGCTCACTGCTCTTTTCAAAAAACTGTTGGGCCAAATGGGTCATGGCCTCCTCAGTCTTCGCAATCACCAAAAGTCCAGAGGTATCCTTGTCAATTCTATGTACCAATCCAGGTCTTTCAGAACTGTTCTTGGGCAGATTTTCAAAATGGTGCACCAAGGCATTGATCAACGTTCCCGAGTAGTTCCCGTGTCCGGGGTGCACTACCATTCCAGCAGGTTTGTTGACCACCAAAAGGGTCTCGTCCTCATAAACGATATTTAAGGGAATGTCTTCCGGGGTGAGCAGAAATTCATAGGGCGGGTGTTCAAACATTACTTTGACTTCATCCCCTGCCTTTACCTTATAATTTTGCTTTACGATGGAACCATTGACCCAAATATGACCTTGTTTGGCCGCTTGTTGGATTTTGTTCCGTGTGGCGTTTTCGATGAAGTTCATCAAAAATTTATCCACCCGGAGCGGTTCCTGTCCCTTGGCAGCCACAAATTTGTAATGTTCAAAAAGCTCTTCTTGGGAGAGTTCTTGGTTGTCCAGAGCATCCATGACTATTGGGAATCTGCCTGTATACGGGCACTTCCGGGAATGGTCCCGTTGCCGCAGATCAACTCGATCTTAGAGGTTTTGGGAAGCTTGTCCCCGGGCTTGACGTATTTTCCCTTGAACTTCATGTTATAGACCATGTCCTTGCCCAATTCGTCTATATAGGTGACCCGTTGCACATCAAGTCCCACCGCCCTAAGCATGGAAGTGGCATTGCGTTGGGTAACTTGGATGATGTCTGGAACGGATACTTTTTTATAGCCCGATGGATTCACGGTAAAATAGATCTTTCGGTTGGCCTTCACCTTATTGCCGGCCGGAGGGTTTTGTTCCAGAATGGAAAACCGGGGGTAATCTGGGTTATAGTTGGATGAATCCAAGACTTGATAGCGCAGTCCGGCATCCTCAACGGCCTTTCGCATTTCCATCACCGACATTTTGGAAAAATCAGGGACTTCCACAAACTCCCCATGATTTGTGGAACCTTTCACCCATTGCAAGGTCAAAAAGGTCAACAGGATGAGGGCCAAGACCGCCAGGCCCAATTGAATGAGGAAAGTCTTGCTTTTTAAAAAACTCAAAAAATGTTTCATGCATCGTGCCTTAACGAAACAAATATAGGAAAGCCAGTCCTTTTTTCTTTACTTTGACAAAGTGATATTCGATAAGCGGATGAAAAAAAACATTGCCATCATCATGGGTGGTTACTCCAGTGAGTATGATATTTCGATAAAGAGCGGCAACGTGGTTTATCGGTATTTGGACAGGAAGGTGTACAACATTTATCGAATCGTCATCGCCCAAAAAAAATGGGTCTATTTGGATGGGGAAGACAAAGAATTTCCCGTGGATAGGTCGGACTTCAGCATCCAAACTGCCCAAGGAAAAATCCATTTTGACTGTGTTTTCAACGCCATCCACGGAACACCGGGAGAGGACGGGTTGCTCCAGGCCTACTTTGAACTGCTTGGCATTCCACAAACATCCTGCAACCACTACGAGGCAGCCCTTACCTTTAACAAACGTGACTTGTTGAGCACCTTGAGACCCTATGGTGTGCAATGCGCCACTTCGTACTATCTCAATGAGGGACAGACGGTTGACGAGGATGTGATCGTGGACAAAGTGGGACTTCCCTGTTTTGTAAAGGCCAACAGGGCAGGAAGCAGCTATGGTGTATCCAAAGTGTACAAAAAAGAGGAATTGGGGGCCGCCATTGACAATGCCTTTTCTGAGGACAACCAAGCGATCATAGAATCCTTTTTGGACGGCACCGAGGTTTCGGTGGGTGTGATCACCTATAAAGGTCAGGTCAGGGTACTCCCCATAACCGAAATTGTATCCGAAAATGATTTTTTTGACTTTGCGGCCAAATATTTGGGGGAATCCCAGGAAATAACCCCTGCAAGGATCTCCAAAGTACAGGAAGACAATGTCAATGCCGTAGCGGAATTCATTTATCGGACATTGGGCTTGAAGGGTTATACCCGAAGTGAATTTATTTTTATTGGAAACGACCCCTACCTGTTGGAGGTGAACACCACCCCGGGACTTACCGAGGAAAGTATTTTGCCAAAACAGGCCAAGGCAGCGGGAATCTCCTTGGAAGAATTGTTCACTAGTGCCATTGAGGAAGCATTACGATAGAAAATCTGTATTTTTGGACAAACGTACCAAACCATGAGACGCGCCATTTTCCCAGGTTCCTTTGACCCCCTCACCTTAGGGCATTATGATATCATCCTACGGGGCATCACCCTATTTGATGAACTTTTGATAGCGATCGGGATAAACGCGGAAAAAAAATATATGTTCTCCCTGGAAGAGCGCAAAAAATTCATCGAGGATGCGTTCAAGGATCAACCCAAAATCAAGGTGGTCACTTATGAAGGCCTAACCGTGGATTTCTGCAAAAAGGTAAATGCCGATTTTATCTTACGGGGATTGCGGAACCCCGGCGATTTTGAATTTGAAAAAGCCATTGCCCATACCAATAGAAAGCTTTCCGAAATAGAAACTGTCTTCTTACTGACCTCTTCGGGCAAATCATACATCAGTTCCTCCATTGTTAGGGATGTCATCCGAAATGGCGGTGATTACACCGTGCTGGTACCCGATACAGTGGTCATAAAACAATAGTCCTACCCCTTCAAACACGTGTAATTTACTGCCCAAACCTTGCCTTAAGGTGCAGAAACAACATTTTTCTGTGTATTCACAACATAAAAAAAGGTTAGAAGGTCAATACTTTTAATTTGGTATGAAAATTCCTATAACACTCATTTTTTCAAAAGTAACCCCATACATTGAAAGCAATAGAAACAGTTCCCCAGTACTATTTGCTAAAGCAGCTGCCCAAAGCGACCGCTTTGGTAAATACAAATCAGGTTTTGGTTGGTGCTTCCGATTCGTGGTTGGACATTTTTGATCAGAACCCGCACAAAAACATTGGTTCGGATATTTTTGCATTGTATTCCAGCCATCAGGACGTCGTTCCCAAAACCTTACAAAAATTCCTGGCCAAAAGAGAACCCGGTACTTTGCGTCATAAAAGGGAGAATGGTGGGTCAGAGCAGTGGTTTGAGAGTACCTTCACCCCTTGGTTCGATGAAAAGGAGAATATCCTTGGGACCATTATCCAGGTTGATGACATCACCAAGCAGGTTGAAAATGAGCTTGAGTTGGAAAAAATCAACAACACACTAAAGACCAAGTCTGAGGTTGCAAAAGTGGGCTGCTGGGAATACGACATTGAAAGTGAAGAACTGAACTGGTGCGATGAGACCAGAAAAATACACCAAGTGCCCCAGTCCTATACCCCAAATGTGGCCGATGCCATAGCGTTCTATAAAAAAGGGTATAGCCGAAACAAGATTTCAATGTTGTTTCACAAGGCATTGAAAGATGGCACTCCATTCAGTAAAAGGTTGATCATCGTCACCAAAGAAAATGAGGAAAGATGGGTTAGGGCCGCTGGTAAGCCCATTACAGAAAATGGCAAGGTAGTCAAGCTTTTTGGCACTTTTCAGGATATTCATGAGCAGGTAATGGCCGAAATGAAAAGTGAGGAGAGCCGACAGCTTTTGACCACGCTGATAGACAATATTCCATTGAACATTTTCGTAAAGGACAAAGAATCCAGAAAAATACTGGTCAACAAAGCCGAATGCGAATATGTGGGCCTACGCCCGGAAGATATTATAGGGAAAACGGATTTTGACCTGTACGACAAAGAAGTGGCCCGAATTTCAAGGGATGAGGACCTCGAGGTAATGCGCACGCAGAAACCCATGCTCGGAAAAGAGACCATAAACATCAAAAAAGACGGCCATACCACGCATTTTTTGACTTCAAAAATCCCTCTTTTAGATCTGGAGGGAAAGGTCAACGGATTGATTGGGATCGGCATGGACATCACCCATTTGAAAAAGAAGGAAGACCAATTGCGCAACCTCATCAACGTTACCGCTGTACAAAACAAGAAACTGATCAACTTTGCCCACATCGTTTCACATAACCTAAGATCGCATACCGCCAACTTTTCCATGTTGCTGGAATTTTTGATCAAGGAAGAGGATGAAACGGAGAAAGAGCGTATCTTGGGGATGTTATCACAGGCTTCGGACAATTTATTGTTTACCTTGGAAGATTTGAACCAAGTGGTTGCCATCAACACCAATGTCAACCTTGAGAAAAAATCTTTGAAGATCAGTGATGTGGTCAACAAGGTCCAGCAAGATCTTTCCATATTCCTGGAAAAAAACCATGTGCAGATCAATGATGAAATCCCGAACAACCTTACCGTATCCAGTGTACCGGCCTATTTGGAAAGCATCATCCTTAATTTGATGACCAACGCGGTAAAATATAGAAGCCCCGAAAGAAGGCCCCTGATCACCCTAAATGCGAAAAAACAGGGTAAGAATGTCCATTTTAGCATTACGGACAATGGTCTGGGGATAGATTTGGACAAGCACGGCGGAAAAATATTCGGAATGTACAAGACCTTCCATGACAGAAAAGATGCCAGAGGGCTCGGGCTATATATCACAAAGAACCAAATTGAGGCCATGGGCGGTGGTGTAACCGTACATAGCGAAGTGGATAAAGGGACTACCTTTAATGTCTATTTTAATGAAGAAAGTTAACAGCATATATATTGTTGACGATGATCCAATAACGGTATTCGGTATTAGAAAAATGCTGAAACCCGCAGCTATTTGCGATGATATCCAAGTCTTTGAAAATGGAAAGAGCGCCTTGGAGGACCTTAAGAACAGGCTGGAATACGGAATCCCTGTCCCTGAGGTGATTTTCTTGGACATCAACATGCCCATAATGGACGGATGGGACTTTTTGGAAGAATTTGTGGGGTTGGACATCAAGGACAAAGTGGTCATCAACATGATCACCTCTTCCATAGATCCCTCAGACTATCAAAAATGGGCCGAGTTTAGGGAAAAAAGCCTTCATTGTCTCAATTTTAAGAACAAACCCCTGTTCAAAATTGAGCCATCAGATCTTGATACGGTCAATCTGGCATCATGATCATAATATTCCCTATTTTTACATCTTGAGAAAGAATAATTCTGAGGGCCCATAACCCCCAATAGGCAACCTACTATCTTGAAGTACACTGTTTTATTCGCAATTGTGGTTTTATGCCTGTCCTGTGAGACAAAGACCCAGGACAAGACGGCCTCATACCAAACACTGTATGAAGCCTCGCATGGCCTTGAGACAGAGACCTATGAAGAGACCATTGCCTTCTATATAAAACTCGCCCGCGATTTCCCCCAAATCAACATCCACACCATCGGAAAAACGGACAGTGGATATCCACTCCATATGGTCACCTTTAATCCAGATGGGGATTTCAATTTGGAGAATGTCCGCAAGGAAAAAAATGTAATCCTGATCAACAACGGTATACATCCGGGAGAAAGTGACGGTATTGACGCCACCATGCTGCTGTACCGCGATCTGGCCACCAAAAGGATCCCCAGTCCGGAAAAGACCGTCTTAATCACCATTCCCATTTACAATATTGGTGGTGCCCTGAACCGAAATTCGACCACTCGGGTAAACCAAAATGGGCCAAAAGAATATGGTTTTCGCGGAAACGCACAAAACTATGACCTCAATCGGGACTTTATAAAGATGGATACCAAAAATGCCGAGACATTTACCCAGATTTTCCATATGGTAAAACCGGACGTTTTTGTGGATAACCATGTGAGCAACGGTGCCGACTACCAATATACGTTGACCCACTTGTTTACCCAGCACAATAAAATGGGAGGTGAAATGGGGAAATACCTACACCAAAACCTTATGCCCGATCTAGAAAAATCGCTGGCAGACAAAGATTGGGAGATTACCCCCTACGTAAACGTTTTCAATAGGCCCCCGGAATATGGCTTTAGCCAGTTCATAGACCATCCCCGGTACTCCACAGGATATACGACCCTCTGGGGCACTTTGGGGCTTATGGTAGAAACACATATGCTGAAACCCTACAAACAGAGGGTGGAGGGTACCTATCAATTGATGCAAAGTTTGATGGAGGTTGTGGAGAAAAACCATGATACCATTAAAAAATTACGGAAAGATACCTTGGAGGAAAATCTTGCCCTTGCCCAGTACTATCTTAATTGGCAAGTGGATACCACACAAAGTTCCACGTTGAACTTCAAAGGATATGAAGCCGAGCGCATTGAAAGTGGGGTGACCGGCCTCTCCAGGTTAAAATATGATGAAAGCAAGCCCTTTACCAAAGAGACGGTCTACTATAACTATTTTGTCCCCCGGGATACCGTAACCGTACCCGATGCCTATATCATAAAACAGGGATGGCACAAAGTTTTGGAAAGGCTGGACGCCAACAACATCCAGTATTTTAAGATGGAAAAGGATACGGCCCTGGAGGTGGAATCTTATAAGATTTTGGAATACGAAACCAGGCAAATGCCCTATGAAGGCCACTACCCCCACTATAATACCCAAGTTGAGAACAGTGTCCGGACCATCCACTTTAGGGCGGGCGACATCATCGTGCCCACCCACCAGACAGGTATCCGATATTTATTGGAAACCTTGGAACCCCATGCCGTGGATTCCTTTTTCAACTGGAACTTTTTTGATACTGTGTTGCAGCAAAAAGAAGACTTTTCACCCTATGTCTTCGAGGATATCGCCCTAGAAATGCTCGAAAAGGATTCCGTGCTCAAAGCGGAATTTTTGGCCAAAAGGAAACTTGACATGGATTTTTCAGGGGATTGGTATGCCCAATTGGATTGGATATACAAACAATCAAAATATTTGGAAGATGCCTATCTCAACTATCCAGTCTACCGTATTGCCAAAGACAGTGAAGCTTCGTCATTGATTCCTAGGAACTAGGCCAGTTTTCAAACAAAATTTTAATGTTATAGTAAGAGTTTTCCAAGGCCTTCTGCGCTTTTTTGGGGCCCTTCCATTTCACCTTCACGATACCTTCGGATTTGTCGCCTTCCAACTTTCCGCTGTAGGAAGTTGACATGGCGAACCAGTGCGTTTGCTTCAGCCTATATTCACCGTTTCTCTTAAAAACATGGTACGTGGTCCTAAGGAACTTTTCAATGGTCAGGTCACGTACCCCGGTTTCCTCTTCCACTTCACGAATGGCCGCATTTTCTATGGATTCTCCCTTATCGACCTTTCCCTTGGGTAAATCCCATTTTTTGTTTCTGTAGATGAACAGTACCTTTCCCTTTTCGTTTCGCACAAAGCCCCCACCGGCCACAACCACGGGGATTTTGTGCATAAAGATGTTCAGGATTCTCCTCTCATCGGGATGGTACAGGTACGCCTTGTCCAACTTACCCCTGGCAAGCAGATCTATGGCCTGCATTATGGAGTCACCGTCCATTGAGAACAGGTGCCCATTCGAATTTTCGGGTCGCTTGTTTGTTAAGATGAGTGGGGCTTCATTAACAAAAACTTCATACATTTGCGCAATGGTTTTAGACAAGCAAACTGCAAAAAAAACTGCCGAACTACTTTTACAAATTAATGCAATTAAGTTGGAACCCGAAAATCCGTTTACATGGGCTTCTGGGTGGAAATCCCCAATTTATTGCGATAACAGAATCATGCTTTCCTATCCGGAAATCCGGAATTTTGTAAGGCAGGAGATGGCAAAACAAGTGGAAATCCTTTATGGTAGACCCGATGCGATAGCCGGAGTGGCCACAGGTGCCATAGGTATCGGAATATTGGTAGCCGAGGCCCTTGGACTCCCTTTTGTATATGTAAGGCCCGAACCAAAATCGCATGGAAGGCAAAACCAGATTGAAGGATATTTGCAATCTGGACAAAGTGTGGTGGTCATCGAGGATTTGATCAGTACCGGAAAAAGCAGCTTAAATGCCGTTAAGGCACTGAGGGACCAGGATGTAAACGTAAAGGGCATGGTGGCCATCTTTACCTACGGCTTTCCTGTGGCGACCGACAATTTTCAAAAAGAAAATGTGGAACTGCACACCCTGTCAGACTATGATCACCTGATCGAGCAAGCCTCAGAGACCCATTACATCAAGGAATCACAATTACAAACCCTATTACAGTGGAAATCCAATCCACAGGAATGGAAATAAGATAGCATATGCACATCGAAGTCCCCAAAAAGAGAGTGGCCAAAAGCGATAAGGAAGTATTTGATTTTCTTATTGACATCAAAAACTTCAAAACCCTTATGCCGGACAATATTGACAAATTTGAGGTTCTGGATGAAAAAACCTTCAAGTTTGCCCTAAAGGGCATGCCGGAAATAGTGCTGAGGTTGAAGGAACAACTCCCCAATGAAAAAGTGGTATTGGGCGCCGCCAGCGACAAGTTGCCCTTTACCCTTACCGGGGACATCAAAGCCTTGGGGGACAATGAAAGTGAGGTTGGGCTAAGTTTTGAGGGCGAATTCAACGCCATGATGGCCATGATGATCAAAACCCCCATCACCAATTTCATGGAAACCCTTGCATCCAATCTGGACAGGATCGCCTAATACAACAGGGATACTTCCTTCAATTCAAACTCCTTAAAAATTCGGTCCTCCAATTCCAGGACCAGTTTTCCGTTGGGAGAAACCCTTCGTATAAATCCCATGAACACCTCACCCTGCGCATCCATAAATGTTGATGGTTTGTCCTTTCTAAACAGCAAACGTTCGTAGGCGGGCAACAACTGGGCAACGGTCTTCCCCTCGACCTCGGAAAAATAATGCTTGAGTTTTTCCAAAATGGCCTGTAACAGTTCATCCAGATCAAAAAAACGGCCGGTAATGGACTTTAATGATGCCGCCTTGTCCAGATTTTCAAAAAAAGTCTGGTTTACATTCAATCCAATGCCGATAATGGCATGCTGCACGTTTTGTCCTTTCAGGATATTTTCAATCAAAATGCCACATATTTTTGAAGGACCTGACATAATGTCGTTGGGCCATTTCACCTTAAGATCGGGCATTCCCAAGGCATCAAGCACATCATATACGGCGAACGAAGCGCAAATGTTCAGGTTGAACTGATGCTGCACATGCAATGCATTGAACTTTTTCAAAACACTGAATGTCAAGTTTTTACCTTCTTCAGATTGCCAAACCGTTCCCATTTGCCCCCTTCCATTGCGTTGGTTCAGGGCAACCACGGCCGTATAATCCGGTAAGGATTTGGACTGCAACAGATCCTTTAAAAAAAGATTTGTGGAGTCCGTGGCATCAAGTTTGATTATTTGTGATTGTTCTCCCAATGTGGCACGCTCTATTGATATGTTAAAATCTAGGGCTAAGAAAGCAAAAAAAATATAACTTTGTAAAAACTAAAATTTTTGAATGCAGAAAACGAAAGCGAGCGCAGATGAACTGATTGCCTTAATTTTGCACGGGATAGAAGACGTTAAAGGGGTTGATATAAATCTACTGGATCTTAGGGAAATTGAAAATACAGTCTGCGACTATTTCATTATCTGCAACGGTACTTCCAATACGCATGTAAACGCGATTGTTTCTTCCATCCAAAAAACAGTGAGTAAGGCCATTCATGACAAACCTTGGCATGTTGAAGGTTCAGACAATGCAGAATGGATCTTGATGGACTATGTGAACGTTGTGGTACATGTATTTCAAAAACATATCAGGGAATTCTACGATATAGAAGGGCTTTGGGGCGATGCCAAAGTGACCATGGTGGAGAGCAGCTATAATTCTTAAACTAAAATGGCAAAAGAAAACAATCCAAATACTCCTAAAAAACCTCGTTTTAGCTCTTGGTGGGTCTATGGCGTGGTTATCGCATTGATCATAGGTTTCCAATTTTTTGGGGGGAGCACCTTCTCCAGTACAGAAAAGACCACCACATCAGAACTTCAAGAGTTTTTACGCAATGGCGATATCGCAGAAATCCTGATCATCACCAATACCAGACAGGCCAAGGTCTTTCTAACGGAAGAAGCCCTACAGAAAGATGTGCACAAAAACGTGGCGGACAAGCCCTTCAATTTTTCAGCGGCCAAGGTCCCACAGTATATTTTGGACTATGGTGATCTCCAAAACTTTGAGGACGAAATAAATAGCATCAAAAAAGAAAACAACTTGGACACCATTGTCGATTTTGACACAGAGTCCAATGTATTGGGCGAGCTATTGCTATCATTGCTCCCATTCGCCTTGATCATCGGAATTTGGATCTATTTGATGCGAAGAATGTCCGGCGGCAGTGGAGGCGGTGCCGGGGGCCAAATTTTCAACATTGGAAAATCCAAGGCCAAACTCTTTGATGAAAAGACGGATACGCGCACTTCCTTCAAGGATGTGGCCGGATTGGAAGGTGCCAAAGAAGAAGTGCAGGAAATTGTCGAGTTTCTTAAAAATCCGGATAAATATACCTCACTTGGGGGAAAAATTCCCAAAGGGGCCCTTTTGGTAGGCCCTCCGGGAACAGGGAAGACCCTTTTGGCCAAAGCCGTGGCCGGTGAGGCAAAGGTTCCATTTTTCTCGCTATCGGGTTCAGATTTCGTGGAAATGTTCGTAGGTGTCGGGGCATCGAGGGTGCGTGACCTTTTCAAACAGGCCAAGGACAAATCCCCTGCCATCATATTCATTGATGAGATAGACGCCATCGGTAGGGCAAGGGGCAAGAACAACTTTACAGGCTCCAATGATGAACGCGAAAATACCTTGAACCAGTTATTGACCGAAATGGACGGTTTTGGTACCAATACCAATGTCATTGTGCTTGCCGCTACCAACCGCGCCGATGTTCTGGACAAGGCCTTGATGCGTGCCGGACGATTTGACCGTCAAATCTATGTGGACCTCCCGGACCTTAACGAACGTAAAGAAATTTTTGAGGTCCATCTTCGCCCCATAAAAAACAGCGGAAACCTGGATTTGGACTTTTGGCGAAACAGACCCCAGGGTTTTCGGAGCCGATATTGCCAACGTATGCAATGAAGCTGCGTTGACGCCGCCCTAAGGAGAAAAAAGCCGTGACCAAGCAAGATTTTCTGGATGGTGGATAGAATTGTGGGCGGGTTGGAAAAGAAAAATAAGATCATAACCCCAGAGGAGAAAAAGACCATTGCCTATCACGAAGCCGGCCATGCCACCGTAAGTTGGATGCTGGAGCATGCCGCTCCATTGGTCAAGGTCACCATAGTTCCCCGTGGGCAATCCCTTGGGGCTGCCTGGTACCTTCCAGAGGAACGTTTGATCGTGCGTACGGACCAAATGTTGGACGAAATGTGTGCCACCATGGGAGGCAGGGCCGCTGAAAAAGTGATTTTCAACAAAATATCCACCGGGGCGTTGAGCGATTTGGAAAAAGTGACCAAACAGGCCCGGGCCATGATTACCATTTATGGACTCAATGATGAGTTGGGCAACATTACCTATTACGATTCCACGGGACAGAACGAATATGGCTTTACCAAACCATATAGTGAGGAGACCGCCCAAAAAATAGACATGGAAATATCAAAAATCATTGAAGAGCAATACCAAAGGGCCATCAAATTGTTGCGAGAAAACAAGGATAAGCTCACGGAACTTGCTGAAAGATTGTTGGAAAAAGAAGTTATCTTTAAAGACGATTTGGAAAAGATTTTTGGCAAAAGGCCATTTGAAAAGGAAGAATTGGAGACCGCAGGATAAGCATGGCGCCGGATCAACCTTAAATTTTATTGTAAAATGTTCGTGAAACCGTAGATGGGAGTTTTTGGCAAACTTTTCGGAGGAGGCAAAAAGGTTTCCAGGGAAACTTTGGAAACCCGGGGGGATCATATGCCCGATCTAAAAATTCCCGTTGATGAAAAATTCACGATTTACTTCAAAAAAAATGGCGGTAAGTTCATTTACTGCGAAGATTTTTCAGAAGTTTCCGAGGCCTTAAAAAATATCATCTCCGAAAACGATTGGCAGAACCAGTTTTTTTACTCGCTCGACCCAAGATTGGAAACACGGTTCGCTTCGGAAAACATGGCATTTACCGAAAAACGTCAGGAAAGTGACATCTTTTTTACCACCTGCGAGCATTTGATCGCGCACAATGGATCCATTTTGGTCTGTTCCAACCAGATCCGGGAAAAAAAATTGGATGAACTGCCATCCAATCTCATTGTCTTCGCCACCACCAGCCAATTGGTGGATTCCATCAGCGAGGCGTTGAAGATCATCAAGGAAAAATACAAAAAGAACATCCCAAACAACATCACTACCCTAAAGCACTTTCAGCCTACACCAGAAAACAAGAATGATTTCCTGTCCTATGGAAGTGCCTCAAAAAATGTATATCTTTTGCTCCTAGAAGACTACTAACCCCATGAAAGAAATCTTAAGGCGTTCCATTACAGGTGCCATCTATGTGGTACTCCTTTTGGGATCGGTTTTTTTAAGTTCAGATGCCTTTGATTTTCTCTTTATGGGATTTGGACTGGCTTGCCTGTATGAGTTCAGAAGAATTGTCAAACTCAAAGGCTACTACATTTTTATAGCCTATCTGGCACTTTGGTGGATTTTCATCTATTTGGTGCGGGACAAGACATTGGTCACAGCTTTGATGTTCTTGACCATCACGGTGGATTTGGCCTTGTTGGTATTTCTATTCTCCAAAAAAGACTGGAAGTTCGCCGACTTCCAAAAAATTGTCATCGCGGTGTTCTATGTTGGGGGTGGGTGTATTTTTTTGACCATGATCCCTTACAAAGATGATGATTTTGCCCAGTTCCTTATTATGGGGATCTTTATTCTGATATGGGTGAACGATACTTTTGCCTATTTGGTTGGCCGAACCTTGGGGCGTACAAAATTATATCCCGCAGTTTCTCCAAAAAAAACCATTGAAGGTTCTTTGGGAGGTCTTATTTTTGCATTGGTAGCGGCCTACATTTTGGCAGGCTATGAAGCCAAATTGGCATTGTTCGAATGGATGATACTTGCCACGGTCATTGTACTTATGGGCAGTTTGGGCGATTTGCTACAATCCAAGTTCAAAAGGTTGGCCGGTGTAAAGGACAGTGGGGCCATATTGCCAGGACATGGAGGGGTCTGGGATAGATTGGACAGTCTTGTATTTGCCGCCCCGTTTGCTTATTTGACACTTAATCTGTTTTCCTATGTTTCATAAAGAGGGACAAAAAATAATCATCACTACTTTTTTTCTTGTGGTCGCCGCAACTCTTGCCGCGCAATATTATATTGGCGTGGAATGGGTTCGATTTGCCGTACAGATCGCGGCCCTTATCCTGTTGGTCATGATACTGCAGTTCTTCAGAAACCCAAAAAGATCGGTAACCCCAAATTTTGATGAGATCTTGGCCCCTGTGGATGGCAAGGTGGTGGTCATAGAGGAAGTGGAGGAGACAGAATATTTCAAGGACCGACGTAGGCAGGTATCCATTTTCATGTCCCCGCTCAATGTGCATGTTACCCGTTATCCATCCAGTGGTACGGTAACCTACTCCCAATACCATCCCGGAAAATACTTGGTGGCTTGGCACCCAAAATCAAGTACTGAAAACGAACGGACCACCGTGGTGATACATACGCCCAAATTTGGACAAATAGGATATCGGCAGGTTGCCGGTGCCATGGCACGTCGCATTGTAAACTATGCGGAAGAGGGAGAACAGGTTACACAGGGACAGGACGCCGGATTTATCAAATTTGGTTCCAGGGTGGACCTTTTGCTGCCTTTGGATTGCAACGTTACGGTGAAATTGAACCAAAAAGTGGTCGGGGCGAAAACTTGCATAGCCTCTATCCGCAAGCAAGATGATTGATGCGGAACTACATAAACAGTTTGAAGAGGCCGTTGCCTTTGTGAGTGGTTATACGGAACCCTTGCCCGCCGACCTTTTGCTCAAATTGTATGCCTATTACAAGATTGCCACCAAAAATTACGACAATCCGGGCAGTAAAACCCCATTGATCAATGCCTTTAAGGCCAATGCCCTCATCCAAGCGCAGAATATTGGCATGGAGGAGGCCATGCAAAGCTACATCGACCTCGTCAACAACGAAATGAAAAAACTTTAGGAAGCCAAATTGGGAGTGGCGTAGCTCTTTTCAAAATAGGTGAAGTAAATGCCCCCAAAGATGGTGATCATAAAATAGACCGCGACAAAATAACTTCCAAAGCGCAAATAGGCATCCAGGCCAAACCAATCACTGGTCATAAAAATAAGCGCTAGCCCGGCTATTCCCCTAAAAACTTCAATCCAAATGGCGTATGGCTCCCTATCCATCAAAGTGGTGTAACCATAAATCCCCATAACTACAAAGGCCCCGAACCACAATAGACCACTGAACCCAATTTCGGAGTAGTTGTAGAACATAAAAAGCATCAGAATGGTGTTCACCGTCAATTGAAATATGGAATATCCCTTCAAGGTCTTGGAGGCCTCGGGCTTGTATTTTTTGAAATTGTACACATCCTCAATAATGGGTACCGGATATTTTTCCTTTACATCCATGGGCCGCCATCCGGTGGGCATAAACCAAATCCTGAGCTTGTCCCAATAGCTTCTCGTACGCCAGGCATCTTTGATCAATCGCCACAAATGTTGAAAGTTGATGATGATGGGATTCCAGGTGCTGGCCGGTTTCAATACTCCATACTGTGGGGGCACTTCATCCAATTCTTCTTGGAAGGTCCCGAACATACGGTCCCAAATGCACAAAATCTGCCCTAAGTTTTTATCGATGTATTCTGGGTTGATGGCATGGTGCACCCTATGCTGTGAAGGCGTGACGATAATGTATTCTGCCCATCCCATTTTACCGATATGCTGGGTGTGGTACCAGAACTGGGCAAAGAGATGTATGGGCGCCAAAATAGCGATTACCTTCTCTGGAACGCCCAAAAGCGCGGCCGGAATCAGCAATAGGGCATAATATCCCAAAAGATTGGAGATGGGCTGACGTAAAGCACAAGCCAAGTTGAATTCCTCACTACTGTGATGGATCACATGCTGGTTCCAAAAAAAGTTGATGTGGTGGCTCAAGCGATGGTTCCAATAACCGGCGAAGTCAAGGGCCACAAATGCAACCACCCAGACCAACCAAGTGGCTTTGATCTCGATCAGGGCCAAATGTTCCAACAAAAAAGGATAACTGACCAGGATGACCACAAGCCCCAAGGAATCCTTGATCACATTGGTAAGGCCGGAGCTTAGACTGCTCACCGTGTCCATGATATTGTGCTTCTGCTTTTTTACCAGATGCCCGTAAAGCACCTCAAAAAGCACCAATCCCAAAAAGAAGGGTGTGGCATATAAAAGTGCGGTTGCGTATGATTCCATAATCCTAAGTTATGAAAAAGTACGAAAACCTTTCGATTGAATTGGTGGTTTAGAATTCTGGATTGATATCCAACCTCATCCCAAACTTGCCAAACTCTTCTCCAAGGTCTCGATCTTGGCCTCGGCGTCGGCAGCTTTTTTCTTTTCAATGGCCACCACATTTTCCGGGGCATTGTTCACAAAACGTTCATTGCTCAACTTTTTCTGGACGGACTGTAAAAACCCACGGGTATAATTAAGTTCCTCCGTAAGTTTTTTGATTTCAGCCTCAATATCAATGGCATCGCCCATGGGAACAAAATATTCGTTGCTCTTTACCCGAAAGCTCAAGGCGCCGTCCAAACCGGCATCCACAGTTTCCAATTTTGATAGATTGGCCAATTTTAGAATGATGGGGTCCATTTTCCCATCGATGTTCTCAGCATTCAGGATGGAGAGTTCCAAGGTTTCTTTTTGGGGAATGTTCTTTTCCTTTCGGATGGTCCGTACCCCCGAGATCACCTCTGCGGCAAACTCAAAATCTGCAATCAAGGAAGCATTTGCTTTCCCTGCCTTTGGCCAATCGGAAACAATCAAGGCTTGGTCTGGAGTGCGTTCTGCCATATGCTGCCAAACTTCCTCCGTCAAAAATGGCATAAAAGGGTGCAATAGCTTCAGATTTTCCTCAAACAATTGAATCACGGCATCCAAGGTCTTCTTATCTATTGGTTGTTGATAAGCGGGTTTCACGATTTCGAGCAACCAAGAGCAGAAATCGTCCCAGACCAATTTATAGATGGCCATCAAGGCATCCGAAATCCGGTATTTGGAAAAATGGTCTTCAATCTCCGTCAAAGTTTGATTGAACTTGGCCGTATACCATTCAATCCCCACTTTTGCGGCTTCAGGTTGGGGGAAATCGGCTACCTCCCATCCCTTCACCAATCGGAAAGCATTCCAAATCTTATTGGCAAAATTGGCTCCCTGTTGGCATAGGGATTCATCGAACATAATGTCATTGCCCGCTGATGAACTCAACAACAATCCCACACGTACGCCATCCGCCCCAAAATCCTCAATAAGTTTCAAGGCATCGGGAGAGTTGCCCAATTGTTTGGACATTTTCCTGCGCTGTTTGTCGCGAACCAATCCTGTAAAATATACATTTTCAAAAGGTCTTTTGCCCCGATACTCATATCCTGCCATGATCATTCGGGCTACCCAGAAAAAGATGATATCCGGCGCAGTCACCAAATCGCTGGTAGGGTAATAGTAGTTGACCTCATCATTATCGGGCTCCAAAATACCACCAAAGACACTAATGGGCCATAGCCAAGATGAGAACCATGTATCCAACACATCGGGGTCTTGTCTCAAATCAGGGGCAGTGATTTTTGGATTTTTGGATTTTGCCATTTCCAAAGCCTGCTCCAGAGTTTCTGCAACCACAAAATCATCCTTTCCATCCCCATAGTAGTAGGCGGGAATCTGTTGGCCCCACCACAATTGGCGGGAAATGTTCCAATCGCGGATGCCCTCCATCCAATGACGATAGATATTCTCAAACTTTTTAGGATAGAATTTAACATCCTTTGTCTTTAATACCCCATTAAGGGCTGGTTTTGCCAATTGTTCCATCTTTAGAAACCACTGGTCGGACAATCGGGGTTCTATTACCGCTTTGGTACGTTCCGAAGTCCCTACTTTATTGGTGTGCTGCTCGGTCTTTACCAAAAAACCCTTATTCTCCAATTCCTTGGTAATTTCCTTCCGAACCACAAAGCGGTCCTTGCCCTGATAATGAAGGCCATAGGAGTTCAAAGTGGCGTCCTCGTTAAAAATGTCAACGATTTCCAGACCATGTTTGTCTCCCAGATTTTTGTCATTTTCATCGTGGGCAGGAGTGACCTTTAAACAACCGGTACCAAATTCAATATCAACATATTCGTCCTCAATAATGGGAACAACCCTGCCGCAGATTGGCACAATGGCCCTTTTTCCCCTTAAATGGTGGTAGCGTTCATCATTGGGGTTGATGCAAATGGCAGTATCTCCCAAGATGGTTTCTGGGCGGGTGGTGGCAATGATCACTTTTTCATCCGAACCTTCTATGGGATAGGCCAAATAGTAGAGATTGCCCTGTCTTTCTTCGTAGATTACTTCCTCATCGGATAGGGTGGTCTTGGCCTCTGGGTCCCAATTGACCATTCGGTAGCCCCTGTAAATCAGACCTTTATTGTATAAATCCACAAAAACTTTGATGACAGAGGCTGACATGTCGTCATCCATGGTGAATTTTGTACGGTCCCAATCGCAGGAGCAGCCCAATTTTTTCAGCTGTTGAAGGATAACACCTCCATACTCATTGGTCCAGTCCCAAGCATGTTTTAGAAAATCTTCCCGGGACAACTCCGCTTTATTGATACCATCTTCCTTCAATTTTGCGACCACTTTGGCCTCCGTGGCAATGGAAGCATGGTCCATGCCAGGTACCCAACATGCATTTTTGCCCAACAAACGGGCCCTCCTGATCAGCACATCCTGAAGGGTATTGTTGAGCATATGCCCCATATGAAGCACCCCCGTGACATTGGGGGGTGGGATGACTATGGTATACGGCTCCCTTTCATCTGGTTTTGAGCTGAAAAACCCATGCTTCATCCAGTAGGCATACCAATGCCCCTCCACCCTATTGGGTTCATATTTCGATGGAATATCCATTTTCGGTATAGTTTTTGTTATGTGGAACCAGATGGTCTTTTAAGGGAAAGTGCAATGTTAATTTTACGCTATTCTTTCGATAAGAGCCAATCTAGAAATACGAAACAAAAATAAGTAACGTTATTACATAACAAAAGAATTTTGGATGCAGGATGGAAAACATCTACATTTGAAGTTCACCCAAAACTAGAAATGATGAAAAAAACTGTACTCATGTTGTTTGTAGGGCTGTTTTCTTTAGCGATACACGCCCAAAAAATTGAATTTAAGAGTGAGACCATTGATTATGGTGAAATTGAAAAGGGCAGCGATGGTGTCCGCGTGTTTGAATTCACCAATACAGGTACGGCGCCTTTGGTGATCAGTGATGTAAGATCAAGTTGCGGATGTACCATCCCCAAAAAACCAGAAGAACCCATCTTGCCCGGTAAAACTGGCCAGATCGAAGTAAAATACGATACCAACAGGGTTGGCCCCATCAGAAAGGCCATCACTGTGACCTCCAATGCGGATACTCCGACCAAAGTCCTTAAAATAAAGGGAACGGTAAAAGCCGAAGGAGCCAAATAAGGAATAAAAACACTACGAGGAGAAGCCCTGAAAACCTAAGTTTTTGGGGCTTTTTTCATTAATCGTCGTCAAAGACTTTTTTTAATACAAAGGAAAACAGCAAATCCTGGTTGTAGCGCTCTATCAACACCCGAACACGTTTTCCTTCTTTCTCGTTCAACATTTTGAGGACTTCCTGGAGTTTGTAACGATGTATGCTTTTGCCATTGACGGCCAAAATTACATCACCCTCCCGCAGTCCAGCCTCATCTGCGGGACTACCTGCCCGAATACCCGAGACAATGATTTCCGGCACAAGACTTAACCGGGTCTTGTTTTCCAATAGGATCTGGACATTTCCAAAGGTCGAGTCTTCATCCCGCACCACGCCGTTAAAATCGGCTATGCTCTCTGCAATATATCGCAAACCATTGTGTTGCAGGTCAATACCTGCCAAATTATATTGGAAGGGGGCATTGAAATTCCCGTTCTTGGTAAGTGTCACCTGTTCTTTGGAGTAGTCAAAAATAATGTTGAATCGCTTTAAGATCTCCCCGCCTACGCTTCCATTGCGGTCTCCAAGATTTTTAATAAATCCGAAGGATTCGCGGTAAGGAAATGCAGCTTTGGCATCCTTGAGCTCAAAATCACCTATTTTGATCCCATTGATCTTGGTCCGCTTGCCAAAAATATCACCACTAAGGCCTCGGCCCAGAAAATCTTCGTAGTTTTTCTCGGGAATCTCCAACCCTTTTTCGGGTTCGTGAAAAAGCCAAAGGGCATCACTGCTCCCGGTATCCACCAACAATTTTACAGGAACATTTGCCGAGTCCTTTATCAAAACCGTTCCTTCCACATAGGCTTTCTTTTTATCAATGGACAAAGGAAGGGTCTGGGATCTTTTGTTGTCCTTATACTCATAAAGCTCTGGATTATGGAGTTTGATGCTCTGTGCACTGTAATTGATTTCCACGATGAAATCCCTGAACAGTTCGTACCCCAAAATGCCATGTACCGGAATGCCCAATGAGGTAGAGAAATTGATTCCTTTGTCCAAGACCACATACAGGTCTTGGTTATAGTTCTTGGCCTTTCCCAACTTAAAGGCATTGCCCCTTGATTTCAAGGCTTTCATAGGTTGTCCATCCCCCAAACCCCGTATGGTTACCTCAGTGACATTGTTGATGGGAATGGAATCTTGATCGGAAAGGTTGAAGAGGATGGGCTTGCCCACCCCGGAATCCAACACAAAGGTAAGTTCCGTTCCATTGATCTCCACTGGAACGATGATGAGATTATTGACCAGTTCAAACTTGATCTTTTGGAATTTCTGGTCCTTGGGCAATTTAAATCCCTGTGCTGAAATCAACAAGGGAGACAACACTAAAAGAAGCGTAAAAAAATGTAGGTTTTTTTTCAATTTGCTTACTTCTAAATGGTTAAGCTTACTAAATATACAAAATATTCGAAGATCAAGGCTTTTATTTAACATTCCCGTAACCTCTGAAATAATGACCAAATGTGTTGCTTTCATCTGTTGGTTTTCCCATTTTTGCGTAAAATTTCGTGCATGCCAAGTATATCTAAAAAAGGGAAGCGGATGCCCGCCTCCCCAATCCGCAAATTGGTCCCTTACGCGGAAGCCGCAAAAAAACGGGGAACCCATGTCATTCATCTCAATATTGGACAACCGGATATCAAAACGCCCAAAATAGCCTTGGATGCGGTTAGAAACCACAATATTGAGGTATTGGCCTATAGCATGACGGAGGGTTCAGAGACTTATCGAGAGAAAATTGCGGCCTATTACGCCAAAAACGACATCCATGTCACGGCCAAGGATATCATTGTGACCACGGGCGGTTCAGAGGCCCTTTATTTTGCCATGGGAACCATTATGGATGCCGATGAGGAAATCATCATTCCGGAGCCATTTTATGCCAACTATAACGGATTTGCCACGGCATCGGGAGTAAAAGTGGTCCCCATTGTATCCACCATAGAAAACAATTTTGCCCTGCCCCCTATCTCCGATTTTGAAAAATTGATAACCCCAAGGACAAAGGCCATTCTTATCTGCAATCCCGGCAATCCGACAGGCTATCTCTATAGCAAGGAGGAAATCCAACAGCTGGCGGCATTGGTGAAAAAACACGACCTTTTCCTGATTGCGGATGAAGTATACCGCGAATTTACCTATGAAGGAAGGCAACATCATTCCATCCTACGGGAAAAAGGGCTCGAGGAACACGCCATAGTGGTGGATTCCGTATCCAAAAGGTATAGCATGTGCGGTGCCCGCATTGGCTGCCTGGTTTCCAAAAACAAGGATGTCATCCAAACAGCTTTGAAATTTGCGCAAGCGCGCTTATCGCCCCCTACCTTTGCACAGATCGCCAGTGAAGCGGCATTGGAAACCCCTCAGGAGTATTTTGATGATGTCATTGAAGAATACGTTTCCAGAAGGAACATTCTTATCTCGGAACTTCAGAAACTGGAAGGGGTAAAAGTGGCCATCCCCCAAGGAGCCTTTTACTGTGTGGCAGAACTTCCCGTTGACGATGCGGATGATTTTGCACAGTGGTTGCTCGAAAAATTTGAAATGGACGGGAATACGGTAATGGTGGCCCCCGCCGCCGGATTTTATGCCACACCAGGGCTGGGCAAGAACCAAATAAGGATAGCCTATGTACTGGAGAAAGACCAGCTTGTAAAGGCCGTGCACATATTGGGAGAGGCCCTAAAACAGTACAACGCTCTGTGAATATCCAGAAAAACATATCCCTCAAAACGTTCAATACCTTTGGTATAGAGGCCAATGCCAAATTTTTTGTGGAAATCACTGGATTGGCGCAACTTCAAAAGGTACTTGAGTTAGAGGCATACCCAAAAAAGTTCATCATAAGCGGCGGCAGCAATATATTGCTCACCAAGGACATTGATGCACTGGTGATGCACATCAACCTAAAAGGCATCGGCACTGTGGAAGAAAATGATGGTGATGTGGAGATCAAGGCCATGGCCGGCGAAAATTGGCATGGTTTGGTGCTCTGGAGCTTGGAAAAGGGCTATGGCGGATTGGAAAACCTGTCCTTGATCCCCGGGAATGTGGGAACCGCTCCCATACAGAACATTGGTGCCTATGGCGTGGAACTCAAGGATGTTTTTGTGAGCTGTGCCGCCATGGACATGGAAACTGGTGAACTGGTCTCTTTTGATCGGGAGGCCTGCCAGTTTGGGTACCGGGATTCCATTTTTAAGAACGAGGCCAAGAACAAGTATATCATCACTTCGGTGAACCTTCGGTTGACCAAGCAAAACCACGCCTTGAACACAGGGTACGGTGCCATTGAGGACCAACTCCAAAAGGATGGTGTAATCTATCCCACAATACAGGATATTTCCAAAGCGGTCATTGCCATCCGCCAAAGCAAATTGCCAGACCCCAACGTTTTGGGAAATAGCGGAAGTTTTTTCAAAAACCCCGTAATCACCAAAAAGGCCCACGAAAAATTGATCAAAAAACACCCCGAGACCCCCTATTACAAAGTTGATGAGGAAGAATACAAAATCCCCGCAGGTTGGCTTATTGAGCAATGCGGGTTTAAGGGAAAAAGGTTTGGAGAGGCCGGTGTGCACGAAAAACAAGCCCTTGTGCTGGTAAACTATGGCCATGCCACCGGTGGGGAAATCCTAAAATTGGCGGAACAGATCCAAAAAGAGGTGGCCCAGAAATTTGGGGTTGATATCCAACCGGAGGTGAACATCATAAAATAACCCCCGCATTGCACCAATAACGGGGGTTATACCAAACCAAACTAACCAAATTTATTATACTGTATGAGACTCAGCTCCTTATTGCAATTAGAACGCTACGATACTGCTTTTTCCCTCACAACGTTGTAGTATATACGATATAAACCTTATTTTAGATTTTCGCCCCGAAAAAAATTTTACTTTAAATGAGCACACTGATTGAACGACACATTGTTTCACTCCTTGCTGAAAAGGATGACAAGGCAATATCCTTGCTGTACGAGCACTATGGGGATACGCTCTTTGGTGTGGCCTACAAAGTGGTAAAGGACGAAGAATTGGCTCAGGATGTACTCCAGGAAAGCTTCATCAAAATCTGGAAAAAGGCAGATACCTATGATGCTTCCAAAGCCAAGTTGTTCACCTGGCTGTTCCGCATTACCCGGAATACCGCCATTGACAAACTTAGAAGTGTAAACAATAAATCGGACAGAGAAGTCCAAATGGACGTTTCTGACGTATATAAGCTAGGAGTTGACGGCATAAGGCCCGATCATCTGGATGTCCAAGAAAACTTGGACAAGTTGGAACCTAAGTACAGGATTGTCCTGGAAGCCCTATTTTTTGAGGGCATGACGCAACAGGAGGCGAGTGAGGAACTGGACATTCCACTGGGGACCATCAAGTCGAGATTAAAAATTGGTCTCAGGGAACTTGGAAGGATTTACGGAGCCACATTGACCCTACTCCTAATACTAATTTTAGTGCCATGAAGGAAAAAGTAAAAATATTTCTGGATTCCGATATATTGGAAAAATATCTTTTGGGCGATACCACAAAAGAAGAATCACAACAAGCCGAAAGGTACATTGCCATGTATCCTGAAGTTAGGGATACCTACAATGAGCTTCAGGACAACCTGGAAGCCTTTGCCAAGATGTATGCCAAGAAGACACCCGAGGGTCTCAAGGAAATCATCTTGAAAAGTGCAAAAATGGAAAAAGTGGCCAATAGAAAGTTTCTCCGCTATTCCATTGCGGCCAGTGTTGCGATTATGATTTTTGCCGGTTCCTCCTACTTTTTCTGGAGCCAAAATAAAAGCTTGCAGGAAGAGAACACCCTGGTTTCCAATAAAATCAAATATTTGGAGAACAACATGAAGGACCAACTGGAAGATATGAGGAACCAGTTCATAGTCCTGAACAACCCAGATACCCGAAAATACACCCTTAAAGGGCAAAGGGAAGGCAAAGAACTCAAGGCCATAGCCTACATCAATCCCGTAAAAAAACTCTCCTATATCAATGTGAGCAATGTTCCGAATCTGCCTGAGAACAAGTGCTTCCAAATGTGGGCCGAAGTCAACGGGGAATTGGTCAATCTGGGAGTTATCAAGCAATTTGATGATAAGGGCAAATTATTGGCATTACCTTATGCCGACAATGCCGTGAGCTACATAACCGTTGAACCCGAAGGAGGCAACACAGCACCCACCGTCGAAAACATTGTGGCCAACATTGCGTATTAAGGGTATCCAAAAGTATCCTTAAACAGCACACCTTTTAGGTGCGTATTTTGTACCTTTGTGCAAAAGTTGGAATATGAAGTTAGCATTGTTGACCATTGGCCTCTTGGCACTGGCCTTTGCCGGAATCGCCATAAAGATATGGTCCAAAAAAGACGGTAGGTTCGCGGGTACCTGCGCAAGCCAAAATCCTTATCTCAACAAAGAAGGGGAACCCTGCGGATTTTGCGGAAAACTCCCCAATGAGCAAGATTGCAAAAAGGACTCCCTACCAGAATTACGATAACCCATTCGCAAATTCCACACGGAAAAACCGCATTTTTGGAGAAAACGGAACAATCCATCAAGGAAAACATACAAAAGGCAAAGGAGGGAAGCCAAATTGCCTTCAGTACTTTATTGGACACCTTTTGGAACGATGTGTACGGTTTTCAATTGATGCGCACCAAAAATGAAAATGATGCCGAGGACATTACCATACGAACCTTCTCCAAGGCATTTGATAAGATAAAGACCTATGATGAAGCCTATGAATTTAAGACGTGGCTCATCACCATTTCCAAAAACCTGCACGTAGACCTCATCCGAAAAAGAAAAAGAAGCCTTTTGGACGAAGTTGAGGGAGATGAGGTGAAAAAGGTCTTGGACGAGACCCCATCGGTTGAGGACAGGCTCATCATCGAACAGAATTTGGCGGATCTGCTCCAGGACATCAAAAAATTGAAGACCCACTACCAAAAAGTGATCAACCTCAGGTATTTCAACGAAATGACCTATGCCGATATCGCCAAGGAGCTCAACGAGCCTGTAAACAACATAAAGGTAAAACTGCTTCGCGCCAGAAAACTTTTGGCGGAGATCATCAAAAAAAAGTGACCCATTTCTTGGGTCTGGGTTTACTTTCCAGTTTCGTATCTTTGTAAATCAAATTTTGTTGCATGAGCACTAGCGTAGCGGAAAACGTTATCCCCCCAAAGGGCAAGCCGAAATGGCTAAGGGTAAAACTCCCAACCGGCAAGAAATATACCCAGTTGAGAGGTCTTGTGGACAAATATGACCTGCACACCATCTGTACTTCCGGAAGTTGTCCCAATATGGGCGAATGTTGGGGAGAAGGTACCGCTACCTTCATGATCTTGGGCAATATTTGCACCCGTTCCTGTGGATTTTGTGGCGTAAAAACCGGGAGGCCCGAAAGCGTGGATTGGGCGGAGCCTGAAAAAGTGGCCCGTTCCATAAAGATCATGAACATAAAACACGCGGTGCTCACTTCGGTGGATCGGGATGATCTAAAAGACATGGGTTCCATTATTTGGGCTGAAACCGTAAAAGCGGTAAGGAGAATGAACCCAGAAACGACCCTAGAAACCCTGATTCCTGATTTTCAGGGAATTGAAACCCATTTAGACAGGATACTACAGGTGGCTCCCGAGGTCATTTCCCACAATATGGAAACCGTAAAAAGACTTACCCGTGAGGTCCGAATCCAGGCCAAATACGAAAGAAGTTTGGGCGTATTGGACTATTTGAAGAAAAATGGGGCAAACCGCACCAAATCCGGTATCATGCTAGGCTTGGGAGAACAGGAAGACGAGGTCATTGCCACCATGGAAGACTTAAGGAAAGTGGATGTGGACGTGGTGACCGTTGGGCAATATCTACAACCATCCAAAAAGCATCTTCCCGTAAAACAGTTCATTCTGCCGGAGCAATTTCGAAAATATGAGGAAATTGGATTGGAAATGGGCTTCAGGCATGTAGAAAGTGGTGCTTTGGTGCGCTCATCCTACAAGGCGCACAAACACATACAATAGCTAGAATACCCCAAATTCCATGAAAAATATCACTGTTGGCATCAATGGGTTCGGACGAATCGGAAGAACACTTTTTAGACTCCTTGACGGACATCCCCATATAACGGTTGCCGCCATCAACGATCTAGCGAACGCCAAAACCTTGGCGCACCTCTTAAAGTATGACAGTATCCATGGTGTTTTCAATGCGGAAATCCATGCTGAAGGAGAATCTATCATTGTGAATGGCAAAAAGATCCAAGTGCTCAACCAACAACACCCGAAGGGCATAGATTGGGGGCAGCATGGGGTGGATGTGGTCGTGGAAGCCACCGGAAGATTCAAAAAAAGGGAGGATTTGGAGTTCCACCTGAAAAATGGGGCAAAAAAGGTCATACTTTCCGTTCCACCAGAGGATGATACCATTAAAATGGTGGTGATTGGGGTCAATGAGGAATTTGTTCAAGCGGATGACCATATCATTTCCAACGCTTCCTGTACCACCAACAATGCGGCGCCCATGATCAAGGTTATCAATGAGCTATGTGGAATAGAGCAAGCCTATATCACCACGATCCACTCCTATACTTCCGATCAGAGTCTTCACGACGGACCCCATCGCGATCTGCGGCGTGCCAGGGCCGCTGCACAATCCATCATTCCCACCACAACAGGGGCCGCCAAGGCTTTGACAAAGATTTTCCCGGAATTGTCCGACGTTATTGGAGGCTGCGGCATACGGGTTCCAGTGCCCAACGGATCATTGACGGACATCACCTTTAACGTCAAAAAAGAAACCTCTATCAAAGAAATTAATGCTACCTTTAAGAGTTATGCCGAAAATGACCTAAAAAACGTACTGTACTATACAGAAGACCCAATTGTTTCTATCGATATAAACAATAGTTCCCATTCTTGTACGTTTGATTCTTTGATGACCTCCGTTATTGGAAAAATGGTGAAAATAATTGGATGGTATGACAATGAAACTGGATATTGTTCCAGAATTATTGATTTAATGGCTTTGCTTATAAAGAAAAATTACGTTTGACCTCAAGTTTACCACACAAATGGATAAGCGTCAAAACGCTGTTTTTGCTGTGCACCTTAGTTTGCACCCATATTTCTTTTGGTCAAAAAGATATCAGTTCCACCTCGAAAGTACAGTCCATCTTTGACAATTTCACGGTGTACAGGCACCAAAATAAAATAGACAAGGCTTTGGAAACCTTGGATGAGGCAGCCAAAATAGCGGAGAGCAACGAAGATGCCAAACTTTTACTGGACACATACCATCAATATGCCCGCCTTTTTTTGGAGGAGGGCGATAGGGAAACTGCCATTTTTTATTGGGACAGGGCCAGTATTCTGCTGAAGGATATCTCTTATTCCTATGGTCAGGCTTTCCACCTGTATCTGGATGCGGCACTAAGGTTTGAGGAGGGCAACAATTTCCAGTCGCTCAAATCATTGGAAGAATCGCGGATGCTGAGCAATAACAGGAACCTTAGCAACAATATCCTTCTTTTGGAGGCGTATATCTTCACGAACATAGAAAAGTACGAGGACGCCATAAAAAACCTTCATGCGCTCATCGTAAATTCCGATGACAAAGAACGCGTTTATCTGGCCACCAAGGCCAATCTGCAACTGGCGAAGATAAGTCTAGACTTGGGCGATTTGGAAGAGGGCATCATACATTCAAAGGCTGCACTGGAGCTAGCAGAAAAACATGGATTTGCTAAGGAAATCAGGATAGCCAATGAGCGGCTTTCCATTATTTATGAGAAAACCGGGCGTTTTGACGAGTCTTTACACTACAAAAAAGTCCTGGAAAAGATAAAGGATTCCATCTTCAACATAGAAAAGGCCAAATTGGAAGCGAAAACTGCGGACAAGATCCGGTTTGAGCACCAAATGAACGAGATCAACAAGCTCACGGCCAAAAACGAGGAACTGAGCGAATCCAAGAACCGATCCGAAATTACGGCCATACTCACATCGGCATTTTTGACCATCATCTCGTTGTTGGCGGTATCCCTTTTCAGGAACAACCAGATCAAACTCAAGACCAATGATCTGCTGTACACCAAGAACAAAGAATTGGAGTTGGCCAGGGATTCTGCAGTGTCTGCCATGGAAGCCAAGACCAATTTCCTTTCCACCGTGACCCATGAGTTGAGAACGCCCTTGTACGCTGTTACGGGACTCACCCATTTGCTGTTGGAGGAAAATCCGGCCGAGCATCAGAAAGAACATTTAAAGTCATTGAAGTTTTCTGGGGAATATCTATTGAACTTTATCAACGACATCCTTCAGATCAACAAAATAGATGCCGACAAACTGGAAACCTTGAACATCGAGTTCAAATTGCACAAGGTGCTCACAGATGTGGTGGATTCCCTACAGCAAAATGCCAATGAGAACAAGACCAAACTGGTTTTGCATTACGATTCCAATATTCCGCAACAACTGCTCGGGGACCCCATCAAAATATCCCAAATTTTTATGAACCTTGTGGGCAACGCCCTAAAATTCACAAAAAATGGCAAAGTAGAGGTCATTGCCAAAATGTTGAGAAAGGACGAAGACGAGGTAAAACTGTATTTCGAGGTCAAGGATAATGGTATTGGAATTTCAGAAGACCAACAAAAACATATTTTCGATAGTTTTGAGCAGGGATCTATTCAAATCAACCGTGAATATGGTGGTACGGGACTTGGTTTGACCATTGTGAAAAGTCTATTGGGTCTGTTCGGAAGCACCATCCATCTGGAAAGCGAACTGGGACAGGGAAGTTCCTTCTTCTTTGAAATGGATCTAAAATGCGATGTAAAATCCGTAACCGAAGAAGTCTCGTTTGAACTGGATCCGGAAGAATTTGATTTTAAAGGCCTGCACGTTTTGGTTGTGGAGGACAATAAAATCAACCAGGTCATTACCAAAAAAATGCTCACCAAAAAGGAAATTACCTGCGATATCGCCAACAACGGCAATGAAGCCATTGATCTGGCCAAGGCAAACTCCTATGACGCCATTTTAATGGACATCCATATGCCCGGAATAAGCGGTGAGGAGGCCACGCGGCAGATCCGTAAGTTCAACCAAGAAGTTCCCATTATTGCCCTAACGGCCATTTCTTTGGACGACAGTTTGGATAGTTTCTACGCCGCCGGCTGCAACGATGTTGTCACCAAGCCCTTCAAACCAGAGGTGTTTTACCAAAAAATTGGGGAAAACATTTTTAGAAACAAAATGGAGGGGCTGGTCTAGCTCAAACCAATCCATTCACTGCGCTTTCCAACATTTTTTTATCCTTTGCATCAAACCCATGGGCAACCTCCAGATAATATAGGCTTTTTGTCCTCCCCGCCAATCTCACATAGTCCTTCTCCGTGGTCAGTATAATTTGAAAATGGCTAAAACTTTGGATTTCCTTTTCAGTGAAATTGTGGTGATCCCCAAATTCAAAGTGCTTGGATTCAATCTCCTTGGATTTTAGGTAATCCAGCAATGGTCTGGGAGATGCAATTCCCGTGACCAAGGCCACCTCTTTTCCCTTCAGCTGGGAGAGCTCCATAATTGTGCCCCCCTCGCCTTGTATGGAATCTGAGTAGCGCAATTTGGAGAAGAGGATACTTTGATGGGATTTTAACCTTAATTTTCTGGTAATGGAGGTCCTTTCCGCATCGGAAATTGATTCGGGGCATTTTGTCACAATGACCATATTGGCCCTGTCAGCCTCTTTCTTACTGTCCCTAAGGGTTCCCGATGGCAGATACCAATCGTCCACGAACAGATTACCATAGGCGGTCAACAAAATCGAAAAGCTAGGTTTTACCCTTCGGTGCTGAAAAGCATCGTCCAATAAAATAATATCCGGTTTTACCAAAGCTTCCAAGCGGGCTATGCCATTTCTCCTATCTGCATCAACAGCCAAGGATATTTTGGGAAACTTTCGGAACAGTTGATAAGGCTCATCCCCCAAATCATTGACCGTACTTTCCGGCCCAGCCAGCAAAAATCCGGTCGACTTTCGTTTGTACCCCCTGCTCAATACGGCGATTTTATGCCCTTCCAACAAACGGATCAAATATTCGACCATAGGGGTCTTGCCGGTTCCCCCTACACTGAGGTTTCCAACGCACAGCGTGGGTGTTGTAAAGGAAACAGATTTAAAAAATCCCACATCATACAAGAAATTCCTTATGTGGACCACCAGTGCATAGACGGGGGAAAACGGAAACGCTATTTTGCGTAGGAATCGCTGCATGGGACGAAAATATAATATTTTATCTTTAGCCTACTTAAGAAATAGCAAATGACCGTAAAGGATATCACAAAAATATTGGAAGGATTGGCTCCCTTGGCCCATGCGGAGGATTTTGACAACGTGGGACTGCTGGTAGGCGACCACAATATGGCCGTAAAGGGCATATTGGTTACTTTGGACACTTTGGAAAACGTTGTGGACGAGGCCATTGAAAAAAATTGCAACCTCATTGTGAGTTTCCATCCCATTATTTTTAAAGGACTCAAAAAACTTACCGGAAGCAACTACGTGGAACGAGTGGTACTCAATGCCGTACGCCATAATATTGCCATTTACTCCATGCATACCGCCTTGGACAACAGCAATGTGGGTGTCAACGCCAAAATTTGTGAGGTTTTGGGGATCAAAGATCCCAAAATCCTGATCCCAAAGCCACAGGCCCTCAAAAAACTGACCACCTATGTTCCTCTGACGGATGTGGATGCGGTTAAAAAAGCCTTGTTTGTGGCCGGTGCCGGTGAAATTGGGCAATATAGCAATTGTAGTTTCAGCGCGGAGGGGGTTGGCAGCTATCAGGCGAGTGAAGGAGCAAATCCCGCCCTGGGAGAAATTGGTGAAATGCATTTTGAAAAAGAAGTACAGCTCCATGTTGTTTTCTCCTTTGAACGGGAAGAGAAAATCATACAGGCCCTTCTTCAGGCACATCCGTATGAAGAAGTGGCCCATGAGATCCAGACCTTGGAGAATACCAATCAAAACATTGGCATGGGCATGGTAGGGACCCTTGCTGACGAAATGGATGAAAAAAGTTTTCTCGAAATGGTGAAAACCAAAATGAACGCGTCCGTCATCCGGCATTCACAATTATTGGGCAAAAAAATAAAAAGGGTCGCCGTTCTGGGCGGCAGCGGGGCCTTTGCCATTTCAGCGGCAAAGCGCGCAATGGCTGACATTTTTATCACTTCGGATATTAAATACCACCAATTTTTTGAAGCAGAAGGCCAACTCGTCCTAGCAGATATCGGGCACTTTGAAACTGAGCAGTTTACAAAAGATTTATTGGTTGATTATCTTATTAAAAAAATTCCTAATTTTGCAGTCTCTTTATCGGAGAGCATAACAAATCCCATCAAGTATTTATAATATATGGCGAACAAAAAAGAAAGCACCGTGGAAGAAAAGTTGAGAGCTTTGTACGATCTACAACTTATTGATTCCAGGGTTGATGAAATACGCAATGTACGAGGCGAACTTCCCCTGGAAGTGCAAGATTTGGAAGATGAAGTATTGGGACTCAAGACCCGTATTGACAAGTTGAAGACCGATGTTGAGACCGTAAATTTTGAAATCGCGGCCAAGAAAAACCTCATCGATGAATCCAAGGCACTGATAAAAAAATACGCCGAGCAGCAAAAAAATGTCAGGAACAGTAGGGAATTCAACTCATTGACCAAAGAGGTGGAATTCCAGGAATTGGAAATCCAATTGGCCGAAAAGAACATAAAAGAGTTCAAGGCACAAATTGAGCAGAAAAAAGAAGTCATTACGGAAACTAAGGAAAAATTGACCGAAAGGGAAGGGCATTTGAAGCACAAAAAAGGTGAGTTGGATGCCATCCTTGCCGAGACTGAAAAAGAGGAAAAAGCCCTTTTGAAAAAATCAGAGGAGTTTGAGGAAAAAATAGAGGACCGACTTATCCAGGCCTATAAGCGAATCCGACACAACGTGAAAAACGGTTTGGCCGTGGTTGCCGTTGAAAGGGGCGCTTCTGGAGGGTCTTTCTTTACCATACCTCCACAGGTGCAGGTTGAGATCGCCTCAAGGAAAAAAATCATCACGGATGAACACAGTGGCAGAATTTTGGTTGATCCTCTCTTGGCAGAGGAAGAACAGGAAAAAATGCACGAAATGTTCTCGAAATTATAATACGTGTTTATCGTAAAAAATGAGCCACCTTTTTAGGTGGCTTTTTTATTTTGTTTCTCTGTCATTTCGAAGGAGTTTATGACTGAGAAATCTATTTTCGTTCATATTGGGATGTCTCGACTGCGCTCGACATGACTGTTGATTTTCTATTGCTCCTTTAATAGTTTCAATATCTTATCCTCCACCTCCTGGGAATCCCATTTGGACTCAATCCCGGGCAATTCCATAACTTCCCGCATAATCTTCTCCTGTTGGTCCCCTATGGCCAAGGCCTCGGCATAGGGCCGTTCTGAAAAAGTGACCCTACTGTAGATGGGAATCCACTTTTCAGGGTGTTTTTCCGCAAATCGTTTCTCTATTTTCTTTTGCAACAAAAACTTTGGATCCGCGGTCCTACTGCTCATTTCAACAAAATTCCGATAGCTCAGTTCAGCAATGGCATCTGCATTGGGCTTTCGCTGCTCCTGATAGTTTTTGAAAATGGTCTCCCAATCATTCCCATGTGTTTGCATCAGTTCATCCAACACATAAATATCCTCAAAGCCAGCGTTCATGCCCTGCCCGTAAAAAGGAACAATGGCATGTGCGGAATCGCCCACCAAGGCCACTTTGTTCCAATAGGTCCATGGATAGCATTTCATGGTGACCATGGCACTCGTGGGATTCTTGAAAAAATCATGGGAAAGGTTTTCGATTTCCTTTCTCACATTGGGAAAATAGGTCTTGAAAAAGGTTTTCGCTTCTTCCTCTGTTGTGATCTTTTCAAAGGATACTTCACCCTCAAAGGGCAAAAACAAGGTACAGGTAAAACTGCCATCGATATTGGGCATTGCTATGAGCATAAATTTTCCCCTGGGCCAAATGTGGAACGAGTTTTTGTCCAACTTATGGGTGCCGTCCTCATTGGCCGGAATGGTAAGCTCCTTATAGCCAACATCCAAAAAATCCTGTGAATAATCGAACCTACTACGGCGTTGCATTTTGTGCCTTACCCTGGAAAAAGCACCATCGCATCCAAAAATAAGATCAAATTGATATTCCTGCCATTCGCTTTTCTCCGTATCGCCGGTGTATATTTTGGCTTCGGGCAGGTTCACGTCCCATACTTTTTCATTAAATCGAAAAATGGTCCCTGCCTCTTCGGCCAGGTCGATCATTTTTTTGTTCAAGATTCCCCTTGAAATGGACCATATGGCCTCTCCCTCCTTTCCATATTTCTGAAAATATTCGGGTTTGCCGTTGACGTGCATGGCTCGTTTGTCCAACGGAATGGCTATTGCCTTTATCCGTTCTTCCAATCCCACTTTTCTGAGTGATTTCCAGCCCCGATTGCTCATGGCCAGATTAATGGAACGCCCTGAGAACTCTATGGTCCTGATATCCGGCCTTCGGTCAAAGACCGTTACCGAGTGCCCTATTTTACGAAGGTAAATTGCCAAGAGTGAACCGACCAATCCAGAACCGATGACGGCTATATTTTTAGGAGTCTGTATCATAGATGCCCCATGGGCGAATTCTGGTTAAGCTTCAAAAATAAGCAATTTGGGGCTTATTGTTGGCCACAGCCATGTTCTACCAACATCTTGTATAGGGCGATCCACAATAATGTGTGCATTGATTGTAATTTTAACAATTTCTTAGAAACTTTTGGTACCGATATTGACGTATATATAGTGAATATTCCGCTTAGGCGTCCATATATATGCAAAAAGTCCTTCACAATTACTTGCGAAGGACTTTTTCCCTTTTATATTGTTTGGTCCGAAATTTATTTCAGAATATCATCTACAATCCCGTATTCCACAGATTCTTCGGCACCCATCCAAAAATCACGATCAAAATCTTTCATGACCTTGTCAAAGGGTTGCCCACAATTTTCTGCCAAAATCTTGGCCCCTATTTCCTTGGTCTTCATAATTTCCTTGGCCTGGATCTCAATATTGGATGCTTGCCCCCTTGCCCCACCACTGGGCTGGTGTATCATTACACGGGCATGTGGCTGGATAAAGCGTCTTCCCTTTTCACCCACGGACAAAAGGATGGACCCCATGGAAGCGGCCAAACCTGAACATACCGTGGACACTGGGCTTTTAATCTGCTTAATGGTATCATAAATGGCAAAACCCGAGGTTACATAACCCCCAGGGCTATTTATGATCAATTGGATCTCTTTATGGTTTTGAAGATCCAGATAGAGCAAACGGTCTATTACGTGCTTCGCCGAATCATCGTCCACCATACCCCACAGAAACACTTTGCGCTCCTCTAACAATTTCTCCTGGATCAACTCCTGTACTTTTCCTTTTTTAAAACTCATTTTCTATTTGTTGAAGGTTTCAAAAATAATCAAATTCCAAGGAAATTTAGTCTTTAAGACCATCTCCTTTATCCAACTTTATCTCAACCTTGGTTGCGGCCACGTCCTTTATGGGAATAATGAATTTCCCTTTTTTGGTCACCAGTGTCAAACTGTTGTTCTCAATGGCCTCTATGGTGCCTGCATCTTCACCGATTACCACTTTATCGCCAATGGTAAAGGTTCTTCGGGTATAGAAAGCCCTTAGTTGATCCGAAATTATATCCCGGGAACCCAATCCCAGCCCTAGGGCAAATGCCAAAAGAAACGCCCCAAGAATAAGGGTTATGTTATTGGTAATGATAGCGGTATCGACCCCAGCCTGGTTCAGTGCGGTGATGGATATAAAAATAACGATGATGTAGAACAGGAGACCACTTACTAGATTTGACCCGCCAAATTCCAGGGAATCAAAGAATTTTTTCACTGCGTTTTTGATCAGGCTTCCCAAGTAAAGCCCAAAGGTAAACAAGACCAGTGCGCTGAACAATCTGGGCAAATACCGCAAAAGGTTCCCAATTTCTGTGGAAATTATCTTCCAATCAAGAATATCTGCGGCAACGATCAAGAATACCAGCAGAATGAGCCACTTGGCAAATCCCAAAATGATCTTGGCTATATCAATTTTAAAATCACCCTTGCCAAAAAGCCCCATTCCATTGATCTTTTCGCTCAACATATCCACCTTGGCCAGTTTCAAGATCTTGCCCAAGACAAACCGTACCATTTTAATTGTCAGCCATCCTGCGATGAGTATGCCTATTGCCCCTATAATCTTAGGGAGGGCCAACGCTATGTCTTTCCCCATTGCGGAAAGGGAATCGAAGGCCAGGTTTTTCCATTTATTTATTGTTTCCATAGATGTTGTATTATAATGTTCTTATTAAGTATTTCCCAAGGTCCTAAAAAGTCTGCGCAACGCACTTCCCACATTGATCGAGAAAAGGGAGGCCATGTCCATGATCAGCTTGGCCGCCGCTATATCGTTCATCACTTTTTTCTTCATTCCGGGCGGGGCCTCCCTCAGTGAGGCCTCCAACTCTTTGAACGGGTTTTTGTGTTGCCTTGCCATCTATTGTAGGGTGTTATAGATTTCCAATAATCTTTCTTTTGCTCTTTTCAGCCTCATCTTAACGGCACTCTCACCAAGATCCATAAGATTTATGAGGTCCTTTATACTGGCCCCATCCTGATATTTCAACAACAGAATGGATTTATCTTCCACGGAAATCAGCTGAAGGGCCTTATCAAGCTTTCCAGTCTTCATCTCGTACAGGCTCTCATCCGGCACCTCATCTGTAAACTTATGATCGGATTCGTCAATATGTACAAGTTGGTCCCTGATCTTCCGCTGCGTATTACGGTTTATATAATTGATACAGAAATTATAGGTAAAGGAATATAGCCAGGTGGAAAATTTGGATTTCCCCTTGAACATGTTCAACTTAATGAAAAGCTGTAAAAAAACGTCCTGCGTTAAATCCTCGGCTTCATCGTCGGACTTTGCAAATCCATAGCATTTGTTGTACACCATTTTGGCATATCGGTCATACAACGCCTCAAATAACAAAGGGTCATTATGGGCAACAATCCGTTTCACTAATTCCTCATCCGACAGATGGGCATAAAGGTCTTCTTTTTCCAAAAAAATTTCGTCGGGGTTACTTATCAGTATTAGAAACAGTTTTTTAAGGAAAGTCACTCCGAGTCCGAATTAATTTGTTTGTTTGGGAAAATGGGCGCAAAAATACAGGAAAATGATGGTATATTTGGTTAAAAACCAGACATGAAGACCATTTACCACGTTGCGGTGTGCTTTCTTTTGATTTTTTATGGATGTAAGTCCGAAACCAAAAAAGCAGAAAAGGAACCTGAAAAAAGCATACCCGAACTTGTCGCCAATGCCCATGGTTATCCAAATTGGAAATCCGTAAAGCAAATCACCTTTACCTTTAATGTAGAAAGGGACACTGTTCATTATGAACGTAGTTGGGTCTGGAAACCCAAGGCAAATGAGGTAATGCTCATTTCGGCGGAAGATACCTTGACGTACAACCGAAAATCCATGGACAGTATTGCCTTTAAGGCCAATGCAGGTTTCATCAACGACAAGTATTGGCTATTGGCCCCATTTAACCTCATCTGGGATTCCGGCAACTACACCTTTGAACATTCTACGGGTCAAAAAGCTCCCATTAGTGGCGAGACCATGCAAAAATTGACCATTGTATATGCCAATGATGGCGGTTATACCCCAGGGGACGCCTATGATTTTTATTTTAAGGATGATTTTATCCTGCGCGAATGGGTCTACAGGAAATCCAACCAGGCAGAACCCTCAATGACCACCACTTGGGAAGATTATAAGGATATTGATGGATTGTTGTTGGCCCAGGACCACCGAAAGGCCAATGAGGATTTTAGCCTGCACTTTACAAATCTTTCCATCTTGAAAGACTAGGCTATTTGTGGGTACGCCCCATAAAAAAGGTAATGCCCAACACCAACACAACACATCCCAATAGGGTGTAAAAACTGTGCACAAGGGAGGCACTTTCGGCCAAAAACCCCAAAATTACCGGTCCTATCAAAAACCCAGAATAACCCATTCCTGCAATGAAGGAAACTCCTTGGGAAGATTGGACGCCCTTTACATTTCCACCGATCCTGAAGAGCTCGGGCACCATCACGGAAAATCCCAGTCCATTGAAAGCAAAACCCGCAATGGCCAAAACCGTATGCCCAGAGAGTACCAGAACATATCCGAAAATGGCTATCAACGCCCCCAAGCCCACTATCCGTACCGATCCTATGCGTGCACTGATGCCATCACCCAAAAAGCGTCCCGTGGTCATGGCCGCGGAAAAAGCCAAAAAGCCCGACCCGATCAAGGCTTCGGGTGCCAAGGTAATCTCTTTGAGGTAAAGTCCGCTCCAGTCAATGATCGCCCCTTCACTTCCCATGGACAAAAAGCTTATCGCTCCCAGCAAAAAAAGTGGTTTGAACAATTTTAGGCTGAACGGTTGCTGTTCCATGGGGGCGGCCACTATGTGGAGGTATTTTTTATGAAAAATCAGGTTTACCAAAAATACCACTGCCACGGTTATGCCCATGTGCACTGCCGGGTTTCCAATTAGAGGGATCAAAAAACTACCCAGGCCCACCAACACCCCTCCCAAGCTGAAGAACCCATGGGCTGCGGACATGAAGTTCTGTTTATCTTCCTTTTCAATTTCGGTCACCAAGGTATTCATTGAGATATCCGTGAACCCATTGGAAGCCCCAAAAAAGAAAAGGCTCACCATCAGCAAATAATAATTGGGGGCGATAAGCGGAAAGAGGGCAGCCATACTGGAACAAAGAACCCCAACCCAAGTGGCCTTTCCAACTCCCAACGTATTGATAATCTTGGACGCCAACGGAAAAATGGTAAAAACCCCCAAGGAAAGACAAAAGATGGCAATGCCCAAGTCAGCCTTGTCAATTCCCAGTTTTTCCTTTACGGTTGGAATATACACGGCCCAAGTTCCGAACCAAATATTGAGGCTGGCAAACACCCAGGCAGGGGCAAAATACCGTGGGTTTGAAAAAATAAGGAACAGTGATTTCATCCTCTAAAATATCCAACAAATTAACTACGGATATTTCATTCCATGATGTACAAAATATTCAAAATATAAAGCATTTTATTCCTTTTTTATACATTCAATCGTCAATAATGGTAGTTTTGATGCATGAAACCCATGTTTGAATCCATAAATCTTGAAGCTAACGCCTCCTTAACAATTAACACCTATCGAAATGAGGATTATTGCGAGTCGGCAGGTTGGCACATCCATCCTGAATATGAAATGGTTTATGTAAAGAATGGAAGTGGGCTATTACACATTGGCCATAAGAAAAGAACCTATTCCAATGGCGTGTTGGTATTTCTTGGCGGAAATATTCCGCATGCAGATTTTGGAAACAAGGACTACAAGGACAATTTGGAGGTGGTTATCCAGTTTAAAAAGGAGTTCTTTGAAAAAAAATTGGCGGTTTTTCCCGAGCTATCCAATATCAAGGATTTAATCAAAGAATCAAGACACATATTGGTTTTTGACTCTAGAACCCACCAATTGTTTGGTAAGGACTTCAATTGTTTTTGTGGATTGGACAATCAGGGAAAATTGGTCAAATTTCTCTCCATTCTGGATGAACTTTCCAAAAAGGGAACCTATGAAAGTCTATTTGATAGCATTTCCCTTGACAATTTTAGAAAAGATGAAATACAACGTTTGGAGGAAACATTCAATTATGTAAACAATAATTACAATAAAAACATTTCTGTATCAGAAATTGCATCCCAATTGGGACTTACCCCAAATTCTTTTTCCAGATTCTTCAGAAAATTGACCAGTCGAAGATTCATAGACTTTGTAAACGAATTCAGGACAGTAAAGGCTGCAGAGCTTTTCAGTTCTGCCAATCTCACGATAACCGATGTTATGTACAGGTCTGGATTCAATGATGCTTCATATTTTTCAAGACAGTTTAAAAAATACCAGGGCACAACCCCATACAACTATTTAAAATCCAAAGATTAAGGGCTTACTTTCCCAAGATTCCCTGCTTTAGAATTTGGCCAAAGTTATACATATCAGCGTACGAACAATACAATGGCGCTGGGGCCAACCGTATGACATTGGGCTCTCTCCAATCCGTAATGACACCATTTTTCATCAAATAGTCAAACAAAGGCCTTCCTTCACCATGCAGAAATACCGAAAGCTGGCAGCCCCGCTCCTTCGGAGTGATGATCTCAAATGTACTTTCTACCTGTTTGTCCACTTCATGGAGAATGAATTCCAAATAGGCCACTATTTTTTGTTGTTTTTCAATAATGGGGGCCATTCCCACTTGATCGAACAGTTCCAAGGAAGCCAAATAGGGTGCCACGGAAAGAATGGGTGGATTGCTCAGTTGCCAGGCATCGGCGGTTTCAATGGGGTCAAACTCCGGTTGCATCAAAAAGCGGGTTTCTTTTTTGGTGCCCCACCATCCTTCAAAACGGGGAATACCCTTCTTCCCTAAATGTTTCTGGTTCACAAAGATACCCGAGGCATTACCAGGGCCGCTGTTCATATATTTATAGCTGCACCACGCGGCAAAATCGGCATCCCAATCGTGCAATTTGAGCTCCACATTGCCCACGGCATGGGCCAAATCCCAGCCCACGTTGGCTCCAACAGATTTTCCCGCTTGGGTAATGGCTTTCATGTCCAGCATCTGTCCGTTGTAATAATTCACCCCTCCCATCAACACCAAGGCCAACCCATCCCCTACTTCATGGATTTTTTGCACGATATCCTCTGTTCTCCAAAAATGCTCTCCTTCCCTTTTTTTAACCTCCACAATGGCATCTTCGGGGTCCAAACCATGGAACCTGACCTGGCTCTGCAACATATATTGATCGGATGGAAATGCCTTTTCTTCGCATAAAATCCTATACCGCTTGGCGGTAGGTCGATAAAAGGATACCATCAGCAAATGAAGGTTTACGGTAAGCGTATTCATTACCGAGATCTCTTCAGGGCGGGCTCCCACAATCTTACTTAACCCCTGTGCCAAACGTTCATGATAGTCCCACCAAGGTTTCTCCGCATAAAAATGACCTTCAACGGCCAATTCCCGCCAATCCTTCATGACCTCATCCACAAACTTTTGCGTGCGCTTGGGCTGTAAACCCAACGAATTTCCGGTAAAATAAATGACATCCTTGCCATTGACCTGTGGGTAATGAAACTCATTCCTATAGCCCGAAAGTTTGTCTTCGGAATCCAAGTGCTGTGCAAATTCTAGCGAATTTTGGAAAGTCATTCTTGTTTTGGTTTGCGTCAAAAGTACAATTTGTACATATATTAATCCTGTGGTATCATTCCAAACGCATCTCCACGATGCGTTTTTTAAATCCAACCTTTTCATAGGCCTTCACCGCAGGGAGGTTGTCATCATATACGGTAAGACGAATCTCCTTGAATCCTTGGTCCAACGACCAATTTTTTAGAGCTTCCACTATGTTGGCATTGATGCCCATCCCCCTAAAATCGGGGTGGGTATACATGAATCCCAAATAGGCATAGAATTCATGGTCCAAATAGTGCCTGGCCCTTTTTGGAATAGCATAGCCCGAAGCTACGACCTGCCCTCCGGTTTCGGCTACCACAACACATGAATCTTTGTCCGAAATCATCTGCTTCAAATCATAGTAGGTCACGGGATCTTCTTTGATAGTGACATCAAAAGGGCGTTCCGCTTTTATGATTTCCTGTTCAAAACCAAGGAGAAGTGGCAAATCATCCAAGGTAGCGTTCCGTATCTTTAAATCTTGGGGTGGCATAATCGTAATTTGCTGAAAACTGAAAAACCAATGTAGTTCTTTTCTATATTTTTGCGAAAATTTAAGCATGCATTTCCTTTCTACTTTTTTAGAAAACTACATTGTTGATCATTCCGAAGCAGAACCTGAGCTTTTACAGGAATTGACGCGGGAAACCCATTTGAAGGTGGTTCAGCCCAGAATGATAACGGGACATTTTCAGGGGAGGGTATTGAGCCTGCTCTCCAAGATCATCGCACCAAAATACATTCTTGAAATAGGTACTTACACTGGTTATTCCGCCCTATGCTTGGCAGAAGGTCTCCAAAAAAATGGAGCGCTCCACACCATTGAAATCAATGAGGAACTGCACCAAATGCAACGGAACTATTTCGACAAAAGTGGACTGGGAAATCAGATAGTGCAACATACCGGCGATGCCCTGGACATTATCCCAACCCTCGACCTACATTTTGAACTCATCTTTATCGATGCACACAAAGTGGAATACGATGCCTACTTTGAGGCTGCAATCAAAAAAACAAGGCCGGGCAGTGTAATTCTTTCTGACAACGTGCTTTGGTCCGGAAAAGTGATCGAGCCCGTACCAACATCGGACAAGGCCACGGCCGCATTGATCCAGTACAACCAAAAGCTTAAGAATGATCCTAGGGTGGAAACCGTCATATTGCCCATCAGGGACGGGTTGACGTTGAGTAGGGTAAAATGAAAAGCTTGTACAATCTATAGAACAACAATCCAGATAAAATTCCAACCACGGCTCCCACAATGATGTCCAGAGGGAAGTGTACCCCAACATAGATCCGGCTCATGGAGAACAGCAATGGCCAAATGAAAAATAAAGCGGCCCACTTTATTTTCCTGCGGAGGAACAGGTACATCAACACTGTAAGTGAAAACGAACTTGAGGCATGTCCAGAGAAGAAACTATAATCCGTTGGGCTTTTCAATATACGGATCAGCATGTTGATCTCCTCCGTATTGTTGGGACGCAACCGAGCTACGGATATCTTGGTCAGATGGGTTATGGCGGTAATAAAAATGACCAATCCCAAAAGGGTCAAAAGCTTATAGGATGCCTCCTGCCGGGGAAATTTGGTGAACAATAGCACAAGGAACAGCAGGAACAAGGGAATCCATGTGGCTATGTTGGTTACGGTGGACCAAAAAAAATCGTAGGATTCAATGCCAAGGCCATTAAGGTAGATGAATGCCTCCCTGTCCCACTCCAATAGTCTTTGTAGCATTGATTTATTTAGTGCCCCTCTTGATGGAACCGGTTACCTCGTCCACATTTTTTTTGACCTGGTCAATTTCCTTTCGGATATCTTTGGTGAAGTCGGTGTCGATGCCCTGCTTTTCGGCACTTTTTTGGATTTCTCTTTTAATGTCGTCCGTGGCATCCCGCAGTTGGCGCATTCCTTTGCCCAATCCCTTGGCGATTCCAGGTATTTTATCGGCCCCAAAAACCATGACCACCACGAATAGGATGAAAAAGATTTCGGCGCCACTGATAAATAGAAAATGCATACGCAAATATAATGAGAAGTTGCCTCGAAATTAAAAAAAGCCCTGCGATTATGCAGGGCCTTTAACACTTGTTTTGAGCTCTTTTAACCTTTGATCTTCTCCTTGAACTGATCAAAGTCCGATTTTTCCTCTTTGATGGGCCAAGCATTGTTCGTGGTATCAATATCCGCAGTTTCCAACTTGGGATCTACCACAATGCCCACCAATTCTTTTTGGGATGCAATCACCCTCTTTACCTCATCATCATTCTTTCTCCAAATTTCAGGCGGGTAGGTAATATTCTCCTTGCTGCCGTCCGCGTAGGTGTATTCCACGATCAATGGCATGGGTACCCCTCCCGGTTTATCAAAAGTGATCTCGTAGAAATATTTGGGCTCCTTGACCTTCGCCCTTTCGGCCTCGGTCATGTTGTCCATCATAAACTCCTTAAGGTTTTGTGAGGTTTCCGTTGGGGATTTTCCCTTGAGTTCTGGCATAAAATCCTCACTATCCTCTTCGGCCAAATATACCAACGGAGGGAGATCGGCCTCAGTAAGGTTCCTATCGGCCATGTATTTTTCCATCTCCTTGGTGGGTTTATTGGTCACATAGTATTTTTTAACCCCTTTCACGCCTATGTCCACATAGTCCGTGGTATAGAACCAACTTCTCCAGAACCAGTCCAAGTCCACAGCGGAGGCATCCTCCATGGTACGGAAGAAGTCCTCTGGAGTGGGATGCTTGAATTTCCAACGTTGTGCATAGGTCTTGAAGGCGTGATCGAACAATTCCCTGCCCATTACGGTCTCCCTTAGGATGTTCAAAGCAGTGGCCGGCTTACCATAGGCATTGGGTCCCAATTGGTACACATTTTCAGGATTGGACATGATGGGGGAAATGAACTTCTGATCTCCGCTCATATAGGGTACAATATCCACTGGATTGCCCCTGCGTGACGGATATTTTTCCTCGGGGGCAATGACCGTTGGATTGTTTTCACCAAACTCCTGCTCTGCCAAATATTGCATGAAAGTGTCCAAGCCTTCATCCATCCAACCCCACTGACGTTCGTCTGAATTTACGATCATGGGGAAGAAATTATGGCCTACTTCATGGATGATCACACTGATCATTCCAAATTTGGTCCTATCGGAATAGGTACCATCCTCATTGGGACGACCATAGTTCCAGCAGATCATGGGGTATTCCATCCCCTGGTTTTTGGCGTGTACGGAAATGGCCTTATGATAGGGGTAATCGAACGTGTGCTTGGAATAAGTCCTTAAGGTCTGTACCACGGCCTTGGTGGACAGTTCTTCCCAAAGCGGGTTGCCCTCTTTTGGATAAAGGGATACCGCCATGACGTCTTTACCGCCAATATTTACCGCTTGCATCTCCCAAATAAATTTTCGGGAAGTGGCAAAGGCATAATCCCTAACATTGGTCGCCTTAAATTTCCACGTTTTCTTCTTTTCTGAAAAACCTTTCTCGGCAGCTTCCGCTTCCTGTTGGTTTACAATGATCACCGGTTTGTCATACGATTTTTTGGCCTCTTTGTAACGTTGCATCATTTCTTTGGTGAAGACCTCTTCCCTATTCTGCAAAACGCCTGTTCCATCCAAGATATGGTCTGCAGGAACCGTAATGCTCACATCGTAGTTCCCAAAGGGCAGGGCAAACTCTCCACTTCCCCAGAACTGGTGGTTCTGCCATCCTTCCACATCGCTGTACACCGCCATTCTTGGGAAGAACTGGGCAATGACATAGGCGCGGTTTCCATCGGCTGCAAAATACTCATACCCGGAACGGGCCCGGTTTACCGTATGATCTGGTATGTTGTACCACCACTTGACAGAGAAGGATATCTGCGCCCCGCTTTTCAAAGGCTCGGGGATGTTCACGCGCATCATGGTCTGGTTAACGGTATACGACAATGGTTTTCCGTTGGCATCCTTTACAAACTCAATGTTGAAACCCCCGTCAAAAGGTTCGGTAACATAGGTTTCGGCAAAATTGCCAGCGGTGTAGGCGATGTTCACCCCATTTCCATCCCGTAGCGGTGATTTTGAATCCTTGGCACGGACATTTTGGTCCAATTGAACCCAAAGAAATTCTAGATCCTCCGGTGAATTGTTGTGGTAGGTGATGGTTTCCTCACCATGGATACGGGCATTCTTATCGTCCAGCTCTACATTGATCACATAATCTGCCTGCTGTTGGTAGTAATCCGGACCTGGGGCCCCAGATGCGGATCTATAGGTGTTTGGCGTGGCAAACTCCTCATACAACTGTTTAAACTTACTTTGATTGTAATGGCCAGGTTGCTTCTCTGGCTTGGCGTCCCCTTCTTCTTGCGCAATGGCCAATGCGCCACAAAGGAACAGCACGGAAGCAAAGCAATACTTGATTCTGTTCATTTTCTATTTGATTTTAAAACGTGGTAAAATAGCTCTTTTTTTAACCAATTGTTAAGAATACGTTATAAGTTTAACATTCCTTTATTATTCTCTTTTATCAGCACAAAACTCTTCTTTTGTCCGTTCCATTTTACGTGGACAATATTTTGTTGTTCTTCGAACAGATCGGTAAGTATTTCGTTTTGGACGGACAATGTTTTTAGGGCTGAAATATCCACTTTGGGGACTTCCAGATAGCAAATGATCACGTCGTTGTCATAGCGTTTTCCCAAATAGGTATAGTCCGCCACCTTGCCATTGAGTTCCACGACAAATTTTGCCCTGATGTACTTTTCGATATAGGCATCGGCGATCTTGGCCTCATCCGGAGTGGCCAATTTGGCCTGTATGCCATAGCGTTCCTCAAGTAGGTCTTCCATATCATCGATGAAGATGCGGCTGGTAATTTGGAACGAAGCATCTTTTTCGGAATAGACCATATTGGTGACACTGACATAAAATTTATGTGCAGCACTGAACGAAAGGAACAGGGTTACGGAAAGCAACAACAGTGTTCTTTTGGCCTTTTTTAAATCCATCTTCATAATAGACATCCTATATAGATTTATGTTACATTTTTTTACAGATTCTTTTGTCCATCCGGGCAAAAACTACAAAGCACATGCCAAAACCGGTCCCTAATCCAGATTGTTCTGTTCCCGATAGGCCCTACTCTTCTCAACCATGAAATCCCAGATTTTCAATTTGTCCTCGGAATCCACCACGCCCTGGAACTTCTCATCCACTTCGCAGAAGTACATAAAGTCATCTATTTTTTCCATGGGAATCTTTAGAGTGGTCACAAATAGGGAATCCACATAAAAACCTTGGACCTCTTGGGTAGTGGCATATTTTCGATCGACCTTTACGCGGTTCTTGAGCATTTTGGTACGCCCGGTTATGGCATTGATCAATGGGTTGAGGGATACCGCCCCGCCAGCTCCGCCAACACCCCCACCACCGGTGATGCTCATCGCCGAGGCTTCCTGTAGCATACGTTCGCTTTGGGTAATGATCTTAACATTGGCATTGGGGAGTTCCAACGCCTCTGCGCTCACATCTTTTGGGAGGGTCAGCTTGTCCAGATCCTGGTTTAGGTTTCCCGAAAGGTCATAGGGACTTACCACCACTTCCCGTAGTTCGTTGACAAATTCCTCCAATGGGACCCTTATAAAAGAAGTGTTGTAGATTATCTGGTTTACCAGTAACATCTTTCTCTTGAACTGAACGGCGGAAAAGACCAGGGTATCGTTGAGTTGCACCCGTATGGAAAAATTCCCTTCCATATCGGTGATTACGGCAAGTTCGGAGGAAATGTTCTGTACCACCACACCCACAATGTCCTCACCCTCGGCCTCTACCCTTCCCTTCAGCTCCTTGACCCCTCCGTTTTGGCCAAATGCCGAAAAAAATAGCAACAATGCCAGTGGAAAAAGAAATCTACTCCTCATTCAATGTTGCTAAGAACGCTTTGCTCTGGGTCACCAGGAAATCAATCAATTGGAACTCGTTTTCCTTGCGCATTAGGGTCTGGGAAGGTATTTTGTCATCACAGTAGAGCAAAAAGGCATCAATTTTATCCTGCGGCAGCTTTAGGTCCGACACAAAGAACTCATCGTCGTAGACATGGCGCATTACCTCGCTGACCTTAAGGGGGGCCCGTTCCTCGCCCTCAACCTTTTGGGTCTTGAAAAGTGCCTTGAAAATATTCACAAAATTCAACCCATCTCGCATGCCCCGCACCGTTCTCGATTCTGCAATGTTCTCGACCTCGGTACCGCGATCAATTTCGTATTCGTACTGTTTGAAATCCTCGTTTTTCACCTCCAGAAACTTTTCCTGGTTTTCAGGGGTTACCACCACCTCATCCAACTCCCTGATCTTTTCGGTAACCTCCACCACCAATCTGTTTTTTTCCAGGATTTCCTCCGAGATGGTGACCACCTCCAACTGATAGTTCACCGCCGTAAAAACCAGTTGGTCGCCCTGCTTTACAAAAATGCCGAACTCCCCATCATCATTGGTGATCGTGGCCGTTTCCGTAGTGGAATTGATCACGTGCTCATTGGCCACGTTGCCCCCTTTGTACAGTACTTTTCCGCGTAACAACTGTCGCCCATCCTGGGCCATGGAAACGTGGGTAAAAGCCAAAAAAAGTACAATCCAGATGGTGTTCTTCATAAAAAAGACCTTTAGTCCAAGGTAAAGAAAACCTTTGAAGGAATAATAAAAAAATAAACCTGTTCTAAACTTTTGTTAATTCTATAAAACGGGTGGAAACCAATGCCATGTCCGTTCACCCCTTAACTTCGTATTTGGACGGTAATTATTAGAATAATCCAACCATAGTTATAGTTTTGCGCTTTACGTTTGTAAATCCTCAAATAACAAACACTGTGAAAACTCAGATTAGCTTTTTGATCATTGGCCTACTTATGATCAACACCCTGACAGGGCAGATAAAAATTGGCGACAACCCACAAAACATAGACCCTGCATCCGTGTTGGAGCTGGAAAGCACCTCCAAGGTCTTGGTCATTTCCCGGGTCACCGACGCCCAAATGAGCACTATTACCCCTTTGCCGGGCGCTTTGGTCTACAATACGGACCAAGGTTGTATCCATTACTACGATGGCACCCAATGGATCAACATTTGCGAGGCCTTTGACAATACCTTCACGGTGAGCACCAATGCCATTTTCAATGCCTTTTCCAGGGACAGTACGGTGGTAGTGACCCAAACGGACAACAATTACAACTTTGAGGTCAATAAGATCACGGGGGACAATATTGTGAACACTTCCATCAACGGATCGGTTGAAATTCAACAAGAGACCATTACCCGGGAGCTGTTGGCCCCCAAATCGGTTTCTTTGGGCAAACTGGCAGATGGTGTCAATCCTGGCGATCTGATCAAATGGAACGGCACCCAATGGATTTTGGACAATGAGGAAACCATTGATATTACCGAAAAGGACAGTATTGTGGGGAACGAGATTCTGGATGTCCGTCCCGGAGGGTCTTTGGAACGCCTGGGATTGGGAACAGAAGGGAATCCCTATACCGTTGATGTGTTGGATGGTGGGATCAACACCCCGGAACTTGCAGACAATGCGGTGACCAATGGAAAATTGGATAAGGCGTTTATCCCCTTAAGCGGTTTCGGTGCGGCAACTGCCAATGTGGATATGGGCGGTTTTCAAATCAACAATCTACAGGATCCGACGGTGGCTCAAGATGCTGCAACAAAGGGCTATGTTGATACATCAATTGCGGCCTCCGATGCCGCAGATAACGATACCGACAACACCAATGAGTACAACACCGGGATCAACCTGAATGCCACCTCCATTGAGATTACCGATGCAGGTGGGACACTCAGCCAAGACCTTGATGGTACCTTCGCTACGGACGCAGAGCTTGCAGCCTCGGATGCGGCCGATGGTGATACTGACAGCACTAATGAATTACAAAACCTCAGCATCGGGGCCGGGGGA
>JAWKNC010000011.1:0-95431 GCA_041391945.1 Allomuricauda sp. | reverse complement strand
GGCAGTATCTCGTGATTGATTAATTTATTTAGTGTCTCTTTCATTTTCTTTATTTGTCATTCCGCACTTGATGCGGAATCTATTTTTGTTCATTTTGGATTCCCACTTCCCTTCGACTGCGCTCAGGATGACAGTGGGAATGACATGAAATTCTAACTATTTAGCCAATTTTTTAGCATTTGTTTTCCTTCTGGGGTGAGTACGGATTCTGGATGAAACTGAACGGCGGTCACATCGTAGGTTTTGTGCCGAAGCGACATAATTTGTCCATTTTCATCCACCGAAGTGACTTCCAATACATCGGGTACATCGGTATCCACTACCCAAGAATGATATCTCCCTACTTGAAGTGTTTTGGGCAATCCTTTAAAAATAGGGTCATCTTTAATCACTGTAATGGAGGTATCCACGCCGTGGTACACCTGATCTAGATTGACCAAAGTTCCGCCAAAAACCTCGCCTATGGCCTGTTGGCCCAAGCAGACCCCAAAAATTCGTTTGGTAGGCGCATAGGTCTTGATGATTTCCTTGAGCAATCCGGCCTCATCGGGAATTCCCGGACCGGGAGACAACACAATATATTGGAACGGCTCTACCTCGTCCAACGAGAGCTGGTCGTTCCGTTTTACGGTGACCTCACAATCCAAATCTTCCAGATAGTGCACCAAATTGTAGGTGAAGCTATCGTAATTGTCTATCATTAAAATCTTTTTCTCCATTTCTAGATCGTTTCGGCAATTTCCAAGGCCTTGTTCAAAGCGCCCAATTTGTTATAGGTTTCCTGCAATTCGTCTTCCGGGATGGAGGCGGCCACCAACCCTGCTCCGGCTTGGTAGTAGAGTTCGTGGTTTTTGCTCAAAAAGGTGCGGATCATAATGGCATGGTTAAAATTGCCCTTAAAATCCATGAACCCAATGGCGCCACCATAATAGGCTCTGCTGGTTTTTTCATATTTTTCTATGAGCTGCATGGCCATGTGCTTGGGGGCCCCGCTCAAGGTTCCCGCTGGGAAGGTGTCAGCCACCACTTTCATGGTGGTGCTGTCTTTTTTCTTTTGTCCGGTCACTTTGGAAACCAAATGGATGACATGTGAGAAGTACTGTACCTCGCGATAGGTTTCTACATTGACCGTGTTTCCGTTTCGGCTGAGGTCGTTGCGGGCAAGGTCCACCAACATCACATGTTCGCTGTTCTCCTTGTTATCTTGGGCCAATTTTTTGGCCAGTTCGGCATCTTTTTCATCGTTTCCGGTACGTTTGTAGGTTCCGGCAATAGGATGGATCTCTGCCTTGCCATCTTTCACGATCAATTGTGCCTCGGGTGAACTGCCGAATATTTTAAAGTTCCCGTAATCAAAATAGAAGAGGTACGGGGAAGGGTTGATGGAGCGGAGTGCCCGGTATACATTAAACTCATCCCCCTTGAATTTTTGGGTGAACCTTCTAGACAATACCAATTGGAATACATCACCACGTTTACAGTGTTTTTTGGCCAGTTCCACATGTTCTTTGTATTCTTCGTCCTTCAGATTGGATTTGGGTTGTCCTTCCCTTGAAAAATTGTAGGAGGCAAAATTTCGAACATTGAAGAGCTGTTCTATCTCCTCCACATTACTCTCGGTGTTGTAACAGTGGGCAAAGAGATAGGCCTCATTCTTAAAGTGGTTGATGGCGATGATATTCTGATACACCGCATAGTAGATATCAGGAATACTGACTGAATCTTCCTTTTTCGAAATTTCCACGTCCTCAAAATATCGTACTGCATCATAGGCCATATACCCAAAAAGGCCATTGTAAATAAATTTGAAACCATTTTGGGTCACAGCAAATTGTTGTCCGAAGTCATGAATGACTTCTGTCACATCTGTTTCAGGAGTGATTTCAGTAATTTCCTTTTTTCCATCGGGAAACCGTTGGGTAATAGTCTCGTTCTCCACCTTGATATAGGCTATGGGATTGCAACAGATATACGAAAAGCTGTTGTCGTTGGCGTGGTAATCGCTACTTTCCAATAGAATACTGTTCGGAAATTGGTCCCTTATCTTGAGGTAGACACTTACCGGGGTGATGGTATCCGCCAGTATTTTTTTGTAATGGGTTTCTAGTTTATACTCCATTTTGTGTTTTATAAAATGAAAAAGGCTTGTCGTGATGACAAGCCTCTTATATAGTTATAATGGGGACTTAGCTCACGAGGTTCGACGTAAGTTTATCCACCACCAAGTATTTATTGTTCTGTTGTTCATTGCCTCAAATATAGGGAGGAATTTTTAACGGACAAACATTGTTTTGTGTAAAATTAGAAATCCCGTCCAAGAATTTCTCGAACGGGATTTCCAAACACTAAACATGGGCTAGTTACATTTGTAGATCAACCACTAAATCGAATTCGTCATAAATGGTTTTGTCCCCCAAGTTGTCAAAGAAACTTCCAGAACCATAGCGAACGTCATATTTGGAACGGTCAACCTTCATGGTGGCGGTCGCCTTACTGCCATAGACCGACACATCAAAGGTAACAGGCTTGGTGATTCCTTTAATGGTAAGGTCTCCTGTCACTTTGTATGAATTCTTTCCAGAGGTTTCAACATTGGTAAACACCAATGTGGAGGTTGGGTGGGAAGCGGTAGCAAAGAAATCATCGGAGTTCAAGTGACCGTCCAATTTGTTCTTATAATCTCCTTGAAGATCGGTGGAACCGATGGTGGTCATATCCACCACAAATTCCCCACCAACCAATTGGTCGCCTTCAAACTCCAAAGCTCCTGATTTTAGGGCAACCGTGCCGGTATGTGAGCCTGTTACTTTGTAGGCTTTCCAGGTTACCGTGCTCTCTTCGGTCTTTACTTCCTTGGTTTCCTTGTCGATAGGATTGGCCAAGGCCGATGCTCCAAAAACAAGGGATAGTACTACGCTTAATTTTGTCTTTTTCATGATTGTGTGATTTTTGTGTTAAAAGGGTTATGATTATATATGGGTAAACAATTCTTCTTTTGATTTTCTCACTTTGGCCAAGTGCTGGGTACCATCTTCCTCCGACCTATAGCCGATCGCCAATACTACAGCTGCATTGAGGTCCTTTTCGGTTAGACCCAAGATTTCATTGTAGGCGTCATGGTCAAAACCTTCCATGGGGCAGGTGTCAATTTTAAGTTCCGCTGCGGCTTGCATCATGTTGCTAAAGGCAATGTAAGCCTGTTTTGTCGTCCAATTGTTTTTGGTTTCCGAGGGAAGTTCCAACAGTTTGGACTTCATAAAATCTGCGTAGCCTTTGAGACTTTCCGTGGGAATGTTTCTTGTAGTGCTGGCATTGTGCACATATGCATCCACCAATTCCTCGCCAAAATCCACGACGTTGGCAAAAATGATCAGGTGCGATGCATCGGTGATCTGGGACTGGCCCCAAGAAACCGGCTTTAGTTTTTCCCGTATTTCTGGATTTGTGACCACAAAAACATGGTAGGGCTGCAATCCATAGGAGGAAGCGCTCAACCGTGTGGCTTCCAGCAAGGTTTCCAGATCTTGTTCCGATACTTTTTTGGTGCTGTCAAATTTTTTGGTGGCGTAACGCCATGTTCTATGTTCTAAAACGCTGTTCATATTCAAAATTTATCCAATAAGTGATTCAATTGTTCCAATTCTTTTTTACTCAAGTTGCCCACAACGTGGTTTTCGGCCTCTGCGACCAATTCATCCATCTTTGCCAATGCCTCCGCCCCTTGATCGGTAAGCACAATTTCTACCTTACGCCTGTTCGAAGGGCATACACTCCGGTTAACGTAGCCTTTTACCAAAAGTTTATCCACAAGTCGGGTGGTATTGCTCATTTTGGTCACCATTCGCTCATTCAAGGTTGATAGATTGGCCGGCTTTCCCTTTTGTCCCCTTAAGATCCGCAGCACATTGAACTGCTGCAGGGAAACCTCAAAAGGTTTAAGGGAATTTCCGATCTCCTCGTAGATTTTATTGTGCACTAAGGTGATATGGATCAAGGTCCTTGATTCCAAAGGCATTTTTTTTGATGTTTTTATGATATCCTCCACATTCATGTAGCAACAATATTTGTATATACAAATGTATATTGATCTTTTTTATCCAACAGCATCTTTAACAGATAAAATTTTGTTAAAAAGGAAAGGGAGGCAAGCACATTATCTAATTTTAGGACACTAATTCACAGATAATGAAGAACTTGTTGGTGTTGGCAACGCTGGTCTTATTTTTATTGTTCGCCTGTGGCAATGTGAGAGAGGAAAAGAAAGAGGGCAGTCTTTCGGGACAACCCCAATATGCAGAGGCACAATTGGATAAAGGTTCCCAAGTAAAATTTCCAGTATATGACTTTGAAAGCTTTGAGCCATTGCTGCACAAAACTGATGGCAAGACCTATGTCATCAATTTTTGGGCCACCTGGTGCAAGCCTTGCATTGAGGAACTTCCCCATTTTGAAAAAGTGAATGCGGAGCAAAAAGGAAACAATGTGGAGGTTCTTCTGGTTAGCTTGGATATGCCCAACATGTGGAAATCCCGTTTGGAACCTTTTGTGGAGAAAAAAGGGATACAGTCCAAAGTAGTGATTTTGGACGACCCCAAACAACATGAATGGATTCCTAAAGTGGATATGGACTGGGGAGGCGGCATTCCGGCCACCTTAATATATAATAAGGATAAGCGCAGTTTTTACGAGCGTGGCTTTACCTATGAAGAATTGAACGTAACGTTGAACGAATTCAAAAAATAAATCTATGAGAGCACTTAAATTTTTTGGCCTTTTGGCCTTGGTACTTTGCTTGGGCGCTTTTTCATCAAAAATGGCCCCTGTGGATGATGGTTATGGTATAGGGGATGTTGCCACCGATTTCTCGTTAAAGAATATAGACGGGAGTATGGTTTCACTCTCTGATTTCACGGATGCAAAGGGTTTCTTGGTCATTTTTACCTGTAATACCTGCCCCTATGCAATGGCCTATGAGGACAGGGTCATTGCCCTGGATGCCAAGTACAAACCATTGGGTGTTCCCGTTATTGCAATCAATTCAAATGATCCTGCCCTTAACGCGGCCAACAGCTATGAAAAAATGAAGGTGAGGGCAGCGGAGAAGGGATTTACCTTCCCATATTTGTTGGATGAAGGCCAGAAAATCTATCCCCAATATGGAGCCAAACGCACTCCCCATGTATTTTTATTGGAGAAAACGGCGCAAGGAAACGTGGTAAAATATATTGGGGCCATTGATGATAACTATCAAGATGCCTCACAGGTGAAGGAGAAATTTGTGGAAAATGCCGTGGATGCCATGCTGGCGGGCCAAGAAATTGCGGTAAAGACCACCCGTGCCATAGGATGCGGCATAAAATGACGATAGTAGTTGAAAAATATATCGATTCCAATCCGGGGTAACGCTCCGGATTTTTATTTTTGTGGAACTTAAATTTTAAAACATGTCAGATTTATCACAAGAAGAATGGGCAGAGCAATTGGAGAATGATGGCAATGCCTTTATTCTGGATGTGCGCACTTCCGAGGAAGTGGAGGAAGGCTACATTCCGGGTGCAGTGAACATAGATATTTATTTGGGGCAAGGGTTTTTGGAGGAAATTGAGAAATTGGACAAGACCAAAAACTACTACGTGTATTGCCGATCGGGCAATAGGAGTGGGCAAGCCTGTGCCATTATGAACAGCATTGGCATTGAAAATGCCTACAATCTGGAAGGAGGCTTTATGAACTGGGAGGGCGAAGTAGCCGAATAATTATGCTTCTTGGGTCGGTGATAGCGGAGTTGGAAAGAAACCGAAAAGTTTTTCGGGAGACCTTGGTAGACCTTCCCCTAGAGCTTGTCAATTGGAAGAACGAACCGAAGGATTGGTCCTTGCTGGAAATCATCTGCCATTTGGTGGATGAGGAAAAGGGGGATTTCCGGGCGCGTGTGGATCACACCCTACGGGTTCCTTCCAACCCACTAAAGTCCATAGACCCCGTGGGATGGGTAAAAAAACGGAATTACAATGGTCAGGATTTTGAGGCCAAGTTGCAACAGTTCGACCAAGAACGGCAAATTTCCATTGCATGGTTGGAAACCACTGCGGATTTGAATTGGGAGAACACCCTATACCATCCAGAGTTGGGCACCATGTCTGCCCGCTCATTTCTTTTTAATTGGTTGGCGCACGATTACCACCACATCCGCCAGATTAACCGTATCAAATACAATTTTTTAAAGCAAAGTTCAGGGGATACCTTGGATTATGCTGGGAATTGGTGACCAATTTCCTATATTGGTCCCATGAAGGAAGATTTGCTCCATTTTATCTGGGGGCAGAATAAGCTTCATGGAAGACAACTTACCTCAACTGCCAACGAAGCCATAACGATAAAGGCCGCAGGAGTCCCAAATCAATATTCTGGTCCTGATTTTTTTAATGCCCAAGTGGAAATAGACGGTCAATTGTGGGCCGGCAATGTGGAAATGCACCTGAAATCATCGGATTGGTATGCCCACCATCATGAGACGGATGAAAAGTATGATAATGTGATCCTTCATGTAGTCTGGGAAGATGATGTCTCCGTTTTCAGAAAAGACGGCTCACAGATCCCCACGTTGGCCCTTAGGCAATATGTGCCCAAACCGCTCTTGGCAAAATATCAAGATCTATTGGAAAACACGAGGCCAGTGTTCATCAATTGCGAACGGGATTTTGCTGAGATGGATCCGTTTCTGGTGCAAAGTTGGCTGGACCGGCTTTATATTGAACGATTGGAACACAAATCCGGGTTGATTTTGGAATTGCTCCAAAAGTCGAGCAACGATTGGGAGGCGGTACTTTTTGCAATGTTGGCAAAAACTTTTGGATCCAAGGTCAATGGCGATTTCTTTTTGGAAAGGGCCTTACAACTGGATTTTCCGATCATCCGAAAACTAAGCAATGATATCCATGCGCTGGAAAGTCTGCTGTTTGGTCATTTTGGCCTCCTGCACAATGTTGACCATAGGGACTCCCATTTTGTGGAGCTCAAAAAAGAATACTCCTATCTTACAAAGAAATTTGGACTGGCGCTGGCTTTGGGGCAGCCAGAATTTTATGGTTTGAGGCCTGTCAACTTTCCCACGATCCGTATATCGCAATTGGCGCACCTGTATGCAAAAGGACTGGGTCTTTTTGCCTCTTTGATGGAAAGCATCAGTGTAGAAGACATCCATCAACTTTTTGAAACTGCTGCCGGGTTGTATTGGGAAGACCATTTTACCTTTGATAAAATCTCCAAAAAAAGCAGAAAGAAACTCTCCAAAAGCTTCATCGATCTTTTGATCATCAATACCATAGTTCCATTAAAGTTCTGTTATTCCAAACACTTGGGAAAAGACTGGAACGAGGAGTTGATCGCATTGATTTCCGGCGTGAAAAGGGAAGACAACTCGATCATTGATGGATTTGGCCGCATGGGAGCCAAGACTTCAAATGCCATGGAGAGCCAGGCACAATTACAATTGTACTCCCACTATTGCTCAAAAAATAAATGCCTACAATGTGTGCTGGGGGCCCATTTATTGAACAGAAATACATAATTTTAGATATGGCATTATTTTACAACACGGTCTATTATTTTCAAAAGAGGGGCTTTGAGGTGTGCCGGCGCATCGCCGAGCGATTGGGCATACGTGCCAGGGTGGTGCGCACTACATTCATCTACCTCACCTTTGTAACGCTGGGTTTTGGCTTTGCCCTCTATCTTTTCATGGCATTTTGGCTGCGTATAAAGGATTTGATCTACACCAAGAGAACTTCCGTATTTGACCTTTGATTATGATACGACTCTTCCGTTCCAAAATTGTATTGGCCCTCTCTTTAATGGTGTCCGTACTGTTGTTTGGGGTGATGGGCTACAAGATATTGTCCAATTTCACTTGGGTCGAGGCCATTTACATGACCATTATCACGGTCACAACCGTAGGTTTTTCCGAAGTGAGGCCACTGGATGCCGATGCAAAGATTTTTACCGTATTTTTAATCGTATCCAGCGTATTCATATTTGGTTTCGCCATATCGGTGGTGTCCGAATATTTGTTGGGCAGGAATTCACTTCAATTGTTAAAGAAGAAAAAAGTGAAAAAAGTAATAGACAGTTTATCCAACCATGTGGTGGTCTGTGGCTATGGCCGAAACGGGATGCAAGCGGCAGAAAAACTAAGGGCCTATAAAAAGCCGTTTGTGGTGATTGAAAAGGACCGGGAAATCATAGAAAGGCACGAAGAGGAAGTATTGTTCGTGGAAGGGGATGCCAATGAGGACGAAACTTTGATGCAGGCGGGAATCGATAAGGCCCAGTACCTGATCACCGCTGTTCCGGATGATGCCGCCAACCTGTTCATCGTGCTCTCGGCCCGCCAACTGAACAAGAACCTTTTCATCATAAGTAGGGCCTCACAGACCTCGTCCCAGAAAAAATTGGCCTTCGCCGGTGCAAATAAAGTCATCATGCCCGATAAAATAGGGGGAGATCACATGGCCTCACTGGTGGTCATGCCAGACCTCATCACGTTTATGGATAAGTTGTCAGTGGAAGGAGAACATACCACAAACTTGGAGGAGGTGGAGATATCGGACTTCAGGGGCCAAGTGGAATGCAATTCGCTCCGCGATTTGGATTTGCGGAAAAAAACAGGCTGTACCATTATAGGATATATCGATCCAAGCGGAAAATACATCATAAATCCTGAAGCGGACCTAAAGCTGGAACCCAAGGGCAAGGTAATTGTTTTGGGGCGACCGGAACAGATCAGAAAACTGAATCAAATGTTCCAATTGGGATAGTTTAACAAGCATTAAATTTGATTGCGTTGAATTTTTTTAGGATATTGCCCACTTTACATGAAATTAACATAACCAAGAAATCATTATGAAGTATAGACTTCTCTCCATTTTTACCCTGTTTTTGCCACTACTGACCTTTGCTCAGGAAACCACTGAAAAAGGCTTGGACGAGCGCGTTAATGATGCTTTTATGCCCTTTGCGGTCTGGTGGGAAGGATTTATTTTGACAACGATTCCGATAGGGTCATACAATGTTCCGATCGTACTTATCCTTTTGGTCTTTGGGGCCACCTTCTTCACACTGTACTTTAAATTTCCCAATATTTTGAAATTTCCACTGGCCATTCAGGTGGTTAGGGGCAAGTTCGAGGAGGTTGAGATGTATGGTTTGGAAAAAGTGGAATTGCACATGACCGAGGATGGGGATATCCCGGATACGATACGCGATGAAAGTGAAGAGGGAGAGGTGAGCCACTTCCAGGCCCTTGCCACAGCAGTTTCTGGTACGGTAGGTTTGGGCAATATTGCCGGGGTTGCCGTTGCCATAGCATTGGGAGGTCCCGGAGCCACTTTTTGGATGATCATTTGTGGATTGATAGGCATGTCGACCAAATTTGTGGAGTGTACCTTGGGTGTCAAGTACCGTGATTTGGACAAAAATGGTGTGGTGCACGGAGGTCCCATGTACTATCTGTCCAGAGGTCTTGAGAAAAAGGGGTTGAAAAACCTGGGCAAGGTGCTTGCCGTGATATTTGCAGTGCTCTGCGTGGGCGCTTCTTTTGGAGGGGGCAATGCTTTCCAATCCAACCAAGCTGCCGTACAGATATCGACCATGTTGAACCTTCAAGGAGGCGCCATTGGTGTGATCATAGGAATCTTCTTGGCAATATTGGTCGGCATTGTAATTATTGGGGGCATCAAGAAAATTGCCAGCGTTACCGAAAAGATAGTTCCATTTATGGCCATAATATATGTGTTGGCCTCCTTGGTAATCATTTTTGCCAATATCAAATACATTGGGGATGCCATTTCAATGATTTTTGCTGGGGCATTTACGCCAGAAGCGGGACTTGGAGGTATTATAGGGGTTATAATAGTTGGTTTTCAAAGGGCAGCATTTTCCAATGAGGCCGGTGCGGGTTCCGCTTCCATTGCACACTCTGCGGTTAAGACCAAATACCCAGCTTCTGAAGGTTTGGTGGCACTTATGGAGCCCTTTATAGATACTGTGGTCATTTGTACGATGACGGCCCTTGTGATTATTTTCTTCAACATGGATGCTGGAGCCTTTGACTATGGAAATGCCGTGGGAAGCACGGTCTTGATCAATGAATCCGGAACTTACGTTGGAGGTGTGGATTTGACTTCAATGGCCTATGATTCCGTAATACCCGGCTTTAGATATGTGCTCACCATTGCGATCATACTTTTTGCCTTTTCCACCATGATATCCTGGTCCTATTATGGACTTCAATCATGGAAATATCTTTTTGGCAGGGGAAGAACGGCCGACATGATGTACAAGGTGCTTTTCCTTGTATTCGTCGTGATTGGTGCGGCCGCTACCCTGGATGCAGTCATCAAATTTTCCGATGCCATGATCTTGGCTTTGGTTTTTCCCAACATGGTAGGATTGCTGATTTTGTTCCCAAGGGTCAACGACGAGTTGAAACGATATATGAAGGCCATAAAAAGGGTCTACTCATAAATTTATTGACATTGGAAGGAATCAAATCCCACTTTAAGTTCAATAAACAGGAACGGAGTGGGATTTTCTTTTTGCTGTTCCTTGTGGTCATGCTCCAAGGAATTTACTATTTCACAGAATCCAAACCTTTTGATGGTCCATCAAGATTGGCCATCAACACATTGGCCCAAGCAAGGCTGGACAGTTTGAAGGGCCTACGGGAAGATTCCCCAAAAATTTTCCCTTTCAACCCAAACTACATCAATGATCATAAGGGTTATGCTTTGGGGATGTCCACTGTTGAGTTGGACAGATTGCTCGCATTCAGGGAAAAAGGAAACTACATAAACTCGGTGGAAGAGTTTCAACTGGTGACAGGTGTTTCGGATTCACTGCTCACTGTGATTTCACCATATTTTAAATTTCCGGTTCGGAAGCCATATGTCCAGAAACAAAGAACCTTATCAGCTAGCGACAATATTGTGCTGCGGGATATTAATTCAGCAACTGCCGAAGATTTAAGGACCGTGTACGGCATAGGGGAGGCGCTTTCAACCCGTATTTTAAAATTTAGGGATAGGCTTGGCGGATTTTTGGTCAATGAGCAGCTCTATGATGTGTATGGATTGGAACCGGAAGTGGTAAAAAGGACTTTGAAGCATTTTCAGGTACTGAAGCCCCCAAAAATCGATAAGATCAATGTCAATACCGCCACGGTGGACGAGTTGTCCGGTTTGGTGTACATAGACCGAGGCCTGGCACAACGAATAGTGGCCCACAGGCAGGTCCATGGGGCTTTCACATCGTTGAACGAATTAACGGGCGTTAAGGCGTTTCCTGCAGATAGGATTGAGAGAATTAAGCTATATTTGACCCTATAAAATTGCACGAATGATTACGGATACCTTATCCACAATGAACTTTGATTATTCAGAGACCCAAAAAATGGTAGCTGAATCTGCGAGGGGGTTTGCACAACAGTATATTCTTCCCCATGTAATGGAATGGGATGAGTCCCAAGAGTTTCCCATAGAAGTCTTTAAAAAGGCAGGAGAAATGGGTTTTATGGGAGTATTGGTCCCAGAGGAACTGGGAGGCTCTGGCCTGGGATATCATGAGTATATCGCAATTTTGGAAGAAATTTCCAGGGTGGACCCTGCCATTGGGCTTTCTGTGGCCGCACACAATTCCTTGTGCACCAACCATATTCTGTCTTTTGGAAATGAGGAGCAAAAGCTGCGCTGGATCCCAAAACTTGCCTCGGCGGAATGGCTGGGCGCTTGGGGGCTTACAGAACACAATACAGGTTCCGATGCAGGTGGAATGAGCACCACGGCCGTTAAGGATGGCGATCATTGGGTCTTGAACGGAGCCAAAAACTTTATCACCCATGGAATCAGTGGCGATATTGCCGTAGTGATCGCCAGGACCGGCAAGAAGGGCGATAGCCATGGCATGACCGCTTTTGCCGTGGAAAAGGGCACGCCAGGTTTCACCAGTGGCAAAAAGGAAAACAAACTGGGCATGCGGGCCAGTGAAACGGCAGAGCTTATCTTTTCGAATTGCCGGATTCCCGATGCGAATCGATTGGGAGCGGTCGGGGATGGTTTTGTACAATCCATGAAAGTGTTGGACGGCGGTAGGATTTCCATCGGGGCACTGTCCTTGGGAGTTTCCAAAGGAGCTTATGAGGCCGCCTTGAAATATTCCAAGGAACGCATCCAATTTGGAAAACCGATAAGCGAGTTTCAGGGCATATCCTTCAAACTGGCCGATATGGCAACCGAGATAGAGGCATCTGAACTGTTGCTGCACAAAGCGGCCTTCCTTAAAAATGAGGGCAGGCCCATGACCAAGTTTGGGGCCATGTGCAAAATGTACGCCTCGGAGGTCTGTGTAAAGATCGCCAACGATGCGGTCCAGATTCATGGCGGCTATGGGTATACCAAGGATTTTCCGGTGGAGAAATTTTACAGGGATGCCAAGCTCTGTACCATAGGGGAGGGTACCACAGAAATTCAAAAATTGGTCATTTCCAGAAATATTCTCAAGTAAATTTTGCTTGGTAATATTTAATAAGTGTATATTTGCACTCCAAAAATTAAAAGAAAGGAGGTTGTAGCCCATGTTAATAATACCTGTTAAAGAAGGAGAGAACATCGATAGAGCTTTAAAGCGTTTCAAGCGTAAGTTTGACAAAACGGGGACCATGCGTCAGTTAAGGAACAGACAGCAGTTTACCAAACCTTCCGTAAAGCGTAGAGCTGAGATCCAAAAAGCCCAATACATACAAGGCTTGAGGGACCAAGAAGAGATTTAGGGCTCCTATCCCACAATATATAGTATCCCGTTGCAGACCATTGCAGCGGGATTTTTTGTTTTTAACAAGTACAAGGAACGGGATTTGACTAAATTTGGACAATGTCCTTGCCATCCTTCATAGCGTACCTGCGTTTGGAAAAAAACTATTCCGAACACACCATTGGGGCCTATGAAAAGGATATTGAAACGTTTTCCCAATTTTGCAGGGAACATTTCAGCATGGAGTCCATAGTGGAAATGGACTATTCCATCATCAGAAGTTGGATCGTTTCGCTGGTGGATAGCGGAATCTCGAACAGGACCGTCAACAGAAAGATTTCTTCACTTCAGGCCTATTATCGGTTTTTACAAAAGATCGGGCAGATCAATGCATCGCCCTTGGTAAAGCACAGGGCCCTGAAGACCAACAAAAAGATAGAAGTTCCGTTCTCTGAAGGGGAGATGGAAAAAATTCTGTCCGAAATTCCATTTGCCGATGATTTTGAGGGAACCCGGGACAAGCTCATCATAGAATTGCTGTATGCCACCGGTGTGAGAAGGGCCGAATTGGTCAACCTTAAACTGGGAGACATGGACCTTGCCAACCATACGCTGAAAGTTTTGGGCAAAAGAAACAAAGAAAGGATCCTTCCTCTTTTGCCTTCAACCATGGCGATGATCGAGGAGTATAGGGTGCAGCGCGCCAACTTGAAAAAAGGCATGGACTCCCCTTATCTATTTTTAACAAAAGATGGTCTTAAAATTTATGAAACACTTGTTTATCGTACCATAAATAAGTATTTTAGTTTAGTGTCCCCCAAGGTGAAAAAGAGCCCCCATATATTGAGGCATACCTTTGCAACGCACTTGTTGAACAGAGGGGCGGATTTAAATTCCGTCAAGGAATTATTGGGTCATTCCAGTTTGGCTTCCACGCAGGTGTACACGCACAACAGTATCGCCGAATTGAAAAAAGTTCATCTGAAGGCCCATCCCAGGAACAAGAAATAATGGTTTCTTGTATTGTTTAATCAAGCTGCCCTTGGCAGCGCTAAAAACTACATCTTATGAAAGTAAATGCACAATCGGTAAATTTTGTCGCTGATGGTAAGCTCATTGACTTTATCCAAAAGAGAATGGATAAGCTGGAATTGTTCTATGACAAGGTCATTGGTTCTGATGTTTATTTAAAAGTGGACAACACAAGTGTAAAAGAGAATAAGATAGTTGAGATCATGGTGTGGGTTCCCCGGGATAAATTTGTGGTAAAAAAGCAGTGCAAGTCGTTTGAGGAAGCAGTGGATTCCGCCTGTAGTTCCTTGGAAAGACAATTGGTAAAAAGGAAGGAAAAACTAAGGGCCAATGCGTGATTAAAATTTTTGAAAATTTATTTTGATTAAAAAAATAAATCTCTACATTTGCAGTCCGTTAGAAATGGCGGACTTTTTTTATGGAAAAAAGGCAGTAAAATGCCGATATAGCTCAGCTGGCTAGAGCACGTGATTTGTAATCTCGGGGTCGTGGGTTCGAATCCCTCTATCGGCTCGTAAGTTACTGGAAATAAGGCGGGGAGATACTCAAGCGGCCAACGAGGACAGACTGTAAATCTGTTGGTTTTCACCTTCGCAGGTTCGAATCCTGCTCTCCCCACAGCAGTTGTTCCCAGAGCAACTTAAAAAAGGGAAGTTTTTTGAAATACTGTTTACTTTTTTGGGCGTTGCCCAAAATAAAATGCGGGAGTAGCTCAGTTGGTAGAGCGTCAGCCTTCCAAGCTGAATGTCGCCGGTTCGAACCCGGTCTCCCGCTCTAAGACAATGTCATTCCTGCGAAGGCAGGGGTCGGCGGCCATGTTCGGTTGTCGACTCAACACTTTACGCCGGTGTAGCTCAGGGGTAGAGCGTTTCCTTGGTAAGGAAGAGGTCACGGGTTCAAATCCCGTCATTGGCTCAAAACGATTTGTACACTAATATAAACTAAGATTAAAAATCATTTAAAATGGCAAAGGAAACTTTTAACCGTTCCAAACCGCACTTAAATATTGGTACCATTGGACACGTGGATCACGGTAAAACTACATTGACTGCCGCTATTACAACAGTATTGGCAAACGCAGGTCTTTCTGAAGTAAGGAGCTTTGATTCCATTGACAATGCGCCAGAAGAGAAAGAAAGGGGTATTACCATCAACACTTCGCACGTCGAATACCAAACTGCAAGCCGTCACTACGCCCACGTCGACTGTCCTGGTCACGCGGATTACGTAAAGAACATGGTTACAGGTGCTGCCCAGATGGACGGTGCTATTTTGGTTGTTGCCGCTACTGATGGCCCTATGCCACAGACTCGCGAGCACATCCTATTGGGCCGTCAGGTAGGTATTCCACGCATCGTTGTTTTCTTGAACAAGGTTGACATGGTGGATGATGAGGAGCTTTTGGAGCTTGTTGAAATGGAAGTTAGGGACTTGCTTTCCTTCTACGATTATGATGGTGACAACGGTCCTGTTATTTCCGGTTCTGCCTTGGGCGCATTGAACGGAGAGCAAAAATGGGTTGATACCGTAATGGCTTTGATGGATGCCGTTGACGAATGGATCGAGCTTCCACAAAGGGACGTTGACAAGCCTTTCTTGATGCCTGTTGAAGACGTCTTCACCATTACAGGTCGTGGTACAGTTGCCACTGGCCGTATCGAGACTGGAGTTGCCAACACTGGTGACCCTGTTGAGATCATCGGTATGGGTGCAGAGAAATTGACCTCTACCATTACAGGTGTTGAGATGTTCCGTAAGATATTGGACAGGGGAGAAGCTGGAGATAACGTTGGTATCCTTTTGAGAGGTATCGAAAAATCCGACATCAAAAGAGGAATGGTAATCTGCAAGCCAGGTTCTGTTAAGCCACACGCCAAGTTCAAGGCTGAGGTCTATATCCTTAAAAAAGAAGAAGGTGGTCGTCACACCCCATTCCATAACAACTACCGTCCTCAGTTCTACGTTCGTACAACTGACGTAACAGGAAACATCAGTCTTCCTTCTGGAGTTGAGATGGTTATGCCAGGTGATAACTTGACCATCAATGTTGATTTGATCCAGCCAATCGCGTTGAACGTGGGTCTACGTTTCGCTATCCGTGAAGGTGGTAGAACTGTGGGTGCTGGTCAGGTTACTGAGATTTTAGATTAATCTTTTTTACAATAAATAGTACACTAAAGGGTGTCCCGGATTTCTCGGGATACCTTTCAGTGTAAATATAAACGGGTGTAGCTCAGTTGGTAGAGCACTGGTCTCCAAAACCAGGTGTCGGGAGTTCGAGTCTCTCCTCCCGTGCAATTAGAGATAAAAGGCATAGTGAGACGAGAAGTTTATCCCGAGCGGAGTCGAGGGAAGTCTCTCCTCCCGTGCTAGAAAATACAAGAAGTACTATGTTCACTTACATTAAGGAATCATTCGAGGAATTAAAAAATAATGTTACCTGGTTGGACAGGGATAAAGCTTCCAATCTAATGGTTATCGTGGCTGTGTTTTCAATTCTGTTCGCGTTGGCCACTTGGGGGGTAGATTCTCTTTTCAGTAAGTTGATCAGATTGTATTTTGAAAAATTAATAGGGTAGATGGGTATGTCTGAGGTTCTGGAGAAAAAATGGTATGTGGTAAGGGCTGTCAGCGGTCAAGAGAACAAAATCAAGGGCTACATCGAGAGTGAGGTGGAACGCAATGGATTTGGAGACTATTTGGAAGAAGTCCTTGTACCCACTGAAAAAGTTGTACAAATCAGAAATGGAAAGAAAATCAGCAAAGAGCGGGTCTACTTTCCAGGCTACATTATGATAAAAGCCAATTTGGGAGGGGAAATGGTGCACATCATCCGTTCCATTACCAATGTAATTGGTTTCTTGGGAGAGACCAAAGGGGGCGATCCTGTGCCTTTGAGAAAATCGGAGGTGAACCGTATGCTAGGAAAAGTGGATGAGTTGGCTGTGAATACAGACAATGTGGCCATTCCATTTGTGTTGGGTGAGACGGTTAAGGTTATTGATGGTCCTTTTAACGGGTTCAATGGAACTGTTGAGAAAATCAATGAAGAAAAGCGTAAGCTGGAGGTTATGGTGAAGATCTTTGGAAGAAAGACCCCATTGGAGCTCAGCTATATGCAGGTTGAGAAAGTATAAAGGAATCAAGAACCAAGAATCAAGACTTTTATGTTTTGTTTCTTGAATCAAAAAGTCTTGACTCCAAAAAAAGAGAATTTTAGAGCTGTTACATATAAAAAGCTGTGTTGCTTCCAATTGACACAACTTTGAATTTAATTAGAAACAATGGCAAAAGAAGTAAGTAAGGTAGTTAAATTACAAGTTAGGGGAGGTGCTGCGAATCCGTCGCCACCGGTTGGACCCGCCTTAGGTGCTGCCGGTGTTAACATCATGGAGTTCTGCAAGCAGTTCAATGCTCGTACGCAGGACAAACAGGGCAAGGTATTGCCTGTTGTTATCACCGTTTACATGGACAAATCTTTCGAGTTTGTCGTAAAAACACCACCTGCGGCAGTTCAATTGATGGAAGCAGCGAAGATTAAAAAAGGATCTGGCGAACCTAACAGGGTTAAATCCGGCACGGTTACCTGGGATCAGGTAAAGACCATCGCCGAAGACAAAATGGCTGATCTTAATGCCTTTACTGTGGAGTCTGCAATGAGTATGGTTGCAGGTACCGCAAGATCAATGGGCCTTAAAGTATCAGGAGCCAAACCTTTTTAAAATCTTAAAGCAATTTATAAATGGCAAGATTGACAAAAAAGCAAAAAGAGGCCCATGCAAAAATAGACAGGAATAGACTCTATTCATTGCAGGAGGCATCAGCTTTGGTAAAAGAAATTACCAATGTAAAATTTGACGCATCCATTGATATTGCGGTTCGTTTGGGCGTAGACCCAAGAAAGGCAAACCAAATGGTGCGCGGCGTGGTTACCCTTCCCCATGGAACAGGTAAGGACGTTAAGGTTTTGGCATTGGTGACACCTGATAAAGAAGCGGAGGCTAAAGAAGCCGGTGCCGATTTTGTTGGGTTGGATGATTATTTGGATAAGATCAAAGGCGGTTGGACCGATGTTGATGTCATCATCACCATGCCAAGCGTTATGGGTAAATTGGGTCCATTAGGTCGCGTTTTGGGGCCTAGGGGGTTAATGCCCAATCCAAAGACCGGAACCGTGACCATGGATGTTGCCAAGGCAGTATCTGAAGTTAAGGCCGGTAAGATTGACTTTAAAGTGGACAAAACTGGAATTGTGCACGCCGCCATAGGCAAGGCCTCATTTTCACCTGATAAGATCGCGGGAAATGCCAAGGAATTGATAGATACCTTGGTAAAGTTGAAACCAGCTGCCGCAAAAGGTGTATACATGAAGAGCATCCACTTGTCCAGCACCATGAGTCCCAGTGTTCAATTAGATCCTAAAGCAGTTTAATTAACTGGTAGTTCAATTTTTTAACTATGACAAGAGAAGAAAAAGCAACAGTAATAGAAGATTTGACTGCACAGTTAGCTGAAAACGCCAATATTTATTTGGCAGATATTTCAGGATTGGATGCCACTGCCACTTCAAACCTAAGAAGGGCATGTTTCAAGGCCAATATTAAACTTGCGGTTGTAAAGAACACCTTGCTTGCAAAAGCAATGGAAGCTTCTGATAAGGAATTTGGTGACCTTCCCGGAGTATTGAAGGGCAATACTTCAATGATGTTGTCCGAAACGGGAAATGCACCTGCGAAACTTATCAAGGACTTTAGAAAAAAATCAGATAAGCCCTTATTGAAAGGAGCCTTTATTGCAGAGGCCATCTTCATTGGTGATGAAACCCTTGACATGCTTGTGAACATTAAGTCCAAGGAGGAAGTCATCGGGGAAATCATCGGTTTGTTGCAGTCACCCGCCAAGAACGTTATTTCTGGGCTTAAATCTGGTGGCGGTAAACTGGCCGGTATCCTTAAGACATTGTCTGAGAAGTAATTCGCGCACTAAAAACTAAGTATATTTTTAAAAATTTTATTAAACGATAGAAAAATGGCAGATTTAAAAGATTTTGCAGAACAGTTGGTCAATCTTACAGTAAAGGAAGTTAACGAGTTGGCCGACATCCTTAAAAATGAATACGGTATTGAGCCTGCTGCTGCTGCAGTAGCTGTTGCTGCTGGTGGTGCCACCGGTGGTGGTGAAGTTGAGGCTGCTGAGGAGAAAACAGAATTCGATGTAATCCTTAAGGCAGCTGGTGCATCTAAATTGGCAGTTGTAAAATTGGTTAAGGAATTGACCGGTCTTGGACTTAAAGACGCTAAGGACATAGTTGACAGCGCTCCAAAAGCTGTTAAGGAAGGTGTTGCCAAAGATGAGGCAGAAGGCATCAAAAAATCATTGGAAGAAGCAGGAGCAGAAGTTGAGCTTAAATAATAGCTTTTACCATACAAGCTTGGTTAAGGTCTTTCCAGTTTTGGTTAGACCTTAGCCTGTTTTAATAAGGAGTGTATAAAGCCGTACACGCCACCCAAATAGTATTCACGATCAAAATTTGTCCATAGATGTTCACAAACACTATTGAAAGAGTTAATTTCGCATCCGCTAAGAACATACCGGATTACCCGGATTTCTTGGACATTCAGATAAAATCCTTTCAAGACTTTTTCCAGCTTGAAACCAAATCTGACGAAAGAGGGAACGAAGGTCTCTACAACACCTTCATGGAGAATTTTCCAATTACCGATACCAGAAACCAGTTTGTACTGGAATTTTTGGATTACTTCATAGATCCACCACGTTATTCCATCCAAGAATGTATCGAGCGTGGACTTACCTATAGCGTTCCGTTAAAGGCACGTCTTAAACTTTATTGTACCGATCCAGAGCACGAAGATTTCGAGACCATCGTACAGGATGTGTACTTGGGTACCATTCCATACATGACCCCTAGTGGGACATTCGTGATCAATGGTGCCGAAAGAGTCGTTGTTTCCCAGTTGCACAGGTCGCCCGGCGTTTTCTTTGGGCAGTCCTTCCACGCAAACGGAACAAAACTGTACTCTGCAAGGGTAATCCCTTTCAAAGGATCTTGGATCGAATTTGCTACGGACATCAACGGTGTAATGTACGCCTATATTGACCGTAAGAAAAAATTACCGGTAACCACCCTTTTCCGAGCCATCGGATTTGAAAGGGATAAGGATATTCTTGAGATCTTCGACCTATCTGAAGAAATCAAGGTGACCAAAGCCGGACTATCCCGAGTATTGGGCCGTAAATTGGCCGCTAGGGTGTTGAACACATGGCATGAGGATTTCGTGGACGAGGATACCGGAGAAGTAGTTTCCATCGAACGTAACGAGATCATCTTGGACCGTGATACCATTTTGGAAAAAGAGCATATCGATGAGATCATTGATGCCGATGTGAAGACCATTTTGCTTCACAAGGAGAACAATGCACAGTCAGACTATGCCATTATCCACAATACATTGCAAAAAGACCCTACCAACTCTGAAAAAGAAGCGGTAGAGCACATCTATAGACAATTGCGTAATGCCGAGCCGCCCGATGAGGAGACCGCTCGTGGCATTATCGAGAAATTGTTCTTCTCCGATCAGCGTTACTCTTTGGGTGAAGTTGGTCGTTACAGGATGAACAAGAAATTGGGCTTGGACATTGGCATGGACAAAGAAGTTCTTACCAAGGAAGACATCATCACCATCATCAAGTATTTGATCGAGTTGATCAACTCCAAAGCTGAGATCGATGATATCGACCACTTGTCCAACCGTCGTGTACGTACCGTTGGGGAACAATTGTCCCAGCAATTCGGAGTAGGTTTGGCCCGTATGGCCCGTACCATCCGTGAGCGTATGAACGTTCGTGACAACGAGGTGTTTACCCCGATAGATTTGATCAATGCGAAGACCCTGTCATCCGTGATCAACTCGTTCTTCGGAACCAACCAGTTGTCACAGTTCATGGACCAGACCAACCCGTTGGCCGAAATTACACACAAACGAAGATTATCCGCCCTTGGACCAGGGGGTCTTTCCCGAGAAAGAGCCGGTTTCGAGGTGCGCGACGTTCACTATACCCACTACGGAAGGCTGTGTCCCATTGAGACACCCGAAGGACCGAACATTGGTTTGATCTCTTCACTTTCCGTATTTGCCAAGGTGAACCACATGGGCTTCCTGGAAACACCCTACCGCAAGGTTGACAATGGTGTCGTGGATACCAAAGAGTTCAAGTATTTGAGCGCTGAGGAAGAAGAGGGAATGAAGATTGCCCAAGCCAATATTCCATTGAAAGACAATGGAGCCATTGATACAGACAAGGTGATTGTCCGTGATGAGGGAGATTTCCCCGTAGTGGATCCTGCAGAGGTAAACTACACGGACGTTGCGCCTAACCAGATTGCATCCATTTCGGCTTCCTTGATTCCTTTCTTGGAGCACGATGATGCGAACCGAGCCTTGATGGGATCCAACATGATGCGCCAAGCAGTGCCGCTGTTGCGTCCAGAGTCCCCAATTGTTGGTACCGGTTTGGAAAGACAGGTGGCCACCGACTCTAGGGTATTGATCAATGCCGAAGGAGACGGGGTAGTGGAATATGTGGATGCCGAGAAGGTCATCATCAAATATGACAGGACAGAGGAAGAACGTTTGGTAAGCTTCGAAGAAGATTCCAAGACTTACGAATTGGTGAAGTTTAGAAAAACGAACCAAGGTACCAGCATCAACTTGAAACCTATCGTTAGAAAAGGCGACAAGGTGAAAAAAGGTCAGGTACTTTGTGAAGGATATGCTACCGAAAAAGGTGAATTGGCCTTGGGAAGGAACATGAAGGTTGCCTTCATGCCTTGGAAAGGGTACAACTTCGAGGATGCGATCGTGATCTCTGAAAAAGTGGTTCGCGAAGACATCTTTACCTCTATCCACATTGATGAGTATGCCTTGGAAGTAAGGGATACCAAATTGGGTGCTGAGGAGTTGACCAACGATATTCCAAACGTATCCGAAGAAGCTACCAGGGATTTGGACGAGTACGGTATGATCCGTATCGGTGCCGAGGTAAAGCCTGGCGATATTTTGATTGGTAAGATCACTCCAAAAGGAGAATCCGATCCAACTCCGGAAGAAAAATTGTTGCGTGCCATCTTTGGAGACAAGGCCGGTGATGTAAAGGATGCTTCCTTGAAAGCGTCACCTTCCTTGCATGGAGTTGTCATCGATAAGAAACTGTTCTCACGCTCCATCAAAGACAAACGTAAACGTTCCGAGGACAAGGAGGCCATCTCAAGATTGGAAATGGACTATGAGGTAAAGTTCCAACAGTTGAAAGATATCTTGATCGATAAATTGTTTGGACTGGTCAATGGGAAGACATCACAAGGTGTCATCAACGATTTGGGTGAAGAAGTTCTTCCAAAAGGAAAGAAATACACCGTAAAAATGTTGAACGCCGTGGATGATTTTGCCCACTTGGTCGGTGGAAGTTGGACAACGGACGAGCCTACCAATGCATTGGTTGCGGACTTGTTGCACAACTACAAGATCAAATTGAACGACATCCAAGGTAACCTAAGAAGGGATAAGTTCACCATTTCGGTGGGAGATGAACTTCCAGCGGGCATCATGAAGTTGGCCAAGGTTTATATCGCCAAAAAACGCAAGTTGAAGGTTGGTGACAAAATGGCCGGACGTCACGGTAACAAGGGTATCGTAGCTAGGATCGTACGCCAAGAGGATATGCCATTCTTGGAAGATGGAACCCCTGTGGACATTGTATTGAACCCACTGGGTGTGCCTTCAAGGATGAACATTGGACAGATCTACGAAACGGTTCTGGGTTGGGCCGGACAGAAATTGGGTCAGAAATACGGAACCCCAATTTTTGATGGAGCCACCTTGGATCAAATCAACGGACTCACCGATGAGGCTGGTGTACCACGTTTTGGGCATACCTACCTATATGATGGCGGAACCGGTGAACGATTTGACCAAGCTGCGACCGTTGGGGTGATCTACATGTTGAAACTGGGCCACATGGTGGATGACAAGATGCACGCACGATCTATCGGACCCTACTCATTGATCACACAACAGCCATTGGGCGGTAAGGCCCAGTTTGGTGGTCAGCGTTTTGGAGAGATGGAAGTCTGGGCATTGGAGGCTTACGGAGCTTCGTCTACCCTAAGGGAAATCTTGACGGTTAAGTCGGACGACGTGATCGGCAGGGCCAAGACCTATGAATCCATAGTGAAAGGCGAGACCATGCCAGAACCAGGATTGCCGGAATCTTTCAACGTATTGATGCACGAGCTTAAAGGATTAGGCTTGGATATCAGGTTGGAAGAATAGAATACTATATACATTAATTATACCATCACCATATTATTATGGCAAGAATAAAAGACAATAACGCACCAAAAAGGTTCAATAAGATATCCATAGGATTGGCCTCTCCAGAGTCGATCTTGGCCGAGTCCCGTGGCGAAGTATTGAAGCCTGAAACCATTAACTATAGAACGCACAAGCCAGAGCGGGATGGATTGTTCTGTGAGCGCATTTTCGGTCCGGTAAAAGATTACGAATGTGCCTGTGGAAAATATAAGCGTATCCGTTATCGTGGCATTGTGTGTGACCGTTGTGGTGTTGAAGTAACGGAAAAGAAAGTACGTAGAGATCGTGTGGGGCACATCAACTTGGTGGTTCCCGTGGCGCATATCTGGTACTTCCGTTCACTGCCCAATAAAATTGGATACCTTTTGGGACTGCCTTCCAAAAAGTTGGACATGATCATCTATTATGAAAGATATGTGGTCATCCAACCAGGTATTGCCAAAGGTCCTGAAGGAGATGAAATCCAAAAATTGGATTTCTTGACCGAAGAGGAATATTTGAACATTTTGGACTCGTTGCCTTCCGAAAACCAATATTTGGAAGATACCGATCCCAACAAGTTCATCGCTAAAATGGGCGCTGAATGTTTGATCGACCTTTTGTCCAGAATCGATTTGGAACAATTGTCGTACGAACTCCGTCACAGAGCGAACACAGAGACATCGAAGCAGCGTAAAACAGAGGCGTTGAAACGTCTTCAAGTGGTTGAGGCCTTGCGCGAGTCTCAGGACAACAGGGAGAACAATCCAGAATGGATGATCATGAAGGTGATTCCTGTTATCCCGCCAGAATTGCGTCCATTGGTTCCTTTGGATGGTGGTCGTTTTGCCACTTCGGATTTGAATGACCTTTACAGAAGGGTGATCATCAGGAACAACCGTTTGAAGCGTTTGATGGAGATTAAGGCACCAGAGGTGATCTTGCGTAACGAAAAGCGTATGCTCCAGGAAGCTGTGGACTCCCTTTTTGACAATACAAGAAAGGCTTCTGCGGTAAAAACAGAATCTAACAGACCCCTCAAATCCCTTTCAGATTCCTTGAAAGGTAAGCAAGGCCGTTTCCGTCAAAACCTGTTGGGTAAACGTGTGGACTACTCTGCCCGTTCCGTAATTGTTGTTGGACCGGAAATGAAGTTGTACGAATGCGGTCTGCCAAAAGATATGGCCTCCGAGCTTTACAAACCTTTCATCATCCGTAAGTTGATTGAAAGAGGTATTGTAAAGACCGTGAAGTCTGCCAAAAAGATCATCGACAAAAAAGAGCCGGTGGTATGGGATATCCTGGAAAATGTGTTGAAAGGACACCCAGTATTGTTGAACAGGGCCCCCACATTGCACCGATTGGGGATACAAGCGTTCCAGCCAAAACTTATAGAAGGAAAGGCTATCCGCTTACACCCATTGGCCTGTACCGCATTCAACGCGGACTTTGATGGGGATCAAATGGCGGTTCACTTGCCATTGGGGCCAGAAGCTATTTTGGAGGCCCAATTGTTGATGTTGGCTTCCCAGAACATCCTTAACCCTGCCAATGGTTCGCCGATCACCGTTCCTTCACAGGACATGGTTTTGGGACTCTATTATATGACCAAGGAAAGAAGGTCTACCAAGGAAGTCCCTGTAAAAGGGGAAGGATTGACCTTTTATTCCGCGGAGGAAGTTGAGATTGCCTTCAATGAGAAGAAAGTTGACCTGAATGCGATCATCAAGGTAAGGACCAAGGATTTCAACGAAGAAGGAAAACTGGTCAATAAGATCATTGAAACCACTGTGGGCCGTGTGTTGTTCAACAGTGTGGTGCCCGAGCAGGCTGGATACATCAATACCGTATTGAACAAGAAATCGCTGAGGAACATTATCGGTGACATTCTTGCCGTTACCGATGTTCCTACCACAGCAGAATTTTTGGACAAGATCAAGACCATGGGATATGAGTTCGCTTTCAAAGGAGGTCTATCCTTCAGCTTGGGAGATATCATCATCCCAAAAGAGAAACATGAAATGATCGCTGAGGCCAATGAGCAGGTAGATGGGATTATGATGAACTATAACATGGGTCTTATCACTAACAATGAGCGATACAATCAGGTGATCGATGTTTGGACTTCCACCAATGCAATGTTGACCGAGTTGGCCATGAAACGAATCCGGGAGGATCAACAAGGGTTCAACTCTGTGTATATGATGTTGGATTCTGGTGCAAGGGGTTCCAAGGAGCAGATTCGTCAGTTGACCGGTATGCGTGGATTGATGGCAAAGCCCAAAAAATCAACAGCTGGAGGTGGGGAGATCATTGAGAACCCGATCCTTTCCAATTTCAAGGAAGGATTGTCCATTTTGGAATACTTTATCTCCACCCACGGTGCGCGTAAAGGTCTTGCGGATACCGCATTGAAGACTGCGGATGCCGGATACTTGACCCGTCGTTTGGTGGATGTTTCCCAAGACGTTATCATCAACATTGAGGATTGCGGTACACTCAGGGGAATTGAAGTGGAGGCTTTGAAGAAAAATGAAGAAATCGTTGAGTCTTTGGGAGAACGTATCTTGGGTAGGGTATCATTGCACGATGTATACAATCCATTGACCGAGGAGCTGATCCTTAAGGCTGGCCAAGAAATTTCTGAAACGGATGTGAAGAAAGTGGAGGCCGCCCCAATTGAGAAAGTTGAGGTGCGTTCAGCGTTGACCTGTGAAGCTTCCCAAGGTATCTGTACAAAATGTTACGGTAGAAACCTTGCCACCAATAAAATGGTACAAAGGGGTGAAGCTGTGGGTGTAGTTGCCGCACAGTCCATCGGAGAGCCGGGAACCCAGTTGACATTGCGTACCTTCCACGTGGGTGGTATTGCAGGGAACATTTCTGAAGACAGTAGATTGGAAGCCAGATTTGACGGTGTTGCCGAGATCGAGGACCTAAGGGTTGTTGAAGGTGATAACAATGAAGGAGGCAAGACCAGCATTGTGATTTCAAGGACTACGGAGATCAAGGTCACCGATGCAAAAACAGGAATTACGTTGAGTACCAACAACATTCCATATGGATCACAATTGTTCGTCAAAGACGGTGATAAGATCAAGAGAGGCGATGTAATTTGTCAATGGGATCCCTATAACGGTGTCATCGTTTCAGAGTTTACGGGTCAAATTGCCTATGAAAACATTGAGCAAGGGATGACCTACCAAGTGGAAATCGACGAACAGACAGGTTTCCAAGAAAAGGTAATCTCAGAATCAAGGAACAAAAGGTTGATACCGACCCTATTGATCAAGGATGGCAAGGGAGAAACATTGCGTTCCTATAACTTGCCTGTTGGATCACACTTGATGGTAGATGATGGTGAGAAGATCAAGGAAGGGAAAATCTTGGTGAAAATCCCACGTAAATCTGCCAAAACAGGGGATATCACTGGTGGTCTCCCAAGGGTGACCGAGCTTTTCGAGGCACGTAACCCATCCAACCCGGCAGTAGTTTCGGAGATTGATGGTGTGGTTTCCTTCGGTAAGATCAAACGTGGTAACAGAGAAATCGTAATAGAATCCAAGACAGGTGAGGTCAAAAAATACCTGGTCAAACTTTCCAACCAGATTCTGGTACAGGAAAATGACTATGTGAGGGCCGGTATGCCATTGTCCGATGGATCTATCACTCCAGAGGATATCTTGGCCATCAAAGGACCATCTGCGGTACAGCAGTACTTGGTGAACGAGGTACAGGAAGTTTATCGTTTGCAGGGTGTGAAGATCAATGACAAACACTTTGAGGTTGTGGTACGTCAAATGATGCGCAAGGTTCAGATCGAAGATCCAGGGGATACCATATTCCTTGAAAACCAATTGGTGCACAAGGACGACTTCATCCATGAGAACGATGAGATCTTTGGAAAGAAAGTTGTGGAAGATGCTGGAGATTCTGAAAGGTTGAAGCCAGGACAGATTGTAACTGCCCGTCAGCTAAGGGACGAAAACTCCATTTTGCGAAGGGAAGACAAGACTTTGGTGACTGCCAGGGATGCAGTGGCGGCTACGGCTACCCCGATCCTACAGGGTATTACACGTGCATCGTTGCAGACCAAGTCCTTTATCTCCGCTGCATCGTTCCAAGAGACCACAAAAGTATTGAACGAAGCTGCGGTCAGCGGTAAAGTGGATACTCTGGAAGGATTGAAGGAGAATGTGATTGTTGGACATAAGATTCCTGCCGGTACAGGTATGAGGGATTATGACAGTATCATTGTAGGTTCCAAAGAGGAGTACGATGAGATCATGGCCCGAAAAGAGGAATTCAAATTCTAAAAAGAAAACCCTGACCTGATCGTCAGGGTTTTCTTTTCCAATTTTTGAACGATAGATTATGGCAGAAAAGAACCAGAACCAAAAACAGATCAACATAGAGTTGGACGAAAAAACGGCCGAGGGGACCTATTCCAATTTGGCGATCATCAATCACTCTGTATCCGAATTTGTTGTGGACTTTATAAGTATGATGCCCGGTGCGCCAAAGGCAAAGGTGAAGAGCAGGATTATCTTGACGCCCCAACATGCCAAAAAATTCCTGAAGGCATTGAGTGAAAATGTGGCCCGGTTTGAACAGGCACATGGTCCCATAAAAGATTATGAACAACCTCCCATTCCCTTGAATTTTGGGCCCACGGGGGAAGCCTAAAAAGAATTCTTCCTAAAAACGAATGTCCGTTCGAGCGCAGTCGAGAACCTTTTAAGATGCCAAGTTATAAAAATATCTCGACTGCGCTCGAAGTGACAACTTTATAATACATTCTACAGATATTTACTCAAATTCTGAGGTAAAATGAAGCTTTACCGATGGATATTTCTGTTGGGTCATCTGTAATGAAAAAGGAGAATCGGCCAAAAAGACCAATTGTCCGCGCTTGTCCTTGGCCAAAAACTTTTGTTTTACCCTTATGAACTCCTTGTACTCCTCATTGTTTTTATCCGCTGGCTCCACCCAGCAGGCTTTGTGCACAGGAAAGTTTTCATAGGTGCACTTTGCGCCGTATTCATGCTCCAGTCGATACTGTATCACCTCATACTGCAGCGCCCCTACCGTGCCAATGACCTTTCTTCCGTTCAGTTCCAGGGTGAACAGCTGTGCCACACCTTCATCCATAAGTTGATCGATGCCCTTGCTCAACTGTTTTGCCTTCATCGGATCTGCATTGTTGATGTACCTGAAATGTTCGGGGGAAAAGCTGGGTATTCCCTTGTAATGTAGCATTTCGCCACTGGTAAGGGTATCCCCGATCTTGAAATTTCCTGTATCATGGAGCCCCACGATATCACCGGGATAGGATATGTCCACGATTTCTTTTTTCTCCGCAAAAAAGGCATTGGGACTTGAAAATTTCAATTTTTTATCGTGGCGCACATGCAGATAGGGCGTATTGCGCTCAAAAGTACCCGAAACCACTTTCACAAAGGCCAGACGGTCACGGTGTTTGGGATCCATATTGGCGTGGATCTTGAACACAAACCCCGAAAAATCCTTTTCATTGGCTTTTACCAAACGCTCCTCAGCCATTTTTGGCCTTGGAGATGGGGCAATCTCCACAAAACAGTCCAACAATTCACGCACCCCAAAGTTATTCAGCGCAGAGCCGAAAAAGACCGGTTGCAGCTCTCCTTTTGCATAGGAATCCCTATCAAATTCTGGATAAACCCCGCTGACCAGATCCAAATTGTCCCGAAGCTCCTGGGCAGCCTTGCCTCCGATGATTTTTTCAAGCTCGGTACTCTCGAGGTCATCAAAAGCAATGGTTTCCTCTATATTCTTCTTACTACTGCCGCTGAATAGGTTGATGTTTTTCTCGTAAATATTGTATATGCCTTTGAAATCATACCCCATTCCAATGGGGAAACTCAATGGAGTAACGGATAGATTCAGTTTCTGTTCCACTTCGTCCAACAAATCAAAGGCATCCTTTCCCTCGCGGTCCAGTTTATTGATGAAAACGATCATGGGAATGTTGCGCATTCTGCAGACCTCCACCAGTTTTTCGGTTTGTTCCTCCACACCTTTCGCAACATCGATGACCACTATTACGCTGTCCACGGCCGTTAGGGTCCTAAAAGTATCCTCGGCAAAGTCCTTGTGGCCGGGAGTATCCAAAATGTTGATTTTTTTATCCTTGTAGATAAAGGCCAATACGGAGGTGGCCACAGAGATGCCCCGTTGGCGCTCAATCTCCATAAAATCGCTGGTGGCCGATTTTTTTATCTTGTTACTTTTCACGGCACCGGCCTCCTGAATGGCGCCACCAAAAAGCAGAAGTTTTTCCGTAAGGGTGGTTTTTCCCGCATCCGGGTGTGAGATAATTCCAAATGTCCTTCGCCGTGCTATTTCCCTTTCAAAATCCATCAACAAAAATTTCGGCAAAAATAGGGTAAATATCCTTTTTCCACCTATTTATCTGGAAGAGGAAAGTTGTTGATATTATTGGAAAAAAATGCCCAACCACAATCTTCTAAAATAAAAAAGTGGAGTAATTTTCGGGCGCTTTGGGATTTTGCAGGTTTCAGGATGCCAGTAATCTTTTTTGCAAGACCTGACGTATGTACAGATGTGGCAGCTAATAATGCTGAATGCGCTGTTTGTCGATTAAAATAGGAGGTGAGCATGAAATGCACTAACTATGTGCACAAAGTGTATTTTAAACGTTGCAAGAGAGCGAATAACCACACTGTCAATAAGAAAACCCCAATTTCTTACACTTAGGGAACCACTACGAGCCATGGTGATTAGTTGACCAAAACTTATCATTTATGGAGAACATTACTATTGTAAGACTTAGGGATAATATAGTCCGACGCACCCGTGTGGCGGCCCTTATATTGGGATTGGGACTTATTTCCTCCTTCAGTATTGCCCCCTCATATAATCCTTCCAAAATCAATTTGTGGAACGACTCTGAAATCGAGCCAGTTGACGCTTCAAATAGCTCTGTTTGGGGCATGTTTGGGCTCTGGGATCCTTTTTATGCACAATCCAAAGAATCTCTTTCTAGCCATGCCAATTTTGACATGGTGACTGATTGCGATGGCGACGGAGTGACGTGCGATAAGGAGGAAGAGGATGGCACAGACCCTGAAGACCCTTGTGATTTTATATTGGCACACCAAAACTGCACACCTACCAACAGTTGGAAAAATATGGATTGTGATGGTGATGGAGTGACCAACGAAAAAGAAGTTGAGGATGGTACCGATCCTTTGGATTCCTGCGATTTGGTAGTGGCGCATCAAAACTGTACAGTTCCGGACAGTTGGAAAAATATGGATTGTGATGGAGATGGGGTGACTAACGGGAAAGAGATCCAAGATGGTACGGATCCCTTTGATCCCTGCGATTTTGTGTTGGCACACCAAAATTGTATCCCAACAACAACTTGGAAAAACCTGGATTGTGATGGCGATGGTGTGACCAACGGTACCGAGAAGGCAGATGGCACGGACCCACTTGACCCATGCGATTTTGTATTGGAGCACCAAGATTGTACGCCAACAACGGCTTGGAAAAACCTGGATTGCGACGGCGATGGGGTTACCAATGGCACGGAGATTGAAGATGACACAAATCCACTGGATCCCTGCGATTTTATATTGGAACATCAGGATTGTACCCCAACAACAGCTTGGAAAAATCTGGATTGTGATGGCGATGGGGTGACCAACGGCACCGAGAAAGAAGACGGAACCGACCCACATGATCCCTGTGATTTTGTATTGGAACATCAAGATTGTACTCCAACTGAGGAGTGGAAAAAATCAGATTGTGATGGAGATGGCGTCACCAACGAGGATGAGATCGAGGACGGAACCGACCCGCTAGACCCCTGTGATTACAACCCAGACCATGTTACCCTACCCCAAAGCGGGGCCTATTTGGAGGCGGATTGTGACGGGGATGGTGTGACCAATGGCAAGGAGGATGAAGATGGTACGGACCCCACCGACCCCTGCGATTTTGTGCTGGCTTCCCAAACAGTGGACCCTTCCTCTACGTGGAATGCCTCGGACTGTGATGGGGATGGCGTCACCAACGAGGATGAGACCGATGACGGTACCGACCCACTTGATCCCTGCGATTACAACCCAGACCATGTTACCCTACCTCAAAGCGGGGCCTATTTGGAGGCGGATTGTGACGGGGATGGTGTGACCAATGGCAAGGAGGATGAGGATGGTACGGATCCGACCGACCCCTGCGATTTTGTGCTGGCTTCCCAAACAGTGGACCCTTCCTCTACGTGGAATGCTTCGGACTGTGATGGGGATGGTGTCACCAACGAGGATGAGACCGAGGACGGCACCGACCCACTAGATCCCTGTGATTACAACCCAGAGAGCATTACGTTGACACCTTCGGTAGATTGGGAAACGTTGGACTGTGATGGTGATGGAAATCCCAACGGAACAGATCCAAATCCATTGACCGCTACCGCTGTGGATGATTTCGGTACAACTCCGGCGTTGACAGAAGTGGCCATAAATATCTTGGAAAATGACGACTATCTTCCCAATAATGATGATAATAATGTAGGTGTTACAAGCTTGTCTCAAATTGGAGGGAACGCTACTGGAACCATTTCCTTTGATGCGGAGACCGGTTTTATGACCTATACCCCAATTGCATCTGAGTCCAACACTACCGTTACGGTTGTTTATCAAGTATGTAATGTCTTACCAGAACCCGATGTTTGTGCATCTGCCACGGTGTTCATTCAAGTTGGACCGAATACAATCGACGCCGTTGATGACAGTTATGCTTCGGACGGTTCTGGAGGTGTGGTCCCCGATAGCAATGTACTGTCCAACGATACCCTTAATGGGGAGCCGTTGACATTGGCCGATGTCATTTTGACCTCGACCCCAACAGACGAGTTGACGATAAATGAAGATGGAAGCGTTAGTGTAACTCCCGGAACGGCTGAGGGCACCTATACCATCGAGTATACGATTTGTGAGATTGCCAATTCCAGCAACTGCGACACAGCCACGGTCACCGTGGAAGTGGGCCCCGGCATGGGCAACGTCATCGATGCGGTGGACGACGGCTATGCTTCGGATGGTTCAGGAGGTGTGGTCCCCGACAGCAATGTACTGTCAAACGATACCTTGGATGGTGAACCCGTGACGTTGTCTGACGTCATTTTGACCTCGACGCCCACGGATGAACTCACCATAAATGAGGATGGCAGTGTGAGTGTGGCCCCCGGAACGGCTGAGGGCACCTATACCATCGAGTATACGATTTGTGAGATTGCCAATTCCAGCAACTGCGACACAGCCACGGTCACCGTGGAAGTGGGCCCCGGCATGGGCAACGTCATCGATGCGGTGGACGACGGCTATGCTTCGGATGGTTCAGGAGGTGTGGTCCCCGACAGCAATGTACTGTCAAACGATACCTTGGATGGTGAGCCAGTGTTGATTGCCGATGTAATTTTGACTTCGACCCCAACGGATGAGCTGACAGTGAACGAAGATGGAAGTGTTAGCGTTGCCCCAGGAACCGAAGCAGGTACCTATACTGTTGAGTATACGATTTGTGAGGCCGAGAATCCAAGTAACTGCGATACGGCCACCGTCACCGTGGAAGTGGGCCCTGGTATGGGCAGTGTCATCGATGCGGTGGACGATGCATATAGTTTTGAAGGAAGTGAGGGAGGCGTAATCCCCGATAGTAACGTATTGTCCAATGATACCTTGGACAGTGAGCCAGTGTTGATTACCGATGTAATTTTGACTTCGACCCCAACGGATGAGCTGACAGTGAACGAAGATGGAAGTGTTAGCGTTGCCCCAGGAACCGAAGCAGGTACCTATACTGTTGAGTATACGATTTGTGAGGACGAGAATCCAAGTAACTGCGATACGGCCACCGTCACTGTAGTGGTGGGCCCCGGCATGGGCAACATCATTGATGCGGTTGACGATATTTATGTTTCGGATAGTTTTGGAGGATTGATTTCTGGCAGTGATGTGCTGGCCAATGATACCCTCAATGGAGAAGCTGTGTCCATTGCTGAAGTTATTTTGACCTCGACCCCCACAGATGAGCTGACAGTGAACGCAGATGGAAGTGTAAGTGTGGCATCAGGTACTGAAGCGGGCACCTATACCATCGAGTATACGATCTGTGAAACGGCGAATCCAAGCAATTGTGATACGGCTATTGTAACAGTTACTGTGGAAGGGGATGATGACGAGAAAATAGAAGTCAATCAAATGCTCACTCCAAATGGGGATTTAAAGAATGATTTTCTTTTCATTCGGGGCGTGAGCAAAATAAGATCCAGTACGCTGAGGATTTTCAATAGATGGGGAGTGGTCGTGTATGAGGGCAAAAATTATGACAATGTCCGAAATGTGTTCGATGGCCGCTCTAGGGGAAGATCAACCTTGAGTGTGAACGATTACCTTCCAGCGGGAGTATATTTTTATATCTTTAATTACGAAACGGATAAAGGAAGTTTTACAGACTCCGAATACATATATTTAAGCAGGTAACATAATAGATAGAATGGTAAGAAAACATTTTTTAATTCCGTTTTTGTTCATTGGAATGGCATTTCAAAGCCTAACTGCCCAGCAAGATGCACAGTATACGCAATACATGTACAATACCCTGACCGTTAACCCTGCCTATGCGGGATCACGGGGGCAATTGAGTTTTGCCGGCCTGTACCGCTCGCAGTGGGTCGGTTTGGATGGAGCCCCGGAGACTTTTACGATCAATCTCCATTCGCCCATCAGGAACAGTAGGTTGGGTTATGGCATTTCCATCGTAAATGATAATATAGGGGATGGTGTGGTGCAGGAGACCTATTTGGATGCCGTTATCTCCTATACCTTGGAGTTTGCCGACGATAGAAAACTGTCTTTTGGTCTTAAGGCAGGGGGAAATATGATCAGCCTGGACTTTAATGGACTTCGGAATTTTGACCAGGAAGTGGTCAATCAAGACAATATTGATAATAAGTTCTCCCCTAATTTTGGTCTGGGCTTCTACTACCACACCAATACCTTTTACGCAGGATTATCCGCTCCCAACATACTTGAAACCGAGTATTTTGACAATGATAATTCCGAAGGGGTCAACTTTTTATCCGCACAGCGCATCAATTTCTACTTTATAACCGGGTATGTCTTTGATTTGGGCACCGATCTTAAGTTTAAACCTGCCCTGCTCACAAAAGCGGTTGGTGGTGCCCCTTTGCAGGTAGACCTATCGGCCAGTTTTTTGTTTGCGGATAAGTTCAGTTTCGGGGCAGCATACCGTTGGGATGCCGCCTTAAGTGGACTGGTAGGCTTTCAATTGACGGAACAGCTTATGGTGGGCTTGGCCTACGACAAAGAGACAACAGAATTGGGAGGTACCCAGTTCAATGATGGTTCTTTCGAGGTATTTCTAAGATTGGAATTGTTGAAAAGGTTTCAGAGAACCGTATCACCAAGATTCTTTTAATATAATATAGGATGTTGAAAAGAATACTCATTTTGTTTATCGTAGTTTCTGGAAGCATGGTCAGGATGATCGCGCAGGACAGTATACCCGAAAAACAGATAACCAGGACCTTGGAAAAAGCCGATGAACGATATAGGGAATATTCCTTTAGTCCGGCCATCGATATCTACAAAAAGGTCTTGGACAAGGGGTTCACTTCCCCCGATCTATTGAAAAAATTGGGCAACTCCTATTATTTCAACGCCAAGTACAAAGACGCCGCCGACATCTACAAAAAATTGGAAGAAACCTATCCAGATGAAATGGAGGTCGAGTATGTCTTCAGATATGCCCAAAGTTTGAAATCGGTGGGCAACTATGAAGAAGCTTCCCGATTGATGGAGGAGTTCAAGACAATGACCTCCTATACCGGTGATTTTGATGAGGACTATTTGACCAAAATCGAGGAAAATTCGGGAAGATATGATGTGAAGCTTTTCGGATACAACAGCAAGTATTCGGATTTTGCTGCTTCTTTCTATGAACAAGGCCTCATTTTCGCCTCGGATCGGGATACCGGTAACTTGGCCCGGTACAGGCATACATGGAATTCACGGGACTTTTTGGACCTGTACAAGGTAAATGCGGACAGTATTTCCAAGGATAATGTGGTTAAGCTGTCCGGTGACGTGAACACCAGACTCCATGAGTCCACTTCGGTAGTGACCAAGGATGGGACTACCATGTATTTTACTAGGAACAACTTTTTGGATGGTAAAAAATACAAGGATCAAGAAGGGATCATCCGATTGAAAATATACAGCGCGGAATTGGTCAACGGCGTATGGACCAATGTCACCGAACTTCCATTCAACAATGATGCCTATTCAGTGGCCCATCCCATGCTCAGTCCGGATGGAAAAAAACTGTATTTTGTCTCGGATATGCCCGGAACCCTAGGTGAATCTGATATTTTTATGACCGAGATCATTGGGGATGGGACCTATGGGCCCATCGTGAATTTGGGAAATAACATCAATACAAAGGCAAGGGAAACGTTTCCCTTTATTACAAAGGATGGTGTACTCTATTTTTCTTCGGATGGGCACCAAGGCTTGGGAGGATTGGATGTGTTCGCCACAAAAATTGCCTTTGATGATTATGATCAACCGGTTGTAAATGTGGGAAGGCCTATAAACGGGGCCAACGATGATTTTGCATTCATTATCGACTCTGACAGTAAAAAAGGTTATTTCTCATCAAACCGGGAAGGGGGAGTGGGAGATGATGACATCTATGAATTTGTAGAGAAAGAACCCTTGGTGCTGGATTGTATTCAACCTATAACCGGTACCGTAAGGGACAGGATATCCAACGAGGTTTTGGCCAGTGCCACCGTCATGGTGATCGACGAGGAAAATAATGAGGTCTCCTCGACCATTACAGACTCCAAGGGCAACTACGTGTTGCAATTGGATTGCTCCAAAGGAAATTTTGTGAGGGCTTCCAGGGATGGTTATGTCCCCGCCGAGGAATATTTGAACAGGTCCTATGGCAAGCCGAGGATCATAGATTTCTATTTGGAACGCGATCTGGTCACGGGAGGTTTTGGGGACGATTTGGCCAAGTTACTTCAGTTGAGTACCATCTATTTTGATTTGAACAAGTACAACATTCGTCCAGATGCCGAGGTTGAGATACAAAAGGTCATCGTGGCCATGGAGAAATACCCCAGTCTAAAAATAAAGGTCAATTCCCACACGGACAGCAGGGGCAATGATGCCTACAATCTTTGGTTGTCACAGAAAAGGGCCGAGTCCACGGTCAATTACATGGTTTCGAAAGGAATTTCACCGGATAGGCTTCAAGGAGAAGGATTTGGTGAGACACGATTGGTCAACGAGTGCATTAACGGGGTGCGCTGCTCCGAGGAAAACCACCAGTTGAACCGTAGATCTGAGTTCATCATTTTTGAATAGGAAAAAAATCACATAACATATTGAAAAGCAACCAGAAACGGTTGCTTTTTTTATTCGTTTTCTCCCATGGTGGTAATTTCCCTTACCGCATAATTGAGGGCATTCACTTTATCGATCAGCCCTTTCACAACAAATATTTAGAGCGCTTACCCTTCAAAGTTACATTTGAAAATTGTACAATGCGCCAGAACTATGAAGTATAAGCATACAAATCCTTTCATAAAAAGGTGTGCCATTTCCTTTTTGATCACACTGTGTTTTGCTTTTGCGACACAAATAAGTGCCCAGGAAACATTTAGGGATCAATTCAATTCGGTTTCCTATAGCAATAACAATGGGACCCAAAATTTTTCGGGGAGTTGGTCCGAGACCAATGACAACAACAGTCCGAATAGCGGAAGAATAAGTATTTCAGGGGGCAGTTTGATGTTTACCGACCTTGATAACGTTAGGATTGAAAGAAGTCTGAACCTGTCTGGGGCTACAAGTGTTACACTTACGTTGGATTATAACAGGACCTCTGGAAATGAAAGTGTTTCGGTGCAATTGTACAATGGTTCAGGGTATAATACGGTGGCTACTTTATCGGGTACCGGGTCTGTAAACCATACGCTGAGTGCCAGTGAAATTTCCGCCTCATCAAGTATTCGATTTCTTTCTGCAAGTGGAAACTGGAGTAGCGGCGAAACGGTATTGGTGGATAATGTCACATTCACCGCTACCTATGTCCCCATAATCCAAATTGATGACATTTCGTTTGCCGAAAGTACTGGAAATGCAGTTTTTACCGTAACCCACACAGGCGCAAATGCCTCGGGCACATTTACCGTGAACTACCAAACCGTGAATGGGACCGCTACCTCGGGAAGCGATTATACCTATACGTCGGGAACTTTGAACTTTAATGGTACCAGTGGCGATACGGAGACCATTTCGGTGCCGATAACCAATGATGGCACCGTTGAGGCAGATGAAACGTTTACCATTCAATTTACGGGCACTTCCAATGGAAGCGTGGATATCACCGATAGTGCAACGGGTACCATTTTGGATGATGATGCCCTTGTTATTACGAACGGTGTAACGGTAAATACCTGCAGTGATATTTTTGTGGATTCAGGAGGTATTGGAGCAACATATGGCAATAATGAAAATCGGACCTATACCATCTGCCCCGACACCCCTGGAAGCTTTACCAGGGTAACATTTACAAATTTTGATGTGGAAACCTCCTATGACTTTTTATATGTCTATGAAGGTACAAGTACAGGGGGCACACTGATTGGACAGTACGACAATGCAAACCCTCCTACCACTATAACCTCAACGGACGGTTCTGGATGTCTGACGTTCAGGTTTACTTCGGATAACAGCGTCACCAATAATGGTTGGGAGGCCAATGTGTCCTGCTATGTACCCGGACCCACGCTGAGCATTGATGATATATCGGTGAATGAGGATGCCGGAACCGCTACCTTTACGGTTACCCATACTTTGGTGGCTACTGCCGGTCCGTTCACGGTGGATTTTCAAACTGTGGATGGAACAGCCCTTGCAGGGAGCGACTATACATACACTTCCGGAACCCTCAGTTTCAACGGTACCATAGGTGACACGGAAACCATTATTGTTCCCATAACAAACGATGGCATTGCGGAATCGGAAGAAACCTATACCATTCAGTTTTCCAACGCTTCCGATGGTACAGTGGATATTTCGGACACAGGTACAGGGACCATCAATTCCCAAATTTATTCCGATGCCCCACTTACCCTCTATGAAGAATTCCACGGACATGTGGATTATGTCGTTACAGGAAATACATTGAGGACCGCAGATAACGATACCGATGCCTGTGCAGTGACCAATTCGAGCTCTGCCACCCTTATTTCGCCCATTCCAGGTACGGCAACCATTAGAAAAGCCTATCTATATTGGGCGCATTCAAGCTCAACGATGGACGGTACCGTCACCTTTGAAGGACAGACCGTATATGCCAATATAGCTTATAACGCCTATGGCGCAACCTATTGGAGTTATTTGAGTGATGTTACATCCATCATTAATGGAATCGCCGACCCGTCTACCAACACCTATGATTTTGCAGACCTTACCATTGACAATACTTCCTCTTGCAGCAGCCAGGGGGTTTTGGGCGGATGGGCCCTTATTGTATATTATGATGAGTCCTCCTTGCCGGCGGCCAGTATCAATCTTTATCAAGGGTTTCAGAGACTGCGCAATGACAGTGATTCCTTTACATTGGATTCATTCTATGCCATTGCGGGAACAGGGGCCAAGGCCACATTCTTATCCTGGGAAGGGGATAGCACCCTATCGGGGGCTTCGGAATCACTTTCGATCACCAACCAAGCCGCCTCAAATTTTGTGCTGAGCGGGGATGGTGGCCAAACAGGGGACAATGCCTATAACTCCACCATATATGATGATACACAGAGCCCTGTTTATAACGATGCGACACCCTATGGCCTTGATTTGGACACCTACGGTATATCCTCGTACATTTCCCCTGGGGATTCCCAGGTAACGGCCAATGTTTCTGTGGCTTCAGATGCTGTGCTTTTCAATGCGGTAATGATCAGGGTACAATCCAACTTGATTACGGGGACTGTATTTGAAGATGTAAACTATCCTGGAGGGGTAGGTAGGGATATGGCAACGGCATCTGGAGTTGGTATCCCAAACGCCGATTTGGAAATTTACAACGCGTCAAACACTTTGGCGGGCACCGCATCGACCAACAGTTCAGGCGATTACAATTTTGGAGGAATGGCAGATGGAAGCTATACTGTACGGGTTGTCAATTCAACTGTTAGGTCTACCAGAGGCGGTGGTTCAGGTTGTGTAACATGTATTCCAGTACAAACATATCGAAACTATAATACCTCGGGAACTTTTGTTGATGTTACGGATGAGGTGGGGGGAGTCTCTCCATCTTCCGTGGACGCCTCCGCAGGAACCCTTACCGGTGCGCAGACAGCTTCGGCGGTTACCATTGCCGGCAATGGTGTGGTAGGGCTGGATTTTGGATTCAATTTCAATACCATCGTCAATACCAATGAAGATGGCCAAGGATCTCTGGAACAATTCATTGTAAATGCCAACAACTTAAATGAAACAGGATTGGATATCGAATCCAACAGTATTTTTGACCCTGCGGCGGGAGATGACACCTCTATTTTTATGATACCTACTTCCACTGACCCGTTGGGAAGAACAGCGGACGGAAATTTTTCAGGAGGCATTTTTGACATTTCCATTACCAATGGAAACCCATTATCAGAAATAACATCGGACAATACGGTAGTAGACGGAAGAACGCAAACCGCTTATTCTGGAGACACAAATTCGGGTACCGTAGGTTCTGGTGGCACGGCCGTAGGAGTGTCTGCAATTAACCTACCGGATTACGATAGGCCAGAAATCCAAGTGCACCGGAACGGGGGTGATGTATTCCAAATAAATGCCGATGCGGTCACTATTCGAAATCTTTCCATCTATGCAGGCAGCAATGCTGCCATTAAATTGAATGGGGGTTCAGCGGACATTATAGCAAATCTTTTGGGGACAAATGCCACAGGTGCCAATGCCGGAAACATCGATTATGGTGTGGAAAACTCCGGAGGCAATGTTTTGGTAGATGGAAATTATATCGCAACCAATACAGATGGTGGTATTTATATTGATGCCGGAACCTCGAACATCATCCAAAATAACCACATAACCTCCAATGGTGATTCCGCTTGCGATGACAATATCACCCTAAATAGTGGTAGCGGCATCGTAATCCAGCAGAACCTTATCGAAAATGCGGCTTCATTGGGAATAGATGGAGCTTCAATCTCTGGAAATGTGACCATTACGGAGAATACCATTACAGGTTCTGGCCAGGACGGCGGAAACTGTACGGGTACTGTTAAAAATATGGGTATTGAATTGGCAGGAAGTAACTCACAGATTACCAGTAATATAATCCATTCCAATGGTGGGGCTGGTCTTTCATTGATAGGTTCCGGTACAGGAAACCTGATAAGCCAAAATTCGTTTTATGCCAATGGAACCGCGACGCAATCGTTGGGTATCGATCTCAATGGGGATGGAGTGACACTGAATGACAATGGTGATGTTGATTCCGGGGCCAATGGACTGATGAATTTTCCTATCATCAATTTTGTGACGATATCCGGCTCCAATTTGATAATAAAAGGCTGGTCAAGGCCTGGGGCAACCATTGAATTCTTTTTTACGGATATCAATGAAGGTACTGCCGTAGTCGGGGAAAATACTCTTGGTCTATCCACTGATTATGGTGAAGGTCAGATCTATCTTGGGGCCGCAGTGGAAGGTAGTGGCTCAGATTTGGATGCTTCCACTTCTTCATACACCGATGTAGATGGAAACACCGACAATACAAACAAATTTCAGTTCTCATTGCCGCTTCCATTGGGAACAACTTTGGGCGATAAGATAACCGCCACGGCAACATTGCTCAGTTCAACTTCAGAATTTGCCCCTTTCAGTGTTGTAAAAGTCGCATCAATGATCACAAATCGAAGAATTACATATCGGGTCAATAGGAATTGATTTGATGGAGTTTTATGATTAACCGACCAGGGAGATTTTCCTTTTTGAATTCAACTTAAGATAATTTAGGGGTAAATCCGTCTTTCATTTTTGTAAGAAAAAGAATACGAATTAAACCATTTTTAACAATTGTGGCACTCCCGATAAACCTTGAAAATAGGGGTTTCATCGACCAATAACCTTGAAATAATTTCAAAAATTTTTAACACTAACCTCAAAATTCCATGGCTATACCGTGACATTTTGGGTCTACACAACAAATATTTTCAACCCCTCTAAGTAAGGGTAATTTTGTAGGGTGTAGTAAAATTCACGGGATTGAACCCTAAAAACTTAAAACACGATTAATACGACCCTCAACTAATAATAACCCCATGAAAAAGAGCATATTAGCTTTAGCTTTACTTTTGTTCACAGGAATTGCTTTTTCACAAACTACCGTTACGCTTCAAGATCAATGTAACTGTGAGGTTCTCAAGGGAACCGCAGTGTCCAGCCCTGGATCCACTGCCCCAAGCGGTGCCGATACGGGAGACATCTATGTGAACACCAATACGGGAACGATATATTTCTGGGATGGTGACTCCTGGGAGTTGACCGCCTCGGATGATCAGCAATTGACAGGCTTTACGTTAAATGGGGGCACAAATGTCTTGACGCTCACTTTGGAAAATGGGGGAAGTGTGAACGTCGATTTAAGTAGTCTAAGCGACACACTTTTAGATACAAACACAACAATTGCATCTTTTGGAATAGATGGCACAAATACAAACTTGGTCATAACGGATAGTGATGGAAATAGTTTTCTAGTTGCTTTGGCTGATATAGCTGCCGCTCTCAATACGGATGACGCGGACGCGGACCCCACGAACGAACTCAACACGGGCATCGCCCTGAACGGCACGGCCATCGAGGTGACCGATGCGGGGGGCACCCTGAGCCAGGACCTTGACGGGACCTTTGCCACGGACGCGGAGCTTGCTGCCCTGAACACGGACGACGCGGATGCTGACCCCACGAACGAACTGAACACGGGCATCGCCCTGAACGGCACCTCCATCGAGGTGACCGATGCGGGAGGCACCCTGAGCCAGGACCTTGACGGGACCTTCGCCACGGACGCGGAACTTGCGGCCCTGAACACCGATGATGCGGATGCGGACCCCACGAACGAACTTTCGGACCTGTCACTGACCGGTACCACCTTGGAGCTGACCAATGCAGCGGCGGGCGCCACAGGCGTCGACCTTGACGGGACCTTTGCCACGGACGCGGAACTGGCCGCTTTGAACACGGACGACGCGGACGCGGACCCGACCAATGAACTGAACACGGGCATCGCCCTGAACGGCACGGCCATCGAGGTGACCGATGCGGGGGGCACCCTGAGCCAGGACCTTGACGGGACCTTTGCCACGGACGCGGAGCTTGCTGCCCTGAACACGGACGACGCGGATGCTGACCCCACGAACGAGTACAACACGGGCATCGCCCTGAACGGCACGGCCATCGAGGTGACCGATGCGGGAGGCACCCTGAGCCAGGACCTTGACGGGACCTTCGCCACGGACGCCGAGCTTGCGGCCCTGAACACCGATGATGCGGATGCGGACCCCACGAACGAACTTTCGGACCTGTCACGACCGGTACCACCTTGGAGCTGACCAATGCAGCGGCGGGCGCCACAGGCGTCGACCTTGACGGGACCTTTGCCACGGACGCGGAACTGGCCGCTTTGAACACGGACGACGCGGACGCGGACCCGACCAATGAACTGAACACGGGCATCGCCCTGAACGGCACGGCCATCGAGGTTACGGACGCGGGGGGCACCCTGAGCCAGGATCTTGACGGCACCTTCGCCACGGACGCGGAGCTTGCGGCATTGAACACGGACGATGCCGATGCTGACCCCACGAACGAACTGAACACGGGCATCGCCCTGAACGGCACCTCCATCGAGGTGACCGACGCAGGGGGCACCCTGAGCCAGGACCTTGACGGGACCTTCGCCACGGATGCGGAGCTTGCTGCCCTGAACACGGACGACGCGGACGCGGACCCCACGAACGAACTTTCGGACCTGTCACTGACCGGTACCACCCTGGAGCTGACCAATGCAGCGGCGGGCGCCACTGGCGTCGACCTTGACGGGACCTTTGCCACGGACGCCGAGCTTGCGGCCCTGAACACCGATGACGCGGATGCTGACCCCACAAACGAACTGAACACGGGCATCGCCCTGAACGGCACCTCCATCGAGGTGACCGACGCAGGGGGCACCCTGAGCCAGGACCTTGACGGGACCTTCGCCACGGACGCGGAGCTTGCGGCCCTGAACACGGACGACGCGGATGCGGACCCCACGAACGAACTTTCGGACCTGTCACTGACCGGTACCACCCTGGAGCTGACCAATGCAGCGGCGGGCGCCACAGGCGTCGACCTTGACGGGACCTTTGCCACGGACGCGGAGCTTGCGGCCCTGAACACCGATGACGCGGACGCGGACCCGACCAACGAGTACAACACGGGCATCGCCCTGAACGGCACGGCCATCGAGGTGACCGACGCAGGGGGCACCCTGAGCCAGGACCTTGACGGCACCTTCGCCACGGATGCGGAACTGGCAGCATTGAACACGGACGACGCGGATGCGGACCCCACGAACGAACTTTCGGACCTGTCACTGACCGGTACCACCCTGGAGCTGACCAATGCAGCGGCGGGCGCCACCGGCGTCGACCTTGACGGGACCTTTGCCACGGATGCGGAACTTGCGGCCCTGAACACCGATGACGCGGATGCGGACCCCACAAACGAACTGAACACGGGCATCGCCCTGAACGGCACGGCCATCGAGGTGACCGATGCGGGAGGCACCCTGAGCCAGGACCTTGACGGGACCTTCGCCACGGACGCGGAGCTTGCGGCATTGAACACGGACGATGCGGACGCGGACCCCACGAACGAACTTTCGGACCTGTCACTGACCGGTACCACCCTGGAGCTGACCAATGCAGCGGCGGGCGCCACAGGCGTCGACCTTGACGGGACCTTCGCCACGGACGCGGAGCTTGCGGCCCTGAACACCGATGATGCGGACGCGGACCCCACGAACGAACTTTCGGACCTGTCCCTGACCGGTACCACCTTGGAGCTGACCAATGCAGCGGCGGGCGCCACTGGCGTCGACCTTGACGGCACCTTCGCCACGGATGCGGAACTTGCGGCCCTGAACACGGACGATGCGGACGCGGACCCCACGAACGAACTCAACACGGGCATCGCCCTGAACGGCACCTCCATCGAGGTTACGGACGCAGGGGGCACCTTGAGCCAGGATTTGGACGGCACCTTTGCCACGGATGCGGAGCTTGCGGCCCTGAACACGGACGACGCCGATGCGGACCCCACAAACGAACTGAACACGGGCATCGCCCTGAACGGCACGGCCATCGAGGTGACCGATGCGGGAGGCACCCTGAGCCAAGACCTTGACGGGACCTTCGCCACGGATGCGGAGCTTGCGGCCCTGAACACGGACGACGCGGACGCTGACCCCACGAACGAACTTTCGGACCTGTCACTGACCGGTACCACCCTGGAGCTGACCAATGCAGCGGCGGGCGCCACTGGCGTCGACCTTGACGGGACCTTTGCCACGGATGCGGAACTTGCGGCCCTGAACACGGACGATGCGGACGCGGACCCCACGAACGAACTTTCGGACCTGTCCCTGACCGGTACCACCCTGGAGCTGACCAATGCAGCGGCGGGCGCCACTGGCGTCGACCTTGACGGCACCTTTGCCACGGACGCCGAGCTTGCTGCCCTGAACACGGACGATGCGGACGCGGACCCCACGAACGAACTTTCGGACCTGTCCCTGACCGGTACCACCCTGGAGCTGACCAATGCAGCGGCGGGCGCCACTGGCGTCGACCTTGACGGGACCTTCGCCACGGACGCGGAGCTTGCTGCCCTTAATACGGACGACGCGGACGCGGACCCCACCAACGAACTGAACACGGGTATAGCCATGAATGCGGGAAGTATGGAAATTACTGATGCTGGGGGTACCCTTTCAACAAGTATAATAAGCTCAAATGCCAACAATGACATCACCGCTGGAAGCGATGGAGGCCTTTATTTGAATGTAGCATCAGTGAGCATATCTGAGACCATTACGAATCTGGTGGATAATAATGACGGTAGTGTAACCTATACCAATGAAAATGGAGTTCCCCAGACGGTAAATAAATCTGCACTTACGGATAATCTTGATGGGACCTACACTTTCGACAATGGAAATGGAACTCCCATAACATTTACAGGTATAGATAATGTTGACGATGCCGATGCGGACCCCACAAACGAACTGAACACGGGCATCGCCCTGAACGGCACGGCCATCGAGGTTACGGACGCGGGGGGCACCCTGAGCCAGGATCTTGACGGCACCTTTGCCACGGACGCGGAACTTGCGGCCCTGAACACCGATGATGCGGATGCCGACCCCACGAACGAACTTTCGGACCTGTCCCTGACCGGTACCATCCTGGAGCTGACCAATGCAGCGGCGGGCGCCACTGGCGTCGACCTTGACGGGACCTTTGCCACGGATGCGGAACTGGCCGCTTTGAACACGGACGACGCGGACGCGGACCCGACCAATGAACTGAACACGGGCATCGCCCTGAACGGCACGGCCATCGAGGTTACGGACGCGGGGGCACCCTGGCCAGGACCTTGACGGCACCTTCGCCACGGACGCGGAGCTTGCGGCCCTGAACACCGACGACGCGGATGCCGACCCCACGAACGAACTTTCGGACCTGTCCCTGACCGGTACCACCCTGGAGCTGACCAATGCAGCGGCGGGCGCCACTGGCGTCGACCTTGACGGGACCTTTGCCACGGATGCGGAACTGGCCGCTTTGAACACGGACGACGCGGACGCGGACCCGACCAATGAACTGAACACGGGCATCGCCCTGAACGGCACGGCCATCGAGGTTACGGACGCGGGGGGCACCCTGAGCCAGGATCTTGACGGGACCTTCGCCACGGATGCGGAGCTTGCTGCCCTGAACACCGATGATGCGGATGCCGACCCCACGAACGAACTGAACACGGGGATTGCCCTGAACGGCACCTCCATCGAGGTGACCGATGCGGGGGGCACCCTGAGCCAGGACCTTGACGGGACCTTTGCCACGGACGCGGAACTTGCGGCCCTGAACACCGATGATGCGGATGCCGACCCCACGAACGAACTTTCGGACCTGTCACTGACCGGTACCACCCTGGAGCTGACCAATGCAGTGGCGGGCGCCACCGGCGTCGACCTTGACGGGACCTTTGCCACGGACGCCGAGCTTGCGGCCCTGAACACGGACGACGCCGATGCGGACCCCACGAACGAACTGAACACGGGCATCGCCCTGAACGGCACGGCCATCGAGGTGACCGATGCAGGGGGCACCCTGAGCCAGGACCTTGACGGCACCTTCGCCACGGATGCGGAGCTTGCTGCCCTGAACACCGATGATGCGGATGCTGACCCCACGAACGAACTTTCGGACCTGTCCCTGACCGGTACCACCCTGGAGCTGACCAATGCAGCGGCGGGCGCCACTGGCGTCGACCTTGACGGGACCTTTGCCACGGACGCGGAACTGGCCGCTTTGAACACGGACGACGCGGACGCGGACCCGACCAATGAACTGAACACGGGCATCGCCCTGAACGGCACGGCCATCGAGGTTACGGACGCGGGGGGCACCCTGAGCCAGGATCTTGACGGGACCTTCGCCACGGATGCGGAGCTTGCTGCCCTGAACACGGACGACGCGGATGCTGACCCCACGAACGAACTTTCGGACCTGTCCCTGACCGGTACCACCCTGGAGCTGACCAATGCAGCGGCGGGCGCCACTGGCGTCGACCTTGACGGGACCTTTGCCACGGACGCGGAACTGGCCGCTTTGAACACGGACGACGCGGACGCGGACCCGACCAATGAACTGAACACGGGCATCGCCCTGAACGGCACGGCCATCGAGGTTACGGACGCGGGGGGCACCCTGAGCCAGGACCTTGACGGCACCTTCGCCACGGACGCGGAGCTTGCGGCCCTGAACACCGATGATGCGGATGCCGACCCCACGAACGAACTGAACACGGGCATCGCCCTGAACGGCACTTCCATCGAGGTGACCGATGCCGGCGGGACATTGAGCCAGGACCTTGACGGGACCTTCGCCACGGACGCCGAGCTTGCGGCCCTGAACACCGATGATGCGGATGCCGACCCCACGAACGAACTTTCGGACCTGTCACTGACCGGTACCACCTTGGAGCTGACCAATGCAGTGGCGGGCGCCACCGGCGTCGACCTTGACGGCACCTTTGCCACGGACGCCGAGCTTGCGGCCCTGAACACGGACGACGCCGATGCGGACCCCACGAACGAACTTTCGGATCTGTCACTGACCGGTACCACCCTGGAGCTGACCAATGCAGCGGCAGGCGCCACTGGCGTCGACCTTGACGGCATCTTTGCCACGGACGCCGAGCTTGCGGCCCTGAACACCGATGACGCGGACGCCGACCCGACCAATGAACTGAACACGGGCATCGCCCTTAACGGCACGGCCATCGAGGTGACCGACGCAGGGGGCACCCTGAGCCAGGACCTTGACGGCACCTTTGCGACCGACGCGGAACTGGCCGCTTTGAACACGGACGATGCGGACGCGGACCCCACCAACGAACTTTCGGACCTGTCACTGACCGGTACCACCTTGGAGCTGACCAATGCAGCGGCCGGCGCCACTGGCGTCGACCTTGACGGGACCTTTGCCACGGACGCGGAGCTTGCGGCCCTTAACACGGACGACGCGGACGCGGACCCCACGAACGAACTGAACACGGGCATCGCCCTGAACGGCACGGCCATCGAGGTTACGGACGCAGGGGGCACCCTGAGCCAGGATCTTGACGGCACCTTCGCCACGGACGCGGAACTTGCGGCCCTGAACACGGACGACGCCGATGCGGACCCCACGAACAGGTACAACACGGGCATCGCCCTGAACGGAACCTCCATCGAGGTTACCGACGCAGGGGGCACCCTGAGCCAGGATCTGGACGGGACCTTTGCCACGGACGCCGAGCTTGCGGCCCTGAACACGGACGATGCGGACGCGGACCCCACGAACGAACTGAACACGGGCATCGCCCTGAACGGCACGGCCATCGAGGTTACCGACGCAGGGGGCACCCTGAGCCAGGATCTTGACGGCACCTTTGCCACGGACGCGGAGCTTGCGGCATTGAACACGGACGATGCGGACGCGGACCCCACGAACGAACTTTCGGACCTGTCACTGACCGGTACCACCTTGGAGCTGACCAATGCAGCGGCGGGCGCCACTGGCGTCGACCTTGACGGCACCTTTGCCACGGACGCCGAGCTTGCTGCCCTGAACACCGATGACGCGGACGCGGACCCGACCAATGAACTGAACACGGGCATCGCCCTGAACGGCACCTCCATCGAGGTTACGGATGCGGGGGGCACCCTGAGCCAGGATCTGGACGGGACCTTCGCCACCGATGCAGAACTGGCCGCTTTGAACACGGACGACGCGGATGCTGACCCCACGAACGAACTTTCGGACCTGTCCCTGGCCGGTACCACCCTGGAGCTGACCAATGCAGCGGCGGGCGCCACTGGCGTCGACCTTGACGGGACCTTTGCCACGGACGCGGAACTGGCCGCTTTGAACACGGACGACGCGGACGCGGACCCGACCAATGAACTGAACACGGGCATCGCCCTGAACGGCACCTCCATCGAGGTGACCGACGCGGGGGGCACCCTGAGCCAGGACCTTGACGGCACCTTCGCCACGGATGCGGAACTGGCAGCATTGAACACGGACGACGCGGATGCGGACCCCACGAACGAACTTTCGGACCTGTCACTGACCGGTACCACCCTGGAGCTGACCAATGCAGCGGCGGGCGCCACCGGCGTCGACCTTGACGGGACCTTTGCCACGGATGCGGAACTTGCGGCCCTGAACACGGACGATGCGGACGCGGACCCCACGAACGAGTACAACACGGGCATCGCCCTGAACGGCACGGCCATCGAGGTGACCGATGCGGGGGGCACCCTGAGCCAGGATCTTGACGGCACCTTCGCCACGGACGCGGAGCTTGCGGCCGTTGCAGATGACGATGTAAGTGTTACAAACACAGTTGGGGGCAATAGAATCGCAACTATTTCAGAAGCTGGAATAGCCTCTGTGGATATCAATGAAACAGTGACAACTTTATCTACCGCGGACAGTGTTACCTATACCTATACGTCTGAAGATGGAACAACAACGGCATTTGATGGTACTGATAATCAGGATGCATCGGAAGTAAATTCAGATACACCGGTGGATGTGGATGGAGATGGGGCAACAGAAGCTACTGTGGAAGATGTAATTCAAGCGGTGGCACCCATTACATCCAAAGCGGCTCGGATTTTCTATCCACCATCAATCGCGATTGATGCTTCAACAAATGGAACGGGATATACTGTAAACCTATATTCACAATATGTGGCCCAATATGGAACCCCTGCTGTTGCCAGTACAGGTGCACCTGCTGCAGTTCCAACATACGGGGCAACAGAATTGTACTATTACGTAACCTATGCTGATCCAACCGTTTTTGATAATATGAGCATTGATGCCAATGGTGTATTGACCTATGATATCATAGGCCAACCGGCAGATTATAATTCTTTGATCAATGTAGTATTTGTAGTAAAATAATTAATGATAAAGACTGACAAGATTTGAAATCAACCACATTACATAAGTCTTTATTCATTGGGTTGTTTATCCTACTGTCAAACGTTGCCAGTGCCCAGTTTTTGCTTCAGGCACCAAATAGCGGTGACGAAAACAATTATCGATGGTTCGAAGCTTCGGACTTGGGGACTGTATTAAGTACAAATTCCTTTTATGAAGCAACCCAACCTGGGGTTTATTTTGCCACTTATGATGGTACTCTTTGTGGATCCAACGCCACAGGATACTTTATTTTGACGGATTGCAATGCACCTGATAATGAAGTTACTTTGGATATTTCTGCAAGTATCCCATCGGGTGCGACGGTAAGTTGGAGTCCAGCGGTAAGCGGAGACCAAACACGACCCACGGTAATCAGCACTACAACGGTGATGCGCTATACGGCTACCATAACCAAAGCAGGAAATAGTAGTGACCTTCCCCGGTTCACGGTGGTATGTATGAGTCAGGCCGGAACTTTGGTGGATGATATGATCGCTGTCAATGAGGATGAGTCCGTGGTTGTTCCCATTTTTGCGAACGATTCGGATTTACCTACAGACGGTACACTTACCACTACAAATCCAGCCAATGGTTCAACTTCGATTGACAACAATGGCACGGCCAATGACCCTTCAGACGATATTGTAACCTACACACCAGATGCTGACTTCAACGGCACAGATACGTTTGACTATACCATCTGTAATGCCTTTGGAGCGTGCAGCACGGCTACGGTCACCGTGGATGTACTCCCCATTGTGGATACTTTTGATGATTCCGTTTCTACCGAGGAAGACACAGCAGTGATTGTGGAATGGCGTGGAAACGATAATGATATACCCACTGCTGGTTCCATTGCTGCCACAAACCCATCCAACGGAACGGTTACTTTGAACGATAATGGTACGCCGGGAAATCCTTCAGATGATAATATCACTTATGTACCAAATCCAGGATTCTTGGGAACGGATACATTTGACTATACCGTTTGCGATTCTGGAGGGAATTGTGACACGGCTACAGTGACCATTTTGATAAATCCTCCGGGAGTGAACCTTGATGCTGACAATGATGGTATTGTGGACAATTTTGAGGATTTGAATGCCGATGGGGACAATGACCCATCCACCAACCCTACCGATACCGATGGTGACGGAATAGCCGATTATTTGGACATTGATAGTGACAATGACGGAATACCGGATAACATTGAGGCCCAAGTTGCCCTTGGATATATACCTCCAAGTGGAGTGGACGCCAATGACAATGGTTTGGACGATGTTTATGAAAATGGAGGCAATATCGGATTGATTCCTGTGGATTCTGACAATGATGGTATACCTGATTATGTAGATGAAGATAGTGACGATGACAATGTGCCAGATGCCATAGAAGGTCATGATTTTAATCAAGATGGAATAGCGGATGTGGTGTTCATCGGTTCTGATAAGGACAATGACGGTTTGGACGATGGCTTTGAAGGCTCCACCGTGATCGATATCGATGTGAACGATGAAATTGATGACCCAAATACCGATTTAATGGATACCGATTCTGACGGCATCCCAGATTTTAGGGATTCTGATGATGACGATGATGGTATTGAGACCCGTGATGAGGATTTGGATCTGGACGGAAATTACGCAAATGATGACTCCGATGAAGATGGGATACCCAACTACTTGGATTCCGATTTGGGAGAATCGCAAGTAGATCAAATAGATGTAATCAATGTAATAACTCCAAACGGAGATGGGGTACATGATGTATTGACCATCAATGGCCTTGAGAATTATCCAAACAACACAGTAAAAATTTACAACAGGTGGGGTGTGATGGTATACGCGACCAATGCATACAACACTGCAGGAAATGTCTTTGATGGCACTTCCGAAGGAAGGGTAACAGTGGATAAGGACAACAAACTCCCTGTAGGTACGTATTTCTATATCATAGATTACCAAGATCTCAATGGAAATATGAAACAGCTCTCAGGTTACCTATACATTAACAGATAAAGATCAGCGTTACTGTGGACAAAAAGATTTTTAAAAGGATAATTCAAAGGTCAATATTCCTTGCCGCATTGGGCTTGGGCTTTGTGGTGCACGCACAGCAAGATGCCCAGTACACCCAATATATGTACAACACCGTAAGTGTTAACCCGGCATATGCGGGATCTAGGGGACATTTGAGCATCGCGGCCCTATACCGAAACCAATGGTTGGGGCTGGATGGAGCACCGGAAACACAAACGCTTAACATCCATACCCCAATGGGATACCGGGGTGTGGGATTGGGGATTTCCGTGGTCAATGATAAGATAGGACCAACTTCTGAAACCTATTTTGACGTGGACTTTTCCTATACCATCCAAACCTCCTATGAAGGTAAGTTGAGTTTTGGCCTAAAGGCCAGTGCCCACATGTTGGATATCCGTTACTCCGAGTTGGATGAGTTTGAGGTAGATCCACAGCTACAGTCGCAACAAGATATTCGCAATAAATTTTCGCCCAATATCGGTGCAGGGATATACTATCATACCGAGCAATTTTATGCCGGACTTTCGGCACCCAGAATATTGGAAACCACCCATTTTGATTCTTCCTCGGTATCTACTGCAAAAGAACAGATCAATCTATATGCCATTACGGGATATGTTTGGGATTTGAACCCTTTTTTAAAGTTTAAGCCCACATTGCTCACCAAAGTGGTCCAAGGTGCCCCAGTGCAAGTGGATGTGTCCGCAAACTTCATGCTCAATGAAAAGTTCGTTGGGGGTATCGCCTATCGCTGGGATGCTGCTTTCAGTGGTCTTTTTGGATTTAGGCTTTCCGATCAGATGTTCTTGGGGTTGGCGTATGATCGAGAGATTACGGATTTGGGCGCCACTGCTTTCAATGACGGCTCTTTTGAAGTGATTTTCAGGTATGACTTCATCCGAAATATCGGAAACATGAAGTCCCCACGGTTCTTTTAGGAACATTTTAGAAAATAGGATTCCGCTTAATTCCTACAAACATCATATTTTTACCTCATGGAAGAGGAAAATGTGATATTGGTCAATGAGGCAGACGAACCCATTGGATTGATGCCCAAAATGGAAGCCCATGAAAAAGCGCTGCTCCATAGAGCCTTTTCGGTTTTCATCATGAACGATAAAGGGGAGACCATGCTCCAACAACGTGCCAAGGATAAGTACCATTCCCCACTTTTATGGACCAATACCTGCTGTAGCCACCAAAGGGAAGGGGAGAGCAATGTAGAGGCTGGAAAACGCCGATTGCAGGAGGAAATGGGGTTCACCACCGAACTTAAGGAACTGTTCTCATTCATTTACAAGGCTCCTTTTGACAATGGACTTACCGAACATGAATTGGATCATGTAATGATGGGAGTCTACAATGAAACACCCAAAATCAATCCCGCAGAAGTGGCCAATTGGAAATGGATGTATCCGGAAGATATCAAAAACGATATATCCTCAAATCCTGGTCGGTACACGGCTTGGTTCAAGATTATTTTTGAACGCTTCTACGACCATCTCACCCATAAAACAATGAAACCATGAAAGTAAAGGTGAGCAGAAAGGCCAGTTTCAATGCCGCCCATCGGCTGTTCAGACCGGATTGGAGCGATGAAAAGAACGATGCCATTTTTGGAAAATGCAATAACCCCAGATATCACGGCCATAACTATGACCTAATCGTAAGCGTTACTGGGGAAATTGATCATGAAACCGGTTTTGTGATGGATTTGAAGATCCTCAAGGAATTGATAGCGGAGCATGTGGAGGAAGCATTGGATCACAAAAACCTCAACATAGATGTACCGGAATTTAAAAATTTGAACCCAACGGCGGAGAATATTGCCGTGGTGATTTGGGACAAACTCCGACCTTTCATACCCAAGACCAAGGAATTGGAGGTGACCTTATACGAAACACCTCGAAATTTTGTGACCTATTCAGGATAACATGGAACTATACCCCTTAAAATTCAAACCCATCCTCAAAGAACGCCTTTGGGGAGGGACAAAGCTCAACGATGTACTGGGCAAACCTATTGAAAGTGACATTACCGGTGAGAGTTGGGAACTGTCCGGTGTGGATGGCGATATCTCCGAAGTGTCCAACGGCCCTTTGAAAGGAATTTCCCTAAGAACCTTGATCGAGGAAGAAGGCGAAAAATTATTGGGCAAAAGTGTAGTGGAACGGTTTGGGAACGATTTTCCCATTCTCATCAAGTTCATTGATGCCAAACAAGATCTTTCCATCCAATTGCATCCCAATGATGAATTGGCCAAAAAAAGGCACAATTCCTTCGGGAAAACCGAAATGTGGTACATTATGGATGCCGACCCAGGGGCCAAACTCATTGTGGGCTTCAACAAAAACGTCAAAAAGGAGGAATATGCCAAGAGCTTGGAAGACAATACACTATTGGGTTTATTGAACTATGAGGAGGTCACCGAGGGCGATACATTTTTTATCAATACTGGAAAAATACATGCCATAGGGGCCGGAGTGCTCTTGGCTGAGATCCAACAGACATCGGACATCACCTATAGGGTATTCGACTTTAACAGGAAAGATAAGAATGGAAATCTTAGGGAGCTCCATACCGAGTTGGCCCTTGATGCCATTGATTACACGCTGAAAAATGACTTTAAGGTGGATTATTCCGATGCAAAGGATAGGATCAATATCATGGTGAACTGCCCTTATTTTAAGACCAATTTTATGGCATTGACCCAGGATAGGCACCTGGATATCTCAAAAAGGGACTCCTTTACCATATTTATGTGTGTGGCCGGAGAGGCTACCATTACCAATGATTGGGGAAGCACGTCGGTAAAAAAGGGCGAGACTGTTCTGGTTTCGGCGTCCAGCAAGCAGGTCAATATCGGTACAAAGGGAGCCAGACTTTTAGAAGTTACCATTTAATAGTAAATTTGAAAAAAACACTGTATGCCAAGTATTCGTGATTTAAAAAAGGACGTCAATTTTGTGTTGGGCGATATTATAGAGGCGGTCTACATCTGGGAAGCCGGTTCAGGGAACAAGGATTCTGAGGAAGGCTCGGTCATCATCGATAAGGCCATAGCCATTTTCGATGACCTCATGGCCAAGATACATCAGAAAGATGTGGACGACCCCAAGACCCATTTCAAGGACATAAGGAACCAATTGGAAGAAAAGGCCACGGAATTGGTGGAGCAGTTCAACAAGTTGGCGGTTTAATCCTGTCCGTCCAAAAATTTCCTCAAGGCCTTGCCATATTTGGAGGCCGCTACTTCTGGAGAAAGGGAATTGTAGACAGAATCCAGGTATTTTGGGTTTGCCTCACGGGCTGCATTGAGCATTAGGTATGGCGTTACGTAGGAATCCCCATTGTTCAATCCAAAATTGACCGTATACCTGTAACGGTTCACAATGTTCTGTTCCATCTTTTTTTGAATGGAGTCCAAGGCCAACGAATCTTCTTGAAACTCTGGTTGCGAAGCCAATTGGACAAGTTGAAGATCTCTGAGGTTGAACTTTGAGGCCATGCCATTGAATTCCATATATTTTTCATGGGATTTGGATCCAAATATTTCAGGATCAACATCAAAAGTGTTCCAGTAGGTATTGATGGTGATTTCCCCAGGTTCCCCAAAAAAGAAGATACGGTCGTTGATATCATTGTTATCCTCTTTTTTCAGATACAGATAAAAAACATCGGGACCATCAATTTCTTCCGAAAAACTGAACGCCCCGTCGCCTTTGATTTCCAAGGAATCCAATCCTACCAAGGACGAATCCTTGAACTGTTGCAGGTAAAGCATTCCCTTTTTCAACCCTTTGATGTTTCCCGAAACGGTCATGGTGTTTTCCGTATTCTTCTCGCAGGAAACCAGTACAGACATCACTACAAAAACAAATAATACCCTCTTCATGCTTAAAAATTTGCGGGACAAATATCCATAAACTTCTGGAATATTTAAACTTTGGAGGCCACTTCCATCAACAAGGCGCAAATATAGGCCCCTGCGGTCCCGATAACGTACCCGAAAACGGCCAAAAGAATCCCCACCGAAGTCAAGGAAGGATGAAATTCCGCTGCCACCACCGGTGCCGATGCCGCCCCACCCACGTTGGCCTGACTGCCGACTGCCAAAAAGAAATAAGGGGCTTTGATCAATTTGGCCACCAAGATCAACAGTCCAGCATGGATACAGATCCATACTAGCCCAATAGCGATCAAACCAGGGTTTTCCAACACTTTGCCCAAATCCATTTTCATGCCTATGGTGGCCACCAGGATATATATAAACATTCCGCCTACCTTACTGGCTCCCGCGCCTTCGAAGTTCTTGGCCTTGGTGAACGATAGGCCAATTCCAATGGCTGTGGCAAAGACGACCATCCACAGAAACTCGGAACCAAGGGATGAAAGAATTTTTTCCTTATCCCGGATGACCTCAAAATTGTGCTCGAGAAATTGAGCAAAATGATGCCCTAAAAAATGGGCAATGCCCACCCCCGCAAACGCATAGAACAACATCATCATGAAATCATGAAGTGAAGTTACTCTTGCTATCTTGGCGGTGTAAGAAGATACTTTTTGTTTGAGTTCCTCTATGGAGGATGTATCCGCTTTCAACCAAGTGTCTATTTTTTTGGTCTTCCCTATGCCGAACAATAGAACCGCCATCCAAATATTGGCCACTACAATATCTATCAAGACCATGCCACCATACTTCTCCTGATTGAACTGAAAGACCTCCAACATGGCCGCTTGGTTGGCCCCTCCACCGATCCAGCTGCCCGCTATGGTGGACAATCCTCTCCAGACGGCATCAAAACCATTCCCTCCAACAGTTCCAGGGGAAAAGATGGATACAATCAAAATGGCCAAAGGCCCCCCAATAATGATACCGGCGGTACCAGTCAAGAACATGATCAATGCCTTGGAACCCAGATTGATAATGGCTTTGAGATCAATGCTGAGGGTCATCAAGATCAAGGCGGCAGGCAATAAATATCGGCTGGCCACATAGTAGGTTTTGGATGCTTCTTCGCTGACAATCCCCAAACTGGCCAATAAGGCGGGAAGAAGATAGCACATGAGCACAGTGGGCACCACACTGTAAAATTTGTTCCAAAACCTTGATTTTAAGGATGAAGTGTAAAAAACAAAACCCAAACAAAGGCAGAGCAGTCCGAAAATGACCGTATCATCAGTAAAAGGTAATTGGTCCATAGGAATGATATAGCTATGGTACCAAATATAGGAAAATCAAAAATGGGCAACCTTTCAGTGCCTAATCTTCCGAGGGATTATATGTTGAGCCAGTAGGTGAGCTTCAGGTTTATGGACCTGCTCCTGGGCATAAAGCTATTTACAAAGTAGTTGTCGTTGTAAACCAAAAAGAGATCTGAGAGCGGGGCAAAACGCCATTGCAAACGAGAGTTGAACCCTAAATTATCCCTTTGGTTGCTATATTGGATCAATGTGGACCAGAATATGGATTTATTGAAGGTGATGTTGACCCTAGGACTCACCAACCATATATCAGCGCTTTCGTAGGGGTCAGGAAGTTTGATGCTATCATAATTTAAGCCTACGGAAAGGAATACTTTCGGCTGCAATCTAAGGCTCATAATTCCTTCGAAGGCGAACCTGGTGCCATTGTAAAAATCCCCATAACCGGGTTCAAGGGAATATGAAAATATCTTTCGTTGGTCACTCTGAAACTCCACCTCATAACTAGTGTAGTAGTGCCCTTCAAATGCAGGTAGTTCCACACCTCCATCGGTATCGGTGGGGTCAAAGGGTTCCGTTAGGTAAGTATATCTGTTGAAGATACGGGCGGATAGCTCTTCCTGACTTTTGAATTGTGCCTGCCACATGGTGAAAATGGCATAATCGGTATTCTTATAATCAAATGTGGGCCTCCAGATGGCATTTGGATAGAAACTGAAGCCATGAAAATTCAGCTTGCCCTTTCGGGGCCAGAAATTGAACTCAACATATGGCCTGGCCGCAACAATGTCCTCCCTGCGTACAAATCCAAGGTCTGAGCGGAAATCGTTGCCCACAAAATTTCCTCTGAGCCCAAAGTTGAAATATCTGGAATTGTAACGCAGATCAACCCCGCCTGCGGCATCACGAGCTCCGATATCGTGCGCAAACGATTTGTGGTAGAAAAATTTGCCCGTCCAGGTATTGTCCTCCGAAGCCAAGTTGTAGTCCATGCCGATTACCCGGTTGTATCGATCTGCTTCTTCCAAGAAATCATAATCCTCAAAAGTTTGGCGATTCACAAAAATAAAGCTGAGGTTGGAGCGGGAAAACATCTTTTTTTGCAATGCAAAAACGGTGTTGTTGTTACTGGGGATTTCATTGGCCTCATCCGCTTCGGTCTGGATGTTCAACAGCCCCAAACGCCAATCTTCATTTAGTTTTCCGCTGAGACGTATTCCGCCTATGATGCCATTTTCTATGGTTTCTTCCTCCAAATCTTCGGCAATGCCAATTCTCCTTGAAAAAAATGGATTGGAATCCATTTCATTTCCAAAGGAACCGAAAAGGTCGCTGTTATCGATGAAAAATTGCCGTCTTTCTGGCAAGGATACTTCAAAACGCGTAAGATTGGTGAAAAAATTGTCCACCTCTACATTGGAAAAGTCTGGATTGACGGTAATGTCCAGGTTCATGCCATTGCCGATGGATACCTTGGCATCGCCCCCGAAATTCAAAGCGCTCAAATCTTCATTGTTTTCATAGTCCTTGCCCACTATAGCGTTGGCATAGGGTATGATGGCCATGGGTGTCCTTGATTTTCCAAGCGGTTTTTCAAAAACCATGTCTCCCATGAACGCCAATCCAAAAATGAACTGATTTTGGGGGATTTCCATCCATGTACTCGTCTCATTGGTCTGCATGTCAAAGCGGTAGCTGTTAAAGCGCCACTTGGTGCTCCCTTGTTTGAACTTGAAGGAGGTTAGGGGAATGGCCATTTCGCAGACATAATATCCATCATAGATCTTGGCCTCGCCCTGCCATTTCACATCCCAAGAAGTGGTAAAGCCACTCAATCCAATGCCCCCATTGGAGATAAGGGCCTCCCGGCGAACCCCATAGGGGTTCATCCCAAAAAGGAATGCATTGGTACCGTCATTGAACGTATCGAATAACAAACTTATGTTGTCATTGCCCCCGGCCCTATAATCCCGCTCAAGCGAAGGTATTACATAGTCATCCCCTTCTGTATTGAGTTTTATCCCAATATATAGGGTAGTGTCATCATACAGCATTTTAATGTCCGTCTGCTGCAGGGCCAAAGTGGAATCCGAAGGAAAATATTGCTGAAAATCATGGGCACTCTCCGCTATTTCCCAAATGGGTTCATCCAAAATCCCGTCCACCTGTATGGGCCTGTCTATGTATTTTACGGTAAACTGTTTGGCACTGGATTGGGCAAAAAAATAAAAAGGAAGGAGTGTTGTAGCGAGTACAAGACTTAGTTTGGGCATTGGTTCAATTTGAATTAGTCGCCCAAATTTAAGGTTTAGCTACGTTAAAAAAATCCCAAAACTCCTGTTAAATCCTTGCGGTATGCCAAAAAGTTACGAAAGTTGTTTTCCGATAATCCAATGCATTGAATTTTATCCAGTTTTCTACTTTTGTAGAAATCATCAATCATGAAAAAAACCACCTTTCTTTTGTTGTTGATCCCCGTGTTGACCTTTGGTAACTATTGGGGCAAAACAGGCCATCGTGTCACAGGATATATTGCCCAAAACCACTTGACCGGAAAGGCCAAGCGGGCCTTGAACGATTTGCTGGATGGGCATAGCCTTGCCTTTGTCTCCACTTTTGCCGATGAGATCAAGGCAGATCGCTCGTATTCCAAATTTTCGGCTTGGCATTATGTGAACTATCCGATGGGGACACTATATGTAGATTCTGAAAAAAGTGAATTTGGGGATATCGTGACCGCCATTGAGCAGTGCACGGAAATGGTAAAAAACAGGAACAACAGCAAGGAAGATCGGGTTTTTTACCTGAAGATGTTGATCCATCTTATCGGAGATCTCCACCAACCCATGCATGCCAGTAGGGCAGAGGATAAAGGGGGAAACGATATTCAGGTGCAGTGGTTTGGTGAGGGCAGTAACTTACATCAGGTGTGGGACAAAAACTTGATCGAAGCTTATGGAATGACCTATACGGAGCTGGGTAAAGAGCTTGATCAGGTTTCCCGAAAACAACGGAAAAAAATCCAAGAAGGCACCATCTATGAATGGGTAGAGGAGTCGCACGACATTTGCGGTGAAATTTATGGATCGGCCAAAGTGGGCGAAAAACTTGGCTATAAGTATACCTACAAATACAATGATGTGCTGTTTGCACAGTTGCAAAAGGGAGGGTTACGGCTCGCTAAGGTGTTGAACGACCTTTTTGCGTAGTGATCAGTTGATTATCCTGAACGTAAGGTTGATCCGTTCCCCTATTTTTTTGGAGGTTTTGGCAATTTGATGTTGCCAGTAATGCTGTGTCTCGCCTTGCATGAGGAGCATACTTCCGTGTTCCAAAAGTATTTTATGTTTTGGGGTTTTGTCTTCTTTGTGGCGTAGATGGAAATGGCGTTCCGCGCCCAGACTGATCGAGGCAATGGTTGGATTTTTGCCCAGTTCCCTTTCATCATCGGCATGCCACCCATTACTATCCTTGCCATCCCTGTAATAATTTAATAGGCAGGTGGTGAACACATCACCAACCTCTTGTTCCACCGCTGATTTTATCTGGAGCAGTTCGGGGGTAAATTTATGCGGATGCATGGTAATGTTGGAATAGGAATAGCTCTTTCCATTGTTTCCGTACAGGGCCGTCAGCCTTGGCTGTGGGTGGGTTTTGCCAAAAAGGGTTATTTCATCCTGCTGCCATTGTACCTTTTTTTTCAAGAGGTTGAAAAGAATATGTGCCTCTTCGGCAGAAAAGAAACCCGGATAGTAGGTAATATGGCTGTTGGGAAGGCCCAAGACCACTTTTTCCGAAAACAGGCCCATATTAGGTTAAAACCGTTTTCAGTTGGTTTCTGTATTCCGATGGATTTTGTCCCGTAAAAGCCTTGAAGGATTTATTAAAATGGGAAAAATTGTTGAAACCACTCTCATAGCATACCTGTGTGATGCTTATCGGCTGTTCTGCCAAAAGTTTGGAAGCATGCACCAAACGATATTCATTGACGAACTGGGTAAAGGTCTTGTTGGTGATTTTTTTGAAATACCTGCAAAAAGAAGGGACTGTCATGCTCACCATATCGGCAATTTCATCCAAACTGATGTCTTCCTTGAAATTGGTCTTTACATGGTTGAACACAATATTGATACGGTCATTGTCCTTTACCTCGGTTTCCATGGAAAAACCTTCCCCATTTAAAACCTTGATCTCTTCCGAAGTTGCCAATTGGTTCAATATGTTGAGGATGGACAATAATCTTTGAAAATCGGTCTGGTATTCCAAAATTTCCATTTTCTCGCCCACCTTGGTCTTCGTTTTCCCAAAAAAGGCAATACCTCCCTTGGCGACCTCAAGCAGTTTTTGGATGTTCTTCATCTCGGGGATATTGAAGAAATCATTGCCCAAGAAATCCGCTTTCATCTGGATCAGGGTCTCGCTCTTGTTTCCCGTAAGCCTGTCGGTAAAACCACAATGTGGCAGGTTGGACCCAATAAGGATAAGGTCTCCATTCCTGAAGTATGAGACGTGGCTTCCTATCTGTCTTTTCCCAGAACCCCCGTTGACATAGACCAACTCAAGTTCTGGGTGATAATGCCAACCATTGTTCTTGTTCTCATTGTTCTCATTGAATTTCTGATACGTGAATGAGTGACCAAAACTAGGTGCAATTGCCTCAAAAGCAGGTTTTTGAATCATAGGCGTCCTATTATGTTGGGTATTACAAAGTTAGGGAGGTGTCTGCCTCGGCCTCTATGCAAAATTAACCAAAATATATGGTATTTTAACCTTAATATATTTTTAACAGACTTCCGGTGTTAAAATTGCATAGAAACTGGAAAAAATGGTGGTATTTCTGGTAGGTATTCCACCATACTTTTGTCTTGTAATCTTAAAAAAACGAAAGTTATGAAGTCAGTTTTAAATTATGTTACAGTAGCAGCATTCCTATTGGTATCCACCATAGGGTTTGCAAACGGACCTGCCAAAAGTGAGGTTGAAAAGAAGTTGATCAAAGTTGAGCTTGACCCTGTCTTTGTAAAGAAAGGAGATAAACTATTGTTGAACTTGTTGAACCTTTCCCAAGGAAAAGTAATCCTTAAAGTATATGATAGCCAAGATAGACTTGTCTTCTCCGAATCCATTGAAGGTAAACTTGTTGTTGAAAAGGCCTTCAATTTTGAAAGAGCCTATGAGGATGAATACAGGGTGGTTGTAGTGGACAAATTGGGAACCTACACCGAAACTGTGGAAGTAAAATAGTTTGTTTAGTTAATTGCTAGAGGGCCCTTAATGGGCCCTTTTTTATTGGTAATTTTTTAGACGGTCCCTTTTGTATTGGGGCAAGGCCTCATTGTCGATGGCCAATTGCAACAGAACAGGGTCTTTGGCCCGCGAAAATAACAGTTGATAGAATTGTTGCACCGTCAGGGGATTTTTTGATTCCTCCACCAATGTCATTTCATCGCCGACCTTTACGCTTCCCACCTCCAATACCTTGACATAGGTTCCTGGAAATCCATGGTCTATGAACTGTTTCAAAACCTCTTGTGTGCCAAATTTTATACCTAGTTTGAAGCAGGGTTCCCTAGGCTGGGTAATCTGCACCAAGGCGGTCCCAAGCCTATAAATACTGCCTATCCGAAGTTTGGATTCATCCAGCCCCTCTAGGGTCAGGTTTTCTCCGAACATGCCCCAATCCCATTCCAAACGGGGATATTTTCCCTTCCAGTATGCATAGTGCTTCGACGAAAAAAGGTAGCATGCCTTGAAGGTGCCACCGTGTACCTTTCTGTCGGCAATGGTATCACCCGCCACGCTTTCCGTTTCCAAATGGATTGGCTCTGGAACCGGGTACTTATAAATCCCCGTGATGATTTCCTTTCCGTTCCATTGTACCATTTTGGGAATTGCTATGTTGGTGGAGATTACGCGCATAGGCACAAGTTAAAAAAACCATCACTTACGTGATGGTTTTTTAAAATGATTTTTTTAAATCAGTTGTTATTTTTCCAAGCGTTTAGCCATGAAAAAGCCGCCCAAAAGCCCAACACCGGCCATAATGAAGATGGTCCCCGGATAAGCAACGTCTTCGTCCATGCCCATATTGTTCACAAAAAAGGTGGCTATGAAAATGGCCAGACCGATACCGATGAAGAGTAGGGCTATGTTCACGATGATGATCTTCCAAAAAGGGACCGCATCACCACGACGCCCTTTTAAAAAAATACTGGCATCGGCACCCTTTTCTATCAATGCCATGCGTTCTTTGTTCCTAGTTGAAAAATAGAGATAGGCAATAGCAAAGACCGCCCCAAAAATTACTGGTAAAATGATTACTTCAGATCCCATAACTGTTCGTTTTTAATGATTATTATTTTTTTGGTTCATTAGCTATGACGACCTTTTTTTGAAATAGGTTACACGTTCCATAAAAAAAATGAAATCCATGTAACCTAAATGGACTTATTGGCGTCAAATGTGCAATGCTGACCAATAAAGAATACGATCTGGTAAAAAAGATACGCGATGGTAATACCCATGCGTTTTCCGTATTGGTGGACAGGTATAAGAATTTGGTGTACACTTTGGCCTATAGAATGTTGCAAAACAGGGAAGAGGCGGAAGAAGTTTCACAGGATTCATTTATCAAGGTCTTTAATTCCTTGAAACAGTTTAAGGGCGATTCGAAGATATCCACATGGATATACAGGATTACCTACAACACCTGTTTGGACAGGATAAAACAGAACAGGAAGAACCATATGTTCGTGGATGCGGAGAATTTGGAGGACTTTGCCTTTGTGGAGATGAACAATGCCTTGGACAAAATGGTGGCCGAAGAACGCAGCCATCTCTTTGGCGAATGTCTGGCCAAATTACCGGCCAAGGATTCAGGCCTCCTTACCTTGTTTTATTTTGAGGGCAAGAGCCTTTTGGAACTAGAAAAAATTTTGGATATTCCGGTAAATTCCATAAAAGTGTGGCTGTTCAGGGCAAGAAAAAAAATGGCCGAAGTACTGGAGGGAAATTTGAAACAGGAAATACTTGAAAACAATGGATAAGCATAAGGAACAACAAGTGGAGGCATTGGTTGACAGGGTAATGGGAGAGACCGGTTTGGAGTCCCCGTCAAAGGATTTCACAAGGAACCTCATGTCAAAAATTGAGACCCAGTCTGTAAGTGAGGCCGTTCAGTATAGGCCGCTATTGTCCAAAAAGGCCTTGGTGGCCATTGTTGCTGTATTTATTGCCGCTTTTATTCTCGGTTTGGTATATGCCCCCGAGGATGCAAAGAACTGGATCCCAACCTTTCAGTTTGAGCCGTATTTTAAGAAAGCATGGGGCTGGACGGAATTTTATACCTCGTCCAAGGCGACCTTATATGCGGTCTTGCTTTTTGGGGTTATGTTCTTGGTGCAGATCCCATGGTTGAAGCGGTACATTGAACGCCATGGGGTGCTAGAGTGACAAATAGAAGTAGGCCCAATACATCAGACCAAATTGCAAGGGTATTCTGAGGATCAGGATCCATTTGGGGATTCCCGCGGATGCTTTTTCCCCTGAAAGCATATAAAAATGTACCAGCAAAAAGACTAAAAGCATTGCAATTAGGGCATAGATGCTAAAATTTCTGGTCTGGTCAAAACATAAACCAATACCCAAACCAATTTCGGCAATACCGCTCAGTGCCACCAAAAATCTATGGTTGGGAAGGTATCTGGGCATAATGCGCAGGTATGCCTTCGGAAAGATAAAATGCGCCACCCCAGCAACGATGTACATGCCAGCCATAAGATAGAGATGCCACGGATTTTCCATGGATCAAAAATAAGAAATAGGGATTCAAAACGCGAAAAAATGTCAGTTCGAGCGTAGTCGAGAACTCTTTAAGAAGTGAGATTCAAAGTATGAATCCCATCTCGACTGCGCTCGATGTGACACAATATTGGCAAGGTATGCTATTTGATCATCTCATAGCTTCTGGCAATGAACTTGGTAAGTTCCTCACCCTTCAACAATCCTTTGGACAGACGGGCCAAGTCCAGGGATTGGTTGATCAAACGTTCCCGTTTTTTTGCAGTTTTCGTATTCAAGATCTCACTGACCAACTCGTGGTTGGTGTTTACGATGAGATTGTACATTTCGGGCATATTGCCCATCCCGAAAATGCCCCCGCCGCCGGTCTTCTGCATATCCTTCATACGTCGGATAAACTCTGGCTCCGTAATGATGAAGGGAGAGGCATTGCTGTCCATGGCCTCCATCTGAATGGTATAGCCTTTTTCGGAGATGACCTCTTCCAAATCCACCTTTAGGCGGTCTTTCTCTTCATCGGAAAGTTTGGAAATGACCGTGTCATCCTTTTTGATGAGGTTGTCAATATGGTCGGCATCCACACGGGCAAAGGACAATTTTTCCTTTGACGTTTCCAATTTCTGCATCAAATGGGCCACAATGGGGGAGTCCATCAACAACACTTCATATCCCTTGGCCTTGGCTGCCTCAACATAGCTGTGCTGCGCTTCCTCGTCCGAAGTGTACAAGATTACCAATTTGTCATCCTTGTCGGTCTGGTTGTCCTTTATTTTGGCCTCCAATTCCTCAAAAGTGTAGAATTTGCCATCTACTGTGGGATACAGCGCAAATTTTTCCGCTTTTTCAAAGAATTTTTCCTCGGTCAACATGCCATATTCGATCACCACTTTGATATCATTCCATTTCTGCTCAAAATCTTCACGGTTGTTTTTGAAGAGTGCACTCAATTTATCGGCCACCTTTCTAGTGATGTAGGAAGCTATTTTCTTTACGGCACCATCCGCCTGAAGATAAGACCTGGATACGTTCAAGGGTATATCGGGAGAATCGATGACCCCGCGGAGCATGGTCAGGAACTCAGGTACAATGCCCTCCACATTGTCGGTTACAAAGACTTGGTTCTGGTATAGTTGAATCCTGTCCTTCTGGATATTAAGGTCGTTGGTCAACTTTGGAAAATAGAGGATTCCCGTCAGGTTGAAGGGATAGTCCACATTCAAATGGATGTGGAACAAAGGTTGCTCAAACTGCATGGGATATAGCTCCCTATAAAAGGCCGTGTAATCTTCATCTTTCAGGTCGGTGGGCTGTTTGGTCCATGCCGGATTGGGATTGTTGATGATGTCGTCCACCTCTTGGGTTGGGGCGGGTTCGTCCTCTTTGGCACCTTCTGGTTTCGGAAGGGTTTCTGTCCGCGTTCCGAATTTGATGGGGATCGGCATGAACTTGTTGTACTTTTTCAAAAGTTCACGGATCTTGAAATCATCCAAAAACTCCGTTGAATCATCCGCAATGTGCAGAATGATCTCTGTGCCCCTATCCTTTTTATCGACTTCTGTTATGGTAAATTCTGGAGAGCCATCACAGGCCCAGTGGACTGCGGGTGCATCCTGATAGCTTTTGGTGATGATTTCCACTTTGTCCGCCACCATAAAGGCGGAGTAGAACCCAAGCCCAAAATGACCGATGATACCGGCATCCTTGCCTGCGTCCTTGTATTTGTCCAAAAATTCCTCCGCACCCGAAAAGGCCACCTCGTTGATGTATTTTTTTACCTCTTCTTCCGTCATCCCAATTCCCTGGTCAATAATGTGGATGTTCTTTTTCTTCTTATCCACCTTTACCTCAATAATGGGATTGCCATATTCTACCTTGGCCTCACCAATGGAGGTAAGGTGCCTAAGTTTTAAGGTTGCATCCGTTGCATTGGAAATAAGCTCTCTCAAGAAAATTTCATGATCACTGTAGAGAAACTTTTTGATCAAGGGAAAAATATTTTCTACTGAAACATTGATTTTACCTGTCGCCATTGTTTACTAAGTTTTCTTTATCGCTATACATGACAAAAAAAATACCATAAGCCTTAAGTATGACAAACTGACATTGATGCTGAAGTTAGGGGCGGGGATAAATTTTAACATAGTTTTGTTTATTTATTTTTTAAATATGTTAAACAATTTATTATATTTGTCATGTTATGAGAAAATTGCTATGAACTAGTACTCTTCTATAACACTTTGTTTATTTATTGGTTAGGTTGTGGAAAATGCACTTTCGCCCGAAAGTGCATTTTCGTTCATATACACCTTGCCTATATTGTTTCAAGTATTAAAACATTATTTAAACAATTTTAGATAAAGCCTGACCATGCCTCAATGGCCAAAATGTTCTGTGCAAATTGGATCGTAAAAAGAAATCCTTTCATTTTAACGTCTGACAGCGTAGGCAGAAGGGGCCTGTTTGGGCTAAATTTGTTAACGGATTTCCAGTTCTTTGAATATATTTTTTACTTTTCCATCAATAAACTTCAAGTTTTTTGAGCAATTTCTATTAAGAGGAACATCATGTACAATTCAAGAATATCGGGATTAGGGTTTTATGTGCCTGAAAATGTGGTCACCAACGACGATTTGTCCAAAAGGATGGACACCAACGACGAATGGATACAAGAAAGGACAGGCATTAAAGAAAGAAGACACGTTGTGGGAGATACCGATACCACTACGTCCATGGGGGTAAAGGCTGCCAAAATTGCCATTGAACGGGCAGGCATTGACAAAAACGATATCGATTTTATCATTTTTGCCACGTTGAGCCCCGACTATTATTTTCCGGGTCCGGGTGTTTTGGTACAACGGGATTTGGATATCAATACTGTTGGTGCTTTGGATATCCGCAATCAGTGTTCGGGGTTTGTATATGCCATTTCCATTGCAGATCAATATGTGAAAACCGGCATGTACAAAAATGTGCTTGTCATTGGATCCGAGCTGCATTCCAGGGGTCTGGATATGACAACCAGGGGGAGGGGTGTATCGGTAATTTTTGGAGATGGAGCGGGTGCGGCCGTCTTGACCCGTGAAGAAGATCCAAAAAAGGGCATTTTGTCCACCCATCTGCACTCCGAAGGACAACATGCGGAAGAACTGTCGCTTATTGCGCCTGGAATGGGAAAAAGATGGGTAACTGATATCATCAAGGAAAATGATCCAGAGGATACTTCCTATTTTCCCTATATGAACGGTCAGTTTGTTTTTAAGAATGCCGTGGTACGTTTTTTAGAGGTAATCATGGAAGGCCTAAAGGCCAATAATCTGGGCCCACAGGATGTGGACATGTTGATTCCGCACCAGGCCAATCTCCGTATTTCCCAATTTGTGCAAAAGAAGTTTGGATTATCGGACGATCAGGTTTTCAATAACATCATGAGCTATGGGAATACCACAGCGGCCTCAATCCCCATTGCCCTAACGGAAGCATGGGAGTTGGGCAAGATCAAAGAGGGCGACTTGGTGGTCCTGGCCGCATTTGGTAGTGGTTTTACCTGGGGCAGTGCCATAATCCGATGGTGACATATTGTGAAAGTCATAAAAAAAGAACCCCGGTTTCTTTTGAAACCGGGGTTTTCATTTGATAAACCTTGAAAGACTAACCAACCAACACTCTGGCAAGGAATATCAATGACCTTTTATAGGATTCCTCCACCTGCTTGTTTGGTGTTGTCATCTCTTCTCTTACGTTGATTGGCACGGTTTTTTCCACTTCCGAAGCGATAGGAAAGCCCTACATACACATTGTTGGCCTCCCAGTTGAACCCTCCGACTTGATCGTAGGGACGATCTCCATCAAAGGAAAACCGCATGGTGTTGAAGATGTCATTGTAATTGAAGCTGACGGTCCCCTTGCCTTCTGCAAAACTGTAACGGGCACCTAGGTTCACAAAATACATGGGTTCTACCGTAAACTGGATGTTTTGGTTTTTCCCGCGATAAAACCCAAATGCCTGTAATGTGAGCTTTTTGGTGACCGTGAAACTGTTGTTCATCCGGAGGTTCCATGTGGTGTTGTCCACTTCCACATCCTCTACCACGATATCATTTTCGGTTGGGTTTGGACTATCACCACTTAAGCTTTCCGTAATGCCCCTCTGGGTTTGGGAAAACATATCGAAACTGCCATTGATGTTCCACCATTTGGTGGGTCTGTAGTTGGTGGATAGCTCTACGCCATACGCAGATGTGCTGTCAAAATTGTCAAAGGTCAAGATCAATTTGTTGTAGTCCAAACGATCTACATAAACGGCCCTATTGATCTCATCAGAGATCCTTCTGTAAAAGACCCCCGCGGTTATACTACCATTCTCCAGCCTTCTGGTGTAATTGGCTTCATAGGAATTGGTGAATTGTGGCACCAAACTTGGGTTTCCGAAGGAAGATATCAAGGGTGTGGACCATTCCCTGATCGGGTTCACCTGTTGTAACCCGGGTCTATCCACCCTACGGCTATAGCTTAGCTGCAGTTGGTCTTTTTCACTGGCATCATACGTTAAAAAGGCAGAGGGGTAGACCTCGGTGTATTTGTCCGTGAAGGCGCGTATATTGTTGGTGTCTGCCTTTACCTCAACATCCTCTATACGTACACCCATCTGGTAGGACCATTTTCCCCTTTGCTGGCTAAACGTGGCATACGCAGAGTAAATATCCATACCATAGACAAAATTGGTGCTTGGAGTGGGCCTTAAATCGCCATTGGAATTGAAAGATAGTCCAGTGGAGGAATAATCCACATCGGTTTCAAAGTTTCTGGATTCCAAGCCAACCTCCAATTTGGAAATGCTGTCCAAGGGGTTGACGTAGTCCAAATTGGCAATGATCTGGGTACGTTCCGTATCCACAAAATCCATATAGTTTGGAAACAGCGAGGCCCCGGTCGACCTAAAATTGGCGTCTTGGTCATTGTTGAAAAGGTTGTAATCCACTTCCAATTCTATATTGTGCCCTTCCTTGGCAAAGTCCAATTTGTAATCAAAGTTGTATTGTTCGCTATGGTTATGGTCATCCGCATTGAAGAATTGGGTCACATTTCGGGACAGGTCTTCATTGTAGGTTACCGCAGTAACGCCTTCCGTATCGCCATCATAAATATTCTGGTTGGTGAACAGGGAAATGGTATTGTGGTCGTTCAAATAAAAGTCCACACCCAATTTGTACAGGTGTGATTTGTTGTTGTCGAAGAAATCAAATTCCTGTAGTGAGTTTTCATCGATTCTGGTGATGGTACCGTCATTCACATATTTCCCAATATTATTGCCATAGTTTCCGTAAAAGTTGAATTTCCCGTTTCTATAGTTCAGGTCGATGGAACTATTGAACTTGGCCTCAATGGCTTTGGTGAGCCCCATATTGATGTTCCCGTTGAACCCGATATTGGCATTTTTATGCAGGACAATATTGATGATGCCGCTCATTCCTTCCGGATTGTACTTGGCCGAAGGATTGGTGATCAGTTCAATGGATTTTATGGAGGTTGAGGGTATTTGACGGAGCAATTGCGCCACAGGCACGTTGGAAAGTTTTCCATCTACCATGACCCGTACGTTGGAGTTGCCCCTCAAGGTGAGTTCCCCGGTCTGCGCATCCACGTTCACCGAAGGGATATTGTTCATGATGTCCGAAGCCGTGGCCCCGGCAGTGGTCAAGTCCTTTCCAACGTTGATTACTTTTCGGTCCACTCGTTGTTCTATGGTGGTGCGTTCGGCCACTACCTCTACTTCGTCAAGGTTTCTGGCCTCTTCCACCAAAGTGATGGTGCCAACATCTACGTTTCTGTTATCCTTGGAGATGATCAGTTCTTGGCTATACGTTTTGTAACCTATGTACTGTACTTCCAAAATGAAGGAGCCGTCAGGCAATTTTTTTATCTCGAAACTTCCATCATCAGATGTGATGCCCCCAGTTATGGTTTCCGTACCGTCCACAGATTTTATGACGATGGCCGCATAGGCAACGGGCTGGTTCAACGTATTGTCCACCACTTTACCGGATATGGAGCCCAATGCGGTTTCTGGATCGTTTGCAGCTAAGCGGGTTGAATAGGCACTGCACAGGAACAGTGCAAAAAGCAAGATTACTTTTTTCATGAGTTCGTTCGTTTTTTGATTAGATTGATATTGTCTACTAGACTGCATTGGATCGAAAATGTTACAACTAAAAATCAGTTTAACATTTTTTAACAGGGAACCGTGCTGAAAGTGACTGTAAGGCAGAGTGTTAAAAATGGACGGATGAACGGGTGTTCTGAAGAAGGAAGCCCTGGCTTTCAACAAGGAATGAAACACCAGGGCTTTAACATTGATAAGCTATACTAAACACTAACCATTAACTATAAAAAATACAGTCTTACCAATGAAGAATTTATATGGACAATAGACGAGTTTTTTTTGAAATAGTTACAATCTTTAAATCAGTTTAACAGTTAAATTAACATATGGCTAAGACACTAGTGTTTGGAGCGTCACTAAAACCCTACAGGTATAGTAATTTGGCAATACACCGTTTGGTTGACAACAACTTTGAGACCGTTGCCTTCGGACCTTTGGAAGGCAAGGTCAGTGGAGTGGATGTCGTGGACAGCCTTGATGGCTTTGAGGATATCGATACCGTAACCCTGTACCTTAACCCAAAAAGACAAAAGGAATACTATCAAAAAATCCTCGACCTAAAGCCCAGAAGGGTCATTTTCAATCCTGGTACGGAAAATCCCGAATTTTATCAAATTTTGAAGGATGCCGGGGTAGCAGTGGAAGAGGCCTGTACCTTGGTCCTTTTGACTACTGGACAGTATTGACGGGTGCGCCCTTTTTTCGGATGAGCCACAGCCCGGCAAACGTCAACAATCCGTTCAAGGGCAAAAGCTCATATCCCATGACATAGCCACCTAGATAGGATGAAGGAACATTGGCGATCATTATGATGAGGACCACGGAGAGCACGGCAACGATCCAGACGTAACTGTCCTTTATTTTGTGTTTGGTAAAGATTCCAAAGGCAAAAAGGCCCAATAAAGGACCATAGGTGTACCCTGCCACGGTCAAAAGACTGTCGATAACATTGCTGCTCAATATGTATTTAAAGGCTATGATGACCACCACAAGCATAAAACTCATGGCAATATGGGTCTGCTTTCGCACTTTTTTCTGCTCATTCTCGGCTTTTTTATCGATATCCAAAAAATCCACGCAGAAAGAAGTGGTCAACGAGGTAAGGGCACTGTCGGCACTACTGTATGCGGCCGCTATCAATCCCAGCATAAAGGTAATGGCCAATGTAAGGCCCAGCCCACCGTTCAAGGCAATCTCTGGAAAGAGCAGATCAGTCTTTGGTGTACCATCCATTAGCGGAATGCCAATAGTATGGCGTTTGGCATAAATGAACAACAGTACGCCCAACAACATGAACAAAAAAGTGACCCCGACCAGTACAAAACTGAAAGATACCATATTCTTTTGGGCATCTTTCAACGATTTACAGGTGAGGTTCTTCTGCATCATATCTTGGTCCAGACCTGTCATGCAGATGGTCACGAACATCCCCCCTACAAAGGATTTGATAAAATAGTTCCTGTCCAAAAAACTGTCTGTCTGCAAAAAGGAATTGTAGTCTTTCAGTTCATCGGATGCCAAAAATTCCCCAAAGCTCCAGCCTAGTTCCCGGTTGATCAAAATAATGGACAGGATCACGGCCAAGATCATAAAAAGGGTCTGTAGGGTATCGGTCCAGACAATGGTCTTGATCCCACCGCGGTTGGTATAGATCCATATCAACAAAATGGAGATGACCACGGTGAACTCAAACCGGACCCCCAAATCATCAAAGACAAATTGCTGCAGCACTATGGCAACCAAGTAAAGTCGAAAGGCAGCCCCCAAAACTCGGGAGACAAAAAAGAAAAAAGCCCCCGTTTTATGGCTTACCTTACCGAAACGGTCAAGTAAATACTCATAGATTGAGGTTAGGTTCAGCCTGTAGTACAAAGGAAGCAGCACAAAGGCCACCACAAAATAACCAAACAGATACCCTATCACCACCTGCATATAACTGAACTGGATGTCTTCCACCCAACCGGGGACGGAAATGAAGGTCACCCCGGACAACGAGGCGCCGACCATCCCAAAGGCCACCACATACCAAGGAGATTGTTTCCCAGCTTTGAAAAAATCCGCGTTGGAGTCGTTTTTTCCCGTAAAATAGGAAATCAGGATAAGCATCAAGAAATAGGCGCCTATGAGTAAAAGAATCTGTGTGGCTGACATATGTGCAATTTGGTTTGCAAAGTACAAAAGTAAATTGGTAAAGGTAAAATCGTAATTTTACCGCATATTGCTGAATATGGAATTTTCATCAAAACTTTTGGAAAGTGCGGTCTATGAGATGTCCCAACTGCCGGGTATTGGCAAACGCACGGCCTTGCGGTTGGTGCTCCATTTGTTGAAACAGCCCGAAGAAAGGACCCATGATTTGTCAACGGCCTTGATGAAACTTAAGGACGAGGTCAATTTCTGCAAACGGTGCCACAATATTTCAGATACCGAACTGTGCGAGATCTGTGCCAATCCCAAACGTGATGAAACCTTGGTGTGTGTGGTGGAGGACATCAGGGATGTGATGGCCATAGAGAACACCTCCCAGTACAATGGCCTGTACCACGTACTTGGGGGCAAAATATCGCCGATGGAAGGTGTAGGGCCCCAGGATTTGAACATTGCCTCTTTGGTGGCGCGCGTCAAGGAAGGAGCTATAAAGGAGCTTATATTTGCCCTCAGTTCTACCATGGAAGGGGATACCACCAATTTTTATATCTATCGGCAATTGGAGGGGATGAATATCACAACTTCCACGATAGCACGGGGAATCTCCGTGGGCGATGAACTGGAATATGCAGATGAAGTGACCTTGGGCAGGAGTATTTTGAACAGGGTACCTTTTGAGAGTTCCATAAAGGCAGGTTGAAGAACAACTAAATTTATACACATAAAATAATAATAAGCGGATTTCTTTATTATTTTTGCAAAATATAAGTCGATATCATCGCGTTAAATAAGAATATGTCAAAATTCGAATTGAAATTACCGCAAATGGGCGAAAGTGTTGCCGAAGCAACATTGACCACTTGGCTGAAGGAAATAGGTGATGCCATTGAAATGGATGAAGCCGTATTTGAAATTGCCACGGACAAAGTGGATTCTGAAGTGCCCAGTGAGGTGGAGGGAGTATTGCTGGAAAAGCGATTTGATGTGGATGATGTCATAAAGGTAGGTGAGGTAGTGGCCGTCATCGAGACCAAAGCGAGTGCCAGTGCAATGTCAAATGGGGCTGCGGCGTTGGAAGAGTCCGAAGAAAATACAGAACCTGTAACCGTACTTGAAACCCAAATGGAACGAGTAAAGGAAACTGCTACCGCCCCATCGCCCAGTTTTTCAAGTTCAGAACGATTCTATTCCCCGCTGGTACGGAATATAGCCAAGGAAGAAGGTGTGTCCATGGAAGAGTTGGAGGCCATTGTGGGAACAGGCAAGGAAGGAAGGGTCACCAAAAACGATATCAAGGCATTTCTGGAAAATCGCTCCACCAATGGAAGTGAAACGGAGAAAGTGACTGTGGCAAAACAGACCGTGGAGACTGTACAGCCATCGGTGACCACAGCAACCCCTGAGAAACCCAAAGTTGTCCCCATTGCCGTTTCGGAGGGTGATGAGATCATTCCGCTTACACGGATGGGGAAACTTATAGCCCACCACATGATAGAGAGTATCTCCACCTCGGCCCATGTCCAGAGTTTTGTGGAGGTGGACGTCACCAATGTGGTAAACTGGCGCGATAAAGTGAAAAACGCTTTTGAGAAAAGAGAAGGGGAAAAGCTCACCTTTACCCCAATTTTTATGGAGGCCGTTGCCATGGCCCTAAAAAAATTTCCAATGATGAACATTTCATTGGACGGTGACAGAGTCATCAAAAAGAAGCACATCAACCTTGGGATGGCCGCCGCGCTTCCCGATGGAAACCTTATTGTCCCCGTCATCAAAAATGCGGACCAGTTGAATTTGGTGGGCATGGCAAAAATCGTGAATGATTTGGCCAATAGGGCCAGGACCAATGCCCTAAAACCTGATGAAATAAAAGATGGCACCTACACCGTGACCAACGTGGGATCCTTTGGGAGCGTTTTTGGCACGCCGATCATCAACCAGCCCCAAGTGGGAATCTTGGCCTTGGGCGCCATCAGAAAAATGCCATCGGTCATAGAGACCGATCAAGGGGAGTACATTGGCATTCGCAGCAAAATGTTCCTCTCCCACAGCTATGACCACAGGGTGGTCAATGGTGCCTTGGGAGGTATGTTTGTGAAGGCCGTGGCGGATTATCTGGAAGCTTGGGACATCAACAGGCAAATCTAACCTCAAAAAAACCTTGTTTTCCCATCACTATTGTTAATTTAGAGGGTTCAACAAATTCATCAATTCATGAAATTTTTTACCACTTTAAATTTAACAGTGTTTTTATTGTGCTGCGTTTATGTCATGGGACAGGACCGGTCCAGCTATCAAAAAATGGTTTTTGAAAAGGATGGGGGAGCCCTTCCCTACAGGATTTTGCTTCCCAAGGATTATGACTCTTCAAAAAAATATCCCCTTGTGCTCTTTTTGCACGGGTCGGGGGAACGGGGCAATGACAATGAGGCACAGCTCATCCATGGATCCAATCTTTTCCTAAAGGATGAGGTACGGGAAAAATATCCCGCCATCGTGGTTTTTCCACAGTGCGCAGCCAACAGTTCCTGGGCTAGGATCAAGGTTGAGGGCGAAGTACCCAACCGGAGGTTCATTATGTACGAGGATGCCGAACCCACACCGGACATGCTTCTTTTGGAAGGCCTTTTGAAACATTTGGCCAAAACGTATAAACTGGACAAGAAAAAAATGTATGTTGGCGGACTTTCCATGGGCGGTTTTGGGACTTTCGAATTGGTGCGCCGGAATCCTAAAATGTTTGTGGCGGCCTTTCCCATTTGTGGAGGTGCCAACCCAAACATTGGCAAAAAACTCAAGAAATTGGATTGGTGGGTCTTTCACGGAGCGGCTGATGAAACGGTTCCTGAAAAATGTTCCGCAGAGATTGTGAAGGCCATGAAAGATGAGGGAATCAATGTGAAATATTCGGTTTACCCAGGGGTGGGCCATAACAGTTGGGACAATGCCTTTGCAGAACCGGAACTGCTGCCCTGGCTATTTTCCAAATCCAGATAAATTATTTTGATGCAGTTACAATTGACCAAACCCATTTGTTTTTTTGATTTGGAGACCACTGGGACCAATGTGGCCAAGGATAGAATTGTTGAAATATCCATACTCAAGATATTCCCCAACGGGAACAAGGAGAGCAAGACCTGGTTGGTAAACCCGGAGATGCCCATTCCTGCGGAAGCTGAGGCCGTGCATGGCATTTCCAATGAGAAAGTGGCCAATGAGCCCACATTCAAGCAATTGTCCAAGGAAATCTACAAAATGATCAAGGACAGTGATTTGGCCGGGTACAATTCTGACCGCTTTGATATTCCCTTGTTGGTAGAGGAAATGTTGAGGGCCGATGTGGATTTTGATATGAAGAACATGGTGTCCGTGGATGTCCAGACCATTTTCCATAAAATGGAACAGCGTACCCTCCAAGCGGCCTATAAATTCTATTGCGATAAGAATTTGGAGGATGCCCATAGTGCCGAGGCCGATACCTTGGCCACCTATGAAGTCTTGCTATCCCAACTGGAGCGCTATCCGGAATTGGAGAACAATGTGAAAAAACTCTCGGAATTTACCACCAGAAAACAATTCTTGGATTTTGCAGGGTTTATTGGAATGGATGAGGAAGAACAGCCTATTTTTACCTTTGGAAAGCACAAGGGCAGGACGGTGGATGAGGTTTTGGAAAACGAACCGGGATATTTTGGATGGATATTGAACGCAGATTTCCCACTGTACACCAAAAAGGTACTTACCCAGATTAAGTTGAGCAAGCTCAACAACAGATTAAAATAGAACATTATATACCGTATCCTATGAAATTGATATGCATAGGCAGAAACTATGCTGCCCATATTGATGAGCTGAAGAACGAACGCCCAGATGAGCCCGTGGTCTTCATAAAACCAGATTCCGCTATTTTGCCCAAAGAGCAGGATTTCTATATCCCGGAATTTTCCAACGATGTGCATTACGAAGTGGAGGTGCTGGTCAAGATCAAAAAAGTGGGGAAGCACATTGCAAAGGAATTTGCCCACAAGTACTACGATGAAATAGGGTTGGGCATAGACTTTACCGCTCGCGACCTTCAGTCCAAATTGAAAGAAAAGGGCCTACCCTGGGAAAAAGCCAAAGGATTTGACGGCGCAGCGGTGATAGGTGGGTGGAAGCCCAAAAGCCTGTACAAAAGTGTGGACAACCTTAATTTTTCTTTGCTGAAAAATGGAAAAAAAGTACAAGAGGGCAATACATCCTTGATGCTGTGGAAGATAGATGAGATCATTGCGCATGTTTCAACTTATTTTATGCTGAAAAAAGGGGATATTCTCTTTACCGGCACACCTGCCGGTGTTGGTAAAGTAAGTCCAAATGACTACCTTTCCGGCGTGCTAGAAGGAGAACAGTTTTTTGAAATTAATGTAAGATAATGATTTACAGCCTCGACAAGATAGATGAGATGGCGGAAGGGGACCAGGATTTTGTGATTTCTGTCATTTCCGTTTTTTTGGAAGAAGTCCCCGCAGATTTGGAAGGTCTGGAGAAGGCCATCAATGAAGGAGACTATGAAAATGTATACAAATTGGCCCACAAAATCAAGCCCAATGTGGATCTATTGGGAATGGAACAGACCAGGGCCATGGCATTGGAGATAGAAACTTTGGGCAAAAATGTTGGAAGTATGGGGGAAATAGTGCAAAAATTCCCTTTGCTCAAAAAAGATGTCCTCCAAGTAATGTCCGAGCTTAAAAAAGACTTCGATTTATAATAGATGCAAGCAGAGATCATCACCATTGGGGATGAGATTCTCATTGGGCAGATAGTGGACACCAACTCTGCCTTTATCGCCAAGGAATTGAACAAAATTGGGGTTTCGGTCTACCAAATTACCTCTATTCAAGACGATCATGACCACATCTTGAAGGCTTTACGGGAAGCCGGGGAACGTTCCCCATTGGTCATTGTCACGGGTGGATTGGGCCCTACGAAGGATGATGTTACCAAGCATACCCTGTGCGAGTTTCTGGGGGATGAACTCATTCTGGACAATAGGGTTCTTACGCACATCGAAGAGCTTTTCAAAAAATACATCAACACCCCAATTTCAGACCTCAATAGGAAACAGGCCTTGGTGCCTTCCAAGGCTACTGTGCTACACAATGCATACGGCACTGCACCAGGACTTTGGATGAAAAATGGGGATACCGTTTTCGTTTCTTTGCCTGGTGTCCCTTTCGAGATGAAAAATCTGATGGCCCAAGTGGTACTGCCCAAAATAGTGGAAGAATATGACCGGCCACACATTGTGCACAAAACCATAATGACCTATGGTCTTGGGGAAAGCGCCATTGCAGAGAGAATTGAGGATTGGGAAAACAATCTGCCCCGCTATATCAAATTGGCCTATTTGCCCAACTTGGGAAAAGTTAGGTTGCGGCTCACCGCCAAAGGGACCGATAGGGAAGTTTTGGTGGCGGGAGTCCAGGCGGAAACCAAGAAATTGTACTCACTCATTGGTGATATCATCTATGGGGAAGAAGAGGACGAATCCATAGAAAAACAAATCGGGGCATTGCTGACCGCAAAAAAAATGACTTTGGCCACCGCCGAGAGCTTTACGGGCGGAACCATAGCCGAGCACTTGACAGCAATACCAGGTGCATCCAACTATTTCAAGGGCAGTGTGGTCAGTTATGCCACAGAGACCAAGGTGAAACTCTTGGGCGTTCCGGAAGACCTGATCAAAAAACATTCTGTGGTAAGTGCCGAAGTGGCCGTGGCCATGGCCCGCAATGTCAAGAATATCATGGAAGCAGACTTTGCCATAGCCACTACGGGCAATGCCGGGCCCACCAAAGGTGACTCCGATGCGGACATTGGAACGGTCTTTATCGCCATCAGTACTCCAGAACGTACATTTGCACAGGAATTTGCCATGGGAAACCATCGTGAACGCATCGTTCAAAAGTCCGTAAACAAGGCATTTGAGCTGCTATTGAAAGAAATTTTAATTTTCTGAAAAAGAATTTTGTCCGTCCCACCAAAATGCTATAAATTTGCAGCCTCAATAAAATCACTCAAAAGTTAGGGAGATGTCTAAAGTTTGTGAAGTAACAGGAAAAAAGGTGATGTTCGGGAACAACGTTTCCTTCTCCATCAATAAGACCAAGAGAAGGTTCGATGTAAATATTTCCAAAAAGAAGTTTTACGTTCCTGAGGAAGACCGTTGGGTAACCTTGAACGTTTCATCCAGGGGATTGAAGATCATCAACAAAAAAGGAATCTCTGCTGTATTGAAGGAAATCAATTCCAAAAAATAAGTAGTTTAAGTACAATACGATGGCAAAGAAAGGAAATAGGATTCAGGTAATTTTGGAATGTACGGAGCACAAGGATTCTGGCATGCCAGGTACTTCTAGGTACATCACCACCAAGAACAAGAAGAACACGCCCGATAGGATGGAGATCAAAAAATTCAACCCTATCCTTAAGCGTATGACCGTTCATAAAGAAATTAAATAATTAGGGTTTTACAAAGTAAGATCCAGCTAACAATATAAGCCATGGCAAAGAAAACGGTAGCAACACTCCAATCATCATCCAAAAGATTGACCAAGGCCATTAAAATGGTAAAGTCTCCCAAGACTGGTGCATACACTTTTGTAGAGTCCGTTATGGCTCCGGAAATGGTGAACGATTGGTTGAACAAGAACTAAGAAGACCAAGTTATTTGGCACAAAATTCAAAGCCGCTCTGCTGAGTGGCTTTTTTATTTCTAGAATGTCATTTCGAAGGAATCCCGATAACTATCGGGATGATTGAGAAATCTAAACGGAGATTTCTCGCTCCGCTCGAAATGACCATCTAACTTTAACAAAACTCCCCTTACTTTCCTATCTTTGGATTTCGTTTGAAGCATACCCGATGAGTTTATTCAAAAATATTTTTTCAAAGGACAAAAAGGAGACCTTGGACAAGGGATTGGAGAAATCCAAGACCAGTTTTTTTGGCAAGCTGAGCAAGGCCGTGGCCGGAAAATCCAAGGTGGATGATGAGGTGTTGGACAACCTTGAGGAAGTTTTGGTCACTTCGGATGTGGGTGTCAACACCACCTTAAAGATCATTGAGCGGATAGAGGAACGTGTGTCCCGCGACAAATACATGGGCACGGAAGAGCTCAATACCATTCTTCGAGAAGAAATAGCGGGACTTTTGTCTGAAACCCATGTGGGCGAGGCCACCGACTTTGTGGTTCCAACCGATAAAAAGCCCTATGTGATCATGGTGGTGGGTGTTAACGGTGTGGGCAAGACCACAACCATTGGCAAATTGGCCTACCAATTCAAGAAACAAGGCCTGAAAGTGGTGCTGGGTGCTGCGGATACCTTCCGTGCGGCGGCCATAGACCAATTGCAGGTTTGGGCCGACCGGGTCCAAGTGCCCATCATCAAACAAAAAATGGGGAGCGATCCCGCTTCCGTGGCCTTTGATACCCTGAATTCTGCCGTAGCGGAGAACGCCGATGTGGTTCTGGTGGATACTGCAGGGCGATTGCACAATAAGGTGAACCTGATGAACGAACTTTCCAAGGTAAAACGGGTGATGCAAAAAGTGGTGCCCGATGCACCCCATGATGTGTTATTGGTTTTGGACGGTTCCACAGGGCAGAATGCCTTTGAGCAGGCCAAACAATTTACGAAAGCCACCGAAGTGACCAGTCTGGCCGTGACCAAGTTGGACGGTACCGCCAAAGGGGGGGTGGTGATCGGTATTTCGGACCAATTCCAGATTCCAGTAAAATATATTGGAGTGGGCGAGGGCCTCGAAGACCTTCAGGTCTTTAACAAATACGAGTTTGTGGATTCGTTTTTTAGGCTTAATTAAAAATGGGCCTTTCGTTGGATTTAGGAAACGCTTATATATTGTTGCAACCAGCGTTTCTTATCTTTTTTCTTTTTCTGTAATAGTAAATACCCAACACAGTAATTACGGATAAAACTATAACGGTAACTAGAATGGTATTTTCATCAAACGATTTTTTATAGGGTAAGTCAATCAATGAATTTGTTTGTAAGTAAATGATACCATTTTGATAATCGAGAATTACATTAAAACGCTTTAATACATCGTTTCCCAATATATTAAATGCCAGTCCTGTATTATCAGAGGGCGATTCTAAATCGATTGGAATGTTGGATAATTGAAGGTCGCCCAATTCCAATTGAGGTAAAATTACAGTGTTGCTTTTTATGGTATTTCCATCAACTCCTTTTGCTCTCCTCGTTCCTGTTTTGATCATTTTACCATATAATTGGTTTTCTGAAGAAAATGATTTGGTTAGGGAAAGTGCCCAAATCGAACCTGTGTCAAACAAAAGCAGACCGTTATACTTTTTATTTCCGTCATTTATAGTTCCTTGAATAAATGTTGCAGAACCCCTCCATATCATTTCAAGTGGGCTATGATCATTTCCAATTTTGGGCAAAGAATCGTGAATTGTCAGAATGCTTTTATCATAATCTATTGCGACGATTTTATCTTCAAATGCATTATATCCAATTACTCCATCTGCCTTCAATCCACCATTATAATCAATATACCGGATGTATGTATTGTTCCAAATCAGATTCTGAATTTCAAAATCATTTGTGTTTCCATCGTTTAATTTTACGTTTTTATCTTTACCCTTGTCAGACAAAACCATAACGCTTGCCCCAGTGTCAAATATCAAATCAAGGGGTTGCGAATTGTTTATTGTCCCTTTGATATGGATTAAATCATCTGCTCCCAATTGAAATGGGATTGTATCAATAGACGGCTTATTTTCTTTTGACTTGTTTATGTAACTGATTTTTTCTGGGTTTGTTGAAGTAATTTGTTGGAAGCAGGTATCCTTGTTGTTCAATACAATACCAAAATCATAAACATCGCCTAGTTTCACTTCAAAAGATATACTGTCAATGTCTGTATAGTAGGTGACTGTTTTTGTTTTTTTGGTTTTATGATATGTATAAATATCAGGTCTTAAACTGGGAACCAACATTCCATCACGTAAATCGTCCCCGTCCAAGATTTTAATTTCTTTGGAATTTGCTTTGACCATTGGGATTTGTGACTGGGCAAAAATCAATTGCCCGCATCCAAGAAGAATTGTCAGGAAAAATATTTTTTTGCTCATTTTATAGTGTCTGCCCACATATTTTTTCCGCATTGTTGGGGGGTATGCTGTATTGAGGGTGCATCCTTTTCCTATTTTTCCGCAAGTTCCTTGAGCCTGTTCAAAGCGTTTGGCCAAGTGGTGTTAAAATAATCAAGGTAGTCCTCTGTTGTATCGCTTTCCACGGTTACCGTTGTCACACCGTTATGCTCATGGAATGAATAATTTTCCAATATGCCTGCCCATTTTTCAACCTCGGCACCTTCGGTAATTTCATTTTCACCGTCCAAAATTCCGCAATGGCGAATGGAAACAAACTGGAAAGGAATATTGTCCGCAATTTCAGATACCATTCCACCTTTTTTACCATTTTCATCCGTTCCGATAAAATGGATTTTTGACCCCTTTTCCCAGCTTCCCTCATACGTTGAGGTTGGATTAAATTCGGATGTCCACTGCTCGTAGGTTTCAATAGTGCCAATGCCCAGCATGGTATTGTAAACCTTCTCGGCCGATGCGTTAATGTCTTTTTTGAATTGTAGTTTTTTCATCTTTATGTTGTGGTTAAAGCTTTGTTTTTGTGGTCTATTGGGTAAATGTCCTTTTGCAATGCAAGCTAACTGTAGTGTGACCGATAGGGATCATTATCGCATATTGTTGTCTTCAGCCTTACTTTTTCATTGATTTAAGTTCACTAAGCAAAATTGAATTTAATCGCATATACTCTATTTTTAACTCGGGACCGGCATTTTGGGCTCCTTTAAGAGACTTTTCTGATGCTTTTATGGCCCCTGGAATATCTCCTTTTTCTTTTAAGATCAACGCATACCTATACAGCATTCCTATATGCTCCGGGTTTCGTTCGAGGGCCAGCGACATTAATTCCGCAGCCCGATTGATATCTATATTGTTTTCATAGTAAAACATGGCAGCCTGGAAATATGGCGGGTTACTTTGTTCTTCCAATGCCTTCTCAAGAGGGGGGATCACTGTTCTCTTTAAATCGATTTTGATTCCTATTGGAACGACAATATTCTCCCAGGAAATAGTAAGGACACCATGATCAGGGCCTACACTATCAATGCTGATAGTGAAAGTTTCAATGGTATTGCTTATTTCAATGGGAGTTGCATAAAATTTTACCACATCGTTTTCCGGATTGTATTTGTAAGACCCCCATTGATTTTGATTTTTTTGTAAAATGACTTCCCACATAGTTTCACTGGGAATTGTAAAGAGTTCATATGTACCCGGATCAAGGGGATTTCCTTCAAGGTTTATTGGGGTATTAAAGGTTATTTTTGTGGCTTCGTCAGCGCCGGTTCTCCAGACTTTGCCAAAGGGTACAAGATTGCCAAAAATTTTCCGTCCACGTCTATTGGGCCTGCTGTAAGCGATTTCAATCCGCGTCGATGCAATGGTTTGTTGAATTACAGCTTTTGAATTCGTTCTTGGTATGATTAAGTCTTCCCCGCCAACTTGAGCTGAACTTTTTTGACTTACCAGTGCCACTAAAAGCGATATGATAATATTCAAGAAAAATGTTTTAAACTTCATATCTATCCGGTTTTTTTGTTGGTTGAACGGTCCCGCTATAAGTAGTTGCGTGGGTTAGCACTTAACTTTACAAGTATACACCAAACTGAAAATCCGTGAGGATTTTCAGAAGTAGGCGAGAACATGCAATTACATATAGCCATTGTTAGGCAACGTTTTTATTTTCGTACTTTTTAATTTCGTCCAATTCTGTTTTTTTCTCAACACGTTCCTCTTCTATATCATAATCGTCTTGAAGTCCAAGCCAGAATTTTGCTGAATTTCCAAAATATTTGCTCAACCGAAGAGCTGTGTCCGCCGTTATTCTTCGTCTTCCTTTTATAATTTCCGAAATCCGTGTTTGAGGTATTTTTAGATCTTTTGAAAGTCGGTAAGCCGAAATATCGAGCGGTTCAAGAAATTCAAAGTTCAAAACTTCTCCAGGATGTACATTTGCCAACTTTTCCATTTTACTCTTTTTTAATGATAATCAATTATTTCCACTTCACTTGCGTTTCCATTGTCCCATTTGAAAATGATTCGCCATTGTTTATTAATCCGAATGCCATAAAAGTCCTTTAAATTTCCAGAAAGTTTTTCAAGTCGGTTTGAAGGTGGAATTCTCAAGTCCATAATGTCTTGAGAATTATTCAGCATTCTCAATTTCCGACGTCCAACGTTCTGAGTTTCAACCGGCATTTTTTTAACTCGGATACCGTTCCAGATCATTTCGGTTTCTTTCGAGCCAAATGAAACAATCATACTTTTGTTTTGCGTTACTAACGTCAAAAGTAAGTAAAAAGTTTATTTTGTGCAAATGTTGCCTAACGGTCTCGTATAACCGTCAGTTACGGGTTGGTTGGACGTATTGTCGGTTGGTTTGCAATGTTCCGTAATTCCGGATGGATTCGGACGCAGTCGAATCCGTCGTAATTGCGGTTATACATTGTTGTGCGTAGTTTTTTTTAATCGGTTAATTATTTTTCTTGCTCTACTTTCCACATTTTTCCATTCCCATAATTCAGGATTCATGTTTTTCAAGTTTTCAGCTCTTTTCTTTGAGTTTACGGAAACTCTGCATTCAATTCGGTTTTCTCCGTTTTGTAAGTCAAGCTGAATAAAGATTAATGCCCAACCATCTATTCGGTAGCGGTAAGTTTTTCCGCCACAATATTTAGGATTAAGCTTTATTTTCGAGGTGAAAAACTTGCCGTTCGATTCAGGATTATAAATTCCAAATCCGAAATGCACTTTTCCATTCGCGATTCCATTGTCAAAATAGTTTTTGAATTCAGACAGATTGTTTATCCGAACAATTTCTTTTTCCAGTACAGAATATGATTCATAGAATTCAGTTTTTGGATCCGAAAGAACATATTCAATCAGTTCAAAAAGTTGATTTTTATCTATGATTTCTGTTCTCTGCATTAGCACTTCTCAAATTACACACAACGGTCTCGTATAACCGTCAGTTACGGGTTGGTTGGACGTATTGTCGGTTGGTTTGCAATGTTCCGCAATTACGGATGGATTCGGACGCAGTCGAATCCGCCGTAATTGCGGTTATACATTGTTAGCTGGCGTTTTTTTCTTTATAGTTCAGTTCAAATTCTCCGAATATTTTATTCAATTCAGTCCTTTCTTTTTCGGTTATATCATAATCAATGTCGTCAAGAACTTCTTTCACCACATAGTATTCGTCCAGATTTTTAATTTTTCCTTTATCTAATACCTTTTTCGGAACATTTTTGATTTGAGAAGTCAAAATATTCAAAGAAGGGAAATTGTTCGAAATCAAATTGTTGTTCAATTCCGTTTTTAATTCATTTGACAAGTCCTTGAGTCCAGTCAATGAATCTCTCAATCCTTCTTTCAATCCCCGTCTTGCTAAAGAATCGCTTTGCTTTTCCCAATTCCGCAAAACATTCAAAGGTGAGAATTCCGCATTCGGGTCCATTTGGGCATATTTAGCCTCAAATTCCCAAATCACTTTGAAAATTCCTTTATAAAATTCGTAATTGGTTTTATTTATCTTAATCATTTTTCAAATGACAGCTAACTTGTTTATATGGATGTAAAATACACTTATATACCCCCAAATTAGGTATATTATCGATGTAAAAGATACTCTTTTATTAAAATCAAGACATCAAGAAGTAGGTCATTTCGAGCGAAGCGAGAAATCTACAGATTTCTCAGTCATCCCGATAGTTATCGGGATTCCTTCGAAATGACAGGAGGAGCTAATTGATGTAAGCACTCAACTTCTCCCAAAGCTCATTGTCGAAACTGGAAGGACCCAACAAGGCTTCCCCGGCATCTTCCCCCATACGGACCACTACCAACCCTTCACTGGGCACGATATACAATTTTTGATCGTCCTTGCCCAAACCGGCATACATATCCGCAGGTGCATTGGGGACAAGCTCCCCAGAAAACTCCAGTTGAAGTCCAGGAGCCCTAAAACTTTCTTTCCCATTCAACCACCATAAATATCCGTAGGATTTGTTCAGATTTTGGGAGGTGTTCTTCATGGCAGTCCGGTATTCCGAATCGCCCAAAATGGTCTCTCCATCCCATTCCCCATTATTCAAGTTCAACAGTCCAAAACGAGCCATACTACGAGCCGTACTGAAGTACACGTTGTTGGAACCGTTGGTGGAGAACCAAAAGCCGTCCATTCCAATTTTGTTCCGCAATCGGGCGTTGAAATAATCTGTCCAGGCCATGCTGGTGGCACTGGCCACCACGCTTTGCAAAAGGGTGTAGGGACCGTTGTGATAGGCCCATCGGGTGCCTGCATCGGCCACATAGGTAAGGCAATCTGGGGTAACGCAGTCAAATTGTACATCATCCATACCGCTGGTCATCGTCAGTTGATGCCGAATGGTGATAAGATTTTCCTTATCCAGTGGGGCACTGGTCCATCCTTCCCCCAAATAGTCTGAAGTTTGGTCCTCAATATCCAAAAAGCCCTCTTCTTGGGCAATTCCGACGGTAAAAGAGGTCAAGGTTTTTCCGGCGGAGGCCCAATACCAGCTTGTATTCTGTGTATGGTCCCCAAAATACCATTCCACCACAATTTTTCCATCTTTTAAAATCATAAAAGCCTTTGTGTTTTTCGTCTCAAGAAGGTCATAAAGGTCCTGTTCTGCAGTAGTGTTCCATTCCAGTTCCGTTGGGGAAACCGTTTCCCATTCTGCAGACCCGGAAGGCGGAAAATACAATTGGCCAGTTTCTGGCTCAGGGATGATGTCATCATCGTTGGAGGAAGTACTTTCTGTGGAGCAGTTCCAGAAAAATAAAGGACACAAGATAAGGATTACCGCAAGTCTTTTCATGATTCGGGATTTTGGTTTTGACTGTTGCTGGCGTATATGGTTTAACGTAGAAAAGGCAAAAATATTCAGGTAAATCGATGTAATGCCCTGTGTTGTTGTATTTTTGCAGACCATTTAGAGCAGCTATGCGGACAAAATCCCTGAAGAAGAACAAAATCAATGTGGTGACCTTGGGTTGCAGCAAGAATGTCTACGATTCTGAAGTGCTCATGGGGCAATTGCGCGCCAATAACAAAGAAGTGGTCCACGAAGAAGAGGGCAACATCGTGGTGATCAATACCTGCGGATTTATTGCCAATGCGAAGGAGGAAAGTGTAAACACCATTTTGGAATATGTGCAAAAAAAAGAGGCCGGTATGGTGGATAAGGTCTTTGTGACGGGTTGTCTTAGCGAACGCTACAAACCGGATCTGGAAAAGGAGATTCCCCATGTAGACCAGTATTTCGGGACCAGCGACCTGCCCAACCTGTTGAAGGCTCTAGGTGCGGATTATAAGCATGAGTTGTTGGGGGAACGCCTGACCACCACCCCAAAAAACTACGCCTACCTCAAAATAGCGGAAGGCTGCGACCGACCCTGTTCCTTTTGTGCCATTCCCTTGATGCGCGGCAAGCATAAGAGCAAGCCTATTGAAGAATTGGTGGTGGAATCCGAAAAATTGGCCGCAAAAGGGGTAAAGGAACTGATTTTGATTGCCCAAGACCTTACCTACTATGGTCTGGACCTCTACAAAAAGCGAAATTTGGCCGAATTGCTCCAGAAGTTGGTGAAAGTGGAGGGTATAGAGTGGATTCGATTGCACTATGCGTTCCCAACGGGTTTTCCCATGGATGTTTTGGAGGTAATGCGCCAAGAACCCAAAATCTGCAATTATATCGATATTCCGCTTCAACACATCTCTGATCCCATTTTAAAGAGCATGAGAAGGGGCACCACCAAAGCCAAGACCACAAAGTTGTTGCAGGATTTTAGGGCAGCGGTGCCGGAAATGGCCATTCGGACCACCTTGATCGTTGGATACCCTGGAGAGACCGAAGAGGATTTTGAAACCCTCAAAAATTGGGTAGAGGAAATGCGGTTTGAGCGTTTGGGATGTTTTACCTACAGTCATGAGGAAAATACCCATGCCTATTCCCTAGAAGATGATGTTCCCGAGGAAGTGAAGCAGGAACGGGCCAATGCCATCATGGAAATCCAATCGCAGATTTCATGGGAACTCAACCAAGAAAAAATTGGAAAAACTTTTCGCTGCATCATTGACCGAAAAGAGGGGGATTACTTTGTGGGCCGCACGGAATTTGATTCCCCTGATGTGGACAATGAGGTATTGGTGGATGCCAGCCAGTACTACTTAAAAGTTGGGGATTTTGCCCACTTGAAGATTACCGAAGCTTCAGATTTTGATTTGTACGGCGAACCTGTTACCACTTAGAAAACAGTAGCTTGAAGATAATCAACTGATAATTGTCATTGTACTTTTCTATATGGGGATATAGATTTGATTTGTAAATTGTAGTTCAAACTAATCAATCTATAATTCTATGGTCAATTCTTCAGACAATAGAAAGGTAAACATTAGCATTACCCTTCTCCGAATTTTTGTTGGGTGGCACTTTCTGTATGAGGGCGTCATCAAAATGTACAATCCAGAATGGACTTCCTTTGGCTATTTGGCCTCATCGCAAGGACCATTAAAATCACTGTTCACGACCCTTACCGATGCCTCGGTTGTAGGTTGGGTGGACACTTTGAACATCATTGCCCTTATGGTAGTGGGCATCACATTGGTTTTGGGCTTTTTTGAAAAGATCGGGGCCGTCGTGGGCATCGGTCTGCTGGCCCTTTACTATTTTGCGCATCCTTCATTTCCATGGCTGCCACAGCTCAACGTGGAAGGGAATTATTGGTTCGTGAACAAAAACCTTATAGAGCTCATCGTATGCATTTTGATCTATAACTATCCCACTGGGCACTTTTTCGGACTTGCCTATTTAAAGAAAAGTCAACTAACCAAAATTTAATACTATGAAATGGACTAGAAGAGATTTGTTGAAAGGATTGGGAGGTCTTCCCATTTTAGGGGCTGTGTGGTGGGCCGGAGCGGCCACTGCTGTAAGAGGCAAAAAAGAACGATCCGAAATATTGAACCAATTGAACATTAGACCTTCACTGCCTCCCACCGTCCCTGAGATAGGAGGTGAACCCGTAAAGGTCGGAATCATAGGTTTTGGAATCAGGGGAGAACAGCTTTGCAGGGCCTTGGGGTATGCCACTGATGAGTGGAAGGAGCAGATGAAATTGGCGGCAGAAGAAGACCCCAATCACACTGCACTGGAAGATTTCTTGAATCAGGATAAGCTTAACGTAAAAATAGTAGGGGTCTGCGATGTGTTTGATGTAAGGGCCGAAAACGTTATCAACTCCTTTTCAACCCCTGAAAATAAACTCAAAAGATACAGTACCTACAAAGAAATGATCCATAGCGGCGATGTGGAAGCCGTGGTCATCGCCACGCCAGACCATTGGCATGCCCCCATTTCCATGGAAGCCCTTAGCAGCAATGTACATGTGTATGTGGAGAAACCAATGACGCATACCGTGGAGGAAACCTATCGTTTACGTGACGTTGCGAAGCAATCCAAGGCCATTATTGCGGTAGGACACCAACATAGGCAGACCTTGAGCTTTACCACGGCGCGCGATATTGTACAGAAGGGCACTTTGGGACATGTTTCCCTGATCCAGACCAATACCAACCGGAATGATGACAACGGTGCGTGGAACTATGACATTCATGAAAAAGCCAGCCCTCAGACCATTGATTGGGAGCAATTTTTGGGCAGTGCACCGCAAATACCCTTCAACAAAAACCATTTTTTCAGATGGCGTAAATGGTGGGCCTATGGCTCTGGACTTTCCGGGGATTTATTGACCCATGATTACGACCGGTTGAACTGCGTGTTGAACATGGGCATCCCCAATTCGGTGAGCGCATCCGGTGGAATTTATACCCACATTGATGGCAGAAACGTTCCCGATGTATTGCAGGTGAACATGGAATTCCCCGACTTCACCACCGGAAGCAGCCAGGCCAAGGGCAAGGAAATAGGGATGACGTTTTGCTATAGTGCGACCCTGGGCAACAGTTTCAACAGACCCACCATTCTCATGGGGCATGATGCTACCATGGAGTTGGGCAATAAACTGACCATTTGGCCCGATGTGGCATCCACAAGATATGCCGATATGTTGGAGGCGGATAAAATGAGTCCGGGAGTCCCTATTTATCAGTACGATCCTGCGGCCAATGTCCCCGATGCCGTTTCTTCGGCCACTTCACAATATTTTGCGGATAAGGGACTTATGTGGACCTATGTCAACGGGGTTCGTGTGGATTCTACCTTTTTGCACATGCGGGAGTGGTTGAGCGTCATCAGAAATGGGGGCAAGGTCAGCTGTGGTATCAAGGAGGGCTTTGACGAGGCCATCTCTGCCCACATGGCGGGACTTTCATGGAAATTGGGAAGAAAAATCGAGTGGGATGCCGAAAAGCAAATGCTCAAACCCATTGATGGCATCGACTTTGACCAAGTGCTATTGTACAATGGAAAATGGGAAATGCAGCCTGAGGAGGAACCCATAGTCGGTTCATAGGTTACATATTCACAAATTCAAATCCGGACAATGGGATATTTCTCAAATCGAATTCCGTTTCGTTGAGCAATATCCCATATTCCAAATACGCTTTGAGGTTGGCCAGCCAAAAGGTCCAGCCGTTGCTGCAACCATGGTGGATATTGAGTTTGTTCTCTTCATCCGTGGGGATATCATATTGCGTCAACACCAGTAGTACGGCTTTGCCATGATCTTCAAGGGCAATGGATACCTTGCTGTTGGTAAAGGTGATTTCAAGAAAATCCTTGCCATTGGCCTTGAGCACTTTTCCTTCTTCCTGCCCATCCCAATTGTGCCATTTCCAGATATAGGAGTCACCAGGTTGAACGTTTTCATCCGGTTTCCGTTTTACCCCTGTGACGGAAGTATAGGTGGCCTCCCTTAAAAACCAGGAAGAAATCCCTTCGGGGGTGCCCCAACACCAATAAAGTTTGTCCATGGAGACCTTGATGAATATTTTTTTGGCAAAACTTTCAAAAGTGAGGCTTCTCATTGTTTTCGTTTTAATTCATGGTTGTACAATTCCCTTCCCAATTGTGCCAAAAATGGGATTCCCAGTTCATCATACTCATAGGTGTCATCGTTAAAAATGCCATTGCTGTTCACCAAAATGGTCGAGGTAAGCATAAAATCGATGTTGTTTTCCGTATCCTGGATATAGGCGCAGTCCGTTAATGTGCCGTAAGCATACCCCACCTTGTTGTAGATTTTGATATGCTCCGGCATGGGATCCTGATGGTCCCCGAATAGATAGAATTTTACATAACTGTCATAATATTCCTTGGGTTCATATCCAAGTTTGCCCGGGAGAGTGTGCATGGCCTCCAGCAAAAAAGCGTGTTGATTTCCACTCAAATTAAAACGTTGTTCCTTGGGGAAGGCCTCGGGAAAAATGATACGTTTCAACAGTGCGCTCTGGGCCTCAATGGGATAGTAATTTTTTAAGGAAAAGTCAAAGGGAGCCATTTGCAGGGAATCATCCACATAGAACCCTTTTCCTTTTCGAATTTTGTTGAGGTCGAGAGGCTCTGGAGGTGTATTGATGATGGGACGGCTCATCACCATGGTGGAATCGTTGCTATAGATGATCAGGGGTTTGGTGGTCACATCATCTGCATTGGGCGTGGATAACCGGTGCGCTATTCGTATAGGCTGTACACCCCTTTTGCGCATGCGTCCGTTCAGGTCATCTTGCCCCAAAAATTCGATCAAACGGTTATTGGCCGCATTATCCGAAACAGCAAATATTTTAGAAATGGCCTTGGCAAATGTGGTTTCAACAGAATCACCCTCAACAAAGAACCGTGTGTCCATGGAGAGGGAATCAATCTCATTGAGCTTTTCCAGTGTGGCAACGGCAGCGGGAAACTTGGCCGTGCTGGCCGGATAGAAATAGGTGTTGCTATCCACCTGAAAATCAAAATCCGTGAAGATGATACTGTCATTCCTTCGGTCTATCTGGGTATACCTGATCTGTATTTCGTGCTCATCCAAATTGTCCATGACCCTTTTGATCAATGGATTTTTGGAGGAAAGCGCCTTTTCCAAAGGATTTTTGTAGGTGACCCCTGAACAAGAAACGTTAAGCGCTATGAGACCAAAAAAAGAAAGCTTCGCCCACATGCCGGTAGCGTTATGATTCATCCAAATAGATTTCTCCCCGGTGGGGTTTAAGCAGTTCCCGCACCTCTCTCATCTCAAACTCGGCCACTACCAAATAGGCAATGCTGTGCACGGGACTTAGGTGTTCACAACCTGTGATGTCAAACTTCAGTTCTTCGATCACCACAAATTCGTCGAGGTGTTTTTGATAGTGTTGGGCAATCTGGGCCGCTCCCGGCCCCCGGAAATCCCATATCATCTTTATTTTTCGATCTAGCACTTTTTCCATGGAATCAAGAATTAAGTACTGAGGTGCCGTTTTCGGCAAAAGCCGTAAAATCCTCCATTTACTTCAATTTAGTCAGGTTTTGCACTAATGTAATGATTATCCTTTTTGTGGCGGCTACTAAAAATCTGTTAATGAGAACAAAACCTACTTGTATGGCTTTAAGTAATTGTTATTTTTGCGAAATGCTTATGCTCCAAAAAAACAACCTATACCTACTGTGCACAACAGCACTTGTTTTCCTGTCTTCATGCAACTCCCTTTTTAAAGAGGCCGAGGAAAGGGAACCCTTGGCCAGGGTGGGCGATGTGTATCTGTACAAGGAAGATGTTGCGTCGCTGATCGCCGATGGCATGACCCCTGAGGACAGTACATTGTTCGTGAACAACTATATCAACAATTGGGCTTCAAAACAACTGTTGCTGTCAAAGTCAAAAATAAACCTGCCCGAAGAAAAACTGGCCGAGTACGATCGTTTGGTCTCGGACTACCGAGCGGACCTGTACACCAGGGCCTATATTGAAGCATTGGTGCTCCAGGCACAGGACACAGCGGTGACCAAATCCGAATTGCGTGGATATTATGAGCGGGAGAAAGAGAATTTCAAGCTGGACGAAAGGCTGGTGCAACTTCGGTTTGTATGCCTCCCTTCCCAGTTTTTGGACATAGATCAAGTGGTGACCAGAATGAAGAGTTGGAAGGGGCCGGACAAGACTTATTTGGATTCCATCGCGGTACAGTTCAAAAAAATACATTTTAACGATTCCATTTGGGTGAGTACCGCTAGGGTCATGGAAGAAATACCAGCCCTTACACCGGTCAATGAGGCCCAGTACTTAAAAAAATCACAATTTTTTGAATTACGGGATTCGTTAGAGGTATATTTGGGACAAGTGACGGACGTTTTGGAAGTCAATGATACTGCGCCCTTGGAATATGTTGAACCAGACATAAGGCAATTGATCTTGAACAGGAGAAAGTTGGATTACATAAAAAAACTGGAAACCGAGATTATTGACGAAGCAATTAAGAAGAAAGAATTTGAGGTTTATGGAAAAAAAGAGTAGAATACTATTGGCTATGGCTTTTTTTGGTGTATTGGGCTTTTTGCGGGCGCAGGACACGGACGAAGCCCTGGAAACCAAAGCAGATACAACAAGTACCACCAAAAGAATGAAATTGGATGGTATTGCCGCCGTTATCGGGGATTATGTGATCTTGGAATCGGATATAGATAAAACCTTGATCGATCTGCAGAACCAAGGTGCATCCACCCAAGATATTACCCGATGCAGTCTTTTGGGCAAATTGATGGAAGACCGCTTGTATGCACATCAGGCCGTTCAGGACAGTTTGTTGGTATCGGACGACCAAGTGAACGCCCAAAGCGATAGGCAGATCCAACAATTGGTGGCCCAAGTGGGTTCCATGGAGAAATTGCTCAAATTTTATAAAAAACCGGATATAGAAAGCTTTAGAACTGAGCTCTTCGAAATCAACAAACTGCGCATGCTGTCCGAAAAAATGCAGAGCAAGATTGTGGAAAAAATTGAAGTGACCCCAGAGGAAGTCAGACAGTTCTTCAACAAAATCCCTGAAGATGAAAGACCGGTTTTTGGAGCGGAACTGGAAATTGCACAGATCGTAAAACAGCCCACGGCACCGGAAGAGGAAAAACAAAAGGTGATAGATCGTTTGAAGCAGATAAAGCAAGATGTGGAGGAAAATGATGCCAGTTTCAACGTAAAGGCCATTTTGTATTCGCAGGACCCGGGATCCAAATCGAAGGGCGGTTTTTACAGCATGACCCGCGAGACTCCTTTTGTAAAAGAGTTCAAGGATGTAGCCTTCAGCCTTCAGGAAGGGGAGATATCAGAACCTTTTGAGACTGATTTTGGTTATCACATCATCTATATTGAAAAAATCAGGGGACAGGAATTGGATTTACGCCATATCCTGTTGATTCCTGAAATACCTCAGAGTGCCATTGATAATGCTGTGAAGGAACTGGATACCATTCGCCAACAGGTTTTGGATGGAAAGTATACCTTCGCCGAAGCCGCCTTGAATTTTTCGGATGAAAAGGAGACCAAGTTTGATGGAGGCCTGCTCCGCAACCCCATCAACTTTGATTCCCGTTTTGAACTGACCAAAATGGATCCCACACTGTACAATCAGGTTCGGGATCTTAAGGACGGGGAAATCTCAAGGCCCATTAGGGAAGATGACCCAAGGGGAGGTGCCCCAAAGTTCAAGATCATGAAGATTTCCAACCGTTATGATGAACACCAAGCCGATTTTGCAAAAGACTACCTCAAAATCCAAGAGTTGGCCCTACGGGAAAAACAGTTCAAGGC
>JAWKNC010000010.1:0-95980 GCA_041391945.1 Allomuricauda sp. | reverse complement strand
CCAGACCGTCTCCCAGGGAACCGGCATAACCGTTTCCCAGACCGGACAGGACTTCCAGGTGGCTGTTGTTAATCCAGTAATCGCTATGGGAAAAGTTGATTCTGCTGCAACAGCGGAGAATATCACTGGGTTAGTAATTGGAGTAGACAGAAATAGTACTGGGAACTATACAGTTAATCTTGACCCGGGCTTAACCGATAACTACATCATACAATTAACCGCTGATAGTTCTTCTTTCCGATTGATACAAGCAACAAACCAGGCTACGACAACTTTTGATGTTTTAATCTTTGACCAAACCGGTACAAATCAGGATTCTGATTGGTATTTTACTGTTATACGTTTTTAAATGTCGAGAAAAATACTCAATATAATATTTTTCCTTTTTGCCATTCTTACCCAAGCCCAAAGAGGGCTGTACAACGGCAGTGGGGCCATCCGTATCCACGCCAATGGCAATTTGGGGTTCCATACCAATTTGATCAACGATGCCGCCTTTGACCAAAACGAGGGCTTGGCGGGTTTTTATGGCAATACCGTACTACAGGTTTCCGGCAGCATACCCCCTACCTTTATGGATGCAGAGATCATGATCTCCAACTATGTATATTTACAGAACACGGTCCATGTGCAGAACAATGTCAATTTTATTGACGGCGACGTGCTATCGCCCAAAAATGACCATACCGTTTTTCTTGATTTTATGGACCAGGGCTTTTTTACGGGCGAAGGTGACAATGCCAAGGTTACCGGCTACGCGGCCATTACCAATAGGGCCTTTTTCTCCTTCCCTGTTGGGGATGAGACCCAATTACGCCCTTTGATGCTGGATTCCGAAAGTGAGACACCTTTGGCCGTTTGTTCGTATTTTTTTGAGGACCCTTCCAATCCAACCTCCTTTTCCGCAAATTTTAACGTGAATGAAAAGACCAGGGACATAGGCACGGTGAGCAACCGGGAATTTTGGATCATACAGAGCGAGGTGCCCGCAACAGTTGCCATAAGCTGGAACCAACGGAGTGCTCTGGGGCTGATTCCCAATGCCTCCCCAGAATCCATCATCGTAGTAGGATGGAGCAAGGCCAACAAAAGATGGGAAATTATTGGGAGTTCTGGGTATGGCGGTGACCTTGTCCAAGGTTTTGTCACCTCCGAAACCTTTGTTCCCAACGATTATGAAGTCATTACCTTTGGCACCATTCCATTGCCCACGGATACGTTTTCCGTGAACAACCCAACCTTGGGGAACTATTTCTTGAGCCCGAACAATGATGGCATCAACGAATTTTTGGTCATTCAAGGAATGTCCGAATCGCCCAACAACAACGTACAGATCTATAACCGTTTTGGCCAAAAGGTATTTGAAAAAGATAACTACGTGGATGAGTTTACCGGTATTTCCAATACGGGAAGCCTTGTCATGAGTCAAGATATCGGTCTGCCCGAAGGGGTCTACTATTATTTGGTCTCTTTGTATGACCTGGGACTGCAATACACTGGGTTCCTGTTTTTGGACCGATAACAACCCCGTCCATTTTTCATTCCGGCGAACTGAAAAATACTTCTTAACTTGGCCTTAAAATCCATTTCATGAAAAGAAGGACTTTCCTGAAAACGGCATCGGCATCCGGTCTGGCATGTGCATTTCCCCCTCTGTTCCCTGTTCCCAACTATCCCGATTATTCCACCGAGGAATTGATGGGAAAAGCCGATATTGAGCTGTTTGGAGAGGGCATCAACCTGAGAAAAGAGGCCTATGATTCTTTTGTGGAAATGAAAAAAGCGGCCTATTCCGATGGTTTTGATATTAAAATGGTTTCCAGTTTCAGGGATTTTTACAGGCAACAGGGCATTTGGGAGCGAAAGTACCTCAAGTTTACGGATGACGATGGTATGGAGCCTCTGGAGGCCATTGATAAGATCATAGAATATTCCACCATTCCGGGAACGAGTCGTCACCACTGGGGCACCGATATCGACATCATTGATGGTTATCCACAGGTTTCTGGCGATGTTTTGGTCCCCGAAAAATTTGAAAATGGGGGCCCTTTTGCCGATTTCAAACTGTGGCTTGATGAAAATTCAAAGAAATTCGACTTCCATCTGGTCTACACCAACGAGCCCAAGCGCAGGGGCTTTAAATACGAGCCATGGCACTACAGCTATGCGCCCATATCCATCCCCATGCTCACGGCCTACAGAAAACTCAATGTATTGCGGTTATTGCAGAAAGAGGATTTTTTAGGCTCCGAACACTTCACCACGGGCTTCATCAAAACCTATATCCAAGACAATATTTTGGACATCAACCCATCACTTTTGTAGTCCAATTTTTTGTATCTTGAGGTACCTAGAACACTAACCCCATGAGAAGAGGAAGTTGGAAAATCCGCATCCTGATAGGTTTGGCCATTGTGGCCTTTGCATTTATACGCCGATGCAGTAACCAACAGGAAAATCCATATACCGGTAGGGTCCAGAACATAGACATGACGGCAGAGCAGGAAATTGCCATTGGCCTACAGAGTAGGGCCGAAATGGCGCAGCAACATGGTGGACTCTATCCTGATGAACGGATGCAGGCCTTTGTGGACGCGGTGGGCAAAAAGTTGGTCAATAGCAGCATTGCCCGGGAAACTCCCTATGAATATGATTTCCATCTTTTGGCAGACGACAGGACCATCAATGCCTTTGCCCTTCCAGGTGGGCAGATATTCATTACCTATGCCTTGTTTTCCCAACTCAATGAGGCCCAATTGGCCGGGGTTTTGGGGCACGAAATTGGACACGTACTCGGAAGGCATTCGGCGGAACGTATTGCAGAGAGCAGTTTTTGGCAAACATTGGCCACCGGTGCTTCGGTGGGTGGTGATATGGGCAATTTGGTGAGTGGCATTGGGCAAAATACCTTGTTGAAAAACGGAAGGGGCGACGAACTGGAAAGCGATGAACTTGGGGTGCTTTTTATGATCCAATCCGGTTACGACCCTTATGAAATGATCAAGGTAATGGAAATTTTAAAAGCGGCGGCCGGTCCCAATCGGGTCCCGGAATTCCAAAGCACCCATCCAGACCCCGAAAATCGTATTGAAAAAATAAAAGAGGCCATTAAAAAATATTCAGGTCGATAGATTCGGCACGTTTATCGATTAAAACACCATATCCATCAGATTTGCCTATCTTTGAACAACCCCCAAATCCATACTATATACTTTTTTGCCCATTTGTGCTATCTAACGAGAACAGCATATGGGAACACTATTACATTTTAAGCACCTCTATACAGAGGCTTTTGACGATTGTAAACCGAGCTACTTGGTTTTATTTTTAAAAGGATATGCCATATTCTGTGCCATTATGTTGTCGATGGCATTCTATGCATTCTTTTATAGGGCATTTACTGGTTTTGATTTTTAAACCATCAATGTATACTCTTTTACAAGAACACTAAATAGGTAAATGAGCCAAAAAAGCCCATCCGATCAGGATGGGCCTTTTTGTTTTGGATGAATAAACCCCTTTCTATTTTTTCACAGCAGCATTCAGAACCTCCAAGGCCTCTGTGGCGTTGGAAAGCTCCGCATATTTTTTTGCAGTATATCCTTTGTCGCTTCTTTGTTTGATGTTGGCTCCGTTTTCAATCAGCAATTTTAGGATTTCAGGCTGGTTGTAACGGGCCGCAAAGTGGATGGGTGCCATCCCCAAGGATTTTTGGTTCACATCTTCCCCAAGGGCAATCAATTTTTTAACAGTGTCAATGTCTCCTTGCATAATGGCCTTGCAAAAAGAGCTTACCTCGGCAGGGACTGTGGCAAGATTTGGCACTGCATTGAGGTCAGTTGTGGAATTTTTGGCGTTAACGCCGGTAACTGCCAGCATACATGCCGCAGCCATGATTAGGATTGTTTTTTTCATGATGAATAATTTTGATTACAGATTAATTGATATAAAAATAGACTGTCTTTGGAGGCAAATGTTACAGCATTAACAGTTAAATAACCAAATTTTAACAAGTACACATTTTCAATGCGGAATAATTAACATATCCGCAACCAGAAAACCCCAAAAAGACTAGGGCATCCAGCCAAATCGCCCTATTTTTGAAGTACAATTTCATATCATGAACAAGAAGATAATCCTGATGATATTGGATGGTTGGGGGATATCCCCGGATCCAAAGGTTTCTGCAATTGCACAGGCAAACACCCCTTTTATTGATTCCCTTTACACTCAATACGCCAACGCCACCCTGCATACTGATGGCATGAATGTGGGTCTTCCCGAGGGCCAAATGGGGAACAGTGAGGTAGGCCATATGAACTTGGGTGCCGGTAGGATAGTCTATCAGGATCTGGCCAAAATCAACAAGGCTGTAAAAGAGGATACCCTAAAGGATGAAAAAGTGCTGAAAGAAGCTTTTGAATACGCAAAATCCAACAACAAGGCACTACATTTTTTGGGGTTGGTGAGTGATGGTGGCGTCCACAGCCATATAGACCATCTAAAGGCGCTGATCAAGGCGGCCGACCAAAGTGGGGTGAAACAATCCTTTGTGCACGCATTCACCGATGGCCGCGATGTGGATCCCAAAAGTGGAAAGGGCTTTTTACAGGATTTGGTCAATTTCTGTTCAGACAAGAATGCCAAACTGGCCACTGTGGTCGGTAGATATTACGCCATGGACCGTGACAAAAGGTGGGAGCGTGTAAAACTGGCCTACGATGTTATGGTGAACAACACCGGTGAAAAGGTTCATGATATTGGCGAGGCCATGCAAAAAAGTTATAACGAAGGGGTTACCGATGAATTTATAAAACCCCTGGTCATGGTCGATGCCAATGGTGCCCCCCTTGCCAAAATAGCACAGGGCGATATCATAATATTCTTCAACTTTAGGACAGACCGCGGAAGGGAGCTTACCCAGACCCTGAGCCAACAGGACTTCCATGAGCAGAACATGCACAAAATGGATTTGTACTACGTTACCATGACCAATTACGATGACTCCTTCAAGGGAATCAAAGTGGTCTATGACAAGGAAAATATCAAGGACACCTTGGGCGAAGTGCTTTCCAAGCATGGAAAGAAACAGATACGGATCGCAGAGACCGAAAAATATCCCCATGTCACCTTTTTCTTCAACGGTGGCCGTGAAGAGCCCTTTGAGGGAGAAAAACGGATTCTATGCCCCTCTCCAAAAGTGGCGACCTATGATCTGCAGCCAGAAATGAGCGCCTATGATATTAGGGATGCCATTGTACCGGAACTCAAAAAAGGTGAAACCGATTTTGTCTGTCTCAATTTTGCCAACCCTGATATGGTGGGCCATACAGGTGTTATGGAAGCGGCCATAAAAGCCTGTGAAACCGTGGATACCTGTGCCAAGGCCGTAATTGAAGCAGGGTTGGAAAACGGGTATTCTACCATTGTAATAGCCGATCACGGTAATTGCGATACCATGATCAACCCCGATGGTAGCCCCAATACGGCACACACCACCAATCCAGTTCCTTTGATTTTGGTGGATAAGGATATCAAGAAAGTCAAAAGTGGGGTTTTGGGCGATATTGCCCCGACCATTTTAAAATTGATGGGCATCCCCCAACCTGATTTGATGACGCAAAAACCCCTCGTATAATAGACCAACCGATGAAAAAAACGATTTTATCCTTATTGCTGTCCATCCCTTTTTGGGTGCTTGGCCAAGAGCTTGTTTCGCCAAATTCCAATCTAAAAATGGTATTTGAACTCCGGGAAGGCCGACCCACATATCAACTCTTCTTACAGGGTGAAAGTATAATTCTGCCCAGTAGCCTAGGTTTTGACCTGAAGGACATGCACGATTTGTTGGATGGATTTTCCATTGTAGGCACAGAAAACAGTTCCTTTGATGAAACCTGGACACCCGTGTGGGGAGAACAGAGCCAGATCAGGGACCACTACAATGAATTGTTGGTCAGCCTAAAGCAAGAGGGAACGGATAGAATTATGAACATACGTTTTCGTTTGTTCGATGAAGGTTTGGGGTTTCGCTATGAGTTTCCGGAGCAACCCAACCTGAACTATTTTGTGATAACGGAAGAAAAAACGCAGTTTGCCCTCACTGGAGATCACACGGCATTCTGGATTCCTGGAGACTATGATACCCAAGAATACGACTACACCACTTCAAGGCTTTCTGAAATTCCGCGTCTTATGGAGCAGGCCATTACACCCAATGCATCCCAGACCCCTTTTTCCAAAACGGGGGTACAGACCGCATTGATGATGAAAACAGATGACGGAATCTACATCAATATCCATGAAGCGGCCTTGGTGGAGTACTCCTGCATGCATTTGAATCTGGACATTGCAACTATGGTGTTCGAATCGCATTTAACGCCCGATGTGCTCGGCAATAAGGGCTATATGCAGGCCCCAAGAAACACACCTTGGCGGACCATTATGGCCAGTAAGAACGCAGGTGACATTCTTTTGTCCAATATCACCTTGAACCTCAACGAACCCACTGCATACGAGGACACTTCATGGATAAAACCCGTAAAATATGTTGGGGTTTGGTGGGAAATGATCACGGGCAAAAGTTCTTGGTCCTACGCCAATGCACCCAGTGTAAAGTTGGATGAGACCGACTTTGCCAGTCTCACGCCGAACGGTACGCATGCGGCGAACACTGAAAAAGTAAAACGCTATATCGATTTTGCGGCCGAACATGGTTTCTCCCAAGTATTGGTGGAAGGATGGAACATTGGTTGGGAAGATTGGTTCGGAAAATCAAAGGACTTTGTTTTTGATTTCTTGACCCCCTATCCCGATTTTGATTTACCATACCTAAGGGACTACGCTGCGGAAAAAGGTGTGCGCCTGTTGATGCACCATGAAACATCAAGCTCCGTGCGAAACTACGAACGTCACATGGACAAAGCCTATCAATTTATGGTGGACAACAACTACAATGCTGTAAAAAGTGGTTACGTGGGCAACATCATCCCCCGAGGAGAGCACCACTACGGCCAGTGGATGGTAAACCATTACCTCTATGCCGTAAAAAAAGCAGCCGAATACAAGATCATGGTCAATGCACACGAAGCGGTACGGCCCACAGGGCTTTGCAGGACCTATCCCAATCTCATAGGAAATGAATCGGCGCGGGGTACAGAGTTTGAGGCCTTCGGGGGAAGCCATCCAGACCATACCACCATTCTTCCTTTTACAAGGTTGATAGGCGGCCCCATGGACTACACTCCCGGTGTTTTCGAAATGGATATCAGCAAGCACAACCCACAAAACGATTCTTGGGCCAACACCACCATAGCCAGGCAATTGGCTCTGTATGTTACCATGTACAGCCCGCTACAGATGGCTGCCGATCTACCAGAAGTCTACGAAAAGCATTTGGATGCTTTCCAATTTATTAAAGATGTTGGACTGGATTGGGACACCACTTTGGTTTTAGAGGCAGAACCCGGAGACTATATTACCTATGCCCGCAAGCAGAAGGGAACCAATAATTGGTTCGTTGGCCGCACCAATGACGAGGAACCTAGAACGTCTGCCATCTCCTTTGATTTTTTGGATGCCGGCAAAGATTATCTGATGACCTTGTACAGCGATGCCAAAGATGCCCATTACAAAAAAAATCCCAAGGCCTATCAAATTAAAAAGTACCGGGTCAGCAAGAAATCCAAGTTACGTCAGTTCTGTGCTCCCGGGGGCGGTTATGCCATCAGTATCTTTGAAGTAAAGGACAAAAAAGAACTGAAAGGGCTAAAACGATTGTAGTTTTCTTTGGCTCACAATCCAAATCCGTTTTGGTGAAATCGGTGTATCTTTGCACCCATGATAAAAATTAAAACCGCAGAGGAAATTGAGTTAATGCGTGAAAGTGCCCTGGTGGTCTCGCGCACTCTGGGTATGCTTGCCTCCGAAATCAAACCTGGCGCCAACCCGTTGAAGTTGGATAAAATGGCCGAGGAATTTATACGGGATCAAGGTGCGGAGCCTGGTTTTTTGGGCATGTACGATTTTCCCAACACCTTAAATTGGAGCCCCAACGCACAAGTGGTCCATGGTATACCCAATAATGACCTCTTGCAAGAAGGCGATGTTGTTTCCGTGGATTGCGGCGCGTTCAAAAATGGGTATTATGGGGATCATGCCTATACCTTTGAAGTGGGTGAAGTGGCCGAGGATACCAGAAAATTGCTCAAGGTTACCAAAGAATCCCTTTATGTGGGAATCCGGCAGTTCAAGGAGGGAAATCGTGTGGGCGACGTGGGGCATTCCATTCAAAAATACTGTGAGGACCATGACTATGGGGTCGTACGTGAGTTGGTGGGCCACGGGTTGGGGAAAGACCTTCACGAAGATCCCCAAATGCCAAATTACGGTAAACGTGGACGCGGAAAAAAATTTGTGAACGGTATGGTAGTGGCCATTGAGCCCATGATCAATATGGGGACGCACCGCATTAAACAACTGAAGGATGGATGGACCATTTTGACCGCCGATGGAAAACCCAGTGCCCATTTTGAGCATGATGTTGCCCTTGTGGACGGAAAACCCGAACTGCTCTCCACTTTTCAATATATCTACCACGCATTGGGAATTGTAAGTAACGAGGAAGAGGAATTCCGTGGCAAGAAATTGGTACTTTAGTGTATATATTTGACACTAATTTCACCAACAACTCGAATAAATGTCCCAAATCATTTATAAACATGAGTCCTATTTCGTCATTGGATTATGTATGGATGTACATAACGAGTTGGGAAAGGGTTTTAGTGAAGCCGTCTATGGCGATGCCCTTGAAATCGAATTAAAATCCAATGGAGTCCCTTATCAAAGAGAGGTTAAATTTGATATTGATTACAAAGGCAAAACCCTGAAACATTGCTACTATGCCGATTTTTTGGTAGAGGATAAAATTCTACTTGAACTTAAGGCAGTTGAAAAAATATCCAATGGTCATATCAAACAAACATTAAATTATCTTGCCGCATCCAAAATGAAGTTGGGTTTAATCGTTAATTTCGGGGAAGACAGTTTAGCGTACAAAAGAGTACTTCTTTAGCATTAGTAAAAATTTATGTAATTCGTGTCAAACCTATTTAAACACCTTCTCAATTTAATTCCCAGACCAGCACTTATCAGAATCAGTTATTGGGTGCGACCATTGATTACCTTTTTCCTAAAAGGAAAAAACTTCACTGATCCCATTGATGGCAAAAGTTTTAGGAGCTTTCTTCCCTATGGCTATGAAAATCCAAGGGAGAACGTACTCTCACCCTCTACCCTATCCTTGGAAAGGCATCGACTGTTATGGCTCTTCTTAAAAAATGAGACCGATTTATTTACCCAGCCCCGCAAGATGCTTCATTTTGCCCCGGAACAAGCTTTTTACAGGCGGTTTAAAAAACTGAAAAACCTCGAATACACCACGACAGACTTAAATTCGCCATTGGCCGAGGTAAAGGCCGACATTTGTCATCTTCCTTTCGACGACAATAGCTTTGACGTAATTCTTTGCAACCATGTCTTGGAACACATCCCAGATGATACCAAGGCCATGCAGGAATTGTACCGCGTGATGAAACCCGATGGATGGGGCATTTTTCAGATTCCGCAAGATTTAAAAAGGGACCAAACTTTTGAAGATAATTCTATCACCGACAAAAAAGAGCGGGCACGCATTTTTGGTCAGTACGATCATGTCCGCATTTACGGCATGGACTATTTTGACAAACTTCGCAGTGTAGGCTTTACCGTTGAGGAAGTGGATTATACCCGTGCACTTTCCGAGGAAGAGGTTCAAAAATACAGACTGGCCAAGGGGGAGATCATCCCTTTGGTCAAGAAATAGTCAAGGCTTTACCAAAACTTCAAACCCTGGGGTCATAAATTCTTGGGTCATCCCATTTTCATCCAAATAGATGATGTAGGCCTCCAGTTCATGATGGTCTTCCAAAACCTTTTTGGACCTTTCCAAATCCATGGCCATAAAGGCCGTTGCAAAGGCATCCGCCACAGCACAGGTATTGGCCACCACACTGGTTGCCAAAACGTTTGAATTTTTGGTGTACCCCGTTTTGGGGTCGATGGTATGGACGTATTTTTCCCCGGTATTGGGCTCTATTCTAAATTTTCGGTAATTCCCGGAAGAGGCCATGGCCCTGTCTTCCAATGATACTATCAACTTTAATTGACGGCCCACCTCAACTTGGGGATCGTCAATCCCCACGGTCCATTGTTTTCCCGAAACCAAATTGGTTCCCTTGGCAAGGACCTCTCCCCCCACCTCCACCAAATAATTGGCTATGCCCTTGGCATCCAGTAGAGCACCTAAACGGTCAATGGCATATCCTTTGGCCACGGCATTGAAATCAAACCTAATGGACGGATGTTCTTTTGTGATGGTATTGTCTTGGTTCAACCGCACTTTGTTCCACCCCACATAACCCAAAAGGCTGTCCACCTTAAGGCTGTCGAGCTCTATTTGCTCTCCCGGACCGAAGCCCCATGCGTTGGCCAAAACTCCGACAGTGGGATCAAAATAACCGTTGGAAGCTTCGTGCACCTTGGTGGAAATTTCAAAAACCTCCTTGAACATGGCATCCACTACAACGGTGGAATCCCCATCATTGATCTTTGAAATATCGGATGTGGGAATATAGGTGGACAAAGAATGGTTCAACACTTGAAAAACCGAGTCTATTTCCTGTTGATAGTCCAATGTTTCATGGGAAATATAAATAATGGAATAGGTGGTCCCCAAAGCATTGCCCCTATTTTGGTTCTTTACCCAGGTATGTGTTCCACAACCCAAAAATAGGGCCGTAGAGACGTATAAAAATATTTTTCGTATCATCTATATCTCTATTAATCCTTGATAATCCACAATATAGGCCTCGTTCAGATAAACGGGAAGCTCTTGATTCGAGGCATTGGACAGTCCCACCCCGGCAAAATACGTTTTGGCCTCAAACTTTTTGGCATGGTTTTTCACCTTTTGCATCAATTCCCTGTCATACGCTCTGGGATCATTGGGAAACGCCACATTGCGCACCACAATGAAATGGAGGGCCTTCTCCTTTAGGCAAACGTATTGGGGATTCTTCCCTGGCTTGCTGTTGATGGCCATAAATTCAAAACCATCTGCCTCCAACTCGCGGCCCACAATGTTCATTGCCAAATTATGCAATTCCTGCTCTGTCAATGGTTTTCCCATTTGCACAAAAAAACCGATGCCTGGGCATCGGTTGGTTTTATAAATAACTTCCTCTCGACTCCGCTCGAGGTGACATCGTCAAATCTCCTCTATCCTCCAAAGTCGTCAAATCTGATGTTCTCATCAGGGATGCCGAAATCTTGACCCATCTTTTCAACCGCCTTGTTCATCAAAGGTGGTCCGCAGAAATAGAGTTCAATATCTTCTGGGGAGTCATGAAGGCTCAAATAATTATCGATCACACAATTGTGGATGAATCCAACGAAACCGTCACCAGCTTCGTCATTGATATCTTTTTTCACTTTCCAATTATCTTCTGGCAGAGGTTCGGAAAGGGCCATATAGAACTTGAAGTTGGGGAATTCCCTCTCCAATTGTTTAAAGTGCTCAATATAGAACAACTCCCTTTTGGAACGTCCTCCATACCAATAGGAAACCTTTCTGTTGGTCTTTAGGGTCTTGAACAAGTGGTATAAGTGCGAACGCATGGGTGCCATTCCAGCTCCACCGCCAACATAGAGCATTTCAGCATCGGATTCGTTGATGAAGAACTCCCCAAAAGGTCCTGAAATAGTCACGGGATCTCCTTCTTTCAAACTGAAGATGTAGGACGACGCAATACCGGGATTTACATCCATCCATCCGTTTTTGGAACGATCCCAGGGTGGAGTGGCTATACGTACGTTCAACATGATCTCCCTTCCTTCTGCCGGATAAGACGCCATTGAGTAGGCGCGCTCCACAGTTTCTGGGTTCTTCATCACCAAGGGCCACAAGTTGAATTTATCCCACTCTGTTTTGAATTTATCAGGGGTTTCATGCTCTTCGGGGTGGGCCGTGATATCAATGTCGGAATATTTTATCTCACAGGGTGGGATCTCAATTTGGATATATCCCCCTGCCTTGTAGTTCATCGCTTCGGGTATCTCCACCACAAATTCCTTGATAAAAGAGGCCACGTTATAGTTACGGACCACTTTGGCGTTCCATTTCTTGATACCGAAAACCTCTTCGGGAATGGTAATCTCCATGTCCTGCTTCACCTTTACCTGGCATGCCAAACGGGCTCCGTGCTGCAATTCCTTTTTTGAAAAGTGGGGGGTCTCCGTGGGCAATGCCTCTCCTCCTCCTGAAAGCACATGGCATTCACATTGGATACAGGTTCCACCTCCACCACAGGCAGATGGCAGGAAGATTTTTTGGTTGCCCAACGTGGACAACAACGAATTGCCCGAAGGCACCTCAATCTGCTTTTCGCCATTTATGGTGATGGTCACGGGACCTGAAGGGGATAATTTTTCCTTGGTGAACAACAACAGGGCCACCAGCAATAACAACAATACAAGAAATGCTACTACGGTGATTAAAATAGTTCCTCCGGTACTTGCGGCTACAATCATTATTATTGTTTTATAACTTCGTTATAGGAGACTGTTTTTTCTTTGTCCTCAATCTCTTTTTTGATTTCTTTTTCATCCTTGGCCTCAGCTTTTGCGGCGGCTGTCTCTGTAGATTCTGCGGGAGCCTCATTGTCTCCTGTAAGCATTCCACCGAAACTTTGGAACCCTATTCCCATCAATCCTGTGATGATAAAGGTGATGCCCAATCCCCTCAAAGGAGCGGGAATGTTGGAATACCTGATTTTTTCACGGATGGCCGCTATGGCCAAAATGGCCAAAAACCAGCCTATTCCGGAGCTTAACCCATAGTTGAACGCCAATCCCAGATTGGGTATTTCGCGGGTCTGCATAAACAATGACCCACCCAAAATGGCACAGTTAACGGCTATCAACGGCAAGAAAATCCCCAAGGAATTGTACAGTGCAGGTGAAAACTTCTCAACCACAATCTCTACCAATTGCACCATGGTGGCAATAGTGGCAATGAACAGAATGAAAGAAAGGAAACCAAGGTCATAATCTGCATATTCCGGCCCCAACCAGGCCAAGGCTCCATCCTTCAGCAAATATTGGTCCAACAACCAGTTCATGGGTACGGTAACCCCCAAAACGAATATTACCGCAGCACCAAGCCCCACGGCGGTGGATACTTTTTTGGAGACGGCCAAATAGGAACACATTCCCAAAAAGGTCGCAAACACCATGTTGTCTATAAATATCGACTTAAAAAAAAGTTCTAAATGCTCTAACATATCCTTAGTTTATGCTTCTTCGATTAATATCCTATTTCTGGAGCGTTGTACCCAGATAATGATTCCCAACACGATCAAGGCTGCTGGTGGAATGATCATAAATCCATTGTTCTCATAGCCCAGGGCGTACAATCCGGTCTTGGTCACTGGGTCTCCCAACACCTTGAAACCAAAAAGTGTCCCTGAACCCAAAAGTTCCCTAAAAAAGCCAACAATGACCAAAATGATCCCATAGCCCAAAGCGTTGCCAATGCCGTCCAGAAAAGATCGCCATGGACCATTGCCCAGTGCAAAGGCCTCAAAACGACCCATAATGATACAGTTGGTGATGATCAGCCCCACAAAAACCGAGAGTGTCTTGCTCAATTCGTAGGCAAAGGCCTTGAGCACTTGGTCCACAATGATTACCAGGGCGGCTACCACCACCAATTGCACAATGATCCTGATCTTGGATGGGATGACATTGCGCAAAAGGGAAATGGCCACGTTGCCCATACCCAGTACAAAGAGCACCGAAAGTGCCATTACCACTGCTGCCTTTAGTTCGGCGGTAATCGCCAGGGCGGAACATATACCCAATACCTGAATGGTGATGGGGTTATTGTCCGCCAATGGGTCTAAAATCAGATTTGCATCTTTTTTTGATAGTAGCGCCATATTATTTTGTTCTAATGGTTTCTAAATAAGGTTTGTAAAGCTTTATGCTCTCTTTGATCATGGCGGTTACGCCATTTCCGGTAATGGTCGCCCCGGCCAATGCATCCACTTCGTTGTCTTCCTTGTCATTGTTCAATGGGTCGTTGTTGCCCTTGACCACAGAGATACCCACAAAGCTGTTTCCGTTCAATATGGATTCTCCCGTGAAATCATCCATAAAAAATCGTTGCTTGATGTTGGCGCCCAACCCGGGTGTTTCCCCTTTATGGTCAAAATAGACACCCTGTACCACCATATGCTCATCCAAGGAAATAAAACCCCAAATGGCATCCCAAAGTCCTTTGCCGTACATGGGGATGATGTAGTATTCCTTGCCATCCTTTTCGCCAATGAGCAAAGGCAATTCTGCCTTTTTGCCATTCTTGATATCGCTCATCTGCTTCTTCATGTCGATCAAATAGGCGTTCTCTTGTTCCTTGGCCTCCGATCCACTGATGACCAGTTGTTTTTTGATGTATTTGGAAAACTCCTGCTCCACCATATTTGTTGGAATGAAGTTTACACTACCCTCTCCTTCATTTTGATTGACACCCATGGCATAGAGGATGTTCTGCTGCTTTTCAAAACGCTCATTTTCGTCGACCTTTGGTTTCAAGCCAGAAGCGACAAAAGCAAGGATGGATCCCACAACGACCACCATGATGGAGGCAAAGGTTACCGTATAGCTATTTTTCTCTGTATTCAATGCCATAATTACGCTGTTTCCGTTTTTAATGCATCAACCTCATCCGCTTTGGGATAAATGGTCGCTGTCTTCAATCGTCTCATTCTTCTCTTAATATTGCCCCGAATCACGTAATGATCTATGGTAGGTGCAAAAACGTTCATCAATAGGATAGCCAAGAATACGCCCTCTGGATATCCTGGGTTGAACACACGGATCATAACGGACATGAACCCGATCAAGAATCCATATATCCATTTTCCCCGATTGGTCTGGGAACCTGTAACAGGATCCGTGGCCATGAACACAATTCCAAAGGCCAGACCTCCCACCAACAAGTGCTGCCAATAAGGTAAGCTCATCAAGGTGTAGAACTTGCTGTATTCCGGAATCCATTCAGCACTGACAATGCCATTGAAGATCAATCCCATGCACAAGGATCCGATGACCGCACTCAACATAATGCGCCAAGAAGCTATTTTGGAGAAAATCAAAAACAATCCGCCTAACAAAATCAGGAATGTGGATGTTTCCCCCACAGATCCGGGAATGAATCCGTAGAACATATCGGAAAGGGAATAGCTCATTTCAGATGCCCTTCCCTGTGCCAAGAACCCTAAAATGGTCTCTCCGGAAATGGCATCGGTGGATCCCGCTTGGGTCAAACCAGCTTTTGCACCGTGCACCCAGACTTTGTCTCCACTCATCCATGTTGGGTAGGCAAAGAACAAAAATGCCCGAATGGTCAAGGCGGGGTTCAGGATATTCATCCCTGTTCCTCCAAAGACTTCTTTACCGATGACCACGCCAAAGGCCACAGCCACGGCCAACATCCAAAGGGGTGTATCCACAGGAACGATCAAGGGAACCAGCATTCCGGTCACCAAATACCCTTCTTCCACTTCGTGGCCCTTGATGACCGCGAACAAGAATTCAATGCCAAGTCCAACCCCATACGATACGATAACGAGGGGCAATACCGTGATTGCGCCCAGCCAGAAATTGTCCCAGGTCAAAAAGTGTTCAAAAAGGGAAAAATTCTCTGGAAATCCATTGATGGCGGAATAATGTTGGTACCCTGCGTTGAACATCCCGAACAACAAACAGGGAACCAATGCCATGATCACCGTGTTCATGGTGCGTTTTAAATCGTCCGCTCCACGAATATGAGCCCCGGAGTGGGTGGTCTCATTGGGGGTGTACAGAAAAGTATGGAACGCACTGAAGGCAGGTGCCATTTTTTTGCCCCTATACTTTAATTTAAGCTGATGTAATTTTTCTTTCATGCCCATATTATCCAAGTTCTTTTTGCAATAAGTCCAATCCTTCCCTGATTATCTTTTGGTGCGGTTGTTTTGAGATACAAATGAATTCTGTCAGCGAGAAATCTTCCGGGGCCACCTCATACAGTCCCAATTGCTCCATTTCATCCAAATCCTGCACCATACATGCCTTGAGCAATTGCAATGGGTAGATATCCATTGGGAAAACTTCCTCGTATTGGCCCGTTACCACGAAAGCCCTGTGCTCCCCATTGGTATTGGTGTCCAAATCATATTTCTTTTTGGGCTGCATCCAAGAGAATGTCAATGCCCTAGTGGTGGAAATTTTATTGAAAACTGGCTTGTTCCATCCAAAAAGCTCATAGTCGTCCCCTTCTGGAATGGCAGTTACCGTATTGTTGTAAAATCCAAGATGGCCTTCGGGGGTTGTCTTGGAACCGGTAAGCACATCACCATTGATCAGTCTGAATTTTTCCTGTTTCACACCACTGGCGTACAAAAAGGTAGAAATCTCTGCGCCTATCTTGGTGGTGTAATATTTTGGATTCTTTATGACGGAGCCTACCAGAGCAACGGTTCGCTCCGCGTTGAATTTTCCTGTCAACAGAAGCTCACCCAAAATCACCAAATCTTGGGGTGAAATGGTCCAGACCACCTCTCCTTTGTTCACAGGGTCAATTTTATTGATCTGGGTCCCGACCAAACCTGCCGGGTGTGGTCCTGATACTTTGTGAAGGGTGACCCCTTGCATTCTTTCCAGCACCGAATCGCTGGATTTGCCCACAGAGACATGGATCTTCCCTGGTGTGAGTTTGCCCAGTGCCATGATCGCGGCCTGCAGTTCTACCCGTTTTCCCTCCAAAATATAGTCCGCAGATGCGGCCAAGGGCGCGGTGGTATACCCAGATATGAATATGGCCTTGGGAGTAATATCCGGGTCGGCAATGATGTCGTACGGACGTTGTTTGATGAAGGGCCACCCCCCCGATTGCAACAAAAAGGTCTTGATGCTCTCTGCACTGGCAGTATCCAGATCAAGTACTTTGTTGCTGACATGTTCCTGGTTTTTGTCGGCGAGGATTTTCAGCGACAAAATCTTCCTCCTAGCACCACGTACAATCTCCACCAATTCCCCGCTTACGGGAGACACAAAGTGCATGTCCTCTTTGTTCTTGTCGTAAAATAAGGGTTCCCCGGCCTTGACCTCTTCGCCCTGTTTTACCAACATCTTTGGTGTTATTCCGTGAAAATCATCTAGGTTTAGGGCATATACATTGCTTAAAACGGCTTTGGAAGTAGTCTGTTCTGCTGCCCCGACGAGGTTGATGTTCAACCCCTTTTTAATCCGGATGTCTGTAGACATATTATTGTAGGCCTTTTGTTATCAAAATTGCGGCAAATTTAGTACTTACAGGATTGTTTTCATAATTATTGACCATAAATTTGGAATTACACCGAGCTAAATTTTCAGGGCACACTTTTTGTTTACCTTTACCCAAAAAATACGCCTTTAATGCGCTTTTTGATCCAACAAATATTCCTGTTGTTTTTTGTTTCCGGCATTTTTGCTCAGGTACAGATAGAAATAAATCCCCCTTCCCACATTAAGACGGTGATCTTCAAAGGCCCTACGGAAGACCAATTTCCGGTTATCCAGTTGGGCGAGTCCATGACCCTTGAGTTTGATGATCTTACGGCCAAGGAACAGGATTACTACTATAAGATAGTCCACTGCAACTATGATTGGACACCCTCTCAGTTGTTAAAGTCACAATATTTGGCGGGTGCGGACAACCAACGCATCATCGATTACGAAAACAGCTATACCACTCTGCAACCCTACTCCAATTACCGCCTTGCCATACCCAATGAGAACGTCCGGTTGAAGGTAAGCGGCAACTACATGCTGGAAATCTACAACAGTTATGGTGAAATCCAGTTTTCAAGGCGGTTTGTGGTGTATCAGGATGCCGTATCCGTTGGTGGCATGGTGAAACGCTCGAGGGATTTCAACTTCATCAATGAAAAACAGGTGGTACAGTTTACCATCAACACGGCCGGTTTTCCGGTGGTAAACCCCAAGAACGAGATCAAGGTGGCCATTCTACAGAACTACTATTGGCCCACTGCACTATACAGCATTAAGCCCCAATTCACCATCGGCACCGAATTGGTGTATCGATATGATCAGGAGACCAGCTTTTATGGAGGCAATGAATTTTTGAATTTTGACACCAAGGACCTTCGATCTCCCACCCTTACCATATCGCGGATAGATCTCAAAGATCTTTACAACCACTATCTTTTTACCAACGAATACCGTTTTGACAAACCCTATACCTATTTCCCCGATATCAATGGCGATTTTGTGGTCCGCACGCTGCAAGGCGATGATGTTTCCAGGGAAGCGGAATATTCCAAAGTACACTTCAGCCTGCCCTATACCAATGAGATTGGGTTGGACAATGTTTATGTTGTGGGCAAGTTCAACAACTATGCACTTGAGGAAGAAAACAAAATGACCTTCAATCCCGAAAGTGGAAAGATGGAACTTACCCTTATCATAAAACAGGGTTTCTACAACTATAAATACGTGGTGGAACGGCAAGATGGCACTTTGGATTTTAACCATGTCAGCGGTAATTTCCACTTTACCGAGAACAACTATCTCATCCTGGTTTATTACCGTGATTTTGGGGACCTGTATGATAGTATAATAGGTATTGGCTCGGTGAACTCCAGAACTATCAGCAATTAGCTATCTTTAGTTCCAAATTTCCTTTAGGAATGGGCAAGAAAACAGGTTTGATCACCAAGGGAAGGTACGAACTCAGGTTCAGGGGCACCGAATGCCTCAACTGTGGCCATCTTTTGGATATGAGCGACAAGTATTGCCCCAATTGCTCCCAGGCCAATAGCACCAAAAAACTTACCCTCAAGGATTTTTTTGATGAGTTTTTTTCCGGTCTGATCAATTATGACTCCAAACTTTTAAAGACCCTATATGCCCTGTTGTTGAAACCGGGCACCATCACCCGGGACTATATACAAGGAAAGCGGGTCGCCTATACCAATCCCTTTCGGTTTCTGCTGAGCCTTGCATTTCTGTATTTTTTGATGTTCACCTACAACAACCGCTTTGCCAATCTGGACCGCGAGGCTTCAAAATTTGACGGCACCATGTCGCAGAACGGGCCCCTGTCCTTTGATTTGGATTCAGGTTCCTTGTACGTTGACAGTACAGAAATGAAAAAACAGACCGCAAAGGTCTTGGCCAAGTTGGACTCTGCCGATGTGAGGACAGGAGATTTAAACAAAGGGCTAAAAATATTGGATTCCTTGGGCGCCCTTGGCTCGAAGAAGAAAAAGGTCAACAAGGACTCCCTGATGCTGGCGGATCCCAAAGGTTACTTTAAAGGGTTGTACAAAAAAACCGGGATTGATGCCTTTACGGATAAAATGGAATTTTTTGCCACGATGATCAAACAGGATACCCTGTACAGTTTTGATCAGGCCAAGGAAAAATACAGCCTGCAAAATACTTCATCCAACAGAATGGCATTTCAATTTTCGAATAGTTTTTTACGGGTGATCAAGCAGCCTGGGAGCTTCATCAATGCCACCATTTCCAAATTGCCGTTCGTCATATTTTTCTTTTTGCCGGTCTTCGCCGTGTTCATTTGGTTGGCATACATCAGAAAAAAATATACCTACACCGATCATCTCATCTTCAGTTTTCACAACCAATCATTATTATTTATCTTGCTCATCCTTAGCCTGGTATTGGACACTATTTTTAATGTGTCGAGTGCCGGTATCTTTTTGACCATTTTCAGTGTTTATCTGTACATGGCCATGAAAAGATTTTACGGGCAAGGAACATTTAAAACGATTGTCAAATATCTCTTTCTGAACACTATATTTACCATTCTCGCAATGTTTGCGGTAATCATGTTGTTTACAGGAAGTGTTTTTATGTATTAAGAGCATGTTCACTCAAGTTACAAGAGGAATCAAAGTATCGGTGCAGACCACTTTTGAAGGTACGTTCTTTAAAAACTACAAGATGCACTATGCCTTTGGGTATACCATCACCATAGAAAATCTAAGCAAGGACACCGTTCAATTAACGGCAAGGCATTGGGATATTTTTGATGCCCTTAAGGACATGGATACCATAGATGGTGAAGGTGTGATAGGCAGAAAACCGGTGATCAAGCCCGGCAAATCACATACCTATAGCTCGGGTTGTCTATTGGCATCCCCCATTGGTGCCATGAGGGGCCACTACCAAATGGTCAACTTTGCAACTACCGAAGAATTTGAAGTGAGCATCCCCACCTTTAAATTTGCCGCTCCCTTTGCCATAAACTGATGGTCATCATTTTCAATTCGCTGTTCCTTTTATTACCTTTGGTGGAATTTTAACAAGTAAGGATCACCAGAATGGGAAAAGGTTTTTTTCAAGTTCCGCCCGCTTATAACGAACCGGTAAAAAGTTATGCCCCCGGTACCCCAGAGCGCGAGGAAGTACTGAAACAATACGATGCATTTTACAACGGGAACGTGGAAGTTCCACTCTATATAGGCTCCATGGAGATCAGAACCGGGAATACCCGGCCCATGTCCCCTCCCCACGAGCACAAACATGTGGTTGGCCATTACCACTTGGCCGAAAAAAAGCATGTGGAAGAAGCCATTTCCAACTGTCTGGAATCTAGAAAACATTGGGCAAACATTGCCTGGGAGCAAAGGGCCGCCATTTTCCTGAAAGCAGCGGAACTGTTGGCCGGCCCGTACCGTGCACGGATCAATGCCGCCACCATGATGGCCCAGTCCAAGACCATTCACCAAGCTGAAATTGATGCCGCTTGCGAACTCATTGATTTTTTACGGTTCAATGTGGAATTCATGTCTCGGATATACGCTGAACAGCCAGAATCCTCCGATGGTATTTGGAACCGCATCGAATATCGCCCACTGGAGGGCTTTATATATGCCATTACCCCTTTCAACTTTACCGCCATTGCAGGAAACCTACCGGCCAGTGCCGCTATGATGGGAAATGTAGTGATCTGGAAACCCAGTGACAGTCAGGTATTTTCCGCAAAGGTCATCATTGATGTCTTCAAGGAGGCCGGATTGCCCGATGGTGTCATCAATGTGGTGTTCGGAGATCCCGTAATGATTTCAGAAACCATACTCTCCAGTCCAGATTTTTCTGGGCTCCATTTTACAGGCTCTACCTTTGTGTTCAAGGAATTGTGGAAACAGATAGGCACCAACATACATACCTATAAGACATACCCTAGGATCGTTGGGGAAACCGGGGGCAAGGATTTTATCATCGCACACCCTTCCGCCAAACCGAAACAGGTGTCTACAGCCATCATTCGTGGTGCATTTGAGCTCCAAGGGCAAAAATGTAGCGCCGCTTCCCGTGTCTACCTTCCAAAATCCAGTGCCAACGAAATCTTGGAATTGGTGAAGGCCGACATAGCTTCTTTCAAAAAGCCGGGATCGCCTGCGGATATGGGGAATTTCATCACCGCTGTGATCCACGAAGGCGCTTTTGATAAACTCGCCAAATACATAGACCAGGCCAAAAAAGACAGTGAGGCTGAAATCATAGCGGGAGGAGGTTACGATAAGTCCGTAGGTTACTTCATTGAACCCACCGTTATTCTGACGAAGGACCCCAAATACACAACCATGTGCACGGAACTTTTTGGCCCTGTGGTGACGGTCTACATTTATGAGGACAAAGATTGGGCCAACACCTTGAAACTGGTGGACGGCACTTCTGAGTATGCCCTGACCGGTGCCGTTTTGGCCACTGATCGCTATGCCATAGAAGAGGCCTCCATAGCGCTCCAGGATTGTGCCGGCAACTTTTATATCAATGACAAGCCCACCGGGGCCGTGGTAGGACAACAACCTTTTGGCGGGGCCAGGGCCTCTGGAACCAACGACAAAGCTGGTTCGGCACAAAACCTACTGCGTTGGACCTCTCCAAGACTGATCAAAGAGACTTTTGTAAGCCCAGAGGATTATCGCTATCCATTCCTGGGATAATACTAATTCAATTTCATATCGATAAATCTACTTATGTAGAACATCTATTTTTTTAACAAACCCTTAAAAACAATGCCAAGACCATATATACTGGCCGAAACCAACTGGAAACATTTAAAAGACGCATCTTTTGACCTCGCCGTACTCCCTTGGGGTGCTACCGAGGCCCATAATTACCATCTTCCCTATGCCACGGATAACATAGAAGGAACCGCAATTGCTGAAGAGTCCGCACGCTTGGCGTGGGAACAAGGCTGTAAGGTCATTGTACTTCCCAATATACCTTTTGGCGTGAATACTGGTCAAACCGATATCTATCTGGACATGAACCTAAACCCCAGCACCCAATTTGCCATTTTGAAAGATATTTTGGGAGTGTTGGATCGCCAAGGCATACAAAAATTCATGATATTGAACAGCCACGGGGGAAACAACTGGAAGCCGATTGTACGGGAATTGGGCCTTCTTTTTCCCAATATCTTCATATGTATCACCAATTGGTTCGCCATGGTGGAAAAAAACGATGTTTTTGAAAACTATGGTGGGCATGCGGATGAGATGGAGACCAGCCTTATATTGCATCTTGCCCCTAATCTGGTGTTGCCCAAGGAAGATTGGGGAGATGGAAAGGAAGCAAAAATCAAGATAAGGGCATTCTCAGAGGGTTGGGCTTGGGCCGAACGGCCATGGTCAAAAATCAGTAAAGATACCGGAGTGGGGGACCCTCAAAAAGCAACAAAGGAAAAGGGAGAGAAGTTTTTCAATGTGATTTGCGAAAAAATGAGCAAACTTTTTCTGGAAATATCCACCGTCGATAGAGAGAACCTGTACGAATAATCCGTCCCAAGGTCCGATAACAATTAAATTTTCCCAATTATGAATCTCAAAAAAATAGTTGGGGTGCTTTTCACAATATCAATGTAAATTTAACGTTAATTAATTGTAAATTCAATGTGATGTGATTAATTTTACCCTATAAATCCAATTTACAATGAAAGCGCGAATACATGCATGGGTGAATTTATTGGTTAGAAAGTACGACCATGTCTGGGAATATCTAAAGACCTACTCAAGAAAGTGTAGAGGTGTATACCGTACAGTGTTGAACACCTAGGAAGGGCTTTGATATTTTTGTGGCAGATATACCACTTTCTTGGTCTCAAAAAATTCTTCCTGGAAATACTCTCTCAAGTCAAAAATTTGAACGGTCCTATATTCCTTTAATTCTTCGGCAAGATCACCTCCCTTTAGGTAAAGAATCCCATTTTTACGTTCATGGGCGGAATCTTTCTTGATCTTTCCCTTAACCCAATGCACAAAGGTGGGCATGGCCGCCACAGCCCTGCTCACAATAAAGTCGAACTGGCCATCTATATCCTCTACCCTGGAATGGACCGAGGCCACATTGTCCAGTTGCAGTCCTTCCACCACCTCTTGGACCACCTTTATTTTCTTGCCGATGGCATCCACCAAGGTAAATTTCACCTCTGGGAACAAAATGGCCAATGGAATACCTGGAAATCCACCTCCCGTTCCCACATCCAAAACCTGTGCCCCCTCATTGAACCATTGAATCTTGGCAATCCCGAGGGAGTGTAGTACATGGCGCAGATATAGCTCATCGATGTCCTTTCTTGATACCACATTGATTTTTTGGTTCCAATCTTGGTAGAGGGTCTCCAATTTTTGGAAATTGGTCCTTTGGGAATCAGTGAGTTCAGGAAAATACTTGAAAATAAGGTCCGCATTCATGCCCAAAATGTTAATTTCAACAAAATTAATACTTTTAAGCACCTTAACATCGTTTTCACATAAGGTAGCGGATGTAAGAAATCTATTTGGCTACCTTTGCAAAAAATCAATTTATGGATAAGAATACCATTCGGTTTTCAAGAAGAGATTCTGCAGAGTTTTTTAGAACATTGAACAAACGGGTAAATGACTACTTCAGTACCAATGAGCTAAAGAAGACCGGAAATTGGAAACTTCACTTGAAAACCATTGTGATGTTTGCCGTTTTTTTGACCCCCTATTTTTTGATATTGACCCTTCATCTCCCTTTCTGGGGCTATATTCTGCTTTCCATTACCATGGGCGTGGGCATGGCCGGTGTGGGCATGAACGTTATGCACGATGGCAACCACGGCTCATATTCCAACAAAAAATGGGTCAACAAGCTCATGGGGAGCAGTATCTATATTTTGGCCGGAAATGTCTACAATTGGCAAGTACAGCACAACGTATTGCACCATACCTACACCAATATCCACGAACACGATGAAGATATGGAGGCCGGAAGGATCCTTCGATTTTCAGAGCATGCCGAATGGCGCAAACACCACAAGTTTCAACATTATTATTCCATCTTTTTATATGGCCTGTTGACCTTCAACTGGGCACTTACCACAGATTTTCAGCAAATGTACCGCTACATGAAACGAAAACTGTCCTATGGAAAGTTGCCAAATCCGGTCATCAATTGGAGTACCCTAGTGATCACCAAAGTGATATACCTGACCATCTGGATCGCACTCCCCATGATCTTTGGGGGCGTTACGTGGTGGCAGGTGCTTCTTGGGTTTTTCATTATGCACTACGTAGCCGGGGTAATTTTGAGTGTGGTATTCCAATTGGCGCACATCGTGGACCATGCGGAAACCCCACTTCCAGACGAAAGTGGGACCATGAAAAATACTTGGGCCATCCACCAACTGTTCACTACGGTGAATTTTGGAACCAAGAACAGGATCGTAAATTGGTTTACGGGAGGTCTCAACCATCAGGTGGAACATCATATTTTTCCCAACATCAGTCATATCCATTACACAAAAATTTCCAAAATTGTGAAACAGACTGCCAAGGAATTTAATTTGCCCTACAACGAATATAAAACTACCAGAAAAGCTATAATTTCGCACTTCAAACATTTGAAGGAGCTTGGGAAAAATCCGGCACTTCAGTACCAGTAAAATAGCATAATCAATGAGCAACCATTTATCTGACAGGGTACGGAACATGTCCACGTCGGCCACCTTGGCTATGGCCGCAAAAGCAAGGGAATTAAGGAGTGAGGGAAAGGATATCATAGGATTGAGCTTGGGGGAACCCGACTTCAACATCCCAGATTTCATCAAAGAGGCCGCAAAACAGGCCATTGATGAAAATTATAGCAGCTATACCCCTGTTGATGGTTATGTTGAATTGAAAAAGGCCATTGCCCTTAAATTCAAAAGGGACAATGATCTGGAGTATGCTCCAAGTCAGATTGTGGTGTCTACAGGTGCCAAACAGTCGCTTTATAACGTGGCCATGGTAGTTCTTAACCCAGGTGACGAGGTAATCCTGCCCGCCCCCTATTGGGTAAGCTATAGCGATATTGTGAAATTGGCCGATGGCGTTCCCGTTGAAGTGCCAACAACCATAAAAACGGATTTTAAAATGACCGCGGAGCAGTTGGAGGCCGCCATTACGCCAAAAACCAAAATGCTCTGGTTCAGTTCTCCCTGTAATCCCAGCGGATCTGTGTATGGTAAAGCAGAATTGGAAGCCTTGGTGAAGGTGCTGAAAAAACATCCGGATATTTATGTGGTATCTGATGAAATCTATGAGCATATCAATTTTACAACCAGTGGACACGTAAGCATTGCTAATATTGATGGTATGTACGACAGAACGGTGACCGTGAATGGTGTCTCCAAGGCCTTTGCCATGACGGGATGGCGTATTGGATACATCGGCGCACCTGAATGGATTGCCAAGGGATGCACCAAGCTACAGGGACAGGTGACCAGCGGTGCCAATTCCATTGCCCAACGTGCCGTGATCACCGCGCTGGAGGCTCCAAAGAGCAAAATCCAGTATATGATCGATGAATTTCACCAGAGAAGGGACTTGGTCCTAAAACTTTTGGGCGGGATCGACGGTTTCAAGCTTAATGTCCCCGAAGGTGCCTTTTATGTCTTCCCAGACATTTCCGCTTTCTTTGGAAAGACCTTGAAGGGAGTGACCATACATAACGCATCCGACTTTGCGATGTATCTTTTGGAGCACGCCAATGTGGCCACGGTGACCGGCGAAGCTTTTGGAGACCCCAATTGCATCCGCATTTCCTATGCCGCTTCGGAAAAGGAATTAAGGGAGGCCATTGCCCGTATCAAGGCAGTGGTGCAATAGCGTCATGCTGAACTCGATTCAGCATCCCATTCCGATTAAAAAGATTATTTGGAGCCCTGAAATCTGTTCAGGGTGAAAGATTAAAATATTGAATTGACGGCATAAATCTCTTGGAATTTTACTTCAGGAGATTTTTTATGTTTTCCTCCAAAAATATGGGGTAAGCACAATCAATACGGTAAAAAGTTCCAAACGGCCCAACAGCATCAAAAAACCGCACCACCATTTGCCCACATCGGGCAGACTGTCATAATTGCTTACTGGATTGAGGCTGCCAAATGCCGGGCCCACATTGCCCAACGAAGAGGCTGCCCCTCCCACTGCTGAGATAAAATCCAAGCCCAAAAATCCCAAAACCAAAGACCCAATGATGAAAAGAAGCATGTACAGCACAAAAAATGCGATCACATTGTACACAATATGCTCTGTGACCGTCTTCTGGTTATAGCGCACAGGGATGATGGCATTGGTATGCAGGGTACGCTTAAATTCCAAAATACCATTCTTGATGATCAACAAATGTCGCATCACCTTGATGCCCCCTGCGGTAGAGCCTGCCGATCCCCCCAAAAACATCAACCCGAAAAAGAAAATGGTCAGAAATGGCGTCCATGCCGTAAAATCCGCGGAAACAAAACCTGTTGTGGTGATCACCGACACCACTTGAAAGAGTGCATGTCTAAAGGCGCTCTCACCTTCGCCCCAAACCATGGGATGAAAATCCGACACGGGAACATCAGCTTGAAAGTAGACCACCAAGGCCGCCAATGCGGTAAACAAAAAGATAAAACCCAAATAATATTTAAACTCCTCGTCCCTAAGGGCCCTCTGTACCTTGCCCGTAAAGGCGTAATAGCTGAGTACAAAATTGCTTCCCGCCAAAATCATGAACAGGATGGTGATATATTGGATCATCGGTTGGTTGTTCCAATAGGCAAGGCTGGCATTTTTGGTGGAAAACCCTCCTGTGGACAGCGTGGCCAAAGAATGGTTTATGGCATCGAAAAAGGACATTCCCGCAAGCTTCAGCAACAAGGTTTCCGCCACGGTATATCCAAAATAAATAAACCACAAACGCTTGGCAGTATCCGTAATCCGTGGGTGCAACTTATCTCCGGCAGGACCGGGGGCCTCCGCCGCAAACAGCTGCATGCCCCCAATGCCCAACAACGGCAATATGGCAATGGCCAATACTATAATTCCCATTCCTCCGATCCAATGGGTCAAACTTCTCCAAAGCAGGATTCCCTTGGGCAGGGACTCAATATCGTTAAGGATGGAAGCACCTGTCGTGGTATATCCTGATATGGTTTCAAAAAAAGCATCGGTCATGGAGGGTATGGCCCCTGAAAAAAGATAGGGCAGTGTTCCTGAAAGGGACATGATCACCCATCCAAAAGACACTACAATATAGCCTTCCTTTCGTTTTACCTCCTTTCTATGGCCCCTAGTGTAGAACATGGCCATGACCCCAAAGAGCATGGTCACTATGGCGGCAAGGGCAATGTCCAAAGTGGCTCCATCATTGTAAACGCCACTTGCAAAAGCCGCTAAAAGCATAAAGGAACCGTTGCACAGCAGCAACAGTCCCATGATATGTACAATGATGCGTATATTCAATGTCATCAGAGGAACAGCTTTTCTATCCTAGGGATGGCTTTGGGCAAACAACATACCACTACACGGTCGCCTTCCATGATCTTAAAGTTTCCCAAGGCTATGATACCTTCCCCATTTCGTATTACCCCACCAATACTTGCCTCTCTGGGAAAGTTCAATTCCCTAATGATCTCCCCGTTGACCAAGGAAGTCGCTTTTACCTCAAATTCCAGAATTTCGGCGTTCAGGTTGTTCAACCGGGTCAATGCCAGAACTTCTCCCTTTCTGATATACCTGAAAATGTTGTTGGCCGCCAGTAGTTTTTTATTGATCAATGTGTCCACCCCAATGGAATGCGATAATTGGAAGTAATCCATATTTTCGACAAGGGCGATGGTCTTTTTGATCTTTTTGGATTTGGCCACCAAGCAAGACATAATGTTGGTCTCCGAATTTCCCGTCACGGCAATAAAGGCATCCATGGACTCGAGGCTTTCCTCATCCAAAAGCTCCACATTTCTTCCATCACCGTTGATGACCAAAGCGTGGGGCAGCTCGTCAGCAAGGTCCAAAGCCTTTTCCTTATTTTTTTCAATGAGCTTTACATTAAATTTTTTACCGCACAGGTCGCGGGCCGTCTTGAAACCAACCTTGCTCCCTCCCAAGATCATTACATTCTTGATTTCCTTCTTTTGCATCCCCGTAAGCTTGTATAGCTCATCCACCCCTTCATCCGACGTAATGAAATATACCTGGTCTCCCTCCTTAAAAACCGTGTCCCCCCTTGGGATCAGCGTAAATTGGGTGCCTGAGCGCTGTAGGGCAATCGGCATAAAATGAAGTTCCGGGAAAACCCGAGCGGCCTCTTTTACCATCTTGCCCACAAACGGTGCCGTTTTGGGCAGGATGACCCCGAACATGGTCAAAACCCCTCCCTCAAACTCGTACGTATCGTTGAATGCGGATTGATTGAGCATCAACTGGATCTCCATCGCGGCCAACCGCTCGGGAGAAATGAGTTCGTCAATGCCAAGATCTTCAAACCTTATGAGTTCCCTGTTGTCCATGAACTCTGTGTTGGATATTCGCGCAATGGTGCGCTTGCTGCCCAATTGCTTTGCCAAAAAACAAAGGGTAATGTTAGTGGTCTCAGACGCTGTAACGGCGATGACAAGTTCCGAGCTTTCCACCCGTGCCTCGCGCAACACTTCTATGGAAGTGGCATCGCCACGGAGTACCCTGATGTCCAAATGATTGTCGGCATACGCCAAACTTTCCTTGTCCGTGTCTATCAATGTGATGTCCTGCGCCTCGTACGACAAGAGTTTTGCCAAATGAAAACCTACCTCACCAGCTCCCGCAATTATAATTTTCATCGATCGATATAAGATGTGTTCTTAACTAAATTCAATCTGTTTGTCTCAAATGGTTAAAAAAGAATAGGGACCACGGTCCAAAAGACGGATTCTTAACATAGTATGGAAAAGTTTTCCATTGTGTGGGACAAAATTACATAATTATTTTTGTACCTCTTCCATATCCCTAAATTGTATATTTGCCAGCAAATTTTGAAGATGTCCGAAAAAGTAAAGCCATATAAAGATTCAGATTTGGGAAAAAAAGAGCAGGTAAGGCAAATGTTCGACACCATTTCCGAAAATTATGATGGGCTAAATCGGGTAATTTCATTTGGAATTGACGTAAAATGGCGCAAAAGGATGGTTTCCTTCCTGAAACAAAAAGCGCCAAAAACCATACTGGACATTGCCACAGGAACCGGTGACCTGGCCATCGCCATGGCACAGACCGGAGCTGAAAGAATTGTGGGGCTGGACCTTTCGCCTGGGATGTTGGAAGTGGGAAAAGCCAAGGTCTTGGACAAAAAACTACAGAACATCATTGAAATGGTGGTGGGCGACAGTGAAAACCTCCCTTTCGAAGACAATTCCTTTGATGCCGTTACCGTGGCCTTTGGCGTGCGCAATTTCGAGAATCTTGAAAAAGGATTGCAGGAAATCCATCGCGTGTTGAAGCCCAAAGGCAATTTGGTGATCCTTGAGACCTCCGTCCCTACCAAAACACCTTTTAAACAAGGGTATCGTTTTTACACCAAACGAGTTTTGCCCTTCATAGGCAAGATTTTCTCCAAAGATCGTTCCGCCTATGCCTATTTGTGCGAATCCGCCTCTGTTTTTCCGTATGGGCCCGCATTCAACAATATTTTGGACAAAATCGGGTTTATAGGTATAGAGAACAGACCCCAGACATTTGGGGTGGCATCCATTTATGTCGCTACAAAATAATTTGATGAAAAACACCCTCTTGCTCTTTGGATTGCTGCTGCTGGCAGGTCCAACTTCCATGGCACAATTTGATAAGGAGCCCATTCTCAATCTTCAGAACGAGGACAAGTATTTTTTGAACTGGGGCTATTATCTTGGTTTCAACCAATATGACTTTCAGTTTGAATATAAAAATGACGTTGCGCGCGATATTTTGGTGGACAAGAGTTTTGGGTTCAATGTGGGGTTGATCGGGGAAATGCGCATCAATGATTTTTTGGATGCCCGTTTTGAACCCGGTCTTCTGTACACGGCCCGGACCCTGGGTTTTCCAGGTTTCACCGACCCAGTTGACGCCATTCGCGAAGTAAAGTCAACTTATATCAGGTTTCCCCTATTGCTGAAGGTAAGCACCCAAAGGCTTGGAAACTGGAAGCCCTATATCACCGGTGGTGTGTACACTTCCATGAATTTGGGAAGTAAGGAGGACAGCCTGGACGACAACAGCAGTGGCGAGTTCCGGATGAAAAAGAATGTCTATGGCTATGAACTGGGTTTCGGCATCGATTTTTATACAGAATATTTCAAGTTTTCCCCCTCCATAAGAGGTGTTTTTGCCCTTACCGACGAGCTCGTTCCGGACAACGACCCCAACAGCCCTTGGACCGGCAATATCAATGCCATGAGGACACGGGGCATATTCATCAATTTTACATTTGAATAGGATTTGGATGATTAGATTCTTGGACCGCTAGATGGTTAGGTGGAAGGTTTCCAAAAAACCAATAATCTAAAAACCAAACAATCAAAGACTATCTTCTGATCTCGCTCAAAAGAATGGCCGTGGCCGTGGCCACGTTCAGACTCTCAGCGGTGGCATCACCAAATTGGGGAATGGATATACGCTCGTTGATCAACACACTGATCTCGTCCGAAATTCCATTGGCCTCATTGCCCATGACCAGAACCCCCTTTTTCGGAAGTGCCATTCCATAGACCACATCTCCCTGCATAAAAGCTCCATAGATGGGCAATTTTGTGGTTTTAAGGAAACCAGGCAAATCCACGTAACTTACATTCACTCGGGCAATGGACCCCATGGTGGCCTGTAGCACTTTGGGGTTGTAGCAATCCGCGGTATCCTCGGAGCAAACCAGGCTTTTTATGCCAAACCAGTCGCATAGCCGGATGATGGTCCCCAGATTACCTGGGTCCCTCACCGCCTCCAGGGCCACTATCCAATCCGTTTCCTCTATTTTTTGGGCCTCGGGAATATGAAACACGCCCAATACCCCACTCGGATTGGCCATGCTGCCCATTTGTTTCAATATGGAAGTAGGGACCTCATCAGCACCATCAAAATCTGTGGTTTTCCCAACATTGTCCACAAACAATTGAAAGCATTTGATTCCTGAATCCAAAAGTTCGGCCACCAGCTTTTTGCCTTCCACAACAAACAGTCCATGTTTACTTCGGTACTTTTTTTGCTGTAGGCTTGTAACTAGTTTAATTTGGTTTTTGGTAACCATCTAAATCGTGTATTTTTGGCATCTATGAGGGGTTCTTTAGGTCTAATGTGCAACAGGGCAAAAATAGGACTATTGTTGCTTATGTTAACCATGGTAGGTTGCAATACCCTTAAAAAGGTAGGCGATGATGAGCTGTTGCTCACCAAGAATTCCATTTATGCAGACGATGAAAAAATTACCGATAGCGATATCAAGAGCCTCATCGTACAAAAACCTAACAGTAGTGTTTTAGGGTATCCCTTCCGTTTGAATCTTTATAATCTTGCCAAGGAGAATCCAGATTCTTCCTTCCAAAATTGGCTGCAACGAAAGGAGAAACGGGAAAAAAGACTGAACAACCTGCTTTCCAAGAAACAGGTGGATAGGCTCAGGGAATCATTTGTAGTGAGTGGCGCCAGTGACTTTTTAAAAAGAATCGGGGAACCCCCCGTGGTCATAGATACCATCTTGACGCAGAAAACCGTGGACCGTTTGGAAGCCTATTACAATAGCAAGGGATATTTCAACAATTCAGGTACGTACAACATTGTCCAGGGGAAAAGGAAAAAAAGGGCCGAAATGGAATATAAAATTTCCCTGCAAAAACCCTTCATCATCGATACGGTCGAAAAAAACATTACCTCGACCCAGTTGGATTCCATTTATGACATCACAGCGCATCAATCTTTTGTGAAGGCCGGTAACCAGTTCGATTTGGCCAAATTCAACCAAGAACGGGAGCGATTGACCGTGCTTTTCAGGAATTCCGGTGTATACAACTTTCAGGAAAGTTCCATCAACTATGATATTCTCAGGGATACTTCGCAAGTGGCCAATGACCAATTGATGGAGGTGCAATTGAACATCCAAAGGCCGCGAAGCGTCAACGATACCAGTGCGACAAACAATACCTACAGGGTCCATCGGTTCAAAAAGATAAACATTTATGCCGATTATCTGATCGGGGGCGGTTCGGACTCCCTAAAATCTGTGGACTATGAAAACTATACCATATTCTATAACGATAAGCTCAAGTATAGGCCAAAGGCCCTGACCGATGCCATTTTCTTTGAAAAGGACAGCATTTATAGGGATTTGGACAGGATCCGGACCTACAGGCAGATCACCAACCTCAATACGTTCAGATACCCGAACATTGAGTTCATTCCAGATTCAACCCAAGCGCAGTTGGTCACCAACATTTATTTGGCCCCCAGGCCCAAGTTTTCCCTGAACCTGAATTTTGACCTTACCCATTCCAATATTCAACAGGTGGGCACGGCCTTTAGTGCAACTGTGGTCACCAGAAACGTTTTTGGTGGCGCCGAAACCTTGAATATCTCTGCCAGGGGATCTATTGGCTTGCTCAGTGATGCCTCACTTTCCAACGAGACCTTTACCTCGGAAATTGGTGGCGATGTGAACATCACTTTCCCCAGAATATGGTTTCCGCTGAACACTGAAAAAATCATTCCTTATTATATGTTACCGCAAAGTAGGCTCTTGGCGGGTACAAATTTTCAGCAGAACATAGGTCTGGACAAGCAAACGCTCAACACGGTGCTCTCCTACAATTGGTCTCCCAGTAACACCATACGGAACAACGTGGAGCTATTGAACGTGGAATTTGTGCGAAATGTGAACCCTGACAATTTCTTCAACGTTTACCAGAATACCTATAAAAACCTGGACGATATTGCTGATGAGTTCCAGGACGATCCACAGTATGCCGCATTTTTTGAGGAGACCAACAACATTGTCGATCCCCTTCGCCTGAGCATCCCCAGCGGAACCACTGGTTTCACGCAAGCTGTTTTGAACGATGGTGTTCCCGTGACCTTGGAACAGCGAAATGAGGTGAACAGCATCGAGGAAAGAAGACAGCGATTGACCGAGAACAACCTGATCTTTGCCAGTAACTATACCTTTTCCAAAAACAGCAAAACGGGCATCAACGACAATAATTTTTACCAATATAGGATCAAACTGGAAAGTGCCGGAAATCTACTTTCACTAATGGCCAATGTGGTCCCCTACAATGAAAATGACAACGGGCAGCTTTTGGTATTTGGGGTCCCCTTCTCACAGTACTTCAAAACAGAGCTTGATTTTATACGGCATTGGGAAATTGGCGATGCCAATGTAATTGCGTTCCGAAGCTTTCTGGGCATGGCAGTTCCCTATGGCAATTCGGAAAGCATACCCTTTGTACGGAGTTACTTTGCTGGGGGATCCAACGATAACCGGGCTTGGAATGCATATGAACTGGGACCTGGAAAAACAAATAACATCAACGATTTTAACGAGGCCAATCTTAAGCTGGCCCTGAACGTGGAATACAGGTTTCCCATTGCAGGTGATGTAAAAGGGGCCCTTTTTGCCGATGCGGGCAATATTTGGAATGTTTTTGACAATGAGAACAACCCCGATGCCATCTTTAGCGGATTCGGTTCCTTGGCGGACATAGCCTTGGGCACCGGTATGGGACTTCGCTATGATTTCACCTATTTCGTATTTAGGCTCGATGCTGGCTTCAAGACCTACAATCCTGCAGAAGTGGGATCGGCTCGCTGGTTCAATGGATACAATCTTAGAAATGCCGTCTTTAATATAGGTATCAATTATCCTTTCTAGAGTAAATATTTTATTACTTTTGTGGCCTATTTTAACCCGAAACCATCTAAAAATATGTCCCACAACATAAAGCCCGGTGTTGCCACCGGTGATCAAGTCCAAGCAATTTTCAACCATGCCAAAGAAAACGGATATGCGCTTCCAGCGGTAAACGTAATTGGATCCAACACCATCAATGCGGTATTGGAGACCGCAGTTTCCCTAAATTCCCCTGTCATCCTACAATTTTCAAATGGTGGGGCCCAGTTCAATGCTGGAAAGGGACTTTCCAATGAAAACCAAAGAGCCGCCATTTTGGGTGGAATTGCAGGTGCCAAGCATGTGCACCAATTGGCAGAGGCCTATGGAGCTACCGTAATTTTGCATACCGATCACTGTGCCAAGAAACTATTGCCATGGGTGGATGGATTGTTGGACGCCAGCGAAGAACACTTCAAGGCCACCGGAAAATCCTTGTTCAGTTCCCATATGATCGATCTTTCCGAAGAACCGATCGAGGAGAACATCGAGATTTGCAAGAAATACTTGAAACGTATGAGCAAAATGGGCATGACCCTGGAAATTGAATTGGGTGTGACCGGAGGTGAAGAGGATGGCGTGGACAATAGCGATGTGGACGATTCCAAATTGTATACCCAACCCGAGGAAGTGGCCTATGCCTACGAAGAACTTTCCAAAATCAGCCATAGGTTTACCATTGCAGCGGCGTTCGGCAACGTTCACGGTGTATACAAACCCGGAAATGTAAAATTGACCCCAAAAATCTTGAGGAATTCCCAAGAATATATCTCCAAAAAATACGGTGTGGGCCATAATCATATAGATTTTGTGTTCCATGGGGGTTCGGGTTCTTCCTTGGAAGAGATCAGGGAAGCCATTGGGTACGGAGTCGTAAAAATGAACATCGATACCGACCTTCAGTATGCCTTCCTTATCGGGGTAAGGGATTATATCCAGAACAAATCCGCTTATCTGCAATCGCAGATTGGAAATCCTCAAGGAGATGACCAACCCAACAAAAAATTCTACGACCCCCGTATTTGGCTCCGCGAAGGCGAGAAGACCTTTGTGGATCGCTTGAAGAAAGCCTTTGAGGACCTGAACAACGTGAACACCCTATAAACCTTCGTTCAATTAAATACTGATTACATGTCGTCTTGGTTTAAAAGAAAGGAAAAAGGAATACAGACTGCCACCGAGGAAAAAAAAGACACCCCAAAAGGATTGTGGTACAAATCCCCAACAGGAAAAATCGTGGAATCGGAGGATTTGGCCAAAAACTTTTACGTAAGTCCAGAGGATGATTACCATGTAAGGATAGGCAGCAAGGAATATTTTGAAATCCTTTTTGATGACAACAAGTTCACTGAACTCGATAAAAATTTATCGTCCAAGGATCCCCTTAAGTTCATGGACACCAAAAAGTACTCAGAACGGTTAAAGTCCGCGGAACAAAAAACGGGACTGAAGGACGCTGTCAGGACAACCGTGGGAAAATCAATGGGCAAAGACCTGGTTGTGGCCTGTATGGATTTCGCCTTTATTGGAGGTTCCATGGGAAGTGTGGTCGGTGAAAAGATTTCCCGGGCCATAGACGTGGCCAAAAAAAGGAAAATCCCCTTTTTGATGATTTCAAAATCTGGAGGGGCCCGTATGATGGAAGCTGCATTCTCGCTAATGCAATTGGCCAAGACCTCTGCCAAATTGGCCCAGTTGGCCGAAGCCAAAGTGCCCTACATTTCATTATGTACCGACCCAACAACAGGAGGCACCACCGCTTCCTACGCTATGCTTGGGGACATCAATATCGCAGAGCCGGGGGCCCTTATCGGCTTTGCGGGGCCCAGAGTGGTAAAGGATACCACGGGGAAAGACCTTCCCGAAGGCTTTCAGACTGCTGAATTTTTAAAGGAACATGGGTTCCTGGATTTCATCGCACATAGAAGGGACCTGAAAAGAAAAGTCAACAACTATATTGATCTGATCACCAACCAACCGCTCAGAAAATAAAAAAAGCCCCAATTTTTGGGGCTTTTTTTATGTGAGTATTTTTCAAATGTCAGTTCGAGCGCAGTCGAGAACGCTTCACTGCCATCAAACACATCTCAACTGCGCTCGATGTGACAATAGATCATAGCATTCTTAATTCAAAAAGCGGCGTAGGAAAATTTCTTTTTCTGTACCATCAGGGTAGGTCAAAGTGCCTTTGGCATCACAACTGCCATCCCCAAAATCCAAGCTCACGGTATTATCGTTTCTTGAGATTTCCAAGATGCCACTTACAATAAACCTGCATGATAGCTCCCTTCGCAATGGCGTGGTCACCTCTTTTACAAAAACGTTGCCCAACCTACCTGTATAGGTTCTTTTACCTGTGATCAAGAAGACATTGTCGCCCCAAAAACCGGTCCCGAATCCCTCGATCCACTCACGGGTACGGGTCCCTGTGAAGGATGCCGTAGATCCATCGGGCCATGTTGCGGCAAAAGTGGCATTGGATGTGCCTTGGGGGTTTCCATTTTCATTGGAACGCACCCGAAGGATACTTGCAGAACCCTCCACGGCCACACCATTAAAGGTGAAGTTTTCCAAATTCAGGTCAATGGTCGCAGATTCGGCCTCCAAGTCTGCAGCATAGCTCAAATAAATGATACCGCTGATAAAGTTTCCATTGGGCATTTCACAGCCCTCCCCAAAATCTATGGTCACATCCCTGGTGGTATCGGTGATGACCTTGGTGATCGTAACACATTCCGGCAGGTAATCAGAATGATAATTTTTGGAGCTTGCCGAAATTACATCTTCCGCATAAAAATCTTCAGCAATGGTTGTGACTTCTTCGGAAATCATTTCGGTTTCATCGCTGTACTGAAGTTCGGTGGCGGAAATTACCTCACTGCTTGATAGTTCTTCAGAACTGGTCCCGTCCTTGCTACAGGATATCACGGTCAAAAATACCATTCCCAAAAGCATTGGGGAAATTAAGTTCGTTAGTTTGAGACTCTTTTTCATAATGATCGATTTAATGTTTGCCTCTATGACCCCATGGAAAACAAAAGGTTTAATTTGTCCCGAAAATTTTTCGTTTTAAAAAAAGGCTTATCTTTGCACGCTGATTGAAGGACAATCGGATACATAAAAATCATTTAAACAAATATTGGAATGTATTTAACCAAAGAAGTAAAGGCCGGGATTTTCAAGAAACACGGCGGCTCTGAGAGCAACACAGGTTCTACGGAAGGACAGATCGCTTTGTTCACACACCGTATCAACCACTTGACAGAACACCTTAAAAAGAACCACAAGGACTATAACACCGAGCGTTCATTGGTAAGGTTGGTAGGTAAAAGACGTAGTCTTTTGGATTACCTTAAGAAAAAAGACATTGAAAAATACCGTACTCTTATCAAGGAGTTGAGTATTAGAAAATAAAAATGGAAGGGGAGGTCTTGGCTTCCCCTTTTATTTTAGCTGGACAGGTTCCGGTTTTACCAAGTCCCAATCCCAAAAAATTGGGCAAACACAAAAAGCTGCATACAGTTTTTCATTGGTCAGTGCCCTGGGCACACACAACAACAACACAACCCGACCGTCCGGATGACGGTAGACCAAATGTTTAACGACCCACCCAAATGTAGTGGGTAAGATTATTTTTATGATTCCAAAAACTTTTAAAGAGGTCATTGACCTCGGTGACGGTAGGACGATTTCCATCGAAACCGGAAAACTGGCAAAACAGGCCCATGGTTCTGTGGTTGTCCAATCTGGCAAGTGCATGTTGCTATGTACCGTTGTCTCCAATTATCAAGCCTCGGATGTGGACTTTTTGCCCCTTACCGTGGACTATCGCGAAAAATTTGCCGCTGCAGGGCGTTACCCCGGCGGATTCTTCAAACGTGAGGCCAGACCCAGCGATGGCGAAGTATTGACCATGCGCTTGGTGGACAGGGTATTGCGACCCTTGTTCCCAAAGGATTACCACGCTGAGACCCAAGTAATGATCCAATTGATGTCGCACGATGAAGAGGTAATGCCCGATGCCATGGCCGGATTGGCCGCTTCAGCTGCCATTCAGCTGTCCGACCTACCCTTTGAATGCCCAATTTCTGAAGTACGTGTGGGCAGGGTAGATGGCCAACTGATCATCAACCCAACCATGGCACAGCTGAAAGATTCGGATATCGACATGGTCATTGGTGCCTCAGAAGATTCTGTGATGATGGTGGAAGGTGAAATGTCCGAGATTTCAGAAGAGGAAATGGTAGAGGCCATCAAATTTGCCCATGAGGCCATCAAAGTCCAGTGTGCCGCCCAGGTGAAACTGGCTACAGCCGTTGGCAAAAAAGAGACCAGGGAATATGAACCAGAGGTGGAAGACGAAGATCTTCAGAAGAAAATCCACGATATGGCCTACGATAAGGTATACGAGGTTGCCAAAGCCGGTTCTTCCAAAAAGGAACGTAGTGAGGCATTTGCCAATATCAAGGAGGAGATCAAAGGTACTTTTTCCGAAGAGGAATTGGAGGAAATCGGTGATTTGGTTTCCAAATACTACCACAAGGCCGAAAAAGAAGCGGTGCGTAACCTAACTTTAGAGGAAGGTCTTCGCTTGGATGGTCGTAAAACAACCGATATTCGTCCTATTTGGTGTGAAATCGATTATTTACCCTCTGTACATGGTTCCGCCATCTTTACAAGAGGTGAGACCCAAGCATTGGCAACCGTTACATTGGGAACTTCCCGCGAAGCCAATGTTATTGATATGCCTTCCTACGAAGGGGAGGAAACCTTTTATTTACACTATAACTTCCCTCCTTTTTCAACTGGAGAGGCAAGACCGATCCGTGGAACATCGCGTAGGGAAGTAGGTCACGGAAATTTGGCACAACGTGCCTTGAAAAAGATGATTCCCGAGGATTGTCCCTATACCGTTCGTGTGGTTTCTGAAGTATTGGAATCCAACGGTTCCTCATCCATGGCCACAGTTTGTTCCGGCACCATGGCCTTAATGGATTCAGGTGTCCAATTGAAAAAACCGGTTTCCGGTATTGCCATGGGATTGATCACTGATACAGAGACCGGCAAATATGCCGTGCTTTCCGATATTTTGGGTGATGAGGACCATTTGGGCGATATGGACTTTAAAGTAACCGGTACTGCGGATGGTATCACGGCTTGCCAGATGGACATCAAAGTAAAAGGACTTTCCTATGAAATCTTGGTAAAAGCCTTGAAACAGGCCAAGGAGGGTAGGATGCACATCCTTGAAAAACTTATCGATACCATTGCGGAGCCAAGACCTGAGGTAAAACCTTATGCGCCAAAAATCGTGACCAGAATCATTCCTGGTGAATTTATTGGGGCCCTTATCGGTAAAGGTGGAGAGGTTATCCAAGATCTTCAGAAAAAATCCAAGACAACCATTGTCATCAACGAAGATCCTGATACCGAAGAAGGTATCGTTGAAATTTTGGGCACTGACCAAGATGGGATCAACATGGTGTTGGCAAAAATCGATGCCTTGTTGTTCAAACCAGAGGTGGGCAGCGTTTATGAGGTCAAAGTCATTAAAGTCTTGGAATTTGGTGCCGTGGTCGAATATACCGAAGCCCCCGGCAACGAAGTATTGCTCCATGTTTCCGAGCTTGCATGGGAACGCACCGATAAGGTTACCGATGTGGTCAATTTAGGTGATGTCATAGATGTAAAATATTTCGGCATCGACCCAAAGACCAAAAAGGAAAAGGTTTCAAGAAAAGCCTTGTTGCCCAAACCGGAAGGTTATAAGGAAAGACCACCAAGAGAGGATCGAGGTGGTGACCGAAGAGGAAATGATCGCAGAGGTAACGACCATAGAGGTGGTGACCGCGACAGAAAGCCAAGAAGGGATTAATTTTCCCCATCTTCAAAATAAGGTAAAACCCTGGGGCTGTCCCGGGGTTTTTACTTTAAGGAAAAAAAATTGAATAAATTTTACCAAAATGTAACTTTTTCTTTTTTTCTACGTATAACCTAATGAGCCCAAGCTCAAAACTTAATTTGAAGGGAAAATTTAGATGAGACAGTTAAAGATTACAAAACAGGTTACCAATAGGGAAACCGCATCGTTGGACAAATATCTACAAGAAATCGGCAAGGTGGATTTGATCACCGCCGATGAGGAAGTGGAACTGGCCCAACGTATAAAAGCGGGAGACCAGGTAGCCTTGGAAAAATTGACCAAAGCCAACCTAAGATTCGTGGTTTCTGTGGCAAAACAGTACCAAAACCAAGGGTTGACCCTTCCTGATTTGATCAATGAAGGAAATTTGGGATTGATCAAAGCGGCACAACGTTTTGATGAAACCCGTGGATTTAAATTCATTTCCTATGCCGTTTGGTGGATTCGTCAATCCATTCTACAGGCATTGGCGGAACAATCCCGTATTGTTCGTCTGCCGTTGAACAAGATCGGTTCCATCAACAAGATCAACAAGACCTTTGCTTTCTTGGAACAAGCCCATGAGCGTGTTCCTTCCGCAGAGGAAATCGCCAAGGAATTGGATATGACCGTGGAGGATGTAAAGCAATCCTTGAAAAACTCCGGTAGACATGTATCCATGGATGCCCCTTTGATCGACGGGGAGGATTCCAATTTATATGATGTATTGCGAAGTGGGGAATCCCCAAATCCGGATAAAGACCTGTTGCACGAATCCCTGCGTACAGAGATTGAACGTGCCTTGGAAACATTGACCCCCAGGGAAGCTGATGTAATCCGACTATACTTTGGTTTGGCCGGACAGCATTCCATGACCTTAGAGGAAATCGGTGAAACTTTTGACCTCACCAGAGAAAGGGTACGCCAGATAAAGGAAAAAGCCATCAGACGTTTGAAACACACGTCCAGGAGCAAGATTTTGAAGACCTATTTGGGATAATCCATATATTTATCCCGACAAATTACAGTTAAATTCGTCTTAAATTGTTTTTTTGGCAGGAAAGTTGTAATTTGTAACCTATAACAGTTTATCATGACTGTTCGTTTTTTGATTGATGAATAAACTCCGGCTGATTACCGGAGTTTTTTCATTTATAACAATCTGTAAAACAATGTCTTAGCGATGCAACTGCCCATTCACCAATCGCATGATCTTCAGGGGATTCACATTTTTCAACGCATCTGGCAATAAGGCATCCGGGAAGTTTTGATAGCAGACCTGTCTAGCAAAACGTTCAATGGCCTTTGTTCCAACGGATGTGGACCTTGAATCTGTTGTAGCAGGGTACGGACCCCCGTGTACCATGGCATCGCACACTTCAACGCCCGTGGGAAACCCATTGATGAGCAACCGCCCCACTTTTTCTTCCAAAATTTCGATGAGTTCTGTGTTCTGCTTTAAATCTTCCTCTGTTCCATGTATGGTGGCCGTTAAATGTCCGTGCAATTTTCGGGCTATTTTTAGCATTTCATCCGTATTGGCGACATTCACCAACAAAGTGGAAGGCCCAAAAACTTCCTCTTCCAAATAAGCATTGGACAAGAAGTTCTTGCCATCGGTAGTCAATACGCTGGTGGTTCCTTGATTCATTCCCATGCTATTTCCCTTCGCCAAAATCGCAACCCCTGTGTGGGATGATAATTCCTGTACACCTCCACCGAAAGCTTTGTGGATGCCTTCTGTCAGCATCGTTCCCGAATTTGAATTGTTCACCAAATCAGACAGGTGTTCCTTGAATGCTTGGGTTTCTTTGGAATCACGGGCAATGACCACTCCGGGATTGGTACAGAACTGACCCACGCCCAACGTAAAGGAACCGTGCAGCTGTTTACCGATCTCCTCCCCTCTTTCCTTCATGGCCCCAGGTAAAATGAACACGGGGTTGGTGCTTCCCATTTCGGCATATACCGGTATGGGATTTTCACGCTTCGAAGCAATATCAAATAGGGCCTTCCCTCCTTTTAGTGAACCCGTAAAACCAACGGCCTGTATCCCTTCATGACGGACCAAGGCACTCCCAACTTCATGCGAAACCCCATGCACCATGGAAAATACCCCATCGGGCATGCCTGTTTTTTGGGCTGCAGCAAGTATGGCCTCTGCCACAAGTTCACAGGTGCCGGGGTGTGCGGAGTGCGCCTTTACCACAACAGGGCATCCCGCCGCCAAGGCACTGGCAGTATCCCCACCTGCCACGGAAAAAGCCAACGGAAAGTTGCTGGCACCAAATACAGCCACTGGGCCTAAGGGCCGTAGCATACTCCTGATGTCCATCCGTGGCAAGGGTTGTCTATCCGGAATGGCTTCATCAATTCGGGCATCCACCCAAGAACCTTCCCGCAATACAGTGGCGAAGAGTTTCAGCTGGCCCATGGTCCTGCCCCTCTCACCCACAATTCTGCCTTCGGGCAAGGCGGTTTCAGCACAGGCCCTTTGCACCAATGGATCTCCCAAGGCTATAATTTCATCGGCAATGGCATCCAAAAAAGCCGCTTTTTCTTCGCCCGATTTGTTTTTATAGGTTTTGAATGCGTTTTTAGCTTTTTCAATGGCTTTGTTTATTTCATCGGATGTTGCCTCGGTAAAGGCCGTTTCCAGATTTTTCCCAGTTGCAGGGTTTATTCCATAAAAAGTGCTGCTCCCAAGGGCCGATGTATCATTCCCCAAATAATTTTTGCCTTGTAAATGCATTGTTTTGTGTTGATTTATCCCACTGTATTGGACAATGTCCCAATATTATCGATTGTAATCTCAATCCTATCCCCATTTTTCAAGGTAAAGCTTGCATCGGGCACAATACCCGTCCCTGTCATCAAAAAGCAACCTTTGGGATAAGAGGTGTGCCTGTAAAGATAGGATACAATATCCTCAAAGCTCCGCACAATTTGGTCCACCCCAATCTTTCCCTCAAAAATCTTCGTCTCCCCCCTAACGATGTCCAAATATATTATCGATTCTTTGGGAAAAGGCTTATCGGTTACAAAAATACAAGGTCCGATTGCGGCACTTCGATCATAATTCTTGGCCTGCGGCAAATACAGTGGATTTTCACCCTCAATGCTCCTGCTGCTCATATCATTGCCTATGGTGTACCCCACGATCTTGCTCGATGCAGTGACCCACAAGGTAAGCTCCGGTTCCGGCACATCCCAAGTTGAATCTTCCCTGATGGCCACTTTTTCCAAATGCCCCACAGCTCTGGCCGCTGTCGACTTAAAAAATAACTCAGGGCGCTCCGCACGGTATACCCTTTCGTAGAAATCACCCCCACCAGCTTCTTTGGCCTCTTCCTGACGGCCCATTTTACTGTTGAAATAGGTTACCCCTGTGGCCCAAATCTCTTGATTTTCAATGGGCTTTTGAAGGAATTTTGAAATCAGTTCCGGCCCGTTTTCCACTGCCTTGTGCTCCCTGGCAATTGACCTACATTTTTCAAAAAGTGCATCATCGTTGATAAAATCGTCCCAATTTGAATCCACCAAAAAATATTTTTCGTGGGCTTGAAGCACAATTCCCTTTGCTGTTCGATATAGTTTCATGTTGCTAGCTTACGAATAAACTTAAGATTAAAACCGCTATTATGGAGGTAAGTCCTATCACCAAAGTACCCAAACTGTGAAGTTTGTACCCTTTGCCAATATCCATTCCACTCATTTGGGTAACCACCCAGAAGAAGCTGTCATTGGCATGGGAAACCACCATGGAACCCGCCCCTATGGAAATTACCAACAGTGCCCTGTCCATTTCCGTATCAAATCCCAGACTCCCCATCATGGGAAATATAATGGAAGCTGCCGTAATCAAAGCCACTGTTGAGGAACCTTGGGCCAATTTTATGGCAGATGCTATCAAAAAAGGAAGAAAAAAACTGAGGTTCAACCCGCTCAGGGCCTCACCCATCACATCGGCAATCCCTGAATTTTGTAGCATCTTTCCAAATACACCCCCGGCTCCGGTTATCAGCAAAATATTGGCAGAATCCTTTAGGGCCTTACCGACCCATCCATCCGTTGAAATCAGTTCTTTGTTCAACTTTTTGGGAAGTGCAAAGGCCAAGAACATCCCAATGATCAAGGCAATTACCGGTTCTCCCAAAAACTGCAAGAAAGACTGCCATACGGGAATATCTTCAACTCCAAGGACCTTCAATCTGGAATTGACCATGATCAAAACGATGGGGACCACAATGGGCAATGATGCCTTAAAGGCGGATGGGGCCTTTTTAATCTTAAGGTCAATATCTTCTTGGGAAGTATCAGGGTTTGGGTCGATATAAGTACGAGCAGCAAACTTTGTGGCAAAGACCAATGCCATGGCCAAGGCAACCAAGCTTATGGGAATGGCAAGGACCAGTACCAGGCCTAAATCGGCATTCAAGATTCCTGCTGCTGCAATGGGGCCCGGCGTGGGTGGCACCAAATTATGGGTGATCGTCAGCCCCAAGGCCAGTGCTATGGCAGAGCCCGCCAAACTTATTCCCGCTTTTTTGGACAGACTTTTGTTCAATGGGGAGAGCAGGATAAATCCACTGTCCGCAAACACGGGAATGGACACAAAATAGCCCAAAATCCCCATGGCCGCGGGAACCCGTTTCTTCCCTACCCATTTGATGACAGTTTCTGCCAAGGCGTAGGCACCTCCTGTATTTTCCAAAAAAGCCCCAATAATCACCCCAAAAATGATGACCAAGCCTATTTTGCCCAAGGTTCCCCCAAATCCATCGTTGATGGTCTGAAGAATGTGCTGATGGTCCATTCCAGCAGCAAAACCGAATAAAATGGCAACGATAAAAAGGGCTAAAAAAGGATGCAATCCCAAATAATTGACCAAAAGAATGATGAGCACAACACTCAACAACAAATAAGCTACAAGCATGGATGGATATTTTGAAATTTAACCATAATCAATGAAGATCTCCTTTTACCTCGCTTCCCGAGCCGCCCACCAAAATATCCAAATCAGCTCCTTTTTCGGCCTGCTCCACGTGGTCTAAATAAATTTTGATATAGCCCCGATGGGTATGGGGTTCCGGCGGTGACCAAGCTGCTCTTCTTTTTTCCAGTTCCTCTGGGGAAACATCGAGGTGTAATCTTCTATTTTCCACATCCAGTTCGATAAAATCCCCATCCTGGACCAAGGCCAGATTTCCGCCAATGGCCGATTCTGGGGATATATGGAGGACTACTGTTCCATATGCCGTGCCACTCATCCTACCATCCGAAATGCGGACCATGTCCTTTACGCCTTGCATGATCAATTTTTCGGGCAAGTCCACATTGCCCACCTCTGGCATGCCTGGAAACCCTTTGGGCCCCACATTTTGGAGCACAATCACACATGAGGCATCAATATCCAGATTGGGGTCATCAATCCGTTCATGATAATCATCCATACTGGAAAAAACCACGGCTCGGCCCCTATGCTTCATCAACTTTGGGGTAGCCGCCGAGGGCTTGATCACAGCTCCATTCTCGCATAGATTGCCTTTTAGTACGGCAATGCCAGCATCTTTTTGAAAGGGAGATTCAAGTTTGGAAATGACTTCCCCGTCATAACAAACCGCCTTTCCGCAATTTTCGTGATGGGATTTTCCGTTGACCGTGATGGTTTTATGAAGTTTGGATTTTAGCTCTTTCAGGACCACAGGCAGTCCTCCTGCATAGAAATAGTCCTCCATCAAATGTTTTCCTGAGGGCATCAGGTTCACCAATAATGGAATCTTGCTTCCCAAAGCATCAAAATCCTCGAGTTTTAGGGGAATACCTATTCTTCCCGCTATAGCAATCAGATGAATGATGAGATTTGTGGAGCCTCCCACTGCGGCATTCACCACAATGGCATTTTCAAAGGCCTCCCGGGTCAAAATCTTTGAGAGTGCCAAATCTTCCTTTACCATATCCACAATCCTTCTTCCAGAAAGTTGGGCCATTACTTTTTTTCGGGAATCCACGGCCGGGATTGCCGAGGCTCCTGGCAAGGTCAAACCCAAAGCTTCAGCCATGGTGGCCATGGTGGAAGCGGTACCCATGGTATTACAGTGCCCCGCACTGCGTGCAGCACATATTTCAGCTTCCAGAAAATCTTCATCGGTGAACCCATCTTTTTTCTTTTTTTCCTTGATCATCCAATTGAAGGATCCCGAACCAATTTCGCCACCCCTGAACTTCCCATTGAGCATAGGGCCACCGGGCACCACAATGGTGGGAAGGTCCACACTACAGGCCCCCATAACAGTGGAGGGCGTGGTTTTATCGCACCCGGTCAACAGCACAATGCCATCCAAGGGATTGGCGCGGATAGATTCTTCCACGTCCATACTGGCCAAATTTCTGAAGAGCATAGTGGTAGGACGCATAATGGTTTCACCCAACGACATCACCGGAAATTCCAGAGGAAACCCGCCCGCTTCCAACACTCCTTTTTTCACGATTTCCGCAAACTCCCTCAGGTGTCCGTTGCAAGGGGTAAGTTCAGACCATGTATTGCAGATACCGATTACGGGCCTGCCCCTGAACATATCATCGGGGTAGCCTTGGTTACGGAGCCAAGAACGGTGTACAAAACCCATTTTATCATTGCTCCCAAACCACTCCTTGCTGCGCAGCTCTTTTTTGTTTTTTTTCATGGGTCGATTAATTTTCTAAATATACGCAATCGATTGCATTTTGGCCAAGAAACTTGACAAGCCCAAATAGTGGTCTTCTTTTGAGGGTGGAGAAAAGACGTTCGCCCTTTAAAACCTGTTATCTGCCATGGTTTGTCCACCCACCTTGTTCCTATTTCGTAATTTCATGCCCATTATGCAATTCATAGCCGCGTGGCTTGACATGAAAATTGGCATCAAACCACATGTTTAACAGGATATTGAACACAAGACACAGAATTTACTACCACTTCTTTTTTTGGTTGGGGTATGTCTTGTTCTATATGGTCTTTTGGGGAAGCTACGAAGGAAGCAATTACTGGGATGAGGCACTGCAACTCCTCTTTTTGCTGCCCTGGAAAATGATTCCCACCTATATTACGCTTTACTTTTTGATGCCCCAGTATCTCTATCCCAAGAAAACTACCACCTATATCGTTCTATCATTTCTACTTGCCGTTTCCATGGCCTTGATAGACCGTTACATGAGCTGGAAGTTTCTGTATCACTGGTTCAATCCGGAAGAGGAACATTGGCGTACCCCCTTATGGTATTTTCCGAAAGTAATAAATTCGTTGCTCAGCGTATATACCCCTGTATTTGTGGCTATGGCCATTAAATTGCAGCGGTTCTATTATCAAAAAGATCAAATCAATAAGGCTTTGGAAAAGGAGAAAGTGGAAACCGAGCTGAAGTTCTTAAAAGCCCAGATCCATCCTCATTTCCTTTTCAACACGCTGAACAGTATTTACTCCCTTTCCTTGGAAAAGTCTCCCAAAACACCCGATGCCGTTCTAGGGCTTTCCAAATTTTTGGATTATATGCTGTACGAATGTAACGATCGCCTCATAACGGTAGAAAAAGAATGGGAGCAACTTATGAACTTGGTGGCCCTTGAAAGGCTACGATATGGGGAACAACTTACCATCACCACATCCATAAGGGAGGATAACAAAGAGAGTCTCATCCCTCCCCTATTATTGTTGCCCTTTGTTGAAAATGCCTTTAAACATGGTGCCGACAACCTTATTTCGGATTCCTGGATCAATATTGAACTGCAATTGGAAAACCAACAACTACAATTCTTGGTAGAGAACAGTAGGGCATCCTCAGAATCCAGTGAAGTGTTGGATGGTGACAAAAATATCGGTCTTAAAAACGTCAAGCGAAGACTGGAACTTTTCTTCCCGAACAAGCACAAGCTTAAGATTCTGGAAGAGTCCGATAGCTTTTTGGTAAAATTGGAGATTGACCTACGCGGTATAAGTTCTTAAATTCGAAAAAGGATTTATGACAAGAAAAATTAAATGCATAATTGTTGATGACGAGCCGTTGGCCAGAAATGTCATGGTCAAACACGCCAATCAGATTGACCAACTGGAGGTGGTGGCCGTTTGTGCCAATGCTGTGGAAGCTTTTGGCCATCTTCAAAAAAAGGAGATCGATGTTGTTTTTCTGGACATAAAAATGCCAAAAATCAGCGGAATGGAGTTGCTGGAATCCTTAGATCCCCTTCCTCTGGTCGTTTTTACAACCGCTTATCGGGAGTATGCCATCAAGGCCTTTGAACTGGACGCCATAGATTATTTATTAAAGCCCATTTCCTTGGGACGCTTCATGAAAACGATTTCCAAAGTGAACAAATACCTCAATGGAAGCCACGACAACGGCCCCCAAGAGGAAAACATCCAAAAGCAAGCAGATGAGACAAAGAAAGGGGAAGAACCCGAATTGCTGTACATAAAATCACAGCGTAAAATTCTAAAGCTGGATTTATCCAATATTAGCTATTTGGAAAGTTTAAATGACAAAGTGATCATCCACATGGGAGACGGTGAGATCTTGACCACGCAACGCATCGGTTATCTGGCCGAAAAGCTTCCCAAAAAACAGTTCATAAGAATCCACAGGTCTTTTATTGTCGCGGTGGAAAAAGTCACCGCCTTTAACAGCATTATGGTCGAGGTTAAAGGCAAGGAACTGCCCATTGGGCGCAACTATCGGTCCCACGCCATGGAGGTCTTACAGCGTCATTCGCACTAAACCATACTTTAGAAAAGCATAATTGGTGTTAAGCATTCCTTAAATCGCTTCCCAACGCTCCCCTTTCTACATTTTCAACCTTGTTCAGCGCATTTTCGGCACCAAACAGTCCGTAAACGTCGTATCCCCATTTTGAAACTACATTCCCAAAAATGATTTGTTTATGATTTTCAGTCGAAGGTTCTTTGGGTATCATCAAAAAACGAACAGCTCATGAAAATTGTTTGGACGGCCGCCTTGTTCCTATTTACATGTATTGGATTTTCACAAAACGGAGGAAGCGATACCAGGGCAACGTACCAATACCAAATCAAAAAAAGCCAAGTACCCATAGTTTTGGACGGAGTAATAGAGGAAGAAGAATGGGCAAGCCACAGCACAACCACTACATTCTACAACCATTGGCCCAGTGATCAGGGTACCGCCCAGTATCAAACCGAAGTAAAACTGACCTATGATGAACACCAACTATATGTTGTGGCCAAATGCTACGATCAGGGTAAGCGCATCGTTCAGTCCTTGGTTAGAGACAATGATGAGGATTATTGGGGCAGTGACAATTTTACAGTGGCCCTAGACCCGGTAAACACCAAGCAAAGTGGTTTCATGTTTGGAGTAACGGCCGGTGGCGGCGAAATTGAAGGCACTTTGACCCTAGAGGGTTCCCAAACCTATAGCTCCGAAAACTGGGACAACAAATGGGCCTCGAAAACAGAACAATACTCCAACTTCTGGGTAGTGGAGATTGCCATCCCTTTTAAAACCTTGCGTTACAATGCCAACCAACACGCATGGGGTATCAATTTTATCAGGGGCGATAAAAACAATAACGAATACAGTACTTGGACACAGTTTCCCGTTAATTTTAATGGGGTGGGCATGAACTATATGGGGACGCTTTCTTGGGACCAAAGCCCGGAAAAAGCCCAAGGCACTTTTATTTTAAATCCATACGTAACCTCGTCATCCCTTCGGGATTTTGAAGACGAGGAGCAAGACGAGGCTAAATTGACAAGTGATCTGGGCGGCGAGGTAAAGGTGGCGCTCACCAGCAGTTTGAACCTTGATTTGACATTGTTTCCCGACTTTTCCAATGCCGATGTGGACCAACAAGTGACCAACATTACACGTTTTGATATTTTTTTGCCGGAGCAGCGAAATTTCTTCCTTGAAAACAATGATATCTTTTCCAATTTTGGAACCTACGATATCAAACCCTTCTTTTCCCGAAGAATTGGCATCATGGATGATGAGGCAGTCCCCATCGACTTTGGGGCCAGGCTTACGGGAAATATCACTCCGAACCTACGAATGGGTGTGATGAACGTCCAAACCAGAAGAACAGAGGAATTTGCCGCCCAAAACTATAGTGTTGCCGCCTTTCAGCAAAAGGTATTGAAAAGGTCGGTCATCAAAGGAGTTTTGATCAACAGACAAGCTACCAGCAATACGCAGCAATTGGAATATTCAAGAAATGCCGGTTTGGAGTTCAGCTATGTTTCAGAAAGTGGAAGGCTTAACACAACTTTCATGTACCACACCTCCTTGACCCCAGAGAAATACGACGACACCCATTTTTATGGGTTTGAGGGCTATTACAGTTCCAAACGCTTTAGAACTGGGTGGACCTTTAACGTGGTAGGGGATAATTACATCACTGAACTGGGCGTAAATCCGCGGTTGGACAATTACAATGCCGAAACGGACGAGACCATACGGGTGGGCTACACCTTGATCAATCCGTGGGTACGTTACCTCTTCTTTCCCGAAGGCGAGAACAAAAAAATCAACTATCATGGCCTTCGGACCTGGCACAATTTATATTTAAACCATGATGGTACCTTTAATGAGGCTCAAGATAATTTTGCCTACGATTTTGAATTCCAGAATACCGCCAGGCTCAATCTTATTGGACGGTATCAACAGGTAGACCTCCTCTTTCCCACCTCCTTGATAGGAGATGAGTTTACGCCCATTCCCGTTGAAAGTTATTCCTTTTCCAGATTTGATGTACAATACAGTTCCGATGTGCGTAAAACCTTTGTATGGAACACCCTTGTTGGTTACGGACAATTCTACAATGGTACCAGACTGGGTGCCATGGCGCAAGGTTCGTTCCGATTTAGACCTTGGGGAAGTTTTGGGATTACCTACGACTATAATGATATTCGCCTGGCAGAAGGTTATGGGGCGAACAATCTACATTTGGTTAGGTTCAATGGCAACATCAGCTTTTCCAACAAATTGTTTTTCACCAATGTCCTACAGTACAATTCCAGGGATGATAATTTCAGTGCATTCTCCCGATTGCAGTGGCGGTATAGTCCCATGTCAGATATCTTCCTGATTTACAACGAAAACCATGACACCACCGGCCTGGGTATCAAAAACAGGTCCATTGTACTAAAGGTGACCTATTGGCTGTAACCACCGTCGACGATTCTTACAAAACCGCTTTCCATTTGAAGCCAATTATTTGACTTTTAGATAAAAAGGCTGCCGAAGTTTCATTTTAATGGCTACCTTTCTTTTTTAAAAACTTTACATGCCAACAACCCAAACCTTGGAGAGCTTTATCACTTCTGTGGAAAGTGAGTCCCATGACAAAGTCATTGAAAAGTACTATACCGATGATGCCACCATACAGGAAAATCAATCCTCACCGAGGGTAGGCAGGGAAAATCTTGTGGCCAACGAACGTAGAATGTTGGAAAAAGCCAAAAAAGTGACCTCAAAATGCATCCGCCCCTATTTTGTAAGTGGCAACCATGTCATCATTAAATGGCGTTTTCAGTTTGAATGGCTGAATGGCACAAAAAGCGATATTGAGGAAATTGCCTATCAAACTTGGGCGGGGAACAAAATTGCCAAAGAGCAGTTTTTTTATGATCCACAACAATTTACTCCCAAAAGTTAGGGCATGAACAATCCTTCCCACCAATACAATTTAGATTCATTTGACCTATAACCCTCTTCCGTTATGAAAAAAATAGCTTCCCTGTACGCATTGATCCTTCTGTTATCGGTATCCTGCAAAAATGAGGATGAGGCCCACAAAATTATCAATAAGACTGCCAAAGCCCGTTTGGATTCTACCTTGCAAAGTTTTGTGGACCTTGGTGATGTTGCCGGGGTTTCGGCATTGATCTTCGAAAAGGACAAAGAGGTCTATTTCAACTCCTTTGGTTATGCCAACAGTGCAAACCAAAAGCCCATGGCGCGAAATACCTTGGTCCAGATTTTTTCCATGACCAAACCCGTTACCGGCGTTGCCCTGATGACTCTGTATGAAGAAGGAAAGTTCAAATTGGACGATGCTCTTGAAAAATATGCCCCTGAATTTGCCAATATGCAGGTATACAAAGGTGTTGACTCCACTGGAGCCATGATTTTAGAGCCCATTCGCAGGCCAATTACCATCCAGGACCTCACCCGCCATACCGCGGGTTTTTCTACCCGTATTGACATTCCTGGACTCAGCGAGGCCATGCAGGCCGCAGACCCATTTAACAGGGAAAACACTTTGACACAAATGGCCGAAAAACTCGGTAGCGTTCCCCTATGGTTTCAACCCGGAGAAAAATGGGAATATGGTCCTTCTGTGGATGTACAGGCCTTTTTGGTGGAGCGCATCTCGGGAAAACCTTATGCCGAATATGTTCAAGAGCATGTATTGGGGCCGTTAAAGCTTACAGAGACCCGGTATGTGGTGCCCGAAAATGACCGTGAAAGGATGTCATCAGCTTACCAAAAGGATGAAAATGGCAAGTTGACCCAAGTCCCCGATAGTCTGGCATACAGTTTCAACTTTTCCAAATGGCCGTTGACCCCAGGGGGTTGGGGACTTACCTCCACTCTGGACGATTATATGCGGTTTGCCCAAATGCTGGTCCATAAAGGCTCTTTGGATGGGGTAAAGATTCTTGAACCGGAAACCGTTGAACTCATGGCCACCAACCATCTTGATGAAAACATTACGGAGCGTTCATGGCTGCCAAGTAAGGGTCAGGTGGGCTTTGGTATCGATTTTGCTGTCCGACTGCGCCCTCCAGCCTCTCCTGAGGAAAACAATGGTGTTGTGGGAGAATTCTTTTGGGATGGTGCCGCCACTACCCTTTTTTGGGTAGATCCGGTCAATGAGCTTACCGCTGTTTTCTTCGTACAGGTGTTTCCATTTGATGGGACCCTCCACAAAAGGTTTCGGGATGCCGTTTATGGCCCTATTGCCATAGACAGCCCAATGGAATAGTTTGGATCAGCGCTTTTAAGGGATTACCTTAACATTTCACTACCTTTGTAAGGAACACTTAAGGTCTTCAAATGAGCAAGAAAATCATTGCACCTTCCCTATTGGCTTCTGATTTTGCCAATTTACAACGTGAAATAGAAATGGTGAACCAGAGCGAGGCGGACTGGTTTCATTTAGATATCATGGATGGGATCTTTGTGCCCAACATTTCTTTTGGAATGCCCGTGATACAGGCCATTACCCAATACGCCAAAAAACCGCTGGACACCCATTTGATGATTGTGGACCCTGATCGTTACATCAAGACTTTTGCAGAGTTGGGGGTAAACCACTTGACCGTACATTATGAGGCCTGTCCCCACTTGCACAGGACCCTCCAGGCCATAAAGGCGGAAGGCATGAAGGCTGGGGTGGCCCTAAATCCACATACCTCGGTGAATTTGTTGGAAGATACCATCCAGGACATTGACATTGTTATCGTGATGAGTGTGAATCCTGGGTTTGGGGGGCAATCCTTTATAGAGAACACCTATCAAAAGGTAAAAGACCTGAAAAAACTCATTGCGAAGCGAAATTCCAGCGCCCTGATCGAAATTGATGGCGGAGTGAACGCGGCCAACGCCAAACAGCTTGTGGACATTGGGGCCGATGTGCTGGTTGCGGGAAATTTTGTGTTCAAAAGTCAAAACCCAACCGAAACCATCAAAAATCTAAAAGAACTGATTGCATAATGCAGGCATTTGATCTTGTTATTGTTGGAGGAGGACCCATTGGCATTGCTTGTGGATTGGAGGCCAAAAAGCAAGGGCTTTCCTATTTGATCATCGAAAAAGGTCCCATTGTCAATTCCCTATTCAATTACCCCATCAATATGCAGTTTTTCTCCTCTTCGGAAAAATTGGAGATCGATAACATTCCCTTTATCAGTAAAGAGGCCAAGCCCAAACGCAATGAGGCCTTGGAATATTATCGAAGGATCGTTACCTCCAACCAGCTCAACATCCATCTTTTTGAAACAGTATTGAAAGTGGAAAAACAGGGAGAATTCTTCACCGTGAAAACCGATAGGGGTCAATACCATGCCAAAAACAGCATCGTGGCCACAGGATTCTATGATCTGCCCAACAAAATCAATGTACCCGGTGAGGATTTGCCCAAAGTTTCCCACTATTATAAGGATCCCCATTTTTATGCCAGCCAAAAATTGGCAGTGATCGGGGCAAGCAATTCGGCCATAGATGCCGCTTTGGAATGTTGGCGAAAGGGAGCCGAGGTCACTTTGATCATTCGGGGCCCCGAGGTGGGCCAACGGGTAAAATATTGGGTGCGGCCCGATATTATCAACCGAATCGAAGAAGGGAGCATCAGAGCCTGTTATCATTCAGAAGTGAAGGAAATCAAGGAACGGGAAATCATAGTGGATACTCCCGAAGGAACCGTAGTCCTTGAAAACGATTTTGTGTTGGCCCTAACGGGCTATATGCCCAATTTTAAGTTTCTGGAAAAGCTGGGCATTACCCTGTCCAAAGATGAAAAACGTTCGCCCGCTTACAATCCTGAGACCATGGAAACCAATGTTCCGGGATTGTTTTTGGCCGGTGTGATCTGCGGTGGTATGGAAACCCACAAATGGTTCATTGAAAATTCCCGTATCCATGCTCCTATCATCGTAAAGGCTATTAAGCACAAGATGCAAATGGCGGAAAAGGATTCCTAGACTCTTTAAATCACCCTAAGCTGTGCCTCCAGTTCCCCATTGGCCTTGAGCATGGCCCTACCATCCCTAAAACTCAAATAGGAATGTCCTTTTTTGTGGTTGATGATACTGATTTCATTGAGAAAGCCCCAGTGTCTGGTTATTTCACGCCATGCAAAGAACAGGGAGTGTTGTGGGTCATAGATATGGGTGGCCTCTCCCCCTGCCCCATTGATCTCGATCACACTAAAGTTTTTCCCCTGGGAAAGCTCTTCAAATGAGTTGTACAGCACATCCAATCGCCCATAGTGAAAGTCCTTCATCTTAGAACAAATGCCATCAATGGTCCTTAAAAGACCGTCGTTCAACTTATGGGTAATGTCCACAAACTTGGCCCCTCGGGTATGGCTTCCAAAGGGGACCAAAACAAACTCCTCACCATTGTCAAGGACTTCGTTGAGTTTAATCCCATATTTCTTCTTCAAGGCCTGCAACTGCAGATGGCTTCTGGGGTCCTTTTTGATCAATTGTAAAATGGCATTTTTGCCATCCCCGGTTACCGTCAAAAACTCCTTGGAGACAATACCCGTGACCTTTCCCATTTTGTCATCGGGTCTGCGCACGTAGAAAATACCCACTTCTTTGGTATAGGGAATAAGTTCCTGCACCAAAAAATCTTTGGGTGTCCTAAAAAAATAGCTTCGGAACTCGTCCTTATTCTGGATTTTGTCCACCCCAAAGGCCTTCATGCCTATGTCTGGTTTTGCAATAAAGGGGAAACCGATGTCCTCTCCCAGTATTCTTTCCAAGGCTTCTTCGGGCTTCTCGTTCCATTGGACCAATACCGTTTTGGGGATAAACTGTTGGGGAATGAGTTTATAGATCTCCATTTTGGATTCCATGGCCATGCCCCCATTTTTCATGGATGGGTTGGCCGCATTGAAAAAGAAAAAGGAGCGCGCTTTGATGGAATAGTACAGCCAAACTGGGAACAAGGGATAATAAATGGCCCAAAGTGGCCAGTATTCCCAATGTGTGAGTCTATGCCATTTTAATTTCCAAGTGCTCATTTTACGGGTACTGTAAGTGGATCGGGAGAAAAGGGCATTTCGTATTCCTTGTGATTGAGCAGGTCGAAATGTCTGAGCAGGACCTCATCCCGATCAATCACCGCTTGGGTAACACTAAAGGTCTTCAGCCCTGTTTTGCGGTCAATGATGAACCCATTTTCAAAATCTTGATGGTTGTTGGAATGAAAATCCACTACATCGGAAGGATTTATGTCCGCGGTTGTCTCCAAAAACCTGTTGAAAAGAGAGGCCCTGCGGGCAATTGCCCCATCATCATATAAAGTTACCGAAGACCAGATATGATCTTTCCTTTTGTCCAAAGGCTTAAAATATTTTTGACTGCCATCCCATCGAAATTCCAATAACTTCGCATTGAACAAAATCAAGGTAAAAGGCTCAATTTGGTACAGGTCCATTTCCTGAAGTCTCAGTTCAGGTTCTGGGGAACTGATCACATCCAACAGTACCAACCCCCTACTCTTGGCATATTCGCCGTTCCGCGTATGACGCACAAAGGCCCCATTGAGCAGTACCGATGCAACTCCATATTCATTAAGGGCAAACCACGTACCTCCCGCCTTGGGATCTTTTGGGAAGAGCACCTTTGTGGCATTGATCACTTCTTCTTTGGGCTCATAGGCCAAGGGACGTGAAATATGCTCATCCCTATTGGAAGTGATGAAATAACGGTTATTCCTTGATATGAAGCTTACTGTGCACATGCCTGTCTGTGTTGCATTGTGGATGGTGCGACCCCGAACGATTCCGGGAGTTGCAGGTCCGTAAAATGTTCGATCCCTATTTTGATGAGCGCATGGTGGTGAATGGTATGTTCCAAATTGTACATTACCTCGCGATAGTAATTGGATTCCAAACAGGTTTCCTTCTCACCGAGCTCATAGGTTACTTTTATGGGTTTGTTGGGGCGTTCCAATGTTGCTTGGATATGTTCCAACTGTGCTATGGCAAAGGGAAGTTCCATCTCGATCCTTCTATTTCGTTCCCGCCGGTCATAGGAGACATCGGCATGATCATATCCCTTGATCAAGCATAGATATAATTCAATAATGTGTCGGGTATGTTGCCCAATGGATGCATCGGAAAGCACTTTGCATGGTGCGGCATAGCATTCTTCTGGAACTTGGCGTAGGATTTCCTTGAATTGCTCAATCGTATCGAGGGAAGATTTGAACATGGTCAGTGTATTTTGTAGTTAAGTCGTTTTTTAATGAACCGGAACATAAGATAGAAAGAAAATCCAAGGTACAGCAATCCCATTAGCATATTCGTTATCCTATCGTATTCCCCGTAATTGGTAAATATATATTTGCCTCCGATGATGAAGATTCCAAGGCCTATGAAGGTGCCTATTCCAATCCCCATCAGGTAAAGGGCATAAGAGGTCTTTGAAGTTTCCAGTATTCCCCTGTTGTCCAAAACCCTGTTCCATGTCATCCAAAAAGGAATCTGCAGAGGGTTAAGCCCACTCAATAAAAGCCCCAAAACAAATGTTGATTTAAACTGGGGGAAAAGATTGATCTTGGAATCCATTTCCGGAACACTGGCCGATGTGGTAAAATGTGAGATGGCCAAATAAAGCAAAAGGATTATCCCAAGCGGAATCAGGTAGTACATCACCTTATCGTTCAATTGCAGTCTTTCATTTCCGAAAAGGGTCAACTGAACCACCACAAGTTCCACCAACACCACGGCCAGGGCAAACCACATGGCAGATGCCAACCCTTGCGATGCGGCAATATCAAAGGCTGTCAAATTCAGGGTCCCCAAAGGCAAAGCGCCCAAAAAGCTTATCAGAAGACCAGAAAAACAGACTTTTAAAAATTTTGCCATATAGAATTTATCAGCTCAACAAGCCTACCCGTATTGGTAGCGATTGCACATATTTACCTCTAAAATAGGCATCCCTGACACCTAAAAGCAAATTTTCCCTCACTTAATATGACTATCGATGTCCCAAAAAGTTACTTGTTTTTTATTTTTTCCCAATTTTTGTCGGCCTTGGCCTTCAATTGCTTTGGGGATTCCTTTAGCCAGAGTTCCAGGGTGTTGGTCTTTCCGGCATTGTAGAACAGAAAAAGTTTTCCATCCCTTATCTCAAACGTTTCTGGATCAACATTCACCTTCTTTCCCGAAACTGCCACGGCATAGGCACAATATCCTCCGTATTGGGGGGCATATTTGGCAGGATTGGCCACAAACTTGTCCAAATTTTCTTGATTTGAGAACTTATACTTTACCCCATCATACTCTGTTGAGAACTCTTTGAGACCTTCTTGGGCATTATGGTCAAAATAGGCCACAACATCGTATCCGGAGGCGGCATATCCCTTTTTGGTATTGTAATCTATGGACTGTGCCTGTGCCCAGGTTGCCATGACAAGAAACAAGGCCAATATCATTTTTTTCATCTTGAATGGATTAAGGATTTCTTATTCAATTTTTTCTCCCTTTGGGGCCAACCCCATTCATGGGGGCGGTCCATACAGGGTAATAGGTCTGCACAGATTGGGTTTCCTTTCACACCTTCCCTAAAAAATATCAAAATAGACCTTGTCCGATGCGGAAAACAATGGCGTGAAACTGCGGTGACCCCAATCATTGACCATAGTCCGTTGATAAACTTATATTTGTTAGACCATCGTTACGTGTACAAATGCTACTTTCTGCCATCATAGCCGTCTATATCATCATCGCCATAAGCATGGTGATAAGCCTACTTTTGAACGGTGTACGACCAAGCAAGACATTGGCCTGGCTTTTGGCCATCTTCACTATCCCTGTTGGTGGCTTTCTGCTGTATCTTTTGTTGGGGAGAAATCGGAGAAAGAACAAATTGTTTTCCCTGAAGAACAATTTTTTTGAAGATTCGCCCCACAACTCGGCATCCATGGGTGTGGAAACCCCCAAAGGGTACGAAAAGCTTGTAAGGCTCATCGAGGAAACATCAAAATGCCCTCTCACCAATTTCAACGAACTGACCCTGCTCAAAGACGGAAAAAATACCTTTGAGAGCATCTTCAAGGCTCTGGAGGATGCCAAAGAGTACATACATCTCCAGTACTACATTTTTGAGGAAGGCCTTTTGGCCGAAAAGCTATTGGAAATATTTGAAAAGAAAGTGGCCGAAAATGTCACCATTAGGCTTTTGTACGATGGCATTGGAAGTTATTCCCTGAGCAAGAACTACCTCAACAGGCTCAAAAAAATCGGGGTTGAGGTGGAACAGTTCCTTCCTTTTAGGTTTGGAAGGTTCCTATCTTCCCTCAACTATAGGAACCACCGGAAAATCATTGTGGTGGACAACACCATTGGCTTTACGGGGGGCATCAACATCTCCGATAAATACCTTAGGGGAGACCCTGCTTTGGGAAAATGGCACGATACCCATTTGAAGGTCGAAGGGGAAGCCGTCTCTTTTTTGAATAGGATCTTCATCACCGATTGGTATTTGGCCAGTGGGGAAAAGGTGGACCCATCACAGTTCAAAATGGGAAAGACACCTAAAAAAGGAACGGCCATGCAAATTGTGCCCAGTAGTCCCGATGATGACTTTGCCGTTATGGAGCAGGTCTATTTTTCGATCATCAACAGTGCCAAAAAATATCTCTACGTGATCAACCCATATATCATCCCCAACCATGCCATTCTGCAAAGTCTGGAGACTGCTTCTTTGAGTGGTGTGGATGTGAGGTTGCTTATGTCCTCAAGTACCGACATGAAATTGGTGGACTGGTGCGTAAGGGCCTATTTTGAATCTTATCTCAAGGCGGGCATCAAAATTTACCTTTACCCGGATGGTTTTTTGCACAGTAAGGTGATGGTGTGCGATGATGGGGTTGCCAGTGTGGGTACGGCCAATCTGGACAACCGCAGCCTCCAACAAAATTATGAGGCCAATGCCATTGTCTATGATAAGGCTTTGTGCCAACAGTTGAAGGAACATTTTATCGCGGATTGCTCCAAATCCATCAAGTTGAAGGATTTTAAGGCATTCAGCAAGCGCCCTTGGATCAATAAATTGATCGAAGGGTTTGCCAAATTGCTGAGCCCCATCCTGTGAGATGGAATATTCTCATCATGACACAAAAAGTATTGGGAAATGAACGCTTCCCTTAGTTGAGCAGCCTTTTTTGCTTTTTTCTTTTGATCACTTTGGAAACGATATCAAAAATTTTTGCTTTTGACCTCCGATACTTTGCAAAGTATTCCTCCACTTCCTTGGCCAGATCCGAGTGGGTATCCAAATAGGCATTCTCCATTTTGTTCTGGTCCACATCGTCCACCATGATCTGCAATTGGTTTTCGTGCAACTGAATCTTTTTGAAGAGTTTTACCAGTTCGGCTTCAGAATTGGACAATGCTTCCACCACGGGTTGAACGGTATTGAACATATCAGAGTCAATAATGTCCAGGGTATAATCCTTGACCATATCGTCCAAGAATTTTTGCTCGTCTTTGGCAAACTCCAGCTCAGATGACCATTTTTTGGACTCTTCATGAAGTTCCTCGGCACTGTACCATTCCCTATATTTTGATTTTTGGGTCTTGGGTTTCATAGCGTTAGGGTTTTATTGCGGCAAATGAGATCTCATTTGCCGCATGTTCATTTTTAGACAACTTCAATAACCTTTTTGGGTTTCACCTTGGCTTCCTCCCTTTTCAGAAGGCTGAGCTTCAGTATGCCATTTTTATAGGTTGCCTTCACATCTTTTGCTGAATCTACCGTTTTGGGCAGTTGCATGGTACGGGTAAACGCATTGTAGTTGAATTCCCTTCTGGTGTAGTCTTCGTCTTTTTCGGTCTCTTCTTTGCTCTTGTGGGCAGAAACCTCCAAAACGTCATCCTTCATGGTGATCTCAAAATCTTTTTTCTCGAAACCTGGCGCGGCCAGTTCCACTTCAAAATCACCATCGTGCTCCTTCACGTTCATTGATGGAAGGGATTTTTCCAAGTTGAAAAAATCATCATCAATGAAGGCGTCCCGATTGAAAAAATCGATCAAGCTTTCATTCCATGGAAATCGTTTTCCGGTCAATTTAACTAGTGACATAATACTAGATTTTTAGATTAATGAACTTATCATATATAAATTTAGAACTGCGGTGCACCTCGCAAAATGACCTAAATCACTTCGTTGGTTTTCGCCGCTTCAGTATAGATCCAGCGTAGCCGTACACTTCGGTTTTGAGCTTTAGGTAGTCTTCAAAATATTGCTGCACCCTTTCTTGGAGTTCGCAGTGTTTTTGATAGTAGCCCTCATCGCAGATCTTGGAAGTGCACTCGTAAATACCGCCCAATATGCCCTCGTGCCTTATTATGGCCCTTTTGAGGCGTTCCCTTTCCTTTTTGGATTCCCTGAATCTCTGTTTGAAGGTCTCCAAACGTTCAAAAAGATTGGGGGTCCTCGGTTCAAAAACATAGGAGTTCAGCAGCCTTTCAATGAAGGCCGTTTCATCCTCGATAAACTGTAGGTGGGATTTCCACTGCTGCAGTTGGATGTGCAGTGCCTCTATTCTGTTTTCTTCGACCATGGCCCGTCCCAATTCGTGAAATTTTTTAAGGTGACGCTGAATGTAAGGTTTGTAGGGTTTGTGCGAAATGATTTAAATCAATTTGCCATCAGCCTCAGGGTCTATGGAAAATGTTCCTCGATCCCATAGAAATTTCTCACCAAGGCCCGAAATTGGTTGTGGGTCATACTGTCCGCCTTTTCCTTCGTCCTTATCTTGGAAGCCAGTTGCGGATGGTTTTCCTCCAGCTCCTTCAAAAACTTGTCAGGCGCCTCGGCCGGCCCATAGATTGCCAATTCATCCACCTCATCCAAAGCTTCGACGATTTTCGCAAAGTATCTTTTGAGCTGATGTTTTTCAGTTTCAAGATATTTACTGTCTTGGACCACATCCTGCGGACCCCATCTGGTTTTCGACCGTGATCCTCCCCTTGGATGAAAAAAATCAACCTCCGAGGGTATGGAAAAATTGGATTCCCTTCCATTTTCAAAAACCACACCCAAAGCCTCTTGTTTGTCCAACCAAATTCCTGCCTGTTTCATCGTCCCGTTTTCAATTATCGTTGAGTTCTAAAATCGGCACCTTTGGATCATACCCAATTTCCTTGACCAAGGGATTGGAAAGTATACTGCCAAAGAACAGGTGCTTTCTGTTCAAAAAAGCGATCATATCGCAATCTGTGCTCTCCACGAACAGATTTATGCCCTTACTGATTTTTATGGCGGATAGAAAGTGCATTTCGTAATCCGTGCCATCCAAAATATCCTGTAACAGCTGCTTATTGCGTTCCTCGGTGTGGTTCAATTTTCCATCTTTGTCCTTGTCTATATGTACCACATTGATTTTGGCATTGTGCAGTTTTGCTATTTCCACCAAATACTGCATCTCTTTTTTCTTGAAGTCTGTTTTATAATCCGTTGGAAAAGCTATCGCTTTGGGCGGTTTAAAGGTATAATCGCTGGGAACGGCGATGACGGGGCATTCTTTGATCCTTTCCATTACTGCCACCGTATTGGTCCCGAAAATCCTTGCCTTGGATTCCGTTATCCCCTTTGTACCCATCACAATGATATCAATATCCTTGATGGCTATCACATTGTTCACGGCCTCCACCAAACTGTTGAAGGTGCAAATGGTATGGAACCGGTGGTTAAGGTTCTCAGGCTGCAGTTTCAGCATCTCCACCAATCGGGCCATGCCTTCTTCCGATTCTTTTTTGGCCATTTCATAAAAACGTTCCCCGGGTTCGGGGACCATCATACTGTCCAAAGTATAGCCAGAAACATGAAAGGCGTTCAGCAGGTAAAAATCGCATTGAACATTTTTATACAGCTCCAGTGCGTATCGTATGGCATTCAATGCGTTTTTTGAATAATCCGTGGGTAACAATACTCTCTTGTCCATGATAGCTTAGGTTTTTCCCTAAAGCTACATTACAACAGAAGGATGCGCCATGACTTAGGTCACTTTGCCTTGAAGGGTAGTATCAGAAACGGCACGGACAACTTCACGTTCAATTCCTTGATGATTCCCTTGCCAATAAATTCCAGAAAGAAATGGTGTGGATAATAGACCATGCCGAGCATATCTATTTCCCATAGGTCCACAAATTCCAAAATGGTCTTTGCCTTGTCTTCAAAGACCGGTAATATCACTTCCTTGGACATGTTCAGTGAAAGGGCATTAAAAAAATCCGTCTTGTGCCCCAAGATGGTTTTGTTGTCCTTTCCATCCTCAATGGTCATGGGCACCACTATACTTTCCGTAACAAAGTTCATGAATTTCAGGGCTTTTACGCCCTCTACGGGAATTGGATGGCTGTAATTGGAAATGAAGGCGATTTTCTCGACTTTTTTAAAATCGATTTCCAAGGGAACGATCAGTATGGGGCAACAATTGACCTCCCTGACCAATTGCATGGCATTGTTTCCGAAAAGGATGTCCTTGGTCTCATCCTTGCCCTTGTTTCCAATGACCATAAAATCAATCCCGTGTTGTTGTGCGTAACTGGAAACCCCTTGGGTCAGGCTAGAACGCAAGGGAATCTTTTTTAGTTTATGTTTTCTGTTGCGTCCCACGTCCCTGATCAATCTATGGGCAATGGCATCGAGGCCTTCCTTGCATTTATTTTTGCAAGCAGTGTCCCCTTTGTCAAACACGTTAAGAATATGGAAGGTACATTCTTCCTTTTTGAGCAGATGTGCCACATAAAAAAGGGCATTATATGAATTATCGGAAAAATCGGTGGGCGCTAGTACTTGTAACATCGGTCAGGTTTTAGGGTTATACGGGAGCACCAAAAAAGGAATTTTGCTGTGCAGCCCAATGTTTTGGATCACAGGTTCCAAAAAAAGGCGTTCCAAAAAGGAATGTTTGTTCTTTATCATGACCAAAAGATCCATCGAGACATTCTTTTGAAATGTATTTATGGCCTGTACCAAATCTTGATCGGGCAAGTCGTGGACCGTATGGGCCTTGCCTTTCAGTATTTTTTCCAGGACCTTTTTGTTCCGTTCTTGATCTTGAGTGAGCCCGTCCGGAGGTGAAACATGCATCACGTGGATATGGGAGCCCCAAGATTTGGATACGTGCATCAAAAAATCAAGATCCGCCTTTTCATAATCCACTTCATAATCCGTTGGGAACAGGATCTCCTTTGGGGGCGCGAAACGATACCATGATGGAACGGCCAAAACGGGTACATCGGCCTTTTTGAAGATTCCCACCGTGGTGGACCCGAACAAAATTTCCTTGGCCCCCGTGGCTCCTTGGGTACCCATGATAATGGCATCCACATTTTCATTTTTTACCATGGTTTTGATCTCGTCTTCCAAGGTGTTGAAAGCGGCATGGGCAAAATATATATGCTTGGGATTGTCAAATTTTCGCTCTATCCGCATCCTTGTCTTTTCCAGTGAGGTTTCCGCAATCGTATGGTGTTCATCCGGAAGCCCCAGCTGACCTGGGCTGCCAAAGGCATAGTCAATACGGTACATGGCCGGGGTATATGCATGCAACAGATAAAACACACAGGTAACGTTTTCCAACAGATTGGCCGCATAGCCAATGGCATGGAAAGCATTTTCGGAAAAATCGGTGGGTAGCACAATCTTCATCATAGCTCGCAAATTTTAAGGACCCATATCGCCCATAAAACTATTGTATGTGGGTTTTACATACTATGATTTCTGTCAATTCCCAGAAAGCTTGGATTTTATACCTTGTACGGGTAAATATTGAACCGATGAAAGGAAGTTTTGCCGATTTAATAAACTCGGACCAATTGATCTTGATCGATTTTCATGCTGAGTGGTGTGGTCCCTGTAAAATGTTGGCCCCTATCTTAAAGGAAGTGAAAGCCGAAATGGGTGATGCCATCAAAATAATAAAGGTAGATGTGGACAAAAACCAACCTTTGGCCCAAACCTATCAGGTTAGGGGCGTGCCCACCATGGTGCTCTTTAAAAAAGGGCAACAGCTATGGCGCCAATCCGGAGTACTTCAAAAACAGGCCATTCTCCAAGTGATCAAATCCTTTGCATAGCCCCCCCACTGTGAAGTTGGAGACATCATCACTCAAATAGGTGCATCACCAAAAATGGAACGAGGGTATTGAATGAGATTTTTTTGATAACGGGCTCATGGGTAATCTTTTCGACAAAACTGTGCCAATAGTTGATCATGGCCACCATATCCACCTTGGCATTGTTCTCCACCATATTTTGAATGGTCTTGTTGATGGAAGCACCCTTCTGTACCTCTACAAACTCATGCCTTACAGATCTTAAATGTTTTTCCATGAGTTTCCTCGCCTTCATTTGCCGTGGGGTAAGCTCATCCAAATCGCCCACATAGGTCACCAAAATCTTGGAACCAAAAAGTTTGGCAATATCCAGAAGTGGCTTAAATTCATAGGCTTCAAAAAGATGTTCGTACCCCGTGGCCAACAAAATGGTATCCACAGTGCCTTTGCCCATGTAATCTTCTGGAACGGCTATAATGGGACAAAAATTGATCTCTTCAATGATCTTGTGGGTATTGCTACCCATAAAGGCCTCTTTAAGGCCTGTCGCCCCCTTGGTTCCCATCACAATGCAGTCCACCTCCTTGCCATACACGGTTCTGCCTATGGCATTGGCCAGATTGTCCACCACGGACAACGTTTTGAAGCTGTGCCCGGGGTTTTTATCAATTTCCTTGATCCTTTCCAAGACCTTTTCCAATCCCCTTTCGGATTCTTCCTTCAACAACCGGAAAAGACGTGTATCATTGGCCCTTCCCATTTTGGTCATCAATCCTGAAGAACCCACCTGATATGCGTTCATGATAAAAAATTCATACTCCCCATCCTTGAAAATGGACAAGGCGTATGCAATTGCATTCCATGCATTTTCTGAGAAATCGGTGGGCAGTACTATTCTTTTCATAATGTTTGTTTTTCTATCCCCCAAAATCAGGGAGTACCATTAAAGGGAGCTTGGTCCTAAAACTGACTTTCTTGACCACGGGTTCCTGTGTCAGTTTTTCAAAAAAATCATGGGAATAGTTGGTAAGCACGACCAAATCGGCTTTCTCTCCTTCCGCAAACTGTCTGATGGCCTCGGCCACGGTGGTTTTTATCACCACCTTGTGAAATACCGTTGGATGTCCTTCAAAGCGTGTTTTCAAAATCTTTTTGTTCGCTTCCTGTTGCTCTGACAATTTGAATTGTTGTGCCACATAAAAGATTTTGATCTGTGGTTTCCACATGTCCGCCAATTGCAATAGGGGCAGCAATACATTTTTTGGAAAAAAATGGGTATACTCCGTAGGAAAGACCACCAATTCCAATTTTTGGAAATTGAAAGATCTGGGAACCACCATGACGGAACAATTCTTGACGTTCTTCAATACTTTTACCGCGCTGCTTCCCATAAAGATTTCCTTGGCTCCTGTAGATCCCTTGGTGCCCATGACAATGGCATCAATATCATATTTTGGGATAAGGTCCCGGATGGTTTCCAACAAACCCCCGTCCATGGCCAAGGCTTCAAAAGCATGTTTTTGGTTTTTATGGTTGACACTCAAATATTCCATGATTTTTCCCAGTTCTTTCTGGGATGTCTCCGCCAAAGATCCATATACCTCCCCGGCCCTGGAGCTGCTTTTTAAACCTGTTATGTTCCGTGTCTTTGGCTCATAGGCATGTAGCAGGAAAAACTTGCATTCAACATCGGAATACAATTTAATGGCCGTGAAAATGGCATTCCATGCGTTCTTGGAAAAATCGGTGGGCAAGAGTATATTTTTCATGGCCTATTCATTTTGATAGTTCTGAAGTATCCCGCAGTACCAAAAAAGGCACCTCACTATGGTAGCCTACAGAATCCACGTTTTGTTTAAGCACCAGCCTATCCAAAAAGGAATGTTTTCGGTTCATCATGGCAATAAGTCCAATACTATTTTTTTTGACATAGGAATGGACGATATTGGGCATATAGTCTTCGGCCACATCATGAAAAACTGTTGGAATTCCTTTCAACAGCCGTAGCAGATGCCCTTTGTTCTCCAATTGTACCTTGGTAAGGGTATGCCCTTCGGCCGCATGCACCACGTGCAACGTGGCACCCATCCTCTTGATCAACATGATCAAGGGTTCCACCTCTTCGGATCTGTACTTGGACCAATATCCTGTGGGAAGCAAAACCTTTTCTATGGGCTTGAACCGATATTCCTTGGGCACGGCCAAAACCGGTGCAGGGGCTTTTCTAATGACATGCACCGTGTTGGAACCCAAGAAAAATTCCTTGGCCCCCGATGCTCCTTGGGTCCCCATGACCACCATGTCAATTTTTTGTGATTCGCAAAGCTCTTGTACTTCATCGGAAAGAATGTTGAATGCGGACAACGTCTCAAATTGATGGTTGGGATTCTTATATTCTTTATTGATGCGTTCCAATGCATATTCCAATCCCTTGAGCGAAATGTCGACGCCCACATCCGGGATTGCACTCTGTACCGGACCGCCCACCAAATAATCCACTCTGTAAAAAGCCGGTGTATAGGTATTCAGCAGATAAAAAACACATTTTTCATCCTTGAAAAAATGAAGTGCGTAGTCAATGGCATTCCACGCATTCTTGGAAAAATCAGTGGGCAATATTATCTTTTTCATAGCTTTCTTTTTAGAGTTTGCGATGGAGGTTCTGCATGACCAAAAATGGGATTTTCACCTTCAGCCCCAGCAAATCAACCGTGGAACGGTAGAGCATGTCCTCAAAAAAGGAATGTCTGGAATTCACCATGACCAACATGCCCACCTCCTTTTCTTCTATATAGTCCAGAATTACCTCAGCCCTATTCTTTACGGGCTTGGTGTCAAAGAACAAATAGGCGTTCCCAAGGTTTTCCTTGAGGAACTGCATATTGTCTTCCTGCCGTGGGCTGAGTACATCAAAGTCCGTAATATAAAGGCAATGCACCTCAGATTTGAAATCGCCGGCCAAATCTCCCAAAAGCTTTAATTCCCTGCGTTTAAAGGGCAGCATGTAATCTGTGGGAAACAAAATGGCTTTGGGCTGCTTATATTCAAAATCAGCTGGAATGGCCAATACCGGGCATTGCACATATTTAAAGACCTCTATGGTATAACTGCCAAAGGTGGTCTTATGATCGCTGGTCGCCCCTTTGGTGCCCATGACCACCATATCTATGTTCATCTCGTTCACAGCATCGTTCACGCCATCCACCAGATTATCAAAGGCGGCAATGGTCTCAAATGTGTGCAAGGGGTTTTCGGGGTGGCCCTTGACGCTCCCTACCAGGTCATCCAACTTCTTCTCAACCTCTTTTCGTTTTTCCCTTTCCATCCTTTTGATTTCCTCTGGGGGTGTGGTCTTATATTCGCCATAGACCTCGTCCGCAAAAGCATGAAGGATGAAAAAACAGGTACGCTTGCATCTGTACAGTTCCTGTGCATACTGTATGGCGTGCAAGGCGTTCTTTGAAAAATCTGTGGGAATAAGTATTGTGCGCATGACCTCTCTTTTTCCAAAGGTAGCTGCCGCCGGAATCCCAAAAAATGATATTGGTCAATACCCCGGGCGCCTATTCATGGATGACGTAGAAGGGAACCTTTGTGTGAAAGCTGATTTTCTCCACAATGGGATCAAAAAGGACCTGTTGGATAAAGTTGAGGTTTTTGGCCACCATGATGATCATCTCCACATTCCTGCTCTCCACAAAACATTGAATGGCAGAGGTGACATTTTTATTGGTTATGGTATGAAAGCTATACCTCTCGTGAAAAGTCTCCTCCAAATAATCAAAGAGGTATTCCTTGTTTTTCTTTTGTTCCAGACTGAGCCAGTCCCCATCCCGTATTGCGTTCATCACCCTAAGCTTTCCCATGCCCAATTGCAACATTTCCGCAATGGAACTGAGTATATCGTGCGAATAGAATATGTTGAAATCCGTTGGAAAGGCAATTTCATTGGGTGTGTAGAAATCTGCTTCGTTGGGTATGACCAATGTGTTGCACTGTACCTTTGTGATGACATCCCCCGTGCTGCTGCCCACTACCCTTTCCTTCAACCCGGTTACCCCTTTGGTCCCCATTACAATAAGGTGGATGCCCTTTTCCTCCACATGTTTTTTTATGGCCGGGATCAAAAATCCGTATTCGAGAACCGGATAAAAGGAATGATTTTTGTTTTTGTTCCGTTTACGGAAACTGTCCACCATACCGGACAATTCCTTTTTAACATTTACCTTGGATAGGTCGTCATTGATACTTGCTGTTATTCCAAAGGAATCCGTTCCCGATTCCAAGAGCGTTCCCACATGCAGCAAATAGAAGCCACACTCTAAAGAACTGAACAACACTTGGGCATATTTAAGGGCATTCTTAGAGTTTTCTGAAAAATCCGTGGGGACCAAAATATTTTTCATGTAAAACCAAATGAGTTCACAAGTTTGTCATTCCAACACACGTATGGAATGATTATTATCATCTTTTCCGATCATGTAGAATTTTGCTCAGTGCACAAACTGCAGGGCTTCTCTATCCAGGACCCTAATGTTCCTGTTCTCGATGGCGATGAGTCCCTCATTTTTGAAATCGGACAGTGTCCGGATCAGGCTTTCCGTGGCAATGCCGGCCATTCCTGCCAAATCGCTGCGGGCTATTTTCAAGACGCCTCCTTTTCCCTTGTCCATGGCCTTGGAGTACATAAGAAGTGTTTGGGCCGTTTTCTTTCGCACGGAACTATAGGCCATTTGCAACAATTGTTTTTTGATGTGGTCCAAATCTTCCACCATGACATCCATCAGTTCCAAGGAAACATTTTGGTTTTCTTCAAGAATGGACCTCAAATTGGCCTTGGGGATCCCCGCGAGTTCCACATCTTCAATGGCCACCGTATACTCTTCATAGGGAATGTTCTCATGGAGGGAGGTAAACCCCAAAAAATCGTCCTCGGCATATATGGAAGTAATGAGTTCCTTGCCCTCCTCGTCCAATCTACAGGATTTCACCACTCCTTTGAGGATAAGGTACATCATATTGGAATGGTCACCGACATTGTAGATGACCTCGTCTTTTTTATAGGAAAACAATTGTCCGTGGTCATCAAAGAAGTTTTTCAACTCGTTCAAGGATCTAATGTCATTTTCCTTCCTATGTCCCTTTAAACGTTCAAAAAAGGCATTCTCCATTTGTTCGGCCTTTTCCAGCCTTGAGTATATGGCATTCAAAAGTTCGTCTTCTTCAAAGGGTTTGGTCAAATAGTCATCCGCCCCCAGATCCATCCCTTTCCGTACCTCATGGCGTTCGGTCTTTGCAGAAACGAAAATGAAGGGGATGTGCTTGGTCTTCTCGCAAGAAGATAGTTGTGCCAATACTTCATACCCATCCATCCCGGGCATCATGATATCGCACAGCACAATGTCTGGAATCTCTTTTTTGGCCAATTCTATGGCCATTATGCCGTTTGCGGCGGAAAAAACCCTAAACCCGGACAGGTCCAACAGTTCTTCCACGTTTTCCCGCAACGAGGCATCATCTTCAACCAACAGAATTTTTTTCATCTTCACTGTTCTTTAGGGGAAGGGTCAACATAAATGTTGAACCTTTGTCCAACTTGCTTTTAAAATGGATATCGCCGCCAAGGTTGAGCATATGCTGTCTTACAATGTTAAGCCCAATCCCAGTGCCCTGGCTGGTCAACACGTTGCTTGCCCTAAAATAACGGTCAAAAATAAAGGGCTGGTCCTCATCAGGGATTCCAAGGCCTTGATCCACCACATCAATCTGAAGGTGTCCACCCTTTAAGGAAGCCTTTAGTTCAATACAAGTGCCCTCCGATGAATATTTTATGGCGTTATGTATTAAGTTGGAAAGGGCCAAGACCATGATCTTTTCATCAAAGTTCACCATGATGCCATCGATGTTCTTGGGGTATAGGATCCGTTGTCCTTCTTTCAGGAGCATATTGGCGTCGTAAATTACCTCATTGATTACCTTGCTCAACGGAAAGGTGGTGATATTGTATTTTACCTTCCCAGTGTCCAAACGCTCAATGGACAGGAAGTCGGTCAGGATATTATCCAAATATTTCACTTTGGATTTTATGGTGTTGATGTGTTTGTCCCGTTTATCCTGTTGATCGCCCTCGGTATATTTGGACAGCAATGAGGTAGAGGTCAAAATACTGGTCAACGGTGTCTTGAACTCATGGGACACCAAGGATAGGAACTTTGTCTTGAGGTCGTTCAGCTTTATCTCTGCCTTCAACGCCTCCCGAAGTTGCTGGGTACGCTCCTCCACCATGTTCTCCAATTGCTGGGTATAGTTTTTCCTTTCCGTTATGTCCAACACAATGGCCACGCAAACCTCCCTTTTTCCAAGTATGGACAATTGTAAGTGTACCTCCACAGGATAAGTGGTGCCATCCTTTCGCTGAAAGACCCGTTCAAAAACAATCTTTTCCTCTTTCCTTTTTTGTAGGGGCCAGATAAGCCTATTAAAACTTTTTTGGGAAAGTTTGGGCATTACATCCAAAATGGACATTCCATCCAATTCGCTCATACTATATCCAAGATTGCGCTGTGCGCCCCTGTTCACGTTGAGGAACTGTAACGTCATTACATCAAAAATGTAGATTTCGTTGAGGGATTCGTCAAAAATCTGGAACCAGTGGTTAATGGTCTGTTCCGCTTTTTTCCGCTCAGTGATGTCCACAACAACGGCCATTACATACTTTCGCTCCAGCAGCACAAAGGAATTGAGGCTTATTTCGAGGGGAAATTCGCTGCCATCTTTTCGGATGCCGGACAGATCCAACCCCTCACCCATCCTTCTATAATCCCCCTTGCGTATAAAATCATCGGCTTGGGCCTCATGCTTCTTCCGTAGGTTTTCAGGGATCAAAATCTCCAAAGGCTGTCCATTTAAACCATCTACTCCATACCCGAACATCTGCTCGGCTATAATGTTGCTCGCCACAATGACCTGGTGTTCGTTGACGATGAGAATCCCCTCGAAAACGACCTCGGACAAAATCTTGAATATATCCTTTTTCTCGAATAGCTTCACAACTTAAAAATAATGATTTAGGTCATGGGGTAAGGTTTTACCCATAAGTATATTTATCCCTGAGCACTAAAAATTAATAAAATGTTGGATTTAAAGAAAAAACAGGGAAAGGAATTTTACCAAAATTTGGGGAAACTCTTCTATGCCGTTGCCATGGCCGACCACAGTATCCATGTCAACGAAATTGAACGGTTAAAGGAAGTGGTCCGCGACCATTGGTTGGATGTGGATGGAATAAGGGATGAATATGGTGCGGATGCAGCTTTCCAAATAGAGGATATTTTCAATAGGTTACTTGAATACGAAAAAGATGCCGATACTATCTATGAAGAGTTTGAAGCCTTCTATATGGAACACAAGGCTCTCTTTCCCATCAAAATAAAGCAGCTGATCATGGCCACGGCCCGGGCCATCACCTCATCATTTGCAGGGAGCAACAAATCTGAACTCATCCAGTTGGCACGTATTGAACTGCTGTTCAATACATAATCAGAGCTTAACGGTCAAAACCGGCAATTTGGCATGGTTGGCCACGTCTTCGGCCTTGCTTCCCTTGAAGAAATGGGCAATGCCCTTTTTTCCATGTGTGGGAATGGCCAACAGGTCGGCACTATGTTCAAGGCAAAAGTTGAAGATTCCCTTCTCAACGGTATGATAGTTGTAAATTTTTACGGTGACCTCTTCTCCCAGTGCATTTTTGAAATCCTCGATCTTGCGTTCAATATCCGAGTATCCCATATAGTTGGCCCCGGAGGTGTTCACATAGACGATTTCCAATGTTGCCGAAAAAAGTTGGGCAAAGGCGACCACTTTTTCATAGGCGGGAATGTTCTCCAATTTCAAGTCGCAGGCAAACACGATCTTTTGAATGGTAAAATCCTTATGGTGCCTTTTGACCACCAATACCGGTATTTGTGAGGTTCGAACCACTTTTTCCACATTGGAGCCCACAAAAAACTCACTGATACCGCTTGTGCCATGGGAACCCATTACTATGAGATCACAATTTTGTTCCTCCGCAACATGGTTCACCTCGCTAAAGATCTTGTAATTCTGGATTATCGCCTCCACAGGAATATCCTCAAGATAGTCCTTGTCAGTGAAATTCCTGATCCTTTCTTTGGCCAATCTTAGATAATATTCGGCTTCCTGTTTCTCTTCCATTTCCGACTCGGCCATATCGGATCCAGACAGTCCCATCATGTGTAAAATAACAATGCCTGCCTCATGTGGCCTTGCAATCTGCGAAGCAACCTCCAAGGCATATTCGGAATGTTCCGAAAAATCCACGGGCACCAATATTTTTTTCATTACGGTCATGTCTGCTGTCAAAAGAACCTGGCTTTTCCAGTGGAAGGAGAATACAGAATCCAACATGTTGATTCCAGTAGCCATTTCAGTATTTTTTAAAGTTTACGTTCAAAGGTATGGTGGGTGTAAATTTTAATCCATGATCTAGGTCATTTCATGAAATGGATATACCAAAACCCTTTCATGGAATAAAACAGAAACTGGATTGCCCTATGCATAAAGTTGGGCAATCCAGTTCTTTTTGGAAGAACTACCCTTCCCTTAGGAAACAACTTCCTCTTCCTTCCTGTTTCGTTGCATGGCGATGCGCTCGATCATGTCAGGGACTTTCTCGAATGCCGCTGCCAAACCGTGTGTTTTTCCAGCTTCCAAAAATGAGATCTCATCCCCCTTGGTCACCAAAAATCCAATGGGTTGGATTCCGATACCTGCGCCGGCACCAGCTCCTTCTCCTTTGCGGTCTTTTCCTTCAATTCCTTCTCCACCGCCAGATCCGAAGCCCATACCCACTTTGATCACGGGCACACAAGTAAACTCTCCCAATTGAAATTGTTCCCCAATAATGGTGTCTGTCTTTGCCTCTGATTTGATAAAATCAGTGATTTTTGTCAATAATTCTTCAAAATGTAAATCCATGGCTCAATGTTTTAATAGTTAATAAATGATCTAATAATCTTGTAAGGCCTATTACGGATGTCCATCACCAAAATGTTCTTATCCCGAAAATTGATATGGAAAGATGCCACGTACCTGTTCAGCAGCACAAAAATGGGGTACATCTTTGCATTGAAGACAAAATCCCCGGTATCGATATCCAACAAAAACCTTCGTACCTCGAACGATCTCAATAGGCGGACAAAGTTTTTGAACCTTATGTTTCTTTTCCGTTTGGTCTTATGTTTGGCGGTTTTTCCCTTCTTTCCCACTTTCTTTTTCAAAGGGTAAAAGGAATGCTCAAAAAAGAGGGTCTTCAATCGTACCCGAAATAGCTCCTTCTTATCAGGTTCCAAGTTGGCCCTGGCCAAGCCCACCACCCTGATATAGTACTCTGAAGTGTCCGTGTTCACATAAAGCTGTATGGGAACAAACAGCAGTGCAACCACAAAAAGTACCAAGAGCAAAAGGATAACCGTTAGTAGCATTCCATTTTTCCACAAAAGAAAGGGAACCGCTGCAACATTGCAATGATGTACGTCATGACAACGGCTTCGCCGGTCGAAATGACTGCATCATTCGCCACTGAATCAATGGACAAAGGTCTTGTTGATGCTCAACAAGGGAACGTTGCCCTTGGACACCATCCGTTTGACCAGATCGGTATGGGTAAGTGATTTCAAAAAGCTCGATTTCTCCCTTTCCAGCATGACAAGCAAGTCGGTACCTCCCTGATCGGCATGGTCCAACAATGTATCAAAGATGTCCTGGGAACGGGCCATGCTGAACTCCATTTTCTTATAGGACACCTTCTGGCCCAGCATTTCTTGGAACCATTGCATCTGGTCCTCTCCCGCATATTCATCTTGGGTAGTAATGTGGAACACATCAACGGTCGCCTTGAAAGGAGACGCCACCGTTTTCACGACCCAATCAACGGCCTGAATATCGGCCTCCTCAAAATCAGTGGCATAGGTAATCTTTTTCAGTGAAAAATTTTTAACCGAAGCAGGAACCGCCAACACTGGGCAGGGACACTTGTCGATCATCCCTTTGGTGCTGCTTCCCACCAGGACATCCTTAAGGGCACTTTTGCCCTTAAAGCCCATGATCACAAGCGATGCATCAAAATCGATCACGGTGTCCACAATGGCATCGTTGATTAGGGCATTTTCCCTTACAACCACTTGTATTTTTTTGTTATCGGGAAGAAGTCCAAGTTGGGTCATGCAAAACTCCTCCAATTTTTCATGGTGCTTTTGAAAGGCCGCCTTCTCCATTTTCACATAGGTCATGCTCATGGGCGTTACCATGGCCACGTTCAAATCAAACACGTGAAGCACAATAAGCCTTGTCTCCAATTTTTGGCTCAGGGCATGTGCCATTTTTAAGGCCGAAATGGAATTTTCCGAGTAATCTGTGGCGTACACTATGGGCTTCATATTCTTTTTTGTATGAAGCTATCATATTTGAAGCTATGGGGAAATGACTTTTGTCAACAATTGGAAGGATTTGAAAAATGGCTTTCCTGCTTTTGGGGCCATCCCTCGATCAAAGGAAATCATCGAGCCTGTCCAATTTTCGTCTAAGGATGGTTATTTCTTTCTGGAGCCCTTCCACTTGCTGTAATAATTGGTACACTGCCTGAATACCTTCCGGATTGATGTCCAGCTCTTTGTTGAGCCGAACCATTTTTTCCAAAATTGGCAATTCTTCCATATAAAGCATGGGCTCATCATGTTTTGATTCAATTTGCAAGAGTTCAAATTCATGGAGGGTGTATATGAAAGATTCCTCCACACCATGGTGTTGGCAAAAGGTCTTTATGGCGATATAGTTTTCCGGTGTCATGGGTCTTATGCTAAATTGGTCTTTTTCAGTTCTTCAAAGAGCCGCTCCTGCTCCTTGGTCAGTTTTGTGGGGATTGCAACCTCATAGGTCAATATCAAATCCCCAAAATGTCCCTCTTTTTTATATATGGGAAAGCCCTTGCCCTGGAGCTTTACCTTGGTCCCGTTCTTTGTGCCGGGTTTTACGTTGAGCTTCACCTTGCCCGACAGGGTTTCCACAAAAATCTCGCCGCCAAGCACCGCCTTCGTCAAAGGAATCTGCACCGTTTTGTAAAGATTGGCACCATCCCGCTTAAAGGCCGTAGGGTTGGTGATGGAAAAGGTGATATAGAGGTCTCCCGAAGGGCCTCCTTCCACACCCAGACCTCCGTGTCCCGTAATTTTAATAGTCTGCCCGTCCTCAATTCCCGCTGGGATGGTAAGACGAATGTTTTTGTTGTTTACGGTCAATGTCTGCTTTTGGGTGGTGTACACATCCATCAAGGAAAGCTGCAATTGGGCATGATAATCCTGCCCCCTGAACCGTACCCTTTGTCTTTGGGAGCCAAACCCAGCAGCGCCACCAAACATGGATTCGAAAAAATCGGAAAAATCCCCGGCATCCCCTGAACCAGAATAGGTATATCCTGAAAAATCCCCAGCCTTGCTCCTTGCCTTTTTCGCTTTTTCAAATTCCTCCGCATGCTGCCAATCCTTGCCATACTCGTCATACTTTTTCCTTTTTTCGGGGTCTGACAGGACCTCATTGGCCTCATTCAACTGTTTGAATCGCTGCTCTGCCCCATGATCGTTGGGGTTAAGGTCTGGGTGGTACTTTCTGGCCAGTTTTCTGTACTGTTTTTTGATCTCTGCGGTGGATGCACTTTTATCCACTCCCAAAACCTTGTAGTAGTCTATAAATTCCATTGTCTATCGGTAATCAACAATATTGCATTTAAAGTACTCAAAATACCTTTTGATTGAGATATGAAAATCAACATTCCCTTATATCTGTCTCTGTTTTAAGGGACCAATTTACATGCTCAAAAATGCCGTCGCAATGACAACTGTCATCCATAACCCGAAGGCAAATGAAGCACACCAATGTTTTGTTCTCTACAAAAAATCCAGGTACCTATTAAATCGATTAGATCCAATAGCAATTTTATAATCCCAAAAGTGATCATGACCACTTTCCACTACCAAAAAAAGTACCAAATAAGCATGGAATCAACTTATAATTAATTGACAAACAATATTTTACATTAAAAACTGATTTTTATCATCTTTTCACAAAGTTTTGTGATCGAACTTTGTCCCAAATAAAAGTCAACCGCCATGCAATCGAATAACAAACATCATCTGCCAACCATTCAGGCAGTAATTTTAGGGGTGGTACTGAGTCTTCTCCCCCTCTCATTAAGTTCACAAACTTATCAACTAAAAAACAGCGAAGGAGAGCTTTCGGTGACGGGAACATCCACCCTGCATGACTGGGAGGTTGTGGCCGAAAAGAAATCGGGATCCATTGTCATTGAAAGTGGTGACGAAGCCCCAATTCTGAAGTCTTTGGAAGTGACCGTGGAAGCAGAAAGCCTTAAAAGTGGCAAGGAAGGAATGGATAAGAACACTTACAAGGCCCTAGAAACGGATAAGCACAAAAAAATCGTCTTCAAAATGTTGGAGGTAAAGGATATCTCACCTGTGATCTCAACGTCCAACCGGTTTAAGATTACGGTGTTTGGCGAGTTGACCATCGCAGGAACCACCCAAAGAATCAATATTCCCCTTACGCTTACCCTTGCCGAAAACAAGGTTATGATCAGTGGCAAAAAGCCCCTAAAAATGACCGACTATGGCATAGACCCTCCCAAGGCACTCTTGGGAACAATCAAGACCGGAGACCAGATTGAAGTCCATTTTGACACTGTCTGGACACGATAAAACAATTAAATACAAACTTTTAAATCAGCAATCATGAGAACATACGCAAAACACGGATTATTGGTAATGGCTTTTTTGGCAGGCCTATGGGGATATTCCCAAAGCCGCCACTTGGACAACTATCGAGAACCGGACAAAAATGGGGTCAATGTTTTTGAAAGTCCCAAAGATACCGCCAGCACTTTTGACGGAGTCAAAATAAGAGTGGGTGGATCCTCCACCCTACAGTATCAGGCACTGGATCACGAGAATTCTGGAGCTGTGGAATTGATCCCCATCGGTGACAACTTCAACCTTGCCACCGCAAACTTGGACTTGGATGTGGCCTTGGCCAAGGGCGTCCGTATGCATTTAAGGACCTATTTGTCTTCTAGACACCACCCAGAACCCTATGTAAAAGGTGGTTACTTTCAAATAGACAATATGGATTTCATAAGTCCTGGATTTTTGGAAGAAACCATGAAATACCTCACCATTAAGGTAGGGCACATGGAAAACAACTATGGCGATGCGCATTTCAGGAGGAGTGACAACGCACAGACCATATACAACCCCTTTGTGGGCAACTTGATCATGGATGCCTTCACCACGGAAGTGGGCGGTGAGATCTACTATCGCAACAATGGATTTATTGGAATGATTGGTCTATCCAACGGTAAATTGAACCAAGCCGTCACCAATCCCGATACCACAGGGGCATCTTTTTTGGCCAAGTTGGGATACGACAAGCAAGTGAATGATGATTTCAGGCTCCGTTTCACAGGTTCGCTTTATACCACAGGAAAGTCCAGCCATGTATACCTCTATAGTGCAGACCGTACAGGTTCTCGATACTATTTGGTGTTGGAAAATACCGAAGCAACCACTTCCAGCAATTTCCGTTCCGGTAGATACAACCCTGCAATGAACAATGAAATTACTGCCTTTATGTTCAATCCATTCCTAAAATATAAAGGATTGGAATTCTTCGGAACCTATGAACGTGCCAAAGGTAAATCAGATAACGAAACAGATGATAGGACCGCAACCCAATTGGCTGGAGAATTGCTCTATCGTTTTGGCAACAACGAAAACTTCTACATCGGTACCCGTTACAATACAGTGGATGCCGAAGATCCTTCCGGTGTGGATGTGACCATCGATAGGTTCCAGTTGGGTGGAGGTGTTTTCTTGACCAAGAACATCCTTACCAAATTTGAATATGTGACCCAAAAATATGATGGCTTCGATGCAACCAGCATATTCAACGAAGGAAAATTTAATGGGTATTTATTGGAAGCTGTGATCAGCTTCTAGGGTTAGCATTACGTTCAAAGACTTGGGACTACTGAATTTATCCAGAAGTCCCAAGTTTTAAATTCCAAAAAATCAATAACTTTAGTATCATGTCAAAAGCCCCACATATCATAAAAAGTCTTTTGGCCCTTGCAGTTTTTGCCATGGGCATGGGGTTTTCGGACCCCGAACGGGAGACCACCGTATTGGTGGCCCCAGAAAGTGAAGTGGTGATCTCTGGGACAACCAATGTAAACAGCTTTTCATGCCAGTATAACATTACCACACTGGAATTGCCCATCAAAATGATGTACGATGAGCATACAAACCGCATTTTGTTCAAAAATGCCAAACTACAACTCGCCAATGACTGCTTTGACTGTGGCGGGAAAATGATAAACAAGGACTTTAAGGAGTTGCTCAAAACATCCGAATATCCACAAGTGGAACTTCAACTCATGTATGTTGAACCCCCAAAACATGGCCAAAAGAAAATAGAGGTGGGTATGGAGATCAAGCTTGCTGGAGTCACCCGTCATTATGAAACTTATTTATACTGCGAGGACCAAAGCAATATCTGTGTGACCGGCACCTTGGAACTCCAATTAAGCGATTTTGGCCTGAAACCTCCCAAAAAAGTGTTGGGCATGGTCAAAGTGCACAATGAGGTAAAAGTCAACATGGCACTGATCATGAAAGAAGTATAGACCAACTTAAATAAGGACATTTTGAAATCCCGGGACAATCTTAATCCTGGGATTTTCTTTTTTGCTCGAGTCCTTTCAGCTTGCGATTAAAATGGATGACATAGGTGGCATTGAAACCAAAGTTAAGATTAGGGTTCTTAAAATTGAAGTTATACCGTGTTCCAGCGATATACGCGTCCTCAACGATATGTGAAGCATTTGTGAGCATAAATTGGAGCATAACATCGCCCAACTCCCAATTTACCCCAATGCTGAAGGGACCATAGGTATCATATGATTCTACAGGGTTGAATACGGCATAATATTCCGAGACAAAGGAAACATGCCCACCCAACTTGTACCTGCCCCCAAAACCAAGGGCCAAGTGGTTCGTGGGATCTTCACCTGAGAACCGGAATCCCTTGTGCACCAGCGTAGGGGCCATCTGTAATGAAAAACTGGAGTTGAACTTTCTTGCGATGAGCAGTTGTGTGGTGGTCGACAGTCGGCTGGAAAAATTGTCATCAACATTGGGAACCGAAAGACCCTCACTGTAATAACTTCCATTCTGAAAAAGAGTGACACTGACCGGAGAACCTTCCTTATCATTCCGTTGCCGTACCAATCTGTATTTTAAATAACCATCAAATAGGCCATCCCATGTGCTTCCGCCAAAACCTGTTGAAAGCCTATCGCTGATTCCATACTCCAGTGCGATCCTTGTATTCAATTTATCGGCCCCAAAGCTTTGGGAGGTAAGGCTTGGGGTGTTCCAGAACCGATTGACCGCGGAGACCTCCAATATTCCCTTCTTCCGGGTTTCAATGGAATGGCCAAAGGTTATTCTTGTGGCCTTAAAAGTTGCCATGGCGTACTGGGGGCCTTCTTCCTGTTCCTCTTCCAAAATGTCCAACAGCCCTTTCTGGGCCATAATGCTATTGGCTCCCAGCATCAAAAGCAATAAAATTGAAAATTCTCTAATCCTCATAAGGCAAACATTCAAATCTAAAATCCACGGAAACTGTTTTGGCAATATTACCGGCCAAAAGGGGCGGTATCTTTATTTCATAGTCCTTTACCACGGCATCAAAGGTGCCCGATATTATATAGTTTTCATCCCGATGCCCAATTTTGGCCTTTATCTCAATTTCCTGGGTCACACCGTGCATGGAAAAATTACCTTTTATGATCCTGGTCTGATCTTGGGACAGATCGGCATCAAAATCCAATACCATTCCCTCGAACGTGGCCTTGGGATATATGTCTGATTCCACATAACTTTCATTAAAATGTTCCCGCATGAGGGCCTTTTCAAAAATGAATGCGTTCATGAGCATGCTGACCGCAATCTCACCGGTCTCCAAATCCACAATGCCCAACACTTGGTTGTTTTCCGCTTTTATGTTCTCAACCGGGGTGTAGGAGAAAAATGCAACATGGCCTTGACGGGCAATTACCTTTTGTGCCTTCAATTGATGGCCCAATACCAAAATGCATGAAAAAAGTAGGGTGGCTCTAATCATTTGTCTGGCTAAAAGTAATTATGCAATCTAAAAATACGGCATCCTTGAGAAATCCCTTGAAAATACCCTTTATCTTGACAGAATCGTTCGGTTTGAGCTGCGATACCGCCTTTTTCTGATGGGGCATCATATCACAGATAATGTAAGGGGGCAGGTCTTCATTTCCTTTCAACAGCACCGTTATCCTTCCATTCATCAGATTGGTCTCCTTGACCCATCCTGCAACTTCAAACACCCGTTCGGATTTTAGGCTATCGATGGCCTTCTGGTTTCCCTCTCCCAAAACCGATAGAAGATTTTCCGCGGTAATTTCCACTTCTGCTGTGGAATTGAGCATATCAATGTCTTTGGTTGCCAACCCTTTCGACAGCACCAGTGCCAATACGACACCCAGTGCCATTGCACCCACAATGATCTTTGATTTTTTTGACATTTTTGGTCGGTTCTTACAGGATAAAGATAAAATCTTATTTAATCCAAAAGCCAAGGCCCTAAATTTAGGGCCTTGGCTCTAACAAACTAAACTCTCTTTTTCAAGCTATTTATGCTAAAGGTTCCTGGAATGGGGCCAGTGAACCTTGGAGCATAAAATATTTTAACGGGAAACCCCCGGTGCAGCCTAAAATGGCAGGACTTGGGCATTGCTCTTTGCTTGTGGCCGCACCAAAGATTTTTTAAACTTTACCCATCACGGTGCTACCGTTGTTTCGGTGTTGACAATGGGCCAAACCCCTGCGGATGGGAAACCTACCCCGTAGTTGTCGCCACGCTGTGCATCCTGTCCAAAATAGTACAGGGGCCAACCCTTGTAGGTCAGCTGCTGTCTACCAAAAACATCTATGGAGCCAAAATCTCCCGAGGAGAAAGCACTGAGCACCTCTTGAAGGCTTTCCTCAAAGATTGGCCACACAGCATCGTTCGAAAAATCAGCCGCGGTAAAGGTATTTACGCCGTTGGTGTCATTCACAAAACGGTACAAGGTGTTGCCGTAGGCATCGGTCATATAAAAGGTCTGTTCATCCCCGGGTTCATAACTGCTGGTCAAATTGGTCTCCGTTCCCCCAGAATCCCTACCGACCAATTGGGCGCGGACCTTCATCACGGAGTAATCCGGTTTGGCCACGTACCAAAGACTGTTGAAACCATCACCATTCACTTCGCCTTCGGCACTGTCGCCAGCATAGTAGTACAGCGGCCATCCCTTGTAGGTGGTCTGCATAACCCCATCGGTCCGGGTAATAGTTCCAAAATCACTGTTATCAAGACCTGCGTCCAACGTTAAACTGGCCGCATAAAAAACAGGCCAGAGGTTCAAACAGTCGCCGGTACAACGGTCGCTCCCTTTGGCTTCCAAGGAGAAAAAATAGAGTGTCAGTCCATCCGCATCCGCGAGAATGTTCCCGAAAACCCCATTGCTGAGTATCTGAACCGAATTGGTATCATTATTTGGAGGGGGAGGGTTTACATCATCGGTTGGGGGTGCATAATCATCCGTGGGATCTCCTCCCACAGGGCCGTTATCGGTCATTCCTCCACTGTCCGATCCAGAAGAACATCCCAAAATAAGTAACATGGCCAGAAAAAAGGTAACGTGCTTTTTCATCTTCGTTTTTTATTTAGTTGATATATATCAAATGAACCACGAATTATAAGGCTATCCCAAAAAATCTATGTGAGGGCGAATAATGACCCATAAAAAGGAATTTTGGACCTTGAAATTTTTCGTTAAAAAATCCTCAGGAGATTGAATCCGAAATAAATGTCCGCCTTTCCCCAGTCTCCCGTCGCTTGGTTTAAAAATGTATTGACGTTCATGGGCTGGGCATTGGTAAAGTGCAATTGAAAAACGTGCCCACCGGTTTCAATATCGATCCCTATGGACAGAGGATTCTTGAAAGGCGAGTCTGGTGCCCTGTTCAAATGGACACCGTAATCCGCATTAAGTGATAACCGTTTGGAAATTTTATACCTTCCACCCACCCCCACGGCATATTGCGAGTTTTCCTGCCCATCCAAAGCCACCAAGTTGTCATGCAAAAAGGTGGGTATGATCTCCAATGACAGCTTCTCTCCTATTTTTCTCGAAATGAGGGCTTGTACTGCGTACGACAGTCTATGCTCGAACCGAAGCCCTGGCAGATTGTCCTTGTCCAATGACCCGTTCAGGAGTAAGGTATTGAACGAGACAATGGTGAAAGGCGACCCGTTTTCGCTTTGGCGGACCAATCTAAGTTTTAAGGAACTTTCATAGGTCTTCTCAAACGAACTTCGGGATATTCCAAGATTGATCCCGTCCGTGATGCCATAAACAAAGTTCAATCGGGTCACCGCCTGATCGAGCCCAAAAAATTCCTCGATTCCCGATTTTACACTTCCAAAGCGATGCGAAACCACAAAAAACATCCTTCGCCCAGGCACCATTTTAGTGGTCTCAAAGTTTACGATCTTTAAACCTTTGAAAGCCGCAATTTCGTACTCATCTTGGGTTGATACGGTATCCAGTTTCTGCAATAGGTCATCTTGGGCCCATACCCAACAAGGAATTATGAAGAAGACAAAGAGTAATTTTTTCATTTTATAGTGGTTTGTTGGATTATTTAATTTGAATTATTGATGCTTGATCCAATTTTACTTCTCCCAATAGATCGTCATACCCAATGCACCTTCCTTTAATGGCAATGCTATCCCCTTTTTGGAAGACCTTGCCCAAAGGATCCAGCAAATGGACCACTATGGCTCCCCCGAGGGTGATGACATTCCCTTCAATGGCGGATATTTTTCCATAGGTATGGATTACCTTATCCCCATATTGAACGGCCTTATCGGAATCTGCCATTTCCAGGGCCAATTTTTCCGCAGAAAGATTGAAATCTGCGGGTAGTTCAGAGATATTCCTTGGCTCTGGGAACATGGTCTGGTACACGATTACCATCAGGATCATCAGTGCCAGGCCCATTGCAAGCAACAATATCTTCCTACTCTTCATGATCGCCCGTGAGTTTAAAATCTAGTTTGACCAATACCGTTTTTGCTATTTTGTTTTCGACTATTTTGGGGATCTTAATGTTGAATTCCCCAGGGATCACGGTAAAACTGCCCTGTATTGCAAGTATGTTCCCAATTTTCTGGATTTGGACCGTGGACTCTATCTCTTTGGAAACGCCATGTATTTCAAGTACGCCTTTGATGGTGTATGGCTGGGAGGTACGATCGGCACCATCAATGTCAAAATCCAAAATCTCTCCTTTGAACAACGCTTTGGGATATAGGTCCGACTCCACATAATTTTCATTGAAATGTTCTTGCATGAGTCCATTTTGGAAATGAAAACCCCGCATCAGGGCCAGTGATGCCATTTTGTTGTCCGTGGCATCAAAGATTACCGAAACGGATTCGTTTTTTGCCTTGACCGGCTCAAACAACTTTTCGGATGCTTCAAAAACCACCACTCCATTCCTGTCAATATACCTTTGCTGTGCATGGGAGGACCCAATGGACAGCAGCCCCAACAGAAGGCCATTGAGGCATATTTTCCGTACTATGTTTCCCAATGAGTCCATAATTGTATTATTGATTTTCCAGTAGTCCATCCGCTATCCATTGTTGCACTAGATCAATGGTGGCCTGTGGAAGTCTTCCGGTAGGTGGCATGGCCCTTGGTTCCCCTGTCTGTTTGCTGATGGCGGCCAATAAAGAACCACTTTCCGCCACATTTTTTACTTGGGTATAGGTTGTCAATGCAAATGGTGCTCCATTGACCGGTGGATTGGAATGACAACTCAGACAATTGCTGCCTATGATGGATCCAATATTGCCATTGTACGTAACAATGGTATTTTCACCTCCATCGGGCAGCGGTTCCATCAAATCCTGCTCACTGTCATTGGAACAACCAAGCATCCCTAGGAAGGTCAACCATAAAAGAGGCCATAATTTTTTCATGGGCATTTTTTTTAACGCTTCCCCAAATCAATGAATTGACCCAAACCTTCGCAATTAAACTTTGGTGAACGGGAATTATGACAGATAAAAAGGAAAAAACGGGATTGAGATCTTGCGGTGGTCCTGGGCAATTCGTGCCATCTTCACAATACAGGAAGGAGTCCCATTGGAACTAATTCTTATCTTGTGGTAAAATTGCCATGGTCCCATGAGGAAAGACAAACTATACTTGCTTACTTTTTTGTCCGTTGCCGTGATCTATTTGGTCGTGACCTTGGTAGCGACCAGTTATTTCCTAGAAAGCACCTCCTATGAGCTCATCGATTCCCAATTGGAGTTTGCCAAAAAGGAAGCCAAAACATTTGCCACTTTGGTAAGCTACCAATTATTGAACGGGGCATCCAAGGACTCAGTTGCCGTACAGGCCCAAAAGGGGTTGCAGGACACCCATCAGAACAATGTGTTCCTAAGTATCATTGATTGGTCCGGGAAAATTGTCTGCCACCCAGAGATACAAAATGTGGGGCAGGATGCCCGTTCGGAAAAATCGCTGGTCTCTTCCGTTGCGGATAATTTAACGGCCGATGAGTTCTATACCATCTATAAGGAAGTGGACATGGCCGAAAACGATTCTGAAGTAACTTTTATGTACCCCATTGAAAGCTCTGACTGGATCGTGGTTTCCCACATTAACCTGAAACGGTTGAATTCGCAACTGGAGCGGCTCAAATATCGGTTTTATACTATTTTTTCCATCATTGGGCTTATCATAATCCCCACCTTTGTCATGACCACCCGCTATATTGGAGGCATCTATGAAAAACGTTTGGAACTGCAAAAGCAAGAACTGGAGGATGAGGTCTTTAATCTTTCAAAGCTGAACAGGGCCGTTGGGGACTACCAACAAAAAGTTACGGAACATCCAAATACGAATGCCACCAAGAAAAGAATCCTAACGCAATTGAAGAACGAACTCCTTTCCATCCCCATTGAGGAAATAGCCCAAATCTATACCGAAAACTCAATAACGTATGTTGTGGATATAATGGGCAAAAAATCAACCAGCAATTCCAGTCTTGACGAGCTGTTTTCCCATTTGGACGAGAATACATTTTTTAGGGCCAATCGGCAGTTCATCATCGCCATTTCCAGCATCACCAAAATTGTAAAATATGGCAACAATCAATTGAAGATTTTGGTTGATCCCGAGACCCATGTTGACATTTTGATCAGCAAGAACAAGGCGGCCGAGTTTAAGAATTGGCTGAACTCATAGCGTTTTTGGGCAATTCACCAAATTAAGGGGGTCTCCTCTTTCCACCAAAAACAGAAATACGATGTATTAAAATGTACAGTCCTGAAAACCAATGGTTTTCAGGACCGTTTCATACACTTGTGACCGCGGAAGGATTAATTACATTGTTCCTTACAACGCTACGCGTTGAAAATCAAAAAGCCCCACTTACAAATTCAAGCCAGCTTGATTTGACATGAAGCTTTTCCATTTATTCGTGACCGCGGAAGGATTCGAACCCTCAACCCTCAGAGCCGAAATCTGATATTCTATCCAGTTGAACTACGCGGCCTTATTTTATTTATGAACTTAATTTTGCCCTTACAATGTTGGAAATGGTTTTTCCATCGGCTTGCCCGGCCAATTCCTTGGTTACAATGCCCATCACTCTTCCCATATCCTGCATGCCGGAAGCTCCAATGGAATCGATGGTCATCACAACCACTTTTTCAATTTCTTCATCTGTCAATTGCTCGGGCAGGAATTTTTCGATCACGGCGGCCTGGGCCAATTCTGGCTCGGCCAGATCTTGCCTGCCCTGTTCCGAATAGATGGCGGCGCTATCCTTCCTTTGTTTCACCAGCTTTTGTACCAGTTTCACCTCATCCTCCTCAGTAAGCTCCCCACTGGCTCCTTTATCGGTCTTTGCCAATAAAATTGCCGACTTGATGGCACGCAACGATTCCAACGTAATGGTATCCTTGGCTTTCATGGCGGCCTTCATCTCTGTCATTACTTTTTCCTGCAAACCCATTTCCAACTATTTTGGGCTGCGAAGATAAAAAATAAACCCGAAAGTCTCTTAACTAACGGGTTTATGGTTTCCATTAAAAATGGATTTCAATTTAAACACTACTAATCAACATTATCATGCAAAAAAGAGTTGTTGGACCGTAATTGAAGATCATCATTACTGTCCTCGCCCAATGTTGTCCGGGAGACCTTTTGCTCCTTGGGAATATCGTTTAGATCTACCCCTTGCCTTTTGTAGGCAGGTTGCTTTTCTATTTCATCAATACTGTTCCTATTGCTCTGGAATTTATAGTTGAAGTTTTTCAATTTCTTTCTGCGTTCGTCCGCACGTTCTTTCAACAAATCGCTAATGGAACTGTTGAAGGGGTCTATATTGCCGTCAGCGCCTTCATTTTCTTTTTTGGCCTCAACTTTAAGGACCTTCTTTTCAAATACGAGTTCATTTTCCACCAATTTGGGCTCATGGGTCTCGGCCACCGACCGGGCACCGGTCAGTTGGGTCTCCAACTCCATGTATTCCTCCAGATTATAGCGGGTCTCGCCTTGATTTTTATATTCCAGCACCGGTTTCACCTCCACATACTCATTAATATCCATGTCCCTTACTTCATCATCCAGGTTGAAGGTGATGGTATGTTCTTTTTCCTCCTCTTCCTCTTCACTGTGGAGCGGCATATCGAACCTTAAAGTAAATTGGTCTTCTTCCGCCCTTGGCGATATGATTTCGGGATCGATCACCTCAATATCATTCAATATGCTTTTGGCTTCAATGATGATGAAGTCATTCTCCACGTTTTCTGGGACCACTTCTTCATAGAACACATTGAAGTTTCTTATATAGCTTGTGGTAGGGATCAAATCCAAATCTTCCAATTGGAGCCGCTCTTGCTCCTCTTCCATTTCCAAGGTGTGCTTCACCACGGTTGGTTGTTCTTCCACGGGTGCTTTTTGCACCTTGACTTCCTGTATTGAAGTGGCCTCTGGGGTCAATTCCTGTTCTGCTGTTTGTTCGTCTTCCAGCGTGTAGAATACTTTTTTGGTCTCGGTGTTCACAATATCATCCTGTTGGTCAACATTGAATCCGGTTGCTATTACGGTAACGGCAATGGAATCCCCCAGGCTGTCGTCCTCTCCTACCCCCATGATGATGTTGGCCCCATGACCTGCCTCAATTTGTATGTGGTCATTGATTTCCCCAATTTCATCAATTGTGATTTCCTGTGATCCGGAAACGATAAGGAGCAGCACGTTTTTGGCCCCATTGATCTTGTTATCGTTCAACAAGGGAGAATCCAACGCTTTCATGATGGCCTCGCTTGCCCTTGCAGAGCCCGATGCTGTGGCGGAGCCCATAATGGCCGTTCCACTGTTTGACAATACCGTCTTGGCGTCCCTAAGGTCTATGTTCTGGGTGTAGTGATGTGTGATGACCTCTGCGATACCCCTTGCCGCAGTGGCCAAAACCTCATCTGCCTTGGAGAAGCCGGCCTTAAACCCAAGATTGCCGTAAACTTCCCGAAGTTTATTGTTGTTGATCACGATCAACGAATCTACGTTGGCGCGCAATTTTTCAATGCCCAGTTGGGCCTGTTTGTTTCGCATGGCCCCTTCAAACTGAAAGGGGATGGTGACAATCCCCACGGTAAGAACGTCCATTTCCTTGGCCAATTTAGCAATGATGGGGGCTGCACCGGTACCGGTTCCACCACCCATTCCTGCGGTAATGAAGGCCATTTTGGTGTTTTGCTCCAGCATCACCTTTATATCCTCCATACTTTCCAAGGCCGCCTGCTCCCCAACTTCTGGATTGGCACCTGCACCAAGTCCCTCTGTCAACGATACCCCCAATTGGATCTTATTGGGCACTGAACTGTTCTGAAGGGCCTGGGCATCGGTGTTGCAGATCACAAAATCCACTCCGTTGATCCCGGCCTGGAACATGTGGTTGATGGCATTGCTGCCTCCACCACCTACTCCGATTACTTTTATTACGTTGCTCTTGTTCTTGGGCAAATCAAAAGCGATGTTGTCAAATTCGGTGTTCTTACTCATGACGGTTTTGTTTCGTTTTATGGGGTTATTATTCTGCATTGTCCAAAAAGTCCTTCAACTTTTCCGACCATTTATCAAAAATCGATTTTCGTTCTCTTGGGGAAGAAAGTTTTGATGGACCGGCCATATGCTCTTGGCCCACCAATACCTTTTCCTCTTCATGAACTTCCTCCTCCTCATCGGTGATAAATTTCCTTCCATTGGATTCCAAGGCGTTCATCAAGAGTCCAACGGCAGTGGCATACAGCGGGCTGGCCACTTCCTCATCAGAATCTCCCGCCAAATGTTCGTTGGGATAGCCAATACGTGTATCCATTCCGGTAATGTACTCTACCAGCTGTTTCAAATGCTTCAATTGGCTTCCACCCCCGGTCAACACGATTCCGGCAATCAGTTTTTTCTTCTGCTCCTCGTGCCCATAATTCTTGATCTCCACATAAACCTGCTCCACAATTTCCACCACTCTGGCGTGAATGATCTTGGAAAGGTTCTTCAAGGTGATCTCCTTGGGCTCCCTTCCTCGCAATCCTGGAATGGACACGATCTCATTGTCCTTGTTTTCTCCGGGCCAGGCGGATCCAAATTTTATTTTGAGGAGTTCTGCCTGCTTTTCGATAATGGAGCAGCCCTCCTTGATGTCTTCTGTGATCACATTGCCACCAAACGGTATCACGGCCGTATGGCGGATGATTCCATCTTTGAAAATGGCCAAATCCGTGGTACCACCTCCTATATCGATCAGGGCCACACCTGCTTCCTTTTCCTCTTGGCTCAGCACGGCCTCAGCGGATGCCAAGGGTTCCAAGGTGATATTTCCCAAATCCAATCCTGCGCTTTTGATGCACCTTCCAATATTTTTGATGGACGACACCTGGCCCACCACCACATGGAAATTGGCTTCCAAACGACCGCCGTACATCCCCTTGGGCTCCTTTATTTCAGATTGGCCATCAACCCTGTACTCCTGGGGCAATACGTGGATGATCTCCTCACCGGGGAGCATTACCAGCTTATAGACCTGGTTGCACAATTTGTCCAAATCATCATTGTTGATGACCTCCTCAGAATTAGGCCTGGTGATATAATCGCTGTGCTGAAGACTTCGGATGTGCTGCCCAGCGATGCCCACTACCACGGAACCAATCTTAAGGCCAGAATTGACCTCTGCCTGTTCCACAGCTTGTTGAATGGATGAAATGGTCTGTGTGATATTGTTGACCACCCCACGATGAACACCTAGGCTTTTGGACTTACCGGTACCCAAGATCTCAATTTTTCCATACTCATTTTGCCTACCGATGATCGCCACGATCTTGGTAGTTCCAATGTCCAACCCAACTGAATAATTACCCTGTTTCATACTTTATATTTTGGTACAAACCACTTGATTGCTGAATTCCAAACTCACTATTGCATAGTTCTCCAAGGAATTGTCCTTGGTCGCCTTTGCGTAAAAAGCCATAAAATTTTTGAACTTTTCGTTCAGATTGTCCACCCCTCCGAGATTTACCACAAAGTTTTCCATCCGAAACTTCAATTGGTACTTTCCTTCTTCCTCAATGTGTATCCCGATGACATTTTTCCGCAGAAAATCGTCCTCGTTGATGTAGTTCAGAATCACATAGACATCCTCAAGGGTCTTCCCCGTAATTTCACCGGTGATTATGGGAACCCTTGCCGAATGATGTCTGGACAAAGGCATGCGTTCTCCCAAATCATCCAAATAAAATTTGGAGACTCCCTCTACTCTTCCAATCGGTTTACGCTGAACAATCTTAGATATAAGTTCCCCGTTTACAGTAAGATAGACCTGGGCATTTTTCACCATATCGTTGGACAGAATTACCTCCTCTATGGTATTCAAAACTAATTGTTCTTTAGGCCTATTTTTTACGGTGCCGTAATTTTGTATTAACAATTTATTAACTGCATCCTCCGTCAGATACAAGTTGTTGTCCCCCACAAACTTAATGGAGATGTCGCTCACCGTTCTCTTCTTGCTCCGCTGTTCGGCAAATCCGTAAAGTGCAATTACCGCAACGGACAAAAATGTCAATTTTATGTAATCCCAATTACCTCGCATAGGCCAATTCTTTTTTTATTTTAGGTACTACCATGCCAATGTCGCCAGCTCCCATGCTTACCAAAACACCTGTTTTACAATGTTTTACTTCATCTATCAAGCTTGACTTTGAAATCAATTTCTTTTTGGGGTTTTCAATTTTGTCCAATAGCCACGCCGATGTGATGCCCTCAATGGGTTCTTCCCTTGCCGGATAGATTTCCAACAGGATGACCTTATCAAATTGGGATAGACTTTTGGCAAACTCATCCGCAAAATCCCTTGTTCGTGAAAAGAGATGCGGTTGAAAAACCACGGTGATGTTCTCCCCGGGATGCATTTCCCGAATAGCCTGGTGCACAGCATCGATCTCTGCGGGATGGTGGGCATAATCATCTATAAAAACAAAGTCCTTTTCCTTGATCTGATAGGAAAACCTTCGCTGTACGCCCTTAAAACTTTCCAAAGCTTTGGCAAGGCGGTGTGGTGGGGAGCCTGTTTGCACCGCCATCGCAAAAGCAGCCAATCCATTGAGCAAATTGTGCCTTCCCGGTTTGTTGAAACGGATCTGTTTCAACACTTCTGAAGGCGTTACGAGATCAAATACGTAGGTTCCTTGTTCAACTTCTATATGTTCAATTCGGTAATCCGAACCATCTTCAATGCCAAAAGTGATTCCCTGCAACGGCAGTCCCTTTTTCACAAAAAGCTTTCCTCCCGGTTTGATTTTTCCTGCAAAATCCTTGAAAGATTGTTGCAAAGCTTCCTTGGTGCCATAGATATCCAAATGATCGGCATCCATGGATGTGATACAGGCCACATTGGGGGAAAGTCGCAAAAAGGAACGGTCAAACTCATCGGCCTCTACTACGGAATACTCAGCTCCTTCCAACACAAAATTACTATTGAAATCTTCGGAAACACCGCCCAAAAATGCGGTAAAAGGCACATCGCATGCTTTCAACAAGTGGGCCAAGATGGAGGATGTGGTGGTTTTGCCATGGGTTCCCGCCACTGCAAAACAAAAAGTGTCCTTGGTAATGATTCCCAATACTTCAGAACGTTTTTTGACCTCAAACCCATTGTTTATGAAGTATTGCAACTCCGAATGGTTTTTGGGTACGGCCGGGGTAAATACCACCAAGGTATTCGAGTTTTTGAAGGTATCCGGGATTAATTCAATATTATCCTCAAAGTGAACGGAGACGCCATTTTCCACCAATCCGTCCGTAATGGGGGTAGGAGTTTTGTCGTATCCGGTAACCGGCTTTCCAAGAAATTGGAAATAGCGGGCCAAGGCGGACATACCGATGCCTCCGATACCAATAAAATAGACGCTATGGATGTCTTTAATATTCACTTCAACAACTTTTCAATTTCATCGACAATATGTTCGGTGGCCTTGGGCATGGCCAGTTTCTTAATATTTGTTCCGAGCTTGTCCTGGATTTCCCTGGAATCCATCAACCCAGAAAAGGTCTTTTCAAATTTAGCATCCAACTCATTTTCCTTTAGCATGATGGCGGCTTCTTTGGCCACCAAAGCCTTTGCATTTTGGGTCTGATGGTCTTCGGCCACATTGGGCGATGGGATGAAAATAACCGCCTTGCCCACCAAACACAGCTCCGACACCGAACCTGCCCCCGCTCTTGAAATGATTACATCGGCTGCCGCGTACGCCAGGTCCATTTGGTTGACAAAGGCCAAAACCTTCACCGAGCTTGAACCATATTTTTTGTATTCATCAAAGTAGAGTTTGCCGCACTGCCAAAGCACTTGCAATCCCATATTTTTAAAGAAATTAAGTTCCTTTTCAATCAATTGGTTGATGCGTCGCGCTCCCAAACTCCCCCCTAAAATCAAGACGGTTTTGTTACCGGCATCCAAACCGAAAAAGTCTAATGCCTCCTTCTTGTCCGCCTTCAAATCCACCAAATCCATTCGGATAGGGTTTCCGGTTTTCACAATCTTTTCCTTCGGAAAAAACCGTTCCATACCGTCATAGGCCACACAAATTTTTTCGGCTTTCCCAGCCAATAGTTTGTTGGTAATCCCCGCAAAGGAATTCTGCTCTTGGAGCACACAGGGAATTCCTGCTCCGGCGGCCATTCGCAACAATGGACCGCTGGCAAAGCCCCCGGTACCAATGGCCACATTAGGTTTGAACTGCTTCACTATTTTCCGCGCTTTCAACAAACTTTGTATCAGTTTAAATGGAAACATGAGATTTTTCAATGTCAGTTTCCGCTGTATTCCACTTATCCACAGACCTTTTATCTCGTAACCGGCCTGCGGTACTTTTTCCATTTCCATCTTATCCTTGGCCCCCACGAACAAAAATTCGGCGTTTGGATGCCTCCGTTTCAATTCGTTGGCTATGGCTATGGCCGGATATATATGTCCTCCCGTACCTCCCCCAGAAAGTATAAACCTATATCTGTCCACTCAATACTTCTAAAGGATTGGTCTCGTCCATGTCATAGGATTGCTCCTCCAAATTCTCATTTTTATTGCTGGCGCTCAACACTATGCCAATCGCCATACAGGTCATCCAGATGGACGTACCCCCCATACTGATCAACGGCAATGGCTGGCCCGTTACCGGGAACAATTCCACTACTACCGCCATATTGATAAATGCCTGAAATACAATGGGCAGGCCTACGCCTATCACCAACAATTTGGAAAATATCGTTTTGGCCGAATGGGCCACCACCACAATCCGGAAGAGCAGCAACAGATAGAAAAACAACAATGCCCCACCGCCCAACAATCCATATTCTTCAATAATGATGGCAAAAATGAAATCTGAGGTACTTTGCGAAAGCATGTTCTTCATAACACTCTTGCCAGCACCTTTTCCTACGATGCCCCCTTCGGCAATGGCAATTTTGGCCAACGTCAATTGGTGCAGATCGTCCTTGTCCGCCTTTTCGGGGTGCACAAAAGTCTCTATCCTTGATTTCCAAGTTCCTGCCCGTTGGGGCAATAGGTCAGGGGCCTTGAACAGTACGAACAGGAACATCCCTGCCAGCACGATCCCGGTTCCCACGATGGCGAACAAATATTTTAGGGGATATCCGCCCAAAAAGCAGAGCACCAACACTAAAAAGCAGATGATGGTCGCCGTGGAAAAGTTTTCAGGCAAGATCAACAATACTACGAGTGCCGTTGGCAACCAGAGTGGCAAAATGCTTTCCTTAAAAGTAATCTGCACGTCCTTGATCTTGGTCAAATACCTGGCTATCCATATCATCAAAACCACGGATGCCAAAGTGGATGTCTGGAAATTGACCCCAACAAATGGAATCTTAATCCATCGATTGGCCGTAACACCCCCAATCTCCGTTTCCACGGTCAGGGTGTAGGCCAACAAAATCAATACAATGGGCATGGCAATGATGGAAAGTCCCTTAAAATAATGGGTAGGTATACGATGTATCGCATAAATGATCCCAAAGCCCAAGAACAGGAGCATCCCATGTTTTACCAGATGCCCAATGGTGGTTCCATCCCCATTTACATAGACCAAATTGGTACTGGCACTATAGACCGGCAAAAATGAGAAAAGGGCCAAAAGGGCCACTACGCCCCAAATAGCTTTGTCTCCTTTCAAATTTTTGAATATTGCCAACATGGTCACACGTATTTATAGGTTTTTGATCGCCTCTTTAAACTGATTTCCCCTATCCTCATAATTCTGAAATAGGTCAAAGCTGGCACAAGCCGGGGACAACAACACCGCATCCCCACGTTCCGCAATCTTATAGGCCACCTTTACCGCTTCTTCCATGGAATAGGTTTCCACCATAAGGTCAATGACATTCCCAAAGGCATCCATCAATTTAGCGTTGTCCATGCCCAAACAGATGATGGCCTTTACTTTTTCCCGTACCAAGGGCATCAATTCGGAATAGTCATTGCCCTTGTCCACGCCTCCAGCTATCCAAACAATGGGTTTTTTAATCCCGTCCAAGGCATAAAAAGTGGCATTGACGTTGGTTGCCTTTGAATCGTTGATATATTCCACGTGGTTGATCTTCAACACTTTCTCCAATCTATGGGGAACCCCTTGAAAAGACTGGATACTCTGGCGGATCGTCTCCTTTCTGACATTCACCAAAAGGGCTGCCAAGCCAGCTGCCATGGTGTTCTTTACGTTGTGTTGCCCTTCCAAGGCCAAAATATCTCTGCTCATTTCCAAGGTTTTTTGTTCTACGTTTATTTGTATTGTTTCATTTTCCAACCAAGCTCCTTCTTCCAGTTTTTTCTTTACTGAAAAAGAAATCAATTTGGATTGAACGGGGTGTTTTTTCAACCATTCCCTAATCACTTCATCATCTGCATCATAGATCAGGTAATCATTTTTATCCTGGTTCATGGCGATACGGAATTTGGATGCTATATAGTTTTCAAATTTGTACTCATAGCGATCCAAATGATCTGGTGTAATGTTGGTGATCACTGCAATGTGCGGTTTGAAATCCACGATGCCATCCAACTGAAAGCTGCTGATTTCGAGCACATACTGATCATACTCCTGTTCAGCCACCAT
>JAWKNC010000009.1:0-123940 GCA_041391945.1 Allomuricauda sp. | reverse complement strand
GGCTATCAGGACATCGACACCGATGATGAGTGGGACAATGCCTACAGGGGGATCCTCTTTGACATTCGTTTGATGACCCCCTCCGCTGAGGAGTCAGGTTTGACACACCATTTGGGAATTGCCCAGTTTATAGAAGCATATACCTTGGTGACCTTGGTGGACTTCTTTGGGGACGTTCCTTATACCGAAGCCTTACAGGCACCGGAGATTTTGAACCCTAAATTGGACAGTGGAGCATCTGTTTATGAAGCAGCATTGTCGCTGTTGGACCAAGCCATAGCCAATTTTTCAAGTGATGCAGCTCTTGAACCCCCAACGGATTATTTCTACGGTGGCAATTGGGACAATTGGATCCAAGCTGCAAACACCTTGAAGCTCAAGATTTATGTACAGACCCGTTTGGTGGACGCTTCTGCTGCCGCAAGTTTCAATGCCATTATCAACTCCGGTAACTATATTACCGATACAGAGGATGATTTTGACTGGAATTGGCCCGGTACGAAAGCCTCACAGCCCGACACCAGACATCCAAACTATGGCATCAACTATGCCTCTGCGGGTGCGACACATTACATTTCCAACTGGTTGGCCAACCTGATGGACACCAGTGGTGACCCAAGGTTGAGATACTATTTCTATCGTCAGACCATCGATGTCCCTGGCCAAGATGGTTTCCCTCCCAATGAAGAGCTGTTGACCTGTTCCTTGCAGACGCCCCCTGCCCATTATGTCACAGGTGGGTTCACCTTCTGTGCACTGCCCAATGGGTATTGGGGCAGGGACCATGGAGATGACGAAGGAGGACCACCAGACGGCTTGTTGAAATCAACTTTTGGGGTTTATCCAGCCGGTGGACGCTTTGATGATGACTCCTTTAAAGCTATCGCCCAAAATAACGACCCCAACTCGTTTGGAGCAGGTGGAAAAGGAATCACCCCAATATTGGATGCCTTTATGGTGGATTTCTGGAGGGCCGAGATGGCGTTAGCCGCTGGCAACACCGGTGATGCCGCAACTTTCTTGGAAAGTGCCTTGACTAAGCAAATTGCCAAAGTACAGCCTTTCATCAATAATGATCAATCTACTGTATTGGATGAATCCTTTATACCCACTCCAACTGAAGTCAGTGACTTTATTGCAGATACTGTAGATGCATTCAACAATGCTGCAGGAAACGATAAATGGGATGTTCTCGCAGAGCAATATTTCGTTAGTCATTATGGCAACGGTATTGAAACCTTTAACTTTTATAGAAGGACAGGATATCCTAGCACCCTTCAACCAAATAGGGAACCAGATCCCGGGGCATTCATTCGCTCTATGTACTATCCCAACCAGGCCGTGACCAGTAACCCCAACATTACACAAAAGTCAGATCAGACAGTGCCGGTGTTCTGGGATACCAATCCAGCCAGTGGGTTCCCATTCTCCAATTAATGACAGCAATGAACGTAAAAATTAAAATCATGAAAAAATTGAAAAAACATATAACATTGCTTTTTTTCGTTGCCATTGCTCTTTCGTGTAGCGAAGAAAAGTTGATAGATGAGGTATACGACCAAACAACGAGAGGGTTGGTACTGAGGACAGTGACAATACCCAATGCAACTTTCGATTTCTTTGACACTTCTGCCCCTTGGGCGGTTACCCTGGAGGTACAGGACAAAGAAAATGGGACCCTGCTTTCCTCTGTGGATGTATATGCAAGCTTTGTGGACGATGGTACGGCAGGTACTGAGGCATTGGTTACCACGGTGCCCGCTTCTAGTTTTTCCCCCGGACCGTTTGGTTTCCCCAGAGGGGATGTGGCCATTACCCTTGGGGAAACGTTGACTGCTTTGGGTCTTGTAGAAGGCGACTATGACAGTGCCGATTCCTTTAGCATCCGATTGGTGGCAAACCTAACCGATGGTAGGGCCTTTACCAACAATGCCAATGGCACGGTGACCGGTGGTTCGTTCTTCAGCTCTCCATTTGCCTACAGTGTACAATTTTTCTGTCCTTTGGATGATGCCTCTTCATTTGATGGAAACTATGTGGTTGTAGCCGATGCATGGGCAGATTACTCAGCTGGTGATATAGTTCCGGTAGAGTTTGTTTCAGAATATACCTTCCGTATTTTGTCTACAAACAATCCCTTTATAAACAATACTGATACGGCCTATATTGAAATTACGATTGATCCATCCGATGGTTCTGCCGCAGGAACTTCCAACGAACCTTTTGATTATGGTGTTCCGATTGATGTGATAGCCGATGGAAGTGTTGGTACCTGTACCGGGGATGTCAATGTAACACTGACATTTGTAGGATATGGGGATTGGGCTTTTTCCATTGTACCAGAGTAATCCTCTATGATATATTTAAAAAGGCCCCGAATTGGGGCCTTTTTCCTTTTTGGTAATAATATTTTCTCTTAAAGGAATTTGTACTTTTGATACCTACTTTAACAAATTGTCCTTTATGTCTTTAATGAAGAGAAGATATCTGTTTTGTCTATTGGCTTTGGCATCTTGCAAAAAGTATAATGAAAACGATTCAGCCAATTTAAAGCAAACGAAAACTACACAACAAATCTCCCTTATCTTCAAAAAATTGGACCATCAAACAAGCGGCATTGATTTCTCCAATACCATTACGCACAATGTTGCCACGTTGAGCAATCTCTTTGATTATGACTACTTCTACAATGGTGCCGGTGTTGGTGTGGAAGATCTGAACAACGATGGCCTTTTGGATGTGTTTTTCTGCGGAAACCAAGTGAACAACAGGCTGTATATCAACCAAGGGAACTTAAAGTTTAAAGATGTTACCGAAACGGCCAACATCAACACAGGAAAAAACTGGGCCAATGGTGTCGCCTTTGTAGACATCAACGGTGATGGCTGGATGGACATTTATGTATCCCAAGGAGGCCCAAATACACGGGACAAACGCAAAAATCTATTGCTCATCAACCAAAAAGATGGAACCTTTCAGGAAAAAGCGGAAGATTTTGGACTTGCGGATATGGGCATCAGTACGCAATCCGCTTTTTTTGATTATGACAAGGATGGGGATTTGGATTGTGTGGTCATGAATGAAAATGAACTGTATGGGATGGACCCCATCACCTTTAACAGATATGTGAAGGCCAATGAGGAAACTGTATACTTCAATTCATCCCACCTTTACCGAAATGACAATGGCCATTTTGTCAATGTCACCAAGGAAGCAGGGATTGAAAGACCCATTTTCGGCCTTGGACTTTCCATTGCCGATATTGATGATGACGGTTGGTTGGATATGTACATGGCCAGCGACTATTATTTGCCAGATGTCCTCTATATCAACAACCATGATGGCACCTTTTCCGATAGGATAAAGGAGTCTACCAAGCAAATATCCTTTTATGGTATGGGAGTGGACATTGCCGATCTGGACAATGATAACCTACAGGACATTTTTGTATTGGATATGGCCGCGAATGACCATGTGCGTTCCAAAACATTGATGGCCTCCATGAACACCAAACGATTTGATTATTTGGTGAACAAAGCCGGATACCATTACCAATACATGTACAATTCCCTTCAAAAAAACATGGGTGGGGATAGGTTCAGCAACATTTCACAGCTGTCCGAAGTGGCCAACACGGATTGGAGCTGGTCCGTACTCATGAACGATTTTGACCTGGATGGTCATAAGGAAATCCATGTCACCAACGGATATCGCCGCTATGCCTTGGACAATGACCTACAAAGACAGGTCTTTGAAGCACGGCAAAAATATGGGCAAAATGTGCCCTTGGAGGTAAAACAGCAGCTCTATGATGCCATGCCTTCCGAAAAATTGCCCAATATCATGTACAAACAAACATCTGATCTGATATACAAGAACGTTTCGGAGGATTGGGGCTTGGGCGACTTTTCCTTTAGCAATGGTGCGGCTTCAGGGGATTTGGACAATGACGGGGACCTGGATATCGTCATCAACAACATGGATGAAGAGGCATTTGTATACCAAAACCTGTCCGTTGAGGAAAAACGGGGCACGTATTTAAAAGTGATGGCCAAAGGAAACTCCTCCGAGGAATTTGCAAAAGTGAAAATAGAAGCAGGTGGTGCATCGCAAATGATCGAGATAAAAAGAATAAGGGGATACCGTTCCTCCCAAGAAAACAACGCCCTTTTTGGCCTTGGTGGGCACAAAACCGTGGATACCGTGACCGTGTATTGGAAATCTGGCAAGATGGAGCAAAAATTCAATGTGCCTACCAATTCCACGATTACCTTCAATGAAAAGGATGCCACCATTCCCATCAAGCCTGTTCCGAACAAGACCAAATATTTTACAAACACCGATGCACTGGCGATAGGGCTCAATTTTAGGCACAAGGAAAACGTCTATGATGATTTTGAGGAAGAAGTACTGCTTCCCTACAAACAGTCCAATATGGGGCCGTTTATTGCCAAAGGGGATATCAACAACGATGGGTTGGTGGATATCCACGTAGGCGGTGCCTCTGGGCAGCCTGGACAGCTTTTTGTCCAGACGAAGAAAGGGTTTTCCAAAATCAACTCCCCTGCCCTAGCCAACGATGCCCAGTACGAGGATATGGAATCCGTATTTTTTGATTTTGACGGCGACCAAGATCTAGACCTCTATGTGGTGAGCGGAGGCAACGAATTTGCCGAAAATTCTTCCTATCACACAGATCGGCTCTACATCAACGACGGCAAGGGACAATTTACACGATTGCAAAGTGATGCCCTGTCCAAGTTTCCCAAAAATGGAAAGTCCGTGGCCATTATCGATTTTGATAAAGATGGCGATAATGACATATTGGTGGGCAACAGGGTGGTTCCCAAACAATATCCCAAACCCCAGTCCTCTGTACTCTATGAAAATAGAAACGGGGAACTTGTGGATGTTACCCAAAAAGTGGCCCCACAACTCCTCAGCTTTGGCATAGTGAACGATCTACAGACCACTGACGTCAACAATGACGGTTGGGAAGACTTCATTGCAGTGGGAGAATGGACAGGCGTTGGGGTATTCATCAACAACCAGGGTACCTTCCAAAACATTGGGCAGGAAAATGAAATCCTACAGGAAAAAGGCTGGTGGTTTTCTGTCAGTGAAACCGATGTGAACAATGATGGGCTAAAAGACTACATCATTGGAAACGTAGGCCTCAACATAAAGTTCAAGGCTTCCCCTGAAAAGCCCTTTAAAGTGTACGCCACCGATTTTGACGATAACGGTACCAATGACATTGTTTTGAGCAAAAAATACCACGACACCTACGTTCCCGTCCGCGGAAGGGAATGTTCCTCACAACAAATGCCGTTTATCAAGGAAAAGTTTAAAACGTACTCCGAATTTGCCAATGCGAGTCTGGTGGACATTTATGGCGAAAAATTGAACACTTCCTATGAAAACAGTGTTACCGAACTCAGGTCGATTCTGCTGATCAATAAGGGTGGATTGAGCTTCGAGAAGAAAATACTTCCGATTGGAGCACAGACCTTTCCCCTTATGGATTGCGTCTTCCTGGATGTTAATCACGATGGCTTTGAAGATATTATTGCGGCCGGAAACATCTACGAGACCGAGGTGGAAACGCCCCGATTGGACGCTTTGTCGGGTGTAATTTTGTTATCAAACGGCAAGGACGGCTATACCCAAGTTCCTTATCAAGATTCGGGGTTGTCCTTGGACGGAAATGTGAAAAGCATTGAACTGATTTCCAACTCCAATAACGAGCTTTATCTCATCAATACGGCAAATGATGGGCCTGTTGGGATCCATAAGTTCTCATCGTAAATAGCCATCCCTCATTATGAGCGACCAAATCTATGGAATCCGCGCGGTACTGGAGGCAATTGATGCCAAACAGCCCATCAACAAAATATTCCTTCAAAAAGGCCTTAAAGGCGAATTATTTAGGGAATTGGAAACCGCCATTAGGAAGAACGGTATCAGTTCTTCCTATGTGCCGATTGAAAAACTGAACCGACTGACCCGAAACAACCACCAAGGGGCCGTGGCACAGATTTCCCCGGTACAGTTCCACAGTTTTGAAGCTTTGGTGGAACAGGTCGTCCAACAAGAAGAAAAGCCTTTTTTTCTGCTCTTGGACCAGGTATCCGATGTTAGGAACTTTGGTGCCATCATCCGGACCGCGGAATGTTGTGGTGTACACGGCATTATTGTTCCAAAAACAGGGGCAGCGCCCATTACGGAGGATACCGTGAAAACATCTGCCGGGGCCGTTTTCAATGTGCCCATTGCCAAGGTGGAACATTTAAAGGATGCCATATTTTATCTGCAATCCTCGAAAATCTCGATAGTAGCAGCAACGGAAAAGACCGAAAATGAAATTTATGATGTGGATTTCAATTTGCCATGCGCCATTGTCATGGGATCCGAGGACAAGGGAATTTCTCCGTCCATACTGAATATAGTGGACCATACCGCCAAGCTTCCCTTATTGGGGAACATAGGCTCCCTGAACGTTTCTGTGGCCTGTGGCGTGTTTTTGTATGAGGTGGTACGGCAGCGGAGAAAATAAGTTCATTCGTCCTTTTCCTTCCTGTAGTGGTACTGGATTTTGATGTCCCCATCCTTTTTTTCATCCAAATCGCCTTCAATGAAGTTTCCATCTTCATCAAAATGCTTTAAAAAAGGGTCTTCCTCCTCACTGTAACCCTCTTTTTCCCAAGCATATTTTCTTTCGTTCGGAATCTTGACCTTGATGGCCACCGCCAATAAAAGTCCGGTAATGAACCCTGAAAGATGTCCCTCCCACGAAATCTCCTCCTTTATGGGAAAAATGTACCAGATCATACTGCCATAAACGAAAACAACCACCAAGGAAAGGGCCACCAACCTAAAATGTTTGGCAAAAACACCCTTGAAGAAAATAAAACTTGCCAAAACATAGATTACCCCACTGGCCCCAATATGGTATGATGGTCTACTGATCAACCATGTCATTGCCCCAGAAACAAGTGTGCCCCAAATGATGATCTTTAGGGCCGCATGGTCATAAAAATAGAACAGAAAGGCAATCAATATGGCCAATGGCAGGGTATTGTTGTACAAGTGTTCCACTGAACCGTGGATAAAAGGGCTAAGAAAAATCCCTCTTAAGCCCGACAGCCTTCTTGGATAAATGCCATAATCGTTAAAATTGACTCCAAAACGTACCTCGATCCAATAAATGATCCAAATGGACAGCACGGCCAGCAAAGGAGCCAACACAACCCTATTGGAGAATTTGAAATAATTTTCGGTTTGCATACCCATGTTGAAATCAATTATCTGACCATATCCCTGAATTTACACAAATTGTCAGGTACAACTGCACAATCAGTTGAAATGGATGGCCAAGACACCTACAAATTTGTCTTATTTTTACTTGTATGAACGAACCCTTGGCAGAACGTATTCGCCCGAAAACCCTTGAGGACTATATCAGCCAAAACCACTTGGTGGGAGAACATGGTGCCCTGACGCATCAAATTAAGAGCGGAATAGTACCTTCCCTGATCTTTTGGGGCCCTCCTGGAACGGGAAAGACCACTTTGGCCAACATTATCGCCCATGAGAGCCAAAGACCTTTTTATACCCTCAGTGCCATCAGCAGTGGTGTAAAGGACGTTAGGGAGGTGATTGATAAGGCCAAACAAAGTGGGGGACTCTTTACATCCAAAAATCCCATTTTGTTCATCGATGAGATCCACCGTTTCAGTAAATCGCAGCAAGATTCGCTGCTGGGTGCCGTTGAAAAAGGCTGGGTCACCCTCATTGGGGCCACTACGGAAAACCCAAGTTTTGAGGTCATTCCCGCCCTTCTGTCCAGATGTCAGGTCTATGTGCTCAATCCGTTTGGGAAAGAGGATCTGGAAGCCCTTTTAAAGCGGGCGATGGAAACCGATGCGATATTGAAATCGAAAAAAATACATCTTGAGGAAACCGAGGCCCTGTTACGATTATCCGGTGGCGATGCCCGAAAATTGCTCAATATCTTTGAATTGATCGTGAACTCGGAAAAGGGGGACGAAATAACCCTTACCAATGACCTGGTCCTGAACAAAGTCCAAAAGAACACCGTACTCTATGACAAGACCGGGGAACAACATTATGACATCATTTCGGCCTTCATCAAGTCAATCCGCGGGAGCGATCCCAACGCAGCGGTATATTGGCTGGCCCGGATGATAGAAGGGGGCGAGGATGTAAAGTTCATTGCGCGCAGAATGGTTATTTTGGCCTCTGAGGATATTGGAAATGCCAATCCCACGGCCCTCGTAATGGCAAACGCCACGTTCCAGGCCGTAAACACCATCGGCTATCCAGAAGCCCGGATCATCTTGAGCCAATGTGCAACCTATTTGGCAAGTTCTCCCAAGAGCAATGCGAGCTACTTGGCCATAAAGGCGGCCCAACAAAAAGTAAGGGAGACCGGAGATCTATCGGTTCCCCTGGACATTAGAAACGCCCCTACCAAATTGATGAAGGATTTGGGATACGGCCAAGGCTATGATTATGCCCATGACCATGAGAACAACTTTGTTGATTTTGAGTTTCTCCCCGAAGAAATTTCAGGAACCCCCTTCTACCAGCCAGGAAACAACCCTAGGGAAAACGCGATGCGGGAATTCCTTAAGAAACGCTGGAAAGATAAATATGGATTTTAAAACTTAATCTTGAGCTCGTGTATCTGTTTTTCCCCGTTTTCAGAATACTCTAAAAACCATTGCCCCTCCTTCTTAAAGACTACCCCGCTCTTGCCTTCATAATTGACCAGAAAAACATTCTCCACAGAGGTTTCTTCAAGTCTGAGCACCACTTTTGGGGTACTGTCCACCAATTGGTATCCATTCTCAATAGGCTGGGCGTACAGTAAGTCTGCGGTCATCGGTTCCCCTGTCTTGGGCTTTTCCTCTTCCAGCAACTCTTTTGGTTCTTCAACACGTTCCACCTTTACCATATTGGATGGTACAGGCTCCTTGCTTTTATAAATTTGCGTTTCCTGGGAGGCCACTTGCTCGACCACTTTGGGATCTGGTTTTTTTTCCAAAGATTTTACATCATCCTTGAAACTGATGGTCACTGGTTTTTCATCGGCAGGCTCTTCTTTGGCCTTCTCTTTTGGCTTGTAAGCGTAGCCCATCCCATCGAATGAAACAAAAGCTCCCTCAAGGGCCTCCATGTATGCAGCTCGGTATTCCTTGATCTTGCTTCGGCCCTCAACCGTCCTGAACACTTCACTGTTTTGGCAATTCTTGAGCACAATGACCGTTTTTGTGGAGAATAGGGATGAATTATCCAAAAGACTGGCAGTAAGTCCCAAACATCTATTATTGGCCAAATCTTCGGGCAACTCATCATCATAAACGGCCGTAAACCCCTTTTCGGTCAACAGATGCTTCACCATGGTACTTGTCTGGTGCTTGTTCTCTGTTTTAAAAGCGTCAAATCTTTTGGGGACAATGATGTATTTGTAATCATTCAACTGTCCATATAGAGAACCTTGCAACCCAACGGTCAATACCAAAATGTATACTAGTTTAAATCTCATCATGGAATGGATAAATCAATTATCGTTCCAAGATATGATATTAAATCCGAACTGTAAAGAGAGATAGTGGCTATCTGCGAGGTTTTGATAGGACAACAGATTGTCCCCAAGGATGTAGAAATTAACCGGTCCTGCCTGAAAATTGAGGCCTAGACCAATATTGGACAATGAATACTTATCGATGGTATAGGTAGTCTTAAAGGCCATGGCCCTTCCCAATCTTTTTTGATAGAACGCGGTAAGGGCGGCCTGTACCCCTCTTGGCCTGTTCATGAGAAAAAGTTGACCTCCAACACTGTTCCTGTAGAAATCTTGATTGGATCCCCCTCCAACATTAATACCACAACCGCAATTTTCAGATCGATTGTTTCCTCCCTCCCCAAAATCATACCGAATGGAACCATAAGCCTTTATGGGCCTCAGGGAAATATAGCCCGAGCCATTTTCCCCATAGGGAAGTGATGCCTCGATATCATCCACCAGTTCCTGCCAAAGGTCGTTGTCCACATTGTCTATATCCTCTGGCAAAAACACCGTTATACCTTCCGTGGTGGCACTGCCCCTTAGTGTATAATTTTTGACGTCCTTGGCCTGATAAATGAATCCCACGTCCAAAATACTGGCCGTAATGGTGGTCTGTGGGTTTAGGTTATAACTGAACCCAGCATCGAACCCAAGCCCCAAATTGCCTCCCAAAAGTGCCCGCTTGGTAAACAGACTTTTTGCATCTTTCTTGGTGGTTGATGTGTCTTCTTCCAAAATATCGATAAACCCTTCCGCTCCCGAGGTTCGAAGCTGCATATCGGCAACAATGCTGCTTATGTAGATATTGTTCGGCCCTTGGGTGGTGATGAAGGAGCCTGAATTGCCGGTAGATTGAAATTGAAAGATGCTGGAATATAATTTGGCCCTTGCACCAATCGTCAACGTATTGCTCATTTTTCGGTTGATGCCAAAATGGAACACATTCACCATTTCTCCCTTTAGGCTCAAATCTCCTAGATCAAAGCTTCTCCCTATGTTGTCACCACCATTGCCCTCAAAGGCCAAAATGGCCAAATCCCTGGGCCAATAGGTAATGAAATCCATTTCGCCATACATTCCAAAGGAATAGTAGTCGTCTGGCCTGTTCCTGCCCCTAAATCCTATGGTGAGGCCCTCTATCTGGCTAGTGCTGCTAAAGTCATCCTTGCGGGTCATGGCATCCAAAACCCGTTCCCTAACTTTGGTGGTGAAATCAATGCCGTCATTGGCAAAGAGGTCATTTACCGTGACCCCGCTTGTGGCCGCCTGTATGGACAAACCTGAAATAGCGGGAATCCCCACATGCCATTTTTCCAAGGTCTTTACCCCTGGATTGACCATCAATGATTGGGGTATCTCATAAAAATCATAGAGCAGTTCCTTATTTTGGGAACACAATGAGGTGGCCCCAAAAACAAAGGCAAAAAAGAACAACCGATCCAATCTCATTTTAATTGGAATAAGAATTCTGCGGCCGATTTCACAATAATTTTGGGTTCTGGTTCGGAAGAAGTGCTAGTAGTATCGCTTAAGTTGTTCCCCGAGACCCTAAGATTGGACGTAGTGGTAAGTATGACCAAGTTTTTTCCGGCAGGGCCGTAGGCCACTTCCCTGATCAACACCCCAGATGGCGCAGGATCAATGTCAAAAGCTTCCACATCCAAAACATTGCCCCCCTCGTCCAAAAATTCTATGGTAAAAGCAATCCTTTTGCTTGTGGTGTTCTCTATTTGGTAGGTAATGGTTCCCTCCAACAATCGTTCCGCAACATATTGTTCACTGAACGCATCAAAGCTGAAAGTCTGAGTATAAAAGCTTCCAACAACCCCCGTGGAATTGATAAAGTCTTCTGTGGACTCCACATACAGCAAGCCAGAAGCAAGGGTCGGTGTCACGCTCAAGTCGTCAAACTGGTCGAAGTCCTGCTCCTCAACACATGAAAGGGACATCAAAAAACATAAAGGAACCCACAAAATGCGAAAAAACAATCTTTTCATAGACATAAAGCATTTTCTGATAAAACAACGGGGTGACACCACACCCTACTATAACTCTATAAAATGCTTTTTATTTCAATGAGATCGTTAATCATTGGGCACTCGCTGTGATTGGATCCTCCATCGCAATTAAAATGCAAAACCTCCATTCCCACTGCCTTTGCCCCCCCAATATCGGCTTCCAGATTATCCCCTATCATCAATGAGTTTTGGGGAGTGGCCTTTGCCCTATCCAAAGCCAGTTGAAAAATGTAGGGGTGGGTTTTTTTTACCCCAGCGGCCTCTGAATTGATGATGTGGTGAAAGTAATGATGGATATTGCCCCCCTTGAGTTTTTTCTCTTGGATTTCCTGAAATCCGTTGGTGATGATGTGCAGTTTATATTTTGGTGATAGGTATTCCAATATTTCCACGGCATTGGGCACCAAATGGTTAAAAGAAGGCAGGTATTCTATATATTCATGGGCCAATAGGTTGATCATGTCATCAGAAACCGTTTGGCCAATCTGGTCAAAAGTACGTTTCAAACGTTGGTAACGAAGTTCGGATTTGCTCACCTTATCTTCCCGGTACAATTTCCAGTACTCGAAATTAATGGGGACATAGATTTCCAAAAAATCATCCAAATCCACATTCAGTCCATTGTCTTTCAGTATTTTATTGAACGTTAGGGCAGAATTCCTCTCAAAATCCCAAAGGGTGTGGTCCAGATCGAAGAAAATGTCGGTTACCTTGCCCCTAAACATAATAACGCCTCAAAAAGGATTGGTACAGTTCCATCCATTTCAATTTATGGTCACTTCCCAACAATTCATTCGAAAAAACGATGATGAAGCTTCCATTTACCTGTTTCACCAGTCTGTATATCCTATCCATTTTATCAAAAATCTCTTCCCTTCTTTTGAAATTCAACAGAGCATAATCATGGACGGCAAAGGGATGCACCTTCAATGGCTGGCGAACTTCCATGTTGATGTCATAAAAATGGAACGGCGTACAGGTCCCTGCCCTAAAACCGATCTCGTGGGTATATCCCATGGAAAAATCATCCGTAAACTCGGTATCAACAAGATTTCGATAGGAGGTTGGCACATTTACCCTATTGTACCTGAGCCTCGAATAGTTGATGGGCCGGTGGATCAAATTGCCCAATTGCCTCTTTTCCTCCTTTAATGCCGATTTGTCCGTTGATGACAAAAAGGATGTGCTCAGGGAAACTACACTATAATCCGCAACGGATTTAATGAGGTACCTAAACTTATTGTTGTTGGTGGATATGTTCTTGTCATGGGCGGAATGTTTGGCAAATTGAAAGAAAAACATGGTCTTTGCGGGAAATTTTTTATGGATTTCCACCAACTGATCAAAATTGTCATACGGATCCTTCATGAGGCCCAAGAGTACCGATATACGATTTAAGACACTCTTGAACTTGAAACTTCCCAAATCCAACAAAAACCCACCCATTGTCCTTACCAAACCCCGAAGAGCAAAACTATGCGAAGTGGTGACATTGATAATGGATGTGAAGCTATAGACCTTTTCTTTGTGCTTAATATCCGGGAAACGCTCTTTGAGCACTGCAAGCAGTTTATGGGCCCATAGGTCCACCACTGGAAGCTCCAAGAATTTATTTTGATAGGCCAGGCTCTCCCTTACCGGGAACCTCCCCACGCTGTCCTTCACATGGGGCAGGTACTCCTCATACCTGCTCAATAGGTAGAAACTTGCCGAAAAAATATCATAGGGTATGGAACTCTTTTCCCCAGAAGCAAAGAAACATGGCACACCATCCCATTCAGCCATCTTGATCTCAATGTCATTGATGCCCTGCTCAAAGAGCAAATCATTGCTACGGATAAAGAACTCGTTTTGCAAGGGCTGTTTGGAATAGGTCATTTTGGGTCCGGAATGCTTTATGAAATCCTCGACCTTGGTGGTAAATGCAATATCGACACCCAAAATCCTCTCAAAAATCTGCCTGGCCGTATAGTTTAGCCTATTGGTGATCTTATGGGTAAATATCAACAGCATACCAAAATCAACTATAAAATTCCTTGATCTGCAAAACTTAAATAATCATGTTGGGTCAAAATCAAATGATCCAATATTTTGATGTCCAGGGCCTCTGATGCCCTTTTGAGCTTTTCCGTGATCTGCTTGTCCGCCGCGCTCGGTTTTAAAGACCCTGAAGGATGATTATGGGCCAAAATGATGCCCACGGCACCCAGTTCCAGTGCCTGCCTCAGCACCAAGCGGACATCTACTAAAGTCCCCGTGATACCGCCCTTGCTCAATTGAGATCTATGCACCACCTTGTTGGAATTGTTAAGGTACACAATCCAAAATTCTTCGTGCTGCAGCTCTCCCATCAGGGGATAGAGCAGTTCAAAGGCATCCTTGCTACCGTTGATCTTAGTAATCTTGGCACTGTCTCCCCCTCGTCTGCGCCTTCCCATTTCCAGGGCAGCGGCAATGGTGACGGCCTTGGCCTCCCCAATGCCCTTGAACTTCTTCAATTGGCTTACGGAAAGCTTGCCCAATTCGTTCAAATTATGGTTCACGGAAGCCAAAATACGTTTGGAAAGCTCCACGGCACTTTCATTTTTGCTGCCCGAACCGATCAAGATGGCAATAAGTTCGGCATCAGAAAGTACTGAGCTGCCCTTTAACACCAATTTTTCCCTGGGCTTGTCATCATTCGCCCAATTTTTAATGGAAAAAGAAGCCATTTTTTCTTGCATGGTCTAAATATAGGGGATTAATTTTACGTAATTTTCAATCTAAAAGCATTCACAAGATGAAATCTCTTTTTGACTCCGAGACCCATTCAGAAATTATACACCGAATTGACAAACTTACCGATTCCACCAAAGGGCAGTGGGGCAAAATGGAGGTTGGACAAATGCTCCGCCACTGTCAATTTCCCTTGAAGGTTGCCTTGGGAAGGTACAAGATAAAAAAGCCCAGCCCATTCATGAAATTATTGTACAAAGGTTTTAAAAAAAGTATGTACAATGATAAACTTTGGAAACACAACCTACCCACCGCACCTGGGTTTAAGGTAACAGAGAAAAGAGATTTTGCCGAGGAAAAAGGAAAATTGGTAGGCCTGATCAATGGCTTTCACGGCGAGAAAGATCGAAAGACAAGAGACCCCCACCCCGCCTTTGGACATTTGACCTATGATCAATGGGGACAATTGCAGTACAAACATCTGGACCATCACTTAAGGCAATTTGGGGTTTAGGAGCTTAATTCTGTAGGAATCTCCAGTAAAAGTAGAATACCCTATTTTACCCAAAAATGGATTTTATCCTATCAAAATTCAATCCTCCGTAGTTTCCAGAACTCATCAGCAGCAAGGCAGATCCCTCAAAGTCTTGGGCAAAAAGATACTCTTGAAATGTCAAGGGATCCGTGAAAATCTTAATATCCTGTCTGTTAAAGGCTTTGGCTATCTGTTCAGAGGTCACTTTTTCCAATCCCTTGATCTGTACGGCATCTGGAGAATAGAAGACCGCCGCCTCATCCGCAGCATCCAAGGCACCGTCATATTCCTTCAGGAATTCAGCATTGAGACTGCTATAAGTATGCAGCTCCAGACATGCGATAAATCTACGTTGGGGATATTGCTCCCTTAGCGCCAAAGTGGTCGCCTTTACCTTGCTGGGGGAATGGGCAAAATCCTTGAAGGCTACACTGCCCTTGCCCTCCGCAATCTTTTCCATACGCTTGGAAGCCCCTTTGAACGATGCTATGGCTTCATAAAAATTGGCCTCATCCACCCCCATTTGTTGACAGATCCATTTAGCCCCGGCCAAATTACCCAAGTTGTGCTTCCCAAAAATTTCTATGGGCATTTCCCCTTCGGGTGTGTCCAGAAGTGTGATTCCCTCTTCCACCCGGTAGTTGGGTGTTCCGTAGGGGAATTTTCGGATGGGATTTTCAGTGGTCTCCACCACTTTTTTTACTTCCGGGTCCTCTTCGTTGTAGGTAATACTTCCTCCTTTGACAATTCCATCCACAAAAATCTGGAACTGCTCCACATAGTTTTCAAAAGTGGGGAATACGTTGATATGGTCCCACGCAATGCCACTCAACAAGGCGATATTGGGCCGATATAGATGAAACTTGGGCCTCCTGTCTATGGGGGACGATAGATATTCATCACCCTCCAGAACCATAAAATCGTTTTCATCGGTCAGGTGCACCATCCTGTCAAAACCTTCCAACTGTGCACCCACCATATAGTCCACTGCAATATCATGGTAGTTCAACACATGCAGGATCATGGAAGTGATGGTGGTCTTGCCATGGCTCCCCCCGATGACCACCCGGGTCTTGTACTTTGATTGCTCGTACAAAAATTCCGGATATGAGTAAATTTTCAATCCCAATTCCCGCGCTTTGAGAAGCTCTGGGTTATCAGGTTTGGCATGCATTCCCAAGATGACGGCATCCAGACCGGTATGGATTTTCCCTGGAAACCAGCCAAACTCTTCCGGGAGCAGGCCCTTGGCCTTCAGCCTCCCTTTTGATGGTTCAAAAATAACATCGTCGCTACCGCTAATGGTATATCCCTTGTGTTCCAACGCCAAGGCCAGATTGTGCATGGCACTCCCCCCAATAGCTATAAAATGAATGTGCATCAATTTGGTTTATGCACCAAAAATAGCCATTGGCCCAACCAATGCAAACAAACAGGTCCCTAATTAATTTCTATATTAGGGTAAAATTGAAAAACATGAACCTTTCAAAAATAAAATCCAAGGAAATTATGCCAGGCTACCATGCAAAAATGGTACATGCCCAAAGCATGAGTTGGGCCTTTTGGGACGTGGAAAAAGGCGCCGAAGTGCCCCTACACCACCATGTCCATGAACAGATCATGCATGTTGTTGAGGGTACTTTTGAGTTTACCCTGGATGGCAAGACCGATGTATATGGCCCAGGGGATGTAGTGGTGATACCTTCCCATGTGCCGCATAGCGGCAAGGCCTTGACAACCTGCAGGTTAATGGATGTCTTCAGCCCCGTGAGGGAAGAATACAAATAGTATGAACATATCGCTAAAAGGCAAAAACGCCCTTGTGGGCGGTAGCAGCAAGGGAATCGGTGAGGCCATTGCGAAGCAATTGGCGGCCAGTGGGGCCAGTGTAACGCTTATGGCCCGTAATGTGGAAAAAATGAAGGCCATAGTGGATGGACTCAGTGTAGACCAAGGTCAAAAGCATCACTATTTGGCCGTTGACTTTTCCAATTTTGAAAATTTCAAGGCTACCATCAGCCCTTTTTTTGAACACAATACCGTTGACATCCTGGTCAACAACACCCAGGGTCCCCAAGCTGGCGGTGCCTTGGAAAAACATGTGGACGACTATCAAGAAGCCTTTGACCTGCTCTTCAAGTCAGTGGTCCTGACCACTGAATTGGCATTGAGGCATATGCAGCAAAAAAAATGGGGGCGCATCGTCAATGTGGCCTCCATCTCTGTGAAGGAGCCCCTTAATTATCTGGCCCTGTCCAACTCCATCCGCGCGGCAGTGGTCACTTGGGCCAAAAGTCTCGCCCATGATGTTGCCCAAGATGGAATCACGGTCAACAACGTATTGACCGGATATTTTGATACGGACCGTTGCCCAACTCAATACCAAGAAGGCAGAAAAATGGGGAGATCCCTAGGAAGTGCGTGCCAATATGGAGGACCAAGTGCCGATGAAACGTATAGGGCAACCAGATGAATATGGCTTTTGGCAACTTTTTGGCTTCGGACATGGCAGCTTATATCTTTTGGAACCAATATTCCCATCGATGGGGGACTGCTAAAATCCTCTAGGGATCGTTTTATTTAAAACAAAATAAGTCATCCAGTATATTATCAAATTTGCAATTTTTGGCTACTTTTATTGTTCAACCATTAAAAAGTAACCTTATGAATTCAAAAGTTTTTTTGGTAGTTCGCATTTTACTGGGATTGTTTGTCCTGATTTTTGGACTGAACAAGTTTTTAAATTTCATCCCAATGGAAGGCGAAATGCCGGATGCTGTCATAGCCTTCTTTGGGGCCGTCTCATCCTCTTACACCCTAAAATTGGTGGCCATTGTTGAAATCCTGACGGGGCTTGCCCTTATTTTCAACAAATATGGCGCCTTGATGTCCCTCATTTTGATGAGTGTCTCCATAAATGCGGTGCTGTTCCATGCCGCATTGTTGCCAGAAGGCATAGGCCCCGCATTGGGATTGTTGATATTGAATATTTTGGCCCTTGTGGGCTACAAGGATAGGTACAAAGACCTTTTAAGGGCCTAACCATAAAAAAAAGACCTTCAAATGAAGGTCTTTTTTATTTCCATTCGTTTTTTGATCATAAACTCATTCTGTCCTTGAATATGTAGGATTGCCTCCGTGATACCTCCACCTCTTCCCCACCGTCCATTTCAAGTTTAAGCTTGCCATTGAACCATGGCACCACATTTTTTATATAGTTGGTATTGACAATCTGCTGGCGATTGGCCCTAAAAAAGTAATCCTCGGGCAGTTTCTCCTCAATCTGGTTCAAAGATTTGTACAACAACGGTTTCTTCCCGTCAAAGTATACCCGGGTATAGTTGCCCACAATCTCAAACTGCGAAATGTTGCCAATCTTGACCAACCAGCAGGATTCCCCATCCTTTATGAATATTTGGCTGCTTTCCGAAAGCTTTTTGGCCTTGTTGGCTTCCCCCTTATCACCTTCCAACCTTGCCCGTACCTTTTCCAAGGCCATGGCAAACCGTTTCTCGCTCACCGGTTTTAATAAATAATCCAGGGCATTGTACTCAAAGGACTTTATGGCGTATTCATCAAAAGCGGTGGTAAAAATGGTGATGGGAACCTCATCCAACATCTCCAAGAGTTCAAATCCATCCTTTTCGGGCATGTTGATGTCCAAAAAAAGTAGATCGGGACACTCCTTTTGGATCAATTCGTATCCAGCGTCCACGTTCTCCGCTTCCCCAACCAACTGAAGTTCGTCATACGCTTTGATGAGTTCCTTCAACTCATTGCGCGCCAACCTGGAATCTTCAACAATGACCGCTTTGATCGTCATGACAAGGGAATTTTGATGGTGGCCACTACTTCATCCGCAACCTCTCCCAAGGTAAAGGAAGCCCGTTCGGCATATAGCAATTTCAACCGTTGTTTTATGTTTTCCACTCCCAGCTGAGTGGAATCTTTGGAGATTCTCAATTTTCCGGTATTCCTCACCTGCATCACCAACTGTTCTTCTTCCTTTTTAATGTCCAGAACGATCTTTCCTCCCTTTTTTAGATTGGAAATCCCATGTTTGGTGGCGTTTTCCACCAATAATTGAATGAGCATGGGCGGAATATGGAAATCCAATGTCTCGTTCTCCACATGCTTGATGAACTCCATCCGATCTTCGAACTGTATTTTGGAAAGGTCGATATAATTGTCCACCACCTCGAGTTCTTCACGCACCGAAATGGCATTTATGTTGTTCTTGGTCAATGAATAGCGCAAAATCTCGGAAAGCTTGGTGAGCATTTCCCTCGATTTTTCCACATCTTCCAACATCAATCCGCGGATGTTGTTGAGACTATTGAACATAAAATGAGGGTTGATCTGCCCTTTGAGTGTGTTCAACTGGGCCTGTTTAAGGTGCGAATTCAATTCCAACCGTTCTATTCTTTCCTTGTTCAGCTTTAGGAGGAGTTTGATGACCAAATAGGTCACCGTCCAAGAACCGACAAGGAAGAGGGAGTTCAACACCTGTATCCAGACATTATCGTACATTTTGAACAAATGCATTTCTGCCTCGGTCAATCCGGGACCAAACTTGAAATACAAATACCCGAACAATATGTTCAACCCACCAAAAAGTACCGATGTAATCAGTAGGGAAACCACTATTTTGATGATCTCCTTGAGTCCGAAAGCCTCAAATTGAATATTTCTCTTTAAGTACCAACGTAGAAGGGAGGTAGGGAAAATTCCGATGGCCATGCCCACAATTATGGAATATGCCAGAAATTCGACACTTACTTTTTTTAGGACAAAAACGGAAATTACGTTGATAAAGCCCCAACCCAGAAATTGGAGGAGCCAAAAAATGTAGTTGTTTTTCTTTTTGCTCAGTTCCATCTAATCACACCGCTATTTTTCAAATATACTTCTTTGCTGTTTTGTAACGGCCCTTTCATTATCCCTATCCCATGATTTTGGTTTCTTCGGAATCTTTGTTCTTTTTACGTCTAAAAGGGATGCAGCATGTCTGCTTACTGTCCAGAAAAGCGATCCACATAAACGATGCGCCCATATAGAAGGGAATAAAATAGTCATCGTGTTCCCACCCGTTGAATTTTCCATAAATGGCCACCAAAACACTGATGATGCCAGTTACCAGGATAACTTTCTGTGCTGTATTTAATTTTTTCATGATTGCTGTTTTTAGGGATTGGATGAAACCCAATCATATTAGAATCTCAATGAGTAAGGTGATTACCAATTTTGCCAGTGTGACCATCGTTTTTTGATTTTTTGGATTAACACTGCTAAAGTACAAGGCCCCTACCCTATACAGAAGCAAATTATGGGCAGTGGTCATTCGAGGCTGGTGAACGGTAGGGATTATTTATCAATTTCCTTCCCAGTTACATCAATTTTATTCCAATTTGGAACAATAAAAATGTATTTTACAAGGGTGTTTCAATAAAGTACCTAATAGAAGCAACCTAAATGACAAAATATCTTTTAATATTTTTTCTTCTTTTTTCATTAGCCAGTCTTAAAGCAAATTCAAAGTATGAAGAAATTGATAAGCAGTCAAAGAGTGTTCCTGATTCATTAAAAACAGTAGAAGAGATTGCGGAATACTTAACTCTAAATTTAAAAAATGAAGATGAAAAAGCAAGGGCATTTTATATTTGGATTACTCACAACATTAAGTATGATTTGAGTAAAATCAATAGTACATTTCACGGTTCTTATGACAAAATGGTAAATGAGACCATTGAACTCAAAAAAGGAGTTTGTGAGCACTATTCACAACTTTTTCATTACCTGTGCAAATCAGTAGGTATTGAATCTTTCGTAATCTCGGGATATACCAGGGAGAAGGGTAGCAATGAAATATCAGAACTCAATCACGCATGGAATGGGGTTGAAATAGATGGTGATTACTTATTTATTGACAATACTTTTGCCGCTGGTTATCTTGATTACAGAGGAAATTATATTCATGAATTTTCAGACACTTTCTTTTTAATTTCTCCAAAGGACTTTATAAGAACCCATGTGCCATTTGACCCTGTTTGGCAATTCCTTGAGAATCCAATCAGTCATCTGGATTTTAAAAACAAAGACTTCTCAAAACTCAACAAGATAGGGAGTTTCAATTATAAAGATTCTATTTCAGCAAATAGAAAATTGGACAGCATAATACAAATCAAGAAAAAAATTCAACGTATTGAAAAATCGGGAATCACCCATTATTTAATTCGGAATTATGTGAATGAAAGTGAAGAACAAATTGAAACCCTAATCTATGACAAATGGATCTTAACCTTTAATGAAATAAACGAAAAGGCAAATAAAGCTAAGGATGAGATAAACATTGGGATAGGTTTTAATAACACATTCATCGACTATTTGAATAAGAGATTCCGAAACCCCAAAATTGGGGACACCCAAATAAAAAGCACTATCGAAAAAGCCAATCTTCATTTCTATCGAGGAAAAGATCAATTAAAGAAATTAAAGAGTCTTTTATACGAACTGGAGTATGCTGGAAAAAGCACCAACAATTTAAAAGCAACAGAAAAACATAAACAAGAACTTATTGATTTCATAGTTAAAGGAGAAAACAAAATATTAGAAGTGGAACCTTCAATATTGAAGAATACGGATTATTCAAAAAGATATTTAAAAACATGGAAGCCATTAAGGAGTATGGTTCCTTACTAATAAAACGATAGCAACTAACCAAGGATAAAATTGATTGCCTTCAACACTTCTGATACAAATTGCAAAACAAAAAAGGAGCCTTTCGGCTCCTTTTCTTTATCCAAATCCGTGGTTTTAATCCTTTAAGGGTTGGGGAATCTCCTGTTTGCCCAAATGTTTGGCATAAAAGCCCATCATGGCCTTGTAGAGGTCCAATCGGTTCTCTTCCTTGCCAAATCCATGGCCTTCGTCATATTTTACCATATAGGGCACGTCATAACCTTTGGCACGCAGTGCACTCACAATCTGATCGGACTCGTTGATGTTCACCCTGGGATCATTGGCCCCCTGTGCCACAAACAACGGTTTTTTGATCTTATCCACATGGTTGACGGGGGATACCTCTTCCATAATCGCTTTTTCCTCGGGAACATCCTCATCGTACCAAATCTCTTTGATGATCTTCAAATAGGGTTTCCAATACGGTGGAATGGTCTTCATGAAGGTGAACAGGTTGGCAACGCCCACATAATCCACCCCACAGGCGTAAAGATCAGGGGTTTTGGTCAAGCCTCTCAATACCGCATAGCCCCCGTGGCTTCCGCCATAAATGGCAGCCTTGTCGGCATCCACCCAGCCTTGGTCAATCACATATTGCAAACCGTCCTCCACATCGTCCATGGCCTTTCTACCAATCTCTTTAAAGCCCGATTCCAGAAACTCCCTTCCGTACCCTCCAGAAATCCTAAAGTTCACCTGAAGTGTGGCATAGCCCCTGCTGGCAAACAATTGGGCCTCTGGATTAAAGCCCCAAGAATCGCGTATGCCTTGTGGTCCACCGTGCGGGTTCACGATCACAGGGACCTGTTCTCCGGCCAAGGCTGCCTTGGGAAGGGTGATATACCCATGCAAAGTGATCCCATCCCTACTGGTAAAGGTAATGGGGCGCATTTCGGACATATCTTCCTCCTTAAGCTGCGGCATGGTGTTGTATAGCTCCGTAAGCTCATTTTTGGCCACATTATAGGCATAGTAGGCGCCATACAAACGGTCGCTGTCCACGTAGACCATGCAGAGGTTTTCATCCTCGGAAGTGTCCAACACCCTATATTGTTTTCCGGGAAGTTCTTTTTTTATCTTCGCATCCAATGCCTTATACGCATCACTGATGGGCACCACTACGCTTTTTTCGCCCTCATAGGAGAAATAATCAATCTCGTAGTTTCTGGTTCTTGAAAGTCCCATCCCTTGCACATCATAATTGTCATTGGCAAAGACCCTTTCTATCATTTTATCCTCTCCTAGATCGTAGAGCAAGATTTCTGCCTTGTCACTGTCCAAGTTGGAAACCACATAGGCATCATTGGGGTTTTCCGTTGCATAATTAAAGTCCGAAATAAAAAAGTTGTCCTTCCAATTCAGGCTCTTTAATATGGAGTACCCACCGTTCCCATCTTCATAATAGATATCCTGCTCAACCCCATCACGGATCTTTGTAAAGGCTTTCAGATTGCCATCTTTATCAAAATTGTACCCAGAGATTGGGTTGTTGGGGTCATCATTGGTATAGAGTTGGGTCAGTTCCCCAGTACGATGATTGACTTTATAAGGTTCAAAAATCTGGGGGTTGTTCTTGTTCATAGCCACAATGATATGGTCCTTGTCATCCCGCAATAAGTCGGTGAACTGTGCCCTGACCCCATCAAAAGGGGTTAGATCTATTTGATTGCCACCGTCCAGATCAACCGCGTATATGTGGTAGTTCTCATTCCCACCTTTGTCCATGGAATAATAAAGTCTTTCATTGTTGAGCCATCCATAGACCCTTACGAGTTCTTCTTTTTCCTCGATGGCCCTTTTGGTTTCGCCAGTGGCCAAATCTTTCACATAGATATGGCGTTTCCCATTCTCATCGGTTTCCCTATACGATAGATATTTCCCATCCGGGGAAAACCTGAACGTAAAGACTTTTGGGTTGGCAAAGTAATCTTCAACCGTATACCTGTAATCGCCCTCATCCAAAGCGGATAGGGCGGTCAATTCCTCTTCCGAGCTTACCAGGCTTGGATTTCCGGGCAGGTCCTGGGCCGTTGCGGTTGCCCCTAAAAGCAAAAATAGGGTCGCACCACAAAACATGTTGATCTTTTGTGTTGTTCTCATAGTGTTTTCATTGATTGTTGATTGAAATTTGATGCTGATCTTCCAAATAAGACTGTTTTTCACGATAGATGTTACATTTTGAGCCTTAAAATTAAGCTTGGGAAAACATACAAATAGCCTGATTATGATGAGCGGTATCCGAGGAAGGTCGAACGGGGACATCAGTTTTTGGGCGGAAATTGGGAAAATACCTTTTTCACCACGGCCTGCAACTGTTCTTCCCGTACGCTGGGAGAAGCATTGTCCCGAAAGCCACTTTCACTGATGGCCTGCCAGAACAAGGCGTCTTTTTGGGCATCCACAAAATCGAACTGGATTTGGCGCTGGATTCCAGAGTTTCCCAAAGGTAGTCCCACGGAGACTCCTCCGCCCACGTTGCGGCCACCTCCTCCTATGCCCACTCCCACAGCACTGTTGGGGGCACTTCGGTACTCACTGCTCAGGATGTTGATGAAGAAATCTGGTTCTTCCACCAAACGATATCCCTTGGATTGCAGTGTGGAGTCCAAAATTCGCGTCAACCGTTTTTCATCCAATGCGCTTAATCCTGATGCTATATCGGAAAAATAATTGTAGGTAGTGTAGCTCGAAAAATCGGTGCCCCGATCGTAATCGTAGTTCACCCTAACGGATATGCAGGAATACAGAAGACCGCAGCACACTATGGCTATAAGGTATCGCATGGTTTATTCGGATTACCTTAAAATTAATCAATATTGGTCAGATATATGGGAATGTATGCCGTTATTCGTTCAACAGCGCCCAGAGCTTATCTTTGAGTTCCTGTATGCCCAGCCCACTTATGGATGAGATAAAAATATAAGGGACATCCTTGAAGTCTTCTTTCATATCCTCCCGCATCTCTTCAATGAGTTCTGCATCCAACATATCGCATTTGGAAATGGCCACGAGCCTGTTCTTATCCAAGAGTTCGGGGTTGTACCGCCGTAATTCATCCAAAAGGATTGCATACTCCTGACTGATGTCATTACTGTCGGCCGGTATCAAGAAAAGTAGGGTGGCATTGCGTTCAATATGCCGTAAAAAATAATGGCCAAGGCCTTTGCCCTCCGCGGCACCTTCAATGATACCGGGAATGTCCGCCATTACAAAGCTTTTGAAATCGCGATATTCCACAATGCCCAAATTGGGCTTTAAAGTGGTAAATTCATAATCCGCTATTTTGGGCTTTGCCGAGGTCATTACAGAAAGTAAGGTGGATTTTCCGGAATTGGGAAAGCCCACAAGGCCCACATCGGCCAAAACCTTTAGTTCCAAAGTTATTTGGGTTTCCGTACCGGGTATGCCGGGTTGGGCATATCTTGGGGTTTGGTTGGTCGGGCTCCTAAAATGCCAGTTGCCCAGGCCCCCCATGCCTCCTTCCAAAACAATCTTTTCCTCTTGGTCTTCGGTAATCTCAAACAATACCTCATTGGTGTCCGTATCCCTGATCACCGTGCCCAAGGGCACCTCCAAATAAACATCTTCACCATCGGCCCCAGTGCTCCGGTTTTTACTGCCATGCTCTCCGTGGCCCGCCTTGAAGTGCTTTTTGAACTTGAAATGGACCAAGGTCCAAAGATTATTGTTCCCTCTAACGATGACGTGGCCTCCGCGGCCCCCATCCCCACCATCCGGACCTCCTTTGGCCACATATTTCTCGCGGTGCAAATGCGCAGAGCCCTTGCCCCCGTTACCAGAGGTGATATGCACTTTTACATAATCCACAAAATTGCCTTCGGTCATGCTTCTTGTTTCGGGTTACCGGTTAAGGGTTAACGTTGGGGGGTGCTCTTAGCCCAACGCATCGATCACCTTGCTCAACCGCCCAGTGATTTCGATGATCTCACCAATCCCGTTAACGGAATGGAACTTTCCCTGTCTTTCATAGTAGGCCTTTAATGGGGCCGTCTTTTGGTTGTATTCGTCAAAACGGTTGCGGATCTTGCTTTCATCCTGATCGTCCGAACGGCCACTTTGCTTGCCGCGCTCCAGCAGTCGGGCCACCAAGATATCGTCTTCGGCCTCCAACGCTATGGTGGCATTCACCTTCATGTCCTTGGATTCCAAAAAGTTGTCCAAAGCTTCGGCCTGGGCCTCCGTTCTTGGGAAGCCATCAAAAATAAATCCTGCGGCATCAGGATTTTTCTCCACTTCGGCCTTCAACATTTTTATGGTAACCTCATCGGGAACCAAATCACCACGATCAATGAAGGATTTGGCCAATTTGCCCAAATCTGTTCCATTTTGGATATTAAAACGGAACACATCTCCTGTGGAAATATGTTTTAAATTGTATTTGTCCTTTAAAAATCCTGCTTGGGTCCCTTTGCCCGCTCCTGGCTTTCCAAAAAGCACTAGGTTGATCATATCTGCTTGGTTTAATTGGTATACTTCTCTAAGGTTTCGGCCCAACTCATTGTAATCCAGGCCATATCCCACGATAAAGTTGTCCGGGATTTCCAGACCCACATAGTCAATGGCATATTCCCCATTGTACACCTCGGATTTATAAAAAAGGGCCGCAATCTTGAATTCCTTCACATTGGCATTGGAGAACAGATGCACCAGCTGCTTCAAGGTCCTTCCGGTATCCACCACATCCTCCAAGATTATAATGCTCTTGCCCTCAATGTCGTTGGGTACGTCCAGAAGGGTCTCCACAATCCCTGTAGAGGTAAGGCCTTGGTAGGAACTCAGCCTGACAAAAGACACTTGGCACGGATGCTGATAGGCCTTTAAAAAATCCGATACGAACATGAAGGCACCGTTGAGTACCCCTACAAAAATGGGGACTTCATCCTTATAGTCCTTGGCAATCTCGACCGCCATTTTTTCAATGGCCGCCAAAATCTGGTCCTCCTTCAAATAGGGTTTAAAAAACTTATTGTGAAGCTTGATCAATTCCGTATCGATTTTGTCAGGTTGGCAAAGATAACATTTTTTAGGGGCGGTTTACCCCGTAGATTTTCACTGCTTCAAGGAATTCATGTATTTTTGCTTTCATTCCAATCGCAGATCAATGCAATTTTTCTCATCCAATTTCAAACTGGGCATTTTAGGGGGTGGACAATTGGGCAAAATGTTGCTGTACGAAACCCGAAAATGGGACATTTACACCAAGGTGATGGATGCTTCCCCCGATGCACCTTGCCGAATAGGTTGCAATGAGTTTGTGGAAGGCAGCCTTATGGATTTTGACGCTGTGTACCGCTTTGGAAAGGATGTGGATGTTTTGACCATCGAGATTGAAAATGTGAACGTGGCCGCTTTGGAGAAATTGGAGCATGAGGGCGTAACCGTATATCCTCCCACAAAGACCCTCAGGACCATCCAGAACAAGGCAACACAAAAATTGTTCTATAAAGATCATGGTATCCCCACCGCTTCTTTTTCGCGATTTGCCTACACTTCGGAAATCGAGGACAGTATTTCCAATGGTGGGCTCCAACTTCCATTTGTATGGAAAAGTGCCCAATTTGGGTATGATGGGCAAGGCGTAAAGGTGGTCAGAAAGGTGGAAGACCTGAAGCATCTGCCCAATGTGGAGTGCATTGCCGAAAAAATGGTGGACTTTAAAAACGAACTGGCGGTTATCGTGGCCCGAAATGCCAAAGGCGATGTCAAGACCTATCCCGTGGTGGAGATGGAGTTTCATCCTGAGGCCAATCAGGTGGAATATGTGATCTGTCCCGCGCGTATTGAAGAAGCCGTTGCACAAAAAGCAGTGGAAGTGGCCTTGCAGGTATCCGATCATTTAAAACATATTGGACTACTGGCCGTTGAACTTTTCCAGACCCAAGACGACCATATCTTGGTAAATGAGGTGGCCCCAAGACCGCACAACAGTGGGCATTACAGTATTGAGGCCAGTTATACCAACCAATTTGAGCAGCATATTCGGGCCATTTTAGGCTTACCTTTGGGAAAAACGGATAGCAAGGTGGCCGGAATCATGGTGAATCTGGTAGGCGCGGAGGGCCACACCGGGGATGTGATCTATGAGAACATGGATGCCATATTAAAGATGGATGGGGTTACCCCACATATCTATGGAAAAAAACAGACCCGTCCGTTCCGGAAAATGGGACATGTGACCATAGTGAATGAGAACATGTCCATCGCAAGGGAAGTGGCCCAAAAAGTAAAAGAAACCATTAACGTTATAAGCAAATAAAGGATATGAGCAAAGTAGCGGTAATCATGGGAAGTACAAGCGATCTTCCCGTTATGCAGGATGCCATTGATGTTTTGAAAGAATTTGGCATTGCGGTGAATGTGGATATCGTTTCCGCGCACCGTACCCCCGAAAAACTGTTCGATTTTGGCAAGAATGCCCATAAAAATGGATACTCCGTCATCATTGCCGGTGCCGGCGGTGCAGCCCACCTTCCGGGGATGGTGGCCTCTTTGTCACCCCTGCCCGTGATAGGGGTTCCGGTGAAAAGTAGCAATTCCATTGATGGTTGGGATTCGGTGCTCTCCATTCTTCAAATGCCCGGAGGGGTTCCTGTGGCCACAGTGGCGTTAAATGGTGCCAAAAATGCCGGAATATTGGCTGCACAGATCATTGGCAGTGCTGACCAAAAGGTTTTGGCCAAAATTGAAGCCTACAAACAAGGCCTCAAGGAAAAGGTAAACAAAGGCGCTGAAGAAATTAAAGGAAAGTCATAAATAACAGGCCCTATATTGAATTACAATGAAATTGGCATATTGTTGGGGCTGTCCGCAGTTACCGTCATTCTGTTGGTCAGAAAAAAAATCAATGGTCCGTATGCCAAAAGTATCTGGAAAAGTGCCTTGCTGTTGTTTTCCCTTTATGCCCTTATTTTGATCGTTGTTGAAATTCGATGGTACTATCTGAATGAACATGTCAAAAGCTTTGATCTGGACAAAAATGGCTTTGTGGACCTATACGAATACACGGAAGAGGCGCAAAAGGCCATGAACAAAATAACCCAAAATACCGCTAGGAGCTACGCACCGGTCACTGTGGCCCTGTTATCCTCCACGGTATCCTTTGCCTATTTACTGGTTGATCTGGTAATGGTGCATTTAAAAATTAAAAACTCCAAGATTTAAGAAATTCATGAACAACCCATTGCTCGAACCCTTCGACCAGGCCCCATTTTCAAGAATAGAAAATGAACATTTCAAGCCCGCCTTTTTAAAGGCCATTGAAAATGCAAAAAAGGAGATTGATGATATCGTTGAAAATCCCGAACCTCCCACTTTCGAAAACACGTTGGAATCCCTTGATTTTTCAGGGCAGCAACTGGACCGTATTTCCAGTATCTTCTTTAACCTCAATTCCGCCGAAACCAATGAGGAAATCCAGAAAATAGCCCAAGAAGTTTCCCCACTCCTGTCCGAATTCAACAACGATATCATCCTGAACGAAGGTCTTTTTAAGCGGATCAAATCCGTGTACGGGGAAAGGGAAGGTCTAAATCTTACGCCAGAACAATCGACTCTTTTGGAAAAACGCTATAAAAAGTTCAGTCGCAATGGGGCAAACCTCAATGATGAGGGTAAAAAACGCTTGCGAGAAATTGATGCGGAACTTTCCAAGTTGAAGCTCAAATTTGGGGAAAATGTATTGGCAGAAACCAACAAATATGAACGGTTGCTCACCAAAGAAGAAGATGTAATGGGACTGCCCGAAGGTGCCAAGGAGGCCGCCACCCAGTTGGCCAAATCACGTAGTAAGGAGGGCTGGCTGATCACCTTGGACTATCCCAGCTATATTCCATTCATGAAATATGCGGAAAATAGGGGCCTCCGCAGAGAACTCTCCTTGGCCTTTGGTAGTAAAGGATTTCATGGCGATGCTTTGGACAATCAGGAAAACGTTCTAAAAATTGTGGCATTGCGGTATGAAAGGGCCAATTTATTGGGCTATAAGACACATGCGCATTTTGTACTGGAAGAACGGATGGCTGAAACTCCCGAAAAGGTACTTGCGTTTTTGAATGAGCTTCTTGAAAAGGCCAAGCCCGCTGCTGAGCGGGAATTTGGGGAGTTGGAAACTTTCGCCAAGGCCCTGGATGGTATCGACAGATTGGAAAAATGGGACAGTGCCTATTATTCGGAAAAATTGAAACAAAAACTGTTCAATCTGGATGATGAAAAGCTAAAACCCTACTTTAAGCTGGAGAATGTGATCGGTGGTGTCTTCAAAGTGGCCGAAAAATTGTTCGGTCTTTCGTTCAAGGAAGTTTTTGATGTTGACAAATACCATGAAGAGGTCAAGACCTTTGAGGTTTATGATGATGCCGGAAACTTCGTTTCCCTGTTCTATGCCGATTTTCATCCCAGGCCCGGAAAACGCGATGGCGCCTGGATGACCTCCTACAAGCCCCAGTACATTGTTCACGGCCAAAACAGCAGGCCCCATATATCCAATGTCTGTAATTTTACCCGATCCACTTCCACAAAACCCTCATTGCTCACCTTCAATGAGGTGACCACATTGTTCCACGAGTTTGGCCACGCACTGCACGGTATGTTGGCCAATACCACCTATCCTGGCCTATCGGGAACTTCTGTTTATTGGGATTTTGTGGAGCTGCCCAGTCAGGTCATGGAAAACTGGTGCTACGAAAAGGAAGCGCTCGAGCTTTTTGCCTTTCACTACGAAACCGGAGAGCTGATACCCATGGAATTGGTGGAAAAAATCAAGGAATCGGCAACTTTTCAGGAGGGCATGGCCACATTGCGGCAATTGAGTTTCGGATTTTTGGATATGGCGTGGCATGGCACCGACCCTACCCATATCAAAGATGTAAAAGCGTATGAAGTAAAGGCCTTTGGCGACACCAATCTGTTCCCAGAAACCCTGGAAACCTGCATGAGCACCTCGTTCTCCCATATTTTTCAGGGCGGGTATTCCTCGGGTTACTATAGCTACAAATGGGCAGAAGTCTTGGACGCTGATGCCTTTGCCTATTTTGAGGAGAATGGAATCTTCAACAGACAAATTGCCGACAAGTTCAAAGAACATGTTTTATCAAAGGGTGGAACCGAGGACCCCATGACGCTCTATAAACGCTTTAGGGGTGCCGAACCCAAGATTGATGCCCTTTTGAAAAGAGCGGGGCTTCTGGAAGAAAAAATTTAGCCTATGGGTGAATCCCGGAAAATCTTGTATATCAAAAAAACTACAAACTTATTATTCCAATAAGGGTGTATGTCCATAGCGATATGGAGTTCTGTACCCATTTTATGCTTTTTTTAAGCTATTTGTTGGATGCCATACATAAAATCATTGACCAAAATCCATTATTTTTGGGTCCTCTTAGAAAAATATGGCAGAGAACGAACTTCATCCTGAGAATTGGGTAGACCGTTATGCGGATTACCTTTTCAACTATGCGGTGGCCCGAATCAGTGATGTGGAAATTGCCAAGGATTTGGTACAAGAAACTTTCTATGCAGGGCTCAATTCTGCCAAAAACTATAAGGGAGATGCCGCCGAGCGCACTTGGTTGGTGGCCATTTTAAAACGAAAGGTCATCGATCATTACCGAAAGATCAATTCCAACAAAGGAAAGGCCGAAGTTAGGATCAATTACAGTTCCGACTCCGATTCTGATGGGGATTGGTTGGAGGAACAGGTGGCCGACCCCTTTAGCCAAGATGGGGATTTTGTGCTCGAAAACGAAGAATTGGGCATGGCCATCCAAGAATGTATTTCCAAATTGCCCAAAAAACAGTCGCAGGTCTTCACGATGAAAACGATGCAAGGGATGAGCACTGAGGATATTTGTAATGAATTGGGGATTAATCCGTCCAACTTGTGGGTGATGATTCACAGGGCAAGAACGGCGCTTATGGGTTGTTTAAATGAAAATTGGTTTTAGTCATGAAGATTACGTGCGAGGAGGCATCACATATCTGTAACAAATCACAATACAAGGAAGCCAGTGCATGGGAAATCCTAAAGCTTCGCTTGCACAACTTCTATTGCAAAAACTGCGCGAGGCACACCAAGCGTAACCAAACCCTCACCTCCCTTTGCAATCGTGCCAACCTACAAGTACTTTCCGAAAACGAGAAAGAGGTCATGAAAAAAGATTTGGAGGAACGACTTTAGGTCATTGCTTCCGCCAGCCAAAACATTCCAAGCCATACAACAGGAATCCCCTCAATCCAAAACGAAGCAAAATATTTGGGTTGTCTCCGTTGGTCAAAAGCAAATACCAAGGCCAAAAAAACCACAAGGACCAATCTCAGCAGAATCTCATGATTGGTGACCTGGTCCTTCAAAAATGTCAACAAAAAAAATGCTGCGATAAGGAGCAGCCCTAGCAACTGTGTCCTTTTGGGACCAATGACTTGTGGCAGTGTCTTTAGGCTTTCATCGTCCCATCGTAAGTCCCTGATCTCAAATGGGAGCATGAGGATCAACACCAAAATGAAACGTTGTGCAAAGAGTACCCCTAAATCCCAGGTCATGGGACGATCAACATCCAGAACAGGGAGTAAAACGGTGAACCCTGTCCAGACCAAGGCAACGACATAAATTTTGAACCCCCCCAGGTTTCTGAGGTTTTTGGCATTCGGCAGCATGGGTACCGCATATAGGGTTGAAAGTATCCCCAAAAGAGCCACCACTATCCAGACCTTTGGGCCAAGTTGCACCAAAAAATAGATCGCCATCCCAAAGGACAAAAAACTGAATATCTGGATGCCTCTATGGTACGCATTGGATACGATCAAATATTTATGGGCCTCCACGCCATACTTCACAAAATTATAGCACACAATGCTCCCGAAAAAAATAAAGCCCAGCAGTAAAAAATCCCATGGAATGCCCAGTAGGTAAAAAGTAATCCCGGCCAAGGATATCACCGCCAAGGATACATGGATACTGGCATCCAGATAAAAATCAAAAATGAACTTTAATGTACGCATCGGTCCAAAAACATTCCCATGGTCCAGGAGGTTGATTTGTGGTTAACAACTTTGGATTCGGGTCTTTCAAAATTGCCGATTTTCATCGAATTTATCCCTAATTTTGTGCACTTTATTGGATTGAACATGAATACAGAAGTATTTGCTGCCAGACATATTGGCGTTACGGAAAAAGACCTTCCAAAAATGTTGCGTACCATCGGGGTCGAAACCATGGAACAACTCATCTATGAGACCATTCCCGATGACATCAAGCTCAAGAAGCCGTTGAACCTCCCCCAGGGCATAAGCGAACATGAATTCTTGAACCATATCCAAGAATTGTCCCAAAAAAATAAGGTATTCAAGACATTCATCGGACTTGGGTACCATGATACCTTGACACCCTCCGTGATCAAGCGCAATATCCTTGAAAATCCAGGGTGGTATACTGCCTATACCCCATATCAGGCCGAAATTGCACAGGGTAGACTGGAAGCGCTGCTCAATTTCCAGACCATGGTCAGCGACCTTACAGGAATGGAAATTGCAAATGCATCACTTTTGGATGAAAGCACAGCAGCGGCCGAAGCGATGACCATGCTTTTTGAACTACGTTCAAGACAGCAGAAAAAGGATGGGGCGGTGAAATTTTTTGTGTCCGAAGAAATACTTCCACAGACCTTGAGCCTGCTCCAAACCCGTTCAGAACCTCTGGGAATAGAACTGGTTGTGGGCAATCATGAGAGCTTTGATTTCTCAGCTGAATTTTATGGTGCCATACTCCAATATCCCGGAAAATATGGTCAGGTAAACGATTACGCCGATTTTGCCCAAAAGGCCAAGGCCCGCGATATCAAAGTGGCCGTTGCCGCTGACATTTTGAGCTTGGTACTGCTCACCCCTCCCGGGGAATGGGGCGTGGACGTGGTGGTTGGCACGACGCAGCGCTTTGGGGTTCCGTTGGGATATGGAGGGCCCCATGCGGCCTTTTTCGCCACAAAGGAAGAATACAAAAGAAACATTCCGGGTAGAATCATTGGGGTGACCAAGGACACCGATGGCAACCCGGCCCTAAGAATGGCCCTGCAGACCAGGGAGCAGCATATAAAAAGGGATAAGGCTACCTCAAACATCTGCACTGCCCAAGTGCTGTTGGCGGTCATGGCAGGCATGTACGCCGTGTACCATGGTCCAAATGGTCTAAAATGTATTGCCAGCAAGGTGCACACTGCCACCAAACTTTTGGCCAAGGGTCTTGAAGCCTTCAAGCTGGAACAATTAAATACTTCTTATTTTGACACCCTAAAAGTAAGGGTAGAAGACGCGACCAAGTTGCGGGAAGTTGCAGAGAGCAAGGGCGTGAACCTTACTTATATTGATACGAAAACAGTCTCGATCGCACTGAATGAGGCAGTCTCGGAAAGTGACATCAAACTTTTGTTGTCATGTTTCATGGAGTCCCAAGGAACCAAAAAAGATATTTCGTTCGCTTCTGAGGTTGATGGTGTCATTCCAAGTGCTCTGCAACGTCAAACTCCATTTTTGGAACATGAAGTGTTCAATTCCTACCATTCCGAAACGGAGTTGATGCGCTACATCAAAAAACTGGAACGCAAGGATTTGGCACTCAACCATTCCATGATCTCTTTGGGAAGTTGCACCATGAAATTGAACGCCGCTTCGGAAATGTTGCCCTTGAGCTGGGCCAATTGGAGCAACATCCATCCCTTTGTGCCCCTGGACCAGGCCCAAGGGTACCAGGAAATGATCAAGTCCTTGGAAGCACAATTGAATGAGATCACCGGTTTTGCTGCCACTTCGTTGCAACCCAACTCAGGGGCACAGGGAGAGTATGCTGGACTTATGGTGATCCGTGCCTATCATAAATCCCGAGGGGAGGGCCACCGCAACATCTGTATCATTCCTGCTTCCGCCCATGGAACCAACCCTGCTTCTGCTGTTATGGCTGGCATGAACGTAGTGGTGACCAAAACCGATGAAAAAGGGAACATTGATATGTCCGATCTGGAAGAAAAGGTCCATCAACATTCTGATAACTTAGCAGCATTGATGGTCACTTATCCGTCCACCCACGGAGTGTTCGAATCTTCCATCAAACGCATCACGGAACTGATCCACCAACACGGGGGACAAGTATATATGGATGGGGCCAACATGAACGCCCAGGTTGGACTTACCAATCCAGCCACCATCGGTGCCGATGTATGCCACCTCAACCTTCACAAGACCTTTGCCATTCCCCACGGAGGAGGTGGTCCAGGTGTGGGGCCAATCTGCGTGGCAGAACAATTAAAACCCTTTTTGCCCACCAATCCTGTGGTGAAAACCGGAGGCAATAGTGCCATAGATGCCATTTCAGCAGCACCTTGGGGCAGTGCCCTTGTCTGTTTGATATCCTACGGATATATAAAAATGTTGGGGGGTGAAGGCCTCACCAAAGCTACCAAAATGGCCATATTGAACGCCAACTACATCAAGGAGCGCCTTAGAGGAAGGTTCGAGGTACTCTATGCGGGTGAACGTGGAAGGGCCGCCCATGAGATGATCATTGATTGCAGGCCATTCAAGGAAAATGGCATTGAAGTGACCGACATTGCGAAAAGATTGATGGATTATGGATTCCACGCACCCACGGTATCTTTTCCGGTAGCGGGAACGTTGATGATAGAGCCTACCGAAAGCGAAAGCATGGCCGAATTGGATAGATTTTGTGACGCCATGATTTCCATCCGAAGCGAAATAGATGAATCCAGTGTGGACAATCCCAACAATGTCTTGAAAAATGCCCCGCATACCCTGGAGATGGTCACTGGCGATGTATGGGACTATCCTTATAGTAGGCAAAAGGCCGCATTTCCGTTGCCCTACGTTTCAGAAAACAAATTCTGGCCCAGTATCAGGAGAACGGATGAAGCCTTTGGGGATCGTAATTTGATCTGTACCTGTACCCCTATCGAGGCGTACGCAGAGGCATAGCCAACCCATTGTCAATACTCACAATAAGCCCAAGCTTACAAAGAAAGCCTGGGCTTATTTGTTTTTCAAAAGTCGAATACAAGACCTTGGACGTCGTATACTTTTTATCGCGTGCAATAAAAAAAAGGGGCGACCTTGTATCTTTTCTAGATAAAACCTCAACATGAAGATTGGCATTACAGGTACGGGAAGCTACATTCCATCCATTATCACAACAAACGACGATTTTTTGGAACATGAATTTCTAGAGACCGATGGTTCTTCCTTTGGGATAGCGAATACTGTGATCATTGAAAAGTTCAAGGCCATCACGGGAATTTCGGAGCGCCGCTACGCCAACCCTGAACTAAAGACCTCGGACCTTGGCCATCTTGCCGCCCAAAAAGCCATTGAGGATGCAAAAATTGACAAGGAAGATCTTGATTATATCATCTTCGCCCATAATTTTGGAGATTTGACCTGTGGAAAAACCCAGGGAGATACCCTGCCAAGCCTTGCCACCCGTGTAAAGCATCTTTTGCAGATCAAAAATCCCAAATGTGTGGCCTACGATCTCATTTTTGGCTGCCCAGGTTGGATCGAGGGAGTGATCCAAGCAACGGCTTTCCTCAAAAGTGGCATGGCAAAAAAATGTCTCGTCATTGGAGGTGAGACCCTCTCGCGTGTGGTCGATCCCCATGATCGTGACAGTATGATCTATTCGGACGGTGCTGGTGCGGCAATCATTGAGGCCGATTCAATTCAAGGTGAAATCCTCTCGCACGCTTCGGTTACCCATGCCAATGGTGAGGCCTACTACCTTTATTTTGATAAGACCTATCACAACAATGGGTGTGCCGATACACGGTACATTAAAATGCACGGGCGGAAAATTTACGAATTTGCATGTACCCACGTGCCCTTGGCCATGAAAGAATGTCTGGATAAAAGCGGTGTTGCCGTGGAAGAGGTCAAGAAAATATTCATCCATCAGGCCAATGAAAAAATGGATGAAGCCATCATCAAACGATTTTACAGGCTGTATGATAAAGAGGTCCCTGAAGATATCATGCCCATGAGCATCCACAAACTGGGAAATAGTTCGGTGGCCACCATCCCCACCCTTTTTGATTTGGTCCGAAAAGAAGAGCTAGGGGAACATGTAGTCGAAAAAGGAGATGTTGTTATCTTTGCAAGCGTTGGTGCCGGAATGAACATCAATGCCATTGTTTATAGATACTAGATGTACGAAAACAACTTTCCCAACAAACGCTACAGACATACCTTGGCGTTTTTGCAAAAGCATGTGGATCCCTCAGAGCCCATTCTAGACCTTGGGGTGGAAAATCCGTTTACGGAGATCATGAAAAACCATGGATACCAAGTGGAAAACACCCAAGGGGAGGACTTGGATTTGAGTTTTTCCACAGTGGCCCAATCCCAGGCCAAAGTGGTCACGGCATTCGAAATTTTTGAACATTTGGTGGCCCCTCTCAACGTGCTCCAAGAAATCAAGGCCCAAAAATTGGTAGCCAGCATTCCCATGCGACTGTGGTTTTCATCGGCCTACAGAAGCAAGACCGATCCATGGGACCGTCACTATCACGAATTTGAGGATTGGCAATTTGATTGGCTCTTGGAAAAAGCAGGATGGACCATCAAGGATTCCAAAAAATGGACCAACCCCACCAAAAAAATTGGTCTAAGGCCACTACTCCGCCTTGTTACTCCTAGATATTATATCGTTTACGCCGAAAGAAAACAATGATTGTCATTTCGAACGAATGTGAGAAATCTAAAAAAATCAAGATAAGATTTCTCAATTGTCCCGATTGCCTTCGGGACTCATTTCGAAATGACAGTCAAAGTAATTTGGGATTTATGGTTTGTTTTTTGGAATTTTAGCAAATGCGAATAAGCATCATCATTCCAGCACACAATGAGGCAGAGCACCTGAAGGCCTGTTTGGACTCGTTTGCGGCACAGACCCATGTGCCTGAGGAGGTTATCATCGTAGACGATAATTCCGGTGATGACACCTTCCGCATTGCCTCGGAATATGCCCAAAACCATATCTGGATAAAGGTAGTGCAGCGTACATCGAAGGATGCGCATATTCCTGGGAAAAAAGTGGTAGATACTTTCAATTTTGGGCTGGAGCATGCATCGGATTATAACTTGATAGGAAAGTTTGATGCGGATATCGTTCTCCCTCCAAATTATTTTGAAGCTGTTTTGAACCAATTTCAGGCCAATTGGAAATTGGGCATGTGTTCGGGGCTACTTTTCATTAAAAAGGGAACCGAATGGACTTATGAAAATATTGCGGAAAAGACGCATATCCGTGGCCCCATTAAACTCTACCACAAAGCTTGTTTTGATAAAATTGGAGGGCTCCGTCCTGGCGTGGGTTGGGACACCGTGGATGTGCTCTTGGCCCAATACCACGGTTTTGACGTTGTGACCCTTCCTGAACTACGGGTAAAGCATCTCCGTCCAACAGGATACGGATACAGTTCCAAAAATTATCAGTCCAAGGGAGAGGCCCTCTACAAAATGCGGTATGATATCGTACTCTGTAAGATAGCGGCCCTTAAAATGGCCTGGCTAGCCAAAAAACCGATGGTATATATCCAAATCATATTGGGCTATTTAAAATCTTTCTTCAGGCATTCTCCACGATATGTCAACAGAGCGGAAGGGAAATTCATTAGAAACCATCGATGGAAAGGGATTTGGTCTAAATTAGTTTAGAAATTAAAATTCCCATATGTTGAACCAAGACACCACTCAACCTTCCATTCGATTTGCAGAAAGCAGGGATGTTCAATCCATACTGGAAATTGTGAATCATGAGATTTTAAACTCAACGGTGCTTTACGATTATCAAGAGCGTTCCTATGAACAACAACTTGCTTGGTTTGAAAAAAAATTACAGGATAACATGCCCATAATCGTTGCGGAGAAGGACAACAAAGTAATCGGGTTTGGCACTTATGGAATTTTTAGGCCTTGGGATGCCTATCGTTCTAGTGTGGAACATTCCATCTATGTCAACCACCAAGCCCGGGGAATGGGGGTAGGTAAATTGATCATGACGGAACTGATCCGCCTCGCCAAGGAACAAGGCTATCATACCATGATTGCAGGGGTTGACGGATCCAACAAAGGTAGTTACGACTTCCATAAGAAATTTGGGTTCCAAGAAATAGGTACTTTCAAGGAAATTGGCTATAAGTTTGACCGTTGGCTGGACCTGATTTTTATGCAGTTGTTTCTCGACAAAACATAAGGATTCAACCAACAAAGTAACCTCTCCCCAACTGGCATTCCTTTTCCTAAAATCAAAACTTATCCATTCATTAGGTGAAAACAGCCATTGGTCAATTACAGTAATCCCATCCTTCTAAAACCATGTATTTTTTTCAAAAATCAAAAAGAATGACCACGGATACAGAATTGATCACAAATGCCATTTCCCAAAAAAATCAAGGAAACTATGATGGGGCAGAGAAATTTTACAATGAGGCCATAGCACTGAATGGAACAAGCTTGCATAAGGCATATTACAACAAAGGAGTTTTGCTTGAAATTCTCAATCGATTGGAAGAAGCCCAAGATTGTTATACCAAAGCCACTTCATTAAAGCCTGATTATGGAATAGCATGGAACAATTTGGGAGATCTACTTTGTAGAAGGCATAGCTATGAAAGAGCAAAAGTAGTTTTTGAAAAGGCCCTAACGCTTATGCCGAATGAGTTTAATCCGCGTATTGGACTGGCTTATGCCTTGAATAGATTAAACGACTTCAACTCATCATTAAATATTCTAAAAAAATTACTGGAAGAATCCACCGTGCAAAATTTGGACAACAAATCACGCTCAAAAATATACAGTGAAATGGGATTGGCTTTGATGCACACCAATAATATAACAATGGCCCAGCAACACTTTACCAAAGCTTTTGAATTATATGGGCAAGATTATCAAACATGCTATAACATTGCATTTATCGCTGATGTGGAAAAAAAATATGATGTAGCAATAGAGTTTTACGACAAAGCCATTGCTTTAAACCCTAATGAAGCAAAAGGTCATCAAGGAAAAGCATGCACTCTTGTTCATATCGGTAAATATGAAGAAGCACTGGATTTAATCAAAAAAGCAATACAATTAGATTCCAATAATTTTGAGGGATACTACAATTTAGCCTGTATTTATGCCAATCTAGCCAAAGAAAAAGAAATGTTTGATGCTCTTGAAAAAACCATAGACTTGGCACCTCCCCAAATAAACATAGGGCATCATATTTTAAACGACCCCGATTTCTCCAATTACCGCAGAAAGATTTCTTTAATGATCAATGGGGAATAATGACCAATTCCAAAAAGCTTATTCTTAGATGATACAAAAGCAGAGGGCTATTTGAAAACCTCTCCAATGGATCCTATTGAGAAAGGCAATGCCCAACAATATCTTGAAAGTTGACTCAATACTCTATATAAAACCCCTTACTACTTTTGAGCCTTTAAAAAAACACAAATGATGTTACCACATGTCCAAATCCAATTTGCGCTTAAATGTTAAAACGCCAATTACCTGTAGATGAACCAATAGTATTATGCCTACATAGGCTTTGTTTTTAATCTTCATCCATCAATTGGAAACAGGTATTCATGAATTCTTAAACTTCATTTATTAGCAAAATATCTTTCTTGCAACCAAGTAAAATCACATCGAATGAGGACAAGTTTGAAAATTATTTCCCTATTATTTATTTTATTCTGTGCATCATGCAGTAAGGAAAGTAGCAATAAAGAACCTGAGGGCATTGCTTGTTTTGAAATAGGGTCAGCCAATGTAGAAGTTGGCGAACTTGTAGAGGTATCCAATTGTTCTATTGATGCAATTTCTTATGAGTTTGATTTTGGAAACGGAAAAACAAGTACTGAAGCCAATCCCAGCATATCATATGAATTCCCTGGTGAATACACAATTAAATTAAAAATAACATCCCCAGATGGTAAAATAAAATCAACTTCCATTATAGTAAATGTAAATCCAATTGATAACAATTATATTCACCCTCCTTTGATAAATGGCGACTTTATCTATCCCACCGATTTCGGTATGGTAGATGGTAAATTCTACTACATAGAACGTTATAGCAACATCTTTACAAGTTTGGACAGAACCTTTAACTATATTGAAATTGATAATTCCTTCAAGATTACAAAAACCGTTCTACATGACCGTAATTACAATTCGTCCCATACATCATTGCGCCTACTTGATAACGGAAAAAAAATTGTACATACAGTTGAATCGATGTCTGATAGAATTGGTTCATCTGAAATATGGTTAAATGCCGACTGGACAAAAGAAACTGCTGTATATAATTCATCAAAACCAATTTATGGTTCGATCCAAGTTGGTAGTGACTTGGTTTTTTTTGGTTCCAAATCAATCACAGATGAACAAAATGAAAACTTCAAATATTTCAAAAGGCCTTACATTGAAATAAGGGATAATCTTGGGCAAGAGAAAAATTTTAAAGTATTTAATCAAATAGAACAAGGGTTCATCGGAGATCTTATTCAGGCAGGTAACAATTATATTGCTTTTGGTGGCACATCCACACCAACTGGGATTAACACATTTAACAATTATAAGCCATTGATTATTTTATTAGATTCAAATTTTGATTTCATAAGTTTCAAAACATTTGAAACTGAAATATATGTTCCAGATTATAATAGCCTCAACGATTCATTTCACATAAAAAAACTCTCTAATGGCAATTTTGTTATATATAGTCATGATGAGTTCAGGATTATTAATTCCGAAGGAGAAGAACTGAAAAAAGTCTCTTTGTCCAATATATATGATAGCCAAGGACTTATTTGTCTTGAAGAAGGTGGATTTATCCTGTCAACAGGAGATTACCTTAAGAAATATGATTCAAATGGAAATTTGATTAAGTCCTTAAGGTTCAATGGTAAATCAACTCCCCAGTTAATTAGAAAAGGAAATCAAATTTATTTTGCATCAGGATATCTTACTACTTACCCTACCGATACAGGTAATGTCTCAACATATAAAATCTTTATTGGATCCACGGACCTTGATTTAAATATTATCAATTTGAACTAAGAAACAGGTTGCCATCATCAAAATTTTTAGTTACTCCTTAAACTCCAATACCTCTCCAATGGGTTTCCCTGTGGTACCATTGGGAAAAGCAATCCCGAGCAAAGCGGCAATGGTGGGTGCAACATCAGGAATTTCGGTTCTGTTCACCGTGTTCCCGTGCTTTATCCCCTTTCCATATAACAATAGGGGTACGTGGGTATCATAGATCATGGGCGAACCATGGCTAGATCCCGTTCTCCCATAAGAGATGAAACCTGGCCTCTGAACAAACATTATATCCCCCGAACGCTTTTGGTTGTATCCATTTTGGATAATGTACGGAATACCTTCCGTATAGTTGTTCTGCCACATTTGGTGAGCGGTAAACACCTGGTTCACTTCATCATAACCTAATAGTTCCATGGCTATTTCCTCTTCGGCATCATCCAGATCAATATCCAAATTGGCCAATATCTTATGATCTAGGAACACCTGAAAATTGGAAACATTTTTAACCACATCCGTGGTGCCGTACTTATATTTTAAAAACTCCGTAAATCTTTCCTGCATGGCTCCCTCGTCCAAATAGCCGGCGGGCACTTTTTCATCTCTCAGATAGGCTGGGACATTAATGGCACCATGATCGGCCGTCAAAAAGACGGTGTATTGCCCAACCCCCACTTTTTGATCCAAGGCATTGAGAATTCGTTCCAAATCCAGGTCCAATCGCAAATAGGTATCCTCAATTTCCTTGGAGTTCACCCCATAAAAGTGTCCTACATAATCCGTACTGGAAAAGCTTATGGCCAAGAAATCAGTGATGGCGTCCATTCCCAAGCCTTCCGCTTCCAATGCCTTAAGGGCAAAATCTGCCGTAATGCTGTTACCGTAGGGCGTGCTCCGCAATAAGCCGAACTGGCCATTGGCATCCCAAAGTTTGGGCAAATCGTGTGGAAAAGTCGTTGTGGTTTCCCCTTCCAACATGCCTTCGTAGGCGTTGACATCCGTTCCACTCTCCAGATAAGTATCGATGGGCTTTAGGGTGGTCCAAGGTTTTTTGTATGCCTCCACGGCGTTGGAAGCGTTAAAATCGTTCACCCATTGAGGCAGGGCATCCATATAATACGAACTGGTGATCCAATTGCCGGTTTGGCCTCCTTCAAACCAATAGGCGGCATTGGCCATATGCCCTCCGGGCAGTACCGCTCCCCTATCTTTCAGGGCCACAGCGATTACCTTTCCCCGTTTTTGTGTATGCAAGCGCAACTGGTCCGTTATGGTTGTGGTGAGCACGCGATGTGGCGACATTTTACCTGCATCGGATGTAGTTCCCACAGAATTGTAATTGTCGTCACTAGCGCAGTAGACCTCTTTGTCGGCTTCCTTGTCATACCAATCATTTCCGATAATACCATGGGTAGCGGGTGTGGTCCCGGTGTAAACCGATGTGTGTCCCGGCCCTGTACTGGTTGGTGCGTAGTTAAAATGATGGTTTTTGCAGTTGAATCCCTCACCCACCAAACGTTTGAAACCGCCTTCACCGTACTGGCTCCAAAAACGCGTGAGATAATCATAGCGCATCTGGTCCACAATGATGCCCACCACCAATTTTGGCGATTCGGCAATCTGAGCGGTTTCCACAGCTTCAGAACTTTTCTTATTGCGTTGCCCATAGGAGATCCCCGTAATACAAAACGCTATCAGTACAATGGTCAAGTTGGTTTTTTTCATGGATTGTAGTTCATCAAACGGTCACAAATCTATTCATTTATCCTGTTTAAAAATTTAAATGAAGGTTAAATGCACTACAATATTCTTATTTTTATCACCTCAAGTCCAATATTAGCGCATGAACAATTTTGAAGCGATTGGAAAATACTTCATCATGATATGGGAAGTATTCAAAAAGCCCACTAAATGGCGCATCATGAAATCCTTGATCTTAAAGGAAATCGATGAGCTCATCTTTGGATCCATGGGCATCATAGTTTTCATCTCCTTCTTTATTGGAGGGGTGGTGACCATCCAAACCGCCCTGAACCTAAACAGTCCATTTTTGCCCAAAAGCCTTATCGGTTTTGCAACCCGGCAGTCCGTGATCCTTGAGTTTGCCCCCACGTTCACCTCCATCATCATGGCCGGTAAAGTGGGCTCGTACATCACATCGAGCATTGGCACCATGCGGGTCACCGAACAGATTGATGCCTTGGAGGTCATGGGTGTAAATTCCTTGAACTACCTTGTTTTTCCAAAGATAATCGCCATGCTCATGTACCCTTTTGTTGTGGCCATTGCCATGTTCGTGGGTATTTTTGGGGGATGGATCGCCGCCGTTTTCGGTGGTTATGCGCCAAGTGGTGAATTTGTGAAAGGCCTCCAGTTGGATTTTGATTCCTTTCATGTGACCTATGCCTTCATAAAAACATTTGTGTTTGCCTATATTGTTGCCACCGTACCCTCTTACCATGGCTTTTACATGCAGGGCGGTGCCCTGGAAGTGGGCAAGGCCAGTACCACATCCTTTGTTTGGACCAGCGTGGTGATCATTATCCTAAACTATGTCTTAACCCAATTGCTACTCGGCTGATGATCGTTGTTGAAAATCTACATAAATCGTTTGGGGACTTCCATATCTTGAAAGGGATCAGCACCACTTTTGAGCAGGGAAAGACCAATTTGGTGATTGGCCAAAGCGGCTCTGGGAAGACCGTGTTCCTAAAATGCCTTTTAGGCCTTTTTGAGCCCGAAGAAGGGAGCATTTGCTATAATGGCCAGTACTACTCCGAACTTTCCATCAAGGAACGTAGAGACCTTCGCCAAGAAATGGGGATGGTCTTTCAGGGAAGTGCCCTTTTTGATTCCATGACCGTGGAAGGCAATGTGATGTTCCCCTTGGACATGTTCACCAAACAATCCAGGTCTGAAATGCAAGATCGGGTGGATTTTGTACTGAAACGGGTGAACCTCATCGATGCGCATAAAAAGTTTCCATCGGAAATTTCCGGGGGGATGAAAAAGCGTGTGGCCATAGCCCGTGCCATTGTGATGAACCCCAAATACCTGTTCTGCGACGAGCCCAACTCTGGTCTGGATCCCAAAACCGCCATTCTGATCGATAATCTTATCCAAGAAATCACCCAGGAATACAACATCACCACGGTCATCAATACGCACGACATGAACTCTGTGATGGAAATTGGGGAGAAGATCATTTTCCTAAAGGACGGCCACAAGGAATGGGAAGGCACCAATAAGGAAATTTTCAAGACCGACAACGAAGCGGTCACCGATTTTGTCTATTCCTCGGAACTGTTCAAAAAGGTACGGCAGATGTACATAGAGGAGCGCAATTGATCTTTTCAGACAACAGATTCAAGATACAAGACGTCAGATTTTCGAAGCCATGAGTCTTGTCCCTCAGGTCCAGGGTCTTGGGTCTTAGGTCTTGTCTCTAAAATAACTAATCCACTTCCTTGATCACCAGTGTGGTATCTTGCAGCCTTAGTTTTAGCCAAGCCAACATTTTCTTGGTATCCGCTTCCTTTTGGTTGTCCCGTATCCCTTCCTTCCATTTCACCTCAAAAACCGGAACGGTATCCAACTTGTTGAAATCGGTCTGTAATTGGTACGAAAAGCCCAACCCTGCGATATTTTCATAATTGGCCTTGGCCTCAGCACTGATGCCCTTAAAGGGAATCTGCTTTCCGACGTTTTTGGTCAAATGGGCCACTTCCTCTTCCAGCAAACGTATCTGCTCATCCTTGTTCAACAGCTCGGCCTTGTTCTTTTCGTACAGTTCGTTGACATAGTTGAACTTTTCCTCTGAGTCGTCTTTCCCGCCCTGAATCAAGTGCAGTTCGGCATCCTTCAGCCGTGAATATTGGTTTTTTTGGGTCCTCCAGGTGTTCACCACATTCTCTGGAATGAGCTCATCACCCATGCAGACCAATTCTATCAACGGGGCATCCCCGTCATTATATTCAATTTTGGTGAGGTTGTCCACATAGCGTCCCGCACCGTCAAATTGATAGACCCCGATGGTCTCCTTCAAAAATTCCTGGGCCTGTTTTTTGAATAAAGATTCCTGAAAGACCTTGTAAAAAGTAAATCCTGCGGGAATCATCACCAAAATCCCTGTAATGGATGCTGCCCGGGCTATAAGTCTCCGCCTGTGCGAATTGGCATAACGCACCATCGGAAACCGCAAAAACTTGATGACCAAAAAGGTGGCCAAACCTATAAAAATGGTGTTGATGATGAACAGATACATGGCCCCGGCCGCGTACAATGGGTTACCAATGGCCAAGCCAAAACCCACCGTACACAATGGCGGCATCAGCGCTGTGGCAATGGCGACCCCAAAAATAACGCTGGCAATGGTCCCTTTCTTGGCCCGGGCGATCACCAATGCCAAACCACCAAAAAAAGCGATCAGCACATCGCGGATATCAGGTTTGGTACGGGCCAAAAGTTCCGATGACTCATCCCGAAGTGGAAAAAGATAGAAGAACAGAAAGGCTGTGATCACACTCAAAACTACCATCACCGTAAAATTCTTGAGCGACCTGCGTAGGGTATCGATGTCATTGATGGCCAAGGACATGCCCATGCCCAAAATGGGGCCCATCAAAGGTGAGATCAACATGGCGCCGATCACCACTGCCGTAGAATTGGCATTAAGGCCCACAGAAGCTATAAAAATGGAGCAGACCAAAATCCAAGAAGTGTGTCCCTTAAAGGGAATATCCGCAATAATGGATTCTTTGGTGACCACAGGGTCCGTATTGGAGCGAATGTCCAAAAGTTCCGAAAGAAACTTCTGGACACTGCCCAACAGTCCTTTAAAGTCTTTTTTTACCTCCTCCCCGCTATCGTGGATTTGAGGTCTGTCATCACCAAATAAATGTTCACCCATACTTATGCAAACTGGTCACCAAATTTATCCTTCACTTGGTTCAATATTATTTTAATATCCTGCTGTTTGGCCTTTGGATAAATCAACAGCACATCCTCTTTGTCCACAATGATGTAATCCTCCAGACCATCCACCACCACAATTTTCCCCTTTGGGGAACGAATCATGTTACCCTTGGCATTTTCCAGGAGTGTCTGGGCATTTACCACAGCGTTTTCCGCCTCATCTTTATTGAGCTTATCATACAGGGCCCCCCAAGTTCCCAGATCGTTCCAATCAAAAGTAGCGGGCAAGGTATAAATGGACTTGGATCTCTCCAAGATAGCATAATCTATGGAGATGTTTTCCGCCTTGGCGTAATTTTCTTGGATGAAAACATGCTCTTTTGGGGTATTATAATCCGGAATCCCCTTCGCAAAAAGGTCAAACTGACTTGGTTGGTAGCTCTTGAAGGCATTTACGATAGTGTTCACACCCCACATGAAAATTCCAGCGTTCCAGAGAAAATTCCCTTGGGACAAGAACTCCTTGGCAGTCTCATAGTCTGGTTTTTCACGAAATTGAGCCACTTTTTTCAGCTTTTCCGCGTTTCCTTTTTCAAATTCAATATAACCAAAACCCGTATTGGGAAAGGTAGGCTGGATACCAAGGGTGCATAGCACTTCCTCTTTTTCACACTTGTTGAAACAGGTCGTTACATCGTTTTCAAAAGCTTCCTCATCTTCTATCCAGTGGTCACTGGGTGCCACGATCATCACCGCATTGGGGTTTATTTTTTGGATTTTCAACGAAGCATAGAGAATACAGGGGGCCGTATTGCGCATGGCGGGTTCCAACACCACTTGTTCTGGTTTTACCTTTGGTAATTGCTCCAAGACCAAATTGTTGTAACGCTCGTTGGTGAGGATCAAGATGTTTTCGGTGGGAATAAAATGGGCCAACCGATCAAAGGTTTTTTGGATCAAGGTTTTACCCGTTCCCAACATATCGTGAAACTGCTTGGGATTGGCGGTTGTGCTCACCGGCCAAAATCGAGAACCGACCCCTCCGGCCATTAATACTGCGTAATAGTTTTTGTTCATTTTTTGTTTATTTCATATTGTCATTTCGAAATGAGCAAAGCGATTGAGAAATCTAACACTAATTGGCGTTTTTAGATTTCTCACATACGTTCGAAATGACATTGTATTCTTAATGTCAGGTCGAGCGCAGTCGAGACCTTATACTGACCTCTCGACTGCGCTCGTGGTGACCATTATTCAATTAATTCAACCTCCGCATTGGGTTGGAACAAATATAATCTGCCTGTGGACAATTCCACACACTCATACCGTTTTACTTTTTTATCTCCTTTTTTGAACAGTCGCCCATTGTACAGTCGAAAAACACTTCCCATGGGCAGCTCATAGACATAACTTTTCTCTCGCTCCTCGGGATCAAAGGCTTTTAGGGCAATGGACAAACGGGCATCCGTGCTGCTGCTGGCCTTGGGATTCTTAAAATGATGGGCAATAACGGGCAACAATTTGGTCGGAAACACCTCAGGTCGAATAAAGGGCACCATCAAATGTTGAAAGGTCCGTTTCCATTCCAGTCCATGGGGTTTTATACGCCTGCCATGGGTTTCAAAGGCCACCAAATGGGCAATCTCATGGATCAAGGTGATCAAAAACCGGTATTGGTTCAGGGAGGCATTTACCGTAATCTGGTGCAAGCCATTGGGCATTTTGCGATAATCCCCATGACGGGTGACCCTATGGTTTACAATCTTTAAATGCACCCCATGGGTTTTGATCAACTCAAAACAAGGAGCTACGGCGCGTTCTGGAAGATATTTTTGAAGGGTGGTGCTCACTGGGGTAAAGTTAGGAGTTTATAATACATTTTTTTAATCATAGGTAATTCATACTAGGATCGTCCATTTCCCTGTATAAAATAAGTTTAACTTTATGTTATCTATTATAAAATCAGACACTTTTAGAATAATCAAATTGAAAATGAAATATTCAAAACTACTTATCGGATTATTCTTGTTTACTTCAACCCTTTTAATTATTGATATTCTAACAGGGATATTTTATTGGAATAGATTAAATCTTTCATTTGATTCATCAGAATTTAACAATATATCCACGCCCATAATTGCCACAGCTTCGTTCATAGTTTATTCTTTAGCCCTTTTTCTTGCCTTTAAACAGAATAAAACTATTCTAAGTCAACATTTACGTCCATACTATGAGAGGGAAATAGATAAAATTGTAAGTGATTTAGAAAATGAAAAAATCAATACAGAACTAATCGACACACACGAAAAGGAATACAATAGAATAAACTATCCTAATTTGTTGTTCAGCCAATTGGCTGAATTATCAAGAAACAGTGATTATCTTAAGGATATTGAAGCATATGAAAAAGGAACTAAGTTCAATGCAACTTACATTAAAAAACGCAGTTACTTTCCTATCACATTATTTCTTTCTCAATTTATGACAGGTCTATTTAATAAAATAAAATACGATTATATAAAAGAACTAATAGAAGAGATTGATAAGTCAAAATTACTTGAAGATGATAAGTTTTTTTTAAAAAGAAGAATCAAAAAAGAAACACTTACAGAATATATTTCCTTTATCAAATTTGAGAAAACTTCTTCAACCATTACACCTCCCGTTCCAAATCTGCTTGATTATAAAACCCAAGATAATATAGCATTCAAGAAAATAAGTGATTCAAATTTTAATGAGCATTACAATTGGTTTGAAACCAATTTAAGATAAATGATTTATTAATCTTGTATATGATTTCCTAAGGCGTACTATTGCTTACCTGCAACAACTTTCCATTATATAGTTTCTGTCCGGTTAAGGCAAAATCCTTAATGTAGGCAGCCATTTCCAAAGCGGTCACTGGAGCTTGGTAGCCCGGGAAGGCCTCTGCCAGCATTTCGGTCTGTACGGCTCCCAAGGCCAACACATTGAAACTGGGACCGGTTTCCTTAAATTCTTCGGCCCAGAGTTCCGTTAGGGTAATCACCGCCCCTTTGCTGGAGCTGTAGGCGGACAATCCAGGAAACTTTACACTCCCCTGCACCCCACCCATGGAACTGATGGTCACCACATGGCCGTCCTTACCCATTTTGGGCAGAACCGTTTTTGTCAATTGGGCCACCCCGAACACGTTTACTTTGTAAACGGCCTCAAATTCCTCTGGGGAAGTTTCCATAAACGGTTTGTTCAGTAGACGTCCAGCATTGTTGATCAAGACATCCACAGTGTTCCATCGCTCCAAAAAGTCGGATACTTTTTCAAAATCCTTGGGGTTGGCCAAATCAAAGGGGAAGGCATGCACATTGGGCATTTTTAAGTCCAAAACAGGCTTTGCATTTCGAGACAGCGCCAAAACCTGATGCCCGTCCTGCGCAAAAAGCCGCACCAGTTCAAAACCGATGCCCCTACTTGTTCCCGTGATGATGATGTTTGCCATATTGATGACCTCTCGACTGCGCTCGAGGTGACATTTTGTGATTCTTCGTCATTTCGACCGAAAGGGAGAAATCTATTAAATATGAGATTTCTCACCCTTTTGTAAAGGGATTCGAAATGACATAGGTTCAGTTACTTTATCTTGATTTCCTGTGTAGGTGCATTGGCAATGCCTTCCAACACGGGCAACATTTTGTTCACCAAAGTGGCCATATGGCCAAAATCCATGATATCCGCCTCGTCACCCATTTTGTGATAAAAGTTAAAGTTGGTGAAATCAAAGGTGCAATAGGTATGCGAAGGCACCCCAAACTCTTGGTGGAAAGGATAATTGTCCGAACGTTGGAAAAGGTTGTACTCCTTTGCCGTGGGCAAAAATCCCACCAAATTTCCCTTGGCGTATTTGTTGCTCACTTCTGCCAGATTTGAACGGTCATAGCCCGTGATATACACAAAATAATCCCTGCCCTGCAACGGCACTCCGGTCATCTCAAAATTGAGCATTAGGTAGAGGTTCAAATTCTGGGCTTTTAATTTTTTGGCCAAATGCTCGGACCCCAAAAGTCCCTTTTCCTCAGCACTGAACAGGGCAAAGATCAGGCTACGCTTGTTTGTCTTTTTGGTGCCAAAGTAGCGGGCCATTTCCAAAACCGATGTGGTTCCGGAGGCATTATCGTTGGCCCCATTGGCAATATAGTCACCATGCTCAGGGGCAATGGTACCGATATGATCGTAATGTGCCCCGATCAAAATATATTCATCCTTCAAGTTGGGATCGTTCCCTTCAACCAGACCCACAATATTATAGGAAGGATCCTTGTAATTGGTCAAGGTGTCCCGGTACGATTCAAAATAAGGCGTGAGTCTGTAGGATTTAAAATAGTTCTCGATGTATTTGGCGGCCATCTCAATCCCTTCACTGCCAGCATCCCGGCCCTTAAGATCATCCGAGGCCAAAAAATTCATCATTTCCCCTATGCGGTCCGCATCGGTAAACATAAGGTCCGTGCCTCCTTCAGCACTTTTGTCGGGAACGGCTCCAACGGCGCTTCCATGGATCCCTTCTTGTCCGGATGCGGTAACGGTCTTGGTCTTGACCATTTGTGCCGAACCACAGCTCAATAGCAGGGCGCATCCAATGAAACTAAAGATTTTCTTCATCTTGTTCGATTTATCTTTTAAAGATAAAAAAAGCATCCTTACAAGGATGCTTCTTAAATAAGTTCTCGACTGCACCTTTCGACTGCGCTCAAGGTGACAGTATCATGTCGCCTTATGCCAGCATAGTCACAGGGTTTTCCAAATAGGCCCTTAGGGTCTGCAGGAATTGGGCTCCTGTTGCACCGTCCACGGTCCTATGATCGCAGGCCAAGGTCACCTTCATGGTGCTGCCCACTACAATCTGGCCGTTTTTGACCACGGGTTTTTCCACAATGGCTCCAACGGACAGAATAGCGGAATTGGGTTGGTTGATGATGGAAGTAAATTCCAAAATGCCAAACATTCCCAAGTTGGAAACGGTAAAGGTGCTTCCTTCCATTTCATCCGGTTTGATCTTTTTGGTCCTGGCCCTACCTGCCAAGTCTTTTACAGCGGTTCCCAATTGTGATAAAGTAAGCTGATCGGCAAATTTGATTACGGGCACCACCAGACCATCTTCCACGGCAACGGCCACACCCATATGTACATGGTGCTTGTAGATGGTGGTATCGCCATTCCAGGAAGTGTTCACCTGCGGGTGTTTTTTCAAGGCCATGGCACAAGCTTTCAAAACCATATCATTAAAGGATACCTTGGTATCGGGCAATTCATTGATCTGGGCCCTGGAAGCCTTGGCATTGTCCATGTCCACTTCAATGGTGAGGTAGTAATGGGGCGCAGAGAATTTGGACTCTCCCAAACGCTTGGCAATTACCTTGCGCATGGTGGAGTTTTTCACTTCTTCCATGCTTTCCTCTCCCACGGGTAGACTTATGGGCACTACCGGCGCAACAGTTGCCACGGTATCAGCGGTTTTTTCCACAGCTGGGACGGGAACTTGGGAAGGCTGATAGTTTTCCACATCCCTTTTCACAATCCGGCCATGGTCTCCGGAACCTTTTACATTGGCCAGGTTGATGCCCTTTTCACTGGCAATCTTTTTTGCCAAAGGCGAAGCAAAAACACGTTGTCCATTTTGGGAAACCACGACCATTTCAGTGACGGATTCCGCAACTTTTGGAGTTTCAGTTGGGGTCGAATCCATCTTGGGTGCACTTTCGGCAGAACTTCCACCGGTTTGGGCCTTCAAGATGGCATCCACGTTGGTTCCCTCGGGTCCGATGATGGCCAAAAGGGAATCCACAGGGGCACCCTGCCCTTCTTGGATCCCTATGTATAGCAGGGTTCCCGAGTAAAAGGATTCAAACTCCATAGTGGCCTTATCGGTTTCGATTTCGGCCAAAATATCGCCTTCCTCCACTTTGTCCCCTACTTTTTTCAACCAACTGGCCACGGTACCCTCTTCCATGGTATCGCTCAAGCGGGGCATGGTAACGATTTCAACGCCTTCCGGGACCGAAGCTGGGGTGCTTTGCACAGCTACAGTTGGGGCGCTCTCCTCGGTTTTGGTCACAGGAGCCTCTATTTTTTCTTCTTTGTGGGCTGTGGCATTCCCTCCGCCCAACAGCGCGGAAATATCTTCTCCCTTTTCACCAATAATGGCCAAAAGTGAATCAACTGGGGCACCATTGCCCTCTTCAATTCCTATATATAGAAGGGTTCCCTCATGGAAGGATTCAAACTCCATGGTGGCCTTATCAGTTTCAATTTCAGCCAAAATATCCCCCTCTTCTACTTTGTCCCCCACTTTCTTGAGCCATTTTGCCACGGTTCCTTCCTCCATGGTATCGCTCAATCTAGGCATGTTGATTACTTCTGCCATCTACTTAAAGTTTATGTTGTAAAAATGGATAGTCTTCCTGCTCGTAAACGGTATCGTACATTTGTTCCTTTGGAGGGAAATCGGACTCTTCCGCGAACCTTTCACATTCATCCACCAAATTCTTTACCCGTTTGTCTATTTCCTTGATCTCCTGCTCACTGGCATAGCCTTTTTCAAGGATGATGTCCTTTACTTGGGTGATAGGATCTATTTTCTTGTATTCCTCCACTTCTTCCTTGGTTCGGTAATGTTGGGCATCTGACATGGAGTGCCCCCTATAGCGATAGGTCTTCATTTCCAAAAAGGTCGGTCCGCCACCGGTACGGGCACGTTCTACTGCCTTGTCCACCTCCTTGGCCACCATGGCAGGGTCCATACCATCCACAGGACCGCAGGGCATTTCATACCCCAAGCCCAATTTCCAGATTTCCGTGGAGTGCGAGGTACGGGCCACCGAGGTTCCCATGGCATAGCCATTGTTTTCGCAGATAAAGACCACGGGCAATTGCCACAACATGGCCAAATTGAAAGACTCATGCAAAGACCCTTGTCTAACGGCACCGTCTCCCATATAGCACAGGGTCACGGAATCCCTTTTAAAATATTTGTCCGCAAAGGCCAATCCGGCACCTAAGGGAATCTGACCTCCCACAATACCATGCCCACCATAGAAACGGTGTTCTTTGGAGAAAATATGCATGGAGCCCCCATTGCCTTTGGAAGTTCCCGTGACCTTTCCATAGAGTTCCGCCATCACAAACCTTGGGTCCACTCCCATTCCTATGGGCTGAACGTGGTTACGATAAGCGGTGATCATCCGGTCTTTGGTAAGGTCCATGGCGTGCAACGATCCTGCCAAAACGGCTTCCTGACCATTGTACAGGTGGAGAAAGCCCCGAACTTTTTGTTGGATGTATACTGCGGCTAGCTTGTCCTCGAATTTTCTCCAGAACAACATGTCCTCATACCATTTTAGGTAAACTTCTTTAGTGATTTTTTTCATCAATGGTGATATTATATGAAATTCCCCGGCGATGGAGAACAGCAAAAATACATATATATCTGTTTTGGAAAAAGAATTGGTTTAAGAATCACCCAAAAATGAACTGCCGAAGGCCAAGGGCAAAATATCCGCCATGGAAGTGCATTTGTAAATGGGTCCTTTTTCGGCTTTGAGCAATATGGAAATTGGTGATTTTTGCTTTTGTTCGTATTCAATGATGGATTGTCTGCAATTGCCACAGGGTGCCGCCGGAACCTCGACCACATGGTCTTTGGAGGCCGCGCTCACCGCTATGGACTTAATGGACACCCCAGGGTATTTGGCCCCCGCCTGAAAAACGGCGACACGTTCTGCGCACAATCCTGATGGATACGAGGCATTCTCTTGGTTGCTTCCGATGACAATCTCCCCATTTTCCATCAATACCGCTGCACCAACCTGAAAGTTGGAATAGGGCGCATAGGCACTTTCCCGGGCCTTCTCCGCGGCGGCCAACAATTTTTGCTCAATTTGTGACAACTCATCCGTGTGCTCAAAAATGGTCAGCTCAAAACCTATATGTTCTTTTTTCATATGCCATGAAGGTATTGACCAAAAATAAGAAAACCTGTCCATGGACAGGTTTTTATCAGCTTATATTATTATTTGCTAGTCGTTCAGGAACTCTTCCCCAAAATTGAAGGTGAGCGAAAAACGCAGGGTATTTTCCAATGGATTTTTGACCTGCGAGGTAGAGAACAGGTACGATAGATCTATTTGAGCAGATTTAAACTTGAAACCAGCCCCAAGAGTAAAGAACTGACGGGCACCTTTGTCCGGGCTCTCGTTAAAATATCCCCCTCGCAACATAAAGGCCTCCTTGTATCTGTATTCTGCACCGAATGCCCAGGTTATTTCCTTTAGCTCTTCGCTAAAACCATCCGGGGCATCGCCAAAGGATTCGAACATTCCTTTAAAGAAACTTATGTTTTGGTATTCGTCATTGTCTTCGGATGTTATTACCCCGTCTCCATTAAAATCCCTTGGAGTGGGCACCAACAACTTGTTGAATTCCGTGTGCAGCCCCAGAATATTGTCTTGGTCAAATATAAAATCGAACCCAGACCCAAACTTCAGATTGGTGGGCAAAAAGTTTTGCTGTCCACCTTCATCATATTGCATGGAGCCCCCAATATTGGAAATATTGAAACCAAGTCTCCAACGTCCGTCAAAATTGTTGTAGGCAATCTCCCTGGAACGGTAAAAACCTGCCACATCCACCGCAAAGGCATTGGCTGCCTGGGAATCTTGCGTACCGTCCTGAAATCTCAGGTTGGAACTGATGAACCTACCGCCCACGGCCATGGAAAACGTTTGGCTCAATTTTAGGGAATAGGACCCGTCTATGGCAAACTCATTGGGTTTTACCAAGGTTGGATCCTCATCAATGGTTTGGCGGAGTTCTATTTCACCCAACCCGAAATATCTCAATCCAATGGCAAACGCACTCCTATCGTTCAGTTTGTTGTAAAAACCGGCATTTAAAAGCGAAACATCGTTGACAATGGTTTCCAGATAGGGTGTATAGCTGACCCCAATCCCTGTTTTCTGTGTGGCAAACGCAAATTTTGCCGGGTTCCATTGCTGTGAGAAGGCGTCAAAGGAAGTGGCCACGCCCATATCGCCCATACCGGATGCCCTAGCATCCGCTGCAATGGTCAAAAAGGGTACGGCAGTGGTAATTACTCTTTCTTGTTGTGCGCTTAAACGTGGGGCCACGACAAGCAACACAACCAATATCAGTAACTTTTTCATTTTAGATTTTTAGCGTTTAGTTCATGTTGAGGCCCAAACTATAGATTCGGGCGTATTACATGTAAACGGGCTTTTGCAAAAATTCTTATAAAGAGGTCAATTTTTTTTAACCTTCCCTTAAGACAACCCTATTCTTCAAAGGCAATGATGAAGTCCCCTTACAACTCCAATATCGTTAAAACCCAATCCTGTCATACTATTTCTTGATCGTTCACGTTACAAAAATGTAGCCAATACCGATCGCGGTGTTGCCACAAATATTTAATGAGCACAAAATATTATGGCCAAAACACCGTTTTAAAGCCATTGAAGGATTTAAAAAATCAAAACAAGTTGAAGTTACTGAGGGCGACAAGCCCTGAGTTTTAAAGTACTCAAGCCCAAATTATGAAAAAACACTTTATCAAAGTTGTACTTTCTTGCGCTATTGTGGTGGGAAGTTTTACCAGTTGTAAAAACTCCTCATCTTCTTCCAAGAACATCTCAAGAGCCACGGGATGGAAAATAAACGCCAAAGAAGGTGGATTTCAATACAATTCGGATTTTAAGGAGCAGGAGACTCCTCCGGGAACCGTATTCGTTGAAGGTGGAACTTTTACCAAAGGTAAAGTCCAGGATGACATCATGCACGATTGGAACAACACACCTACCCAACAGCACGTGCAGTCGTTCTATATGGATGAGACCGAAGTGACCAATGTAATGTATTTGGAGTACCTGGATTACCTCAAGGAAGTATATCCTCCTGAAAACCCCAACTATACCAATATCTACAAAGGTGCCCTACCCGATACTTTGGTATGGAGAAACCGGTTGGGCTTTAACGAGACCATGACCAACAACTACCTTAGGCATCCCGCTTATGCAGAATATCCTGTGGTAGGTGTCAATTGGGTACAAGCCACACAATATGCCGAATGGAGAACGGACCGTGTGAATGAAATTCAGTTGGTAAAAGAAGGCTATCTTGCCGAGGATGCCATGTACGGTGCCTTGAACGGTGAAATTGAGGGTACTTTTAGCACTGAAGCCTATTTGAACAACCCTGAATCAGTATATGGTGGTGAGATAGATTCCCTACAGGGAAAACAAAAACGCGACTCCACCAACGTATTTGCCAAAAGAAGCAGTGGCGTTATCATGCCAGAATATAGACTTCCTACCGAAACTGAGTGGGAATACGCTGCCGAGGCATTGGTTGGTTCCAGGGAATACAACAATTACAGGGGTAGAAAGAAATATCCATGGGAAGGTGACTATACCCGTAACGGACAACGTGTGGGCCGTGGTGACCAGTTGGCAAACTTTAAACAAGGAAAAGGTGATTACGGTGGTATTGCTGGATGGTCCGATGATGGCGCCGACATTACCGCACAGGTCAAATCTTACAAGCCCAACGACTTTGGCCTCTATGACATGGCTGGAAACGTGAGCGAATGGGTTGCGGATGTATACCGCCCCATTGTGGATGATGAGATCAGCGACTTTAACTATTACCGTGGGAACATTTTCATGAAAAAGGCCATCGGTGAAGACGGCAAAGTGGAAATCCTACGGGACAAAATAGTGTATGACACGCTTCCAAACGGAAAAATCGTGGCCATAAACCTACCAGGGGAAATCAAGGAGGTGCCCGTTGGTGAGGAGGAGACTTATTTAAGAACGAATTTCGATCATAGTGACAACCGAGGATATAGGGATGGTGATCCCGGGTCTTCAAGGTTTTACGAAAGATTCAGCGATGAAGCGGATAACAGAAAAATGTACGATTCGCCAAAATTCAAAGTAGAGCGGGACTCTACAGGAAAATTGATCCGCGAGTACGATACATCAAACTATAGGACCACTTTGATCAACGACGAAGTACGTGTGTACAAGGGAGGTTCATGGAGAGACAGGGCCTTTTGGTTGGATCCTGCACAGCGCAGATACCTGCCACAATATATGGCCACGGATGACATCGGTTTTAGATGTGCCATGTCCAGGGTTGGATCCAAATCCAAGTCCAAGAACAAAACGGTACGCCACAAAAAAGCAAAATAGATTATAGGTAGAGTATTTTAAAGGCCCTGATCAAAACATCAGGGCTTTTTTTTATCTTCGATTTATGACAATGGAAGAACTTCACAGTCTCTTTTTAGAGCACCCCCATATTTGTACGGATACCCGAAAAATTACCAAGGATTGCCTATTTTTCGCCCTAAAAGGGCCATCTTTCAACGGAAATGAATTTGCCAAGGATGCCCTTGAAAAAGGTGCCGCCTACGCCATCATAGACGAAGAACGCCACAAAATATCAGACCAATATGTGTTGTGCAAAGACGTTTTGGAGACCCTACAAAAATTGGCCACTTTCCATAGAAACCAAAGCAAGGCAAAAATCATTGCCTTGACGGGCAGCAATGGCAAGACCACCACAAAAGAATTGATCAACTGCGTACTTTCCAGAAAATATAGGACCATTGCAACCCAAGGCAACTTGAACAACCATATCGGTGTCCCATTGACACTCTTGTCCATAACCCCCGAAACTGAAATAGCCATAGTGGAAATGGGGGCAAACCATAAGGGGGAAATCTCTTTTTTGAGCAGCATTGCCCAACCAGATTTTGGATACATCACCAACTTTGGAAAAGCACATTTGGAAGGATTTGGAGGAGAGGAAGGGGTCATTCAGGGTAAAAGTGAGCTCTACCAATATCTTGTTTCCAACAATAAGCATGTCTTTTTAAACGCCGATGATGCCATTCAGCAGGAAAAATTGGAATCCCATGTCAAAAAAATTGGGTTCAGCACCTCGGACCATACGTACTATAATATAGACTACCTTGGGGCAAATCCCTATGTGGCCCTGGAAGTGGAGGGCATACGCATTGAAACAAAGCTCATAGGCAAATACAACTTTCCCAATTGCTGTGCGGCCGTTCTTATGGGAAAATATTTTAATGTCCCTGTGGAGGACATCAAAATTGCCCTAGAATCCTATCAACCGCAGAACAACAGATCACAAGTGATACACCAAAATGGGCACAAGATCATTTTGGATGCCTACAATGCCAATCCGACCAGCATGAAAGCTGCCCTGGAAAATTTTAAGTCCATGGAGAGCGAGAACAAGATATTGATCTTGGGCGATATGTTTGAACTCGGGAGCGCAGCCCCAACAGAACACCAAAGTATTGCCGATTTGGCAGAGGAATTGGGTTTCCCTGAAGTTTTTCTTGTGGGCGAAAACTTTTTCAAGACCAGGACATCTTTCCAGAAATTCAGGTCCTTCGATGACCTCAAGGGATATCTCATCAAAAAACCATTGAAAAAAAGTTCCCTATTGATCAAAGGATCACGGGGCATGGCCTTGGAGCGAGTTTTGGATTTCCTGTAAGGAAAGTATTTCTGCATTGTGAAGTTGGTTGGTATGTGGTATAAACGGACCTTTCTGCCAATGGTTGTGTTTATGTTCAATGAGCTATTTAATTAACTAATATATAAAGGCATTGAAACTAGAAAGCTCCCTTGCCTTAAGGCAAGGGAGCTTTATTTAAATCAATAGTGCTAATTTATGGCTTTGCCATGGAAAGGGCCCAATCCCCAAATGTACCAAAAGTAAGAATCACGTTAATATCACCCGTGCATGTGCCAACGGAACCTGCCACCAATACCTCTAAACAATTCCCGTCACCGTAATCGAAACACTCATTACTGGCCCCTGTTACACTTCCATCCGCAGGGTCTATTGTAACCTCTAGATAGGAAGAATCGGGATTATCTATAAATGCATTGTTTGTTGACAAAATTCGGAATGTATAGTCCGAAATGAATTCTACCGGTACTACACCACCAGGGGAATAGTCTGCCCATGCATCAGCGATTACGATATAGTTTCCGTTAAAACGGGATCCATCTGTCAAAGGACAAAAAAACTGTGCCGAATAGGCGAATGGGGAGCTAAAGAAGGATCCACCGGTCACCGTACCGTTGGCATTGTTGGTAAAGGCCCTACCATCGGTTAGGTTGGCCACCAATCTAATGTTAAAGGTATCGGCACTGTCATAGTCGCCCTCCGCAAGATTTAAAGCAGTCAAAACTTCACCAAGGGTCATGGCCACATCCCCTCTGGGGAAACCAAACGGTCCGGGGGAAAAACCGGAAGCGGGCACCGTGGTAACCAATGCCTCCGTACCTTCCGAGCCATCGTCCACAAAGCTTGCATATACATCCACAGAGGAAAGCAGGGCCCCATTTTCTTTATCCTGTACCTCCAGGGTAACCGCCCAAGGGGCGGATGGGTCCAAGAAATCAAATGTGGGATTGGGGAATGCCACTGTTCTCAGTACCAATCCCCTAGCGGTTGAATCGAACACATCGTCTATCAACTTTTCTTCGCTACACGAAAGAGCAATGGCAACGAAAAAAAGCAATGTTATATGTTTCTTTAATTTTCTCATGATTTTAATTTTTACGTTCATTGCTGTCATTAATTGGAGAATGGGAACCCACTGGCTGGATTGGTATCCCAGAACACCGGCACTGTCTGATCTGACTTTTGTGTAATGTTGGAATTACTGGTCACGGCCTGGTTGGGATAGTACATAGATCTGATGAATCCTCCGGGGCTTTTTTCCCTGTTGGGCTGTAGCGTACTGGGGTAACCTGTCCTTCTGTAGAAGTTGTAGGCCTCGATACCGTTGCCATAGTGGCTTACCAAATACTGCTCGGCAAGAATATCCCACTTATCGTTTCCTGCGGCACTGTTAAAGGCTGCAACCGTTGCGGCAATAAAATTACTGACTTGGGATGTAGTTGGTTCAAAAGAAAGATCGGCACCTGCGTCATTTACCCCAAAGGATCGAACCTTGGCAATCTGTTTTGTAAGGGCGCTTTCCAAAAAAATAGCAGCATCGCCAGTGTTGCCTGCAACCAAGGCCATCTCGGCCCTCCAGAAATCCACCATAAAGGCATCCAATATTGGGGTGATTCCTTTTCCTTCTGCTCCAAAGGATAGCGGGTTGTCATCTTGTGCAATATCTTCAAAAGTATCATCATCAAAACGACCACCGGCTGGATAGACCCCAAATGTGGTCTTCAACAGACCGTCTGGTGGGCCTCCTTCGTCATCTCCATGGTCCCTGCCCCAATACCCATTGGGCAGTGCACAGAAAGTGAACCCACCAGTGACATAATGGTCAGGGGGCGTCTGCAAGGAACAGGTCAACAGCTCTTCATTGGGAGGGAAACCGTCCTGGCCAGGGACATCGATGGTCTGACGATAGAAATAGTATCTCAACCTTGGGTCACCACTGGTGTCCATCAGATTGGCCAACCAGTTGGAAATGTAATGTGTCGCACCTGCAGAGGCATAGTTGATGCCATAGTTTGGATGTCTGGTGTCGGGCTGTGATGCACTCGTTCCCGGCCACCTCCAATCAAAGTCCTCCGCAGTATCCGTAATATAATTGCCAGAGTTGATAATGGCATTGAAACTTGCCGCCGCTGTAGGATCTACCAATCGGGTCTGTAAATAGATCTTGAGTTTCAAGGTGTTTACAGCTTTAATCCATAATTCAAAGTTGCCATCATAATAATAGTCTGTGGATGGATCAAGATTAGCATCAGTGTTGAAATTGGCAATGGCCTCGTCCAAAAGACCCAATGCCACTGCATAAACAGATTCCCCACTGTCCAATTTAGGGTTCACGATCTCCGGTGCCTGTAAGGCTTCGGTATAAGGAACGTCCCCAAAGAAGTCCACCAAGGTCACCAAGGTATATGCTTCTATAAACTGGGAAATGGCCAAATGCTTTGTGTAAACAGCCTCCTCAGCAGGAGGGGTCAAGGAACGAATATCAAAGAGGATCCCCCTGTAGGCATTGTCCCACTCATCATCGGTGTCGATGTCCTGATAGCCACTCCGATAATCACGGGAGTTGAAGGGCATCAAACGTGTCAGTTCGCTCCCCAGAATGGAGAAACCGTCACCGGTCACGTTACCACCGGTCTGGAAGTTGTCGGTTGGGTCGCCCGTTGCGTCCCCATCTATTTGTCTTGCAAAATCTTCCTGGATCGAGTTTAGAAGAAGATCTGGGGTTGCCTGATCAGGGATCAAATAGTTCGGGTCCGATGTAAGGTCCAACTCGGTGGACTCACAAGATACCATCAATGACCCAACAAACAAGACCGATGCTATATATGTGCTTATTTTTTTCATTTTTATAACTATTTTTTTCATCTTAGAATGTTGCTTTAACACTGAATCCATATCTCCTAGAGCTAGGTCCGTTCAAGAAATCAAATCCAAAACCGTTGCCAACACCCGTACCGGATGTGTTGGGGTCAAAATTGGCACCATCAGGAGTGTTTATGGCATCGTACCATAGGTTGAATCCTGAAACTGTAAAGGACAATGTTCCGAAAGGTGTCCTGTCCAAGAACTTCTTGGGCAGAGAATAGCCCAAGGAAACTTCCTGTAATCTAAGTAGCGTGGCATCATAGACCTGAAGCTCACGGGGACCAAAAAGTACGTTGTTGAAGAAGTAGTCCGAGTTGTTGATCTGTACATCATTTGGCAATCCACTATTTTGGTTAACACCTGGAAGGACAAAAGTATTTTCCCTGTCAATGGTCTCTGTGATCAGACCCCTACCCAAAAGGGTTGCAATCGTACTTGAGTAAATGTCCCCACCTTGGATCCAGTTGAACTGGAAGCCGAAGGTAAAGTTCCTGTAGGAAAAAGTGTTGTTGAAGTTGGCGGTGAAATCAGGGTTTGGATCACCGATCACACCATCTTGTTGGTCTTGTACGTAGTCACCAGTAGAGTTGGTGACCAAGTTGCCAGCATCGTCCCTAGATACTCGGCTACCATAAATAACACCCAAAGGCTCTCCTTCGATGGCCGCGTTACCGAGGTTACCAAAACCTGAGTAAACGATAAGGTCTGTGTCTTGGCCCAGGTCCTTGACCTCTGTCTCGGTGGCACTGAAGTTCACATTGGACCTCCAGTTAAAGCCATCGCTATCGCTTCTGATCAAGTTCAGCCCAAGATCGATCTCCACCCCTTGTCCTTGGATCTCACCAACGTTGGTGGTGGTCCTGTAATACCCTGAGGCAGGATCCAAAGGCTGGGTCACGATCAAATCTGTGGTTGTTCTCTGGTATACGGAAGCATCCAAGGTGATCCGTCCATCCCACCATCTTGACTCGATACCGACCTCTATCTCTGAAACTTGCTCAGGCTTAAGGTTAGGGTTACCAAGGGTAAGTGGGCTCGTATTGGTCACGATGTTTCTACCGGTGCCATCTTGGAAATCCTGGGTATCCAGTGAAAGTCTGGAGGCCACTGGATAGGAATCGGAGTTTTGGTCAGGGAAACCTGCGGAGGTACCATAACCTGCCCTGATCTTCAAGTAGTTCAGCACATCGCTTTTCAGACCATCAAAGGCCGTTGTGGGAACAAATGACAAACTTGCACTGGGATAGAACAATGCCCTGTTCGCTTTGGCCAAGTTGGAGACCCAGTCATTACGTCCGGCCAACGTTACATAAACGAAGTTATCATAATCAAACTCTACCTGGCCATAGAGACCTATTACGTTACGTTCAGCAACCCCTTGGATTTCGTTGTTGTTCAAGAAATTGAAGTGCTGAAGAACGCCAAATACTTGCTGTCCGTCACTTGAAACACCACTTGCGTTGAACACTTCCCTTCTTCCATTGAAACCTAGGTTGAACGTACTTCCTATGGTCTCGGTAAGGTCGAAATCACCGTTAAGGGCGATGTTGTGGTCCCAAATGGTATTGGTGTTGTTCCACGTCTCGTAGATACCGCTTTGTAGCCTGATATCGTTACTGTTGCTGTTCACCCCTCCCTTGTTCTGGTAGTTAACGTTGTTCTCACTGTAGACATCCAGACCTACACGATACGAGAGGTTCAGGTTCTCGCTGAGGTCGTACTGGAGGGCCATGTTGCCGAACACCCTGTTGGTCGCCTGTTGTGTCCCGGCGTTGTTCACGGTCCACAGCGGGTGCTGGATGGAGTTGTTCTGACGATAGTAGACACTTGCTCCTGTAATAGGGTGTTGGTAAGGCAACCCAAGTACGTCCACCGAACGGGGCGTGAAGAACAGGTCCCCGAACACGGAAGAACCGCTACCGGTAGCCCCGTTGCCCTGGCTCAATGCCACAGGTGGGGATATGAACTTGGTCCTTGCATAGTTGAGCACACCTGATACGGTGAACTTGTTGCTCAATACGGCACGTCCACCCACACCAAAGTTGTTCCGGTTAAGGCTGTTGCCAGGGGTAAATCCTTGGTCTTTCAAGTAGCCGTAATTGGCGTTGTACGAAATCTTCCCATCAGAGGATGCACCTGCAATGTTTATGGAAGTGTTGGTGACGGTACCCGTCTTGAAGAAGTTCTCGAAACTCTTGTAGGGCTTCCACTCATATCGTGCTCCCTGGAATTCTGGGAAAGCCGCTTGGATGGCCGATGTAGAGGTCGAATAAGGGTGGGCAAGCGTTCCATTCGAATCAAAGGAAGCGCTGTTCCCCCAACCGGAGATCCCCTCTCTCCTGAAACTTGGTCCCCAGTTACTGAAGAACCATCCGAAAGCTTGGTCAAAACCGTTGCCATATTCGTTCTGGTATTCGGGTTGGGAAGCAATTTCGTTGAAGAAAATGGACGAGGTCACGGAAATCTCGGTCTTCTTGGCTCCCTCTCCGCCCGATCCGGCCTTTGTGGTGATCAAGATCACACCGTTCCTGCCCAAAGATCCATAGAGGGTAGAGGCGGCAAGGCCTTTCAGTACGTTGACACTTTCTATACTGTTCGGGTCCAGATCCAAGAACCTACTGGAACCGTTGTTACCGTTGATGAAATCCTGACGGCTTCCTTGTCGTCCGGAAGGGTTGGTATCACCGTTGAACGGAACACCATCGACAATGAACAATGGTTGGTTACTTTGGCTAAAGGAATTGAAGCCCCTGATGATGATGTTGGTCCCCGATCCGGAAAGACCGCTCTGTTGGGTAATGTTGACCCCAGAGGCCTTACCTGTGAGCACACGTCCGAGATCACCTTCGGCCTTTTCCTCAAGTTGTTCGGAACTTACTTCGGCAACCGCATATCCCAAGGCCTGCTTTTCCCTTTTGATACCAAGGGCCGTCACCACGACCTCCTCAAGGGCCTGGGTGTCTTCCTCCATTTGAACGTTGATCACGTTCCCAGCACCAACAACCCTGCTTGCAGGTTTTTGACCTATGTAGGTGAAAAGCAGTGTTTGACCTTGACTTGCACTGATCGAATAGTTTCCATCAAAATCTGTTTGGGTACCATTGGTGGTCCCTTCAACGACAATGTTGACTCCAGGCAGCGGAAGGCCATCCGCATCAGTAACAGTACCTGTAATCGTCTTGTCTTGTGCAAAGGATAGATGCACAACAAACGCCAATAACAGCGTTAACAATCCATTAAGTTTTGTTCTCATTTTATGATTATTTGAATTAGCTAGGCGCTAAAATCATAATTTCATGTTAATAATCCAAACTAATTTTACTAAATTTTTAAGATGATGTTAGCAAATGCGGTAACCTTAAAATGAATATCCCTATTTAAGAGACTTGGTAATTTGAGCCCTTCAAAATTGAGTTGAATGTAAATCTCCGCCCATTTACAATCTTTGTCGGGGGTTTCTTAAATTTGATTTTGCAACCTTAACAATGGGCGCTAAATGGTTTGTCATGCAAAAGGATGTGTGTCATATACATTTTATTGGTTATACCTTAATTATATATATACCTTTGATTTAGAAAGTCATTTTTGAAGGGGTCAACACCCATATTTTTTTGGGCCCCTCACCGAAAAATTGACGTTTCTTTCACATAAACTGCCGTTTAACCCCTTAATTTTTATATTTTTAAGGTAAGTTCCCCATTGTCTCATCATAAAATTGCTGGAATATGAAAAATTTGGAATATACTGTTTTGGGCATTGCAATGTTTGTCATATGTGGTGCCAATGCTCAAGGAAACATCCACGTGCAGGGAGAAGGGGGTGTCTTTACCCCAGAACGATATGCCCTACTAAAAAGTGATCATGGAGAACAGGGAGGGTTGGGAAACAATCCTGCAATGATGAAACTTTATAGCGACATGAGGGCAAAGTTCGGGCGTATGGGCGAAGAGGTGAACCTGACCCTTGATGATATCGATGGGACCATTTACCTTAATGAGTCTTTTGTACCAGGAGTGCTCTATGAAGATGGAGTTGCCTTCAAGAGGATGTACCTGCGGTATGACGCCTATAACGATGAGGTTGAACTGAAGGAAACCTTTGATTCTGATGTGGTCAGGTCCATGGTAAAGCATCCCATGTACTCATGTTCCATAAATGAGGGAAAATTTCTCTTTATGGATTATACCGATGAAGAGGGTGATGCGGCAAAGGGATATTTGATGCCTTTGGTTTCTGAAGGAAATTATGTCCTATATGAAAAACAGATAAAAGTCTTCAAGGAAGGCAAACCGGCAAAGACTTCTCTTGACAAAGGGTTCCCGCACCGGTTTTTGGACAAAACCGAATACTATGTCTCTGTCAATGGAAATACCCCAATGTATCTGAAGACAAGAAAGCCCGAAGTACTTTCCCTTTTCACCGAGGAGGAGCAAAAAAACATCAAACAATTTATAAAGGATAGGCGAATCAATGTGGGAGACAATACAGATTTGGTGAATCTGTTCGCCTATGCCAATACGTTATAAACAGGAATAACATAAGTACAATCTCAAAATTGAATTGATATGATACAGAAGAAAAATATTATCGGAGCCTGTTTCCTATTTGGAGCAATGATGGTGGCCAATGCCCAAGGGAATATCCATGTGCAAGGGGAAGGCGGGGTCTTTACCGCGGAGAGGCTTGCCTTATTGAAGAATGGTGAGGGAGGAGGATTGGGGAACAACCCAAGTACCATGAACCTCTACAGCGATATGCGCGCAAAGTTCGGTAGACTTGGCGAAGAGGTAAAACTTACCTTGGACGATATCGAGGGAAGCATCTATACCAATGAAAACTTTACATTGGGCACCCTATATGAAAACGGGGAGGCCTTTAAAAACCTATACCTCCGGTACGATGCCTACAACGATGAGGTGGAGCTCAAGGAGACTTCGGACACCGATTTGGTCCGGGCCATGGTAAAGCATCCCGCCTATTCATGCAATATGAACGGTGAAGATTATTACTATCTAGGCTATAAGGATGAAGATGGAGTGTCCAAGGAAGGATATTTGACCCCCTTGGTCTCCGGAAGGGACTATGTATTGTTTGTAAAGCGGATCAAGGTCTTCAAGGAGGGCAAACCGGCAAAGACTTCCCTGGACAAGGGATTTCCACACCGTTTCCTTGACAAGACTGAATATTATGTATCCATCAAAGGAGATCTTCCCGTTTATATGAAGACCAAAAAGTCAGAGGTATTGTCCTTGTTCGAGGAAGAAGACCAGAAAGCCGTTGGCAAGTATATCAAAGAAAAACATGTTAATGTGGGCAAAGAGGACGATGTGGTCAATTTGTTCACCTTTGCAAATACCTTGGAAAAGGTCGAATAGATTTATTAACCCGCCAGAATAAAACTTAAAATTATGAAACGAGTATTTTTTATTGTGGCATGGGCTTTGTTTTTTAGCCTAAGCTGTTTTGGGCAGCGCAAAATTGTACAGCCATGGGGAGTATTACCTGGCGGATTTGATAGGGAAAAGGCATTTGGCAATAACCCCTCTTCTGAGAATTTCTACAATGACATGCGTGCTAAATTTGGTAGACTTGGGGAAGAAACAAGGCTTACCTTGGAGGATATCGATGGGACCATTTACCTCAATGAGAACTTTACATTGGGCAGCCTATATGAAAACGGGGAGGCCTTTAAAAATCTATACCTCCGGTATGATGCCTACAACGATGAGGTGGAACTTAAGGAGACTTCGGACGCTGATTTGGTCCGGGCGATGGTAAAGCATCCAGCGTATTCATGCAATATCAATGGTGAAGACTATTACTATTTGAGCTATAAGGATGAAGATGGGGTGTCCAAGGAAGGATACCTGACCCCCTTGGTGTCGGGAGGGGACTATGTGCTGTTCGTAAAGCGGATCAAGGTCTTCAAGGAGGGCAAACCGGCAAAGACTTCCCTGGACAAGGGATTTCCGCACCGTTTCTTGGACAAGACCGAATATTATGTTTCAAGAGCGGGGGAGACTCCAATTTTCATGAAAAATAAGAAATCGGACGTAATTGCCATTTTTTTGGAGAACGACAGGGATGCCATCAAAGAATATGTGAAGAACAAAAGGACCAATGTGAACAATGATGGGGACCTGCTCAATCTGTTCACCTATGCCAACACGCTTTAGTGCCGAGGCAAGAATACAAACATTGTCAAACTCGCAGAAAATCAGGAAACCATGAAAAAAGTTGTCAACCGCCTGTTTTTTGTCATTTTTTTAATAGGATCAAATTGCTTTGGCCAGGACCTGATCGTCCAATCATGGGGTGTTACCCAGGGGACGTACGATCCTGCAAAGGGTTACGACAACAATGCACAAGATGAAAGTGCCTACAAGGACATTCGCGCCAAGTTGGGCAAATTGTGGGAAAACTGGAAACTCACTTGGGATGATATCGACGGAACCATTTATGTGAACGACACCTTTATGGAAGGCATCTTATATGAGGATGGCAAACCGATAAAGAAATCCTTTTTTAGGTATGATGCTTACAATGATGAGATGGAAATGAAGGAAACCTTGGCATCGAACGAGGTAAGTACTTTGACCAAGCACCCTACCTATTCCTGTACTTTTAATGGGGAACAGTATTATTATTTGGGCTACAAGGACAACGATGGAGAATCCAGAAAGGGATATTTGACCCCGTTGACCCCGGGAGGCGAATATACCTTGTTCATTAAACGGATGAAGGTCTTCAAAGAGGGCAAAGTGGCCACAACCTCTTTTGAAAAGTCGTTTGCACATCGGTTTTTGGACAAGACGGATTATTATGTCAATCGTGCAGGGGAGCCCCCCGTGTTCCTAAAGACCAAAAAATCGGATGTGATTTCCACGTTCCCGGAACAAAACCAGGATGCCATCAAAAAATACATCAAGGAAAAGCGCCTCAATGTGGGGAACCACGATGATCTGATCAACCTGTTCACCTATGCCAATTCCTTATAGGAGAAGGAAACGTATTTGTACGATAATGAATAAAAAAAGGTGCTGTTCGGCACCTTTTTTTGATTGTGGGATAAAATAAATAATTCTGGATTTGAATTATTCCGAAATATCACTACATTTGCAGCCCTCAAAATGGGGGTTATTTAGTTTTTAATAGAAATTTTAATGCCAACAATTTCACAATTAGTACGAAAAGGAAGGGCCACAATTACCAAGAAGAGTAAATCGGCTGCTTTGGATTCGTGTCCTCAAAGAAGAGGGGTTTGTACGCGTGTGTACACCACAACACCGAAGAAACCAAACTCTGCAATGCGTAAAGTTGCAAGGGTAAGGTTGACCAACGGTAAAGAGGTGAACGCCTACATCCCTGGAGAGGGGCACAACCTTCAAGAGCACTCGATAGTATTGGTTAGAGGTGGAAGAGTAAAGGATTTGCCTGGTGTTCGATACCATATCGTTCGTGGCGCATTGGATACTGCCGGAGTTGCCGGTAGAACACAGCGTCGTTCGAAATATGGTGCTAAGCGTCCTAAAAAGTAATCAACTTTAAGAAGAAGCGATGAGAAAAAAGCAGGCAAAGAAAAGACCGTTGTTGCCAGACCCAAGATTTAACGATCAGCTTGTGACACGTTTTGTGAACATGATGATGTGGGATGGTAAAAAGTCAATTGCGTTCAAGATTTTCTACGATGCAATAGATATTGTGGACGAGAAAAAGACCGACGAGGAAAAAACAGCTTTGGAACTGTGGAAAGATGCGCTTTCCAATGTAATGCCACACGTAGAGGTTAGGAGTAGAAGGGTTGGTGGTGCAACATTCCAGATTCCAATGCAGATTCGTCCAGATAGGAAGATTTCCACTGCCATGAAATGGTTGATCAATTATTCCAGAAAGCGTAATGAGAAATCCATGGCCCAAAAATTGGCCGCCGAGATCTTGGCCGCTGCCAAGGAAGAAGGTGCCGCAGTGAAGAAAAGAGTGGACACACACAAAATGGCCGAGGCCAACAAAGCATTCTCACACTTTAGATTCTAATAGGAAAAATGTCAAGAGATTTAAAATACACAAGGAATATCGGTATTGCGGCCCACATTGATGCTGGCAAGACAACCACTACTGAGCGTATTCTTTTCTATACAGGTGTGAGTCATAAAATCGGGGAGGTGCACGATGGTGCCGCTACCATGGACTGGATGGAGCAAGAGCAGGAACGTGGTATCACCATTACTTCCGCCGCCACCACCTGTACTTGGCAGTTCCCAACGGAACAAGGGAAGCCGACAGCCGATGCAAAATCATATCACTTTAACATTATCGACACTCCCGGACACGTGGACTTTACCGTTGAGGTAAACCGCTCATTGCGTGTTTTGGACGGATTGGTGTTTTTGTTCAGCGCCGTTGACGGTGTTGAGCCGCAATCCGAGACCAACTGGAGGTTGGCGGACAACTATAAAGTGCCCCGAATCGGTTTCGTGAACAAAATGGACCGCCAAGGTTCCAATTTCTTGCTTGTATGCAAACAGGTTCGCGAAATGTTGGGCTCCAACTCGGTGCCGATTGTATTGCCGATCGGTGATGAGGCTGATTTTAAAGGTATCGTTGACCTAGTGAAGAACAGGGCCATCGTATGGCATGATGAGAACTTCGGTTCCACTTTCGATGTTGTTGATATTCCTTCCGAGATGGAAGCTGAAGTAAAGGAATTTAGGGCGGCATTGATTGAAGCCGTTGCAGAATATGATGAAGCTTTGATGGAAAAATTCTTCGAGGATGAGGATTCCATCACAGAAGATGAGATACACGCTGCACTACGCGCTGCCGTTATGGACAGGGCCATTATACCTATGGTGTGTGGTTCATCGTTCAAGAACAAAGGGGTACAGTTCCTTTTGGATGCCGTTTGTCGCTATTTGCCCTCTCCATTGGACAAGGAGGCCATCATAGGTACCAATCCAGATACAGAGAAGGAAGAAAAGAGGAAACCAGATCCCAAAGAGCCCTTTGCCGCTTTGGCCTTTAAAATCGCCACCGATCCCTTCGTAGGTCGTTTGGCTTTCTTTAGGGCGTATTCCGGCCGTTTGGATGCTGGATCCTATATCTTGAACAACCGTTCAGGAAACAAGGAGCGTATCTCACGTATCTACCAAATGCACGCCAACAAGCAAAATGCGATCGAGTATATTGAAGCTGGTGATATTGGTGCCGCAGTTGGATTTAAGGATATCAAAACAGGGGATACCCTTTCAGATGAAAAACATCCGATCGTATTGGAGAGCATGCAGTTCCCCGATCCCGTGATCGGTATCGCCGTTGAGCCAAAAACAAAGGCCGATGTGGATAAAATGGGTATGGCTTTGGCCAAATTGGCTGAAGAAGATCCAACTTTCCAGGTAAAAACCGACGAAGCTTCAGGACAGACCATCATTTCTGGTATGGGTGAGCTTCACTTGGATATCATCGTGGACCGTCTAAGGAGAGAGTTCAAGGTAGAGGTCAACCAAGGACAGCCACAGGTAGAGTACAAAGAGGCCATTACCGCCAAGGCAGATCACAGGGAAGTTTACAAGAAACAAACCGGTGGTCGTGGTAAGTTTGCGGATATCGTATTTACCATGCAACCTGCTGAAGAAGGTAAACAAGGACTTACGTTTGTCAATGAGATCAAGGGAGGTAACATTCCTAAAGAATATATCCCATCTGTGGAAAAAGGATTCAGGGAGGCCATGAAAAATGGTCCGTTGGCCGGATTTGAGATGGACAGCATGCAGATTAACCTTAAAGATGGTTCGTTCCACCCTGTGGATTCCGATTCATTGTCTTTTGAACTTGCAGCCAAATTGGGTTACAAAGTGGCGGCAAGGGCAGCAAGGGCTGTATTGATGGAACCCATCATGAAATTGGAAGTTCTTACTCCAGAGGAGAACATGGGTGATATTGTGGGTGACTTGAACCGTAGAAGAGGCCAGGTGAACAATATGGACGATAGGGCAGGTGCAAAGGTCATCAAAGCCGAAGTGCCACTATCCGAAATGTTCGGATATGTGACCGCTTTGAGAACTTTGTCCTCAGGTAGGGCCACTTCAACCATGGAATTTTCACACTATGCAGAGACCCCTTCCAATATTGCAGAAGAGGTAATTAAAGCAACTAAAGGAGTAACCGCTTAATTTTCAGCAAGATGAGTCAAAAAATTAGAATTAAATTGAAATCTTACGATCACAATTTGGTGGACAAATCTGCTGAAAAGATCGTGAAAACAGTAAAAACAACAGGTGCTGTGGTTACTGGACCCATTCCATTGCCAACGCACAAAAAGATATTCACCGTTTTGCGTTCACCCCACGTGAACAAAAAATCGAGGGAGCAGTTCGAATTGAGCTCGTACAAGAGACTTTTAGACATTTACAGCTCTTCATCAAAAACCATAGACGCACTTATGAAGCTTGAGCTTCCAAGTGGTGTAGAGGTTGAGATCAAGGTCTGATAAGTTTTGAGTGTTTAGTTTTGAATGGTAATAACTTAAAACTTCTAACTCAAAACTTCGAACTGAAAAAACAACATGTCCTGTACGATGGTGCGGGAAAAACGGAGAAAGAAAAAAATCTGGGTCAGAGCAGAGTTTCTTTTCTTGACCCAATTTTTTTGCCAAGAAATTGGCCAGTTAAAAAGTAAACAATTAATAATTAATAAATATGTCTGGGTTAATAGGAAAAAAAATCGGTATGACCAGCATCTTCGACGAGAATGGAAAGAACATTCCATGTACCGTTCTTGAAGCTGGGCCATGCGTGGTTACCCAAGTCAGAACCGAAGAGGTTGACGGGTACAAGGCCCTTCAACTTGGTTTCGATGACAAGGCAGAAAAACGTGCTAACAAGGCCGAGACCGGTCACTTTAAAAAAGCAGGTGCTTCTCCGAAGAAAAAAGTCGTAGAATTCCAAGGATTTGAAGGAGAATACAAATTGGGTGATACCGTTGGTGTCGACATTTTCGTAGAAGGCGAGTTTGTTGACGTGGTCGGTACATCAAAAGGAAAAGGATTCCAAGGAGTTGTTAAAAGACATGGTTTCGGTGGTGTGGGACAGTCCACCCATGGCCAGCACAACCGTCTACGCGCTCCTGGATCCATTGGTGCCGGTTCCGATCCTTCAAGGGTTTTTAAGGGTATGAGAATGGCGGGCAGAATGGGCAATGACAGGGTTACCGTACAAAACCTTAGAGTTTTGAAGGTGGTTCCCGAAAAGAACCTTTTAGTGGTAAAAGGTTGTGTACCAGGCCATAAAAATGCATATGTAACTATTCAAAGGTGGCAATAATGAAGGTAGCCGTATTAGATATCAAAGGAAAAGAAACCGGAAGAAAAGTAGAACTTTCTGACGATGTTTTCGCCATAGAGCCCAATGAGCATGCCATCTATTTGGATGTGAAGCAATATTTGGCGCACCAAAGACAAGGAACCCACAAATCCAAAGAAAGAGGTGAGGTTGCCGGAAGTACCAGGAAGATCAAAAAACAGAAGGGTACAGGTACCGCAAGGGCCGGTAGCATCAAATCCCCGGTTTTTAGGGGTGGAGGTAGGATCTTCGGCCCAAGGCCAAAAGATTATACCCAAAAACTCAATAAGAATGTGAAGCGATTGGCCCGTAAATCGGCCTTGAGCATCAAGTCCAAAGAAAATGCCTTGGTGGTTGTGGAGGACTTCAATTTTGAGGCTCCCAAGACCAAGGATTTTGTGGCATTTCTTACCTCTTTGGGCCTTGAAAATAAAAAGTCTCTCATAGTCTTGGGCGATACAAATAATAACGTATATTTGTCGTCGCGTAATTTGGAGCGTTCCGAAGTTGTAACTGGCTCAGAATTAAATACTTACAAGATAGTTAACGCTAAAAGTCTAGTATTGACCGAGAGCGCTTTGGAAGGAATTGAATCGAACCTAAAGAAATAAGAGTATCATGAGTGTGTTGATAAAACCGATAATTACGGAAAAAATGACCGCTGACAGCGAGCTTTTCAATCGCTATGGTTTCTTTGTTGACCCCAAGGCCAACAAGTTGGAGATCAAGGAAGCGGTGGAGGCCACTTATGGTGTTTCTGTGGAAAAGGTAAGAACCATGAACTATGGTCCAACCCGTAAGAGTCGTTATACAAAGACCGGAATCCAACATGGTAAGACAAATGCTATGAAAAAGGCAATTGTGGATGTGGCCGAAGGTGATATTATTGATTTTTACAGTAATCTATAAAGACGAAAAATGTCAGTTAGGAAATTAAAACCGATAACCCCTGGGCAGCGTTTTAGAGTAGTAAACGGATTTGACGCGATTACTACTGATAAGCCGGAGAAAAGCTTGCTTGCTCCGTTAAAAAAGACAGGTGGTAGGAACAGTCAAGGAAAAATGACCATGCGCCACAAGGGTGGTGGTCATAAGAGAAGATATCGTATCATCGATTTCAAAAGGGACAAACAAGGAGTGGATGCCACCGTGCTTTCCATTCAGTACGATCCCAACAGAACGGCATTTATCGCCTTGGTGGAATACAAAGATGGTGAAAAGAGATATGTGGTTGCCCAGAACGGGTTACAGGTAGACCAGAAGATTTCATCAGGTCCAGGCTCTGCCCCAGAGATAGGAAATGCATTGCCATTGGGCGAGATTCCATTGGGAACCATCATTTCCTGTATCGAGCTAAGGCCCGGTCAAGGAGCCATCATGGCCCGAAGCGCAGGTACTTTTGCCCAATTGATGGCGAAGGACGGTAAGTTCGTCACCATTAAATTGCCTTCTGGCGAGACCCGTATGATCTTGGCCACCTGTTTGGCCACTGTTGGCGCGGTTTCCAATTCGGACCACCAATTGTTGGTATCCGGTAAGGCCGGTAGGAGCAGATGGTTGGGTAGAAGACCTAGGACAAGGCCAGTGGCCATGAACCCTGTGGATCACCCAATGGGTGGAGGTGAAGGAAGGGCTTCCGGAGGTCACCCAAGATCAAGGAACGGTATTCCTGCCAAAGGGTTCAGGACGCGTTCCAAGACCAAGGACACCAATAGATATATCATAGAACGTAGAAAGAAATAAAAGTAAAAGCAAATGGCACGTTCATTAAAAAAAGGACCATACGTTCACAACAGCTTGGAGAAAAAAATCCAAGGCAATATAGAATCAGGAAAGAAAACAGTTATCAAAACGTGGTCCAGGGCCTCTATGATAACCCCGGATTTTGTGGGACAGACCATCGCGGTGCACAACGGAAAACAATTTGTTCCCGTGTACGTGACCGAGAACATGGTGGGCCACAAACTTGGAGAATTTTCACCTACACGATCTTTTAGGGGTCATGCAGGAGCCAAAAACAAAGGTAAAAAGTAAGTAAGCTATGGGAGTTCGTAAAAGACAAATGGCCGAAAGGTTAAAAGAAGAGAAAAAGCAACTTGCTATTGCAAAGCTTAACAATTGCCCAACATCTCCAAGAAAGATGCGCTTGGTGGCAGATTTGGTAAGGGGTAAGCAGATTGAAATGGCCTTGGCCATTTTGAGGTTCAACCCAAAGGAAGCATCCAAAAAATTGGAAAAGCTATTACTTTCCGCCATTGCCAACTGGGAAGCCAAAAATGAGGACGCGAGCCTTGAGGATGCCGATCTTTATATCAAGGAGATCCGTGTGGACGGGGGTACCATGTTGAAGCGTTTGAGACCAGCTCCACAGGGTAGGGCGCACAGAATCAGAAAGCGTTCCAATCATGTGACCATGATCTTGGAATCCAATAACAACGTTCAAAGCTAGAAAATAGAATATGGGACAAAAGACCAATCCAATAGGAAATCGCTTGGGAATTATCAGAGGATGGGAATCCAACTGGTACGGAGGAAACGATTACGGCGATAAGCTGGCTGAGGATGACAAAATCAGAAAATATGTTCACGCACGTTTGGCAAAAGCCAGTGTGTCAAGGGTTATCATAGAGAGAACCCTAAAATTGATCACCATTACCATTACCACGGCCAGACCAGGTATCATCATCGGTAAGGGAGGGCAAGAGGTGGACAAACTTAAGGAAGAGCTTAAGAAGATCACCAACAAAGAGGTCCAGATCAATATCCACGAAATAAAGAGACCTGAGCTTGATGCCAATTTGGTCGCTGCCAGTGTGGCAAGACAGATCGAGAGCAGGATTTCATACAGGAGGGCCATCAAAATGGCGATTGCAGCAGCAATGCGTATGAATGCCGAGGGAATCAAGGTTCAGATTTCAGGACGTTTGAACGGAGCTGAAATGGCACGTTCCGAGTCTTACAAAGAAGGAAGGATACCGTTGTCCACTTTCCGTGCAGATGTGGACTATGCCTTGCAAGAGGCCCACACTACCTACGGTAGGTTGGGGATCAAGGTATGGATCATGAAAGGAGAGGTCTACGGAAAAAGAGAACTTTCCCCATTGGTAGGATTGTCCAAGACACAAGGAACAAAAGGCGGTAAACAAGAGGGTCCAAAAAAACCACGCCGTAGAAAGTAATTAAGATAAAGTAAGGTAAGATGTTACAGCCAAAAAGAACGAAATTTCGTAAGGCCCAGAAGGGACGTATGAAGGGTATATCCCAAAGAGGACACCAGCTTTCCAATGGAATGTTCGGCATAAAGTCCCTGGATTCCCAATTCATCACTTCCCGTCAAATTGAGGCTGCGCGTATCGCTGCGACAAGGTACATGAAGAGACAAGGTCAGTTGTGGATCAAGATATTCCCGGACAAGCCCATTACCAAAAAACCTCTTGAGGTACGTATGGGTAAGGGTAAAGGAGCCCCAGAATATTGGGTGGCCGTTGTAAAGCCTGGAAGGATCATGTTCGAGGTTGCCGGAGTTCCCATGGATATTGCCAAGGAAGCCTTAAGACTTGCAGCGCAGAAATTACCGGTAAAGACCAAATTTATCGTAGCTAGGGATTATTCCGCCTAATTTTAATTGAGAAGAAAGATGAGACAATCAGAAGTAAAAGAACTTTCAATTGAAGAGCTAAAGGAAAGGTTGGCAGATTTCAAAAAGCAACACGCCGACCTAAAGATGGCACACGCCATAACTCCTTTGGAAAATCCTTTACAGATCAGAAAAGTGAGAAGGACGGTGGCAAGACTTGCAACAGAATTAACAAAAAGGGAATTACAATAATTGGTTCTGCCTTATGGAAAACAGAAATTTAAGAAAAGAAAGAATAGGCGTTGTCACCAGCAACAAAATGGAGAAATCAATTGTGGTTTCTGAGGTGAAACGAGTGAAGCACCCTATGTACGGGAAATTCGTTTTGAAGACCAAGAAGTATGTTGCCCACGACGAAAAGAACGATTGCAACGAAGGTGATACCGTTAAAATAATGGAAACAAGACCATTGAGCAAGACAAAATGCTGGAGGTTGGTCGAAATCCTTGAAAGAGCTAAATAATTATGGTACAGCAAGAATCAAGATTAAAGGTTGCGGACAACACTGGTGCAAAAGAAGTTTTGACCATCCGCGTTTTGGGAGGGACCAAGAGAAGATATGCTTCCTTGGGAGACAAAATAGTGGTCACCATTAAAGAAGCCACTCCAAACGGTACTGTAAAAAAAGGCTCTGTTTCAACAGCGGTTGTGGTTAGAACGAAGAAAGAGGTAAGAAGGCCCGATGGCTCTTACATCCGTTTTGATGACAATGCCTGTGTATTGTTGAACCCAACAGGTGAAATGAGGGGAACCCGTGTCTTTGGACCAGTGGCCAGGGAACTTAGGGACAAACAGTTCATGAAGATTGTTTCATTGGCACCCGAAGTGCTGTAAAAGAAATATCAGAGAGATGAAGTTGAAAATAAAAACAGGGGATAAGGTCAGAGTCATTGCGGGAGACCACAAGGGCAGCGAAGGAAAAGTACTTCAAGTGGACCGTGAAAAGAACAAAGCTTTGGTGGAAGGTGTCAATGTAGTATCCAAACACGAAAAGCCAAGTGCAAAGAACCCTCAAGGAGGTATAACAAAAAAGGAAGCCCCCATACACATATCCAATCTTTCCTTGATCGATCCCAAGTCTGGTGATGCCACAAGGGTAGGATATGAGGTAAGGGATGGAAAGAAAGTCAGGTTTTCCAAAAAATCCAATGAAGTAATTTAGTCATGAGTTACATTCCAAGATTAAAACAAGAATACAAGGAGCGTGTGATAAAGGCGCTTTCAGATGAATTTGGTTACAAGAACGTAATGCAGGTTCCCAAGTTGGAAAAGATAGTGGTCAGCCGTGGGGTTGGTGCCGCCGTATCCGACAAGAAGCTCATTGACCATGCCGTGGAGGAGCTTACCAACATTACCGGTCAAAAAGCCGTTTCCACCTTCTCAAAAAAGGACGTTGCCACCTTCAAACTAAGAAAGGGCATGCCCATTGGTGCCAAAGTGACCCTAAGGGGAGAGCGCATGTACGAGTTTTTGGACAGATTGATCACCACTGCCCTTCCCAGGGTGCGTGACTTTCAAGGTGTAAGGGCCACCGGTTTTGACGGTAGGGGCAACTACAACCTCGGGGTCACCGAGCAGATCATCTTCCCAGAGATCAACATTGACAGGATCAACAGAATCAACGGGATGGACATTACGTTCGTTACAACCGCGCGGACCGATAAAGAAGCAAAATCATTGTTAACCGAATTGGGATTACCCTTTAAAAAGAACTAGTATGGCCAAGGAATCAATGAAAGCCCGTGAGAGAAAAAGGGCAAAAATGGTTGCAAAGTATGCGGAGAAAAGAAAAGCTCTCAAAGAAGCTGGAGACTACGAGGCTTTGCAGAAGCTTCCCAAGAACGCATCTCCGATACGTATGCGCAATCGTTGCAAATTGACCGGAAGACCAAGGGGATACATGAGAACATTTGGTATATCCAGGGTTACTTTTAGGGAAATGGCCAACCAAGGTCTTATCCCAGGAGTTAAAAAGGCAAGTTGGTAATTAGATAAAGAAAAGAAATGCTTACAGATCCAATTTCAGATTATTTGACCAGAATTAGAAATGCCAACAAGGCAGGTCATCGTGTGGTGGACATTCCCGCCTCCAATCTAAAAAAACAGATTACCAAAATATTGTTCGATCAGGGCTATATTTTGAGCTATAAGTTTGAGGATGACAAAGTACAGGGGAACATCAAGATAGCCCTTAAGTACGATAAGTTTACCAAGGAGCCCATCATCAAAAAATTACAGCGGGTAAGTAGGCCCGGTCTGCGTAAATATACAGGTTCCGATGAGCTGCCAAGGGTCTTGAACGGCTTGGGTATCGCCATTGTGTCCACTTCCCATGGAGTGATGACCAGCAAGCAGGCCAAACAAGAGAACGTGGGTGGTGAAGTACTGTGCTACGTATATTAATTGAGAAAAGAGAAGAAAAATGTCAAGAATAGGTAACAATCCAGTTGCAATCCCAGAAGGAGTCACCGTAGAGGTGAATGACAATATGGTTACCGTAAAAGGTAAGTTGGGTGAGCTTTCCCAAGATTTTTCCGAGGTCGGTGTAAAGGTTGAGGAGGGAAGTGTTGTGGTAGAAAGACCTTCCGAGTCCAAAGAACATAAGGCTAAACATGGTCTGTACAGGGCCCTTATTGCCAACATGGTGAAAGGGGTATCCAAAGGATGGACCAAGGAATTGGAACTTGTTGGGGTCGGGTACAGAGCCAGTAACCAAGGTCAAAAATTGGATTTGGCCCTCGGATTCTCTCACAATATCATCCTAGAGATTGCTCCTGAGGTGAAAATAGAGACCGTTTCCGAAAAAGGGAAGAACCCTATCGTAAAACTATCTTCCCACGACAAACAATTGGTGGGTCAGGTGGCCGCCAAGATCAGGTCTTTCCGTAAGCCAGAACCTTACAAAGGAAAAGGTATCAAGTTTGTAGGGGAACAATTAAGAAGAAAAGCAGGTAAATCAGCTTAATCAGTAAGACTATGGGATTATCTAAGACCGAAAGAAAATCACGCATCCGAAGAAGAATACGAAAAGTGTCCTTCGGAACTGAAGCAAGACCAAGATTGGCTGTTTTCAGAAGCAACAAAGAAATATATGCCCAGTTGATAGATGACAACAAAGGGGTCACCTTGGCCGCTTCATCGTCCAGGGACAAAGGGGTCGATGCCAAAGGAACCAAGTCTGAGGTTGCCGGAGCCGTAGGCAAGGCCATCGCGGAAAAAGCCCTTAAACTAGGGATTGAAGCCGTGGCTTTTGATAGAGGTGGAAACCTTTATCACGGAAGAGTAAAATCATTGGCCGAAGGAGCTAGGGAAGCAGGACTAAAATTCTAATAAAACTATGTACCAGAAATACAAGAACGTAGAAACAGTTAAGCCAGGTGGACTAGAGTTGAAGGACCGTTTGGTTGGAGTGCAAAGGGTTACCAAGGTAACCAAGGGAGGTAGAGCCTTTGGTTTTTCCGCGATAGTTGTGGTAGGTGATGAAAACGGTGTTGTTGGACATGGTTTGGGAAAATCCAAGGAAGTGGCCACGGCCATTGCCAAGGCCATTGAAGATGCCAAGAAGAACCTGATCCGCATTCCGTTGAACAAGGGAACACTTCCCCACGAGCAAAAGGGAAAATATGGTGGCGCCAGGGTATACATCCAACCGGCATCCCATGGTACCGGAGTTATTGCGGGTGGTGCCGTTAGGGCCGTATTGGAAGCTGTTGGGGTACACGATGTATTGTCCAAGTCCCAAGGATCTTCCAACCCCCACAATGTGGTAAAGGCTACTTTCGATGCGTTGTTGCAATTGAGAAATGCCGAAACTGTTGCCAAGCAAAGAGGTATTTCTTTGGAAAAAGTCTTTAAAGGATAATAAAAAGTTGACAGTTCATAGTTGATAGTCAAAAAAAAGATTTTAATAAAGCTGAATTTGAAAACTGACAACTTATAACTGAACACTGAAAACTGATAAAATGTCAAAGATTAAGGTTACACAGATAAAGAGCGCCATCAAAAGGCCACAGATCCAAAAAAGAACTTTGGAGGCCCTTGGTTTGCGCAAGATTGGGCATGTTGTTGAGCATGATGCAACACCCAATATCCTTGGAATGATAAATAAGGTAAAACACTTGGTTTCCACACAGGAAGCTTAAAATATAACGGCACATGGATTTACACAATCTAAAACCAGCGGAAGGCGCTGTGCACAAGGAAGGAAAACGTGTAGGAAGAGGTGAGGGTTCTGGAAAAGGAGGCACTGCCGCCCGTGGACACAAAGGGGCCAAGTCAAGATCTGGATATTCCAAGAAGATCGGTTTTGAAGGAGGTCAAATGCCTTTGCAAAGACGTGTCCCCAAGTTTGGATTTAAGAATATCAACAGAAAAGAGTATAGGGGTATCAATTTGGGCAAATTGCAAGAATTGGTCGACAATGGTGCGGCAAAGAAGGAAATTACCTTGGACACCCTTGTACAGAACGGATTGGCCCACAAAAATGATTTGGTAAAGATTTTGGGCGATGGTGAATTGAAGGCATCCCTAAAAGTATCTGTACATAAATTTACTGCTTCCGCTAAGGCCGCCATAGAGGCTGCAGGAGGTGAGGCAATAAGTTTATAAGCAAAACGGCATGAAGAAATTTATTGAGACCATATCGAATATCTGGAAGATCGAGGAACTGAGACAACGCATCATCCTTACCCTAGGGTTGCTGTTGGTGTATCGTTTCGGTGCTCAGATCGTACTTCCAGGTATAGATACCACCCAATTGGCACAATTGACTTCAAATACCGATCAAGGTATCTTGGGGATTCTTAATGCTTTTACCGGTGGGGCTTTTGCCAATGCTTCCGTGTTCGCCTTGGGGATCATGCCCTACATCTCTGCTTCCATTGTGGTACAGTTGATGGGAATAGCCATCCCCTACCTGCAAAAATTGCAGAAAGAAGGGGAAAGTGGCAGAAAGACCATCAATCAGATTACCCGTTGGTTGACCATCGGGATATGTATTGTCCAAGCACCGGCCTATTTGTTCGGCCTTGGGGCACTCGGAGTTCCGGACAGCGCCTTTGTTTTGGGAAAGGGATTGGATTTTATAATTCCCGCTGTGATCATTTTGGTGACAGGATGTGTATTTGCCATGTGGTTGGGTGAAAAGATCACTGATAAGGGTATCGGTAACGGGATATCATTGTTGATCATGATCGGTATCCTTGCCAGAATGCCAAAATCCTTTGTTCAGGAGTTCATATCCAGGACCACGAACAATACCGGTGGTATTATGTTCATTTTGATAGAGCTTATCGTATGGTGCCTGGTAATTTTTGCCAGTGTCCTTTTGGTAATGGCCGTAAGGCAGATACCCGTCCAATATGCCAGGAGAACGGCCTCGGGAGGTTATGAAAAAAATATCATGGGTGCCAGACAGTACATTCCATTAAAATTGAATGCCTCTGGCGTAATGCCCATCATCTTTGCACAAGCCATTATGTTTGCGCCAAGTTTGTTGGGAAGAACGTTCAACAATACCGCCGTGGGACAATGGATGGAGGTTCAGTTTGCCGATATATTCGGACTGGCGTACAACACCCTGTTTGCAATATTGATCATCATATTCACCTATTTCTATACGGCGATCACCGTGCCCACCAACAAAATGGCCGATGACCTGAAAAGAAGTGGGGGTTTCATCCCTGGCATTCGCCCAGGAAAGGAAACCGGGGATTATCTGGACAAGATCATGTCGTTGATCACCTTACCCGGATCGGTGTTCTTGGCCTTGTTGGCAGTATTGCCAGCCGCAGTTGTCAAATTGATGGACGTTCAGTCTGGATGGGCACTGTTTTATGGGGGAACATCACTATTGATCATGGTAGGGGTAGCGATAGACACGGTGCAACAGGTGAATTCCTATTTGTTGAACCGACACTATGACGGTTTGATGAAGACCGGCAAAAATAGAAAAGTAGCATAGTTGGTAAATGGTTGATAGTTGATGGCAAAACCAACAACGAACAACGAAGAACAAGCAACTGAATAAAATATGGCAAAACAGCCAGCAATAGAGCAAGACGGGACTATCATTGAAGCATTGTCAAATGCAATGTTCAGGGTAGAATTGGAAAATGGGCACGTAGTAACGGCGCACATCTCAGGGAAGATGCGCATGCACTATATAAAGTTGCTTCCCGGCGATAAGGTAAAGCTGGAAATGAGCCCATATGATTTAACAAAAGCAAGAATTACTTATAGATACTAATTACGATGAAGGTAAGAGCATCAATAAAGAAGAGGAGTGCCGAATGCAAGATTGTTCGCAGAAAAGGCAGATTATACGTAATCAACAAAAAGAATCCTAGATTTAAACAAAGACAAGGGTAATTATGGCAAGAATTGCAGGGGTTGATATACCTAAACAAAAACGTGGCGTTATTTCACTTACCTACATTTATGGAATAGGTAAAAGTAGGGCGCAGGAGATTTTGAAGACCGCCCAAGTGAGTGAGGATAGCAAGGTTTCCGATTGGAACGATGATGAGATCGGTAGGATCAGGGAAGCCGTGTCCACCTATACCATTGAAGGGGAACTTCGCTCAGAGATCCAATTGAACATCAAGCGATTGATGGATATTGGTTGCTACCGCGGAATTCGCCACAGAGCTGGATTGCCGCTTAGGGGACAGCGTACCAAGAACAACTCTAGGACCAGAAAAGGAAAAAGAAAAACGGTTGCCAACAAGAAGAAAGCAACCAAATAATAAGTAGATAGATGGCAAAAGCAAGTACCAAAACAGCTAAAAAACGTAAGGTAATCGTAGAATCTACTGGCGAGGCCCACGTTGTTGCATCCTTCAATAACATCATCATCTCCCTTACCAACAAGAAGGGCGATGTGATCGCATGGTCTTCTGCAGGAAAAATGGGCTTCCGTGGATCCAAGAAGAACACCCCCTATGCAGCACAGGTTGCCGCAGAGGATTGCGCAAAGGTTGCCCATGAATCGGGATTGAGAAAAGTGAAGGTTTTTGTTAAAGGACCGGGGAACGGTAGGGAATCTGCCATCCGTTCCATTCACAATGCAGGGATTGAGGTGACTGAAATAGTGGACGTTACCCCACTTCCACACAATGGTTGCAGACCGCCCAAAAGAAGAAGAGTTTAATAATCAAGTATAATCAAAATGGCCCCAAAAGGGTCTTCACGGGAGTGCAGTTAGATTATCGAAGGATAAGCCTTAATTCATAATCGCACTTTCAAACTAAAAGAAGATGGCAAGATACACAGGACCAAAAACAAAGATCGCTAGAAAATTCGGAGAAGCGATTTTCGGAGAAGACAAGTCTTTCGAAAAGAAAAATTATCCTCCAGGACAACACGGTAGCAACAGACGCCGTGGCAAAAAATCGGAATATGCAATCCAGTTGATGGAGAAGCAGAAGGCCAAATATACCTACGGTATTTTGGAAAGACAGTTTAGGAACATTTTTGACAGGGCCAACCGTAGCAAGGGAGTTACCGGTGAGGTTTTGCTCCAATTGTGCGAATCCCGTTTGGACAACGTAGTCTACAGAATGGGAATTGCCCCCTCAAGAAGTGGTGCGCGCCAGTTGGTTTCCCACCGCCACATTACCGTTAATGGCGATTTGGTGAATGTTCCTTCCTACACCCTTAAGCCCGGAGACGTGGTCGGTGTTAGGGAAAAATCAAAATCAGTTCAATCCATTGCGGATTCCCTGTCTGCCAACAGCAGCGTTTATGAGTGGATCACTTGGAATTCTGAAAAAAAGGAAGGCACCTATGTGGCCATTCCGGAGAGGATCCAGATTCCTGAAAACATCAAGGAACAATTGATCGTCGAATTATACTCTAAATAAAATTCAACATTAATCCAATTATGGCATTACTTAATTTTCAGAAGCCCGATAAAGTTATAATGATAGATTCAACAGATTTCGAGGGGAAATTTGAATTCCGCCCTTTGGAACCTGGTTATGGATTAACAGTTGGGAATGCGCTGAGAAGGGTTTTGCTTTCCTCTTTGGAAGGTTTTGCCATCACTTCTGTGCGCATAGATGGAGTTGAACATGAGTTTTCTGTTATTCCAGGCGTTGTCGAAGACGTCACGGAAATCATATTGAACCTAAAACAGGTCCGTTTTAAAAGACAGATCGACGATGTGGAGAGCGAAACGGTTTCCATTTCCGTTAGCGGAAAAGAACAATTGACCGCCGGTGATTTCCAAAAATTCATTTCTGGATACCAAGTGCTCAACCCAGATTTGGTGATCTGCAACATGGATCCCAAAGTGAGCATCAACTTGGAGATCATCATTGAAAAAGGACGCGGTTACGTTCCTGCGGAGGAAAACAAAAAATCCAATGCGCCTTTGGGCAGTATTGCGGTTGATTCTGTTTACACTCCGGTAAAGAACGTAAAATACAGCATCGAGAACTTCAGGGTAGAGCAAAAAACCGATTACGAAAAATTGGTATTTGAAATCGTAACCGATGGTTCCATTCACCCTAAGGACGCTTTGACCGAAGCCGCTAAGGTGTTGATCCACCATTTCATGTTATTCTCCGATGAGCGTATTACTTTGGAAGCTGATGAAATCGCGCAGACCGAGACCTATGATGAGGAATCCTTGCACATGCGTCAGCTGTTGAAAACCAAACTGGTAGACATGGACTTGTCCGTTAGGGCATTGAACTGTCTAAAAGCTGCTGAAGTGGATACGTTGGGAGATTTGGTTTCCTTCAACAAAAACGATTTGATGAAGTTTAGGAACTTTGGTAAAAAATCATTGACCGAATTGGAAGAATTGGTCATCAACAAAGGTCTACAATTTGGGATGGACCTTTCCAAATACAAATTAGATAAAGATTAATAATCATATTTTGCTCCCTGGTTCCGACTGGGTTTGGTAGCAAGATGATAAACTAGAAAAATGAGACACGGGAAGAAATTTAATCACTTAGGAAGGACAGCTGCCCATAGAAAGGCCATGTTGGCGAATATGGCATGTTCCCTTATAGAACATAAAAGGATCAACACTACGGTTGCCAAAGCAAAGGCTTTGAAACAGTTTGTGGAACCGTTGATCACCAAGTCCAAAGCGGAGAACAACCAAAGTACCGAAAAAGGTACCCATAACAGAAGGGTTGTTTTCAGCAATCTTAGGAACAAACATGCGGTTACGGAGCTATTTAGCACTGTGGCTGAAAAAGTAGGTGATAGACCGGGAGGTTATACAAGAATCATCAAATTGGGTAACCGATTGGGTGACAACGCTGATATGGCGATGATAGAATTGGTGGATTTCAATGAAGTTTACAACGCAGGTAAGCCCAAGAAAAAATCCACAAGAAGAAGTAGAAGAGGTGGAGGAGGGGCCAAAGCTGCTCCCGCAGCTCCGGTCGCTGAAACCAAAACCGATGATTCTGAAGAATAAGAACAATGTTATTAACTATTGTATTAGTGGAAAAAGGATAAGTGAGAACTTATCCTTTTTTTATGTTTTTTTGTCAAACTGAAATAATCACACATGAAGTATCAAGCTAGAAAAAAAGCACTGTTGTTATTGGCCGATGGGACAATTTTTTATGGCAAAGCCGTGGGGGACAAAGATGGAACCGCCGTTGGAGAGGTATGTTTTAATACTGGGATGACCGGTTATCAAGAAATCTTTACCGACCCTTCTTATTTTGGACAGTTAATGGTGACCACCAATGCCCATATCGGTAACTACGGTACCCATTCTGATGAAATTGAATCGGATTCCATTAAAATAGCGGGGCTCATCTGTAAAAATTTCAGCTATGAATATTCCAGGCCCAGTGCCGATAAGAGCCTGATGGAGTTTTTTGAAGACAACAACCTGTTTGCCATTTCAGATGTGGATACCCGTGCCTTGGTGAGCTATATTCGAGATAATGGTGCCATGAATGCCCTGATTTCCACAAGGGTCGATGAAATTGATGCACTGAAGGAAGAGCTGAGACAGGTCCCCAGTATGCAGGGATTGGAACTTTCCTCAAAGGTATCCACCAAAGAACCCTATTATTTTGGGGACGAGAATGCAGAGATCAAAATTTCGGCTTTGGATATCGGTATCAAGAAAAATATCCTGAGGAACCTTGCCAAAAGGGGAGCTTACGTCAAAGTATTTCCGTACAATGCCACTTTTGAGGAGATGAAAGCATGGAATCCGGATGGCTACTTCATTTCCAATGGTCCCGGCGACCCAGAACCACTGACCGATGCCATTAACGCCACAAAAGAAATGATCAAGTCGAACAAACCTTTGTTCGGTATTTGTTTGGGCCATCAAGTATTGGCCTTGGCCAACGGTGTTTCAACCTATAAAATGCACAACGGGCACAGGGGGATCAACCACCCCATACTCAACTTGGTGACCGGGAAAGGGGAGATTACTTCCCAAAACCACGGCTTTGCCGTGAACAGGGAGGAAACGGAGGCACACCCGGGCCTGGAGATTACCCACACCCATTTGAACGACCATACCGTGGCCGGTATCAAAATGAAGGGAAAGGATGTGTTTTCGGTACAATACCACCCTGAGGCAAGCCCAGGACCACACGATGCCGAATATCTTTTTGACCAATTCTTTGAGGCGATCAAGACCGGAAAAAACTAAAACGATATAGTTTATTTTAAGGTTATTTGTGGGCGTTTTATGCGCAATATCATGGAGTTAAAAAGGACACCTTTTGTATCTTAGCCTAATTAAATTTCAACCATAAACTTTAGTTCAAGATGAGCATTATTATCAACATTCATGCAAGACAGATATTAGATTCAAGGGGTAATCCTACCGTGGAGGTGGATGTGGTTACCGAAAATGGAATTTTGGGAAGGGCGGCTGTGCCTTCAGGGGCATCCACAGGGGAGCATGAAGCCGTTGAATTACGGGATGGCGGCAGCTCGTTTATGGGAAAAGGAGTTGGCAAGGCCGTAAACAATGTCAATACCATTCTTGCCGAGGAACTGGTGGGCACATCAGTTTTTGAACAGAACTATATCGATCAAACCATGATCGAACTGGATGGCACCCCCAATAAATCCAAACTGGGTGCCAATGCCATTTTAGGGGTTTCCCTGGCCGTTGCCAAAGCGGCAGCCAATGAACTGGGCATGCCCCTATACCGCTATGTGGGTGGGGTAAGCGCCAATACATTGCCCGTGCCCATGATGAACATCATCAACGGAGGGTCGCACTCCGATGCGCCCATCGCTTTTCAAGAATTTATGATCATGCCCGTCAAGGCAAAGGATTTCAGCCATTCCATGCAAATGGGCACCGAGATTTTCCACAACCTCAAAAAAGTATTGCATGATAGGGGGTTGAGCACCGCTGTAGGGGATGAGGGAGGTTTTGCCCCAACCTTGGACGGAACCGAGGATGCCATAGACACCATTGGCAAAGCGGTGGAAAAAGCAGGGTACAAATTGGGTGATGATGTCATGATCGCCCTGGACTGCGCCTCTGCCGAATTTTACGTGGATGGAAAATACGACTACACCAAATTTGAAGGCGATAAGGGAGCCATAAGGACCTCTGCTGAGCAAGCCCAATATTTGGCGGACCTGTGTGCAAAATATCCTATCATTTCCATTGAGGATGGTATGGATGAGAACGACTGGGAAGGTTGGAAAATGCTTACCGAAAAAGTTGGGGACAAGGTCCAATTGGTGGGAGATGATTTGTTCGTGACCAATGTGGAGCGTCTGTCAAGGGGTATTGAAAATGGAATTGCCAACTCTATTTTGATCAAGGTAAACCAAATAGGAACCCTAACGGAGACCATTGCAGCCGTAAATATGGCCAAGAATGCCGGATATACCTCAGTGATGTCGCACCGCAGTGGGGAGACCGAGGACAATACCATTGCCGATTTGGCCGTGGCCTTGAATACGGGACAGATCAAAACAGGTTCTGCATCCAGGAGCGACCGTATGGCCAAGTACAACCAGTTGTTGCGCATTGAGGAGGAATTGGGAAGTACCGCCTACTATCCCCAGGAAAAAGCCTTCAAGATCAAGTAATTGATAATGATTTTTTAGCATAACAAAAGCCTTTCCAAAACAGGGAAGGCTTTTTTTTGTTACACTAACAAACTTTGTATAAATTAAAGGATTGAAGTAAGAGAACTAACAAACGTACTTAATGAACAATTTTCTTTTTGTAGCTGCGGAAAATGATGCCTTGGCTAATTGCAAGGCAGGAGGGATGGGGGATGTGGTCCGCGATGTTCCAAGACAGATTTCGGAACGTGGTGACAAGGTGCATGTCATTGTACCTTCTTATGGAAGGCTCCACCAAGGTGGCCTCCTTAAGACAAACCTGAACTTTAATCTGCGGGGACTGGGATATTCGGCGGAACTCTATGAGGTAAAGCCTAAAAAGGATTTTCCCAACATTGTCCATTATGTATTGCACCACCCAGAGATTGAGGCCGGGGATATTGCCCATATCTACCACAATGATCCCGAGGAACCTTTCTATACCGATGCCATTAAATATTTTATTTTTTGCACGGGTGTGGCAGAAGCCATCAAAAAAGGTGCTTTTGGCAAATTGGATGTGGTCCATCTGCATGACTGGCATTCCAGCTTGTTGTTGTTTCTTCGCCAATATCATAAGGACTATAAAAACCTAAAGGATATCCGTTTTGTGTACAGCATCCATAATTTGGCCATTCAGGGGATCAGACCTTTTGACAACAATTACTCTTCCGTAAAAAATTGGTTTCCAAACGTTCCCATTGATTACACCGCCCTAATGGACTATCGTTACCAGGATTGTATCAATCTCATGGCGGTTGGAATCCGGTTTGCCGACGCCGTCCATACCGTATCGCCTTCCTACAAGGAAGATGTAATGCTTCCCAGCTCTCCTCCAGAATTCATCGGGGGAGAGGGGCTTGAAAAGGATTTGCAGCAGGCCGATGAGGAAGGAAGACTCTTTGGGATATTGAACGGTTGCAACTATAAGAACATCAATGTAGAGGCAAAGGGCGAAATATACCGGAACACCGTAAAAGCGCTGTTCAGGTGGTTACAGCAAGAGGATAAAAAATACAAAGCGGATTTTTTGGCGCATACCGGGGAAAAAATCATGGACTATGTGGGCCATAAGCCAAAGTTCATTGCATCCAGTGTGGCAAGATTGACGGAACAAAAATTCTATTTTTTCAAGCGGTCTCCAGAGGCCTTTGTGGAAATCTTGAAGAAATTGGAAAGAGTGGACGGCATTTTTATGCTATTGGGCACAGGGGCCCCGGAATATGAGGACCTTTTCAGAAAGCTCAGCTATGAGCATAAGAATTTCATTTTTACCAACGGACAGTCCGAAAGCCTCATAGACTCCATTTACCTGGAATCGGACCTCTATTTCATGCCCAGCCTTTTTGAGCCCTGTGGAATCAGTCAAATGCTCGCCATGCGCAACGGCAACCCATGTTTGGTCCACCATACAGGAGGGTTGAAAGATACCGTGGAACATATGAAAACGGGGTTCAGTTTTGATGGCTCCAACTATGATGAAAAGATCAAGAACATGCTGGAAGTCTTTGATGTGGTATTGGATGTCTTTCAAAATGACAAACCCACATGGAAAAAGATACAGGCTGCCGCCAAGAAGAAACGTTTCACCTGGCAAAAATCAGTGGACAACTATTATAAATATCTCTACAAGCTGGACAACGCCTAAGGTTTATAGCAAAGTATGGATATTTGCATCGTACGAATCTAGAAATAAGGCCCAGAAATTGTTAATGGCTGGGCTTTTTCGTAATTTTAAGGTTCTATTCTAATAATCTATTAAATCATAAAATGTCGGACAAAGCTATACTTGAATATGGAGGGGAACGGTATGAATTCCCAGTGATCAGAGGTACGGAAGATGAATTGGCGGTGGATATCAAAACACTGAGGGCCACCACCGGAATGGTGACCTTGGACCCGGGTTACAAGAACACGGGATCCTGTGAAAGTGCCATCACCTTTCTGGATGGGGAAAAGGGGATTCTGAGGTATCGGGGATACTCCATTGAGGAATTGGCGGAAAAAGCCGACTTTTTGGAAGTGGCCTACCTTCTTATTTTTGGAGAATTGCCCAATAAAGTACAGCTTTCAAAATTCCACGAAGACATAAAGGAGGAGTCCCACGTGGACGAGGAAATGAAAAAGATCTTGGATGCATTTCCAAAGGCGGCCCATCCCATGGGCGTTCTATCCTCCCTCACCAGTGCCTTGGTGGCCTTTAATCCAACCTCGGTGGATGTTTCCTCAGAAACGGCCATGTACCGCAGTATTGTGCGCATTTTGGCGAAATTCCCTGTTTTGGTGGCATGGACCCATCGCAAAAAGAAAGGGCTCCCCTTGGACTATGGGGATGACAGTTTGGGGTACGTGGAGAACATCCACAAAATGATGTTCAAAAAACCCAATCAGGAGTATAAAAAGAATCCGGTTGTGATAAATGCACTGGACAAGTTGTTGATATTGCACGCCGATCACGAGCAAAACTGTTCCACCTCCACAGTGCGTATCGTGGGGTCTTCCCATGCAGGACTTTTTGCGTCCCTTTCCTCTGGAATCTCTGCCTTGTGGGGACCTTTGCACGGAGGGGCCAACCAAGCGGTTTTGGAAATGTTGGAGGCCATTCAGTTGGATGGAGGGGACACCAAAAAATATATGGCCAAGGCCAAGGATAAGGACGACCCTTTTAGGCTGATGGGTTTTGGGCACCGGGTGTACAAAAACTTTGATCCGCGCGCAAAGATCATCAAAAAATCCGCCGATGAAGTCTTGGACAGTCTGGGCATAGATGACCCCATTTTGGATATTGCCAAGGGGCTCGAGAGAGAGGCCTTGGAAGACAACTACTTCGTAAAGAGAAAACTGTATCCCAACGTGGATTTCTATTCTGGGATCATCTACCGCTCCCTTGGTATTCCCACAGATATGTTTACGGTGATGTTTGCCCTGGGTAGGTTGCCGGGCTGGATAGCACAATGGCGCGAAATGCGGCTCAATAAAGAGCCCATTGGAAGACCCCGCCAGATTTATATTGGTGAAACTTTAAGGTCTTTTGTGCCGTTGGACAAAAGATAAAATGGACTTCTGCTGAGAGGGTGGTTTTAGACCGCCCTTTTTTTTATAGGTGCTCTTGGCTCGAACTAAGATTCAACAATCGATCCTTTTCAAAGCAGATACGCATGATTTCATTGTGATAGTACAACTGCAGTTCGGATAAGTCCTGGTTAAAGACGGTATCCTTGGACCGCTGGAACTCTTGGTGAAGGAAGTTGTGCGCATCTATGGAGCTCAGGTTTTTAAGGGTGTACACCAAGGTCTGTTCGTATTTTTTGAGCGCATCGCCCACCTTTTGATAGTCCAGACTATTGATTTGTAGGGTATTTTGGGACGAAAAGGAATCCTTGGAGATACAATCTTTGTATTTTGCAGAGTAATCCTGCACAGCTTCCCCACGGGAAACCGACGCCATTTTAAACAAATTCCTATCCTGGAACGCATTCATGGGCGCCCACAGCACAAATACCCCTGCGATAAAAATAATGGGATAAATCAATTTTTTCATATGTAGGAAAAATCTTATTACAAATGTAATAAGAAAAAATTACCCTTCCTAGTTTTTTTCGGTAAAATTGATAGGAAGTGTTATTTTAAGTCATTGAATATCAAATTTATAAAAGTCAAACATATTTCATTTATCAAACAAAGAAGGACTACGCTCCAAAGTGCTATTTTTTCCTTTCTTACCAATGGAAAATACACGGCAAAACACTAGATTTGCCTTAAATTTTTAGGATAATTCCCCATTTTTTTTGTGGAAATGCCTCTGCTCCATGAATTATAGGATATGATGCAATTGAACATAGTAGATGAAACAAGTCCCTTGAAAGCGGTAATTTTGGGAACGGCAAAGAGCTGTGGTCCAACACCTAGCCCGGAACAAGCCTATGATCCGAAGTCTTTGGAACATATCTTGGCGGGCACCTATCCAAAGGAGGAGGACATGGTCAGTGAAATGACCACATTTGCCGAGGTGTTCCAAAAATATGGGGTTGAGGTATATCGTCCCGAGGTGTTGGAGGATTGCAACCAGATTTTTGCCCGTGATATCGCTTTTGTACTGGAAGACAAACTCTTTCATGCCAATATTTTACCGGACCGGGAAAGGGAATTTGAGGCCATCCATGAAGTATTGGATAAAATTGACCCGAACAAGATCATAAGGCCCCCTGTGGAGGTCCATATTGAAGGAGGTGATGTGATGCCATGGCACGACCATATCTTTATGGGAACGTATACCGGAAAAGATTATCCGGACTACATCACCGCAAGGACCAATAGGGAAGCTGTGGAATATATTCGTGCCATGTTCCCGAACAAGACTGTGAAAGCGTTTGAGCTGAGAAAGTCCAATACGGACCCTAGGGAAAATGCCCTCCATTTGGACTGTTGTTTTCAGCCTGTGGGCACGGATAAGGCCATTTTGCACAAAAACGGATTTTTGGTGGAACAGGAATACCAATGGCTGGTGGACTTTTTCGGGAAGGAGAACATTTTTGAGATTGACAGGGACGAAATGTACCAGATGTTCAGCAATGTGTTTTCCATTTCCCCGGAAGTGGTGGTGTCCGAGAAGAACTTCACACGTTTGAACCATTGGCTTCGGGAGCACGGTTTTATCGTTGAGGAAATCCCTTATGCCGAAATAGCCAAACAGGAGGGCTTGCTCCGGTGCAGTACCATGCCCCTCATCCGCGAATAACGAGTAAGATAAAAACATACCAAGATTGAGAGCACAGATTACCAATACCATCCTGATGATTCGTCCGGTGAGCTTCCGGATGAACGAGCAGACTGCGGTCAACAATTATTTCCAGGAAGATCTGCATATCAAAAATGAAGAGATCAATAAAAAGGCCCAGCAGGAGTTTGACCAATTTGTGTCCGTGCTTCGGGCCCATGGCGTCCATGTGATCGTGGTGGAAGATACCAAGGAACGGGACACCCCGGATTCCATTTTTCCGAACAACTGGGTATCGTTCCATGACAGCGGAACGGTTTGCCTCTATCCCATGTTTGCCGAAAACCGACGTAAGGAGCGGAGAGAGGATATTTTGGATATGTTGGAGGAACAGGGCTTTGTCATCAACAATGTGATGGACTATACGGCCGCAGAAGAGGAGGGTGTGTTTTTGGAAGGTACGGGCAGCATTCTCAAGGACCGAACCCACCAAAAGGCCTATTGTGCACTTTCGGAACGTGCCCACGAGGAACTTTTTATTGAGTTCTGCGAGGATTTTGACTGTTTTCCCGTTATTTTCCATGCCAACCAAACCGTGGACGGAAAACGCCTGCCCATTTACCATACCAATGTAATGATGGCCATGGCAGAGACCTTTGCGGTCATCTGTCTGGATACCATTGACGATACAAAGGAGCGCAAAAATGTGGTGGACCACATCAAAATGGACGGCAGGGAAATCGTGGAGATTACCGAAGCGCAGATGTACCACTTTGCAGGGAACATGCTGCAGGTGATCGGTGCCAACGACCAACGCTTTATGGTGATGAGCTCCGCTGCTTATAAAAGTCTACGACAAGACCAGATCAAGGCCATTGAAAAGCATTGCGCCATCATCCATAGCCCGTTGGACACCATAGAAACCTGTGGTGGGGGCAGTGCCCGCTGTATGATGGCCGAGGTGTTCTTGCCGAAAGCTTAGGGTTTTGACACGAATTTCACCAATTCTTGCATGCGTTTGTCATTTCGAGCGCAGTCGAGAAATCTATAATGTGGAGATCAGATTTCTCAATCTATACTTTGCACCCCATTTCGAAATGATCCATTGCTAATTGTTCATTGAAAATTGTTTATTGTTTTTTGAACCTACTCAGAAAAACGGCCGCCATAAACACCATAAAAAAGGCAAAGGGCAAGGAGGTGATGATCAACAATTTTTGCACAGCTACCAGTATATCTATATCCGGTTTGGCATTGCCCAACAGAATGAGGGCCAATGTGGCCAAAAGGATGAACACTGACCAAATAAGGCGATGTTTTTTCTGCGGATCGGGGTTCCCACTGTCCGTGAACATGCTCAGCACAAATACGGCAGAATCCACTGAAGTCACCAAAAAGCTCACCAAAAGCAGGAGGGTGACCCCGTTGAGCAGTCCTGAAAGTGGATATTCCCCCAAAAACACAAAAATGGAGGAGAACACGCTCCCAAACTCATTCTGGTAGCTGCCCCAACTTTCAATGATTTCGAAGGCGGAAGTACCAAAGACCGAAAACCAGAAAAAAGTGCCCAAGGAAGGCAAGATCAATACCCCCAAAAGCATTTGACGCACAGTGCGACCTCGGGAAATCCGAGCGATAAAAATCCCCGTGAACGGTGCCCAGGCCAACCAAAAGGCCCAGTAGTAAAAGGTCCAGTCCGTAAGAAATGCAATGCCGGGGTTGTAACGCCCCACGGCAATACTCATAGGGATAAAATCGATAAGGTATTGCCAGAAGGCCTTTCCGAAGGAAAGGAGAATGTTGCCCATATCGCTGTTGAGAAACACAAAGGCCAACAACAGCAGCGTGACCAGAATATTGAACTTGGAAATCTGTTTGATACCCTTGTCCACCCCCAACCAGACCGAGACAAAGGCGATAGCCGAAATCAATATGGCCAACAACAAGGTAACCGTTACCCCAAACTCGGATTGGAAGATATGGTTGAGCCCTCCGGTAATCTGGGCCGTACCCAGACCAATGGCAGCAATCAGCCCAAAAACGGTGGTGATGATGGCCAGAATATCCACGGTGTTGGCGCGTTTGGTGCCTTTAAATTTTTGCGGAATGGAACTGCTCACCAGCACTTGTCGGTTCTTGGCAAAGAGCGCATAGCCAATGACCAAGGCAAACAGCCCGTAAAAGGCCCAGGCCGTAAAGCCCCATTGGTAAAAAGTAAACTCCAGGGCCAAAATATCTGGGGTGGTGTGGGACGGAAAGGGCGGGTTCCGTTGCATAAAAACAGGCTCTTGGACCGCCCGTAGCAAAATACCGGCTCCCATGCCCGTACTATAGAGCATACTGGCCCACGCCCAGAGGGAATGTTCTGGTTTTTCGTCTTTTGTGCCCAATTTGAGCTTGCCCCAAGGCGACAAAGCCAAACCAACGAGCAGCAACACACAGCCCAGCCCTAAATAGAGGTAGAAATACCCAAAATGGGATCGCACCCAAAGTGAAAGCGTTTCTATGGACTGGTAGCTCCACTCCGTAAAGAAGAACACTACTACGGAAAACAACAACAGCAGCCCGGTGGAGACTGCCAATAGTGTGTTATGTTTGAGAAAGTTATAGATCGCTTTAATTTTCCCGAAGATAACAGGAAATCCGCAAATGCTGCTGTCCCCTTGAGGGGACTTAAGGGGTGTATGGGTTTGACACAAATTGCACCAATTTTCTCGAATGCTTTGTCATTTCGAGCGCAGACGAGAAATCTGGGCATGCCGTCACCCTGACCCGGTTTCAGAGCCCCATAGTGCGGGGATGGGATGCCGAAACTGGTTCGGCATGACGTTCTGCTTCTTTTTTGTCATTCTGAACGCAGTGAAGAATCTCTACCTTGACACGAATTCCATCAATTTTCTCAAATAACTTTTGTCTTTGTTGCAGAAACAGGAATCTATTTTTTTGATGTTCCAAGTAGTTTCCTTAAATGGAGACGCCAACTCAAAAAGAATTCCGTAACCATTAGGGGGTATACCCAACAGATCCACTCGTAAACGGTGGCCCGCATGATATCGTCCTGAATAAAATCAAAGATTCCGGTGTAATGGTTTATTTCAGGAAGTAACCGGATAAAAATAAAGGCGAGTCCGCAAACATAACTGCGGACCATGAATTCCTTATGCTGCTTGACGTTACGCTTTCTAATGCTCAAATAGGCCATTACTGTGGTAAAGATCCAAATAGTGGAAAGCAGTCCAAGGGAGGGGATTGCCCCGGGTAGCGAATAGGTGGTCGCCAAAAGCACGTATACGGTAAGGGCTGAGATCAATGATCCAATGATGTAAAACTTCCCTGAAATACGATGGAATTTCATAAACCGGTTTCGGATGTAGGGGATAAACTGTAAGGGTCCCAAGAATAAAGTACAGGCTGCGGCGACAAAATGCCCAACGAGCCACCATTTGAAAGGTAATCTTCGTTCGCCTATTGCAATAGGGTCATAGAACACGTATTTTTCAATATTGTCAAAGTAGTAATACAAGGACAGTAAAAGGATTATTCCCCATACGAGTGAACCAGCCAGAATCATTTTGGTCTTTTTCGTCAACATATACCAAGGATTATAATGGCAGGGAACTAGTAGCTAAAGATAAAAAAATATTAAAGCCGCACTATAGATTTCTGGAACCGGCGGCGCGGTCGGGCATCTCTTTTTAGGGTTCTGACACGAATTCCACCAATTTTCTCGAATATGCTTGTCATTTCAAGCGCAGTCGAGAAATCTGGGCATGCCGTCACCCCGACCTAGTTTCAGGGTCCCATGGTGCGGGGATGGGATGCCGAAACGGGTTCGGCATGACGTAGAATGGACATGGCATTGTCCACTGTCATTCTGAGCGTAGCGAAGAATCTCTTTTTAGGGTTCTGACACGAATTCCACCAATTTTCTCGAATGCCTTGTCATTTCGAGCGCAGTCGAGAAATCTGGGCATGGTTTTAACCCTGAATTGGTCAAAAGTGTCCTCTTCCAAATAAAACAACATTTCAATACCATAATCTAGAATTTTAGCCAGTTCTTCCGGAGTACCGTAGGTATCTTCAATCCATCCCGTAAAACTTTCAATTTGTCCATTTTCCATTTGCGCTCTAATCGATAGCTAAAGAAAAGGGTTATATTCACCGGAGTTAATGTCATATATGACAAGTTTTATGGAAAAAACTGTATTCAAAAACCAAAATTTCCATGCTTTGTTGCTCACCGCATTGGGCATCCTATTTTGCTGGAACCTATTTAATGTATTGTTTGCCCAAAGCTATATTTCCTTACTTCCCTTGGGCATTCAGGCAGTAGTGCTATACCTCATTTTAACAAAGGATAAGTATGCCAAACAGGGCATTATGGTCTGGTCAGCAATTTTAATTATAGGCTCTGGACTATTTATTTTGGGAAAAACCTTTACAATGGTCATGGGGGCTGAAGAAGACATGGTAGGAATGATAGGCCCCATGGTTCTTAAAATCGTATTCTTGACCATTGGGTTGCTCGTCTATCATTACAATGATACGACCGTTGAGTTAGAATTTATACAAAAAGATAAAACTATTCCTCCCCAACCGTAAACTCCCGTATGGCCTGGTTGGGCTCCATAATGGTATGGCCTTGCCAAAACTCGGGATCATAGGTGGGCATATAGGTGGCCTTTACGCTTTTGTCCTCTTTAAAATTGGCAAACTGGGGTTCCTGGATCAAGGTATTGTCAAAGACCACCAGTTCCCATTTGTTGGTGCCGCCCATTCTAAAATCTATGTTGAGCAGCAGTTCGTTCTGCTTTCTGCGACCCTTTACATGTTTGTTCTTTTCCACCACTTTTAGGGGCCGGTCCACGGCAAAGTACTGCCCAAAGGTAAAGTCCATAAACTGCAGTTCGTAGCGTTGGTTGGGCAATTGCGCAAAGCGCATGGTGCCCTTGTAGCGTTCTTCGCGGTAGGTAATGCCCAACAACCTAAAGTTGCGCAGGCGATTCACGTTTTCAAAATCCAACCGCATGATGGCAAAATCCTCAATATTGATGTAGAGGCGACCCTTAAAATCGGCACTGCCGCGTTTGGGGCCAAAGTCGATCACGTACACGCCCTTGTCCGCAATATCGGCATAGCCCACCAGTTTAAACTCGTATTTTCGGGTCTTGTCGATAAGGTCCAGCTTGCTGTCCTCGTTGGTGTACACTTCCTTGAGCAGTTCCCTAAAAGCATGGCGTTGACTGTCCAATAGCCCCGAAACGGTATCCTTTTCCACTTCTTTTTGGATTTCCTTGGCCTTTTCTTCCTCCATTTCGGATAAAATGGAATCTACCTGCACCTTTTGGCTAAAAATCCCCGATTTGATCTTCAGATACGAATCTGGCTTGATGTTTTTGGTAAAGATGTCCTCCATGCGCTTGCCCAGATCCTCAAAGGAGGCAATTTCCTTTTTGTCGTACAGGTCGGCGGCCTTTAAGATGTCCAGTTTGTATTTGTCTCCATTTTTATACAGATCGCCCAGAGTTTCCGTATAGTGGTGCGAGTTTCTGGGGATGGAGGCCGCGATACTGTCCATCAACCCCTTGTTGAGTTCCTTGATGGAGGACCGTTCAAATCCAAAATCCACTTTCTGGATGTTCCCCAAATCGGATTTCCGAAAGAAGAAACGCTGCTTTACGGGTTGGTGGTTGACGTTTTGGGGCAGTCGCTCCTTCATTTTTTCAATGATTTCGTCCACCGTCAGTTCCTTGTCGAATACGTATACCCCACTGAGTTCAATGGCCTTGGGTTGTAAGGTTATCAGACTGTCCTGCAACTGTTCCAAGGTGAATCCCTTTTTGGCGTATCCCATGGAAGAGATGTAAATGGAATCCAAAAGGGACGTGCCCCCATCCAAGATAAAACTGAAACGGCCTTCCTCGTTGGTGATCACCCCTTGGTGCTCGCCATATTGGATGGTGGCATACGGGATGCCCTTTTGGGTCTTGGCATCCACCAAATGGGAGCTTATGGTTTGGGCCATCAATGGGGCGGTACACAGTACCGCGAAACTTAGGGCAAGGATTTTGGTCAAGGACATGTTCGTTTTTGATGTGTTGGCATCTTAAAGACAGTGCAACCGCCAAAGGGTTGCATTGGTTATAGGACGAATTTCCATGGAATTTGTAACAAGGATTGTTCCAATTTTTGTCATGCTGAACTTGTTTCAGCATCTCATGGGTAAGGATGGGATTCCGTGTCGAGCACGGAATGACATCATATTGTTTCTGCCATTTTGGGGCTCTGTCATTCTGAACGCAGTGAAGAATCTACATTGGGACTTAAGACAAATTGCACAAATTACTCGAATGCCTTGTTTGTCATTTCGAGCGGAGTCGAGAAATGCTGATGGGCACTTTGTTTCTCGCTTGGACTTCGACAGAGCTTGTCTTGAGCGTAGTCGAAAGGCTCAGTCTGACAGCGAGGATGTACAGCATCTCATTTCGAAATGATAGAATTGGCATTACCATTGACCATTGTTTATTGCTCATTGACCATTGCCCGTTGTAGCTATTCCCGCGCCACCACGATCATCTTGTAGACATAATAGAGCGGCAACAGGCCGTTGAGCACCCACAACCCAATGAGGAGTTGCACGTCCAGGACATCCACCCATTCCTTTATTTTGAGGAGGATGATGCAGGTGGTGATCAAAAAGGCCACTACGAAACAGAAATTCATCATGGAGAGCATGCGCAGGGCCAATGGATAGAGTTTCGGGGCATTTTCCTCGGTGACCTTGACGGGGTAGTTCATGAGCCATGGTTTCATTTTGGTGGCAAGGAGCCCCATGGCCAGATAAAGTCCGGCACTGAGCATGGGAATGGCCCAAAGGGCAGATTTGTGCCCGTACCCATCCACTTGGCCCTGAAAGTTGAAATGGGTGGGGATGTTCTCAGGCAGGTCAAAATAGACCCCAAGGACCAAGAAGACGTTAAAGGCCACGACCATCCATCCCGCCCGATATAATATTTGATCAACCTGGGAGGGTTTTACGTCTATTTTTGGATGTTTCTTGAACCAGGTCATAGGTCTTCAATTGACGTGGGGGCATTGTCCGCCTTATAGTCCAATATTTTTTTAAAATAGTTCTGAATGGCCTTGGTGTCAGACCTTACTTTGATGAAATAGTGGTCGATATAAATGGAATACAGGGCAAAATCGCCTTTGTAGATGTGGAGCTTGTAATAGGGGATTACAAGACCGTAGGTCTCCAATAAAGAGCGGAACCGCACAATAATGCCCTTGGGCCGCATTTCAATGTTGCAGGTGTTGAGGTTGTTGTCCAAGATCAACAGGTTTTGGATGCCCACACTGGCATCGGTAATGTACAATTTTGGGGAGCCAATGCCGCCCATCACAAAACGTTCGCGCAAGGGAAAGGGTTTGCCCACGGCCCCGTCAATTTTTTCGGTGATGTTCTTGTCGTTGTAAGATACATTCAGAAGCATGCTTAAAATTAATCAAAATTGCAGCTACCTATGGGTCAATGGTTCGGGAATTATGTTACAAAAGGGCAAAAAATATGTAGTTTTGCGGGCTGAAACGCTTTTTTAGATGAGTTTGCAGGACAATTTGACCCAAAAAGTAATTGAAGCCGTAAAGCAGCTGTACCAAGTGGATTTGCCATCGGTGGAATTTCAACCTACGCGCAAGGATTTTGAAGGAGATCTTACCGTGGTGGTCTTTCCCCTTTTGCGGTACGTAAAGGGAAATCCAATGGAAATTGGGACCCAAATTGGAACCTATTTGCAGGAACATGTGGAGGAAGTGGCCAAATTCAATGTGGTGAAGGGTTTTTTGAACGTGGTCATTGCGGATGGATACTACCTCGATTTTTTCAACACTATCCGGGATGAAGTTGACTATGGGTATGCCAAAGCCACCAAAAAAGAGGCGGTGATGGTGGAATATTCCTCGCCCAACACTAACAAACCGCTGCATTTGGGGCATATCCGCAACAATCTCCTGGGCTATTCCGTGGCAGAGATCTTGAAAGCTTCGGGAAAAAAGGTGTACAAGGCCCAGATCATCAACGATCGGGGCATCCATATCTGCAAGAGCATGTTGGCCTGGCAGAAGTTCGGCAAGGGGGAAACCCCAGAAACTTCTGGATTGAAAGGCGACCATCTGGTGGGAAAATACTATGTGGCCTTTGACAAGGCGTATAAGGAGCAGATTGCCGAATTTGTTGCTGGTGGCGTTGCCAAGGAACAGGCCGAAAAGGAAGCGCCCATTTTATTGGAAGCCCAAGAAATGCTCAGAAAGTGGGAAGCTGGGGATGCGGAGACCGTGTCCCTGTGGAAAATGATGAACGGTTGGGTCTATGAAGGATTTGACATCACCTATAAAAACATGGGCGTTGATTTTGATAAGCTTTATTATGAAAGCGACACCTATCTTTTGGGCAGGGATGTGGTGAAGATAGGGCTGGAAAAAGGAGTCTTCTTCAAAAAAGGGGACGGCAGTGTTTGGATTGACCTCACGGACGAAGGCCTGGATGAAAAAATTGTGTTGCGATCGGATGGAACAGCGGTCTATATGACCCAAGATATTGGTACGGCCATCCAAAGGGTGACGGATTTTCCGGATATCACCGGAATGGTATATACTGTGGGGAACGAACAGGATTACCATTTTAAGGTGCTGTTCCTTATCTTGAAGAAATTGGGCTATACTTGGGCGGAGCGGTTGTATCATTTGAGCTATGGCATGGTGGACCTTCCCAGTGGAAAGATGAAGAGTAGGGAAGGTACCGTGGTGGATGCGGACGACCTGATCCAAAATATGGAGGATACAGCGGCGGAAATCTCCAAGGAATTGGGGAAATTGGACGGTTATTCCAAAGAGGAGAAGCAACGTCTGTACCGAATGATTGGTTTGGGTGCCTTGAAATACTATATCTTGAAGGTGGATCCCAAAAAACGGATCCTGTTCAACCCAGAGGAGTCAGTGGACTTTCAGGGGAACACTGGCCCCTTTATCCAATACACCTACGCCAGGATACAATCCATTCTCCGGAAGGCCGATTTTGATGTCTCGACTGCGCTCGACATGACATTTGAGCTTCACGAAAAGGAGAAAGAGTTGTTGAAACTCCTCCAACTGTTCCCCGAAACGGTGCAATTGGCGGCGGAAAACTACAGTCCGGCCCTGATTGCCAATTACACCTATGATCTGGTGAAGGAATTCAATTCATTTTACCAACAAGTATCCATTTTGGGCGAATCCGATGCACAAAAAAAACTGTTCAGGGTACAACTTTCCAAAAAGGTGGGCGAGGTGATCCAATCGGCCTTCAAGCTTTTAGGGATTGAAGTTCCGGAACGGATGTAATTTCCCTAAAAGATTTCGCATCGGTTCAATAGCCTTTACTTTTTTCTGCCATAACTTTGAGGGTAAAGTTGTTACCCTCATGTTCAGACTCAAAGTACTGTTTGTTGCAATCTGTTTACCTATTTTTTTCCACGGCATTGCCCAAAGCGAGATAAAAATCCACTCCCATAACGATTATCAACAGCCGATTCCCTTTTGGGGGGCGTTTGCTGCCGGGGCCCAATCCATTGAGGCGGATATCCTGTTCAAGGATGGAGTCCTTTATGTGGCCCATGAGGATGAAAGTATTGTATCTGGGTACACCTTGGAACCCATGTATTTGTTGCCCTTGGAACGGGTAAAAAAACTCTATGGCGATCGGCGTTTGGAATTTCAGTTGATGTTGGACATCAAAACAGAACCCTATGCCACCCTAGAGGCGATCATGGCCCTTCTAGATCAATACATCAACTACCTAAAACCCTACAACCGAACAGGTGTCACCGTGGTTATCTCCGGCAATAGACCCTTGGAAAGCGATTATGACAGATATCCGGGGTATATCAAATTTGATTGCCAAGATATGGTTGCAATGCCAAGAGATCAATGGGAAAAAGTGGCCATGATCAGCACCAATTTCAAAAACCTGTCCGGTTGGGATGGCCTGGATGTCCCAACCGATTTGGATAAAGTGGCACAATTTATCGCGGAGGCCAAAAAACATTCGAAACCTGTTCGGCTGTGGGCCACCCCAGATACGGAAATGGCTTGGAAAACGCTTATGGAATTGGGCGTGGATTTTATCAACACTGACCATCCCTATTTGGTTAAAACTTACATTGAATCGATTCCCGCTACAGAAAAACAGTAGCCCTTTCACGATGGAAATCTATTTTACCACCATGATCTCCACCCTGCGATTGGCCTGTTTCCCTTCTTCCGTTGTATTGTCGTCAATAGGTTCGTTCTCGCCTTTCCCAATACTGTTGATGCGGGTGGGTGGCACAGCCTTTCCGATCAGATAGTATTTGATGGCATCCGCCCTTTTTTGGGAGAGCACCATATTGGAAAGATCATCCCCCACATTATCTGTGTGTCCGGACACTTCAACGTTTAAACTTTGGTTCAAGTTTAGCAAATCGGCCAATTGGTTTAGTTGGGCATAGGAGTTTTCCAAGATGGCATCACTTCCGGTGGCAAAATGGATATTTTTCAAGATAACTTTGGTCCCCAGTACGTTTTGACGGTTTCGCACTTTTTGCTCAAAATCGGTATACTGCATGTATTCTGGACCAGGTTGCTTGCCTTTGCCCTTGATGTCAATATTGTCCCATGACAGTGTAAAACCTTCAAAGGTCAACGTGATGCGTCTGATCTGTGCCGCCGTGGCCGGAATATTGTCCACAATGGCATATAGATCCGATGCACTGTTGGGATGCACGACCAAGCTCCAGGTTTTTTTGGCGTACCGATTATACTTGATCCTTTTATCCTTGGTGATAAAGGACATGGCATCCAGTGCGTGTTTGTTACCAAGATCATCATACAGCTCTCCCGATTCAACAACGGTGGTATAGGGCTCCAAGCCCAAATTGGTGTGTTTAAAACGGATATAGGTGCCCGTACTGTCCTGAACCGCTTCCATAAGTTCCAAGGATTGGTTGCCAAAGTTTCTCCTACTGGGGTTTTCGGCATCGACCACTTTTGGAAAATCCAAATTGGTATAGTCTATTTGGTAGCTTGTCTCTGAATTGAACCAAACCGTTCCCCGAACAAATTTAGTTGCCCTTTTGTTGATTCCCTGTACCACTATCTTGCCGTTCACTGGAATCCCGGAAGGCATGACAGTGCTGGATTTTACACTGCTGTGGCAACCGAATTTTTCGGGTACCTGGAGGGTTTTGATCCACGATGGGGGATTGGAGCAGGAATTGGCCAAACAAACCTGATGGGCAAAGCTTAGATTGCCCAGATCATCATAAAAATAGATCATGTTGGCACAGGTTTCCAGTTTTCTATCATCGGAGGCCAGATTGGTTATTTTATAATCCAAAGTGAGCATCTCGCCAGCCTTGGTGATGTTGGAAATCTCAAACTTGAAGTTGTCCCTGATCTGTGTGCGTTCAAAGGTGCCCCCATTATTGGCATCGACCATGGCCGAACCTTTGGCAGCGGATCCTTCAATGGAAATGGATTTTATGGGAGTTGTAAATTTATTTCCGTTGTCCATTTCTTTTTTGCCCTTGACCGTTTCCTGTATTTTTATGGAGGCAATTTCGACCCCTGCGGCGCAATTGACCTTCAAATAATAATTTTTGCCGTTTTCGGGAGTAAAATCCACTTTGCTGGGGACCATATCATTTTCGCTAGTGCGCACTACAAATTCCAAAGGCTCTTCGGAACATGCGATCGCCTTATATCGATCACCCGAATTGATGGTTGCCAATTGGTTGCCATTTTGGTACAGAAAGACCTCTCTTTTGCTTTGAAAACCATTGGTTCGGTAAAAATAGATCTCCGAACATTGGGCAAGGACAGAGGGTCCGATCAATAAGAAAAATAGAAAAAAGGTTGAGGTATAGAGCGTTTTCATATGTGTTTTTTTGGTTTGGAAACGTACTTGGTCTGGGAATTACAATTTCCGTGCCGAATCTTTTGTGGTTTGTTTTTAAGCATGTGGAAGTAAATATCTTATGGTAGGTTTTGGAAACCGTACGCACCCTTTAAAAATAGGAAACACCATGGGAAAAGCTGTCTTTTTTTTAAAAATTGGAGCTTTTTTTGGTTAAAAACTGACCCTGAAACTGATATTGGGCGTAATACCCAGTGAAATGTTCTCCACGGTCTCAATTTCATTGTCATCCGTGACCCGATAATACTTGTTGAGGCTATTTTTCCGGTTGGTCATGTTCAGTACGGAAATACCGGCATTGGCCTTTATGGCTCGACTGAGGTTGAACTTATAGATGGCCGAGGCATCGGCCCTGAAATACTCTGGCAACCGACTGCTATTCGGTTCTTTATAGTTGATCTTCGCTGGAAAGACCGAAGTATCCAAAGCATCGTCCCCATCTTGGGGTTCCGTAAAGGGTTTTCCCGTACGGTAATTGACGCCCACGCTCAATTTTAGGTTTTTATAGGAATAGGTACCCGCAAAAGTGAGCGTATGCCGAATGTCCAAATTGTTGGGAAAGCTGTTCGGGACGATGGAATTGAACGTATAGTCGTTTTTGTTATAGGAATAGCTCAGCCACGTGCTGTAATCGTCTCCCCGTTTATTGATGAGGAATTCCACCCCTTTCACATCATAACTGCCTATTTCCCCATTAAACTGGTTTTGGTTCTGGAAACCTTGGGTCCTTGTACTTATGCCATCCACTTTTTTGTAAAAACCTTCCAGGCCCACATAAAGATTGTTCTTTTCATAGTTGATGCCCATGGAACCCTGTTTGCTTTTGGTGATGGGCAATGTGCTATCATCGGACAGGATCCACCGACGTTTTTCTATCCCCAGGAAATTTTGCTCCAGATCTATGATCTGGTTGGTGGTCTGGCTTTTAAACTCCCCTAAAATCTCTCCCCTTAGGTAATTGGCCAGTCTAAAGTTGAGATTCAATCTGGGCTCCACCAAGAATTTGGTAAAGGTCCCCAGATTTTCCACATAGTTGAATCGCGCACCTGCCTTGGCAATGAACTTATTTTTGAAGGAAGCATAACCAATTTCGGAATAGGGGGCGTGGATTCGGATGACCCCCGTAATGTTGCTCAAGAAAAAAGGTTCATTGATTCGGGTAAAGTTTTTTACACCCGTTTCAATGTACTGGTACCCATTGTTCCAATCCAAGGATTCAGAAATATTGAATTGGGTATCCAATTTCAGGGCATTTTCTGTTACGCGGTTGTTTTGTGACAGTTGTTGGATTTGATTGCCAAAAACATTTTGGGCATCCAAGTTGTACTTGGAATAATACACGTTCAAATGCGATGAAAACCTATCACTCCATTGGCTTTGTAACTGCCCTCCCACGGAGAGATTGGTCTGTTCCAAAATGCTGTTGGAGGTTTCTTGGTCCGTCATATTGGTTTCCAAATAATCCAGACTGTTGGTAATACTTATAAAATTCAATCGGAACTTATGGTCATCATTGAGGTCATACAAAAGTTTCCCTGTGAAATCGTAAAAGAAGAAGTCCTCATCCCGTACGATGTCCTCATCCACGGATACATTGTTTTGGTTTTTAACCTCACTATCCTGAAAGGCGCGATCAAAAAACTTGTTGTAGGTGGGGGTGTTTAAAAAATCCGTTGTGGAACGTCTTGCGGAAAATTGAATCCCCAATCTATCCGTAATGGGAATTTGGCCATAAAGGTCACCGCTGATCAGGTTGAATCCGGCCCCGCCTAAGAAATAGTCTGGGATTTCATTGCTGGTCTCCATTTGGATCACGCTGCTCACCCCATCGCCATAGGCGGGGGGCGTACCATTTTTGATGACGGTGACCTTGTCCGTCAAATAGGGGTTGAAGGCGGAAATGAGCCCAAAAAAATGCCCGGATTGGTACATTTTGATGCCGTTCCACAAAATTAGGTTTTGGTCGTTCGTACCCCCGCGCACATTGATGTCGGATACCGTTTCGTCAATGCTTTCAATACCGGGAAGGGCCTGAACGGTCTGAAGGATATCGGGCTCAATAAGACCTGGCAGAATCCCAAAATCTGCAGTGTTCAGGGTAATACTTGCGTCTTTTTCCTTGATGATGCCTGTGGTAAGGAATTTGTACACGATCACTTCATCCAACTGTTCATAGTATTGGGCCAACAGGATTTTGGTGCAACCTCCTTCCTTGACCAAATCCTCCACATTGATCATCTTGGTGAGATAGCCCAGATAGCGGATCCGCAAGGTGGCATTTCTGGGAACACCGGACAAGATGAAGGAACCATCCGTGTCGGTGGCCATGGCCACATCACTTCCCAAAACTTCCACCGTGGCACCGGGGACCGTATTGTCGGCAAAGTTGTCCAATACCCTTCCACATATGTCCACAAGGTTGCTTTTGGTCAGGGTATAGTAACGATCGTTGAGTTTTTGTGCCTTGATTTGGAATTGGGATTCAATGTAGCCCAAAATGGCTTCCAAGGTAACCAAGCTGTTGGGCACATTAACAGTGATGTTCTCCAAATCTTCGTTGATATATGAAAACTTGATATTGAACCTGTTTTCCAGGTCTTTTATGTAAGAGGTAAGCGCAATGGAAGTCTCCTGCTCTTCCTGCGCTCTAATGGGGCAGGATTGGAACAGCAATAACCCTAAAAATAGGCCTAAAAGGCTATTGTGGAGCGTTCTCAGCATAGAAAAGTACATTATCACCCTCTTGTTTGTAACGAATCTTGGATGGGGTACTTATACTTTTTAACGCCGTATTGAGGTCTGTGTTGCTGAACGTACCGGTAAATAGTATACTGGTGTCCACATTTTTCGTTTTTACCTTGATATTGTACTGCCTTTCCAGTTCAGAAAGCACATATTGCAGGGGAATGCTCTCAAAACTGCTTTCGTTGTTCATCCAAGTGGGTTGGCTGGTATTGGGCCTTGTGGTATCAATGATCTTTCCATTGACCACCATAAACGAGGTGCCCGCCGGTACTTTGGTCTCCATGTCCTTATAGGACACACTGACCAACCCTTCGTAGCAGGTAACTTCAAAAAGGCCTTTTCTATTTTCCACATTGAACTGGGTTCCCAGTACGGCAACGGTGCCCTGATCGGTGGAAACGGTGAATTTTTTTCCTTTGGCCACCTTAAAGAAAGCTTCACCCTTTAAGCTGACATTTCGCTTTTTGTCCCAGTTCTTTTTGTTGAAGGACACCTCGGAACCTGCGTTCAAGAAAATTTCAGAATTGTCTGGCAAGGTTACTTCGGAACGTTCCGCAAACTCCGCTGTCACGGACTCGTTCAACGAATTCACATAGAAATAGGAACCTGCCAATAGAACGGCTATGACGGCCGCAACGCGCAGAAACTTTTTGAACGGGGCCATGGTAATGACCTTGGGCGCATTGCCAATACGTTCTTCCTTCAAGCGTTGCAAAGCTTGGTCCACATCAAAATCAGGGGCTTTCAGGGAACCTGAGACCTCCTTCAGTTTCTCAAAGGAAGCATAGGCATCGGAATCCTTAAATTCCGCAAGCTCCTCTTTGGAAAGCTCTCCGTTAAGCCATTTTGCCAAGTAATTTTCCTGCATGATTTCTATGCTTTACGTGGTTATAACAATCAACTTATAAAAAACCCTACTTTTTCAATTAACGGTTTTCAGTTATCAGTTAACAATTAACAATTAACAATTTTCGGCCTTTTTGATTACCGCTTATTGGTAATTGTTCATTGTCCATTGTATTATATGCCATCAATTTGCTCGCGGAGCGTCATGAGGGCCAAATGCATCCTTTTTTCTATGGCCTTTACACTTACGCCTTCCATCTCTGCGATTTCCGCATATTTTTTTCCGTCTATCCTGTTGAGCAAAAAGGTAGTGCGTTGGTTTTCGGGGAGTGCATCCAGGGCCCTTTCCAATTTTTCCTTGTATTCTTTCTCTTCCAATATGAACTCTGGGGACTCATGGGAGCGATCGTTCACGGTTTTGGAATACTTCAGCCGTACCTTTTCCGCCTTTATTACGTTAAGATATAGATTGTTGGCAATGGTATACACATAGGCCTTGGCTTTTTCAGGGGCCACCTTTGCACAATTTTCCCAAAGTTTCACAAACGCTTCCTGTACGGCATCGTGCGCCTTTTCCTCATTTCCAAACTTATAATATATATAGTTGAAGATCGTTTTGGAATTAGCCTTAAAAATGGAGCTGAAGACTTGCTCCTCACAAACATTGTTCATGTGTACAGGATTGTTCTGTACCCAAAGATATTTTAAAAAAAATTAAGACTAGGTAGGGTTTTTTTTAAGAGAGTTGTTCTAGAAGTGAAATTTAACCCCAAAATTCAATTCGTTATGAAAAAGTTCTTAAATAGCTTGTTGTACGCTGGCCTCTTCATGGTGGCCCTTAATTTTACGGCTTGTCAGTCAGAATTTGAGGAAATAAATGGAGGCGATCAGCAAGAAACCATTAAAGCCAGTTCATCAACTGCTACTTTGATCGAGGAAACGTGCTCCCACGATGGCTCTTTTGACAACATTGTGGACGGTGCCAGCTGTTTTGCAGTACAGTTTCCCTACACCGTTGAGGTAAATGGAATAGAGATCACCATTGATTCCAGGGAAGACCTTCATGCCATTGAGGAAATTTTTGATGAATTTGATACCGATGATGATATCCTTGATATCCTTTTCCCAATTACCATTACCCTTGCCGATTTTACAGAAATCGTGATTGAGAACAAAGACCAATTACGAGAATTGGCCGCTGACTGTCTGGAAGGTGGTGAAGATGATGATATTGAATGCATCGATTTTGTATATCCCATCACCCTGTACACTTTTGACATCAACAATCAGCAGACCGGTGAGGTGCATGTGGAAAGTGATGAACAATTGAGAAAGTTCTTTAACGAATTGGAAGACAATGATCTTATCAGTATTGATTTCCCATTGACCTTGAAAAAATATGACGGTACCGAAATCGTTGTGAACAGCAATGCTGAATTGGCCATGGCCTTGAGCAATGCAAAGGATGAATGTGATGAGGATGATGACAATGACTATAACGACGACGATTTTACCGAAGAGCGATTGGACGCCTATTTGGTGGAATGCCCATGGGAAGTTAGAGAGGTCGTTAGGGACAATGTGAACCAGACCGATCAATATTTTGAATATTTGATGGTCTTCACAGAAGATGGTGGTGTTACCGTAAAAGACCATGTTGGAAATGTCCTTAACGGTACATGGAGTACAAGCCAGACCGATAGCGGCGTTTTGGTAACCTTATCCTTTGATGTTCTTGTGGACTTCAACCTAGAATGGTTGGTGTACGAAATAGAGGAAGGCAAGATCAAGTTATTCGCCGAAAACAGCAACAAGATTGTCCTTAAGCAACGTTGCGACATTGACCCAGGGGAAACTCCCAATCCAGAAACCTTGAGAGCTATCCTTCAAGAGTGTGAGTGGATCATCAAAAAGGTGAAGAACCAAGGTGAGGAAATTGATAGGCTTCTCGGTTATGAGTTCAAGTTCATGGCAGAAGGCGTAGTCACCTTGAGCAATGGCATCACCACATCAGAAGGTACTTGGGATATAGGACTTAACAGTGAGTTGGTACTATCCTTGATGATCACCATGGGCGATGAGCCGGGCGTAAGCTTTGAATGGCCCGTAAGAGAGCTGTATGAAAACAGGTTGCGGTTTGAAGTTGAAGATATAGGTTACGAACTGGTTCTTTTGAGAGTTTGTGATGATAGTGCCAATGACGGGGATGTTACCGAAATCAGGAACATTATGATGGGCGGCCCCTGGAACGTGGCCCAATATATGGAAGATGGCACGGATAAGACTCCTGAGTTCGCAGATATGGACTTCAACTTCTCCACCATGAACCAAATAGAGGTTTCCGTAGGTGTTGACCCTATCGCAACAGGACTTTGGAGAATACTTCGGGATTCTGAAGAAGGGTTGAAGTTCTACATCAACTTTGACAGCAACGATAGCTTAGGTGAGCTGACCGAGGACTGGAAAATAGTTGAGGTCTCAGCCACCAGAATTGAGCTTAGACATGAAAGCGGAGATGGAGTATTGGAAATACTTGTCTTTGAAAAAGCATAAAAGTTTTCCCTAATCTTTACTGAAAAGGACGGCTCTCCCCAAAGCCGTCCTTTTCTTTTTATTTATTATTAAATTTGTGCCTCTCTAAAAATGAAGAGCGCCCATGTTTGATAATTTAAGTGATAAGCTGGATAAGGCACTCCACGTCCTCAAAGGGCATGGACAGATAACCGAGATCAATGTTGCGGAGACCCTCAAGGAGGTACGAAGGGCCTTGTTGGATGCCGACGTCAATTTCAAGATAGCCAAGGAATTCACCAATAAGGTCAAGGAAAAGGCCTTGGGCCAGAATGTATTGACCACCTTGCAGCCTGGCCAACTCATGGTCAAGATCGTAAAGGATGAGCTTACCCAACTGATGGGAGGCGATGCGGAGGATATCAACCTTTCGGGACACCCTTCCGTAATCTTGATGTCCGGTCTCCAAGGTTCCGGTAAAACCACATTTTCTGGGAAACTGGCCAATTACCTCAAGAGCAAAAAAAGCAAAAAGCCCCTTTTGGTGGCCTGCGATGTCTACCGCCCCGCTGCTATTGACCAATTGCATATAGTTGGAGAGCAGGTTGGGGTCGAAGTCTATTCGGATAGGGACAACAATGACCCCATTGCCATTGCCAAGGCAGGTGTAAAACGTGCAAAGGAGATCGGGGCCAACGTAGTCATTGTGGATACCGCTGGGCGTTTGGCCGTGGATGAACAGATGATGTCCGAAATTGCCAACATCCATAAGGCCATTTCACCCCAGGAAACCCTATTTGTGGTAGATGCCATGACGGGCCAGGATGCCGTCAACACTGCAAAAGCATTCAACGATGTCCTTAATTTTGATGGGGTCATCCTCACCAAGTTGGACGGTGATACGCGGGGTGGTGCGGCCATTTCCATCAAATCCGTGGTGGACAAGCCCATAAAGTTCATCGGTACCGGAGAAAAGATGGAGGCCATAGATGTCTTCCATCCCTCTAGGATGGCCGACCGTATCCTGGGCATGGGCGATGTGGTTTCCTTGGTGGAACGCGCCCAAGAACAGTTTGATGAGGAACAGGCGCGCAGAATCCAAAAGAAGATTGCCAAAAACCGCTTTGGGTTCGATGATTTCCTAAGCCAGATACAACAGATCAAGAAAATGGGGAACATGAAAGATCTGATCAGCATGATTCCCGGGGCTGGAAAAGCGCTAAAAGGGCTGGATATTGACGATGATGCCTTCAAGCACATCGAGGCCATTATCCATTCCATGACCCCTGATGAGCGTTCCAATCCCTCCAAACTGGACGCAAGCCGCAAAAAACGCATTGCGGCCGGAAGCGGGACATCGGTCCAAGAAGTGAACCAATTGCTGAAACAATTCGATCAAATGGGCAAGATGATGAAGATGATGCAAGGGGGAGGGGGTAAAAAAATGATGCAGATGATGCAGAATATGAGATAGTTTTAGTCAGAAGTCAGAAGTCAGAAGCCAGAAGCCAGAAGCCAGAGTCAAAAAACCCATAACCCAAAACCCAAAACCCGAAACAAGACCATGGAAATCCTCGACGGAACAAAAATATCGAACCAGATCAAAGAAGAAATAACCGTTGAGGTGGCCCATATGAGGGCTCGTGGCGAAAAAGTGCCACATTTGGCAGCTGTCTTGGTAGGCACCGATGGGGCCAGTTTGACCTATGTGGGCAGCAAAGTACGCTCCTGCAAGAAAATTGGCTTTGAGTCCACCTTGATCCACCTTCCCGAAGAGACCACAGAGGAAGAACTGTTGCTACAGGTGTCGGCCCTCAATGCCGATCCAGACATTGATGGGTATATTGTACAGTTGCCCTTGCCCAAACATATTGACGAGGAAAAAGTATTGATGGCCGTGGATCCGGACAAAGATGTGGATGGTTTTCACCCCACCAATTTTGGAAAAATGGCCTTGGATATGGAAACCTTTATCTCAGCAACTCCTTTTGGGATCATGGAATTGTTGCGCCGGTACCACATAGAGACCGAGGGAAAACATGCTGTGGTCATAGGGCGTAGCCATATTGTGGGAAGGCCCATCAGCATCCTTATGAGCCAAAAGGGCAAAGCGGCCGATGCCACGGTGACCGTGGCCCATAGTCGTACCAAAAACCTAAAAGAACTCACCCTACAGGCAGATATCATAGTCTCGGCCCTCGGGGTTCCCAATTTCCTTAAGGCAGATATGGTCAAGGACGGGGTTGTGGTCATAGACGTGGGCATAACTCGGGTTCCCGATGAAACCAAGGAACGGGGCTATTACATCACAGGTGATGTGGATTATGGAAATGTCAGTAAAAAAGCTTCCTACATCACTCCGGTTCCGGGTGGCGTGGGTCCCATGACCATTGCCATGCTTCTTAAAAATACCCTGTTGGCCAGGGAAAGGCACAAGGCCAAAAAAGCTTAGTCCACGTTTTCTTGTTCAGTATGGGTGGAAAGGAAGGCCTGTTGTTCCTCATCTGGGGTAATGTGGTCAAACTCGGTATCGCCTTCATCATTGGTACAGCTTGTTACTGCCAAGGATGAAAAAAGCACGGTGATCAATAGTAGGATAATTTTCATAATAGTACGATTTGGGGGCACTATTGCCTGGTCAACTTACACCCATAACGATTTAAGTTTTCAATTCTTGTTTTTTCAACCAAATATTCGATAACTTACTTGTCTGTAAATCATCATCTATGGCAGGTAGGGTAAGAAACAGAGTGGCATGGCTTGCTTTTGCGGCTTTGGCAATTTTCATCGGATTGTATCCTTTGATGTATTTGTTCGCTACTGAGAAATTTGGCCTTCTGGCAGGAAAATCAGCTGAGATATTGTCCAATGATTTATGGAGCGTCGCTTTTTATGGACATATCAGTTTTGGTGGCCTGGCCCTGTTGACCGGTTGGTCACAGTTCAGCAAGAAGATTCGTTCCAAAAACCTGGGCCTCCACAGGAATCTTGGTAAAATTTATGTTGTTTCCGTGTTGATCAGTGGGATTTGTGCGGTATACATTGGATTTTTTGCCACAGGGGGGCTTATCCCATCCATGGGATTCATTTGCTTGGGGCTCATTTGGCTCTACACCACCTTAAGGGCGTATTTTGCCATAAGGGGCAAGGACCTGTCCCTTCACCAAGGAATGATGGTCTACAGCTATGCGGCCTGTTTTGCCGCGGTCACTTTGCGTATTTGGCTGCCGTTGTTGACCATAGTCTTCGGGGAATTCCTGATAGCGTACAAGATAGTCTCCTGGCTGTGTTGGGTGCCCAATCTGGCGTTTGCCCATTTATGGGTGCGAAGAAAAGGCTTGACGTTGGATTGATCTTATTTGGCAAACAATTGCCCCATATCCTTAAAGGACTTAAACTCCAACGCGTTTCCGGCCGGGTCCAAAAAGAACATGGTGGCCTGCTCGCCCACTTCGCCCTTAAACCGTATATAGGGTTCAATGATGAATTTGATGCCCTTTTTTTGGAGTTTTTCAGAAAAAGATTGAAAAGTATCCCAAGGCAATACTACACCATAGTGGGGCACGGGCACATTTTTCCCATCCACGGGGTTGGTGTACAGTTCTTCTTCCGATTTAGGCTTGTAATGAATGACAAGTTGGTGTCCAAAAAGGCTAAAGTCCACCCAGTGGTCACTGCTCCGGCCTTCCTCACATTCCAGGACATCCCTGTAAAAGGCTCTGCAAGCATCTAAATTGTGCACCGGAATGGCAACATGGAAAGGGGTAATGTTCTGCATCGTTGTTTTTTCCGAAAATTAGGACATCTTTTTTAAGCCTGCAAAAAAGAGATGATCTGTTCGTTTACGTGTTCCTGATGCATGGAATGACCCAAACCCTCGGTGGTCACCAAAGTACTGCCCTTCCATTTTTTGTTCACACCCACAGAAGCATGATAGGGTGTTATGGCATCAAACCTATCATGAAAGAGGAGCCCTTTTTTGGTATTGGTCTCGGCAAACCTGGAAGTGGAAAAATCATGGATGCGAAAACCGAACCGGTTGAGGACATACTTATCCAAGGCCATCTTTACCCGATCATTGTAGCGCAAAAGGTCTTGATAATGATCCATGATCTCATAAAACTCCGACGGAGCCCCGATGATGACCATTTTTTCTATTCCGGGATTTGGGTTCTTGTATTCATTGTACATCAAGGTCATTCCCCCCACAGAATGGCCAACAAGGCATTTCGGGATTGTGTTTTTTCACCATGTGTGGTGCACAACTTCCTCATACAGGGGAACATATAGAAGTTTTCCGGTGGAATGCCCATGGGCGGGGGCATCAAAGGCAATGACATTGAAATCGGCTTCCCTGAGCTTTTTGATGAGATTGCGCCAACGGAACGTATTGCTTTCCCAACCATGCACCAGCAATACCGTTTCTCCGCCCCCTTTCCAACGGTAAGACTGCAAATGGTGACCTGCAACATGCTCCCTCTCCAGTTTGGCATCGTCCAAATACTTGGCCTGTTGTGGCAAAACCCTTCCCTTTCTAACGGTACAGAAAAGAGTAAATGCCCTGTGGGCAGCTTTCTTTGGAGAGAAAAAGGTATAGACGTTGAAATATTTGCCGTAGGCCAGCGGAAGTATTTTGGTCAGAAGTTTTTTCATTTGGTTACTTTTTGTAACTTACTCTTTAAAAGAAACCAAAAGTACGTATTCATTTTTGAACAAAAAAGAAGTCACCATGACAAAACCAAGTGTGGAAATGGAAACCTTAACTGAAAATCAGAAAGTTAGAACTGCAAAAAAGCTGGAAAAAATGTTTGGCCATATTGATTTCAGACATCCACCCGAACTCTGTCCCGTGAGGGACGTCATGTCAGTAGCTTCCGACCAGTGGAGCATCTTGATCATCCTTTGGTTGGGATATTTTCCGGTATTGCGTTTCAACAAGCTCAAAAAATATGTCTATGGCATCTCCAATAAGGTATTGAGCCAACGTTTAAAAGTGCTTGAGGCCGATGGCTACATCTACAGGGAGGCCTATCCTGAGGTCCCCATCAGGGTGGAGTACAGCCTTACCGACTTTGGGCAGACCTACGTGGAAAAACTCTTGGAACTAACGGAATGGATGCAGACCAATAGCCCCAAGGTATTGGCCAATAGGGAAAAATACGGTTTATTTTAATCCTTGATACGGTTCCAGATATCCAGGTACATTTTCCAGTCGTCATCCTCTTTTTTCCAGACCACTACATATTTTCCCCTCCATTCAACGGTTGAACCATCCTTTCGCTCGGTTTTTCCTTGGAAATAACCATAATCGTGGGCATAATCCCCAAAAAACTTGATTTCCTGGGGTATAATCTCATGGTGAAGGATTTTTGCATCCGCACCCAGCATCCAACGCTGTTTGATGGCTTCCCTACCGGAGATGATATCCGCATTGTTGGGAAAGATTTTGGCATCAGCGGTATAACTTTGGGCAATGGCTTCAAAATCTCCCTTCATATAGGCTTTCGAAAAGTTCTGTGTGGCTTCCAGTATCCTGTTCCTTTCATGGTCATCACCTTTGGCAGTTTTACCGTTGGAACAATCTATTTTCCAAGTGGGAAACACCACAGATTCTGTTTTGTCGACCCATTCCCCGATCCATTTAAATCCATCAGCGTCAATGTCGTGGAAAGTGATCCGGTAAAACCCATCCGAACCGTTGGGGGCTTTCTGCTCCCTGCGGAGGACAATGTTCCCCTCTTGGGTCATATTGCCCTCCCATGCGGGAAGAACAGTGGAGGGAGTCCTTGAGTTGTAGTAGTGGACATACCAGCGGGTACTGTCCGGAATAAATTGACGAATGCTGCCGGAATAGGTGCCATCTTCCTTGAGGGTTTCGTCCTGAATGGCCAAACCATTCATGATGTATTTAAATCGCCAGATCATGTCCACGGGTTCTGCCCAGGTCTGATCGGGTTTACGAACCTCTGATTTGCAGTGGCATTCACCAATAAGCGGGGCAAAATCCAGCAGTTCTTGGGGTGCTTTTGGATTGGGCAGTCCATAGGGATGCTCTGGGGAAGGTTCGTACTCAAATTGTGCCGTCAAGAACATCGGCAGAAGAAGCAGGATGAGAACATAATTGGTTTTCATGTGGGTCGATTTTGACTTAAATTATTGAAAACGATGGACAAGAAGGTCCTTCTTGGGAATAGCTTAACAATTGGGCAAGCTATTTTCTTGGAAAAAGGTGAACGGGAGGGGATTTTTCCACCTAGCCTTTCAAGGGCTTTTTTTTGATCATTCCTCCTTTGATATCCTTTACTACGTTCATCACCACAAAGGCCTTCTTATCAATTTTGTCAATTTCAGTACTTAGACGGGCTATTTCAAGACGGGTCAGCACGGTGTATATTATCTCAATGGGGGCATGTTTGTCATCAGTTCTCGCATATCCCCCCTTTCCGTGGATTATGGTACAGGCCCTCCCCATTTTTTTGATGAGCATTTGCCGTATTTCCTCGCTGTGGTCTGAAATTATGGTTACACCGGTATATTCTTCCACACCGTCCACCACATAATTTACCGTTTTGGCGGCCACCAAATAGGTGAGAATGGCATATAGCGCTGTTTCAATGGAGAGTAAATAGGCACCTGCCGAAAAAATTATGATGTTGATGAGCAGCAGAATGTCTCCCACCGTAAAGTGCCACTTTCTGCTGAGGTAAATGGCCAATACTTCTGTGCCATCTATTACTCCACCACCCCGCATGGCCATCCCAATGCCAAGTCCCAAGAAAAATCCACCGAAAACCGCGATTAAAAGCTTATCGCTTGTTATAAACGGATAGTGGACAAAATGAACCACCAACGCCAAAGATATAATGGCGATCAAACTTTTGAGTGCAAATTTTTTATTGATTGACTTGGCTCCCAAAAGAATAAAGGGAAGGTTTACAAGCATTAACAAATAACCTAGGGGGACCTGTGATTTTACCTGTATCAACAAGGAAACACCAGTGGCGCCGCCATCGATAAATTCATTCGGGAGCAAAAATCCTTTGAGGCCAAATCCGGCCGCGAACACTCCGATGGCCATAAACAAAATTTCTTTTACGGCATGGGCAACCTCAACTTCACCAGAACGCACTTCTTTGACCAACTGCCTTCTTGAAACTGAGGCGTTTTCATTTCTTTTTTTGAGTCTGTTCTTGGCTCTTTCTACCAGTAAATATTGTAGAATTGGATTCATTTTTCCTAGGATATGTGTCCGCTTTAAGGTACGATAAGTTGGTGTGGCAATCATTTGGGCACTGCCCTTTTACCAACAAAGGTCAGTCCCACCCAATCATCAAATATTTTATTTTGGCGGCTCCCGGTATTTGGACGGCTTCAATATTTGAAGTGGTATATCGCAGACCGGAAGGGAGTTCCTCTTTGTCTATGGTAAAGTACAGGTTGCTTTCCTTTGGAAAAATGACAACACTGTTCAGGGTGGTCACGATTTTCTTGATGGAGTACTTTTGTTGGATGTCCTGGAACGTACTTTTTAGACCAATCCCTTTGGAAGTGACATAGCGGGCATCAAATATCCGTACGTTTTCAATGGTGGGGATACTATCCGAGTTTGGGGTAAGTGTAAGCAAATGCTGTCCCCCTTTTTCAAAAATTTGGATTTTTTTCACCTTGTCCCCAATCTTTAGGTCGGAGGTATCCCTTACAATGGAATCCTGGGCGAAAACCGTTTCCAAATCTGTTACCGGAGTGGTTTTGGCCAAGGGTCCCACACTGTTTTCCGTAATCAAGAAAGAAGTGTCTTTCTCGCAGGATTGAAATAATGCCGAAAGGCAGAACATCAGCAGGATAAATGTTGTTTTTCTCATGGAATCTATCGTATCACTTTTTTCAGAACACCCAAAACACCTCGGATAAAAGTGGCACTGGTGAGCACCTTCACCACGGGATTCATCCGAGTGCTGCTTCGTGTTGAGGTTCTGCTTCGGGAAGTGGTTTGGTGTTCTTTGTCCTTTTCGGCCTCTTTTTGTGCCTTTTCAATTTTTTCGTTCAAGATTTCGTAGGCACTCTCCCGATCTATTTCCTCATTGTACTTTTTGACGAGTTTGGATTTGCCCAAAGCCTCCTTCAATTCGGCATCGGTCAAAATATCCATGCGGCTCATGGGAGCCCTAAGCAACGTGGCGGCCAACGGCGTGGGCCTTCCTTTTTCATCCAAAGCCGAGATCAGGGCCTCGCCAATTCCCAAGGAGGTGAGTACTTCCGTGGTGTTGTAGAATTCGGAAATGGGATAGTTTTCCGCTGTCAGCTTTATGGCCTTTCTATCCTTGGCGGTGAAGGCACGGAGTGCATGTTGCACCTTGAGCCCCAACTGTGCCAGTACATCATCTGGGACATCGGTGGGATTTTGGGTCACAAAAAAGAGTCCGATCCCTTTGGAACGGATCAATTTCACAATGCTTTCAATCTGATCTAGCAACGCCTTGGAAGCATTGTCAAAAATAAGATGGGCCTCATCAATGAAAAGTACCAACTCCGGTCTTTCACTATCGCCATGCTCTGGAAAAGTGGCATAGATTTCCGCCAATAGGCTCAACATAAAGGTTGAAAAGAGCTTGGGCCTATCTTGGATATCGGTGAGTCTTATAATATTGATGTATCCCCTTCCATTTTCATCTATTCTGACCAAATCGTCCACATCAAAGGATTTTTCACCAAAAAATAGGTCGGCACCTTGTTGTTCCAGTTCAATGATCTTTCGCAAAATGGTTCCCGTGGAACTGGTGGAAATGCGCCCGTACGATTTTTGGAATTCATCCTTGCCTTCCTCAGTGGCATACTGCAGCACTTTCTTGAAATCTTTCAGGTCTAAAAGTGGCAGCTGGTTGTCGTCACAGTATTTGAAGACCACGGCCACAATGCCCTCTTGGGTCTCACTCAGATCTAGTATCCTGGAAAGAAGGACCGGGCCAAACTCCGAAACGGTGGCCCTTAAGCGAACCCCGGTCTGCTCGGAGAGCGATAAGATCTCCACCGGAAAGCCTTTGGGCTCAAAAGGAATCCCGATTTTCTGGTGGCGTTCATCTATTTTGGGATGCCCGGGGCTGGGTTGTGCCACTCCGCTCAAGTCGCCCTTAAGGTCCATCAGCAAAACCGGAATGCCCTTATCCGAAAGGTTTTCGGCCAATACCTGAAGGGTCTTGGTCTTACCGGTACCTGTGGCCCCGGCAATCAGTCCGTGTCGGTTAAGGGTTTTTAGGGGAACTTTGATCAAGGCATTGGTGACGGTTTCGCCGTCCAACATTCCAGCGCCCATGGCTATATAATCCCCTTTGGTGGTGTACCCGTTTTCAATATGTTCAAAGAATTTTTCTTTGCGGTCCATGGCATTCAATTTCCGATAAAAATAGGGTAATTTATGTGAAAGTGAAAAGGGGGCATAAATAAGACTATGCCTATCTTTGCACCATGGTTGAAGAAAAAGTAATGGATTTGGTGCACAAGGGGCTGATGCTTCCGCTGATGGAGGAATTTTATACCATTCAAGGGGAAGGATATCATAAAGGAACGGCGGCCTATTTTATAAGGGTTGGCGGCTGTGATGTAGGATGCCATTGGTGTGATGTAAAGGAAAGCTGGAATGCGGATACACATCCTCCTACTGCAATAGAGAGCATCATTGAAAATGCCGCAAAGTATTCAGATACCATTGTGGTCACAGGGGGTGAGCCATTGACCTGGGACATGGGCCCTTTGACCTTGGGACTGAAGGCGAGGAATTTAAAGACGCATATTGAAACATCCGGAGCCTATCCGTTAACGGGTACTTGGGACTGGGTTTGCCTATCCCCAAAAAAAAATAAGCTACCCGTGGGAGCTATCCATAAAAAGGCTGACGAACTAAAAATCATTGTGTACAACAAACACGATTTTGTGTTTGCTGAGGAACAAGCGGCCAAAGTTGGGGCAGAGTGCATACTCTATTTACAACCCGAATGGAGCGTTCGTGAAAAGATGATTCCCTTGATTGTGGACTACGTGATGCAAAATCCCAAATGGAAAGTGTCCTTGCAGACCCATAAGTACTTGAACATTCCCTAATCTTCTAGGCTAACGCCCCCCGTTGTTCTGTAGGTCCAAAATACATTCGGCATCCAGTTCTGGTACTGCTGCAGAGCCTTTGGATGCATTACTTTCCAAAAGCTTCATTGTGGGACCGCCAAATTGAAGCTCGGCTTGCATTAGGCACCCCTCCACATTGCAGTGATTTTCGGCATCTGGATCTTCGTGGTCATTCACCGAAGCTGTCCCTAAGTTGACCAGCCCGAACAAATGCCCAAACTCGTGCTCAAGGGTAGCGGTCTCTACATCGGAGACGCTGATGAGGATACTGTTGCCTACCAACTCCCGAATGGTGGACTCGTAAATGATCATGGAGGTATTTCGATATACGGCGCCCAAAGTTACCAAACCTTCACTCTGGTCATCGGATTCCGAAGGGGCATCCGCAAAATAGATGTAAATGGCCAAGGTACCATTATTATTGTATGCCGTCCTGTTTTCGCTTTCCAAATCGGCGATTTCTTCCAAGGTAAGGGTTTCCTCATTGGGAGAGGACAGTTGGGTATAGATGAATGAAATATCTTCCTTGAAGGTCCTTTCCCTCAGAAATTCCTCAAAATTGGTAACGGTCTCGGCCGCCGGTCTAAAACCGGAGACATAGGCAATCTCAATCAAAAGTTTATCAAACTTTGTGTTTGAAAGGATATCCCTGGCCGAGGCCCCCGTGGCCAAAAGATTGGCAGATTTGTCCACAACGCTGTTTGGGGGGTCAATGATATCCGAATCCTTGGAACAGCTTAAAAGCACCCCAAGGACCAACAGGAAGTATATCGAAACTTTATTTTTCATAACAAGGCAATATTAACTAAAACGTTCCAATACGGAATCTATTACTATTTTATTGTAAGCCGGGCCAAATAGTCATAATGTTCACCGGACAACACAAGTTCACAGTTTAAATTATTGGCCGAACAGGCGTTTTGCAACGTATTGTAATCAACGTAGACCCAAGGGAAGGGGTTGCCTTTTTGCCCCTTGTATTCCATTACAAAAGTTACCTCGCCATAATATTGTCCAGTATTCGGAATCCAATAGCCACCATCCTCATCTTGTTCAAACATATAGATGATGTCGCTGGAATCCAAAAGAACCTGTCCATTGGGCCGCAATAATGAGGCCAAATGTTGCAAAAATGTGTCCATATTGGATAAATTTCCCGCCAATCCAATTCCGTTCATCAACAATAACAGCGTATCATACTTGGACCCGTGATACTCCATAATGGACATGTTCACTGTAGCTATAACACCTCTGTCCCTAGAAACCCTAATTGCCCCTTCAGAAAAATCAAGGCCGGTGACCTCGAATCCCTTTTCTTGGAGGTAAAGGGTATGACTCCCTGCCCCACAGCCTATGTCCAGTACCTTTCCCCTTGCCAGTACCAGGGCCTTTTGCTCCAATAGGGGCATTTCGTCAAAATTTCGAAACAAATAGGGGAGTGGAATGCAATCCTCCTCATCCAAGGATGAAAAGGTCTTGATGTCCTCCGTGTATTTCCCGAAATGGTAGTCCATCAACGCTTTTCCAAAAACATCGGCCATGGTGCGGATCTGTTTTCCTGCAAAGGTGTGACTTTAATTGTATAGAATGGTTTAATTGGGTTCTCTTTTTTAAGTTTGTCCATATGGAACCCAATCTGGAGCAATTATCGCAAAGGGCAGGTGAGAAACATGCAGAAAACAAAAGGTTTTTTGCCAAATTGAAAAAACGCCCCCCAAAAGACCTGGACTATACCATGCAGGCATTGCACACGGCAGAGTTTGCGCGTACGGATTGCCTTGCCTGTGCCAATTGCTGCAAGACCACGGGCCCCCTTTTTACCAATGCGGACATTGAGCGCATTGCAAAACATTTTAGGCTAAAGCCTTCACAGTTCATCGACCAATATTTAAGGGTCGATGAAGAAAATGACCACGTGCTC
>JAWKNC010000008.1:0-125843 GCA_041391945.1 Allomuricauda sp. | reverse complement strand
TGCACTATCTTTAGCGAAAACAAAATCAACCATGAAGAAATCTCTCCTCACCACTTGTTTTTTATGCCTATCCTTCATTTTATTTTCCCAAGAAACACCACTGAAAGCTTTGGTTGGAGGCACACTGATCGATGGCTATGGTTCAGACCCCATAAAAAATAGCGTGATTCTTATCGAGGGTGAACGGATCAAGGCCATTGGAACTGTTGAAACCCTTCCCGTTCCAAAAAATGCAGAAGTGATATCCACAGAGGGGATGAGTGTTCTCCCCGGATTGTGGGATATGCATGTGCATACCATGATCAATGGCCATGCAGATTATGCTTATTGGGACAAAACCTATCCACCTTTGCTCAAGGATGTGATCATGCCCGCTTCTGCACACCAATTGTTGATGGCCGGGGTTACCAGCGCAAGGGATTTAGGAGCTCCTTTGGAAGAAAGCATTGCCGTACGGGATGCCATCAATTCAGGAAAAATACCGGGCGCCACCTTGTACGTTTCAGGGCCCTTTATACAACATGAGCCTTATCCTGGAACGGAGGATTTTAGATGGGGCGTTGATGGTCCTGATGATGGAAGGCGAAAAATTAAAAAATTGGCCAATGCTGGAGTGGATGTTATTAAATTGATCGATCAGGATCAAATGACGATGGAGGAATTGAGGGCAGTGGTGGATGAAGCCCACAAGAATAATTTGAAGGTGGTGGCCCACGGCCATCGACCAGATGAAATACGGAGAGGATTGGAAGTAGGTGTGGACTGTTTTGAGCATACGGGGCTTTCATCGGCTCCCAAATACCCGGATGATATCATCAAAATGATTGAAGAACGCACCGCTCAAATGAACAAAGGGCCCTTGTTTTGGTGCCCAACCGTGGAAGGACTCTACAATTATGAATATTTAAGGGACAATCCTGAAAAATTGGACAATGATTCATGGCATTTGGGATTGCCGGACAGTGTCATTACCGATATAAAAAACAGCTTCAAGCATCCAGATCGACTTCCCTATTTTCAATTGACCCCTTCACGTAGACCTACTTTGCAGACCAAGGTCCAGCAGCTTCTGGATGCGGGAGTGGTACTTCTTATCGGAACCGATAGTGGAATCCCAATGAAATTTCACAGCCAGTCAACTTGGAACGAGCTCGATGTTTGGGTGAATGAATTTGGCATCGATCCCATGTATGCGATTCGTTCTGCCACCTATTGGCCGGCCCTTTGGATGGGCGTAGCCGAGGAAGTTGGCACGGTGACCCCGGGCAAATATGCCGATATCATTGCCGTTGATGGCGATGTATTGCGGTACATTAGTTTGCTGCAGGATGTGAAGTTGGTGATCAAACATGGCAAACGCTACAAATAGTTTTTCTTGACGTTCAAAGCTGAATCTGTTTTACGGGAAGAAAAATGGAATGCGTATTCGCATGCCTTGGGCATTGTGCTCGCCCTGCTGGGTAGTACAGTATTGGTCCAGGAAGAGCTGAAAAGTGTTCCCTATTTCTTTGGAAGTATCACTGTCTATTGCATTTCATTGGTATTGTTGTTCACTGCCTCAACCGTATATCATTCTGTGCAAAATCCAAAGATGAAGAAGAAACTTCGTATATGGGACCATATCAGCATTTATTATCTGATTGCGGGGACCTATACTCCAGTTTGTCTTACCGTACTCCTTCCCTCTAAAGGCTGGTTGTTGTTTTACTTGGTCTGGGGTATCGCATTGTTCGGGACCATCCTTAAACTGTTCTTTACTGGAAAATTTGAAGTGTTTTCCCTTGTACTTTACGGGGTAATGGGTTGGATCATTGTGATTGATTTACCTTATTTGATCCAGCATATGTCTTCGGAAGGACTATGGTATCTGGCTTTGGGCGGTTTCTTTTATACTTTTGGCATCCTTTTTTATGCCATAAAAAAAATACCATACAATCATTTGATATGGCATTTTTTTGTGTTGGGTGGGGCCATTAGTCATTGGATTATGATCATGAGGGAATATCATGCTAACATTCTCACATAAGGTTCAATAGAGTCATTGAAAACATTTCTTTACAATCCGTAAAAGAATTGGTAAAGAACCCATAATCACATCTTAACCTCTTGCTCTTTTTCTTGAAATAACTTTGAATACAAACCTCTAGGCATGCGCATTGTACTTCAAAGATTGCTACCGTTCTTTTTGATTCTTGTATTGCTTTTCCCCTTTATATCATTTAATAAAGGAGAAATACTCCTCGCCATAAATGGTTTGAGAACCCCTTTTTGGGATGTATTTTTCACCAGGATTAGTTCCTTGGGAAATGCCATGACCGTTGCTTTTGCTGTTCTTTTGGTCTTACGGTTTCGGTTTAAGTGGCTGGCCATATATCTTTTGGCCTTTGCTTTTCAAATTCTTTTGGTATTGCTGTTTAAAAAGGGATTGTATGCTGGGGAATTACGGCCCTACCTTTATTTTTACCGTTCAGGGCTTGGCGACCTTATACATTTGGTGGAAGGGGTCAAAATCAGATATGTAAATTCGTTTCCATCGGGCCATACGGCCACTATTTTCTATTTGGTTTCCTTTTTTGCCCTGCTGTCACGTAACCGAGCCGCCAGTTGGATTTTGATGATCCTTGGACTTTTGGTGGGTCTTTCACGCATATATTTGCTACAACACTTCTTTGTTGATGTGTACTTTGGAATTCTTTTTGGCACTTTTTCATCCGTTGCAGCCTATTTGATCGTACGAAGGTTTCCAAAGAAATGGCATGCCAAACAGATTCAGATTGATCTGCAAAGAATCCAACAAAACACCCAAAACGTTTTCAGGCAGCTTTTTAATGGCTAATTTGGGGCCAGATAACGCCGTATGGATGTTCTGAAGAAATATGATGCTTGGGCCATTTTTGGCCTGGCACTTTTAATCTGCACGTCTTTTGTGGGACTCTATCCCATCTATATCCTGGACGAGGCCAGAAATTCTGAAGCGGCCAGGGAAATGTTGGCCTCAGGAAACTATGTCGTTCCATATTTTAATGGACAATTGCGAACCGATAAGCCTCCCCTGCATTACTTCTTCATGATTTTGGGTTATAAGCTGTTTGGGATAAACTCACTTGGGGCTAGGTTCTTTTCCGGGGTTTTTGGTGCCCTGACCATTCTTTTCACCTATTGGAACGTGAAGAAACACCTTAATCCTTTTATTGCGGGAATCACAGTGGTGATTTTGCTGTCGTCCCTCTTTTTTGTCCAAGAATTTCATTTGGCCGTTCCAGACCCTTATTTGATTTTCTTTGTAACGCTTACCCTGTTCTCGTTCTATAATTTTTGCACAACTTCCAAGGTAAGGTGGTTGTTCCCATTTTATGGGGGCATTGCCCTGGGCATGTTGACCAAAGGCCCCATTGCCCTTGTCTTACCGGCCTTAATTGTGCCATTTTTTTTGGTTTTCAAGAAAGATTTCAATGTTAAGTCCATTCTCAGGCTCAGGCCTTTTTTAGGATTATTGCTACTATTTTTGATAGCCGCTCCATGGTACTATTTGGTTCATATCCAGACGGATGGAAAATGGACCAAAGCCTTTTTTATGGATCACAATGTTTCCAGGTTCGGGTCTGGGAAGGAAGGCCATGGAGGGTTGTTCATCATAACCCCGCTCTACGTGATTTTGGGCATGCTCCCATTTTCGGTCTTTGCCATCCAAGCGTTCAGCAATGCGTGGAAGGTGAGGAAAGTAAATGATTTTATCTTGTTCTCATTTTTGGTTTCGGCCATTACTATTGCCTTTTTTAGCGCGGCCAGCACCAAACTTCCCAATTACCCCATGCCGTGTTATCCTTTTGTGGCCGTTTTGATAGCTTTTTACCTCTATCAAGAGCATCATAGGGATAAAAATTCTAAGACGTTGACCTGGAGCTTGATTTTTTTACTGTTAGTGGGGATTATTTTGCCCGTCGCAGCATTTCTTGCCCTTGGCATTGAAGAACAATTGTCTGAAATCAAATCCATCAGTTTATTCTTGCTTTTGGTGACGATAGCAGGAGTTTTAGGTTTTCTTTTTTACAAAAGAAACAAACCAAAAATGGCGTTCTGGAGTATGGCCGGAGGGTGGATTTTGATGGGGCTGTGCCTCTTCGGGATCATCTATCCCAAAATGACTGAACAAAGTCCGGTTTCCTTGGCATTGGATAAAATCCCAGAGGATTCCGATATTATTGTCTACAAACGGTTTGACAGTGCTTTTCCCATCAATTTCCAACGAACTTTTGAAGTGTTGGATTCCGTGGAAGAGATCAAAGCCTATCTAAAAACCCACCCAGACGCATACATTCTTACCAACACGCGAAGTGAGGAAGATTTGAGGCAATTGGAAAACCTACATTTGATATTGGAACAAAAGGCACTTTTTGAGAACCACACTACTAGGGTCTATACAAAATAGGCTATCCCCACCCCCAAAACTATCACCAAAAGCTTCCGCAGGTTGAAGGCATGTCCTTGGGCACTTTCAAAAAGAATAATCGTGGATATGTGGAAAAAGACCCCTATGGCCAAGGCTGTCAGTAAAGGGCCATGGTCTGCGATCCAAGGCCAAGTGGAAACATAGCTTCCCAAGGGCGTCATCAATGAAAAGGCCCCTATGAACACTAGGGTAGATCCCAATTTCATTTTGGAATTGAGCAGAAAGATACCCAAAATGATCGCAATGGGAATTTTATGGATGACGATCCCATACAAAATGGAATTGTTTTCGTGTATGGGGACTCCTTCCACCAAGGCATGAATGGACAGGCTCAGAAACAGCAATAACGGAAACTTATTTTCCTCGAGGTGAATGTGCATATGACCATGCTCCGCTCCCTTGGAGAAGAACTCCAAAAAAACCTGCAGCAAAATCCCCCCCAAAATATAAAGGGCAATAGTTTTTGGATCATGCCCCTCATACACTTCGGGCAATAGCTCAAAAAAGGATAGCGACAGTAAAAATGCACCGCTGAAGGCCAGCAAAAGCTTAATGCTCTCCGTGTTTTTTGGCCTGAAGACCCATACAAATGCAAATCCGGCCCACACGGCCAAGATGGGAACAAGATAGATTATGAGGGTTGGAAAGTCCATAGATTGGCTTGAAGGGGTAAAATTAGCCTATTTTTGTGGAAAGCGTTAAAGATAAGATGGCTGAAAACTTTAAGATGTTGGCCAAGACCCTTTTTGGTTTTGAACCCCTTTTGGCCAAAGAGCTCCGTGATTTGGGGGGAGGCAATGTGGAACAAGGTGTGCGCAGTGTTTTTTTTGAAGGAGATCTTGGTTTTTTGTACAAGGCCAATCTTTGTGCAAGGACCGCGCTCAGGATCTTAAGACCCATCAAAAATTTCAATGTATTCCACGAGAAAGACCTGTACAGCAACATATATGCCATCGATTGGACGGAATATTTTGAGGTGGACAAGACCTTTGCCATTGACACCACCATGAGTTCGGAAGTGTTCAACAACTCCATGTATGTTTCGCAAAAGGCCAAGGATGCGTTGGTGGATAAGTTTAGGGATGTGGTGCGGCAGCGCCCCAATGTAAACTCCCAAGACCCGGATGTGCGCATCAATATACATCTGTATAAAAATTCATGTACCGTATCCTTGGATGCTTCGGGCAATTCGTTGCACCAACGGGGGTACCGTATTGCCACCAACATAGCCCCCATAAACGAAGTACTCGCTGCTGGACTTCTCCTTACAAGTGGTTGGGATGGACAGATGGATTTTTTGGATCCCATGTGCGGAAGCGGCACATTTTTGATAGAAGCCGCGATGATAGCCTGCAATATCCCCGCCAATATCAATAGGGAGTCCTTCGCATTTATGCACTGGAAAGATTTTGATAGTGTGCTGTACGGAAAAATTGTGGAGGCCTGTATGAACAGGGCAAAGGAGTTTCACCATCAGATCATTGGATATGACAAAGCTCCCTCTGCGGTGAGAAAGGCACAGGAAAATGTGGAGAATGCCAATCTCGCCGAATATATAAAAATTGAAAGGAAAGATTTTTTTAGGTCCGAAAAGCCAGTGGACCAAGCATTGCATATGGTATTCAACCCTCCCTACGGAGAACGGTTGTCCATAGCCGAGAAAGAATTTTATACAAAGATTGGGGACACCTTAAAACAGCACTATCCGGAAACCACTGCATGGTTGGTCACGTCCAATCTTGAGGCATTGAAAAGTGTTGGACTGAGACCTTCACAAAAAGTGAAGACATTCAATGGAAAATTGGAATCCAGGTTTGTGAAATACGAAATGTATGCAGGAAGTAAAAAGACTAAAAATTAGGCAATGGCTAGAACTCATCGCGAATGTTTTTTTACATTAAATTAAAATTTAGTTAACTTTACCGAAATATTAAGCTTTGGCTTATTCAAAAATGAGAAAGCTACAAAGTACTTAAAAGTGACTTGGATTTCTCGACTAACTCAATTACTAGGAAAAAAGAGCCCTTCAAAGGGCTCTTTTTTATTTGTCGGACCAAATGGCAAGTTCGTTTCCAGAGGGATCGGTAAAATGAAACCTTTGGCCACCCGGAAACGAAAAGATATCCTGCACGATGTTTCCTCCGGCTTCCACGACCTTGTTCTTTATGGCAGGAAGATTTTCATGGTACAATACGATAAGGGCCCCATTTAGAATTTCTTCATCCCCTTCGGCAATCCTAAACCCACCCTCCAGGCCACTTTCGGAAAATGCGGTATAGGATGGTCCATAATCCGTAAAGACCCATCCAAAAGCCGTATGGTAGAACCTTTTGATTTTTTCAAGGTCCTTCGCTTTGAATTCCACGTAGTTGATAAAGGTGTTTTTCATGTTGTTGGATGTTTTGATTTCTATTGTTCAATTTCCTCAGCCACCTTTTTCTTTTTCGATTTTTTATAGAAAGGGATAAAATAGGATATGGAATAGTTATAGCCCACTCCAAAATTGCTCCCATCCGTTACCTTGTTGAATCCTGGGATCCAAAGGTTGGGAAAACGCCCATCTTCCTTGTTGGTCACCAAAAAACCCAACCGGGCACTCATGCCCACAAAGATATTGGCGAACAGTTCCGCTTTGATCCCCACCACAAGTTCCAGCCATGAGGCGGAAAGCCCACTGAACTCTTCCCCGGGTTGTGCACCAGGTAAAAAAGTGTCAGGACTGTATTGCCTATTGCTGTCAAAAACATTGTATTCGTTAAGGGTCTGGTTAAAACTGGCAACGGCATAACGCCCCCCGAGGATGATGGCGTTGTTCATTCCAAACCAATTTTCATAGGTGTTCAGATCCACCCCTGCCTTGATATAGCTTCCAGAAGTGGTGTAGTTGTACAATAGCGTATTGCCCAAACCTTCTGTCTGGGTTTTTTCCTCATTCCCCAATTCGGCCGCGAGATACAGTTTTTGTGTAAGCCGATAATCGCCAACAAGCTCCAGACCGGTATAATCCTCGTCAATGAAGGAAAATACCAACCGACTGATATCGGCCCCAACACGAAGACCATATTCTTGCTTGTATTCCACTGTATCCTTGGGATTTAGGTCAACAGGCTTGCTTTGCCCATAGGAAAGGATAGGTAGTATGGCAATAAGTAGACTAATAAAATATTTTGACATGGATGTTCTTGGAGTTTTCTATGGTTTGTTGGACGATACGAATATCCTGGATCCAATTATCGGCACTTGCCGGAAGGGTAATGTTCAGATTGTCAAAGTTGGCCACAAACCCACACGCCCTTGAAACAAAGGCTTCGCGGGTTTCGTAACTAACGGTCAACACATCAATGTTCCCGGTTTCTTCTCCGGTGGTCTCATCATCATCGGAATCCAAAATAAACTCAAAACTGGTGTCATTGGAGTCGATACGCAAAGGAATGCCAATGGAATCCAAACTACTGGAACGATCGGTAATGGTGTTCACCACCTCATCCAGAATAATTTCCTTGATGCGTAGGGAGGGTACATCTTTGGCCAAAGTGGTATCCGTGGCATCAAAAAAACCAATGACCAAAAGAGGAGTATCTCCTTCCACGCAAATATCGTCTTTCTCGCAAGAAGAGCTATAGGTCAGTAGTGAGACAATAAGTAGGACGGGGAATATTTTTTTCATTATGGGGTAAAACGGGTTTTGATCAAAAACTAAATCTGTTTTTCCAAAAGTACAACATTTTCAACGTGGTGGGTCTGCGGGAACATATCCACAGGCTGCGCCCTTGCCACACGGTATTGTTCCTTCATCAGTGCTAGATCCCTTGCCTGCGTGGCACTGTTGCAGCTCACGTAAACAATTTTCCCGGGGGCTATTTTTAGCAACTGTTCCACCACTGTTTTGTGCATGCCATCACGCGGGGGGTCCGTAATGATGATATCTGGGTGTCCATGCCGTTCAATAAATGTGTCGTTGAAGATGTTTTTCATATCGCCCACAAAGAATTCCACATTGGAAATCTTGTTATGCATGGCATTGGCCTTGGCATCCTCAATGGCTTCCGGCACGGATTCCACTCCGATCACCTTCTTGGCTTTGCCGGCCACAAATTGCGCAATGGTCCCCGTACCGGTATAGAGGTCATAGACAAGCTCATTTCCAGAAAGCCCGGCAAAATCCCTTGCCACTTTGTACAGCTCATAGGCCTGCCCCGAATTGGTCTGGTAAAAGGATTTTGCATTGATTTTGAACTGTAGGCCCTCCATTTCCTCAACGATGTGGTCCCTACCGGCAAAACAGACCACTTTTTGGTCGTATATGGTATCGTTCTGTTTTTGGTTGATGACGTACAATAGGGACGTGATCTTTGGAAATTTTTCCAAAATGTGGTTCAAAAGTTGCCCCCGTTGTTTTGGGCTGTCTTCAAAAAATTGGATAAGCACCATGATCTCACCTGTGGATGTGGTCCTGATCATCAAGGTCCGCAAAAGCCCTTCTTGTTTCTTGGGGTTGAAAAAAGGCATCCCATTTTTGATGGCAAAGTCTTTGATTTCAAGCCTAATGGCATTGGATGGATCTTCTTGCAAATGGCATGTATCTATGTCCAGGATTTTGTCCCACATGCCGGGAATGTGAAAACCCAAAGCGTTCCTATCATTGATTTCAGATTTTGAACCGATTTCTCCCTGTGTCAACCAGCGGCTGTCAGAAAAGGAAAACTCCATTTTGTTACGATAGAAATATTGTTTTTTGGACCCCAGAATGGGATTTATGGTGGGCAATTCCAATTTTCCGATGCGTTTGAGGTTGTTCTCCACCTCTTTCTGTTTGAAATACAATTGGTGCTCGTAGGCCATGTTTTGCCATTTGCAACCACCACATACCCCAAAATGCTTGCATTTGGGAACCGTTCTTTTGTCCGATAGCTTATGGAAATTGGTTGCGGTGCCTTCAAAATAGGCCTTTCTTTTTTTGGTGGTCAATACATCCACTACATCACCGGGCACGGCATTGGATAAAAAAACCACTCGCCCATCCGGGGCTTTCCCCACGGACTTTCCTTTGGCACCGGCATCTATTACTTCGACATTTTCAAGCGTTTGCCGTCTGTTATTTTTGCGCATGGGGCAAAAGTAAGCATAGGTTTTTATTCAGAACAACTAACTTGTAAAATGAAAATCATAAACTTTTTTGAACCTTTTTGAATATCCCATGTCTTCTATCTAGCAAACATTATGAAAACGACCCAAAAAATTTATGATGGCCTGTTGGTACTGGAATATTTGGCTGGGAACGATAAATCTTTGTCCCTATTGGTGAAGAGGCACCATCCTAGATTGTGCGGTCACTCCTATCAGTACACCTTGGATATTGAAGCATCAAAGGATATTGTGCAGGATGCCTGGAAAACGGTGATAGGCAAGCTCCACACGTTAAAGGACCCCAATAGTTTTGGGGCTTGGGCCACAAAGATTGTCACCCGTAAATCCTTGGACCATATCAACAGAATCAGAAGAGACAGGGGGCAATTGGAGGAATATTCCAGTGAGAAACATATTGTGGAAACAGGGGAGGACCGGGAATCCGAAATAAGCAGGCTCCTCAAGGCCATTAAAGAGCTGCCATACGATCACCAGAAAGTACTTCGGTTGTTTTACCTTGAAGAATACTCGCTCAAGGAGATTGGCGATATCTTGGAAATATCGGTGGGAACCACCAAATCAAGGTTGTTCCATGCCAGGGAAAAATTAAAAAAGATTTTAAAAAAAGACAGTGATGAAAACAGACATTGAAAAAATCGACGAAATGATCAAAGAGGCCCTTACCCAGGAAGAGGCAAGGTTTTATGATGAACTGGGAGAACAGAACGTGTTTGAAAAATTCGAAGGCGTGTTTAAAGGAAAAATGGGATGGTTGGCAATCATGATGAATATCTGGATCCTGGTATTTTTTGTGCTGCTAGTCTATTGTATCATTCAATTTTTTAGTGTCGAAGACACAAATGGGCTCATACAGTGGGGTGCAGGGGCCTTTGTTTGCTTGATGCTGGTGGGGATGCTCAAGCTTTATATGTGGATGCAAATGGACAAGAACGATATTTTGAGGGAACTTAAGCGGTTAGAGCTGCAAGTTGCTGCACTTTCCCAGAAAAATGAGCACTAAAGACCATAAATGGCCAAAAATTGAGCAATATTTAATAATTTAGCTACTCTTCAAGGGATGATTTCTCTCCCACGCTGCTTTTTCGAGTCTTCGAAAGAATAAAGGTACTGCAGGAATGGTTGTTTTATTAATTAAAGTGCAATTAAAATGGCTGTTTTAGAACATTTGACGTCGCAGGAAGCGATAGATTTAGAGAACAAGTACGGGGCCCAAAACTATCATCCCCTTCCCGTTGTTTTGAGCAGGGGAGAAGGTGTTTATGTGTGGGACGCCGAAGGTAAGAGGTATTATGATTTTTTGTCTGCCTACTCTGCAATGAACCAAGGGCATTGCCATCCAAAAATCATAAATGCCCTTAAGGAGCAAGCTGAAAAACTCACGCTTACATCGCGGGCATTTTACAACGACATGTTGGGCAAATACGAAGAATTTGCGACCCAATTTTTTGGCTACGACAAGTTGTTGCCCATGAACACGGGCGCAGAAGCGGTTGAGACCGCAATGAAGTTGGCCAGAAAATGGGCCTATGAAAAAAAGGGAGTGCCCACAAACCAAGCCAAGATCATCGTGTGCCAAAACAATTTCCACGGACGCACGATTTCGATCATTTCAGCATCGAACGATCCCATTGCCACCGAAAACTTTGGACCGTTTACGCCAGGCATTATCTCTATTCGCTATAATGATATCGATGCATTGCAAGAAGCCCTTAAAGATGGCAATGTGGCCGCATTTTTGGTTGAACCGATCCAGGGAGAGGCTGGGGTTTATGTGCCGGATGAAAATTACCTAAAGGAGGCTTTCCGTCTTTGTAAGTCCAGGAACGTGCTCTTTATGGCAGATGAGGTGCAGACGGGCATTGGAAGAACCGGCAAACTTTTGGCGGTCGACCATGAAGGTATAAAACCAGATGTTTTGATCTTGGGCAAGGCCATCTCTGGGGGGGTACTGCCCGTTTCGGCTGTTTTGGCCAGCCATGGGGTCATGGAAGTCATTAGGCCAGGTAACCATGGTTCCACCTTTGGGGGGAATCCTCTGGCCTGTGCCGTTGCCATGGCTGCCTTGGAAGTGGTGAAGGAAGAACAACTGGCAGAGAATGCCGCTGAATTGGGAGAACTTTTTCGAAAGGAAATGGAAATACTTGTGAAGGAGACCAATTTGGTGCGCTTGGTAAGGGGAAAAGGTCTCTTAAACGCTATAGTGGTCAATGATTCCGAAGATAGTTCCACAGCTTGGGATATCTGTATGGCACTGAAGGAAAATGGACTTTTGGCCAAACCTACCCACGGAAACATCATACGGTTTGCACCGCCATTGGTCATGAACCGTGAACAATTGATGGACTGCGTTTCCATAATCAGTAAGACAATACGGGAATTTGAAAAATAGAAAAAGCCCCTAACAAGGGCTTTTTCTATATAGTATCAAAAAAGATTACGGGGCAGAGGCCGAACCTCCTTTTGATTTTGACCTCCGCAATTGCCGTTGGATTTTTTTAATGGCGGACTCGATGGACTTCTCCGGTTCAATAATGTTGTATTCCCCCCAAAAATCTGGGTCCGAGAAACCAATGGCCTCATCACTAAGAATGATGGACCTCTTGATCCGCTGTTTGGTTTTGGGAAGCTCACCGGTAACATTTTTCTCCCAGTCCGTAACGGCCATTTCGGCGGTCATACTGTACGTAGAGTTGAAGAGTTTGTCTTTCCAGTCAACCTTGAATTCCAGCAGAACGTTGCTATAGCCATAATACCATTTGCCGTCTTTTTCCCTATAGTCCACCCTGTAGGAAACTTGGGTGGGCCATACATCCGCTTTCGCAGGTTTTCTGCGCACAAATAACCGGGCGGCCTTTACCTTATCGGTTATGTTCAAGGTGTATATGGCACTGGTCAAGGTCTTGCTTTCAACATCTATGAAAAGTTCGCCGGCATACAAAGGTTCTGTAATGGTTTCCAATTGATCAAATTTGATGACATAGATCAATTTGTCATTGATTCTTGTGGACCTGCTGAAGGCAAATTTGTAATCCGAGACGGAACCATCGGCAAAAATGTACTCCGGATATTTCATGATATCCACGTAAAGCGTGTTGAAAGGTCCTCCCTGTAGTTTTAGGGCCACTGTGTCCAGTTTGCTGTAATCCGTACTTTTCCGCGCTTTGTAGAGTTCAACGGCATCCTTGCGAACGGAACTATACGGTGATTTGTAGATATTGACGACAGCTTCCGACAAAGAGACGTTTTTTCTCCTTTTTTTAATGGTCTCCCTATAAAATGCAGTCATTAGAGTGGGGTCATCAAAATAATTTTCCCCTTTTCTTGCCAAGGTTTCTCGTACCAGTGCGGCTGCATCCTTGGGTGCATTGATATTGACCTCAGAAAGTTGCGTTACGGATATCACCAGTGAAATTTTATTGTTTTCCGGTTTTAATTGAGACAAGGGAATGTTCTTGGTGGTGTATCCCAAAAAAGATACAACAACGGTCCCATCAACAATATTTTTGGGAACCTTCAAGAGAAAATCACCTTCGGTGTTGGTAATGGTACTGATGTTTGTCCCATCTACAGAAAGTGTGGCAAAGACCAATGGGTTTTTGGATGATTCATCCACAACTTCCCCTTTAAACTGTCTGTAGTCACTTTCCGTTTCCTGATCTTGCTGGAATGCTGACATCTCTGTGGAAACCAGAAAGGAGGCCAACATCAAAAAGAGAAATGATATTGCGCTCCCTTTTTTCAAAAAAGTTGCTCTCGTGCGGTCCATATCCTAAAGTTTTTATACCAAAAGTGGTCTATTAAAGGTACAAAAAATTGCATAGCCATCCATAGTTGTCAAGTTAAAATTATGGACTAAACAGTTTAAAATCAGTGAAAAAGGAATCAGTCCACCATAAAAAGTGCATTGGCCATGAACAGTTTTCCATTTTCCCAAAAACCTCTGAACAACGGATTGTCCACCATATAGATTACCTGTCCCCGCCCAAATTGCTCAGCGCCAAAGATCAAGGAATTTCCTACCATTTTTTGGGCCTCGCTGCCTGCAAACCCGGCAACGGGCTTGGTATTGTTATCCAGATATACGGCATTTCCGGTTTTGAGGTAATCGTAATTGACATTCCCCAATTTTAGGGTGAAATACTGGGTGCCATATCCATAGGCCAAAGGGTGGGTGTTGTCCACCTTGGTCTTAAAAATCGCCCCTGTAATGGCACTTTTTATCTCTTCCCTTTGGGCATCTTCATGGGGCGTTGGTTTGTTGATGGTATCTTTGGCCTCTTCTTTCTTTTTGATTCCAAATCCTTTTTCACCGTCAATGGCCTCAATGGCCCCGCCCATGGCAATGATTTTGCCACCTTGTTTGACCCAATTCTGGAGTTTCATCAGTTGTTTTTCAGTAAAAAAATCACCGTAGTGCCCTCCGGGCAATATCAATATGTGGTAATCGTCCAGGTCAACTTTATCGGCATAATCATTGTCAATTACTGTAATGGGATAGTGTAACTGCTGTTCGAAAAAATGCCAAATTTCGCCAAAACGAAGGGTGGAGGTGGGCCCTCCGGACAAAAGCGCAATGTTTGGTTTGGTGATCATTTCCACATAGTCAGAACCGAAGTCCTTCCCAGAATCCACAAAACCCGTTGATGAGCTTGTTACCTCCTTTTGAAATTTGTTTGAAGCCTTTTTTAGGATCTCAGTGAAGTCGGCTTTGTATTGGTTGTCCCCTTTGGTGATGATCAAACTGCCCCGATCAAAGGATTTTCCTTCCACAGAAAACGGAAGGTGCGCCTTACGAACCCTAATGCCTTCTTGGAGCAGTTCCGCCAGAAACCGAGCATCCTTCATGCTGTTCCAATCTGTGATAAAGGCATAGCTGTTGGGATCAATGTTGCCTACAGCAGATGTTGGACCATCCTCTTCAGCGTTCGCTGGAACAGGTATGGTGGAGGCAATGGCGTCCAACCCATAGGCATAGGGCAAGGACCAAGCCGTTATGTCGTAGGTGAGGGAATCACTCAATTTGGCATCGGGTTCGAACAAGACCTTCACCAAGGTCCCCTTGGTCTGGTCCGTGGAAACCACAAGACTGTTCTTGGTCGTGGACATGCTTCCATTGCCCCGGGTTGAATAGTCAAAGCCTTTGACAGTTCCGTTGGAAGGTGCGCCAAATTCAATCTTATGTTTTTGCAGCAATGCCTTGAGCGCATCCAGTTTATCCTTGTCGCCATTCAACACATAGCTTTTGTACTTGAAATTTCTGTTTTTGTAGAACTTTTTGAATTCTGAATTCAATCGTTCCGCGTTTTGGGAGGATACCTCAATGGTCGACAATCCTGTGGTAAAGTGATGGGCAATACGGTCCTTTAGGGTGAGCGTATCCCCAATTTGTGTGATGACACCAAGGCCGGCCACACCACTGCCCCCTTGTTCATAGGTCATGCCCACTGCGCCGTTGTACGTAGGATAAGTATCTCCGTAGCTTGGATAGAAAAGGTCAAAGACCTCCTTGGTAAAATAGAACCACCCATTCGCATCAAAGTATTTTGCATGGTTTTTGCCCAGGGTTACCTGAAAATCCCGTTGAAAATTTGTGATCACCTCATGATAGGGTTCGGCAGCTGGGGCAAAATAGTAGGGTTCGTCAACGCCCTGCTCATGAAAATCCACATGCACATGGGGCAGCCATTCATTAAAGACCTTTATTCGATTTTGGCTTTCAACTTGGGTGAGCCAGGCCCAGTCCCGGTTGAGGTCGAACATATAATGGTTGCTTCTCCCGTTCCACCAGCCTTCATGGTGTTCCTTGCTGTTGGGATCAACCTGGTAGGGCGAGTTTTTGTACTGATTGTACCAATTGCTGTACCGATCGCGTCCATCTGGGTTGATGCAGGGATCTATAATGACGACGGTATTTTCCAGATAAGAGCTTTTGTTGGTCAGCAACGCATAAATGGTTTTCATGGAAGCCTCTGTGCTCACACTTTCGTTTCCGTGGACATTATAGCTCAACCATACAATGGCTTTGGAACTATTTCCACCGTCTTGGGTATCCTTTATATGTTCTTGCCGAATGTTTTCCAAATTGGAAATATTGTTCGGAGAGGATACAAAAACCAATAACAGGGGCCTTCGCTCATTGGTTTGACCATAAACTTTCAGTTTCACCCTATCCGGGGCTTCCTTGGCCAAGTATTCGTAATAATCCACCACTTCGTGGTGCCTGGTAAATTCCGTGCCAAGTTCGTAGCCCAAAAATTCCGAGGGGGATTTAAGCTGTTGGGCAGAAAGGGATACAAAAGATAATAGAGAGAGGAAGAATAATGATTTTGTCATATTTGAATGAATTAGCCGTGACCAAATCTAACAATAAATTGCAGCAGAAGCACAGTTTTTGTTTATAGGGCAGGATAAAAGGATGAAGGGCGTAATTAACGAATTTTTAGGATGAGAAAAAAAGAAGAGGATTATCTTTAGCACTTCATTACCGTTTTAATGGAAGTAGATTGTATACCTTTTAGGGAAACAGGTTATTTTTCGAAGTTGATTTGCGATTACCTAGACCAGAGGAGTGAATTGAAGCCGTTTTTCAACAGATTTCCCAAAATTGAAAATTTTAAAGATCAGATAGCCGAAAAAAAGGGCAATTACCCTGTGGCAAACCGGAAGGTCCTTGTTGAAGCGCTCCATGGCCAGTACAAGGGGTTCCTACTTTCCAAATCCACCCAAAACAATATTGATTCCCTACATCAGAAAGGGACATTTACCGTGGTCACCGGGCACCAGTTGAACCTTTTCACAGGGCCTTTGTACTTCCTGTACAAAATTGTTTCCACCATCAATCTCACCAAACAGCTCAAAAAAGAGTATCCAGAATATAACTTTGTTCCGGTATATTGGATGGCCACTGAGGACCATGATTTTGACGAGATCAACTATTTCAGTTTCTATGGAAAAAAAGTCCAATGGAGCAAAGATGCTTCCGGTGCAGTTGGAAAATTGGACACCAAAGGTTTGGATTCTGTTTTAAACGTGTTTTCATCACATTTGGGCAATACGGACCATGCAGAAGAGTTGAAATCCCTTTTCAAACAAGCCTATTTGGAACATTCCACCCTTGCAGGGGCCACGCGATATCTAGCCAATGCCCTTTTTGGAAAATTTGGACTGGTCATTATTGATGGAGATGATAAAGAACTGAAGAAAATGCTGGTCCCCTATGCCAAAAAGGACCTATTTGAGCATATTCCCTACGCAAAGGTTTCCCATTCCATTGAGGCGTTGTCAGCGGTTTCCACGGATTATACCATTCAAGTAAATCCAAGGGAAATCAATTATTTTTATCTCCAAGAGGGCATCCGGGAACGGATTGTAATGAAGGATGGAAAATTTCATGTGGTCAACACAAAATTGAATTTCACTGCGGAAACCCTGGAAGCGGAACTTGAGGCGCATCCGGAGCGGTTTTCACCCAACGTAATTGCCCGTCCGTTGTACCAAGAAGTGATTTTGCCCAATCTCTGCTATATTGGTGGGGGAGGGGAACTGGCCTATTGGATGGAGTTGAAATCGTATTTTGAAGCAATGGGTGTTGCGTTTCCCATACTTTTGCTCCGCAACTCGGCCCTGATCATTACGGAAAAGCAGATTGATAAGGTTAAAAGATTGGGGTTGGAGGTTTCGGATCTCTTTTTGAAGCAGCAGGACCTTATCAATAGGAAAATCAAGGAGATTTCCAGTATTGCCATCGATTTCTCGCCTCAAAAAAAGTACTTGGAAGAGCAGTTCCAGCAGCTGTACAAACTGGCCGAAGAGACCGATAAAAGTTTCTTGGGAGCGGTGAAGGCCCAAGAGGTGAAACAGAAAAAGGGATTGGACGCCCTGGAAAAAAGACTGCTCAAGGCGCAAAAGCGCAAACTGAAGGATCACGTGGATAGAATAACAACCATCCAAAACGAACTGTTCCCCAAAAATTCACTTCAAGAGCGGGAGCTCAACTTTTCCGAACTGTATTTGGACAAGGGCAGTGCCACTATCCAATTTTTGATGGATAATTTAAATCCACTCAACCATGAATTTGCGGTGCTAAAGCCTTAAAAAACAATCCTTTCCACTTTTTTTTCAAAAAAATGGAAAAACCAAGTAGGGTTTTTTCTACATGGGTTGTTCCATAAGTGAAAATTGCTATGAAAATTTAACAATTTGAGTTGGTTAACTCATATGTTTAGGTTGGTTTTGATTTTATTTAAAAGCCCCGGAGTGGTTCCCGGGGCTTTTGTTTTAACTAACTCAAAGACATTTTCTATTTAATGACCCAAGGTCCATCAAAACGATCTTGCCCAATTGTGGCTGATGAAAACCATTCCTTGATTTCATCCCCTTCCTTGTTCACAAAAAGGTATCTTTCACTGGAACCTCCTATGGTAAAATTTGTGGCCGCGCCCACATCATCGAACAGGGCACCATAGTTTTCTATGCTTTGGGTATCACCGAACCATTCATTGGAAGCTTTGGTGGCTGTCCAGCTCCCACCACTGGCAGAATTGTAGACTTGGTATTCATCACCATCCATTCCAAAAAAGGCCATGGATGTGGCACCGACCCGAACCCCGGCTCCTATTCCTTGTGTGGCCAAGGTAAAGTTACCACTATCACCGAAGGTGGTGTTCACCAAAATTGTTGGATCTGCCGCACCAATCGGTCCTGCCGGCAATTGATTGTTGGCCACATAGTTGGTAAGGCGGAATATCTGTAATTTGAATCCGTCACCACTGAAAATATAGAGCCTAGCCGGAAGATTATCGGCAAAATGCACTGCTGCTCCTACATTTTCCAATTCCAATGTGCCCAAGGGACCATCCGGATCTGTGATATCAAAAATTCTTCGATCCCCATCGCTCAAAATACCCGGCGTATTTCCATTGAACCACGCATATTGGGTACCCGCCTTATTGAAGACAAGGACATCGCTATAACCTATTTGGGCCAAGGCGCCAATTCCATCTTCAAAAAGATCCAACAAACTGCTGTAGAGGCCTGGAGGCAGAACACCCTTCAGTTCACAGTTTTTAACGGTGTATTTGGTGGCTAAATTGGTACTTACCACTTGGCTTGGGTCCTCAAGACTGTTGACCACATAGGACAACGGCAGACCACCGGCAATATCGCTTGAAGCCGCAAGCCGTTCTACTATATCTTTTAGGTTGTCCACGGCATCTTCTCCGCCAAAGGTCGCTCCAACGGCATTCAGGGTGCCTTCGGAGTCGCCACCATAGGCGATTACCTTTACCGACAGATTGTTGTATTCACGCAAAGATTCAATATCAACACTCCCACTTACTTTTCCAGCTACTGCATTGTATGCACCCTTTAGGGCAAATTCCATATCCTGGGCGGACGCAGTGGATTCATACAACATATAAAAAATACGGCCGTAGGTGACGGACGAAACAAAGGTTGCGGGATTGTCCGGTTGAATATATTTGGCCAACTGGACAGCTGTCACGCTGGGGTCGAAAACCTCTTCCAAACTTGTGGGTTTCACATAGCTCATGGTGTAATATGCCTGTGTCAATTTTACAAGCACACTACTGTATTCGGAACTGGTGTTCAATGAAAAACTGGAACTTACCTTGGTTGCAAGGGTGGATGCTTTCAATCCCATTTCCAAGGCCAATTCTTCCTTGGAATTTATGGCAACCACATCCAACGTAAAGTTAGCTGGAGTGATATCGCCGTTTTGTGCAATGACATCGTTCATGGCCTGCTGTACACTTCCTTGGTCTACAACGTCCACCTCTACAGTAGCTTTGGGATTTCCGGTCACTAAATTATAGGTGATTTTTCCCCCGGCACGTTTCACCACGATATCGGATGGCGTGGCATTATCCAGGGTTTTGCCCTGCAACAGATTACCGGGCCAAATTACAGATGCATTGGTGTTGTAGAGTGGGAAGGTGTGTGTACCTCCGGTAATATCCACCTCTTTTTCCGTGCAGACCCATCGTTGTTCAACGGTCTCGCCTTCTTCTTTTCTGTCGTAATCTTCGTTCATGGTCTGCTCCGTACCCTCAACCTCTGTTTCAGTGGTATTGGGCGGAAAGTTTTCAAATTCATCCCCACTGGCAACAATTTCCGCAACGGTGGCCTTTGTGGGATCGATTGGGTTGTTGGGATCTGATGGGTCGTCCCCGCCATCCTTGCTGCAAGCTGCAAAGGAAAATATCAGGGTAAGGATCAAAAATCTTCTGAACAATTTCAAGGTTGTTTTCATCATTCTTTTGTTTTGTGGTTAAACTTTCTGCTTTGTTTTGTGTGACTCGCCCGGTAACGGTCTGCAGCCCTTAGCCGAGCAAGACCACAAAACGATTGTCAAATTCTTGACGAAACAAACTTAAAGTGCTGATTTTGAGGAGTAAAAAAATCACGGTGGACAAAGGGTGGACACCCTCCGGCAGGCCGAGGGACAATCAGTGGACAGCAGTTAGGATAATTTGCTAGAGGTTCAGCACCAAATCATGGAGAGAATCCTCTGTGGTAATGTTCAATTTTTTGCGCAGTCTGTAGCGCGCCTTTTTGATCCCTTCCTGGGATATGTTGAGAATGTTAGCGATTTCCTTGGAGGAAAGGTTCATTTTTAAAAGTGCCAATAATCTAAGCTCGTTGGAGGTTATTTCAGGGAATTTGGATTTTACGTTGCTGTTGAAATCCTTGTGCACGTCCTCGAAATAACGCGAAAAGTTTTTCCAGTTGTTATCATCCTGAAGATCAAAATTGATGGTACGGATAAGTTGTTGGTACCCATTTTTGGAAGGTTCTCCCTCTTTCAGTTCCTCGGCTTTCTGTTTCAAGGTTTCCAAAACCTCATTCTTTTTGGCCAAATGCAGGGCATGGGTGGTAAGTTCCTTTCTTTTGAAAGCCAGTTCCGCATCCACCTTTTCTTTTTCGACTTTGTTTCGTTTTAGTTTTTGACGAATACCGTAAAAGCCGAATCCAAAAACCAACAGGGATAGCCCCAATCCGCCACCTAAGAGTGCTTTCTGGAGATTGTCCACCTTGGCCTCTTCCTCCAGCAAGGCTATTTGTTGTTCTTTCTTTTCAGTTTCATAGATGGTGCGGAGTTCCTCAATTTGTTGGGATTTGGTGGCATTGAAAATGGAATCGTTCAGCATGAGAAACTGTTTTAAGTCTTCCAATGCCTTTTGGGGCTGCCCATTTTTTTCGTAGGCAAGTGATCGCCCTTCATAACCGTCCTTGAGTTCGGCAAGACTTTGGATGGAATCTGCCAAATGAATGGCCTTGGTATGGTTTTCTATGGCTTCTGGCAGTTGGTTTTTATCCAGGAATAAGCTTCCAAGCTCATTGTATGTGCTAACATTGTTGTTGGCGGTTGTTTTGCCCAAAGAGATACTTTTATGGAGAAATTCTTCGGCCAAATCCAGATTTCCTTTTTTTCTGTTGGCAAGACCAAGATTGTAGTAGCATATGGCCTCAAAGCCTTTTCTTCCGGCCGCAATGGAGATTTCCAAACTTTTGTTGAAGTGCGTTATACTTTGGTCTATGCTGTCAAGCCCTAAATAGGCATAACCAATTTCGGTATGGGTGATGCATTGCCAAAGATGGTTTCCTTGCTCTTCAAAAATCCTTAACCCATCAGTGAGTGGATCTAATGCCGCCTTGTTGTTTCCCCGCAAACTTTCTATTCTACCAACCCCAACCAACATATCTGCCCGTTTATCTGGGTAGGGTTTTTTCAACGAATCCAGTCCACGAAGTCCATCCAACATATATTTTAGACCGAGTTTGTAGCTCGCCTTGTCCATATAGATGGTCGCTACTTCCCGGTTTGTTTCGGCTATTCGAATTCCGCTTTTCATTTCCATGGCGGTTTTCATCACTTCTTCGTATAGTGCCAATGACTTTTCAAAATCCCCGTCCAATTGTTCAATCTTGGCCATCCCATTAAGGGTTTTGAACTTACCGGCTTTATCGTCCAAAACTTCCCAAATGTTGTTGGCCAATGAGAAATAGTAGCGTGCCGAATCGAATGCATAGGTGCGGCGATAGTAGTTGCCATAGTTGTAAAGTGCATCGCCTTCACCTTTTTTGTATTTGAGTTCGCGAGACAAAGCAAGCTGCTCCTTCACATAGGGAAGAACATCCTCGGGGGTCTTTAGGAAGAATGTTTCGGAATAGAGTTCATCCAAGGTTCCTATTTTCTCAACACCGTCAGGTTGGCTTTGATATACTGATAAAAGGCTATCAAGTCTTTTGTCTTTCTGTGCATGAATAAGGCTAGCCGAAAAGAAAAAAAGGCCGGCCAAAAAGTGGATTCTGGTCATCATGGAGGCTGAATTACCCCTTAAAAATAGGCATTTTGCCCCAACTTTCTGAAAAGGAACGGCTTGCAGCCCATGAAGGGAAAGCAGTTCCGCCTATTCAAAAAAGGTCTCCAAAGAAGGATTTGATTTCAAACAAGGTAGCATCCGCCATGCTGTCGAACCGCAAATCGGCATGCCCCACACGTTCCTTTGGCCCGATGCCGACACTGTGAAATCCACCTGCCTTTGCCGCATCAATACCTTTTTCGGCATCTTCAAAAACAATGCATTCCTCGGGTTGAAGCTTCATTTTCTCGGACCCATAGAGAAAAATGTCCGGGGCAGGCTTGCTCTTGTTTACACTGGCACCATCCCCGATGACATCAAAATACATCATGGCGTTCAATTGCTGCAGCACTTTGACGGCATTTTTGCTGGCACTTCCCAAGGCCACGTTGAAGCCCTCAGTCCTTAAATGGGTAAGGAGCTCCCTGGCACCGGGGAGATAATCGTCCGGGGTGATCTCCTCCAAACTGTTCACGTAGATGTCGTTTTTCTTGTTGGCCAGTTTGTTGACGGTTTCCCCGTCCAACGTAACATTGTTGTGGTCCATGATCACTTTGATGGAATCCAAACGGGAAATGCCCCTGAGTTTTTCGTTGAGTTCGCGATCAAACTCCCAACCCATCTCATCGGCCAGTTTTTTCCAAGCTTCATAATGTAGCTCGGCCGTATCGGTTATGACCCCATCCAAATCGAAGATAAATCCCTTGATCATGGTACGCTAAATTTTGAACCGCAAAGAAATGGTGAAAAATGTTAAGAAAAAAACTACATAACGTTATATTCCATGCTTCATGTTTTGTACGACGTCCATAAACGCAAGCTGATCTCGCTCCAAAACCCATGCTGATAATCCGTTAAAAAAAGTTGTGATAAATATCGCCCAAAAGATACTTTTTCAACCCGATCAAATTGCTATTTTTGCCCATGCATAACAACGTACTTATCCTAGACTTTGGTTCCCAGTATACCCAGTTGATTGCAAGGCGTGTTAGGGAACTCAACATTTACTCAGAAATAAAACCCTTTAACAAGCTTCCCGAGGATTTGTCCAACTACAGGGCAGTGATTCTTTCAGGCTCTCCACTTTCCGTTCGGGGAGAGGACGTTTCCCATCCAGATTTATCGGAGATAAAGGGCAAAAAGCCATTATTGGCCATTTGCTATGGCGCACAATATCTGGCCCATTTCAATGGTGGAAACGTGGCGCCATCCAACACCAGGGAGTACGGCCGGGCCAATCTGTCCTTCATCAAGGAACATGAACCGTTTTTCCATATCATCAATGAGGGGAGCCAAGTGTGGATGAGCCATAGCGATACGATCAAGCAACTTCCGGAAAATGCGGTTCGGTTGGCAAGCACCCACGATGTGGAAAATGCAGCGTTCAGGATTGAGGGGGAGGATACTTACGCCATCCAATTCCATCCCGAAGTATACCACACCACTGACGGAAAACAGCTCCTCAAGAACTTCTTGGTGGACATAGCAGGATTGGAGCAGGATTGGACCCCCGATGCCTTTGTGGAGACCACAGTGGCGGATTTAAGGAAAAAACTGGGCAATGATAGGGTGATTTTGGGTCTTTCCGGAGGGGTGGATTCCAGTGTAGCCGCCCTGTTACTGCACAAGGCCATTGGAAAAAACCTGCACTGTATTTTTGTGAACAACGGGCTGCTCCGGAAAAATGAATTCCACGATGTGTTGGAGCAATATGAAGGAATGGGTCTTAATGTAAAAGGGGTAGATGCTTCGGCACGCTTTTTGGGGGCATTGGCAGGAGAAAGCGATCCTGAAAAAAAGCGTAAGATTATCGGTCGCGTGTTCATTGAGGTTTTTGACGATGAGGCCCACAAAGTGGAAAATGCCAAATGGTTGGCACAGGGTACCATTTATCCAGATGTGATAGAATCGGTCTCGGCGACCGGCGGACCTTCGGTCACCATAAAGAGCCACCATAATGTGGGAGGGCTTCCGGATTATATGAAGTTGAACGTGGTGGAGCCCTTAAAATTGCTGTTCAAGGATGAGGTGCGCAGGGTTGGGGCCAGCATGCACATTGACCCCAATATTTTGGGAAGACATCCATTTCCTGGACCGGGATTGGGGATTCGCATCTTGGGGGATATTACGCCAGAAAAAGTAACCATGTTGCAGGAAGTGGACCATATTTTCATCAAAGGATTGAAAGATTGGGGACTTTATGACAAGGTATGGCAGGCCGGGGCCATGCTTTTGCCCGTAAATAGTGTGGGGGTTATGGGAGATGAACGTACCTATGAAAAATGTGTGGCCTTGAGGGCCGTGGAAAGCACGGATGGAATGACGGCAGATTGGGTGAATTTGCCCCATGAATTTTTACAAAAGACCTCCAATGATATAATAAATAAGGTCAAAGGCGTTAATAGAGTAGTGTATGATATCAGCTCAAAGCCACCTGCAACTATAGAATGGGAATGAAAAAAAATATCTTAAAACTGGTTTTTGTGGTCTTTTTGTCGGCCGCTTTCCAGGTTTCTGCACAAAAAAAGTTTGAGACCCATGTGGTCAAGCAAGGGGAGACCTTACAGAGCATCTCCCAAAAATATCGCGTGACGCCCTACACCATTTTACAATCCAACAAGGAGCTGAAATCGGCTGCCGATATCAAACCCAATACCATTTTGATCATTCCCTTGGATGGTTCGATTATTAAGGAGGAGGAAAAACCCAAGGTAGAAAAGGTTGAGGAACAGATAAAGCCCATAGGATATACAAGACATAGGGTGCGAAAAAAAGAGACCTTGTTCGGGCTTGCCCAGCGCTATAAAATTACCGAGGAACAGTTGAAGCGGTACAATACCGAACTTTACTCCGAAGCACTCAAAAAAGGGATGGTACTGCAGATACCCAAATTTCCAGAAGCTGATCCGGATGATGAACGGGAATTGGATTTTGAGACCTACACCGTGCAACCCAAAGAAACACGATGGAGCATTGCCCATAAATACGGGATCACCGTCGATAGTCTATTGCTTTTGAACCCCGAACTGGCCAAAAATTCAGATTATCTGGCCGCTGGCCAAGAGTTGAAATTGCCGAGACCCAAAGGAGACAGCCTCAAGGATCAAAAAGTGGAGCTTTTCACTTCCTACACCGTTCCGCCCAAAATGACCCTTTACAGCTTGGGCAAGGAATATGGCATTCCCTCGGATTCCATAGTGAAATTGAATCCCGAAATCATGCAACAAGGGGGATTGAAAGAGGGTATGGTCATCCGACTGCCCCAAAAACAGGACAAAGCAGGCATCGTAAATACGGACAACTATATTTTTTACGAGGTAAAACCAAAACAGAACATTTTTAGGCTTACCCAGAACCTGAAGATGACCCGGGATGAACTGTTCCGGTTGAACCCGGATCTGGAAAATGGCCTTAAGGCGGGCATGGTGCTCAAACTTCCCAAGGAAAAGGCGCAAGTACTTGATGTGAAGAATGCCCTGGTATTGGATAAGATCAATTTGCTGGATAGCATCAATGTTGAAAACAGGCCTAAACTGGTGTTCATGTTACCTTTTAGGTTAGATCGTATCGATTTCAATGATGATAAAAAGACCCGGAGCCAGATTGCCAGCCGAAGGGATTTGGCCCTGAGCCTTGGGTTCTATTCCGGTGCCTTGGTTGCTTTGGATTCCATAAAAAAATTGGGGATCTCCGTGGACGTAAAAACCTATGATACCGAGTTGAGCCAAGCCAAGGTCAAGGAGATTCTTCTCAGGGAAAATCTTCAGGGCGTCAATGCCATCATTGGCCCAGTGGCTGCAGGCGCGCTCAACGAAGTGGCGGTACAAGCGGCATCAAAGAACATTCCCGTGATTTCCCCGGTAGCCTCGGATAGTGAATTGAGCCATGGCAATGTCTTCTTTTCCGTTCCAAGGGAAGAGGTGCTTCGGCAAAAAATGCTCTCCTATTTGGAAAAGATCTACAAAGGAGAGAATGTGATCATTATCGCGGATGCGCAACATCAGGCGGCCCATGACTCCATTTTGGGCAAATTTCCTGGAGCCCAGATTGCAAAGGTCATCGATAATAAATCCCTTCATTTGGATGAGTTTTTGGTCCAATTATCAGAAGAAAGGGAAAATTGGGTGTTTCTGGAAACGGACCAGCCCAACATGGTGGCCAGTGTCAGTTCCATATTGAATTCCGCCAATACGGAAGAAGTTGCGGTACGCATGTTCACCACCAGCTACAACAGTGCTTTTGAGGAAGATGCCATTTCCAACACCCATCTGTCCAATTTGCACTTTACCTACCCATCGTTTTATCGAGAGGCCGGTGAGGATGCATTTACCAGGGCCTACGAAAAAAGATACAACGGGCTTAAACCGGATAGGTACGCAGTACGTGGTTTCGATGTCACCTTTGATGTTTTGTTGAAACTGGCCCACAAGAACAATCTTTTCGAAACTTCCAAGATCATTGGTCTCACGGAATATACAGGGAACAGTTTCAATTATTTCAACGATTGGACCTCTGGATACCATAACAAGGCCTGTTATGTGATGGAATACGATAGTCTACAAATCAAAGAAGTAAAATTGGATGACCTCAAGAGTAACCTATAACGGAGAACTGCGCACCACATGTGAGCACATAAAATCTGGGCAAACCTATATCACAGATGCCCCGGTTGACAATAATGGCAAGGGTGAGGCCTTTTCACCCACGGACACAGTAGCCACCGGCTTGGCCAACTGTATGTTGACCACCATGGGCATAAAGGCACGTGATCTGGGAGTAGATCTAACGGGTTCCACTGCAGAAGTGACCAAGCACATGGCGCCAAATCCCAGAAGGATTGTAAAGGTTGAGGTGAGGATGGAGCTTCCGGCAAATGTCACCGAAAAGAACAGGATAATTTTGGAGCGCACTGCCAATACATGTCCCGTGCACTACAGTCTTCACCCTGATATTGAAAGGGCAATAGATTTCAATTGGGTAAAATAGCTTCCATAGGATGTGTGCTGTTCCTCGGTTTTTTGGGATTTGGGCAAGAAATTGAGGAGGGTGTCTTATGGACAGCGGACACAAGGCTCACCTGGGCTGATTTTAAGGGAAAAATACCCCCGGCAGCCGTTCCAGCGGCCACAACGGCCAGCGGCATCAGCTATACCTACACGGCCAACCTGATCCACCATGAGGTGGAACTGGACTATGAGGTGAATGCTTACTTCTATCCCCATGAATCTTGGTACAAACCGAAGGTTTGTGATGAGATTACCCTAAGCCATGAACAACTTCATTTTGATATTGCCGAGCTTTTTGCCCGCAAAATGCGTGATAAATTGGAACGCACCTCATTCTCAGATGACGTAAAGGAGGAGATACGAAGGATTTATCAAGATATCCTGAAGGAGCTGCAGGAATATCAGGATTTGTATGACTGGGAGACCGATTTTTCAAGAAACCGTGGAAAACAGTTGGAATGGAACCAAAAGATCGGTAGCTTGATCGAAAATTGATAGAATTTGAATTTTTGACCACTTCAAAGCAATATTGGGTGGTTGACTCTACCATCCATCATGAAAATTCTCAAAAAGGGTTCTTACTACGGTACAAAAAAATCTGAGTTGGAGAATAGCGGCTTCGTCCTATCAGAATATGGATACCATCTTCCCGAAACGGATTGGCACTATCATGAAAATCCGTATTTCATGTTTGTGCTGGACGGAAATCTAAAAGACATCAATCGGAAGGGCACTACCCTATGTCCTCCCGGAAGTTTTGTGTTCCATAATTGGCAGGATATACACATGAACACCAAAGAGACCCGAAATGCCAAGGGTTTTCATATTGAACTTGACCGCAGATGGTTTGATGGCAAAAATAACGGCCTTGCATTGTGGGAGGGCAGCACATTGCTTATCGATCCCAGATTGCACCAAATTTTTCTGAATATCTACCGGGAGTTTCATATTAATGACTTTCATTCCAGTGTTTCCTTGGATTGTTTGATCCTTCAATTGTGCAGTGAAATGCATGATAAAGGTGAAGCCGAAATAAAAAAGAAGCCTCAATGGGTGGCAAGACTAAGGGAAATGATCCATGATGATCCGATGCAGGCAACCTTGGAATCCTTGTCCAACGAATTGGGGATACACCCGGTGCATTTATCCCGAAGTGTTCCCAAATATCTGGATACTACCCTTGGAGACTATATCAGGAGGAGCAAATTGAGACAGTCTTTTCATATGCTCATCGATTCCAAAAAACCGCTTACGGAAATTGCCCACATGTGCGGCTTTGCGGACCAAAGTCATTTTACCCGGACGTTCAGGCACTATTTCAATACAGCTCCGAGATCTTTTAGAAAGCAATTGGGCTGATGTTAAATTCATTCTATTTCGGGTAAAGGGCTATAGCTTTCTTTGTATTCATAAAAACTTGGAATTATGACTAAAAGGTCTTTATGTATCGCACAGTTTGTACTCCCCCTTATATTGAGTGCCCAATTGGATTTTTCAAAAGCGAATAAGGTCCAAATTCCACTGCTCGGAGAAATGGAAAAAAGAATTGATAATGGTGATTATGAAGCCATTACCAGTGTACTCGTGGCTCAAAAAGGGCAATTGATGTATGAGAAATATTTTAATGATAGCAATGTGGACACCAAACACAATACGAGGTCTGCAACGAAGTCCATCGCCACCATTTTGGTAGGATTGGCCATGGAACAGGGGTATATCCATTCTGAAAAAGACGGGATATTTACCTATTTGAAACCCCGTAAACCCATTCAAAATGAGGATCCGAGAAAAGATAAGATTACCATTGAGGATTTGCTCACCATGAGTTCCATTTTGGAATGTGATGACAATAATTCCTTTTCCAGGGGTAACGAAGAACGGATGTACATCATTGAAGATTGGCTTCAGTTTTTTGTGGACCTTCCTGTGGGATCCTACCCGTTTGGTCCCAAACCCGAAGAATCGCCTTATGGGAGGGTCATGAGCTACTGCTCGGCAGGGGCCGCAGCTTTGGCTGAAGTGGTGCAGGCCGCTGTTGGACAACCAGGAGATGAATTTTTAAAGGAAAATTTCCTTGATCCACTGGAAATCAATGACTATGAATTTCATTATACGCCCACCCATGTGTTGAATACAGCGGGCGGAAGTGGTTATCGGAGCAGGGATTTTCTGAAGATGATTCAATTATTTCTTCAAGATGGGCAATGGAAAGGAAAAGAAATACTTTCCAAAGATTGGATAGCAAAGGCAACAACGCCAAAGGTGAATGCAAGAGAGGATGTGGACTATGGTTATTTGCTATGGTTAAAATCGTTTGGGACCGGGAAAAAGTACCCAGCATATTATATGTCGGGAAATGGGGGGCAGAAAGTTTTGGCCATTCCTGAACTTGATTTGGCAGTGGTCATTACAACCACTAACTATGGTAATAGAAAGGCACACAATTATACGGATGAACTGATGGACCGTTATATTGTACCGGCGTTTGAAGATTAGTACCTTACTGGGGATTCATCTCATCGCCATAAGCCTTAATAAATTTTTGGTCCAATGCCTCAGAATCTTTGTATTTGGACCGTAACGCCTTCAATTCTTCTTGCAACGTCTCTTGGATGACCTTATAGTTGGGGTCGTTGTATACATTGTGCATTTCGTGGGGATCCTTTTTCAAGTCGTATAGCTCCCATTCGTCCACATCGTAGTAGAAATGGATCAATTTGTAGTCCTTTGTGGCTATACCATAGTGGCGTTTTACGGCATGTTCCGCAGGATATTCATAATAGTGGTAGTATACGCTTTCCCGATGCCATTCTTCGGTATTTCCCGTTAACAGGGGCATAAGGCTTTCCCCTTGCATATCATCTGGAGCATTGATTCCGGCCGCCTGGAGGAAAGTTTGGGCAAAATCAAGATTTTGGACCATTTCATCATTTGTGATTCCAGGTTGAATCTTATTGGGCCAACGAATCAACAACGGTGTTTTAAAGGATTCTTGGTACATGAACCTTTTATCGAACCAACCGTGTTCACCCAAATAAAATCCTTGGTCCGAAGTGTAGACTACCAAAGTATTGTCCGCAAGATTGTGTTCATCCAGATAATCCAAAACCCGTCCTACATTGTCATCCACGGATTCAATGGTGGCCAGATAGTCTTGCATATACCTTTGGTATTTCCATTGTGTTTTTTCTTTGTCGGTCATATTGGGCCAACGGGTCTTAAAGTCCTTGGCGATGGAGTCCAAGAGGGGCAGGTACTGCGCTTTTTGTGCTTCATTCAGTCGGGCAAGCTCCCCATTCAAAAACAGTGGAGCATTTCTGGGATCCGTATTGGCATCCATTCCCTCAACAACTTCGGGGTATACTTTACAATCATAGCTGAGCAGCATGTGCTTAAAAATGCTCATTTCGGCGGTGTGGGCCGCAGTGCCCCGGTCAGTGTAATCATCAAAAAGCGAGCTGGGCTCAGGGATCTTTTTTTGCAGATAGGCCTTGAATTTTTCCGCTTTGGGCCACCAAGGACGGTGCGGTGCCTTGTGCAGGTATAGCAGCAGGAAGGGTTTGGTGGTATCCCGTTTTTTGTCGAGCCATTCCAAAGAAAGATCGGTAATGATATCGGTGGCATAGCCCATTTTTTGGACGGTATCTCCTTGTGTGGTGATAAAATCTGGGTTCATATAGCGTCCCTGACCGGGTACGATCATAAATTCATCAACACCCTTGGGACTGTTTCCAAAATGGAGTTTCCCGAACATGGCTGTTTGGTAGCCCGCTTTTTGAAAGAGTTGGGGAAAAGTGACCTGCGTCGTATCAAACGGAGAAAGGTTGTCTATTTTCCCATTGAGGTGGGTGTGTTTTCCCGTTAAAATGGTAGCTCGGGAAGGTGCACAAATGGAATTGGTGACCGAAGCATTGGTGAACAACATCCCATCTTGGGCCAAGCGATCTATATTGGGGGTTTTGATCAAAGTCGTGTCATAAGCACTAATGGCCTGATAGCCATGGTCATCACTCATGATAAACAAAATGTTGGGACGTGTAGAAAGGGATTGATGTGGTTCTTTTTTGGTGTTTTTGCACCCAGAACTTAAACTTAATATAATCGCAAGAAGCAGTAACCGGGCTTCAAATTTTATCATACATTAAAGTGCTTTGTGGTTATTGTCTAAGGGCAATATGCAATGATTTTTGTTGTGTTTCACCAATCTTATTGATATAAAAAAGCACGGGATTCATGGAAATCGAAAGTCGGGATATCAATCCCTCAACTGAAAAATAATATCCATGACCTCAATTTTGGGGGCTTCTGTCATTTCGTAGGCCTCGGGAATGCTTTTGGCCAAGTCTGACTCTTTATACGCTTGCAGGGATTCCATGGAATCCCAAACATATACACCACCATAATGCCCCGGTTCGCCGAGCTTTACATAGTACTTTTGCAAAAGCCCTGGAAAGGCCTTGAACAGGGGCTCACGCTCTTTGGCTCTTTCCAACAGTTCTTCTTCGGACAATGGACTTTTTACTTTAACCAGTAGTAGTATCATAGATTTTGTTTTTCATTTCAGTCGCTCCAGGCGACCTTTTCTTTTCACGATGTTCTTATAATCCCATTGAATATCCTTCGATTTTTCAAGCCAATGCTGCAATTTGTTTTTATCGATTTCCAGTACATCGTTGAAGAATATGGAAGCATCTTTGAATTTTTTGCCCAGAATGTTTAGATCTTCCTCTCCAAAATCCGCACCGCTCCAAAACATGAGCCGGATACCATTTTTTTGTTTGCTGTACCCTACAATAGGGTTTCCATTTAAAAACCAAACAGGATGGGCATGCCAAATTTTGCTTTCCGATTCAGCTAGTCCACGGTCAATTGTTTGGGCAAGGGAGTTACATATTTCTGTGTCAAGGGCTTCCAGGTGTTCGTTGTATTTTTTTATTTCAGCATGCATTTGTGCAATAGTTTCCAAGGCTTACACATCACACCTTATAAAGGCATCTTTCAGCGCCTCAATTTTATCATCCCAGGTAACGATGAACTCTTGGGCCACATGGCCGGTAAAGCCTGTACCCAAAATCGCCCTCATAATGGCAGGGTAGTAGAGTTCCTGGGTCTCATCAATTTCATGGCGGCCGGGAACGCCAGCAGTATGGTAGTGTCCAAAGTAGTTGTGGTAATTCTGTATACTGCGGATAATGTCTCCTTCCTGGATCTGCATGTGGTAGATGTCGAAGAGCAGTTTAAAGTTGTCGCTGCCCAAATGTTTGCAGAGTTCCACACCCCAAAGGGAGTTATCGCACATATAATCGGGATGGTTTACTTGGTTGAAGAGTTCCATCTGTACCACCACACCGTGCTCTTCGGCCAAGGGGATGATCTGGGAAAGCCCATCCACACAATTCTGCAGCCCCACATAATCGTTCATGCCCCTACGGTTGCCACTGAAACAGATAAGGTTGGTATACCCATATTCTGCCACTTTGGGAATGATCTCTGTGTAGTTTTTAATAAGCTGCTCATGGTATTTGGGGTCGTTCCAACCTTCGGTCAAGCTGATTTCCGCCCCATTGCACATAGAGCAGTGGATGTCGTATTTTTTCAAAAGGGGCCAGTCCTTGGGTCCAATAAGATCAATAGCCTTGATGCCGAGAGCGTTCAATGTTTTCAGGAAATCTTCCAAGGGGATATCACTGAAACACCATTGACAGACACTGTGGTTGATGTTGTTTTTTAGCTTGAACTCTTTTTGCGGATTTTGGTTTTGTCCAAGGGCAGATACACTTGCCAATCCGGCGGAACCTATGGCAGTAGTGGAGATAAAATTTCTTCGTTTCATTATTGGGATATTGTTCCCAGAAAGATAGTACATTGAACCCACAAATGGAAATACAACCGAACAAGGAGCAGTTGCTGGAACTGGCCCATTACAAAATGCCGTTTGGCAAGCATAAGGGCCGTTATTTGGTGGATTTGCCGTTGCCGTATTTGGTCTGGTTCAAACAAAAAGGTTTTCCCGATGGGAAACTCGGCAATTATCAAAATGTCATGCTGACCATTAAGGACAATGGCCTGGAGTCCATGATTCGAAAACTTCAAAAACAATTTCCCAAAGAATCCTCCTGATTTTTGCGCCGCAATTCGTACCTTTACGCCCCGTAATAGAAAGTCCAATATGTCACAGACCAAGTACATTTTCGTTACGGGAGGCGTTACCTCTTCTTTGGGTAAGGGAATCATCGCCGCATCTTTGGCCAAGTTGCTACAGGCCAGAGGATACCGGACCACCATACAAAAACTAGATCCCTATATCAATGTAGACCCGGGAACATTGAACCCATACGAGCATGGCGAATGTTATGTGACTGATGATGGCGCGGAAACCGATTTGGATTTGGGCCATTATGAACGATTTTTGAATATTCGCACTTCACAGGCCAACAATGTTACCACGGGAAGAATCTACCAAAGTGTCATTGAAAAAGAGCGAAGAGGGGAGTTTTTGGGCAAGACCGTACAGGTGGTACCCCATATTACCAACGAAATCAAGGAACGTATCCAAATTTTGGGCAATAGTGGCGAGTATGATATCATCATCACCGAAATTGGTGGCACCGTTGGTGACATTGAGTCACTACCTTATATTGAAGCGGTACGACAATTGTTGTGGGAACTCGGCGAACACAATGGCATTGTGGTTCATCTTACCCTGATACCCTTCCTTTCCGCTGCGGGTGAGTTAAAGACCAAACCTACACAGCACTCCGTAAAAACCTTGATGGAGAGTGGAATAAAGGCTGATATCCTTGTGTGCCGAACAGAGCATGAAATATCGGATGACATCAAGGAAAAACTGGCCCTTTTCTGTAATGTGCGGAAAGAAGCGGTAATCCAATCCATTGATGCTTCCACTATTTATGACGTTCCCATTATGATGCAGGAGGAAGGCTTGGACACCGTTGCCTTGGAAAAATTGGACCTTCCACAAGATACCGAACCCAACTTGGAACAATGGAAAGAGTTCTTAAAGCGACATAAAAACCCAAAACATAAGGTTACCATCGGTTTGATCGGGAAATATGTGGAGCTCCAAGATTCTTATAAATCCATTCTGGAATCCTTCATCCATGCCGGAGCCGCCAATGAAGTGGAGGTTGCTGTGCGCTCTATCCATTCCGAACATCTGTCAGCCAATAACATCGACAAAAAATTAATGGGATTGGACGGCCTTTTGGTTGCCCCGGGCTTTGGGGAACGGGGCATAGAGGGAAAGATAATGGCCGTACGCTATGCCCGCGAGAACGATATGCCATTTTTGGGCATTTGTTTGGGGATGCAAATGGCAGTGATAGAATTTGCCCGAAACGTTTTGGGAATGGAAGGGGCCAATTCTACTGAAATGGACAAAAATACCCCATATCCTGTCATTAGTTTGATGGAAGAACAAAAATCCATAAAAGATATGGGGGGAACCATGCGGCTAGGGGCTTGGGATTGCCATCTTACCGAGGGCAGTCTGGTACACGAAGTTTATGGAGCCACAGATATTGCCGAACGTCACAGACACCGCTTTGAGTTCAATAACGAATACAAGCGGCAAATGGAAGAAGCAGGGTTGGTCCCAACAGGATTCAATCCCAAAACAGGATTGGTGGAGGTCATAGAGATACCGTCCCATCCTTGGTTCATTGGGGTACAGTACCACCCAGAATATCGAAGCACCGTGGCCAATCCACATCCATTGTTTGTAGGCTTTGTAAAAGCGGTATTGGCCCAAAAACAGCAACAAAAGAATGCCAGTTTGGCATAAACTGCGGTTTTGGACATATATTTGCCACCTGAAATACCGATAAAGATTTCTACTAAATAATTTTCATGGAAGAGAAGAAGCTGGATATCAATTCCATTATTGGATTTGTACTGATTTTTGGAATACTCATTTTTATGTTCTACCAAAATCAGCCCACCCCAGAAGAGTTGGAGGCCCAAAAAGCAAAACAGGAACAGGTCGAGAAGGAGGCCCAAAAAGCCGAAGAAGTTAAGGAAGCCCCTGTAAAAGAAACCCAGGCCATTGATCTTAATGATTCCACGGCAGTGGCCAATTATAAAAGTGCTGTAGGCGCATTTGGTTTCAGCAAGACCTCGGAGGGAACCACCAAATTGGAAAACGAAGTGCTCTATTTGGAAGTGGCCAATAAAGGCGGCCAGATAGTGGAGGCCATGATGAAGAATTTTGTCACCCATGATTCCGTGCCCGTGTATTTGGTAAAGGATGGAAACGCCAATTTTGCCGTTAATTTTTCAACCTCTGACAATAGGGTGCTCAATACCGCCGATCTCTACTTTGAACCCGAGCTTTCCAATAATGGCGATCACCAAGTGCTTTCCATGAAAGCCAAGGTATCGGAGAACCAATTTTTGGAGTATCGGTACGAAATGAAACCCAATGAGTATTTGGTGGATTTCACGGTTCGCTCCCAAGGGTTGAACGGAATCATCAACAATAGTAGGCCCATTGACTTGACTTGGGACCTCAAAGGTATTCGGCATGATCAAAGTGTACGCTATGAAAATAGATACACCCGTCTGACCTATAATCATGAAGCGGGCAAGATCAGCAAGCTATCCGAAAACAGCAAATTGGATGAGGAGACCGAGGAGGATGTGAAATGGTTGTCATACCGTCAGCATTTCTTCAGTTCCATTTTGGCCACAGACAATCACTTTAAGACAGCTGCGCTCAGTTCCAAAAATTTGGTGGAGGAGGAAAGCAAGGACATCCTGTTCACCAAAGAATACAGTGCCAAGGCCCCGTTGGAACTTCAGGGTGGCGAATTTTCCCAGAACATGCACTGGTATTATGGACCCACAAATGCAAAGGTATTGGATGATTACAAAGATTTGGGCATCGTGGAATCCATTCCTTTTGGATGGGGTATCTTTGGATGGATCAACCGTTATGTGTTTACGCCCTTCTTTGGATTTTTGAGTTCCTTCCTTCCTTTTGGTATCGCCATCATTGTGATGACCATTTTGGTGCGTTTGGCCCTGTCGCCGGTCACCTACAAATCCTATCTGTCCCAAGCCAAGATGAAGGTGTTGAAACCGGAGATTACCGAGATCAACGAAAAGTACAAGGACAACGCCATGAAAAAACAGCAAGAGACCATGAAGCTGTATAACAAGGCGGGCGTGAGCCCAATGAGCGGCTGTATCCCGGCTTTGTTGCAGTTGCCCATTTTCTATGCGCTCTTCATGTTCTTCCCGACTTCTTTTTCACTACGACAAAGGTCTTTTTTATGGGCAGATGACTTGTCTTCCTACGACACTATTTTCAATTTACCCATCAACATTCCATTTTATGGGGATCACGTGAGCCTCTTTCCCATTTTGGCATCCGTGGCCATCTTCTTCTATATGCAGATGACCACAGGCCAGAGCATGCAGATGCAACAGCAACCGGGCATGCCCAATATGAAGTTCATCATGTATCTATCACCGATCATGATGTTGTTCTTCTTTAACAACTACGCCAGTGGGTTGAGTTTGTACTACTTTATTTCCAACCTGATCACCATTTTTATCATGTTGGCGATCAAGAACTACATTCTGGACGAGGATAAAATCCATGCCCAGATCCAGGAAAATAAAAAGAAGCCCAAAAAAGAGAACAGGTTCCAACGCAAAATGCGGGAAATGATGGAACAGGCCGAAGAGCAGAAAAGGACAGGTAGGCGATAAGGACTACAGTTGAATTTTAAGGGTTGCATTAAACCTTCGGTTCGATACGGAGTCAAAGCCGTGTCTAACCATAAATTCAACAGTATGAAAAACCTACGTGTACTATTGTTTCTATTCGCTTTTTTGTCCTTGGGATCTTTGGAATATGTTGAGGCCCAGATGGCAAGAACCCCACACGAGAGACGTGTTGTGCGACGAAAGGTGCGAAGGCACAACCGCAGGGTGGTCCGTAGAACCTTGAGACGCTTGCCAGCCAATACAAGACCCATCGTTTACAGAAGCGTAAGCTATTACCCAGTACGTGGCATGTACTACGTGCAACGTAAAGGCATCTATGTCCGGGCTTTTCCTCCAAGAGGGTTTAGGTTGAGGTTACTACCCGCCACCGCCATTGCCCTAACAGTTCGTGGGGCTGCCTATAGCTATGCCGATGGCGTTTTCTACAGAAAGATCGATGAAGAATATGAGGTGGCCAAACCACCTGTAGGTGCTGTTTTGCGAGAACTTCCAGAAGATGCCGAAGAAATCGATTTTGAGGGCATATCGGTCTATGAACTCAATGAGGCCATATACAAAGAAGTGGAAAATGGCTATGAGATCATTGATGTGCTTGAGGAGGAAATTGAAGAATAGGAATTGAGGAGGACTTTGCCCTGTACCCATAAAAAAACTCCCTCAAAACTTGGGGGAGTTTTCCATTTACTGGTTTAGTTTGGAAAGATTTGGGACTTCAAAGATGCGGCACAAATCCCTCAGAAAAAATTAATAGTTGTCAAAACGGGCATTTTTGTATGGTAAAAACACCTCTTTTGATGTGTCATCGACGAACGGTAAACCCTTACGGATAAAAAGCATTCAGAATAGCTTTTTATAAAAGATTCTTGTGGTATTTGGCCTACATTGTAAGGTATAGATCAATCTGGGGACTACACCGGATTAATGGACGCCATTTTGTATTTTTGTACCCATAGATAAAAGCAATGAAAAAGGTTGTTGTTGGACTTTCCGGGGGAGTTGATTCGAGCGTTTCTGCCTATCTTTTAAAAGAACAGGGGTATGAAGTGATTGGCCTTTTCATGAAGAATTGGGTGGACGATTCGGTCATTATTTCTGAAGAATGCCCTTGGGTAGAGGACAGCAATGATGCATTGATTGTGGCCGAAAAGCTCGGTATCCCATTTCAAACAGTGGATTTGAGTGCGGAGTACAAAGAACGTATTGTGGACTATATGTTCAGCGAGTACGAAAGAGGCAGGACACCCAATCCGGATGTACTGTGCAACCGGGAGATCAAGTTTGATGTTTTCCTCAAAATAGCACTGCAGTTGGGCGCTGACTATGTAGCCACAGGGCATTATTGCCGAAAGGGAATCATCAAAAATGCGGATGGTTCTGAAACCTACCAGCTCTTGGCCGGTAAGGACAAAAATAAGGACCAGTCCTATTTTCTTTGCCAACTCTCCCAAGAGCAGCTGGCCAAGACCCTGTTCCCCATTGGGGAATTGACCAAACCGGAGGTACGGAGGATCGCTGCTGAAAATGACTTGATCACAGCAGATAAAAAAGATTCGCAAGGCCTATGCTTTGTGGGCAAAGTACACTTGCCCGATTTTTTACAACAAAAATTGAAACCCAAAAAAGGAGTGATCGTGGAGGTTCCCAGCAGTGCCTCACAATTTTCGGTCACGGTTCCCAGCTTTCAGAACAAATGGGAAGAGTTGGCCTTTAATGCAGAGAAACCTATCTATTCCGAAACCGATGGAAAGGTGGTAGGAGAGCATCAAGGGGCTCATTATTTCACCATTGGTCAACGAAAGGGGCTCAATGTGGGCGGGACCAAGGAACCCTTGTTCGTCATCGAAACGGATGTGGATAAAAACATCATCTATACCGGACAGGGAAAGTCCCATCCAGGGTTGTTTCGTCATACCCTTTTTGTAAAAGAAGATGAACTGCATTGGGTTCGTCCAGATTTAGCTATGAAGGTTGATGAAACCATGGAGGTCATGGCCAGAATCCGCTACCGGCAACCGTTGCAGGAAGCTACCCTCTACCAGACCGACAACGGGCTTTATGTGGATTTCGAGGAAAAACAATCCGCCATTACAGAAGGCCAGTTTGTGGCTTGGTATATAGATGATGAGTTGATTGGTTCTGGCGTGATTTCTTAATCATTACTTCTTAGTATCTTTCGTCATTCTGAATTTAGTTCAGAATCACACGGATTTTGTCCTTATGCCGATGTGAAACTGAAACTAGTTCAGTTTGACCATCTTCAAAATTCAAGATAAAATATTTCAAATGCAGAATAAGATCACACAACTTTTCGGAATACAATATCCCATCATACAGGCGGGCATGGTCTGGGCCAGTGGCTGGCGCTTGGCCTCTGCCGTTTCCAATGCCGGAGGCCTTGGATTGCTCGGAGCTGGCAGTATGTACCCCGAGGTGTTAAAGGAGCATATTGAAAAATGTCAAAAGGCAACGGACAAACCTTTTGGGGTCAATGTGCCCATGCTATATCCTGATATTGATCAATTGATGGAAATTATTGTGGACTCTGGGGTCAAGATTGTCTTCACATCCGCGGGAAATCCAAAAACTTGGACCCGTTTTTTGAAAGAGAAAGGAATCACCGTGGTTCATGTGGTGAGCAGCGTAAAATTTGCGCTCAAAGCTCAGGAGGCTGGAGTAGACGCCATTGTGGCCGAAGGTTTTGAGGCCGGCGGACATAATGGTAGGGATGAGACCACGACCATGGTATTGATACCTTCCGTTAAGGAAAAAATCAACATTCCATTGATTGCGGCTGGCGGAATTGCCACGGGCAGGGCCATGTTGGCCGCTATGGTACTGGGTGCCGATGGCGTTCAGGTGGGAAGCCGGTTTGTGGCCAGCCCCGAAGCCTCATCCCACGAGCTGTTCAAAAATAGGGTAGTGGACGCCCAAGAAGGGGATACCCAATTGACCTTGAAGGAACTGGCCCCGGTTCGAATGCTCAAGAACAAGTTTTTTTACGAAGTGCAAGCGGCCTATGCCCAAGGGGTCACGGTAGAGGAACTGAAAACTTTGCTGGGCAGGGCAAGGGCCAAACGGGGCATGTTTGAGGGCGATATGGAGGAAGGTGAGTTGGAAATAGGCCAAGTTTCCGGGTTGATCCACGACATAAAACCAGCTGCAGACATTGTAGGAGACTTGATGGCGGAATTCATCCAAGCAAAAGGAGAAGTACAAGATTATTAGGGGTTTAGAATAGATAAATGGATAACTTTTTATACATTTATCCAGCGCATGAGAACACTAATCCCCACACTTGTCTTTTTCGTGCTCGCTTCCTATTGCCATGGCCAAGTGGAGCGGGACAAAGCACTTCATTTTTTGGGAGGTAATCTTTTTGGTCTGGCGGGAGCCGGAATTGCCAAACACATGTCGGATGGAAACCGGGTATGGACGTTTGTGGGTTCCGTGGCTGGTAGCGCACTTGTTGGCGTGGCCAAAGAAGCCGTGGATTCAGGCCAGCGTGACAACGGTTGGGACAATGATGATTTGGCGGCCACAGTGTTGGGCGGAGTGACCGTTGGGGTTACCATTGAACTGTTCGCAAAGAAGGATAAAAACAAACGACTTCGGGGTAGTTATACGACGATGGATTGGAACGATGAAAACCTTCGGTTGAATGAAAAAAGCATGCAAGTTCTGGTTTCCCAAAACAAACTACCATCCCTGACTCTATTGGGATTGCCATCCCAGTTTTCACAGGTTGAAACAACCTACTAGTAACTTTTTTGGTCCCTGAAGAAATGCTAATAAAATTGACGAAAAGTGAGGCCTCACTTTGGGAATATCCACTTATGAAGGCTTCCCTCCCTAGTGGAAGCGACCAGTCCAGAGGGGTCACTGATCCAAGCAAAAGAATGGATTTCCGTTCCATCATGTTCCAATTGTATGGGATTCTGAACCAACAAATGGGCATTTTCTTTTGTAAGCACATCATCCATACTATCTGTCTTGATACGAACAACATATAGTTTAGTCACGGAGGTATAACTTTGGAACCTCATCCACTGAAGGTCAGTAGATACTTGTAGATCGAATATCTCTTTAGCGGTCAACATGGGAGTTCCCCAAGGGTGTTCCTGATCCTGCCAACTCAGCAGCCAAAGGGTTTGTTCATTATTCTGTTCGGTTATGACAAAGGCTATGGGTAAGGTTGGATGTATCTCCAAACCGACGTAACTTTCCAGTGGGGATTCAAAAATTTCCCGAAAGGTATTGATAAATGGATGCTCAACTGGCTTCAATTCATGATTGTATGCGAAGAGGTGTCCTTTTTCGTTTAAACCGAACAGCAATTCATCACGAACGGAAAATACCAAATTCTTGTCTACCGTTTTCCATAGGGAAATTTGGTTCCCGGTATCAAAACAACCTACCTCCAAGCTATCGGTCTGATAATCATAAACCCCTATGTAATTCATGGTCTTGTTCTCATTGGTTGGGTGCACAAATCGTATGATTTTATTTAGGTCTCCCGTTATCATCTGTTTTTCGACCTTTTTTTCTTCCAAGAAAGCGGTAAACAACGATCTTTTGCCAACAAGATTGATAATTTCACTTTTGGGTGTAGCGTGCGGAAAGTAAATTTGAGCTGGGATTCCACCGGCATCGCCATCTTGATCTGTAAGAGGTTGGAGGGTAATTTTGGTTTTCTTGATGTTGTTTCCCAACTCCAAGAGCGCAATCCCCTTGTTCAGTTGCACGGTACCCACCGTTTCTGGTTGGGCCACGGCAAAAATTTCCAATGGAGGATGATGGCCGTTTTTCTCTTTAAGCTGATACGTACGGGGATTAATGGCACAGGTATTCTTGCCCAAATCCCAAGGAAGTGTGGCGTCCATGTTCTTTGCTTGCACACACGGTTCATCCACCAAACCATCATGCTGATTTGTATTTAAGTCTTTTTTTCCAAAGACACTGTCTTTATATGTTTTGTAAAAAATGCCCAATAGAATTAGGAGCACTACTGCAATCAATAACCTCACCATAGCTTACATTTTATTTGTACGTTATACTGCAATGTCAGTTAAAAATGGCGATGGCATCACATTCCAAAGATAAGTCAATACAACTTATCAAGATTTTCTGAAACTGTTTTTGATTTTTTGGCACAAACTATATGCCAAAATCATATCAACCCCCTGGCCTTTATTTCCAAATATTTGTTGATGGTATTGACCGTCAAGTTTTCAGGTTTCGTCAATATGGTCTGGATGCCGTGTTTACGGAGTTCGTTTACGATGAGTTTTTTCTCATAAATGAACTTTTCGGCTATGGTCTGCTCAAAGATTTGGTGTACCGTCTCGGCTTTTTTACTGGCAAATTCATTGAGCTCGGTATTTTCAAAGAATATGACGACCAACAAATGTTGCTTGGCAATGGCCACCAAATAGGGCAGCTGCCGATGAAGCGCATCCATGGTTTCAAAATTAGTGTACAGCAACAAAAGACTGCGTTGGTTCAGGTGGCGCTTTACATCAATGTACAGTCTGCTGAAATCACTCTCGATGAAATTGGTCTCCAGATTGTAGAGGGTCTCCAAAATGAGGTTCATCTGTGCGCTTCGGCGTTCCGCTACCACCCTATTTTCAATCTTGTCGCTAAAAGAAAACATGCCCGCCTTGTCCTGTTTCTTCAAAGCAATATTGCTGATGACCAACGTGGCATTGATGGCATAATCCAATAAACTTAACCCATCAAAGGGCATCTTCATGACCCTACCCTTATCGATGACCAAATATACGGGCTGGGATTTTTCGTCCTGGTACTGGTTGACCATCAACTGGCCTCTTTTCGCCGTGGCTTTCCAGTTGATGTTTCGGATATCATCCCCCAAAACATATTCCTTGATCTGTTCAAACTCCATGGTATGCCCAATGCGCCGTATTTTCTTCAACCCATATTCATGCAAACGGTTGGTAAAGGCAATGAGGTCATACTTTTGGAGCTGCAGAAATGATGGATATACGGGAACTTCCTGCGCTTGGTCAAACGCATATTTTTTGGCCAGAAACCCTATTGGGGAAATGGCAAATATGTTCAAACTTCCAAAGGAATATACGCCACGTTCCGTGGGCCTTAGCTGGTAATCGTAGGTTTTTTGGTCCCCGCTTGCGATGGTACTGACCAATCCAAAATCCCGTTTTTGGAACTGAAATGGTATTTCATCAATAATTTTGACCACCACTTGGAAAAGATAGGTGTTGGTGACCTGAAGCTGAATGGGATTATCGTCCCCATTGGAAAGCTTATCCGGTAAAATTCGTTTTCCCTGAATCTTCCCTTTGGAAGCGAACAGCAAGAGGACATCCACAATCAGCAACAATACAAAGACAAAGAACAACACCTTTAAGGCACCATGCAAGTTGGGCATCATATAGCTGACCACAAAGCCTAGAATCAAGGCTGTTACGGTAACAAAAAAGCGTTTTTGCAGATATATGGGCCTAAAGAGTCTTTTCACGAGGGTCCTATCTTGGAATTTCTATACTGTCCACGATTTGTTTCACGACCTGCTCAGCGGTCAATCCTTCCATTTCCCGTTCCGGGGTCAGCATAATTCTGTGGGCCAAGACGGGTCCGGCCACCTTTTTGATGTCATCCGGGGTAATAAAATCCCGACCATAAATGGCCGCCAAGGCCTTTGAGGCATCCATGATTGCAATCGATGCCCGAGGGGATGCCCCTAGATACAGATTGGCATTGGTACGGGTATTGTCCACAATGGAAGCAATGTACTTGAGGAGATTTTTCTCCACAATGATTTCCTTGATGGTATCCTGATATTCCGCAATTTGTTTGGAAGAAAGCAAAGTATTCACCAATTCTTCCTCAGCCTTGTTCTTTTGTTCATGTTTGCTCTCCAAAATTTGGATTTCCTCTTCCAGAGAAGGGTATTTTACATTGATTTTGAAGAGAAAACGGTCCAACTGGGCCTCGGGAAGCCGGTAAGTACCTTCTTGCTCAATGGGATTTTGGGTGGCAAAAACCAAAAAGGGTGGTTCCATGGCATATTCCACGCCGTCCATGGTGATCTGCCTTTCCGCCATGGCCTCAAACAAAGCGGCCTGTGTCTTGGCCGGGGCCCTGTTGATCTCATCAATAAGGATGATATTGGAGAAGACAGGTCCTTTCTTAAACTCAAACTCCGAGGTTTTCACATTGAAGATGGAGGTTCCCAAAATATCACTGGGCATGAGGTCTGGCGTAAACTGAATACGACTGAAATCCACATTCATGGTCTTTGCCAACAATTTTGCGGTTACCGTTTTGGCCACCCCAGGAACCCCTTCAATAAGCGAATGTCCATTGGCAAGGATCGAGATGATGAGTAGTTCTATCATGTCATGTTGGCCAATGATGACTTTTCCCAACTCGGTTTTTATTTGGGAAACGGCGGCCTGCAATTGGCTAAGGTCCACACGGGAATTAAATTGTATTGCATCTTCCGGTTGTTCTTTTTCTTCCATATGCTATTGCTTAAAGGCGGTTATTTTTTTATTGAGTTGTATGCTATCCTGCTCGGTATGCGAACTTTTCTTTTTTAAGGCAAGGATGTATTCCATCAAATCTTTGGTTTCCTCAAGACTTTTGCCTGCTTTGGATGCCAAGATATGGATGGTCTTCTCGTTTATCTGTGCCGTATCCACATGATATCGGTTCCTAAGATAGGCGAGAAAGTAGTTCAATTTTTTATGGATCAAATCCGTATGGTCCTTATTTTGATGGTACAATGACCCTACAGCTTGGGCAAATTCCACAGAAGAATTTTTTAAGGGCTCAATGACGGGAATGATGCGCTGTTCCCTTTTCCCCTTGAACAGCACAAAAAGCAAAATGCCCAAAACGGTCAGGTAGTAGGCCCATTTGAGCGAAGCTTGGGTAAGGACAAAGCGCATGGGGGAGTCGATGATCACGCGACCTGACTTTTTGTAGTTGTCCCAATAGAGGATGTCCCTGTCCTGTAGGTAGGAAAATGTGTGGAGAGCGTAGTCTTGGTTCCCTTTCAGCATATAAAAATTGGAGTAGGCCTGCGGTGTGGTATTGATGATGAAAAAGCCTTTCCCAAATTTGGTCTTGATGAAATTGGGTTTGGTGACCACCTCATCGGGTTGTCCTTCCAGAAAATTTTCCTTTGTGTAAGTAATATGCCCCAGAATGGTAGTATTTGTGGAGTCCACACTAGTAAAATGCGAGTTGAACACGCCTCTGGAGAGTTTGAATTTTTCCTTGTTGAATCTTTTATGGGTCAGCCCCAGGGTGGCAGTCCCTTCCTTTAACGAATAGTCAGAGGCAATACCGATGTTCAGGGTATCCGTCAATTCCCAACCAAAGCCAGTGGCAGCAATGAAGACTGTGTTCCCACGGTCCACATAATCCAACAGCTGGTTGGTTTCCTGTTTGTCCAGATCAATGTATTCATTGATGAAGACATAGTTGGAGGTCAAAGAGGTATCCCTTTCCACCAATACGTCATAAACACTTTTTTCAATGGTCTCAATGGCGGTATTGGTGAAGATTGAGGAAAGTTCGTTGTACAGCACATAACAACCGAACGGAATTTTGTCCACTGCCGTGTAGGATGGTCGCCAATTGATGGGTTTGGGCCGCACGATTTCCGTGATGATGATGCCCACCACCACCAAGGCAAATATCACAATGACTATTTTTGATTTTCGGTCCATGTCATTGCGGAATTAAGTTGTTGAGCATGGCAAAACGAGTGCTGGTTTTTGCATACCCAGTCTCATCGATGGGCTGCTCTCCGTACCAGATATTCTCATAGAGATAGGACGCTTTTCTGAATTCCCTCTGCAAATGGACTTCCCCTATCTCCCGTTCATAATCCATGTTGGTCTTATCAAAATGCCACTCAATGATGCTTTTCTGGGAAAGCGACTTCAGAATTTTGAGAAACTGATAGCGTACGGCAAGCCGGTAATCCTTCTCTTTCAGGGCCGCTTCCATCAAGGCATCCAGATCTATGGTCTCAATATGGCGTTCAGTAAGGTCAATGTCCAGTATCGGTTTCGCCTTTTTGGAAAAAATGGCATTGAACTTTTCGTTGATAAAAATGCGGATCAACAAATAGACGACCAAGAGGCCCATCAATCCGTAGATGATGTATTCCAAAAGCAACAACGTTTGGGGGGAAATATGGATGCCAAAGGTTTCCCCGATGGTATTCAAAAACCATCGTATAAACCGCCCGAGCAAATTTTTTGATTCTCCGGTTTTCACATCATAATCAAAGGCATCCCCGGTATATTTTTTGCCAAGATCTTCGGAAATCTGTCGTTCCGTGAGGATGGACCCCTCATCCACGGGCAGCGCTATACTGTCATTTTGGGCAAAGGTCAGGGTTCCCCACAAAAGAAAGACTATGATGGCAATTAGTTTGATCACTGGTCGGACTGTCCTATTTGTTCTATTTTACTTCTTGTATTGACGTTATAGGTTTTCTCGTGCAAGGCATAAAAAAGGATGCCGTTGACAAATTGGGAGAGGCATTGTGCGTACACCATTAGGATAAGCATCAAACAAAGCCCAACGGTATACACCACGGTTGATACAATGGAAGCGCCCACATCCACATTGTTTTCCACAACGTGGAAAGTATAGATGCCGATAAGGATCCCCGGGATGATCAAAATGATAAAGAACAGAAGTCCATTGAGCAGCCCCAGTATAAAATTGACCCCGATGGACCTCCAAAAGTTATTGATCACCAAACTCCATCCTTCGCCAAAGGCATCGGTTACGCCTTTGTTTTGGGACATCATGCTGAAAAAGGAAACCCCTATCCAGGCTGTGATAAAGAACTGGATGATATACTGTGCAAACATCCCCAATAACGGGATGAATGCAAAAATCACCGAAGCAATAAAGAACAAAATATAAATGGGTATGAGCAACAGTACAAAGACCACGGTGTTGCCAAATTTGTTTTTGGTATGGGCCCAGACCTCGGTTTTTTCAAAAGTAAGCCCCCTGTGTTCTTCGTATTTGATCATATAGGAAGAACTCAAACTGAAATTCAACCCAGCAACCATCAAGAAAATCAGGAAGAACAGAATACCCCCGGCAGCAATATAGATCCAATAGGTATCCTCATTGCTTTGTCCCGAACTGACCCCGTACAATAAGTTTGAATTGTCCGAAATCATTCCGATGAACCCTGAGACCAATAGATAACTGGTAATTAGCAGGCCCACAAGAAATACACCGTTGTAGCTCAAAAAAACGTTGGTGAATTTTTTGATGTTCTGTTTCAAAAAATCGAAATAGGTGGTAAGGATGTCACCAAAATCGCGGTTGATCCTAAGTTCAATGTATTTGTCTTTCATGTGATCGGTTGAGTAAGATTGGATATAGGATATAATAGGATACAATAAGAAACAGTGACCCTCCAATGATCAAAAAGGCCAGCCAGTCGGGCATACTGGCATATCGGGTGATGAAACCCTCGATAAACCCGGCAATGATAAAAAAGGGAATGGTACTCACCACCACCTTCAGGCCATCCTTGGCACCCCTCATGAAGGATACCCGCCTCGAAAAGGTTTTGGGGAACAGGATGCTGTTGCCCATGATCAGTCCTGCGCAGCCGGCCACGATGATCACCGATATTTCGATGGTGCCGTGCAACCAAATCTGTCGGTTGGCCTCAAAGAAAACACCCTTGGTATAAAAAAAGGTGACAAACGCACCGAGCATGACCCCGTTGCTAAAAAGGATATAGGCTGTGCCAATACTGGTGATCACCCCAAAGGCAAAGGCCAAGAACCCTACCCGTATGTTGTTGATGGTTATCCCCAAAAAAGAACCTATTTCACTGCCACTTTTGTAAATGGCCGTCGGTTCCCCTTGGGCAATATTATTGAGCGTTTCGTTTACATAGGCATCGCCCAAGATCAGGCGAACAAAAGAGGAATCGTTGAGTGCCGAGATACAGCCAATGGCCGCGGCAGCAATAAAAATAAGGAAGGCGATCAAGAGTGTACGGTGGTATTGCCTGAAAAAGAGTGGAAATTCCCGCGCCCAGAAATCCAAGATGCGATTCCCGGATTCCTTCTTGTTCTTGTAAATTTTTTGATGCGCCTGCGAGGCCAAGGAATTTAGGTACAATAAAGTCTTGCTTTCTGCGTAATACGTTTGCGCATAGGCCAGATCGTTTGTGAGTTGGATGTAACCGTCCACGAGGATATCGGGATCGGTATGGGACCCCAATGTAACGGCTTTTTCAAAAGCAATCCATTTTTCCTTATTTTGTCTCACAAAGGCAGCTTCGCGCATAAGTAGAAATTCCTAAAAGCTAAAATTACGGTTATATGGGTAACCTCCAAATCAATACAACGCAAAATGTCAACTTGGATTATAAGATTGTCAGCATTGGGGAACGCATCGTTGCTTTTCTCATTGATGGGTTCATCTTGTACATGTATGCCTATTTGGTGAGCCTGATCAGCAATGCCATTGGGTATATTTATGAGGATACTTGGACCCAACGGGGATTGGCGGCACTTATTTTTTTGCCCGCCATGTTCTATTCCCTGTTGATGCACAGTATTTTCAACGGACAGACCGTGGGCAAGATGTTGATGAAGATGCGGGTGGTTCGGTTGGATGGGACCCCAGTGCACTGGAGCAATTTTTTGGTGCGGTGGATGCTGCGCTTGGTGGACATCTGGATTTTTCTCGGATCCATAGGGATATTGAGCATTCTTTTCACCGAAAAGCGCCAACGCGTAGGTGATGCGGCCGCAGGCACCGTGGTGATAAGCACCAAAAGGAAAACAAAGGTTTCCCATACCATTCTTGAAGAGATCGATGAGGAATATGTGCCGAAATTCACCAATGTGACCTTGCTGACGGACAAGGATGTACGGTTGATCAAAGAGACTTTTTTAATTGCCAAGAAAAGTGGGGATTTCAAGACGCTCACCACCTTACGGATAAAGGTTGACAGTATCTTGAAAACAAACTCCAACCTTTATGATGTTCAGTATTTGGATACCGTTTTGAAGGATTACAATTACTACACCCAAAAAATGTAGCCATGTTGTACCAAACCATTGATATTTTGGGGACCGTGGCCTTCGCCATATCGGGGGTGCTGGTGGCCATGGAAAAACGGTTGGATTTGTTCGGAGTGTTCATTATTGCCTTTGTGACCGCCATTGGGGGCGGAACCCTGCGTGATCTGCTCATCGGCAACACACCCGTGGCATGGATGCGCGACCTTACTTATGTTTCCGTCATTTTTGTGGCCGTTGTCTTTGCCATCCTTTTTGTCAACCACTTAAAATATTTACGGCGGTCACTGTTTCTTTTTGACACCATTGGAATTGGTCTCTATACCATGGTCGGGATTGAAAAAGGCCTTCAGGCTGAGCTGACACCGGTCATGTGCGTTGCTTTGGGAACCATGACCGCATGTTTTGGAGGGGTGATACGCGATATTCTCTGCAATGAGATTCCGGTCATTTTCCAGAAAGAAATCTATGCAACTGCCTGCATCTTGGGAGGGGCATGCTATTTTTTACTTGTCCTGCTACCCATCCCGGAGAGCTATGCCTACATTACGGCTATTCTCGTGGTTATCGTTTTAAGGCTTTTGGCGGTACGGTTTGGAATACGTTTGCCCAATATCTATAAAAGAACTGCTGAACCGTAAAGACACCAATAAGATCATTCATCCACTTTTAGGACAAACCCCCGGCCATGCACATTTTCAATTTTGATGGAGGGGTCTTTTTCAAAGTGTTTGCGAAGATGTGTAATGAAAACATTTAGGCTCTTCCTGTTGAAATAATCATTGTTTCCCCAGATCCTGACCAAAATGTCCTTGTGCGAACAGAGATTGTTCTTGTTCAAGACCAAAAATTTCAAGAGTTCATTCTCCCGGGCGGTCAACCGTATGCTCTCCCCATGGTATAGGAGTTCGTTGTTTCGGCTGTCAAAATCATACTTTCCAATTTGGATTAGGTCTTCGTCCACTGGAGACGACGAAGGTTTCTTCAACCGGGAGAGATGGGCCATGATTCGGGTCAACAATTCTTCCTCGTCAATGGGTTTTTTCAAATAGTCCAGCGCACCCAGAGAGAACCCCTTCAGGACATCAATTTTGAGAGACTTGGCCGTTAGGAAGATAAAAGGGATGTCAGGATGTTTTTTCTTGAGTTGGCCTGCCAAGGTAAAGCCATCCATTTGGGGCATCATCACATCCAAGATGATCAAATCGAACAGGCTATGTTCCATGATTCTAGCGGCTTGCGTGCCGTCCTTGGCCCAAACAACATCCAGTTGTTTCATTTTGAGATATTCCGATAACAGATATCCCAATGATTCATCATCTTCAACAAGCAATATCTTATGTGTCGTTTCCATTCTTTATCAGGGGTAATACGATGGAGACCTTAGTCCCTTTTCCCAGTTCACTTTCCAATAAAATTTTTCCTTTGAATCTATCAATGACCCTTTTTACATAGCTTAGCCCCAGACCGTACCCCTTTACATCGTGCAGGTTGCCATTGCCAACCCTGAAGTACTTTTTAAAGATCTGCTCTTGGTCCTTTGTGTCAATACCTTTTCCGTTGTCCTTGATTTCAATCCATAAATTGTCGCTATTCTTGTATGCCTTCAATGTAATTTTGGGGGTCTTCGAATATTTTTTTGCATTATCCAGCAAATTGTTCACCGCATTTTCCAAATGAAAGCGCTCCACGTTCACCCAATATGTTCCTTCTTCCAATTCGTAGGTAAAGTCCACGTCTTCAATGGAGGAGAGGGTTTCAAATTCCTGACAGAGCTTTAAAAGATGGGGGCTAAAATCCAACTTTTCCGTAGCGACCACATTTTTATTGTGCTCCAAACTTCCCAGCTCCAACACTTTGTCAATATGTGCCGATAGTCGTTCAGTCTGCTGCCGGATCAAGGAGATGACGTGCTGTTGTTTTGGGTTGGCCTGATCTTCCAGCAACTTTGTTGCCAGACTAATTGAAAATACGGGGGTTTTGAGTTCATGGGTAAGGTTGTTGATGAACTCGTTGGTGGTCGTGATCACATTGCGTTGCCAATAATATGTCCGGAGTGCCCAAATGATGGCAAATATTATCCCGATGATGAACAAAATACTGGGAAGTGTCAACCCGTTCAACTGGCTCAGAAAATAATTGTTCAGGTTTTTGAACTGAAGCTCAAGGACCAATCTTTGGTCTATTAGGTCTGGCAAGTAGCCGAAGAGTTCAATGGGGTAGGAAACCACGTTCTCCTTTTGTTTGAAACTTGTTGGGGATTTTAAATAATAAACGCTGTCCCTTGTGAACAGGTTATAGGAAAAATTGGTCTCCACACCATTGCTCACAAGCTTTTCCGTAATAAGATCGTTCAAATAATGGCTCGATGCATCTTGCACACTGTCCATGCTCAACTTAAAATAGGAGTCATCCTTCAACAGTGCCTTCCCAACCAAAAATGTGAGCTGGTTTTGTGTGCTAAGGTCATTTTTGATTTCAACAACGGCATCCTCCACTTTTCTATTGAACTGTACCTTGGCCAGGCTCAGTCCTATTTGCAGATACCTATATTGGACCACGGCCAAACCGAGGATCGACACGGTAAAAAGTACTATATAGATGCTCCGCCTTTTCAAAACTCATGCTAAATAAATCAAATATATCCATTCCTTAAGCTTTGTTAATCTTTCATTAATACAATTAACCGTTCCTTAGTTTTTTTTACCCTTTTGTTAGTTGCATCGCCTTATCTATAGTGATACTTTGGCCCTGAGTTTAGTGATCTTTATAAATAGTACAAAGGCCGTCCTGCAAGGGTCGGCCTTTTCAACTAATCAGTTGGAACCAATATGAAGATTCAAAACAAAGGTAGCTCCTGAATTAATAAACCAGTTCAACGACTAAAAACCGATAACCCATGAAACTGAAAATGAAAAGTAGCTTTTTGGCCATTTCCATAGGAGTGGTGTACCTATGGTTTGGGGCATTGAAATATTTTCCCGGCTTGAGTCCTGCAGAGGGCCTGGCCAAAAATACGATCCATGTGCTCACTTTTGGCCTCATTCCGGACAATGTTTCCATAATCTTGTTGGCCATTTGGGAAACGGCCATTGGGTTGCTTTTGATTTTAGGTCTTTTTAGGAAGACAACGGTGATCTTGACCTTGGTGCATATGGTGCTCACTTTTACCCCGCTATTGTTTTTCCCCAATGATACGTTTAACGATGGCCCCCTCTACCTTACCCTATTGGGGCAGTACATCATCAAGAACCTGATCATCATCGCAGCACTTTTGAAGCTCGTAGAGGTTGATGTAAAATCGGTAACAAGTAAGATAAAGAATAGGTTTAAAGATCAAACCATCCCCACTTCCGGGGTTTTGGGTTTTGGGTTGTCCGAAACCAGGGTTTACCAAGAACAGTCCGAAAAAAGACCATGATGAAAGAGCAAAAGGCTTCATGCTTTGTGGGGCTGTTTCTCGTAATGTTGTTGTTTGGAAATCTATCCTTTTCCCAAGAAAAGCTTACAGGGAGGGTGGTGGATGCCACTGACGGTCAACCCCTGATCGGTGCCCAGATTGTATTGGATCAGGCCCATTTGGGCGCCGTGACGGATGACTACGGCTATTTCCAAATTGAAAACACCCAAGGAGCCAAAAGCATTCTCATTAAATATTTGGGCTACGAAGCAAAGCGGTTGGATTTGGGCACGTCCATTACCGATTTGGGCACCATAGAGCTCATAAGAGCCAATACCACGCTGGATGAAGTGATAGTCAGTGCCTCTTCCCATAATTATAAAACTGAGATCAAGGGAAGCAATTTTAGGATCAATCCCATAACATTACAAAACATAAATCCCCTGAGTACCGAGGAAGCACTGCGTACCATTCCGGGGGTGAACATTGTGGGCGACATGGGACTGTCCAACAGGCCCAATATCAGTATACGGGGGTCTTGGGGACGGAGATCCAAAAAAGTATTGCTGATGGAAGACGGTACACCTTCGGCACCTGCTCCCTATATTGCCCCTGGCGCCTATTACAACCCGGTGAGCGATCGAATCACCTCCATTGAGGTGTACAAAGGGGCCGATCTGTTGCGCTACGGTCCCAACAACATGTATGGGGCCATCAATTATATAACGGCACTGCCACCCCAGAAGCCCACTGTGCGACTTAAGCTTACGGGAGGACAGAGAAACTATACATCGGGCCTATTTTCATATGGGGGTACATGGAACAATATTGGAGGATTGGTTGAGGGTGTCTATAAGAAGTTTGATGGGTTTACGGATAATTCATCCGTGGAGATTTTGAACCTCAACGCAAAGATATTCGCCAAACTTTCCGAAGATCAATCCCTTTATTTCAAGGTAAGTGGACAGTTTGAGGACAATCAGGCCTCCTTGAGTTCCCAAACCCCATTTACTTTCGAGACTGATCCCACCCAAAACCCCTTGGATGCCGATCAGTTCACCATGAGAAGGTACGGTGTGGACATTATCCATAAATGGTTGCCCAATGAGAACCTGAGTTTTACCAGCAAGGTCTACGCTTCGGATTTTGAGCGGGACTGGTGGCGCCAGGTTACGGCCAAGGTGAGGGCCTCCGAGGTAAGGGATTATGTGGGCGATGAGATATTCAACCAGCGCTATGCCTATTTGAACGGAAAGTCTTTTGATGATGAAGACTATGTAATTGTGGGAAGGGTATTGAATGGACGCGAAAGTACCACGGATAGCCGTTGGATCTATCGGGTATCCGGCATCAAGGAAACAGTTAAAGCACGTTGGGAAGCCTTTAATGCACCAAGTGATTTTGAAGCAAGCTTTAACCTGCACAGGGAAACTTTCAAGGATGTCCTTGTGGAAGCCGATAGTAGCCGTTGGGCTAGGAGCGGTAGGACCACCAATGATCTGTGGTACCGTCTTTGGTCGGCAAATGGATACGTTAGAAATGAATTCAATGTTGGAAATATCAACATAACCCCCATTCTGCGGTTTGAGCATGTGGACATGTACCGCCAGGATTTGATCGCACAGGCACAAAATCCGGACTTGGAGAGCATCTCGGAAGGACGGGAACCCAATGTGTACAATCAATTTTTGCCCGGGATCACCTTAAGTCTTAAAGAAGGTAGTGGAGAGTTTTATGGCAGTGTGTATCAAGGGATGATAGCACCCTCCAAGGTATTTGGGTTTTTGGTGGAACAGGATGGCATCGTTACAAACCCGCTTGCAGGGCAGAGTATCAATATAGACCCAGAACTCAGTTGGAACAAGGAATTGGGGTGGCGGGGCAGCGTTTTCAACAATTTTATCAATGGCCAATTGACCTATTTCCACAACGCCAGCAGAAATTTTTATGCAGGTGGTAGGAATGAGGTGTTTCAAGAATTGGGGAAAATCAATGTGCAGGGAGTTGAACTTGCGTTTGATGCCCAATTGTTGAACAACAATGAACACCAACTTCACTTGCTGACGAACGTAACCTATTTGAAGTCCAAGGTAAAGGAAGGCAGATTGGAGGATCGAGACCTCTTTTCGCAGGTGGTGCACAATTCTGCCACCCAAACTGAATATATCAACAAGGTAAATGCAAACCGGGACGCTTATGAAATTTATGTTGACGACGGCCTAGGTGGTGAAACCGTACTGACGGACGAGGTAGTGGAAGCTTCCGATTTTCCCAACATTACCCGAAGTCTTATAACCTTTGGAAGCCAAGGCCTTACAGATACAGAGGCTCCTTATACCCCCAAGATAAACATGAGCATTGGGCTTAATTATGATTATAAGCAGTTCTCGGGCGGGTTCAATGTACACCATGTAGGGGAGCAGTACACGGAGTTCCACAATTTCAGGAACGAATCCGCCGACGGGGCCATTGGGCAACTGCCATCTTTTACTACGGTGGATGCCTTCGCAAATTATGATTTCACCATAGGGGAGAAGATGGATGCCACCATTTTTGTGAATGGAAAGAATATCACGGACAACGTATACAGGGCATCAAGATTGAACCGGGCCACTTCAGGGGTCTTTCCGGGAGGTTTCCGTCAAATCATCTTTGGGATCAACTTGAAAATTTAAAAGTAAATCCCTTTACGCAAAGACCTCCTCAAAAAAATTGATCATTCGCCGCCAAGAGCGCCCATTTGCCAGAGGGTTGAACTTCATGCCTTTATCCGGGGCATTTGCATTGGGATTGGTGAAGGCATGGCCCGTACGCCCATAGAGGTCCATTTCCCAAATTGCATTTCGCCGGGTAAGCTCTTCACCCAAGGCATGGATGTCCTTGGGGAGTGCCAAAGGATCTTCCCAACCGTGCATTACCAAAACTTTCGCCTTGATATCTCCTTTATGGTCGAGGCCGGGAGGGTCAAAAATACCATGAAAGCTTATCACACCTTGAATATCCACTCCCGATCGAGCGAGATCCAGGGCGCACTTTCCACCAAAACAAAAGCCAATGGTTCCTATTTTTGAAGTATCTGCCAGACTGTGATGCTTTATGGAGTCCAGGGCTAAAAGCATTCGGTTCAAGAGTACTTGTCGATCTCGCAGGGCCTCGTTCATCAAGATTTCCGCCTCAGAAGCATCTTTGGCACGCTTTCCTTGCCCATAAACATCAATGGCAAAGGCCAGATAACCCAATTTGGCAAGTTCAATGGCCTTTGTTTCCTCAAACTGGGATTGCCCCACCCAGGTATGGCATATGAGCACCACTGGTCGTTTACCTTCAAGGGCATCGTCAAACGCAACAACGCCTTGGTAGGCTCTTTTTGAATCAGAATAGACACGTTCCTCCGTTCTTATCATAATACTTCGGCCTTAAGGATATAGATGTTTTGTAAGGGCCAGTCCCCATCCCCCACGGGAACATTGCTGATGGCGTCCACAACGTCCATTCCCTCAATGACCCGCCCAAAGGGAGTGTAAGATCCATCCAGATGGTAAGAGCCTGGTTTGGTGACCACGATAAAAAACTCATAGGGGGAGGCCAATTTATGGGGATTGTCACGTTCACTACTCGGCATGGAAATGGTGCCCCTGTCGTGTTTGTACCCTTTTTTTGCATCGGGAGGCAAGAGGTACCTGCCGATATCCCTACGTTTCCTGTAAGTTCTTTTATCATCGGAATTGCCCCCTTGGATGATGAAATTTTTCACCACGCGGTGAAATTGGGTACTGTCAAAATATTTTTTCCTTGTCAGATAGATAAAATTTGCCTTGTGGTAGGGGACATTGTCATAAAGCTCCACGGTAAAGCTTCCCATACTTGTGGTAATCCTTACCTTGTTCTTTTTCAGGCCCTTGGCATAATTGAAAAAGAAATCGATGGCATTTTCCTCATTGAGTACAAAAGCTTCTTCCGGTTCCACCCCTTCCTCTTCCACGGTTTTGTCGCTTTGTTTGGGGACAGAGTCGATTACGATTGCGTTTTCCCCCTTTTTCGAAATTTCCTTTTTAGGGGCTTCCCCACAGGAGGCCAGGAAAAATAATAGTATACTTGTAGTTAAAGCAGATGGTTTTAACAACATGGATTTTAATGAATTTTATCAACTAGCTTTAAAAATAAAAAATCTACCACTTCCCGGGGTGGATTCCCACTATAAAATGTCTCCAGCACTGCGGGTACAATGGCTAAAATCCCATAAAATTGAAGAACGGAACCCAAAGAAAGCTGGGGTCATGGCCCTTTTTTATCCTGATGCCGACCTGAAAACCCGACTCCTCCTTATACTGCGAAAGGCTTATGAGGGAGTGCACTCCAATCAGATAGGATTTCCAGGGGGGAAATTGGAGCGGCAGGATAGGAGCCTCCAGGAAACTGCTTTGCGTGAAACCCATGAGGAAGTTGGAGTGCCCCCAAATGCGGTGGAGGTGATCAAGGAATTGAGCGAGGTTTACATACCCCCCAGTAATTTTATGGTTCAACCTTATATGGGGATTTACCGTGAGCCCCAGCCTTTTGTGATCCAAGAAAACGAAGTTGAAAGCTTAGTGGAGGTGTATGTAAGCGATTTTTTGGACGATTCCAACCATATTGAAGAGATTTTGAGTACTTCCTACGCCAAAAATATCAGTGTACCTGCCTATAAGCTAAATGGTTACACTGTTTGGGGTGCAACGGCCATGATGATGAGCGAGATTAAAGAACTTTTACAAAAAGCGCTTTGAGCACTATTTTGTAAATTGCCCCCATTAAAAGTTACCCCATGGGCCTGTTCAAAGAGAACCCTTTTGGTCATATCTTGTTTTTGAAGCGTTGGTTGATCCGCATTGCGGGTATGATGACACACCAGCGTTATAAAGGATTCAATACCTTGGAAATCGAAGGTTCCCAGATAATAAGGGACTTGCCGGACACCAATGTGCTCTTTGTCAGCAATCATCAAACTTATTTTGCCGATGTCGTGGCCATGTTCCATGTTTTCAATGCAAGTTTGAGCGGCCGTGAAAATACCTTGAAAAACTTGGGCTATCTGTGGAAACCAAAGCTCAACATCTATTATGTGGCGGCCAAGGAAACCATGAAAAAGAGTTTGCTCACCAAAATTTTGGCTTATGCCGGTTCCATCAGTATAGAGCGAACCTGGCGAGCCGATGGACAAGACGTGAACCGCCAGGTGAAGTTTAGCGATATCAGCAACATTGCCAAAGCCTTGGAAGATGGATGGGTCATTACTTTTCCCCAGGGAACCACCACTCCCTGGAAACCGCTGCGCAAAGGAACCGCCCATATCATAAAAAGATATAGGCCCGTAGTGGTTCCCGTGGTCATCGACGGATTTAGGCGTTCATTCGATAAAAAAGGACTTCGGGTCAAAAAGAAAGGGATTCTGCAATCCATGCAGATCAAAGCTCCTTTGGAGATTGACTATGACAATGAATCCATTGACGCCATTTTGGAGAAATTGGAATATGCCATTGAGCAACATCCTTCATTTTTAAAAGTGATCCCACAGGAAGAGCTGGCCGCCTATGAGGCCGAACACCAAAAAAGAAGGTACAGCTATAAAGGGGATTAAACCTCCAATTTTCTCAGTTCGTTATAATTTTGCTTCAACCTTTTGAGAAGGATTCCGTACAGCAATTTGTAGAACAGCCAGATAAGGCCCAGCAACACCGTAATGAACACAACGGAAATGGCGATCAACATGACCCAGAACATGGTAGTGTTGCCATCTTGGGCGGCAGCCTGGATAATTTTCTCCCCATCAGGACCGTACACAAAGGCTCCATAGATGTTAATGATCATATATAGGGTGAAAATGATCAGATTGAACCAAACATACTGGGTAACGGTCCTTTTGACATCAAGGATGGTCTTCATGAGTTTTTTGGAAGAATCCGTAAATGAGATTTTACGGTAATTGGTGTAGAACTTGTAGATAAAGTACAAAATGATCCCATAATTGATAAAGTTCAGCACCATAATGACCCGATAGATGTGCATGGCCTTCAGTTCTTGCATGGATTCGGCATCACTGAAAAAGATGTTCAGTACGGCCCAAAAGACAAATTCCATGATACTGATGTAAAAAATCCATTTTACGAGTGAAGATGATTTCTTCCAGATCATCTTATAGATTTGGTCATAGGACAATTTGGGAAGATGTGCTTCCTTTTTTTGCCAGTCTTTCTTCAAAAGTTCCAATTCATCCACCATGATCTAAGGATTTAATATGGTTCTTAACTTATTTTTTACCCGATTCATTTTTACCCTTGCATTCACTTCGGTGATACCCAAAGTCTCTGCTATTTCTGTATAATCCTTGTCTTCAAGATAGAGAAATACCAAGGCCTTGTCAATATCTCCCAACTCCTTTATGGCATTGTACATCAATTTCAATTGCTTTTCCTCGGTATCATCATATTCGTCGGTTCTGATCTTAAAAATTACGGAGTCATAATCCTGGGTCTGTACCTTTTTCTTTGATTTCCTGTACAATGTAATGGCCGTGTTCAGGGCAACCCGATACATCCAAGTACTGAATTTGGAGTCTCCCCTAAACTTTGGATAGGCTTTCCACAGTTGGATCGTAATTTCCTGGAACAGATCGTTATGCGAATCCCTGTCATTGGTATAGAGACTGCAAACCTTGTGAACAATGTTCTGATTGTTCTCAAGCTCCGTCACAAAACGATGTTCCAGTTCTTTGTTCACTAAAGGTTGGTAAGTTTTCTTATATGTACCTTCGGAGTGGGTTTTGTTACAACTGTCAATGAAAATGGTTGTTATTTTCGATAGTCAAGGGCCGGAGGCCTATCTCCTAAAAGTGGAATGTATTGGAAGTCCTTGCCTCTACGTTCTTCCAGTTCCTCTTTTGCTTTTCCCACTGTTTCCGGATTTTCAAAAAGGTCGATTGCCGTCAATGCAATGGTCTTTGCGGCAACCATCATACCTTTGGTTCCGATGGAGGTTCCACCGGCGGCCACAGCTTGCCAACTGTGGGCAGGCGTGCCGGGCACCCATGTTGCGGCCCCAAGACCTGCAGTGGGCACTGTGAAGCTCACATCGCCCACATCGGTGGAACCATAGGCCCTTGCCTCTTCTTCATAGGGTTGGATTTCTTCCGCCTTTTTCATATCCAATGTTTCATATCCCATGGTTTTGGATATTTTCTCCGCGAACGCCATTTCCTCATTCGTATAGGTTACGCCCCCTACTTTGTTCAGGTTGTCATACATGATCTTTTGCAGGGTAAGGTTGGGCAAAAGCTCATGGGTGCCCCCGATCATTTCATAGTCCATGGTGGTGCCGGTGCCCAAAGCGGCCCCTTCCGCGGCCTTTACGATGCGATCAAAAATATCGATGACCACATCCCTTTTGCCATGTCGTGCATAATAATAGACTTCTGCAAAATCCGGAACCACGTTGGGTGCTTTTCCGCCATTGGTGATGACATAGTGGATTCTGGCATCCTGAGGGATGTGTTCCCGCATCATGTTGACCATGGCATCCATGGCCTCCACACCGTCCAATGCCGATCTTCCCCTTTCAGGTGCACCGGCTGCATGGGCAGAAATCCCATGAAATCTAAATTTTGCTGACTTGTTGGCCAAAGCGGCCCCTGCACTTGCTTCATTTTCCGCCCCGGGATGCCAATGCAGGGCGACGTCCACATCGTTAAAAACCCCCTCACGGACCATGTACACTTTTCCAGATCCACCCTCTTCCGCAGGACAACCGTAAAAGCGGATGGTTCCCTGGACTTTGTTGCTCTTTAGCCAATCCTTTACAGAAATGGCCGCCGCCGTGGAAGCTGTTCCGAACAGATGGTGCCCACAAGCATGCCCAGCCGCTTTGTTTGCCGTTTTTTTCTCGGGAACCGCTTCTTGCGATAGACCCGGAAGTGCATCGTACTCACCTAAAATTGCAATTACAGGGTATCCTGAACCATATTCCGCAACAAATGCGGTTGGGATTCCGGCGATGCCCGTTTTGATGGTAAAACCGGCATCGGAAAGAGTTTTTTGCAATAGGGCGGAACTTTTTTCTTCCAAATATCCCATTTCAGCAAATTCCCAAATTTCATGGGCAATGGCACCATATTTTTGGGTCTTGTCATTTAGATTCTTCAATACCGTTTCCTTATTTTCTTGGGAAAAGGCCATCGAAATTGTCAAAAGAAGAACAATACTGAACGGGAGGATTTTTTTCATTTTAGGAGTTTTTTTGAGTTAGCGATTAAAGATACTAAAAAACACAGCCATAGGATGGGTCTTCGTTCATTGGATTGCGTAAATTTGCGCCCATGTCAGACATGAACATTCCACAATCCAGTCTACCAAGAATCGTCATTATTGGCGGCGGCTTTGGCGGTATCGCTATAGCCAAAAAACTAAGCAAAAAAGAAGTACAGGTTGTACTATTGGATAGGCACAATTACCATACGTTCCAGCCACTTTTGTACCAGGTTTCCACCGGAGGGCTGGAACCGGATTCCATTGCCTATCCCATTCGTAAGGTACTGCAGGGGTATCCCCATTTCCATTTTCGGTTGGCCGAGGTACTCCAAATAGATGTCAAAACCAGAACTTTGGAGACAAACATCGGGACAATCAACTATGATTACTTGGTGGTGGCCATAGGTTCCGAGACCAATTTTTTCGGAAATAAAAATATAGAGATGAAAGGGATGGCCATGAAGACCATACCCCAATCTTTGAACCTTAGGAGCCTTATCCTGGAAAATTTTGAACAGGCCCTGTTAACCGATGACTTGCACGAACGGGATGCCCTGATGAACTTTGTGATCGTGGGTGGAGGACCTACCGGGGTCGAATTGGCAGGAGCTTTGGCCGAAATCAAAAAGGGAATTTTGCCCAAGGACTATCCCGATTTGGATACTCGAAGGGCACAAATTAATTTGATCCAGAGTGGGGATAGGATTCTTCCGGCTATGAGCGAGGTGGCCTCACAAAAAGCTGAGCGCTTTTTGGAACGTCTTGGGGTCAATGTTTGGAAGGATATACGGGTTTTGGATTACGACGGGAAACACGTTTCCACCGATACGGGCACCTCATTTGAAACGGCCACATTGGTATGGGCCGCAGGAGTCCAAGCTGTCAGTATTCCAGGATTGGATGGCAAAGAATTGCTTAGCAGGGGAAATCGGTTAAAGGTGAACAGGTATCATCAAGTTGAAGGATTCGAAAAGATTTTTGCCATTGGGGATGTGGCTCAAATGGAAACCGAGGCATTTCCCCACGGTCATCCCATGATGGCACAACCCGCCCTGCAACAAGGCAGGAATCTTGGGGAAAACTTGTTGCGATTGGTGGAGGGGAAACCCATGAAGCCCTTTGTTTATAAAGACAAAGGCAGTATGGCTACAATAGGCCGCAACAAGGCAGTGGTAGATTTGCCCAAGGTTAGGTTTCAAGGCGTATTTGCCTGGTTTGTTTGGATGTTCGTACACCTCTATTTTTTGATAGGTTTTCGAAATAGGGTGGTGGTATTTATCAACTGGGTCTATAACTATATCCGTTTTGATCGGGAGGCCAGGCTGATCATCCGCCCATTCAAGAAACAATATCAACTTTCCAAATCTCGCCGAATCCAGGGGTGATATTTGCTACTGCCCATTTCCAGGGTTAAAGTTTACCTAACTTCCATGGTGCCCTAAAAAGGATATGGTAAATTGGAGCAAACCAAGTGCTATGCCAAAGTTTCCTTTAAGTTGTTGGATGGTTACCATGCTTGTGTTTTCAACGCAACCATTGTTTGGTCAAATTGCTGGAAAATCTCCTTTATCCCAAGAAACTCCGTTATATATCACTGGTTTTGATTACCCGGATTTTGATGGGTTGTCCAATTATGCATGGTTCAGACTAAACATTCTTTTGGCTGAAGGAACAGAAATTAGTATTGGGGGAGAGCACTACAGAAGGTATTTTGCCGACAGGTTTACCTTACCTATTCAATTAAAGCAATATTTGGACAAAAAAACCTATATCCTAGGAGGATACCAAAGGGAATGGGATTTGATGAACAACGGAAAAGGATATCCTAACCCCATGCCACGAGAGGAGATTTTTTTTGGAATCGGTCATGATGTCCAACCCAATATGATGATAGAGGCCAAGATGTTTCAACCCATTGGAGATCCAAAATTCTATGGTATGGGACTTGAGGGTGTAAAGACGAATTTTAAATTGGGGACCCGATTGAAATTCTAAAATCTATTTCCTAGGGTGGAATTCACGTAAAACCTTTGCCAACTGTACACGGTTTACATGCATGTAGATTTCGGTGGTGGTGATGCTTTCATGGCCCAACATCTGTTGGATGGCCCTTAAATCCGCGCCATTTTCGAGCAAATGGGTAGCAAAAGAATGCCGAAAGGTATGGGGACTGATGTTTTTTTCCAGCCCAATCTTGTCCGCCAATTGCTTGATGACCGTAAAAATCATGGCCCTGGTAAGTTGTTTTCCCCTTCGGTTCAGAAATAGATAGTCTTTATGCTCTTTTTGGACCTGCAGGTGTACCCGCACCTCGCTTTGGTAAATAGTGATGTACTTTTTGTTGACATCGCTAATGGGGACAAACCGTTGTTTGTTGCCTTTTCCTGTAACCTTTATAAAATCTTCGTCAAAATAGAGGTCGGAAAGTTTGAGGTTGACCAATTCCGACACACGGAGTCCACAGCCGTACAAAGTCTCTAGAATAGCACGGTTCCGTTCACCTTCTGGTTTTGAGAGATCAATGGCGCCAATGAGATCGTTGATTTCCCCAACCGAAAGGGTATCGGGTAATTTTCTGCCAATTTTAGGTGTTTCTATCAGGTCCATGGGGTTGTCCTTGCGGTAATCCTCAAAAATGAGATAGCTGAAAAAGCCCCTTAATCCAGAGATTATCCGGGCCTGTGATCTTGGGTTCACGGTTTTGGCCACATCATAGATGAACTGTTGGACAATCTCCTGATCAATCTGGATAGGGGAAAGATCAATATCATGCTCCTGAAGGTAATCCACCAACTTTTGGAGGTCCAAGGCATAATTTAAAATGGAATTTTCAGAAAGGCCACGCTCTATTTTCAGATAGTGCTTATAATCCCGTAATGTTTGTTCCCATTTCATAGGCTAAAGATAGAGACATAATTTTTTAAAATTCATTGGACGATCGGTCAATTGAAATGGCCTTTTGGTCAAATGATGTCAAAAAGGTGGGAAGGGTTTAAATATTTTTCCGCCAGTTTTTAAAATGTTACAACTTGTAGGGTTTTTATTATGTGTTGATACTATATCTAATTAGGGCTCGTTTTAACCTTTAGATAAATTTTAACAGTAATGAAACATACATTTTTATTGACACTTGCACTGATAACCATTGGCTTCATGGCTATGGCTCAGGATAGGAGTAGTTTCAAGGCAGGTTTTAATGCAGGACTTCCAGTGGGAGATGTAGCAGATTTCTCAAGCTTTAGTATGGGCTTGGATTTGGCATATCATTGGGGAATATCTGAATTATTGGATGGGGGAATAACCACAGGGTATATTCATTCATTTGGGGAAACTAATACAATTTCTCTGGGAGATGCTACGATAGAGACCCAGTTTGAGGATTTTCAGTTTATACCCATGGCCCTTGCGTTAAGACTTTATCCTACCTATGAATTTAAGCTTGGGGCTGATGTTGGGTATGCAGTGGGGCTAGGTGAGCAAAGTGAAAGTGGATTGTATGTAAGACCCTCAATTGGTTACAACATCACAGGAAACACGGAATTGAATGTTTCCTATATAAGTGTTAGTAACGATTTGAATTTCTCTGTATTGAGCTTAGGAATACTGTTTCTATTCTAAGATAGTTCCAGAGCATTGTGTATATGCTCATTGAACATGGGAAAACAAGTTGTAACAGCAGACACCATCTGCTTTTATGAACTGTATTAAACCATGAACAATAACCAATAAATATATACGCAATGAAAAAATTATTATTTGTTTTTACCCTTGTTCTTTTGGGTGCTGTATCCCTTAAGGCCCAAACCAACTATAAGGCCGCATTGGGGTTGGGTGTTGAAGCCATTGATCGCGCTACCTTGGTAGGTGTTACGGGAAAGTATTTTTTTACGACCCATCATGTTGGTCAAGCCGATTTGGGGTTTGAGGATGGAGTTACCGCAATCACCGCATTGTATTCGTATCACAAAAGATTTACACCTTCCAGTGGTTTGCGTTGGTACGCAGGGGCTGGGCCCAGTATTTTTTTGTTTGATGGAGGGGATAACATATTTGCGCTACGACCCCACTTAGGGCTTGATTTTAAAATCAATGGAGTACCTATCGTCCTTAATTTTGATTGGCGCCCCGCAATTGTACTCAGTCAAGATGCGGACAACGAGATTGGAGCGTTCGGCTTTGGGCTTCAATTTGCATTCAACTAGGGAAAAGAAAAAGATATTGTTTGGGGCGGGATATTCCCGCCCTTTTCATTTTGTTGTATTTTTAGGCCCATGAAACTGATCATCATCAACGGCCCCAACTTAAACCTGTTGGGCAAAAGGGAGCCTGAAGTATACGGGAACACTACCTTTGAGGACTACTTTGGGCAATTGCAGACGAAATTCCCCCAAGCGGAATTGGAATATTTTCAATCCAATGTTGAAGGGGAGCTTATTGACAAAATCCAGGAGGTTGGCTTTGATCATGATGGCATTATCCTGAACGCCGCATCCTACACCCATACTTCCATCGGTATTGGCGATGCCGTAAAAGCCATTGAGGCCCCGGTGGTTGAGGTACATATTTCCAATACGCACAAACGGGAGGAATTCAGACATGTTTCCTACATATCCTCCGGTGCCAAAGGGGTTATTCTGGGTTTTGGACTGCAAAGCTATGATTTGGCCATCCAAAGTTTTTTACCCTAATACTTTTAGGTATTTCTGGTCGGCATAAAAGGTGCCAAAGGGCAATAATGAAGCAACAAACAGGATGATGAACCTTTTGATGCTCCATTTGCGCTGCCAACAAAAAACAATGGCCAGTACCACATAGAGGATAAAAAGTCCTCCATGGATGTAACCCACAATAATGTTAGGCTCCCGAATATCCGCCCAATGCTTTAAGGGCATGGTCATTCCAAACAACGATAAATAGGAAATTCCCTCTAAAATTGCGGTGGCTCTAAAAAGTTTCAACATACTTGGACTACAAGTGGATTACTTCACCATAGGCATCCGCCACAGCCTCCATGACCGCTTCGCTCATGGTAGGATGGGGGTGGACCGCCTTTAGGATTTCATGTCCGGTAGTTTCCAATTTTCTGGCTACAACGGCTTCTGCGATCATATCGGTGACACCGGCACCGATCATATGACAACCCAGCCATTCACCATATTTGGCATCAAAGATCACTTTTACAAAACCATCGGCATTTCCTGATGCCTTGGCCTTACCACTGGCAGAGAAAGGAAATTTGCCAACTTTTAGGTCGTATCCCTGTTCCTTGGCCTGTTTTTCGGTCAATCCTACGGAAGCGACCTCGGGCATACAGTAGGTGCACCCTGGAATGTTGCCATAGTCCAAGGGTTCCACATGCATGCCTGCAATTTTTTCAACACAGAGTATACCTTCTGCGGAAGCCACATGGGCCAATGCTTGCCCTGGGGTCACATCGCCAATGGCGTAGTATCCGGGTATATTGGTCTGATAGTAATCGTTCACCAAAATCTTGTCCCGGTCCACGGCAATGCCCACATCTTCCAATCCAATATTTTCTATGTTGGTCTTGATTCCCACAGCTGAGAGGACAATATCGGCCTCCAAGACTTCTTCGCCCTTCTCCGTTTTCACAGTGGCCTTCACACCATCACCAGAAGTATCGACCTTGGTGACCTCTGCGGAGGTCTTGATCTTTACCCCTGCCTTTTTGAAACTTCGCTCCAATTGCTTGGAAACGTCCTCATCTTCCACAGGAACTATGTTGGGCAAGTATTCCACCACGGTTACATCAGTACCCATGGAATTGTAGAAATAGGCAAATTCGATACCGATGGCGCCGCTGCCCACCACGATCATCTTCTTGGGCTGCTTTTCCAAGGACATGGCCTCACGATAACCAATGACCTTTTTACCATCTTGTGGCAGACTTGGCAATTCCCTGCTCCGTGCCCCAGTGGCTATGATGATGTGATCGGCGGTATATTCTGCAACATCTCCATGTCCACCCTTTACCAATATTTTTTTGCCAGGCTGTATTTTTCCATATCCGTTAAGGACCTCAATCTTGTTTTTCTTCATCAAAAATTGAACGCCCTTGCTCATTCCATCGGCAACGCCACGACTTCTTTTGACGACTGCGCCAAAATCATGTTCCACCTTTTTGGCACTCAACCCGTAATCTTCGGCATGCTTCAAATATTCAAAAACCTGGGCCGATTTTAAAAGTGCCTTTGTGGGAATACAGCCCCAATTGAGACAGACACCCCCCAAACTTTCCTTTTCAACAATGGCCGTCTTGAATCCGAGTTGTGAGGCCCGTATAGCCGTTACGTATCCACCGGGACCACTACCCAAAACAATTACATCGAACTTGCTCATCAGTTTTTGATTTTAGTTGTTATACTAGAAGATGCCCTTAATGGGCAGGTGCAAAAGTACGGAATTCAATTTCCAAATCCCAAGTCCAAAAACAGCCAAAATCATCATTGGCCTAGAAATCAGGATTTATCCTTCCCGAACATTTTTTTGTTGAAGGCTTCCGACCCTCCTTTTGGGATGGAAAGGGAAATCCATTCATGACCTTTTATCATTTTGCCAAGGAGAACAATTTGTCCAACATGGCCGCAGTAATGGGCCAGCTGACGGTTCATGGCCTCAATTACGGTGTGTTCTTCACTCCGTATCTTGACCTTTGCAGAAAAATTAGAGGAATCAATACTTTCCAAGGCATCAAAAAGGCATTTCCACCCTTTTTCCCAATCAGATAGCATGGCAGCTTTTGAAATGTAGGGGGCCTCAAATTCCATTTCACGATTACGCCAGGGTTTTTCGCCATCTTCTGTTAAAAAATGGGTCCATCGGCTTAGCATATTGCCCACCATATGCTTTACGATGATGGCGATGGAATTATCCGTTTCCCCATATTTCCATTGGATATCTGGGTCGGAAAGTTGTGAAAAGGTTTTATCCGCCATCGTTTTATACCGATGGAATTCAGATTTCATGTTGGAGAGATAGTTGTTTTGGAAATCCACTTTATTCAGAAGGTTCAAAACCAATGCTTACCGAATTGATACAATAGCGCTGTCCGGTGGTTTCCCTTGGACCATCGTTGAAAACGTGTCCCAAATGGCCTCCGCAATTGGCACAGACCGTTTCGGTGCGGATCATACCATGGGAGGTGTCCCTAATATATTCAATGGCCCCTTCCACAGCTTGGTCAAAGGAAGGCCAGCCGCAACCGCTCTCAAATTTGTGGTCGCTTTCAAAAAGTTTGGCATTACAGGCCTTGCAGTGGTAGTCCCCATTTTTGAAATGCAGATTGTACTGACCTGTGAAAGGCCGTTCCGTACCTTTTTGGCGCAAAACATAATATTCCTCTGCGGAAAGCGCTTCTTGCCACTCTTTCTCGGTCTTTTCAACCCCGTATTTTTTATCCATACAGTGTTCCTGTGTTAGTTTCCATCTGGGATAAAATCCAGTGCCACCCCATTGATGCAATGCCTTTTGCCGGTGGTGGCCCTAGGGCCATCATCAAAGACATGGCCTAAATGTCCACCACAAACGGCACAGTGCTCCTCGGTTCGGGCAACGCCTATTTTGTAGTCCACATCATAGGCTACATTGCCCTTGATCTCCCTGTCAAAACTGGGCCATCCTGTCCCAGAATCAAACTTGTTCTCACTTCGGAACAAAGGCGTGCCACAACCAGCACAAACATACACACCTTTTTCCTTGTTTTTCAACAAGTCACTGGAAAAGGCATTCTCCGTGGCCGCTTTCCGAAGCACATAATACTCCACGTCCGTGAGTTCTGCCCGCCATTCTGCATCCGTTTTGGTCACTGCATAAGCAGTCTCTTCCATTTTGGTCCCTTTCTTTTCTTCCTGCGAAACTCCCTTACAACCAGCAATGGCCAAAAGGGTGATCCAAAGCAATTTTTTTCCCATGTACGATGTTTTTTTGTGTAGACGGAATTTTGATGGCTTCCTTTCAAAAATAAGGAACAAAAAAATCCCATCGAAATAATGGGACTTTGTATGCTGTTTGGAGCGGGATTATTGTAGCTCCAATTGTTTTACCTGATCTTCCTTGATTCCCAACGCGGACATTACATTTTCAATGTTTGAGGTGTCCATTTTTGATGCATTGGCGAATACGCTTGGTACAAAGACTATCCTAAAGATCTGGTCATCGGTGAAACCGGTATCCAAGGTGGAAAGGTCAAAATTCCCATCAATAAAAAGCTCCACATCCACAAAAGTATGTGCTGCCACATATTGAATGGTGCCTCCCGGAAGGAAAAAGCTCTGGGGTATTTGGCTCCAGGCGTCCGCAGTGCTTCCATCGCTGAGGTCAACGGTTCCATCGTAACGATAGATCAGTACTGCATCCGACTCGAACACCTCAAAGTCGGTAACATCGCTGAACGTGATCAAGGTGCTGTAGATGTTCCCCGCTGCATCATAATCAAAGGTTACACCATCCACTTCCACTACCTGGCCCTGGATGCCATCCTGGCCATCCAGACCGTCCAATCCGTCGAACCCATCGCGTCCGGGAGGGCCTTCTGGGCCTTCGCAGGCTACAGTAAACAATACAATAAATGCTGAAATAATAAGGTTGAATTTATTCATGATACTTGATTTTTGATTTGTATTCATTTCGTTTGTTTTGGTAGGAAAATCAAAAAGCATTCCATTTTTAAAAAAGAATCGTTTTTTGTTATAATGAACGTATCCAAAATCGGATTCTTGCATAAAGATGTGTATTATTGTATATCGTTAAAGCAACTCTTATGTCCAAGGTTATTCCCCATAGTTTCTTTTCGGAATTTGACATCAATCTTTTCAAGGCTGGAAGGCATTTTCGACTGTACGACAAATTGGGTTCACATTTGACCGAAGTGGACGGGGTTAAAGGGACCTATTTTGCGGTTTGGGCACCTTCTGCCAAGTCGGTTTCCGTAATCGGCGATTTCAATTATTGGACAGCTGGGGAACATGAACTGAATGTACGTTGGGACCAAAGTGGCATATGGGAAGGATTTATTCCGGGTGTTGACAAAGGGACCAAGTACAAATATGGGATCCATTCGCATCACAATGATGTTTGGACAGAAAAAGCGGATCCTTTTGCAAGATATTGCGAACAACCCCCAAAAACAGCCTCTCTGGTATGGGATGCCCCCTATGACTGGAAGGACAAAAAATGGATGGAGACCCGAGAGGGGAAAAATGGGTTGAATAGGCCCTATTCTGTCTATGAAGTGCATTTGGGGTCCTGGAAAAAGAAAAATGGATGGGAATATCTTTCCTATTTGGAACTTGCAGATGAGTTGGTGGACTATGTGGATGAAATGGGTTTTACCCACGTGGAGTTTATGCCCGTAATGGAATATCCGTTCGATCCCTCATGGGGCTATCAATTGACCGGCTATTTTGCCCCGACATCCCGATTTGGAAAGCCCGAAGACTTTAAAATTCTTGTGGACAAGTTTCACCAACGGGGAATTGGGGTGATTTTGGACTGGGTCCCCTCACATTTTCCAGAGGATGCCCACGGTTTGGGCTATTTTGATGGTTCCCATCTTTATGAACATCCCGATCGCCGAAAAGGATACCATCCGGACTGGAAAAGTCTCATTTTCAACTATGGACGGAACGAGGTCAGGGCCTTTTTGATCAGCAATGCAGTTTTTTGGTTGGACCAATACCATGTGGATGGCCTTCGGGTGGATGCCGTGGCCTCCATGCTCTATTTGGATTATTCACGGGAAGATGGGGAATGGGAGCCCAATATGTACGGCAACAATGAAAATTTGGAGGCCATGTCCTTCATTAGGGAGATGAACGCCGAGGTTTATGCCAGTTTTAAGGGGGTACAGACCATTGCAGAGGAATCCACCGCCTTCTCCGGGGTGACCAAACCCGTGCACTTTGGTGGCCTGGGCTTTGGAATGAAGTGGATGATGGGCTGGATGCACGACACACTGGAGTTCTTTAAAAAAGAGCCCATTTACAGATCGTATGACCTGAATGATATCACTTTCAGCATGACCTATGCATTTACCGAGAATTTTATGCTTCCCTTTTCCCATGATGAGGTGGTGTATGGCAAACAATCCCTGCTGTACCGGATGCCCGGGGACGAATGGCAGCGTTTCGCCAATTTAAGATTGCTTTTTGGCTACATGTTCACCCATCCCGGGGGCAACCTGCTCTTCATGGGAGGGGAGTTTGGTCAATCCTCAGAATGGAACTTTCAGGAAAGTTTGGACTGGCATTTGACGCAGTATGCCTTTCATTCGGGCATTCAGGAAGCCATCAAGGATCTCAACAAGGTCTACAAGGGCAATCCGGCACTCTACGAAAAGCAATTCAGTCCGGAAGGATTCCAATGGATAGAATACAACGACAAGGAAAACACGGTATTGACGTATATCAGAAAAGGACACGACCCCAAGGACGATCTCATCGTGGCGTGTAACTTCACCCCAGTGCCCAGGGAGAATTATAGGGTAGGGGTTCCCAAGACCACACAATTGAAATTGTTGTTCAGCAGTGACGATGCCAAGTATTCGGGCAGTGGTATGGGCAAGAAGACCTTGAAACCGTCCCCAACGGCCTGGAATGGGTTTGAACAGTCCGTGGTGATGACGCTCCCCCCTTTGGCCGTAGTTATTTATCGATAAAAAGAACACTCAAACGTTGTAGTGAAGATGTTTTTAACATCTTTTTAATTTCTCACCCTAATGTGTTTCTTTTGTGAGTCTCAATGAACTAATCAATGATAACCAATACGGAGATAGAGAAAAGGGGAAATCAGTTTCCCAACCATATTGTCGATTTTAAACAGGAAAAAGACAAGCTATATTTTACCACGCAAAATGGCGTAATTCTGCAATTGACGGTATTGCGCGACAGTGCCATCAGATTTCGGTATGCCACTGAGCATGTATTTGAGCCTGATTTTTCCTATGGGATAAGCGATAATGTAAGTGTGGGCTACAATGAATTGAAGGTGCAGGACGAAATCCCCGAATATGTTATCACCACCTCCAAGATCAAGATCTACATAAGCAAGGCCAACCTAAAGGTTCAGATTGTGGATTTGGAGGATAACGTGATAACGGAGGATGAGCTCGGATTCCATTGGGAGGAGAATTATGACTTTGGGGGCAATGTTGTAAAAATGAGCAAAATATGCCATTCCGGGGAAAGCTTTTACGGAATGGGCGATAAGGCTTCCCACACCAATTTGAAGGGAAAGCGGGTAAACAATTGGGTAACGGATTCCTATGCCTATGGCAAGGACCAAGAACCACTGTACAAGGCCATTCCATTTTACATTGGCCTCAAGGAAAGTACCGCCTATGGTATATTTTTTGACAACTCCTTCAGCACCTATTTTGATTTTGCCAATGAAAAAAGAAACGTGACCAGTTTTTGGGCAGATGGGGGAGAGATGAACTATTATTTCTTTTATGGTCCCAAAATGGGTCAGGTAGTGGAAGCCTATACCGATTTGACCGGTGTACCAGAACTTCCACCTTTATGGGCCTTGGGCTTCCATCAATCAAAATGGAGTTACTTTCCGGAGAAAAAGGTCAGGAAAATTGCCACCGCCTTCAGAAAGCTCAAAATACCCTGCGATGCCATCTATTTGGACATCGATTATATGGAAGGGTTCAGGTGCTTTACCTGGAACAATCGACATTTTCCCAATCCCAAAAAAATGGTCAAGGATTTGGAGGAAGAAGGATTCAAGACCATTACCATGATAGACCCAGGAATTAAGATCGACCGTGATTATTGGGTATACCAACAGGGCATGGACAATGAGTTCTTCTGCAGAAGGGCAGACGGCCCCCATTTTAAGGGCAAAGTATGGCCGGGGGAGTGCAAATTTCCAGATTTTACAGATCCAGAAGTGCGCGAATGGTGGGCAGGCCTGTACAAGGAAATGATAGCGGATATAGGCGTTCATGGTGTATGGAACGATATGAACGAACCTGCCGTTATGGAGGTGCCCTCAAAAACGGCCAATCTGGATGTGCGCCATGACTATGATGGCCACCCCTGTAGTCATAGAAAAGCCCATAATGTGTATGGCATGCAGATGGTTAGGGCCACCTATGAAGGCGTTAAAAAATTCACCTTTCCAAAAAGACCTTTCGTACTGACCAGGGCAGCCTATGCCGGTACGCAGCGATATTGTGCCACATGGACCGGTGACAATGTGGCGACTTGGGAGCATTTATGGATTGCCAACGTGCAGATGCAGCGCATGTGCATGAGTGGGTACTCCTTTGTGGGATCGGACATTGGCGGCTTTGCGGAACAGCCCAATGGGGAAATGTTTGCACGGTGGATGCAATTGGCCATATTCCATCCTTTTTGTAGGGTGCATTCCAGTGGAGACCATGGAGATCAAGAACCTTGGTCCTTTGGGGATGAGATTACCGGCATTGTTAGAAAATACATAGAGCTCAGATATCAATTGTTGCCCTATCTCTACACCATGTTCTATAAATACATTAAAAATGGGATGCCCATGCTGCAATCCTTGGTCTTTTATGATCAGGAGGACCCCCAAACCCATTTTAGGACCGATGAGTTCCTCTTTGGGGAGCATATGTTGGTATGTCCAGTGCAAGAACCCAATGCACAAGGTAGGAGAATGTACTTTCCACAAGGCAAATGGTACAGCTATTGGACAGATGAGGTGGTTGCCGGAGGTGTGGAAAAATGGGTCTCCGCCCCGATACACGTAATCCCCTTGTTTGTGAAGGAAGGTGCCATGGTACCCAAATACCCCGTACAACAATATGTGGGGGAGAAGAAGATTGAGACCCTTCGGATAGATGTGTACTACAAGGAAGGCATGGAAAACTCGATCGTGTATGAAGATCAACAGGATGGATACGACTATAAAAAAGGAAGATTCAGTCTAAGAAGGTTCAGGCTTAGGGGAAAGGAAAAGGAACTCATTATCCAACAGTTCAAGGATGGTAATTTTATCACCTCCTATGAAAAGTTCAAACTGATCTTCCATGGCCTTCCCTTTGCGATTGGTAAGGTTGAATTGGACAATGAAGAAGTGGATCTAAAAGACATAAAATTGAACGGTAACAACTCCCTGGAAGTCAGCAAGGATTTTACAGAGCTGCACATCTTTGGAAAATAATTTTTTGTAATTTACCTAGACTAAACACTATGATGAATATGAAGAAGTTTATTCTTGCCATAGCCCTTTTTTTGGGTATTTCAGCTTGCAAAACAAACCCATTTACAGGGAAAAGTACACTCAATTTTTATCCCAATAGCCAAATTTTTCCCATGGCATTTGCTCAGTACGACCAATTTTTGACCGAAAATAAAGTCATTACAGGAAGTTCGGATGCGCAAATGATAACCCGTGTGGGGCAACGGATAGCTTCCGCGGCGGAACGTTGGCTGGATGCCAATGGATATCCTGGCTATTTGAAAGATTATAAGTGGGAGTACAATTTGGTGGACGATAAAACCGTGAATGCATGGTGTATGCCCGGTGGTAAAATAGTCGTCTACACGGGAATACTGCCCATAGCGCAAAACGAGACGGGCCTTGCCGTGGTCATGGGGCACGAGGTGGCCCATGCTTTGGCAGACCATGGGGCACAGCGCATGAGCGCAGGCATGTTGCAGCAGATAGGTGCCGTGGCAGGGAACGTTGCCATTCAGGACCCTGAAAAGCGGAACATGTTCAATCAGGCATATGGGCTGGGATCTACCATTGGGGTGATGCTGCCCTTTAGCAGGAGCCATGAAACCGAAGCCGATAGGATAGGACTACAGATTATGGCAATTGCAGGTTATAATCCGGATGAAGCGGCCAAGCTTTGGCAAAGGATGAAGGCAAATGCAGGGGGTCAGGCACCACCGGAGTTTTTGAGCACACACCCTTCCAACGAAACAAGAATAAGTAATTTAACGGCTTGGGCACCCGCTGCAAAACAGGAGGCGGCCAAGTTTGGGGTAACCTCATTCAAATAGGTTTGGACAATATCAAATAGCAATGTCATTTCGAACATGCGAAGAATCTGCTTTCTGGGTTAAAGATTTCTTCCATGGCCTCGAAATGACATTTGTTTTTAAAATACTATCATGACAAGAGCATTGGCCATAAAAGGAAGTAAAAAACTATTGAACGCTTGGGCTTTTTATGACTGGGCCAATTCTGTATACAGCTTGGTCATTTCCTCGGCAATTTTCCCCATTTTCTATGGAGCCCTGTTCAGGGTGGCCGGTATCGAAAAAGTTACGGTGTTTGGAGGGGAGATTGCCCGTGCACCTTTGATCAGTTATGTTACTTCCCTGGCATTTGTATTCATTGCGATTGTAACCCCATTGGTTTCTGGAATTGCGGATTATCTAGGGAACAAAAAGATTTTCCTAAAATCTTTTTGCTATTTGGGAGCGGTGTCTTGCATTGGTCTGTACTGGTTTTCTTTGGAGAATATTTACGTTGGTCTTACCTGCTATTTTTTTGGACTGGTGGGATTTTGGGTCAGTTTTGCCATCAATAACTCCTATTTGCCAGACATAGCATTCCCCGAGCAGCAAGATGGCATCAGTGCCAAAGGGTTTTCACTGGGATACATCGGCAGTGTCATTTTATTGGTCTTTAACTTGGCCATGGTAATGCAACCGGCCGTTTTTGGAATTACGGATAGTGGTGGAGAGGTAGCGGAAATCAGAGCTATGAAATATTCCTTCATCTCGGTGGGTATTTGGTGGATTTTGTTCAGCCAATACACCTTCGCACATTTACCGAAAGGGAACAAAAGAGAAGGGGAACGCACCAATATTGTCCTCAACGGATTCAAGGAATTGCAAAGTGTTTGGAGGCAATTGGGGGCGGAAACCCGTTTGAAAAGGTATTTGGGAGCTTTCTTTGTCTACAGTATGGCCGTTCAGACCGTTATGTTGATCGCCACCTATTTTGGAGAGGAAGAAATAAATTGGGGATCTGACAGTGAACGGACCACAGGTCTCATCATAAGTATTTTGGTCATACAGATCGTGGCCATTTTCGGCGCAACGGTCACGGCAAGGGCGTCAAAGACTTTTGGCAATATCAGGACATTGATCGTCATCAATATCATTTGGGTCCTGTTATGCATTTACGCCTATTTTTTGCAGACCCCTATGGACTTTTATACAGCCGCGGGACTGGTCGGTATTGTGATGGGAGGGATACAGGCACTTTCGCGTTCTACCTATTCCAAATTTTTGCCTGAAACCACCGATACCACTTCTTTTTTCAGTTTTTATGATGTGGCCGAAAAAGTTGGTATCATCATAGGGACCTTTTTATATGGGATTGTGGCACAGATGACTGGAAGTATGCGGAACAGTACCATATTTTTGGGGCTTTTCTTTTTGGTTGGAATGTTCCTGCTCACTAGGGTCAACAAAAAAAATAATCCATGAAACACATACTATTTTTTGCCCTACTACTATTTTGGGCAGGACCAATACTGCAGGCACAAGAGACGATCCAGGAAAGATTGGGCTATTCGGCAGATGCCAAACTGCTTATCATCCATGCTGATGATGTGGGGGTGATACACAGTGTGAACCAAGCCACCTTTAAAGCATTCGAGTCCGGTTCGGTGAACAGTGCGAGCATCATGGTGCCTACACCATGGTTGACAGAAGTGGCCGAATACGCTAAAACGCATCCCAATCATGATATGGGCATCCACCTGACCTTGACCAGTGAATGGAAACTGTTGAAATGGGGATCTGTGGCTTCGGCTTCGGACGTTCCCAGTCTTTTGGATGCAAATGGATATTTCTACGATAACTGCGATGAGCTTTGGGAAAATGCCAACATTGATGAGGTTGAACTTGAATTGAGGGCACAGATTGACAAGGCCATTGCCATGGGCATCCATCCGACCCATTTGGACAGCCACATGGGCTGTTCGTTTTCCACGGACCCCCGCTACTATGATCTATATCTAAAATTGGCCAAAGACTATGGAATTCCAGCCATGGTAGAATACCAAAACTTACAACCGGACACAAAGGAATCTCTTAAACCAACACTGATAATAGACCATAGATTTTCGGCAGGGCCGGGAGCTTACGATACCAGCATGGCCAAATTCTATGCAAATACGTTGAGAAATTTGGTGCCAGGGGTTAATGTGATGACCATTCATTGTAGCTACGATAATATGGAAAGTCAGGGTATGTCCTTTGAACGCATATATTGGGGAGCCAATTGGAGACAACAGGACTTTGATTTCTTCACCAGTGAGGAATGTGCCAGGATTTTGGAGGAAGAGAACATTCATTTAGTGACTTGGAAGGAACTTGGAACCCTGATATCGAAGTGATGGAGTTGTCCTAAATAATAAAAGCCCTGTAGTCATACAGGGCCTTTTTGTGATGTGTTTTTTGATTGGTGATAAACCCCAGTTTATCCTTTTGAAATATCTCCAGAACCAGAGGATTTGCTGCTTATTTTCTGTGGATTTCCGCGATAGCTGATATCTCCCGATCCTGATACCTTGGCATCAATGGATTGGTTTGCGGTGACCTTGACATCGGCGGAGCCGGATATTGCCGCGGTAACAAATTCAGCTTCCAGATCATACGCTTTTACATCCCCGGAACCCGAAACTTGAACATCCAGGTCTGTGGCTTTTCCAGATAATTCAATATCGCCGGACCCAGAAAGGGAGGCCTCAACGTGACGTGCCTCAACGGAGATGTCGATGTCTCCCGAACCGGCAATCTGTGCCCTAAAGCTATCCGATTTAATCTTGGTCTTGCCCACAATGTCTCCAGATCCGGAAAGCGACACGGCGCTAATATCCTCTACAGGTACGGTAATCAGGACACTGGAACCCCAAGTGGAGGGCCGTAAATTCACGCCTTTTTCCGTTTTGATGACCAATGTGCCGTTTTTGACCTCGGTTTCAATGTATTCCAAAATATTGGATTCGCCTCTAAGGGTGATTTCCCCTTCTTTTCCACCTACCAGTTCAACATTGAACCAGCCGGACAAAGCCACTTCATCGTATTGCCCAACAGAGCGCTCAATGGTTACAACATTTCCGTCACCTTTGATTTTTCTGCCCCACTGTGCATTTGTAATGGCTACCATGGATAGCGCCAGGCTTAGTGTGATTATTTTTTTCATGATCGTGCTTTTAGTTTTTTGATTTGATTATTAGTTCTGATAAAAAGTTATTCCACCATAGTCACTGGTAATGGAGACCGTATTGCCGGAGTTCTGTTTTCCGTAATATCCCTTATAGTATTTTTCGTTGGATTTTTCCTTGCTGATATTGATTTCGAAATCATCCTTTCCGCTGACCCCAGCATATTCTGTGGAAATTTCAAAGTCGAAATAGTATTGGGCACTGTACCCTATTTTTATCCCGGTATAATCAGTTTTGATGTTGATGTTCCCTGCATCGGGGGCCATATCAGAAATTTTTATGGAACCGTAATCCGAGGTCAGGCTAACATTGCCGTGGACAGTCCCCAGTTTTACACCGATATAGTCACCGTTTCCGTTGACGTTGTTCACTTCTTCTACCTCAATGGACCCATAATCACTGGAATATTCCAAATCTTCCATTTGCTTGATGACGGCATTGGTGTAATCTGCCTTTACTCGAAGGTTTCCGGCCTTTTCGATGGTGAAACCAGAATAATCCGCAATGATTTCGCCACTGTTGATGTAGTCAAAAGTAGACCGCGAAGTGTAATCGAACTTGAGTTCATTGTTCCGGCCTCTTAGCTCGCCCACATCAATTTTTCCGTAGTCACAGTTGATTTTGGCATGGCCATCAATACGGTCCAGGTAGATATTTCCATAGTCGTTGCTGAGGTTAACGCTGTTCTTTACGGGCAATTTTACCGTATAGTTCACCTGAATGCTGACGTTCCTGCGGTTGCCCCAGTTCCATCCCCAACTTTTTCCGCGGTCCCCGAAAAGGGTCCTTGCAGACACCATGCTGGCACTGTTTTCAAAATCGACATCAATTTCGTTCAATCTTTGCTGTACACGTTCTTCATCGTTTCCATCGGCTTTGATCTGTACTTCAATGACGACCCTGTTTTCGTTCCATGAGGTAATGTTAAGGTTGCCATAGCTGTTGGTCACCTTGAACAGGGCATCGGAATTGACATTGAATTCTTTCTTGATGGTCTTTTCCTTGGTATACTTTCCGCCCTGGTAGCCCGTATTGGCGCAAAGCAAGAAGGGAACAAGGAGGAATGCCCACAAGGAGCTTTTATATTGTAATGTTTTCATCATTGTAGGGGTTTAAATTTTTAATGTTTTCAATATTTGTCAAAACTTCTTTTATTAGGTCTATGCGGGTTTGGAAGTTGATGATCATGGCGTTCAGGATAATTTTACTGTTTCCACCATGGACAAGGTCTTCTTCCAATGCTCGATAGTCATCTTCCAATTTTTTAAGCTGAAGGAGCGTATCGTCCACCAATTGGGCGGTTTCCGGTGATTTTTCATCCTTGAGCAACTGTACCTGTTCCTCGATCAAACTGGCAAAGTAGAACTCGGTCTTGGACACTTCCGGAGCAATTTCCACAACCTGCTCCTTAAGTGTGGGTTTTGGGTTGAATACCTGTAGGCCCAACATGGCCAGCAAGGCAATGGAAGCCGCAATGGACAAGGGTTTCCACCAAACCGTTTTTTTCCCGTGGAGCGAAATGGTCCCTTGGGAGCGGTTCAATTTTTCCAAAAACCGCTCTTGGTGCCCCATTGTTGGCTCTTCAAGGTCAAACTGACCTTGTAGCCGTTCAAACAATTGTTCTACATTATCTTTTTTCATAGTCAAGCATTTACGGTCAACTTTTTTCTAAGACTCTCTTTGGCCCTGGAAATTGTGGTCCTACAATTTGCATAGCTGATGTTCATAATCTCACTGATCTCCTCATAATCGTAGCCTTCAATTAAATGTAAGGTCAAAGAAACTCTGTAATTGTCTTTCAAACTTTTCATGGTTTCCATCACTTTTTGAGCCTTCAGTTCCGAAAAACCACCGTTATCCAAAGCAACGCCATCATTATCTTCGACCTTGTACATTATTTCATCCAAATCCACTGCCCGGGTCTTTTGTGCTTTCTTGTAATGATAGATACTGTTGTTGATCACAATCTTTTTTAGCCATGCCCCAAAGGTGACGTCCCCTTTAAAAGTGTGCAGCTTCGTGAACGCGCTCAAAAACGATTCCTGCATCACATCCTCAGCTTCCGCCGAATCCTTCACGATTCTATGGGCAATGTTGTACATGGCCCTATAGTACCGATTGTATACCTCCAATTGTGCGCTTTGTTTTCCTTCGAGGCACAATTTGAGCAGTGCATCAATATGTTCATTTTGGTGGCTCAAAAAATGAATGGTTTGTCTTATAGATTGATGAATTTATCAATTGTTACACTTTTTTCAGAAAAAATCGATTTTAATGGCACAGGAATTGCCTTTAAAGATGTGAAATTGAACCGAGATTCCGTTGCAACACCTGTTTTTTAAGGCATTACACAGAAAATCGGCTTTATTGAAAGAGAAAATTATTTGTCGGTTATGACAAAATGACCGAAACAGACGATATGGGAGAAATAAAAATTTCAAATTTTGACAACCTGTCCCTCCAAGGGCTGGATGAGGATGCGGAACTGATACCATTGTTGACACCGGAGGATGAAGAGCAAATGGACAAGGAGAGCTTGCCCGAGGTCTTGCCCGTACTTCCTTTACGAAACACGGTGCTCTTTCCGGGAGTGGTCATACCGATCACTGCGGGCAGGGATAAGTCCATCAACTTGATAAAGGATGCCAATAACGGCACAAAAACAATAGGAGTGGTCTCCCAAAAAGATGAAGAGACCGAGAACCCGGGAGTGGAAGACATCAATACATTGGGGACCGTTGCACGGATCTTACGTGTCTTGCAAATGCCCGACGGGAACACCACGGTGATCCTTCAGGGAAAAAAACGCTTCCAGATTGAGAGCATTGTTACCGAAAAGCCTTATTTGACCGCAACGGTAAGAGAGGCCAAAGAAGTGCGCCCAGAGAAGAACAGTAAGGAATTTGAGGCCATCATAGATTCCATCAAGGAATTGGCCTTTAAGATCATCAAGGATAATCCCAATATTCCCAGTGAGGCCACTTTTGCTATCAGGAACATCCAGAGCAATTCCTTCCTGATCAATTTTGTATCCTCTAACCTTAACCTAAGTGTGGCGGAAAAACAACAGATATTGGAGATCCCAAACCTTCAGGAACGCGCACTGGCCACTTTGAAGTATATGAACATGGAACTTCAAAAGCTGGAATTGAGGAACGATATACAGTCCAAGGTGCGCAGTGACATGGATCAACAGCAACGGGAATATTTTCTGCACCAACAGATGAAGACCATTCAAGAGGAGCTTGGTGGACTCTCTTATGAGGAGGAAGTGGATGAAATGCAGGAAAAGGCCCTGAAGAAAAAATGGAGCAAAAAAGTCAAGGAACATTTTGACCGTGAATTGGGCAAGATGCAACGTATGAATCCACAGGTGGCAGAATATTCCATCCAGCGCAACTATCTGGATCTGTTATTGGATCTGCCATGGGATGAATATTCCAAGGATAAGTTCGACCTAAGGCGTGCCCAACAGATTTTGGACCGTGACCACTATGGGCTAGAGGATGTAAAAAGGAGGATCGTTGAATATTTGGCGGTATTGAAACTGCGCAATGATATGAAATCGCCCATCCTTTGCCTTTATGGCCCTCCCGGAGTGGGAAAAACCTCTTTGGGCAAATCCATAGCCGAAGCTTTGGGCAGGGAATATGTGCGTATGTCCTTGGGCGGTCTGCGCGATGAGGCCGAAATCAGGGGGCACCGTAAAACCTATATCGGGGCCATGCCAGGAAGGATCATACAGAGCATCAAAAAAGCGGGTACGTCCAACCCGGTTTTCATTCTGGACGAGATCGACAAGCTTTCCATGAGCCACCAAGGGGATCCCTCCTCTGCCATGTTGGAAGTGTTGGATCCAGAACAGAACAGCGAGTTCCACGATAATTTCCTGGAGATGGGCTATGATCTTTCCAAGGTCATGTTCATTGCCACGGCGAACAGTTTGGGTTCCATTCAACCCGCTTTGTTGGACCGGATGGAGATCATCAACGTTACCGGATATACCATTGAGGAAAAAGTGGAGATTGCCAAACGCCATTTGTTGCCCAAGCAGTTGAAGGAACATGGACTTTCTACAAAAGACTTAAAAATCGGCAAGCCCCAGTTGGAAAAAATAGTGGAAGGCTATACCCGTGAATCAGGGGTCAGGGGCTTGGAAAAGCAATTGGCCAAAATGGTACGCTATGCCGCCAAATCCATCGCCATAGAAGAAGAGTACAATGTGAAGGTAACCAATGAGGATGTGGAGAAAATATTGGGTCCTGCCCGGTTGGAGCGCGACAAATATGAAAACAACGAAGTGGCCGGGGTGGTAACCGGCTTGGCCTGGACCAGTGTCGGGGGCGATATTCTTTTTATTGAATCCATTTTGTCCAAAGGGAAGGGTTTGTTGAACATCACTGGAAATTTGGGCAAGGTCATGAAGGAATCAGCTACCATTGCCATGGAGTACATTAAATCCAATGCGGATATCTTTGGCATAGATTCGGATGTCTTTGAAAAGTACAACGTGCATATCCACGTGCCCGAAGGGGCTACGCCCAAGGATGGGCCCAGCGCAGGGATTACCATGCTGACCTCCTTGGTATCGCTCTTTACCCAACGCAAGGTAAAGAAGAGTTTGGCCATGACGGGTGAAATCACACTCAGGGGCAAGGTGTTGCCCGTGGGCGGCATAAAGGAAAAGATATTGGCGGCCAAGAGGGCCAGGATCAAGGAAATCATTCTTTCCGAAGAGAACAGAAAGGACATCGAAGAAATCAAGGAAGATTATCTCAAGGGACTTACGTTTCACTATGTTACCGATATGAGTGAGGTGATCGACATGGCCGTCACCAACAGAATGGTCAAAAATGCCAAAACGCTGTAGGAAGCGTTGCTAAAATGAACCAAGAATTGTTCCCTTGAGAACTTGCACTGAGCGAAGTCGAAGTGGGAATTTAGGGGTGTTATCCCTATTTTTGTTTCAATGAAAAAAATCACCATCGCCATTGACGGGTATTCCTCCACAGGAAAAAGTACCATCGCCAAACAATTGGCCTCCCAATTGGGCTACATCTATGTGGACACCGGGGCCATGTACCGGGCGGTCACACTCTATGCATTGAACCATGGCTATATTGGAGACAAAGAAGATATACCTTCCCTCATTGCACATTTGCCTGAAATCAAGCTCAGCTTTGTCCCCAATGCGGATGTAGGCCGTTCGGATATGTATTTGAACGGGGAAAATGTGGAAAAGGAAATCCGGAGCATGATGGTCTCCCGCCATGTAAGCAAAATAGCAGCCATAAAGGAAGTACGACACATGCTGGTAGAGATGCAGCAACAGATGGGCAGGGAGAAAGGCATTGTGATGGATGGAAGGGATATTGGCACGGTGGTTTTCCCCAATGCCGAATTGAAACTTTTTATGACTGCCAGTCCGGAAACCCGGGCCACAAGACGTTATAAAGAGCTTTTGGATAGGGGAGAGCTGGTAACCTTTGCCGAAGTGCTCAAAAATGTGCAGGAAAGGGACCGAATAGATTCCACCCGAAAAGAATCACCACTGCGGAAGGCCAAGGATGCCATCGAGTTTGACAACAGCGATATGGGGTTGGAAGAACAGCTTGAACGTATTCTCGATTATGCGCAGCGAGTGATTGCGAAGCAGGGTTGAGAGGTTCGAACTATTGCCATAATAGATTATAACCATTGTTGGTAGTTGTATATCGAAGCGTTTTAGTTTAGGTTCTTTCGGTTTGTAAGGGTTACTTCCACAACAGTTCCTTCCTTTAATCGTGTATCTGTAATGGGAAATCCCAAAATCAATTCAATTTGTGGCCTATCCATGGCTATAACAGGGCGGATTTTCTCAATTGTGGTGGTGAACTTCACCTCTGGATACTCCGGTACAGTAACCGCTACCTCTTGGCCTACTTCCATAAATGGGAAATATCGATTTTTAACCTTAACTGAAATTTGAAAATCTAAAACAATGGTATCATTACCTTTAAGTATTTGAGTCTTTGCTTGAATTTCACCTTTGGTTTTAAGTTGTTCAATATTCTTTAGGCTTTTTATCCCATTTGCATCAGGGGTTTCAGTTGCTTGATTGATTGGAAATAGGATTTGTTTTTTTGGTTTACTAATGACGACGGTTACAATTAGCCCCAGGACCAAGAGCGCAATCAATAGCCAACTTTTTTGAAAATCAGGCCGAACAGGTTTTGCTGAAATTTTGTCTTGATTGAAGCTACTTTCCCTAATAATTTGAGTGACCTTGCCAACAAGTTTGCGCGATGGTAGGTCGATCAACAAAAAATAAATAACAAACGGAATGACACCTCCTGCTATGGGATTGAATTCCCCAATGATAAGGGAGGTTACAATACTAAAAAATGCAAGAATACCAATGAGCAGCCCCAATCTAGCCCCGATTGACGGCATAAAACCAAAAACATAACACCGATTTGATCCATTTTTTTGCCGTAAGGTCACATGACAACCGCTAAATTGATTTTCTTCTATGCTCAGTCTATTATTTTTGATTTTAAATTGGACAGAATCACCAAGATGCGAGCGGATGTGCTCAGCTAGGATTTCTATTGTTGCCTCTTTTGTTACGTTTACTCTGGACATTTAAATTGATAATAAGGTCAGCTATGCATTACTGCCAATACGTAATATATGATTCTGTTTCAATAGGTTATATCGACCGATATGTGAAGTTCGTGATTTTTAGCGAAAAAAACCAGCCAAACAAAAAAGACGCCCTTGGGCGCCTTTATGTCTCATAGAGCGCAGTCGAGATGTAAATAAGTTCTCGACTGCGCTCAAACTGACAAATGCCTACAAATTCGGAATCACCAAAACCTGCCCAGGATGGATAAGGTCCGGGTTTTTCAAAATATTGGTATTGGCCTCAAAGATCTTGTTGTACTTCATGGCATCTCCATAATAGTGCTTGGAAATCTTGCTCAGGGATTCCCCGCCCTTTACCGTATGCCGGTGGTACACGGAATCATCCTCTACCGTAATGTTGGCCTTGATGTCCGTGGGGTGTTGCCCCCCGATCTCCTTGATTTTGTCCCAAAGAATGTCTTTTTCATACGGAGTGGAGGCCATTCCCTTTATCTTCAAAACGCCGTTTTCTTCGTAAACATCCCCATTTTTTATGTTCAGTTCCATGCCCAGGTCCAAGACTGGCTGATACTTTGCCTTTGTACTCATGTTCGTGTGTGTTTAGTTAATAATTAGTGGTATCAATATAGGTAATCTCAAAAGATTTTACCATTAAATTTTTATTATGCTTTCAGGTCAGCAACCTTTTGCCCAGATACTTTGTGAATCAAGAATTTAATTGTATTTTTGCACTCCTTTTTAGCAAAGCGGCAAGAGGAAAAGGAATTTGAGAACTTAGGTAAAAACCACTTCCACGGTAATTGCTCAACTCTTGTAAAACGTGGAATACAAATTTAAATCAGCATATGGCTGAAGAAAAAGCAAGTGTTGAGGTAGAAGAAACTACCGCAGCCGTTCAAGAAGTAAAAGAAGAAGTACAGACCCAAAGAGACCCAAAGGAATATCTTGAAAACTTTGATTGGGAAAAGTACGAAGAAGGAATTGAGCGCGTAGATGATAAAAAGCTCAAGGAATTTGAAAATCTTGTAGAGGAAAATTTTGTGGACACCGCAGACGAGGAGGTAGTTGAAGGAACCGTTGTCCACATGACAGACCGTGAGGCCATCATCGACATCAACGCCAAGTCTGAAGGTGTAATTTCCTTGAACGAGTTCCGTTACAACCCAAATCTTAAGGTTGGGGACAAAGTAGAGGTACTCATAGATATTCGTGAGGACAAGACAGGACAGTTGGTACTTTCACACAGAAAGGCCAGGACCATCAAAGCATGGGACAGGGTAAATTCTGCCCATGACAAGGAAGAGATTGTCCAAGGTTTTGTAAAGTGCAGGACCAAAGGAGGTATGATCGTGGATGTATTTGGAATAGAGGCCTTCTTGCCCGGTTCCCAAATCGATGTGAAGCCTATCCGTGATTACGATCAGTACGTGGGCAAGACCATGGAGTTCAAGGTGGTGAAGATCAACCACGAGTTCAAGAACGTTGTGGTATCGCACAAAGCTTTGATCGAAGCGGATATAGAAGAACAGAAGAAAGAGATCATCGGTCAATTGGAAAAAGGCCAGGTATTGGAAGGTGTCGTGAAGAACATCACTTCCTATGGTGTGTTCATCGACCTTGGAGGTGTAGATGGATTGATCCACATTACTGACCTTTCTTGGAGCAGGATCAACCACCCCAACGAAGTGGTGGAATTGGATCAAAAATTGAACGTGGTCATCCTAGACTTCGATGATAACAAATCAAGGATTCAATTGGGTCTTAAGCAGTTGGAAAAACACCCATGGGATGCCCTTGGTGATGAAATCAAAGTTGGCGATAAGGTAAAAGGCAAGGTTGTGGTGATTGCAGATTATGGTGCCTTTATTGAAGTTGCTGAAGGTGTGGAAGGATTGATCCACGTATCGGAAATGTCCTGGTCTACCCATTTGCGTTCCGCACAGGATTTCGTAAGTGTGGGTGATGAGGTCGAGGCCGTTGTATTGACCTTGGATAGGGAAGACCGCAAGATGTCATTGGGCATCAAGCAATTGACCCCAGACCCATGGACAGACATCACTTCCAAATATCCTGTTGGCTCCAAACATAAGGGAATCGTTAGAAACTTTACCAACTTTGGTGTTTTTGTAGAGTTGGAAGAAGGAATCGACGGTTTGATCTACATTTCTGACCTTTCTTGGACCAAGAAGATCAAACACCCATCCGAATTTGTGGCCGTTGGCGACACTTTGGAAGTGGAGGTTTTGGAATTGGACGTAGAAGGTCGCAAGTTGAGCTTGGGCCATAAGCAGACCACACAGAACCCTTGGGACAAATACACCAAGGAGTTTGCCGAAGGAACTGTTCACAAGGCATCCATCGCAGAGGTTGTTGATAAAGGAGCCACCATCAATTTCAATGAGGATATCGTAGGATTTGTTCCTTTGAGGCACATGGAAAAAGAAGATGGCAAAAAGTTGGTGAAAGGTGAAGAGGCAGAATTCAAGATCATAGAGTTCAACAAAGATTTCAAAAGGGTTGTGGCCAGCCACACCGCAATCTTTAGGGAACAGGAAGATCGAAATGTAAAAGCTGCCAAGAAAAGGGCCTCGTCATCCGATGAGGTTGCACCGACCCTTGGTGATGCCAATGCCCAGTTGCAGGCGTTGAAGGATAAAATGGAGGCCGATTCCAAGAAAAAATAATCGGTATTTCCATAAAAATAGAGAGCCCCGCCATTTTGGCGGGGCTTTTTTTTATGCCCTTGGCATTTTAAAGAATTGTTTACTTTTGCATACAACTGAGTCGGTAGCAAAGCAAATGAGTCAAAGAGTACTGCTTACTTCAAAGGAAATCAACATCATACTGCACCGGCTGGCCTGTCAGCTTTTAGAAAACCATTTGGATTTTAGCAACACTGCCTTGGTGGGCATTCAGCCCAGGGGTGTTTTTTTGGCGGAGCGATTGGCAAAGATTCTCAAGGAAGAATACAAGGTAAAACATATTGCCCTCGGTTTTTTGGACATCACATTCTTTAGGGACGATTTTGGAAGGGGAGAGATTTTGAAGGCCAACACCACAAAAATGGACTTTTTGGTGGAGGATAAGAATGTGGTATTCATTGATGATGTACTTTACACGGGAAGAAGCATACGCGCGGCTTTAACGGCCATCCAATCTTTTGGAAGGCCCATGAGCATAGAGTTGTTGACGTTGATCGATAGGCGTTTTAGCAGGCATTTGCCCATTCAACCCAATTACAGGGGCAGGCAGGTAGATGCCATAAACGAAGAAAAAGTAAAGGTGATGTGGGAAGAAAATGACGGAAAGGACATGGTGTATTTGGTAAGTAAATAAGTAAAGATGGCCGAACTGAGTGTAGATCACTTACTGGGAATCAAATATCTGGACAAAAAAGATATAGCGCTCATTTTTGAAACCGCAGATCATTTCAAGGAGGTCATCAACCGATCCATTAAAAAGGTCCCTACGCTCAGGGATATCACCATTGCCAATATCTTCTTTGAAAATAGTACCCGTACAAGACTTTCCTTTGAACTTGCAGAGAAAAGATTGTCCGCGGATGTCGTCAATTTTTCCGCTTCACAATCTTCCGTAACAAAGGGAGAAACCTTGATAGATACCGTAAATAACATCCTGTCCATGAAAGTGGATATGGTGGTGATGCGCCATCCCAACCCAGGGGCGGGCATCTTTCTTTCAAAACACGTAAAGGCTTCCATTGTAAACGCAGGCGATGGTGCCCACGAACATCCCACCCAGGCCCTGTTGGATTCCTATTCCATTCGGGAGAAGCTAGGGGATGTAGGGGGAAAAAATGTAGTGATCGTGGGCGATATTTTGCATTCACGTGTTGCCCTGTCCAATATTTTTGCCCTGAAACTACAGGGGGCCAATGTAAAGGTTTGCGGACCAAAGACCTTGATACCTAAACATATAGAGTCATTGGGTGTAACGGTGGAGACCAATTTGAGAAAGGCATTGTTATGGTGCGATGTGGCCAACATGTTACGGGTTCAGCATGAGCGTATGGATATCAGTTATTTCCCCTCTACACGCGAATATACCCAGCAATTTGGGGTCAACAAGCAGCTGTTGGACAGTTTGGGCAAACAAATTGTGATCATGCACCCCGGTCCCATCAATAGGGGTGTCGAAATCACAAGTGATGTGGCAGATTCCAATCAATCCATTATCTTGGAACAAGTTGAAAATGGAGTGGCCATCCGTATGGCGGTATTATATTTATTGGCATCAAAAATTAAGTGACATGATTTTCGACAAAGAAGGAACAACAACCATTGTTTTCCAGGAAAAGACCTCCTTAGCCACCTTCTTGGAAAATTTTAACAAAGCTTACCCCAGATTAAAGCACGATAATATTATTATAAACCTTTTCTCTTTCAATAAACTGACGGTGGGGAACCTCTTGGAATTTTTGGATATATCCAACGCCCATAAAGCCGCCAACAAATCCTTTGTTCTGGTAACGGACCGGGTTTCCTTCGATGAGGTTCCTGACGAGATAACCGTGGTACCCACCATCCAGGAAGCTAGGGATATCATAGAAATGGAGGAAATTGAACGCGATTTGGATATATGAAGTTGACCATTCTAGGTTGTTATTCGGCAACACCAAGAACTTTTACAAACCCAACTTCACAAGTACTGGAAATACAGAAACACCTTTTTTTGATCGATTGCGGTGAAGGCACCCAGGTACAGCTCAGAAAATACAAGGTCAAATTTTCACGTATCAACCATATTTTCATTTCCCATTTACACGGCGATCATTTCTTTGGGCTGCCCGGGTTGATCTCTACCTTCAGACTTTTGGGCAGGGAGAAGGAAATGCACATCCATGGGCCCAAAGGAATCAAGGAGGCCATAACCCTATTGCTCAAACTTGGTGACTCTTGGACCAATTATCCTTTGATTTTTCATGAGTTGGATTCAAAAGAACCACAGCTGATATTTGAGGATGATAGCGTGACTGTCCACACCATTCCGTTGGACCATAGGGTCTACACCAATGGATTTCTGTTCAGGGAAAAGCCAGCGCCTAGAACCCTTGATGTTGAAGCAGCCTCAAAATATAAGATCAATCGAAACCAATACAACAGGATAAAAAATGGCGCCGATGGAGTTTCGGAAGACGGAAAGACCATCCCCAATGCGGAACTTACCATAAATCCACCCAAACCCAAAAGTTACGCTTTTTGCAGTGATACGGCGTATAGCGAAGCCATTTTGCCCAGCATACAAAAGGTGAACGTGCTGTACCATGAATCCACTTTTTTGGAGACAGAGTCCAACCTTTGCGGCAAGACAAAACATTCCACGGCCAAACAAGCTGCACAAATAGCAAAAAAGGCAAAAGTGGGCAGGCTTATTCTGGGGCATTATTCCACTAGGTACAAGTCCACCGAACTTTTTAGGGAGGAAGCAGGGAAAGTGTTCCCAAATGTGGAGCTGGCCGATGACGGAAAAACCTTTGACATATAAAAGAAATCGTCAAAATCAAGGACGCCCACCTTTCCCATCTGCATTCTTTTGCTGAAATTTGAATTTTATACGAAATTCACCCTATGCAAAACGATTTGGGCAATTATAGGAAATCCTATCAGAAGAGTTCGTTGATGGAAGACTCCATTGATGGAAATCCGCTACAGCAATTCCAAAAATGGTTCTATGAGGTAGAGGCCACTGAGGGTATGGACGAACCCAATGCCATGACCCTTTCCACCATTGGATTGGATGGATTTCCAAAAGGTAGGGTAGTGCTCATGAAAAAATACACCCACGAAGGTTTCATATTCTATACCAATTACCGTAGTGAAAAAGGTAGGGCCATAACCAAAAACCCATCCGTGTGCCTTTCATTTTTCTGGCCCAACATGGAAAGGCAAGTCATCATAAAGGGCCTTGCCGAAAAAATAGCGGAGAATCTTTCCGACGGATATTTTGAATCAAGACCGGTAGGAAGCAAGTTGGGGGCCATAGTTTCCAACCAGAGCGATGTAATTGGATCGAGGGAAGCATTGGAAAAAGAATTGTTGGCCTTGGAGAAAAAGTATGAGGGCAAGGAGATAGAACGTCCTGCCCATTGGGGAGGGTACTTGGTAAGGCCCATCTCCATGGAATTCTGGCAGGGACGCCCCAACAGACTGCACGATCGGATACGGTACACGCTTCAAGAAGACCTTGATTGGAAAATAGAAAGGTTGGCTCCTTAAAATATTGATTATGAAGCACTTGATAATGATGAGGCATGGAAAATCCTCTTGGGACTATGAGGTTTCCGACAAAGACAGACCCCTAATGGAAAAAGGGATCGATGATGCATATCGTGTGGCAAAAGAATACAGGGAGAAGAACCGTGAAATAGATTTTGCATTTTCCAGTCCGGCCAATAGGGCATTGCATACCTGCATGATTTTTTTGAGGAACCAACAGTTTGGGTTGGACAAGCTTAGGGTTACCGAAGCGCTGTATGACTTTTCAGGGAGCAGTGTTGAAAGATTTGTCGGTCAATTGGACAATGCGTGGGATACTGTAGCGATTTTCGGACACAATTATGCCTTCACATCACTTGCAAATGCTTGGGGAGATCAGTATATTGAAAACGTTCCAACTGCAGGTTTGGTCCACCTTAGATTCAATGTGGAAGATTGGTCCAAAATCTCCAAAGGGGTTACGGAGCAAACGATCTTTCCAAAATACATAAAACGATAAATGGTCAAAGTCAAAAACGAATATATAAACAGGGAAATCAGTTGGCTGCAATTCAATGCCAGGGTGCTTCAAGAAAGTGCGGACAAAAAGGTGCCACTGATTGACCGCCTTCGATTTTTGGGGATTTTCAGCAACAACCTGGATGAATTTTTCAAGGTTCGGTATGCAACCGTTAAACGTATTGTGGATGCTGGAAAAACCGGTAAAAGTGTATTGGGTGGTGAAAAAGCAAAAGACCTGTTGGAAGAAATCACGAAAATTGTGATTGCGCAACAGGCCAGGAGCTTGGAAATTTTCAATAGTATTGAAAAAGAGTTGGCAACAGAGAACATCTTCATCATCAACGAAAATGAAATAAGCGATACCCAAGCGGAATTCATAAGGGATTACTTTTTCAAAAAAGTGAACCAAGAGTTGATGACCATTATTTTGAACGATTTGGCAGAATTTCCACTGCTCAAGGATACAGCCGCTTACTTGGCGGTCAAAATGGTCATGAAAAAGGGTGGATTTTCGGGCAATGGAGGGCCAAACAGGTATGCATTGATTGAAATTCCCAAAGGAATAGACCGATTTGTGGTGTTGCCCAAAGAAGGGGACAAAAATTACATCATTATTCTGGATGATCTTATCCGTTTTTGTTTGGACAGTGTGTTCACCATGTTTGAGTTTGAGTCCATTACGGCACACATGATCAAGATTACCCGTGATGCCGAATTGGACATAGACAACGATTTGAGCAAAAGCTTCATCGAAAAGATTTCTTCCAGCGTGGAGCACAGAAAAATAAGTGATCCGGTCCGTTTTGTATATGACAAGAACATTGACAAGGATACGCTCCAGTTCCTCAAGGAAAAAATGAACATCATGGATACCGATAGCGTTATCCCCGGAGGAAGATACCACAACAGAAGGGATTACATGGGGTTTCCAAGTTTGGGCAGGCATGATTTAATGTACGACAAGATAGAGCCCCTGCCCGTTAAGGGATTGAGTATGAAGGGAAGTATCTTGGAATTGATCGCCCACAAGGATTATATGATCTATACCCCTTATCAATCCTTTAGTTATGTGACCAAGTTTTTACGAGAGGCTGCCTTAGATCCCAAGGTACGTACCATCAAGATCACGGTGTACAGATTGGCGGATGACAGCCAGATTGCATCGGCCTTGATCAATGCCGCGAAGAACGGGAAACAGGTCACTGTCCAAATTGAATTGCAGGCCCGCTTTGATGAACAGGCAAATATTGAATATGCCAACCAAATGCAGGCCGAAGGCATACGGTTGATCTTTGGGGTTCCCGGGCTCAAGGTCCACAGCAAGATCTGTATGATCGAACGGGAAGAAGGGGAAGGGATAAAGCGGTACGGTTTTATAAGCACGGGAAATTTCAACGAGTCCACTGCCAAAATTTATACAGATTATACCTTGTTTACCGCCCATGAGGGCATTATGAAAGACATGAGCAAGGTCTTCGGGTTTTTTGAAACCAATTATAAGATCAACAAATACAAACACCTTGTGGTATCGCCACATTATACCCAATCAAAATTTACGAAGCTAATAGACAATGAGATAGCCAATGCACTTGTGGGGAAGGAGGCGTATATAAAGATCAAGATGAACAGCTTTACTTCCTATAAGATGGTGGATAAGCTGTATGAAGCCAGTAGGGCGGGGGTCAAGGTCCAACTCATTATCCGTGGAATCTGTTGTTTGATCCCCGGTGTTGAGGGAATGAGTGAAAATATAGAGGCAATCAGTATCGTGGATAAATTTTTGGAACATCCCCGGTTGTTCATCTTTGGCAACCAAGGAGATCCCAAAGTCTATATTTCATCGGCAGATTGGATGACCCGAAACCTAGATTTTAGGGTGGAAGTGGGCTGTCCCATCCATGATCCAGATATTAAGCAGGAGCTGTTGGACACTTTCGATATTTCTTGGAAGGATAATCTAAAGGCCAGGGTTTTCTGCGAAAAACAGGACAATGCCTATCGGAAGAGAAAAGCAAATGAGCCTGGGGTCAGATCACAATTTGCCCTGTATGATTATTACCGAAAAAAGATGGAATCATAGAAAAGCAGTTCTATTTCAAAATCTTGGATTAAAGGACTTAACCGTGCATGGTTTCCTTTTTCCCAAGGTTTTTCATCAAACTTGCTTCATAGTCCAACAACTCTTGCCATTTTTGGTCCACTTCCTCACGGTTTCCGTATTTACGGGCAAATTTGAGGAACATGGTGTAATGGTTGGCCTCGCTGGCCATAAGGCTTCTGTAGAATTCTGAAAGCTCTTCGTCCTGTATCTCTTCTGAAAGCAATCTAAAGCGCTCACAGCTCCTTGCCTCAATAAGAGCTGCATACAGGAGTTTGTGCACCAAATGGGTTTCCCTGCTTCCCCCTTTCGGAAAAAATTTCATCAACTCAATGACGTACTCGTCCTTGCGCTCCCTACCCAAGACCCAGCCCCGCTTCAGGATTTTGTCATGAACCATATTGAAATGGCCCATTTCCTCTCTTGCCAAAGCGGTCATTTCCTTGACCAATTCCGATTTCTCGGGAAAACCAACGATCAAGGATATGGCGGTACTTGCCGCCTTTTGCTCACAATACGCATGATCTGTTAGGATTTCCCCAATGTTTTTTTCCACAATGTTCACCCATCTTGGGTCCGTTGGTAATTTTAGCCCGAGCATGTGATTCTTTTTAAACGATGATTGTTCCCATTGACAAAGATAAGGCCTGGGCGGGAGGATCAAAAATCAAGGTCAAACTCTTTGCGCAACAGGTCTATGGCTGGGTTCTTCTCCTTGAGTTTTTGATATTTTTCCTCTGGGGTAAATGCAAATTTTTTGGCGGTTTCCTCATTCACGGTGATATGCAATGCTATGGAATGATTGTTCAGCTTTTGCTTTAGGTAGTCCAGCATTAAATTCTGTTCCCGTTCCACCTCTTTTTTCATGGTACCGTTGGGAAGCTCTATCCAAATGGTATGGTCATTTTTTAGTTTGGGGACATCTGTCTGGAGATTGCTGGCCAGAATTTTTCGCCCTTTGCCTTCCAGTTGGTGTACAAAATCGTTCCAGTGCAACTGCATGTCAGCTTCTGTAAATGCTTCCTTTGGAAGGTCTTCATGGGGAACCTCAGGGGTTTTGATACTTTCATGGGCCTTTTTGGCCTTGATACTGGAAAGAGACAGTCCTGAAACTCTTTTTACTGGACTTTTTATTTGAATGTTCACTGTTGGCTGATACTCTTCCATCGGCTCCTCAACAAATACTTCCTCTTCCTCAATGTGGACAGGTTGCGGTTTTTTTTCGTCCAACGCAACTTGATGGGGGATTTCAAGGACTTCCTTCAGGGCCACAGGTTCTAAAGGCTTCTTTTTAAGGGAAAAAAAGGAGGCGGGAATCAGGAAATCAAGTTTTTTTTTTTCGCCATCAAAGGTGATGGAAGCCAGTTTCATCAACGTAAGCTCTACAAGGAGGCGTTGGTTTTTGCTGGATTTATATTTAAGATCACAATCATTGGCTATTTCCAGAGCTCTTAGCAAGAAGTCTTTTGGAACTTTTTTGGCCTGTTCACGGTATTGTTGTTTCACATCTTCACCTACTTCCAAAAGTACCAGGGTATCGGGATGCTGGCATACCATCAGATCCCTAAAATGGGAAGCCAGCCCCGTAATGAAATGATGCCCGTCAAAACCTAGGGACAATGTCTTGTTGAACAGGATCAAAAGGTCTGGTATATTATTTTCGAGAATTAGGTCTGTGGTTGAAAAATAGGTCTCGTAATCAAGAACGTTCAAATTTTCGGTAACGGCCTTTCGGGTCAACTTCCTTCCGGAAAAACTCACGACCCTGTCAAAAATGGAAAGGGCATCCCGCATGGCCCCATCCGCTTTTTGGGCGATGATATGCAGTGCACTTTCCTCCGCTTCAATACCTTGCTGCCCTGCGATATAGCTTAAGTATTCCGCTGCATCTTTAACGGTAATGCGCTTAAAATCGAAAATTTGGCATCTGGAAAGGATGGTAGGGATAATCTTGTGCTTTTCAGTAGTTGCCAAGATAAAAATGGCATGCTTTGGAGGCTCTTCCAAGGTTTTTAGGAAGGCATTGAACGCCGATTGTGAGAGCATGTGCACCTCATCGATGATGTATACTTTATATTTTCCCACCTGCGGGGGTATACGAACTTGATCGATCAAGTTTCGAATATCGTCCACCGAATTGTTGGAAGCCGCATCCAGTTCAAAAATGTTGAAGGCAAAATCCTCGTCTTCCCGTTCCGTGCCATCCTGATTGATCTGTTTTGCCAAGATACGGGCACAAGTGGTCTTGCCCACGCCTCTTGGGCCACAGAACAATAACGCCTGTGCCAGATGATTGTGATCTATGGCATTGAGCAGGGTATTGGTAATGGCTTCCTGGCCCACCACATCCTTAAAGGTCTGGGGGCGGTATTTACGGGCCGATACAACAAAAGGTTCCAAAGTCTGCAACATATTGCTTTACTACAAATATAAAAATAGCAATCTGCAAAGCCATTCATGGAGCCCGTAGTAACCTTTTTTTTATTAACAATTGGACGTATCTTTGCAAATTAGCAGGCCACCTTATCGTTCCGATAGCCATCGGGAAGGAAAGTCCGGACACCACAGTGCGGCATAGCGGGTAACGCCCGTCCGCCGAAAGGCGAGGACCAGTGCAACAGAAAGCAAGTACAGTTCGGCTGTAGTGAAATCAGGTAAACTCTATGCGGTGAAACGCCATGTAAACCAGTGTTTGAGGGCTGCACGCCCGAATTGGAGGGTAGGCGGTTGGAGCTTTTGGGCAACCAAAGGCCTAGATAAATGATAAGGCACGACAGAATCCGGCTTATGGCCTGCTTTTTTAATTACTTCTCCAGAACCATAGCTTTGATCCCGGTCAGTAACTTTACAGAGATTTTGGACAAATCCCCCTCCGAAGTGTCATCGTGTTCATTGGTCAATAGGACAATGACCGTGTCCGATTGGGGATACATGGCCAAAAGGCTCGTATAGCCAGGGGTGCTGCCACTTTGCCATACCCTCTTTTCTTCTTTTTGTTCCATTTGCCAATTGAGGCCCATGGCGTAATATTGAATTTGCCCCCACGTTGGGGTATGCGTCAGTTGTATCACTTCATTGGATTCATCAAGATGGGTTTTGCCATATTTTAAAAGGTCTTCCGTAGAAGAATAAAGTCCGCCTGCCAGTCCGCTGTTAAAGTGGGGCATCATTTTCCCACTTTTGCTATACCCAACAGTGCTTAGGGGCATTTTGTTTTCTGGAACGCTGAAAAATGTATTCTTCATGTTCAATGGTCCTGTAATAACATTTTCGATCAACTCCGTGTAAGGGAGGGAATAGGCCTTTTCCAAAATGAGGCCGAGAAGTTGGGCCGCCGCATTGGAATATTTAAGGTTCACCCCCGGAGTAGTGTCCAACTTTATGGAATGAAGGTCTTTTAGGATTTGTCTTGGTTGATATCCATTTTCTATGGGAGCCAGCTTTAAAACTTTATCATCCTCATCCAAGTTTTCAAAAGGGCTTCTGTCAATGAAATCAAAGGGAAGCCCAGAGCTGTGGTTCAAAAGATGGAACAACCTAATGGGAGAACCATTGAATTCCAGGTTGGGGTAATCTTCATCCAGATAGGTTCTGATATCATCGTCTAGTTTAACTTTTTTGTCAACTGAGGCCTTGGCCAAAAGATATCCTGTAAATGTTTTGGTGATGGAACCTATTTCATACAGGGTCTTACAACTGGGCAGGGTGCTGTTATTGGTCCCTAGGAGGTAGTTGTAATAATATGTTTTCCCTTTTGCATAGATTGCTATGGACAATTGTTTTCTATGTTCATTGAAAAATGGAATGGTAGATTGGTCTACCAAAGAATCTATGCTGTTTTTTAGTCTGTTGTCCGATGTTAAACTTACTTCGTTTTGACAGTGGCAGAATCCGCAAACAAGGAGAAGGATCGCAAGGGAAAGGGGTCTCTTTATGTATGATCTACCGTTCATACTACTAAGATAGCATATAGTATATTAGATCTATCATAAAATATGGGCTGCCACTTGGCAAGCACATACTCAATGTCCTATTCAAAATGGAGTACCTCTATCGGGGTATGATTGTCAACTAATCTGAACCCTGTTCAAAAAAACTGAAAACACTACCCCCATATTTCCTTTCTTCTGAAAAATATGGGTTACGCGATAAATCTGTTTGTGAAGAATGTTCAATGATAAGAAGGCCATCTTCCATCAGAAGGCCATTACCAAAGACCAAATCTGCGATTTGGAAAAAGAGCCTTTCATCAAAATCGTAGGGAGGGTCCGCAAAGATGATGTTGAATTTTTCGCGGTTCCGCTCCAAATATCTGTAAACATCTGATTTGATTGGGGTAATGGGAAAATCCAATTCCTTTGCTGTCTTTGAAATATACTGGATGCATCCCGGAAATCCATCCACGGAAATGATTTCCTTGGCGCCTCTTGAGGCAAATTCAAAACTGATGTTGCCCGTTCCCGCAAAAAGGTCCAATACTTTGAGCTCGTCCAAATAAAAACGATTGTTCAAGATGTTGAAGAGTCCTTCTTTGGCCATGTCCGTGGTGGGCCTTACAGGAAGTTTTTTGGGGGCAATAAGTCTTTTGCCCTTATATTTTCCTGAGATGATCCGCATTATAGGGAGCTTAGCACGGTAAAATCTATGGCCTGATTTTCCAAATCCTCCATGGGAAATGAGGAACTGTTGGGAACAAAGACGGATACATTCCTGATATATTGATGGCACAGCCCGTAGATGGGATCGCCTTCTTCAACACTGCCGAATAATTTCAGTTGCACTTTTTCCAAATCCATTTGCAGTTGTTCCAGTCCAAAGAGCAGGTAATACAGGAAATCCTCTTTGGTCTTATGTTCGAATTGGTTGTAGAAAAGTAACTTCTTTTCAGAGACCACCACCATTTCCATTTCCTTCTCGGATACCTGCACATAGCAAACGGGTTCGGCAGAAGCTTTGGTTTGGTTCAACAACATGGTGATCAGGACCGTGCCGCTGTGCCTGAACTCAAATTCGCCAAAAAGGTCGAAAATATAATTGTTGATATTGGTATAGGGGATATACACATTGATGATATCCTGATTGGGGATTTCATCATGGGCAATATGGTCGTTGGCCATGATCTTGGCATTGAACTTAAGGTAATTGGGCAGTTCCTCTGCATTGAAAAGCGGCTTGGGGACCAATGCGAACAGGTTGTTCTTATGGATGACCACAACCTCTGAAAAATCCTTTCCGATATCTTCCCTCTGGTTTAGGATGCCCTTAAGTTCCTTGAGCATTAAATAGGGTGTGGAGGGCGTTTTGAACGTTATTTTTTCAAAAGCAAGGATTTTATTGGAAATGGTATCCAGGACACAAAAAGAAAGTCCATTCAAGCCGACTTGAATGGACAATTTTCTAAAGGTGTTATCTGTTTTTGACCGTACTATATTAGTTGTCCTTTCTGTCATAGATTGGAGGCCAGTTACCGTTTGTACTTACATCGGTAAGCGAGCCTACTTTGATTTCCGTTCCATTTACTTCTTCAACACTCTGATGGGCGTTTTCCCTGGCAAGAAGGTCTGCGGGTTGGTCATAGAGAACAATGTCTTTCTTTACCTTGGCCTCAAACACGGGGGCTTTGTAGCCACCTTTGTCGATGATGTCCGCCTTCATCTCAAATTTATCTTCATTTTGGGAATGGGGAACGTTCATCATGGTCTTGTACCGTTCGCTGTTCTTGAAAAGGGAATCCTTTATCTTCACAAATCCCAAGGTATCAATGATTACGGTATCTTGCTGGAGCTCGATTCCATAAGTTTTGTCAAATCTCATGAACGAGGAGTCCCTTTGCTGGGTTATGGTAAAGCTAGCTGTGTCTATAAATTTGACCAGACTGTTGAAATCATTGGCATATTTTCCATTCACCACCTTGTAGGCTTCTTGGGCATCCCTGATGTCCTTCAATTTATTGATGACCTGGGTAAATCTTTCCTTTCTTATTTTTTTGAATTCGATGGGCGCATTGATGGATTGGTATATTTTGTAGCCTAAAAAAATGCTCAACAGTCCAAATGCAATTACGAGAAAGGGTTTTATTTTTTGGGGTAGGAATCTATCAATCAAAAATACAAGGCCTATGGTCAAAAGGCATATTAATACAACGATAAGAATTAAGTTTAACATAACTGGTTTTGTCTTTCTGAGTTATTTAAGCGGTTACAGACAAATCTACAATTTTTTTTTAATCACGAAACTTTTTGCTTTAAAAAACCATGCTATCTTTAAGCACTCATGGACCACCCCTCTGCATCTGGATTTTTAAAGATTCTTGTTGAAAAATTTCCCCATGCGCCCACTGAAAAACAGTGTATGGCCCTGGACAAAATGGCCCATTTCATTTTGGACGGAAAAAGGGATGAGGTCTTTCTTTTGAAAGGATTTGCGGGTACTGGAAAGACCACCATTGTGGCCACCATGGTGAGCAATCTTTGGAAGGTAAAAAAGAGTGCCATACTCATGGCGCCAACGGGCAGGGCGGCCAAGGTAATGTCCGTCTACTCTGGTGAACAGGCCTTTACCATCCATAAGAAAATCTATTTTCCCAAAAAACAAACCGGTGGGGGTATCCAATTTGTATTGGCGCCCAACAAGCATAGGAACACCATCTTTATAGTGGATGAAGCTTCCATGATCTCGGACACTCCTACGGATTCCAAACTTTTTGAAAACGGATCATTGTTGGACGATCTCATGTTCTTTGTAAACTCAGGGCACAACTGCAAGTTGGTCTTGATAGGCGATATGGCACAGTTGCCCCCGGTAAAACTGGAGTTGAGCCCTGCACTTGATGAAGATCGTATTTCACTCAATTACGATAAAGAGGTACAGTGCCTTGAATTGGATGAGGTCATGCGCCAGAGTGGGGATTCCGGAATTCTCCACAACGCCACAAATCTCAGGCAACAGCTCCAATCCAACTTTTTTGATGGGTTTCAATTTGAGATTGCCCCTTTTAAGGATATAGTCCGGTTGGTCGATGGAACGGAAATCCAAGAAGCCATAGATTCCTCCTACCATCAAAATGGCAAAGAGGAGACCGCCATCATAGTTCGTTCCAATAAACGGGCAAATCTCTATAACCAGAATATCAGGGAGCGAATACTCTTTTTGGACAATGAGATAGCAGTAGGGGATTATATGATGGTCGTCAAGAACAACTATTTTTGGCTACGGCCAAATTCAGAGGCCGGGTTTATTGCCAACGGCGATATCATTGAAGTGTTGGAACTGTTTTCCATAAAAGAACTCTATGGTTTTTCCTTTGCAGAGGTTAAGGTGAGGATGGTGGACTACCCCAACCAAAAACCCTTTGAGACCGTTCTTCTATTGGATACCATCAATGCGGAGAGCCCATCGCTTTCCTATGAGGATGGGAATAGATTGTACCAAGAAGTGCTCAAGGACTATGCCCATGAAAAATCCAAGTACAAAAAGTTTTTGGGTGTCAAGAACAATAGGTTCTTCAATGCATTACAGGTAAAATTTTCCTATGCCATAACCTGTCATAAGTCGCAGGGAGGCCAGTGGGAGACTGTTTTTGTGGAACAGCCTTATTTGCCCAATGGAGTGGACCGGGACTATTTGCGATGGCTCTACACGGCGGTCACACGTGCCAAGCGACAATTATATTTGATAGGATTCAAAGATGATTTTTTTCTTGACTAGGAATGCGCTATTTTAGACCTCACCATGAGCCTACAACCGGATACCATTATAAGCATATTCTTGGGCATTGGCCTAGCGGCTTCCGTTGGGTTCAGGGTCTTTTTACCCTTGTTTGCCCTAAGCATGGCCGGTTATTTGGGAGTTTGGGAACTCAATGAAAGTTGGCAATGGATAGGTAGCCTTACGGCTCTCATTACCTTTGGTGTCGCTACCGTTGTGGAGATTTTCGCTTATTTTATTCCTTGGATTGACAATGCCCTGGATACCTTGGCAATACCTTTGGCCGCCATTGCGGGAACAGCTGTTATGGTCTCTACCGTGGCAAATTTGGATCCGGTGGTTACCTGGTCCCTTGCAATCATTGCAGGCGGAGGAACGGCTACGGCCATCAAAGGGGCCAATGCAACGGGCAGGTTGGCCTCCACGGCGACCACGGGAGGCATGGCAAACCCAGTTGTATCCACTTTGGAGACGGGGACGGCGGTGGCCGTGTCCACAGCATCGATTTTGGTTCCCCCCTTGGCCGCAATACTGGTCATCATCATCCTGATAATCATCTTTAGGATATACAGAAAATTGAGGCCAAAAAAATGATCATCAATCAGAGTTTATAGAAAGTGAGAATAATTTCAATGATTCCGGCGAGGTACCAAGCCTCACGATTTCCCGCAAAATTGATGCAGGATTTGTGCGGAAAACCTGTTATTGTACGTACCTATGAGGCCGCTGTACGGACAGGACTTTTTGATGAAGTCTATGTGGTAACGGACAGTGATGTGATTTCAGAGGTGATTTTGGGTATTGGCGGGCATGTGATCAAGAGCAAAGGCCAGCATGAAAGTGGAAGTGATCGGATAGCCGAGGCCGTGGCGGACATGGACGTGGATATCGTCATCAATGTGCAGGGAGATGAACCCTTTATTGACGGTGTGAGTTTGGGCAAGATCATTGAAGTTTTCAAGAAAGATGAAAAAAAGGAAATAGACCTTGCTTCCTTGATGACACCCATATCGGATTGGGAGGAAATCTCAAATCCCAATACGGTGAAGGTCATCGTGGACAACCAAAATTTTGCACTCTATTTTTCACGTTCCCCAATACCGTATCCAAGGGATCAAAAGGTAGAGGCAACCTATTACAAGCACAAAGGAATCTACGCCTTCAGGAAGAGGGCCCTGCTGGATTTCCAGCGGTTGCCCATGCTGCCCTTGGAAGCAAAGGAAAAGATAGAGGCCATTCGGTTTTTGGAATATGGCAAGAAAATAAAGATGGTCGAGACCCACGTTACTGGCATAGAGATCGATACCCCTGAAGATTTGGAGCGCGCAAGAAAGGCATGGAAATAGATTTCAAGAACATAAAGGTCATAGGCTTTGATGCCGATGACACCCTTTGGGTGAACGAGACCTATTTTCGGGAAACCGAAGAACTTTTTGCCGAGTTGTTGGAGGAGTATGAAACCAAGAACAAAGTAGATCAAGAGCTTTTCAAGATGGAAATGAAAAATTTGGAAATCTATGGCTATGGTATAAAGGGATTTGTGCTCTCCATGATAGAATCCGCATTGGACCTATCCAACAATAAAATTTCCCAAGAAACCATTTTAAAGATTTTGAACCTTGGCAAAAAAATGATCTCGCACCCTGTTGAACTCTTGGACGGTGTGGAAGAAGTCTTGGCCAAATTAGTGGATAAATATAGATTGATTGTGCTCACCAAAGGCGATTTGCTAGATCAAGAACGTAAATTGGAAAAGTCGGGCCTCTCCAAATATTTCCATCATGTAGAGGTCCTGAGCGACAAAAAGGAAAGCAATTACAGTAATTTGCTGGAGCATTTGGATATAAGTGTGGATGAATTTTTGATGGTAGGAAATTCCCTAAAGTCAGATGTATTGCCTATCTTGAATATTGGGGCCAAGGCCGTGCATGTACCCTTCCATACCACTTGGGCGCATGAAATGGTCGCTGATGATGAGCAAGTGAACAACCACTTGAAGTTGAACAGCCTGAAGGATATTTTGAAGTATTTGAATAACTGATGAAGACTGAAAACGATTTGAAGAAAAACGAGATAAAAACAGAGGGGAAAACGGCGTACCGTAACTTTCCCATGGTGCCTAGAGTGGTTTTTGGATCGGGAAGCTTTTCGCAATTGGGTGAGATACTGATGCCGAAACGTAAAAACTCAGATGCCCCGTTCATTTTCTTAGTGGACGATTTTTTTGAAAACAGGGAATTCGCTTCGCGCATTCCGTTGATGTTCAGCGATGAGATAATCTTTGTTTCAGCTGAAGAAGAGCCTAAGACCGAGCAAGTGGATGCCTTGGTTGCCAGGATCAAAGAAAAATATGAGGAAATGCCCTCAGGGATCGTGGGTATAGGAGGAGGAACGCTATTGGATCTGGCCAAGGCGGTTTCCATCTTGTTGAACAACAAAGGAATGGCCAAGGACTATCAAGGCTGGGATTTGGTGGACAAGCCAGCACTCTACCATGTGGGCATTCCCACAATCAGTGGTACTGGGGCAGAGGTGTCCAGGACAACCGTGCTTATGGGCCCCGAGAAAAAGCTGGGCATCAATTCAGACTATACCACATATGATCAGGTAATTCTGGACCCCGATCTCACCAAAACGGTTCCAAAAGAACAGTGGTTCTTCACAGGAATGGATTGTTTCATCCACTGTGTGGAATCCCTGAACGGTACCTATTTGAATGCCTTTAGCCAAAGTTATGGGGAAAAGGCACTTGAACTCTGCAAGGACGTTTTTCTGGGTGATATACCGGAAAGTGAATCCAGGGACAAATTGATGATGGCCTCTTGGCACGGGGGCATGAGCATTGCCTATTCTCAGGTTGGGGTGGCCCACGCCATGAGCTATGGACTTTCTTATCTTTTGGGCATTAAACACGGAATCGGGAATTGTTTGGTGTTCCAGCACCTTAAAGAGTTTTATCCTGAAGGGGTGGCACTGTTTGATCAAATGATGGAAAAGCACCAGATCCGATTGCCCAAAGGGATTTGTTCAAATCTCACCCAGGATGATTTTGACACTTTGGTCAATGTAGCCTTGGGCTTAGAGGCTCTTTGGGAAAATGCGCTGGGTTCGGATTGGAGGAAAATAATGACACCGGGGCGATTGCAGGAGATGTACCGAAAGATTTAATGCCTTCCCTCCCAAAAGAAACCAAAAGTGAAACATGCATTGGTTGGCCAAATTCATATATTTTAAAGTTTTGGGATGGAGGCTCAATGGCAGTTTCCCAAATGTGGACAAATGTGTGGTCATTGTGGTACCCCATACCCATTGGCTGGATTTTTTCTTGGGCCTGCTCGTAAGGAAGGTTGTGAACCAAGAGATTAACTATATCGGCAAAAAAAGCCTTTTTAAACCACCTTTTGGATGGTTTTTTCGTTGGACGGGGGGAGCCCCGGTGGATCGTTCCAAAAATTCGAATACTGTAGAGAGCGTGGCCAAGATATTCAGGGAAAGAACCGTGTTCCGCTTTGCCTTGGCCCCAGAGGGCACCCGGAAAAAGGTGCACAAACTTAAAACAGGGTTCTACCATATCGCGAAAACCGCTCATGTGCCCATCACAATGGTAGCCTTTGATTTTGGCAAGAAGGAGGTGAAAATTTCCGAACCTTTTTATCCTACCGAGAATATGGCAACGGATTTTGAAAAAATCCACAATTTCTACAAAGGAGTCATAGGTAGGGTGCCCGAATATAGTTTTTGACTTTTTAGAATTTCAGGCCCGTACAAAATCCAGATCGGCAGTGGCAGCTTCCTCAGTGCCATCCCCGTCAAAATCAAATTCAGCAGGACCAGATATGGATAAGGTGCTGGATGAACTCTGTATACTGAAATATTCCCAATCCCCGGATGAATCGTCAAACTCAACAACCAAAAGGTCTTCATCAAAGGACATTTGACCTTGGCTTACTTCCGGGCTTTCGCCTTGTTGGGTAACGGTAAGCGTAAACCTGCCATTGGATTGGATCTGAAGTGTGACCGTTCCACCTTCCTCTACGATGTCGATACTTTGGGATGCACCAGTGCCGGCAATATCAAAAACAGCCCTGATGGCATTCCAATTGCCTTGGATATCACTTATTGAAATTTCCGATCCCACCAGAGGGTCACCTTCATCAGACCCACAGGATGCCAAGAGGAGTAAAAGGGAACATACGCCCAAAAATTTGGATAGTGTTTTCATGATTGATATAATTTATTGGTGTCCAATAAGTTACAAATTATAACAATCAAATGTGATTTGGGAATGTTAAAACACGGGCAATCGGGTCAGGAATTGAAAAAAATCAAAAAAATAGGGCTATTCTTTCATGGTATGATAAACATTCTGTACGTCATCATCCTCCTCGATTTTTTCCAAAAGTTTTTCCACATCGGCCATTTCTTCCTCGGAAAGCTCCTTGGTCACCTGGGGAATGCGGTCAAAGCCAGAGGATAGGATTTCAATTTCCCGCGACTCCAATTCCCTTTGTATGGCTCCAAAATTCTCAAAAGGGGCATAAATGTGTATGCCATCCTCATCCACAAAGACCTCCTCGGCCCCAAAATCGATCATTTCCAGTTCAAGCTCCTCGGGGTCGATGTCTCCCGGATTTATACAGAAACTGCAGGTATGGTCGAACATGAACTCCACAGATCCTGAAGTGCCCAAACTGCCATTGCATTTGTTGAAATAGCTTCGGATATTGGCCACGGTGCGGGTATTGTTGTCGGTGGCGGTTTCAATTAAAATGGCAACACCGTGGGGTGCGTAGCCTTCAAAAAGCACTTCCTTGTATTCGCCTTGGTTCTTGTCACTGGCTCTTTTAATGGCCCTTTCAATATTGTCCTTCGGCATATTAACCGACTTCGCATTTTGAATCACGGCGCGTAGCTTGGCATTGGCATTGGGATCGGGCCCTCCTTCTTTGACCGCCATTACAATGTCCTTGCCAATTCTGGTAAATGCCTTGGACATGGCCGCCCAACGCTTTAGTTTTCGTGTTTTTCTAAATTCAAACGCTCTTCCCATGTAAATCTCAATTTTGGAATGATGGCAAATTTAGCAAAAAATGACCCCTTGTCAAGTGGGTTTTCAACGGCTTTTTTATGCCTTAAATATGGCCTCTATTCGTTGAGCAAGATCAAAATCCTTCTGGGTAATACCGTTTGCATCGTGGGTGTTCAATTTAACGGTGAGATTGTTGTAGACGTTCTCCCAATTGGGATGATGGTTCAATTTTTCGCATTCAAAGGCAATGCGGGTCATGATGGAGAAGGCTTCCTTAAAATCCTTGAATTTGAACGATTTACATAACATTCCGTCTTTGTAGGCCCAACCTTTCAGTTGTTTCAGCTTTTCTTCAATTTGGGAGACACTTAACTTTTCCATGGATTCATCGCTTTTTTAAAGGTAGCCAAATCAAGGATGAAATTCCAAAAAAGAAGAGTGCTAATCTATGGGAATATGGTGGTCTATGATTTCTTGGTAGTTCACCTGAAGATTTTTGGGCAATTTGTTGTCCTTTGGGAGGGCTGCCAGGTATCTGTCCTCGTTCGTGGTGAAGACACGCTTAAAAATAGGATGGTAGTTGCCCATTTTATGGACGACCTCTTTGATGAATTCCTCATGCTGTATAAGGTCCACACTCCCCAGATGGAAAATGCCCGTTTTGTTGCGGTTGATGAGGTAATGTACCTGCTGGGTCAACCGGTCGTCATTGGTAACGTTGATGATGAGGTTGGGGAACACCTCTATGGGTTCATGATTTTCAAGAAGGGCCTTTATTTCACGGATGCGGGGCGAGGTATTGCCAAACACCATGGGCACCCTCAATATCGCTGTTTTGTCCTTGGGTAGCCGCATCATCATATTCTCTATCTTGATCTTCAGCCTCCCATAGACACTTTCAGAGAGGGTCTTGTCAAATTCGTATGATGGAAACTTGCTGTAGGCATCAAACACATTGGCAGAGGAGATGAAGTATAGCTTGGCATCGCTCTGTATCAAATATTCCGCTAAATGCTGGTGTGCCTGGATCTGTGCCTCAAAATTTCCACGCAGTGCGGATATGATCACGTCTGGGTTTGTCCTTTCCAGTATTCGGAAAATATCATCCTCCTCCAGATCGTACCGAAAAAACTGTTGATTGCTTGCAAAGGCACGTTTGGAACAATAGGTGCCATACGTGTCAAAATAAGAGCAGAGTTCCTTGTATATGGCGTTTCCCACAAAACCACTCGCTCCAAGTATCAATATCTTTTTTTTGTCCAAACGCTGTTCAGGTGTTTTTATAAAAAGGCAATTTTACAATGGTGGCCGGAACTTTGTTGATACGTATCTGGATATAGATCGTATTGCCTATCGGGGATTGTTCAACGGTAACATATCCCAGACCGATTCCTTGGGAAAGGGAAGGTGACATGGTGCCAGAGGTCACTTTGCCAATTTCATTGCCCTTGGCATCCAAAATCGGATATCCATTTCTGGGAATGCCCCTTTCCTCCATTTGAAAGGCCACCAATTTTCTTTTGGATCCGTTTTCCTTCTCCTTGGCGAGCGTGTCACAGTTCACAAATTCCTTGGTAAACTTGGTGATCCAACCCAATCCGGCTTCAAATGGGGAGGTGGTATCATCTATATCATTTCCGTACAGGCAATAGCCCATTTCCAATCGTAGGGTGTCCCGAGCGGCCAATCCAATGGGCTTAATGCCATATTTGGCCCCGGCTTCCAAGACTTTGTCCCAAACCTGTTGCACTTCTGAGTTCTTGCAGTAAATCTCAAAACCACCAGATCCAGTATACCCTGTGGCGGAAATGATGACATGATCGATTCCTGCAAAATCGCCCACTACGAAATTATAGAATGGAATGGCAGAAAGGTCAATGGATGAGAGAGATTGCATGGCCTCCACGGCTTTGGGACCCTGTATGGCCAAAAGGGAATAGTCATCGGAAATATTTCGCATACTGGCCCCAATGTCCCCATTGTATTTTGAAATATGGTTCCAATCCTTTTCAATATTGGATGCATTCACCACCAAAAGATAGGTTTCCTCTTTTACCCGATAGACGATCAAATCATCCACAATACCATTGGTTTCATTGGGCAAACAACTGTACTGTGCCTTGCCAATGGTCAGCTTTGAAGCATCGTTGGAGGTCACTTTTTGGATCAGTTCAAGGGCTTTTGGGCCTTCAATCAAAAATTCCCCCATGTGCGAAACATCAAAGACACCAACCGCCTTTCTCACGGTTTCATGTTCAATATTTACGCCTTCATAGGATACGGGCATATTGTACCCGGCAAAAGGAACCATTTTGGCACCCAAGGCAATATGGGTTTGGGTCAACGCAGTAGTCTTCATTCCACTTGGTTTATGGGGTAAATTTATTGAATTCGACCAAGATGGCCCTGAATCCGAATCAATGTTTTGAACAAAGTTTTGTTAATTCGAGCTAGAAGTTGGCTAACTGTCCAGCAGATAGGATTTTAACTCTTGGTAGGTGGATATCTTGGTTGATTTTTTTTCCTTGCCCATCACTTTTTGGATTTGAGGGGGAATTTTTGGGGTCAGGCCAAGGGTTTCCCCAACCACGTCCAAAAACTTGACCGGGTGGGCTGTCTCCAAGAAAATACCAAAGGTACCCCGATCTTTTTTTTGATATTCCTTTAGGCCCAAATATCCAACAGCCCCATGGGGGTCAAGGATATAACCTGTTTTGGAATGCACATCTTTCATGGCTTTCCGGGTTTCATCATCAGTAAAGGAATAGGAAGAGAGATTGTTTTGAAGCGTTGAAAAATCATCTCGATATAGATGTCTTATGCGGACAAAATTGCTGGGATCACCCACATCCATGGCATTGGAAATTGTGGCTATGGATGGTACGGGCTCGTAAATGCCCTTTTGCATAAAATTTGGAACCACCTTGTTGGCATTGGTGGCCGCTACAAAATGTTTGACGGGCATTCCCAATCTTTGGGCGACCATCCCTGCGCAAATATTACCAAAATTCCCCGAGGGTACCGAAAAAACCAGTTCCCTTCCTTTTAATTTGGTCTGTTTATATGCAAACAGAAAGTAGAACAGTTGCGGCAACCATCGCGCCACATTAATGCTATTGGCAGAGGTGAGTTTTTTGTGGTCGGTGATTTCTGTATCCAAAAAAGCGGTCTTTACCATACGTTGGCAATCATCAAAAGTGCCACTTACCTCCATGGCTTCAATATTTTGCCCCAAAGTGGTCAACTGCTTTTCTTGGATATCGCTTACCTTGTCACTGGGATAGAGAATGACCACTTTGACCCCCTCTACTCCCAAAAAACCGTTGGCCACTGCGCCACCCGTATCGCCGGAAGTGGCCACAAGCACGGTAACCTCATTTTTTTCACCTTGGGAAAAATAGCCCAGGCAGTTGGCCATGAATCGAGCTCCCACATCTTTGAAAGCCATGGTGGGCCCGTGAAAAAGCTCCAAAGTGGCGACATTTTCTTCAATGTCCACAACGGGAAAATCAAAGTCCAAGGTGTTTTCAATAATTTCCCTTAAAACTCCATCCGGAATGTCTTCATTGACAAATTGGTGCATTGCCCTGAATGCAATGTCTTGGTTGGAAAGCTTCTCAATGTCTTGAAAAAAATCCACGGGCAGCGTTGTAATGCTTTCAGGAAAATAAAGCCCTTTGTCAGGGGCTATTCCTGCAATTAAGGCATTCTTGAAGGAGGTTTGTACGGTATGGTCGTTTAAGCTGTAAAATTTCATGGTTCAAGGCATTTTTTTCACTCCTTCCGTATTGATCTTGGATATGTGGACATCAAAGGGAATGCCAATCTTCGCATAGGTCTCTTCCATGGAGTGGGCAACTTTTTTTGCAGTTTCTGCTCCTTTGCTCAGGGCGAAAATTGAGGGTCCAGAACCGGAAATACCGCATCCCAAAGCCCCAGTTTCCATTGCAGTGGACTTTATTTCGTCAAAACCGGGAATTAGAATGGACCTAATGGGTTCGACAATATGGTCCTGCAGTGAACGGCCTATAAGGTCATAATCATTTTGAAACAACCCAGCGATAAGTCCACCCACATTGCCCCATTGTTTGATTCCTTTTTCCAAGGGAATGGTGGTCTTTAAAATTTTTCTGGAGTCTGAAGTCTTTATCTCGATTTGGGGATGGATCACGGTTGCAAACAGTTCGGATGGTGTGGGGATTGGAACGATGTCCAAAGGATTGTAGCTCCTTACCAAAGTAAACCCTCCGTAGATGGCAGGGGCCACATTGTCGGCGTGGGCCACATCGCTGGCCAGTTTTTCACCTTCCATGGCAAATTGCACCAATTCCAGCTTTGAAAATGGCCTTCCCAACAGTTCGTTCATGGCCCATACCGCCCCAGCGGAGCTAGCCGCGCTACTGCCAATACCACTACCTGGCTTGATCGTTTTGTGGATTTCAATCTCAAAACCGCCATCATAACCACTTTTTTCCAGAAGTGCCAAACCGGCCACTCCGGCCACATTCTTTTTGGTTTCCAAAGGCAGATCCTGCCCTAGGATTTTAGAGATATGGATGCCTTTTTCAACACTTTTTCGGACTAACATCATATCTCCTACGGACTCTAGGGCTAGACCTAGAACATCAAATCCACACGAAACATTGGCAATGGTTGCTGGGCAAAAAACCTTGATTTCTTCCATGATCAATAGTTTCCGATTCGTATGATATCCGCAAAGATACCAGATGCGGTGACTTCAGCACCAGCACCGGCCCCTTTTATGATCAAAGGTTGGTTTGGGTACCGTTCGGTAAAAAACAGAACGATGTTGTCACTGCCTTCCAAGTTATAAAAGTCATGCCCTTTCGGAATTTTTTGCAATCCTACTTTGGCTTTTCCATCTTCAAACTGTGCCACATACTTGAGCTTGCAATCGGCATCAGCGGCATCCTTGTACAATCTCTGAAACTCGGCCTCATATTTTTTCAAGGAGTTGAAAAATGCCTCATTGGAATTGGTTTCCAAACTTTCCTTCGGTAAAAAAGAATCATTTTCTATATTGGTAATATCCAATTGATATCCGCTTTCCCTAGCCAAGATCAGAATTTTCCGCATCACATCGATGCCACTCAGGTCAATGGTGGGGTCAGGTTCGGTATATCCCTGTTCTTGGGCCTGTTTTACCACATCGTGGAAAGTGACCTTATCGTTGAAGGTGTTGAAGACGAAGTTCAAGCTTCCCGAAAGCACGGCCTGAATTTTCTTCACTTTGTCTCCGGAGGCAATCAAGTTCTTCAGCGTATCGATAATGGGCAATCCAGCGCCCACATTGGTTTCGAACAAAAAGGGCGCATTGTACTGCTTAGCCAATTGCTTCAGATTTTTGTAATGGTCATATTCCGAAGAACAGGCAATTTTATTGCAAGTCACCACAGAGATGCTGTTCCGAAGATAATCGGGATAACTTTTAGAAATTGCTTCGCTGGCCGTGTTGTCCACAAACACACTGTTTCTGTAGTTAAGGGATTTGATCCGGTCAAAGAAGGCCTGCCTATCCGCTTTTTCGCCATGGGCCAATTCGTTTTCCCAATCCTTTAGCGCGATGCCGTTCTCATCAAAAACCATGGTCCTTGAATTGCTGATACCGATGACCCTTATATTGAGCTTTAGCTCATCTTTAAGGTATTTTTTTTGTTGTCCTATTTGGTTGAGGAATTTGGATCCCACGTTGCCCACACCCATCACAAAGAGGTTGAGCTGTTTGATGTTCTCCTCAAAAAAGGCCTCGTGAAGGGAGTTCAACGCTTTTTTTACATCATCTTTTTTAATGACCGCGGAGATGTTCCTTTCAGAAGCACCTTGTGCTATAGCCCTGATATTCACGTTGTTCTTGCCCAAAGTACTGAACATTTTACCACTAAGCCCTTGGTGACTTTTCATATTGTCGCCCACCAACGCAACAATGGTGAGGTCCTTTTCAACTAGAACGGGTTTTATTTTATGGGAAGCCATCTCGTACTCGAAGGTCTCGTTCACGGCTTCGGCTGCGATGTCCACATCTTCATCGGCAATGCCCACACAAATGGAATGTTCGGAGGATGCCTGTGTGATCAACACGATACTGATGTTCTTGAGGGAGAGTGTTTCAAAAAAGCGTTTTGAGATTCCTGGTATGCCTATCATACCAGGCCCTTCCAAAGAGAGTAGGCTGATGTTGCCCACGTGGCTGATACCGCGAACGGTTTTTCCATTGCCATTGTTGTTTTTGGCTATATGGGTCCCCGGATTTTCGGGATCAAAGGTGTTCTTGATGGCAATGGGAATGCCCTTGCTCAAAACGGGCTGTATGGTTGGGGGATAGAGTACCTTGGCCCCAAAATGAGAAAGTTCCATGGCCTCTTCATAACTTATTTGGGAGATGCATTGGGCCTGTTTCACCAATTTGGGATTGGCGGTGTACATACCGCTTACATCGGTCCAGATTTCAAGGATTTCAGCCTGCTGTGCGGCAGCGATGATGGCCGCGGTATAATCAGATCCACCCCTGCCCAAGGTTGTGGAATGGCCTGCTTTGCTAGAGGCGACAAACCCTGGAAGGACGGTAATTTGATGTTGGTCTGACCCAAAGAAAGCCCTGCAGGCGGTATTGGTCCTATCAAAGTCCACATTGGCCTTACCGTAGCCGTCATCGGTAATGATCAGTTCCCGACTGTCCTTGAAATTGGCATCCAGGCCTTCTGTCTTAAAAAATTCACTGATGATAAAAGAGGAAAGCAATTCGCCGTAACTCACTATTTTGTCAGACAATTTTGGGGTCAGCTCCCCAATCAAAAAGGCGCCTTCCAATAATGTCTCCAAAACGTTCAGGTCGCTTTTTACCTTGCTCAGCACCGCACTTTGTTTCTGTACGGGAATCAGTTCCTTGATGGCGGAAATGTGTCGGTCCTCCACTTCAACAAGACTTTCCTTGTAGGATAGGTTTTGTTGGGAAGCCAAGCGGGAGGTGTCCAACAATAAATCCGTAACTCCCCCAAAAGCGGATACCACAACCGCTATCCTTTCTTTGCCATAGCTTTCCACTATGGCCTTGACCTTATTTATATTTTCTGGATTGGCCACCGAAGTGCCACCAAACTTTAAGACTTTCATGATGAAATGTAATTGTAAAACGTTGAAAATGGATTAAAAAAACGGACGGAATTATATGTAGCAGACTTACCCCAAAGGGGTGGTGGTAACAATAGTGAAGATGGATGAAAAAGATTCCATCCAATGTAGATTACTATCCGTTTGTTTAAATTGCATTGTTCAATGATGAGGGGATAAAAATAGTACATTTGGTTACTTCATCAAATGATTCTTAAATTTTTTGTGGAATCCGTACAAATAATCAAATTTTTGTGTTGAATGAAAATTTTTTCTGCCCATCAAATCTATGAAGCTGACAAATCCACAATAAAGAAGGAGCAAATTACCAGTGATGCCCTCATGGAGAGGGCGGCCATAAAGCTTTTTGAGTGGATACATGCCCGTCTCAGGGGTACCCATGTAAACATTTCCCTGTTTTGTGGCATAGGGAACAACGGTGGCGATGGCATAGCACTGGCCAGGCATCTTCAAGAACAGGGGTATGCCATTAAGGTATTTGTGGTGAACTATAGCGAGAAAAGGTCCAAAGATTTCCTGCTGAACCTGGAACGGTTGAAGGACCGAAAAATATGGCCCGATTTTATCAATGCCGAAAGTGATCTTCCGGAAATATCCCCGGACGATATTGTGGTGGATGCCATTTTCGGGATAGGGCTGAACAGGCCGCCCGATGCTTGGGTAGGAAAATTGATAGATCATATCAATAGTTCGGGGGCTTTTGTACTTTCCGTGGACATTCCATCTGGACTGCCCATGGACAAGGGACCGGTTTCCAAAGCGATTGAGGCCAACCACGTACTCAGTTTCCAGGTTCCCAAATTGGCGTTTTTCCTTCCTAAGACAGGACAGTTTGTCAATCAATGGGAAATCTTGGACATCGGGTTGGATCCTGAGTTTTTGAATGTGGCAGATACGGCTTTTGAACTGATCGGGAGGCCGGAAATCTTATCGCTCTATAGGCCCAGATACAAATTTTCGCATAAGGGAACCTACGGGCATGCAGTGGTTGTTGGAGGCAGTTATGGGAAAATCGGTGCCGTACAATTGGCCAGCAGGGCTTGCTTATCAACGGGAAGTGGGTTGGTAACAGCCTTTGTGCCCATATGTGGCTATACCCCACTGCAAACGGCGGTTCCTGAAATCATGGTCTTGACCGACGAACAGGAAAAATATATTTCGGGCATCCATATTCCATTTACGCCCTCAGTAGTGGGAGTGGGCATAGGCATGGGAACCGAGAAACCCACGGTAAAGGCTTTGGGCAACTTTTTGGAGACCATGGGGGCTCCCATGGTCATTGATGCGGATGGGCTCAATATCTTGGCAAAGTACCCCGAATTTTTGCAGCATTTGCCACAACAGGCGATTTTGACCCCACACCCCAAAGAGCTTGAGCGTTTGATCGGAAAATGGAAAGACGATTTTCAGAAATCGGAAAAAGCAATGGAGTTCTCTGCCAAGAATGATGTGGTCCTGGTCATTAAAGGAGCCCATACCATTACCATTTATAGGGATAAGGGGTATGTGAATTCCACCGGAAACCCTGGTATGGCCACAGCGGGAAGCGGTGATGTGCTCACGGGGATGCTCACGGGACTTTTGGCACAGGGATACTCACCTTTGCATGCCGCGATCTTTGGGGTCTACCTCCACGGAATGGCAGGTGACATCACAGCCCACGAAAAAGGATATGAAGCTGTGACCGCTACAGGAATCATTGAAAATATTGGTGCCGCCTACATTGAAATTTTAAGTCCTCCGGAGGCGGAGAACAAGGAGCATTCCTAATCTTGGTTCTTCTTTCTGTTGCTTTTGAGCCTTTTTTTCACCCATGCAAGCGCGTTGTCAAACTCAATGAAGAATTCCATGTTCTTTTTATAAAAAAGCTTCTCTATTTTGAAGTTGTGCATGTCTATTTCCTTCTTGGAGACAATGGCAAAGGCCTTGAGGTTATCCAGCCCTCTTATGTAATTATAGATGGTGGGGTCAACGGCATAGGAATTTTTACGTAAGCTGATGTAGCCAAAATCCTTTTCCCTAAAATGTATTTCTGAAATTCCAATGATTTGATAGGCCCTTTCCAAGGTTACTGTGGCGCCTTCATCAAATGTGGAAACCATGTAGTTGTCATATACCTGTACACTCCCGATGTCCAGTTGGTACTCACGTACAACAATGGCCTTCTTCGTAGAAGCAATTCTCATTCCCCAAATAGTTATAGTGTCTCGAGGCGAAAGTATATTGAAAGCCACTCGACGGGAAAAATATTAGATTAAAGGCTTAAATATCGTTTGTATGGTAAAAAGGGGGCATAAAAAAAGCTGGCCATGAAGCCAGCTTTGTAAAAAATGGTGGTTTGGTCTATTTTTCAGTTTCAGGTGACTTTTCCGTCTTTTTTATCTTGATGGTGAGTTCATCCTTTTTCTCATCCAAATCCATGAAAATACTGTCGCCTTCTTCCAATTTGGAATTCACGATTTCTTCCGCAAGAACATCTTCGATATACTTTTGGATGGCCCTTTTAAGCGGTCTGGCGCCATATTGCTTGTCAAATCCTTTTTCCGATATATAGTCTTTGGCCTTTCCAGAGAGGCTTAGGTCATAGCCTATGTCCTTGATTCTTCTGAACAGCTTATCCAATTCGATATCAATGATCTTGTGGATGTCCTCTCGCTCCAAGGGGTTAAAGACAATCACATCATCGATCCTGTTTAGGAATTCTGGGGCAAAGGCCTTTTTGAGAGCGCTCTCTATAACGGTTTTTTGATGGGTGTCTTCCTGTGCCTTTTTAGCAGCAGTGCCAAAACCTACGCCTTGTCCAAAATCCTTCAATTGGCGGGCTCCAATGTTGGAGGTCATGATGATGATCGTGTTCCTGAAATCAATTTTTCGTCCGAGGCTATCGGTCAGGAAACCATCATCCAATACCTGGAGCAGCATGTTGAAGACATCCGGGTGCGCTTTTTCCACCTCGTCCAGAAGAATGACGGAGTAGGGCTTGCGACGCACTTTTTCCGTCAACTGTCCTCCCTCTTCATAGCCTACGTACCCAGGAGGCGCTCCTACCAATCTTGAAATGGCGAATTTTTCCATGTATTCGCTCATGTCAATTCGGATAAGGGCATCTTCGGAATCAAAAAGTTCCTTGGCCAAAATCTTGGCCAACTGTGTCTTACCTACCCCGGTCTGCCCCAAGAATATAAAGGAACCTATGGGCTTGTTGGGATCTTTGAGTCCTGCCCGGTTACGTTGGATGGCCTTGGCCACTTTGGCCACGGCTTCATCCTGGCCAATGACAAAGCCCTTGATCAATTGTGGCAATTCGGCCAATTTATTGCTTTCTGTCTGTGCTATTCTGTTGACGGGAATGCCGCTCATCATGGAAACCACATCGGCCACATTGTCCTCGGTAACGGTTTCCCTGTGGAGTTTGCTTTCTTCTTCCCAACGCTCTTGGGCGGTGGCCAAGTCTTTCTCCAAGCGCTTTTCATCGTCGCGCAATTTGGCGGCTTCCTCGTATTTCTGTTTCTTCACCACGCTGTTCTTCAACTCGCGAACATCTTCCAGTTGACTTTCCAATTCCAAAATTTGTTTTGGAACGTCCATGTTCACAATATGGACACGGGAACCGGCCTCATCCAAGGCATCAATGGCCTTGTCCGGTAAAAACCTATCGGTCATATACCTGTTGGTGAGCTTCACGCAGGCCACAATGGCTTCGTCCGTATAGTTTACATTATGGTGGTCCTCATACTTGCCTTTGATGTTCATGAGAATTTCAATGGTCTCCTCAACAGTGGTTGGTTCTACCATTACTTTTTGGAAACGGCGTTCCAAAGCACCATCCTTTTCGATGTACTGTCGGTATTCATCAAGAGTGGTGGCCCCAATGCACTGGATTTCTCCCCTGGCCAATGCAGGTTTGAACATATTGGAGGCATCCAAGCTGCCCGTGGCACCACCGGCACCCACAATGGTATGGATCTCATCTATGAAAAGGATAATGTCATCATTCTTCTCAAGCTCGTTCATCACGGCCTTCATACGCTCCTCAAATTGGCCACGGTACTTGGTCCCTGCGACCAAAGAGGCCAAATCCAGGGTAACGACACGTTTGTTGTAAAGGATGCGGGAAACTTTCTTGTTGATGATCCTCAAGGCCAATCCTTCGGCAATGGCACTTTTGCCCACACCGGGTTCCCCGATGAGGAGTGGGTTGTTCTTTTTCCTTCGGCTCAATATCTGGGATACCCGCTCAATTTCTTTCTCCCTACCCACAACAGGGTCTAATTTGTTCTCCTCGGCTAATCGGGTGAGGTCTCGCCCAAAATTGTCCAATACCGGGGTTTTGGATTTTTTAGCGCCTTTTTGGGTAGAGCTGGAACCAAAGGCACTTTCCTTTGAATCGCCGGTATCATCTGAATCGCTAGGGAAAGATTCTGCCTGTGGTGAGTCTACATAATCGTCATCGCTGGTTATCATGGACTTGAATTGCTCTTTGACATTGTCATAATCCACCTTGAGCTTGTGCAAAAGCTTGGTGGTGGGGTCATTTTCATTTCTGAGGATGCACAGCAACAGGTGTGCGGTATTGATCGATGAACTTTGGAAAAGCTTCGCCTCCAAAAAGGTGGTCTTCAACGCCCGCTCCGCTTGCCGGGTCAGGTGAAGGTTCTTCTTGTCCTTTTGCATTGTTCCCGTGTTTGGATTGGCGGGACTGAGGATTTCCACCTTTCGTCTCAGGTGTTCCAAGTCCACATCAAGGGCATCCAAAATGTTAATGGCCTTGCCATTTCCATCTCTTAAAAGACCCAGCATAAGGTGTTCCGTTCCAATAAAATCATGGCCCAATCTAAGGGCCTCCTCCTTACTGTATGCTATAACGTCTTTTACTCTGGGGGAAAAATTGTCGTCCATACGTTTCTTTTTCAGCAATTAAAATTAATAAAACTATTGTTACAGTAGTCAAATACCGTACCCATATTCGATAAACTAGTGGTAAAAGTCGAAATAAAGGACATTTTCTGTAAGGTTTGACATAGCTTTTTCATGGCCCTGAAGCATCCCTGTTACTGTTGATAATTTTTTTAATAAAGTAGGACCCAATCGTTTGGAAAGGTGCGATTTTCCGTATATTGCCATGATATTTTAACCACAAAAAACAATAAGATTTTAGCATGGCGGAAGGAGAAAAGCTAATCCCTATCAACATTGAAGATGAGATGAAATCTGCCTACATTGATTATTCAATGTCGGTCATTGTGTCACGTGCCCTGCCAGATGTTCGGGACGGCCTAAAACCTGTTCACAGAAGAGTACTTTTTGGAATGCACGAATTGGGTGTTAGATCTAATACAGCACATAAAAAATCGGCCCGTATCGTGGGAGAGGTGTTGGGTAAATACCACCCACATGGCGATACTTCGGTTTATGATACCATGGTGCGCATGGCCCAAGAATGGAGCTTGCGCTATATGCTCATTGATGGGCAGGGAAATTTTGGTTCCGTGGATGGCGACAGCCCAGCGGCTATGCGATATACGGAAGCAAGGATGCGAAAAATCGCCGACGAAATGTTGGCGGATATTGATAAAGATACCGTTGATCATCAATTAAACTTTGATGACTCCCTGCAGGAACCCACTGTATTGCCCACAAGGATTCCAAATCTATTGGTGAACGGTGCCTCGGGCATTGCCGTGGGGATGGCCACCAATATGCCACCGCATAATTTATCCGAAGTGGTGGACGGGACCATAGCCTATATTGACAATCGGGACATTGAAATAGATGAATTGATTGCCCATATCAAGGCTCCCGACTTTCCAACGGGGGGAATCATTTATGGATATGATGGCGTAAAGGAAGCTTTCCACACTGGAAGGGGCAGGGTGGTCATTAGGGCCAAAGCCTCTTTTGAAGAGGTACAAGGCCGGGAATGTATCATCGTTACCGAAATCCCGTATCAGGTGAACAAGGCGGATATGATCAAAAAGACCGCCGATTTGGTCAATGAGAAAAAAATAGATGGAATAGCCACCATCAGGGACGAATCCGATAGAAAGGGAATGCGCATCGTCTATATCTTGAAACGGGATGCCATTCCAAACATAGTGCTCAATACACTGTACAAGTATACTGCGCTGCAATCGTCCTTTAGCGTCAACAATATCGCTTTGGTCAAAGGAAGGCCCCAATTGTTGAACCTGAAAGAGATCATCCACCATTTTGTGGAACACAGGCATGAGGTGGTGGTCCGTAGGACCACTTTTGAGCTTAAGAAGGCAGAGGACCGTGCGCACATCCTACAGGGGCTTATCATCGCTTCGGACAACATTGATGAGGTCATTGCCATCATAAGGGCGTCCTCAAACGTGGATCAGGCCAGGGAAAACCTGATGGAGCGTTTCAAATTGACCGAGGTTCAGGCCAAGGCCATCGTGGAAATGCGCCTACGACAACTTACAGGATTGGAGCAGGACAAACTGCGTGAAGAATACGATGAGCTTTTGAAGACCATTGAGGATCTGAAGGACATTCTTGACAAGAAGGAGCGTAGGATGCAGATCATCAAGGATGAACTGGCCGAGGTAAAGGAAAAGTACGGGGACGAAAGAAGGTCTGAGATCAACTTCGCTGGAGGCGACCTGAGCATTGAGGACATGATTCCCGATGAGCAGGTGGTCATCACCATTTCGCATGCGGGTTATATCAAGAGGACCCCCTTGTCCGAGTATAAGACCCAAAATAGGGGCGGGGTTGGACAAAAAGCCTCCTCCACCCGAAATGAGGATTTCTTGGAACACCTTTTTGTGGGCACCAACCATCAATACATGTTGTTCTTCACCCAAAAAGGAAAATGTTTCTGGATGCGTGTCTATGAAATCCCTGAAGGAAGCCGGACTTCAAAAGGAAGGGCCATCCAGAACTTGATCAATATTGAAATGGATGATAAGGTGAAGGCCTTCATCTGTACCCAAGACCTTAAGGATGAGGACTATGTGAACAGTCACTATGTAATCATGGCCACCAAAAAGGGTACTGTGAAGAAAACCTCCTTGGAGCAGTACTCAAGACCACGTCAAAACGGTATCAATGCCATCACCGTCAAGGATGGGGATGAGCTGTTGGAGGCCAGATTGACCACAGGGACCAGTCAAATTTTCCTAGGACTCAAGTCAGGAAAGGCCATTCGATTTGAAGAAGGCAAGACCAGACCCATGGGTAGAAATGCGGCAGGTGTCAGGGGAATTACCTTGGCCAATGCCAAAGATGAGGTAATAGGTATGGTATCGGTCCATAATCTTGAGGATGATATTTTGGTGGTTTCCGAAAATGGATTTGGAAAACGCTCTACCATAGATGATTACAGGATAACCAATAGAGGAGGTAAGGGTGTAAAGACCATTTCCATCACACAAAAGACCGGTGGGCTTGTGGCCATCAAAAATGTCACCGATACAGATGATCTGATGATCATCAACAAATCAGGAATAGCCATTCGTATGAGTGTCGAGGATCTAAGGGTAATGGGAAGGGCCACGCAAGGTGTCAAATTGATCAACCTGAAAGATGGGGACTCCATTGCGGCAGTGGCAAAGGTGATGAAGGACGATGCAGATGTGGATGAGGCCAATATCCGTGATATTGAAGTGAATGGAGAACATGGCACGGCTATTGATGACGATAGCGAGAATAAATAGTAACCCAATAAACACTAATAATTACATTTTTAACATGAGGACTAAAATTTTAATATTTATTGCATTAGGGATTTCAACGATGGGTTTTTCCCAGAAGGATGAGATCAAAGCTGCTGAAAAAGCACTGAAAGGTGGCGATGCAGCAGGTGCCAAGACCGCTTTGGAAGGTGCAGCATCTTCGATCGGTGCTGCAGACGAAAGGGTTCAGGCACAATACTATGCCATAATGGGGAACGTGTACCAAGACCTGGCAAAAAAAGGGGACGAATCCGCTTTTCAAACCGCAATAGACTCTTATAACAAAGTCATTTCCATAGAGGAGGCCAGCGGAAAGGAAAAATACACTTCTGTGGCCAAACAAAGCCTGGTACAGATGACCAGTGATTTGGTCAATGCAGCGGTAGAGGACAACAATAACAAAGAATTTGGCAAGGCAGCGGATAAATTGTACATGAGTTACAAGCTAAGCCCGGCCGATACCCTTTACTTGTACTATGCGGCCAGTAGCGCCGTTACTGCACAGGACTATGAAAAGTCCTTAACGTATTACACAGAGCTTAAGGATTTGAATTATGACGGAAGTGGAGTTACCTACACGGCTGTAAATGTGGAGACCGGAGAGGTGGAAACCATGGATAAGAATACTAGGGACCTATACGTAAAAGCAGGTACCCACAAAGATCCAAAAGAGGAAAAATCCCCTTCCAAAAGACCTGAGATCATCAAAAATATTGCATTGATCTACCAACAGCTGGGAGATAAGGAAAAAGCGTTGGCGGCGTATTCCGATGCAAGGGCGGAAGACCCCAATGATGTGAATTTGGTTTTGGGCGAGGCCAATCTCTACTATACCATGGGCGATAAGGACAAATTCAAGGAATTGATGTCAGAAGCCTCTGCTATGGCACCGGACAACCCAGACTTGTTGTACAATATCGGGGTGATCAATATGGAACAGGGAAATTTGGCAGAGGCTAGGGAGGCCTACAAAAAGACCTTGGAAATCGACCCTGGCTACATCAATGCCATACTCAACCTTTCAACGACCTATATTGATGAAGGGAACGGACTTATTGATGAGATGAACAGCCTTGGAAATTCGAGGGCCGATATTGCCAGATACGATGAGCTGAAAAAGCAAAAGGATGACTTATTTCTGGAAGGAGCAAGAATCTTGGAAGAAGCCCTTAAGACCAATCCGGATAATCAAAGCCTCTTGAGCCAACTTAAAAATATCTACGGAGCCTTGGGCGACAATGAGAACTTTATGAGAATCAAAAAACTTTTGGGAGAGTAAAAAATAGTTCTTCCTTTAAGATGAAAAAAGCCCCGATGATCAGTCGGGGCTTTTTTTGTTAAATTATTTTCTTGATCACCCTAAGCTGGTGGGAATATAGCTTTTCCTCGGTGTTGAAGATACCGGTATGGTCCAATCGGTCTATACGCACATGGCCATGGGCATGTATGATGTAATTGTCCTGCAAGATAATGCCCACATGATCGATCACACCTTCGTTATTGTCAAAAAAGGCCAAATCCCCTGGTTCACTCTCTTCAATAAAGCTTAGGGCCTCACCCTGTTTGGACTGTGCCTGTGCATCTCGGTGGAGGCTATGGCCATTTATCTTGTAGACCATTTGGGTGAATCCTGAGCAATCAACCCCAAAAGGGGTCTTTCCACCCCATAGATAAGGAGCCTTTAAATAGAGCAAAGCGGTGTCCACCAAGTTGGATTTTGGATGTTTCCCATCAATGGTGCCACCTTCAAAAGAATGGTTTAAAAATATTGCGGTTGATATCATCGAACCCAATAATATTGGAAGGAGCATTCCGTCCGGAGTGCAAACGTGCGAGATAATGTCGGATGAAAATTTTGGAGCTGCAATTGAGTCCAGTTCCTCAAAGGTTTTCTCGGAAACAAGGGTTATCTGTTTGTTGGAGACCCATCCTTCATAACCATCATGGGCCACCCGGATCTTGCTCCATTTTTTTCTGCCCTCCAAAACCTTAAAATGTTCTCCGTACAGTAGCTGGGAGACCATTTCAGTGCAATCGTCGGGGAGTGTCCTGATGGGAACAATGCTCAAATGGCAAATTCCATATTGCATCTACTGGCAGGGTTGGGTGACTAATTTCTTTCTAGGATGATCGCTGAAGCTCCTCCACCGCCATTGCATATGGCAGCTGCGCCCAATTTGGCATTGTTCTGTTCCAATACATTGAGCAGGGTAATGGTGATGCGTGCCCCGGAGCACCCTAGGGGATGGCCCAAGGAAACCGCTCCACCATTTACGTTTACATTGGTGTCGTTTAATCCCAACAATTTCATATTGGCGAGGCCAACCACTGAAAAAGCTTCATTGAATTCAAAAAAATCGATATCCTCCAAGGATAGCCCTGCTCGGTCCAAGGCCTTGGGCAATGCCTTGGCAGGAGCGGTGGTGAACCATTCCGGCTCATGCGCGGCATCTGCATAGCCCTTTATGGTGGCCAGCGGTTTCAGCCCCAATTCCGAAGCCTTTTCCGCGCTCATCAATACCACGGCGGCGGCTCCGTCGTTGATCGTGGATGCGTTGGCGGCGGTAACCGTGCCATCTTTGGTGAAGGCAGGCCGAAGTGTCGATATTTTATCCATTCTTACGTTTTTGTATTCCTCATCCTCGTTTACGATGATGGGTTCGCCACGTCTTTGGGGAACTTCCACGGGTACGACCTCATTTTTGAATTTTCCGGTTTTCCAGGCTGCTGCTGATCTTTCATACGATTGAATGGCAAAAGCATCTTGCTCTTCACGGCTAAACTTGTATTCAACGGCACAGGCATCGGCACAGACACCCATGGCGTTTTGATCGTAGGCGTCCACCAAACCATCTCTCTGCATTCCGTCCAACAAAGTGGCCGGTCCAAACTTTAGACCGGTTCTCATATATGCATAATGGGGGATAAGGCTCATGTTTTCCATACCGCCGGCCACTACGATTGAATTTTCGCCCAAAGCAATGGACTGGGCCCCCTGCATAATGGCTTTCATTCCTGAGGCACACACCTTGTTCACCGTGGTGCAGGGAACCGTATTGGGAATTCCTGCATAGATGGCCGCTTGTCTGGCGGGAGCCTGTCCCGTTCCGGCCTGTACAACATTGCCCATTAAAACTTCCTCGACCATCTCTGGTTTTAGACCTATTTTTTCCAGGGCACCCTTAATGGCAATGGAACCCAGTTTGGGGGCGGGAATGTCTGACAATGAACCCATAAAGCTTCCAATGGGGGTCCTGGCGGCCGAAACGATCACAACTTTGTTCATATATGCATTTTTACTGTTGCGAAAATACTAAAATTAAATGCAAAGCTCTAGGTCAAGGGAGAAGCGCACTTCTTATTTATATTTTCTATTTTTGATGCAATAGCGTACAAAATGGGAAAAACCTTGGACAATGTATATAAGTATCAATCACTTGCCTACAAGTATTTCCTATATCTGGTTTCTGTAGCCCTGATCGTATTCTTTTTCCCAAAGGGAGGCAAGTTCAAATATGAATTTCAAAAGGGTAAGCCCTGGCAATATGAGAACCTGTATGCTCCCATTGACTTTTCCATCAAAAAGACGCAAGAGGAGATTACCGCCGAGCAACTTTCACTAAGGGACCGCAAAACGGATTATTATACTTTTGATGCCGATATTGTTTTGGCAGTAAAAAGCGGTGTCGAAGGTGAACTCAAGGCCCTCTTTGCAGCGAGCACATACTCCGCCAGGCAACAAAGAAATCTTGCTGAGGCCGCCGCAGATATATTGGACAGCATCTATGTGCATGGGGTGTTCCAAAACCTTCCGACATCAGGTTCCATAGTTTTGGTAAAGAACAACGAGGCCATACCGTTGCCCCCGGTCAATTTCTTGGACATATCCGAGGCCAGTAAGCGCGCGTCCTCCATTTTGTCCAGCAAAACACTGGAAGGAAAACCCAATTTGGAAAACCTGATCCAGAAAAACCTCAAGGCCAACGTATTTTATGATGAGGCCCTTACCGAAAAAGCTTTGGCCGACGAACTCTCCAAGGTTTCCTATACCCGAGGGGAGGTTTCTGAGGGCAGCCTGATCATTGCCAAGGGCGAAGTGGTGGAGGCGGAGAACTTCAAAATCCTGAACTCCCTAAAAGAAGAATACGAATCGGAACTTTGGATGGGCAACAACTACTACTTCATCATTTTGGGATACACCATTTTGGTGGCCCTAGTGTTGATCATGTTGTTCCTGTTTCTAAAGAAGTACAGGATTGAGATTTTTAGGAACAACAACAAGGTCACCTTTATCTTTTTCAACATTCTGTTAATGGTCTTGGCCACCACGCTGATGGTGAAGAACAACGAGAATTATGTTTTTGTGGTCCCGCTCTGTATCCTTCCACTGATATTGAAGAATTTCTTTGATGCCCGTTTGGGACTGTTCGTCCATGTGCTTACGGTGCTTATCTTGGGGTTTGTGGTGCCCAATAGTTTCGAATATATCTTCTTGCAGATCATTGCGGGGATCGTTACCATTTTGACGGTATCTGAGTTGTACAAGAGGGCCAATCTCTTTATTTCGGTAGGACAGATCACGTTGATCTATATCGTTGGCTATTTTGCCTTTCATGCCATTCATGAAGGAAACCTTGAAAATATTGAATGGGTTTTGTTCGGGGTCTTTGTATTGAACGGACTTTTGACACTGTTTGCACAGCCTTTGATCTACATCTATGAAAAAATGTTCGGGCTTATCTCGGATGTTTCCCTGTTGGAGCTTTCGGACACCAACTCCAGACTGTTAAAAGAATTGTCGGACAAGGCGCCCGGTACGTTCCACCATTCGCTCCAGGTGGCCAATTTGGCCGAGGCCGCGGCCAATGAAATTGGGGCCAATGCCATGTTGGTAAGGGTGGGGGCACTCTACCATGATATTGGAAAGATGGAAAAGCCCACATTTTTCACAGAGAACCAAGTGACCAATGTAAACCCGCATGATGACCTTCCTCCACGGGAAAGCGCCAAGATTATCATAGACCATGTGATCAAGGGGATAGAAATTGCCCGAAAAAACAACATTCCCGATCGGGTGATTGATTTTATTCGTACCCA
>JAWKNC010000007.1:0-291472 GCA_041391945.1 Allomuricauda sp. | reverse complement strand
AGGTAAGGTTATTTCGGTATTTTGGGTCGACTTTGGCAATGTCCAATCGAACTCCCTTCCTATTCACGAGGTTCCGTATCTCGGCACCCACAATTTTTTCCATCGGAGCAAAATTCAACGACGGATTGGCTTCCCCAGAGGCCATACCATTCAACATATTGAGAGCATCTTGAAGATTTCCTGCATTTTTATGTGCCATGGCAACATCAAAATAAGACTGTATCTTATTTGGAAACAATTCCAACATCCTTTCGGCAGCAAACACTGCCAACTTATGGTTTCCATTTTCGATACCTGCAAGGGACAATCCCCGTAAAGTCTCATAGGAAGAGGACTCCCTTTCCAGAATATTGGATGCTATACGTTCGGAAAGTTCCGGGCTGGACTTTTGGAAAAAATTGGATACGTCCAAAAAATATTCCGGGACATCTCCATAAGTGTCCCGTTGACCAAGGTAAATATCATAGGCTTCCCGCACATTTTTGACCCCTTTCAGTTCTTTTAGATAGGGTGTGACCAAGGTTTTGTTGTTAACCTGAATCTTTTCCTCATAGATATTGTCGGTCAAACGCGCCATATCCACCTTTTCCCCATTCTCTTTGGTATACTTTGCTGTTTTTGTGGTTATCAATAAGACTCCGTTCACACCAAGCGTACCATATTTGTTTGTAGCTGCCAGGCCTTTCAAAACCGTTATTTCTGCAATGTTCTCTGGATTGATGAAATCTGTTCTGTTGATGGTTCCGCTATAAGAATCTGATTGCTTTAATGGTACGCCGTCAATCACGATCAATCCATAATGATTGCCGTAAAAGGTATGTCGAGGCCGCATTCTTACTTGGCTTAGGTCGTCATTTTGGTCGAGATTGACACCTGAAAACTTTCCCTGAATCGCCATATTGGCCGTAGTGGCAGCATCAGGAATGTCTTCTTCGGTAATGGATTGCACGGCATACCCTACCTTATCCTTATTTTCTTCCCCGTAACCAGTGGTGATGGTTTCTTCCGCTGTATACTTTTTGTCGGTTACCACCACTTCCTGAAGTTGGATGCCCATCTCCCCCAGCGAAAAGTCCATGGTCTTATTGTTGCCCAGAACCTGCTTTTCCATTTTATTCCCGTAAGCCACGATCAGAGTATCCCCTGGAACACCTTGTATTGTAAATACACCTCTTTCGTTCGAGGTTGAGCGCTGTGCCTCGTTTCCCTTTACATAGACTTCTGCCCCAGACAAACCCGCAGTCCCACTGTATATGGTTCCGCTGTATTCCTCAGAGATCTCTGAAAGCTCATCAGAATTTCGTTTCTCGGTAAAGTCCACCAATGTTCCATCATTAACAATGGACAAAAGGTTAAGGCTCCCTCTATCAAATCTTTTGCTGCTATTGACAACGTATAATTTGCCATTGAAGTTTGGTGTGCTATGGCCCATATTTTGCATGCCATCCGTAAATAGCAGTACATCGCCTTGTTTAGCGTAACTGCCCAGTGATTCAAAGGTCGTGGCTCCGTCGTAAGTGACTTTTTTGAGTTTTTCCTTGATGGCCGACCAGTTACTTGACGAGACCTCAAAAACATCTTGTGAGGCTATTTGATTGTTGAATGTGAGCAAAGTCACTTCGGCATTTTGTACCGTTTTGAAATAGGCATCCAAAAAGTAATATTCCTTATCAATATCCCTGTTCTCCATGGAAAGGGAAGCATCCCAACAAATAGTGACATTTTGGGCATTTTGGGCATTGGCAAAGGCCCCCAGCATCAGGGATGCCATAAATAGAATTGGCCTGTAGGATTTCATGGTCAGTATACTGATATTGAGTTTCCGTTTTTTATTTGAAATAGGGCTTGATTGACATTTTTCGCAGTGAGTTTAAAGACCCGGGTCTCCTTATGCTGGCTTTTGGTCCCGTAGTCATAATAAACCGTTGCTTTTAAATAGGTCGGGGTAAGGCTTTTGTTCCCCAAATATTTTGCATTCACCACCCAATTTCCAAGAATTGGCCTGTAGATCAGGTATTCTTGGGTAGAAAATCCATGGGTCTTCTCTTCCATAATCCTTTCTTCATTGGCCCATTGTGTATGTTCCCACGTATGGTACTGGTTCTCCGGACCAACCAACTGAAGCTCGAACTCTGCCTCGCTATTGTTCCATTCAAACAAAAGTCGTACCCCATCAAAATCATCCTCTTCGGTTTTGACAATATTTGTATTTCCCAAAACAGCACCATGAATGCCAAGAAAATTGTTAAAATCTCTTTTTATGATGGGTGAAAAGGTTGCTGAGGAATCCATAAGGGATTCCCGGACCAAATAATCATAGCGGGCATATAAGGTAGCTGCGCTCTCCAGGGCGTCCACATCTTCATAGCTTTGGGCCAGATCCAAATAGGACTGTGCATAGTGTGGTCTGAGGACGAACACATGCTTGTACAGCCCATTGGCCCATTGGTAGTCCTTTTGTTCCTCCAAAAGGTAGGCCAAGGCTTTGAGAATAGTGGGGTCTGTATTAAATTTTTCCTGGATTCTCTCTCCGATGCTCTTTTGCATTGTGTCGGTTCCATACTTCTTGGAGAAGAACGAGAATGCATCCAGATAGAAAAATGGGGATGACCCGTATTTTTTCTCCAATTCTTGAAACCTATCCATAGCTTCCACCTTGCTTCCTGCCAAGGAAAGTTCCTCGATATATTGAGGTGCCGTTATTTGCGATAGAGCTACGGCACTGCCCTCTTCAAAATAATTATCCCGCCGTTTGGCAAGGTCATATGGTTTGTCAGAGCCGGGTTCTTTGGCACTGTAATTGGCGGTTTTCGTATTTATTACAATGACTCCACCTGCCGCTCCCATACCATATTTTGAAGCTCCTGCCAATGAGCTCAGCACCGCTATCCGTTTTATGGTATTTGCTTGAATAAAATTTGGAACTTTTTCATACATCATCCCGTCCACTTCATAAATTGCGCTCTGACCCAAAAGCTTTTTCATTGAGTTGAGATATACAACCGGTGAGTACGGATCATCCATTGGTCTGATCACTATCATTCCTGAAAGTCTGCTTTGGAGTGCGCTTATAAAGTCAAAAGCGGCCGGGTTCAATTCGTCTCCTTCAAAAATCTTAAGTGCATACCCTGCTCTGTCTTTATCCAATATACCAAACCTTGTTTTTATCAAATTTTTATTTGAATTGTATTCATACAACAAGTCTTTCTGTGACTTTTTTTTCCGTTTGGTGACCACCACTTCATCCAACTCTTCGATATTATCGTACAGCGTAACGTTTAAAATTGTGGTCACATCCTCCACAATGACCTCAGTGGTCTTTTTGCCCACATAACTGTAAATCAAGGTCTGACCCTCGTCGGCATAGATTTCATAACTTCCATCCTCCTTGGATTCCACACCTCTATCAGTTTCCTTTACCATAATGCTAGCTTTGGGCAAGGGGTCCGCGCCATCGGTGACAATTCCTTTGATCTTTTTCACTTGGGCCTGTGAAAAAGCCATGGTAACGGACAGTAGGAAAAAAGAAAGTACGTTTTTGCGAAGCATGGTACTAGTTTTAGCTTGTTTCCTACAATTTAAGAATAAAAATCGAGCAAAAACCTTAACCAGTACCACGGAACCGCAGCGATTTCCTAAAGAATCCTTAGTTAGGATATAAAAATGAGAAAAACATGATCCTTAAAATTGTAAAAAATAGACAGCCAAGGCATTTCTTCAAATAGCATCAATACCCTTGATGGTGCTTCACCCTTGGGATTATGAGCAGTTCGGTTTGTCTGCCGTTGACGTATCTAAAGCCATCTTCCCCATAAAAACCAGGTTCCTCCAGCATAATCCGGATATCCCTTTGCCATTCAGGGATGTTGACCGTGGTATTCAGTTCAATGGCATAGACCGTATTTGGGTTTAGGGGATAATTTTCGCCATCATCTTTCATAACACCGCCTTGGGCATCCCACATGCCTATGGTTGTCCCTGCAGAATGTCCATAAGCGCCCAATGGGTGCGTATAGATGGCAGGTTTCAATCCGGCTTCCTTGGCCTCTTGCAGTGATTGAGCCAAAATCTCGTTCCCTGTTCTCCCTTTCACCATGTTCTTGGTCAAAAAATCCTGTACCCTATTCCCATCCTGCAATGCCTGAATCAAAAAATCAGGGGCTTTGGTCTCGCCAGGTTTCAATACATAGCCAAGTTCTTGACAATCGGTATTGAGGCGCAAGTACGTTATTCCGAAATCGCAGTGCAACAAATCCCCAGGTTGGATCACCAAATCGTCTGGTCTGCCCGAAAATGAATAAAGATGACCCACCAGTTCTTCGCTGGTGTGTTGGATGTCCACGGTAGGGTGAAACCAGGTCTCCAACCCCAGGTCTGTTATCTTTTGTCGCATCCACCACTCCACTTCGGTAGTTGTGGTAATGCCAGGGGTTATCACTTTTTCAGAAAAAGCCTCCGCAACGACATCGTGTGTAATATCGACCAATTGGTCAAAAATCACCATTTCCCGTTCTGTTCGAGTCTCGATCCAGCGTACCGCCAACTGTTCGGCAGAAACTACCTTGGAACGATAGTTTTTGGGAAGGTTGGCCATAAACTCGTCATAATCCGTCTTGTCAAGACCATCTGCTATGTTATGGTCCTTGGAAAAATTGAGCCCAATTCTTTTTGGGTCCCTTTCCACTATCAATTCCATCAAGCGTTTCCATTGATCGGGTTCCTTATCCTTGTCCCAAGCTGAAGCTATGCTTTTGCCCACGTTATAACGGGCCACAGCAAGTTTGTCCATAGTATTCTTTTCCTTGTTCCGATAGAAAAGCAGGATGGTCCTTCTTCGGGCGTTCAACCAAGTGGCTGGCAACATGGTTCGCAAAACCGGGTCCTCATTGTACTCTCTTGATATCAAGACCCACATGTCTATTCCCGTTTTGTCCATCAATTCGGGGAGCAAGACACTGAAACGTTCTTCCAAAATTTCATCCACTACCCGGGCCCTTTCCGATTCGGGGAGGATTTGTTGGGCATGGAAAAAAATGGGGGAAATGAGCAAAAACGAAAGTAAAAGTATTTTCATAAGGTCTATTTATGCTCTTAATGTACAAAACTTACCCTATTTGAAGTAAAGTTTTCCCACGTTGTATCTTGCCACTTTTGGTCTCAACAAACGATTTTACACAGAAGACCTCTTTGGGAACCTCATATTTGCCAATATCTTGCAAAGCTTTGATTTTTTGAAGTAGGGCATCCTTGTCGCAGTCCGTTTCCTCCACAACCAAAACCAATCGCTGGCCAAACGTTTCATCGGGAATCCCTGCAACAAAGAAACGGGATGCAATCACAGGAGCCAGTTTCCTTTCAATCTGCTCCGGGACCAACTTGATGCCTCCAGAATTGATGACAGCATCGAATCGGCCCAACCAAATGAAATGTCTTTTGTCCACCATTTCCACCAAGTCGTTGGTCACAACCTCAACATCGGAGATGTTGGGCGCCTTGATGACCAAACAACCCCTGTCATCCACCGAAATGGATACCCCTGGCAAAGTCTCAAAATAGTCAGCGGATTTTCTTGCTACTTTTTTGACCGCAATATGGGTTATGGTCTCTGTCATACCATAGGTTTCGTACACATGGGTGGGTAAAACGTACAATTTTTTCTTTAAAGTTGAATCAATGGAAGCGCCTCCAATAATCAATGTCTTGATTTGGGACAGTCGCTGTAGAGAGTTTTGCACCTGAAGGGGCACCATGGCCACAAAATCATAGGATTTGGCATTGTTTTCCATCGGGGTGGACGAAGGTTCCACATAATCCAACTGTAGCCCAAGTACCATGGCGCGTACCAACATCATTTTTCCTGCAATCCCTGAAGAAGGGAGACATAAAAGTGCCGTATTCCCCGGTTTAAGACCAAAATAGGCCCCAGTGGCCTTAGCCGAATTGACCATCTGTTCCTTTTTCAGTACAATCTTTTTGGGCTTCCCCGTGGAGCCCGAAGTGAAGACCTCTATCGTTGGTCTGTCCGAAATCCAATCCAATAAAAATTCGCCCAGGGGTATTTCAAAGGGGTCTCCTTCCTTGACCAAATCATAGCCTATCTCCGATAGTTCCCCAATGGTATACGGTGCCCCATTGAGATTAAAATTGGGATGTGTGTTACGCCACGTTGGATTCTCCATCGGTTAGGGCTACAAATTCTTCCCGGGTCATGACCCTGCCAAATAACCTTTCCTTCCAATTCGTCCAACGGTATTTTTTTGAGAAAAAGAGGAGCAATAAAGGAAAGACCACAAATACCGGTATCACCACGTCCCATCCCATAGCGGGTTCCGAAATGTCCTTGTAAATGGAATGGGTTTGGAAAGCTGTCCAATCCGCTGTCACTAAAAGGGCGGTGATCAGATTGTTGGCCGCATGAAATCCAAGGGCCAGTTCCAATCCCTCATCCATCAAGGTCAAAATTCCCAAAAAGAAACCGGTCCCAATATAGTAGACAAGGATACCGTAGCCCAATTTCTCAACTTCTGGGTTTGCTATGTGCATCAGCCCAAACAAAACCGATGTGACCACCAAGGGCACCCATCTATTTTTTGCAAGGATTCCCAGCCCCTGCATCATATGCGCCCTAAAAAGGTATTCCTCAAAACTGGTCTGCATCGGAATCAGGAGAATGGCAATAATGGCCAGGGGAATAAACTTGGCCATATCAAAATTGAGCACATAGTCATCTGGGGAAAAGTAAATATCGATGCCTGTGAGCAAAACGGTGATCCCGCTCCAAAACGTAAATGCAAAAAAGATTCGCTTCCAATCGATTTTCTTCCGTGAAGTGGTCAAGGAGGTAATGGATTGCTGGTGTACCAAATAGGTCCAGCCCAAAACCACCAATAAACCCACTGCCAGGGGTGCCAGGAGAATGATCAATACCACATTGGAGCCCAACTGCTCAATGATTTCAGCCATGGCATCTTCCACACTAACCGGAGAGGTTACCGTTGCGATATAGTTTAGGCCCATAAAGGCCATAAAAGCCAAAGGAATCACAAAATATTTCCAAAGGCCAATATTGCCCTTGTATCCTTGTTCTATGTACATAATTTTTCTATTAAATAAGGCTCCCAATTTTTGTTGGCCCTATAATACAACTTTCCTTCGGATACTTCCAAAGGGCCATCAAAATTGTTGGTGTACAGACTTCCCGTCCCCAGACCCTGTGGCATATTGTTTTGCAAGGTATAGGTCCATTGTGCTATGGCATTGAGCCCAATATTGCTTTCCAGGGCACTGGTGACCCACCAACCCACGCCGTATTCTTCGGCCAACTTGATCCATTCAGAACTTGCAGCAAGTCCACCAACCAAACTTGGCTTTAAAATGATGTATTGCGGCCTTACGGTAAGTAGCAATCTTTGTTTCTCCGTTACGGAAAACACACCTATTAGTTCTTCATCCAAAGCTATGGGGACTGGGGAACCCTGGCAAAGTTCCGCCATTTTTTCCCATTGTTTGGGTCTGATGGGCTGTTCTATGGAATGGAGTTCATACTCCGAAAGCCTCTTGAGCTTTTCAAGGGCTTCTTGGGTTGAAAAAGCTCCATTGGCATCCACTCGAAGCTCAATTTCATCAGAACGGAAATTTTTGCGGATGGATTTTAATATGGACAGTTCCTTTTCAAAATCTATGGCCCCGATCTTCATTTTGATGCATTGGAAACCATCCTTCAACTTCTGTTCCAATTGGGTGAGCATAAACGTTTCATCCCCCATCCAAATCAATCCATTAATGGATATGGGAGACCCTTTTTGGGTAAATTCCGAAGGAAACAGTTCAAATGGATTTTTGGATTTTAGGGACAAAAATGCCTGCTCCACCCCAAATTGTACCGAAGGGTATTCTGAAAGTGCCTCAAGCAATTTTGCTTCCCCAAAATGTATGTGATCACATGCCCAAGTAAGCTTTTGCCCATAGTTGGGCACATCATCTATGCTCAGTCCCCTCAACAAACCACACTCTCCCACTCCGTATTTATCCTTATCCCTGAGCAACAGAAACCAAGTTTCCTTTTCTTTCAATATGCCACGGGATGTTCCACTCGGAACTTTAAAATTGAGGGTATACTTTTTATAGGTAGCTTTCATCCAATACTTCCAAATTTAACTATATTTTGAATCAAAAATGAGATATATGCAAACCATAGAAGGAAAAACAATCTGGATTACGGGGGCTTCTTCGGGCATTGGCAAAAGCCTGGTGGAAGAATTGAACAAATACCCCTGCAATCTTGTCATTTCCTCCAGAAACGAAGAGGAACTGATACGTGTGAAAAATAGCTGCTGCAATCCGGAAAACATTTCGGTTCTTCCTTTAGATCTTAAAGACCATGACCAAATGGAGGGCTTGGTGCAAAAGGCAATCTCGCTATTTGGGAGCATCGATATATTGGTCAACAATGCTGGAATAAGCCAACGATCTTTGATAAAGGATACCGATTTTTCGGTTTACAGGGAGTTGATGGACATTGATTATCTGGGAACCGTGGCCCTTTCCAAGGCTATATTGCCCCATTTCATTTCCAATAGGAATGGATACTATGTTACGGTGACAAGCCTGATGGGGAAATTTGGATCGCCGTACCGATCAGGATATTGTGGGGCCAAGCATGCCCTTCATGGTTTTTTCGATGTTATGCGGATGGAACATGAAAAGGACAATATTAGGGTTACCTTGGTCTGTCCGGGTTTTGTGCAGACCAACGTGGCCAAAAATGCCCTCACTGGAGATGGTTCGCCACAAAATAGGGATGATACCGCTACCCAAAACGGCATTACGCCCAACACCGCGGCCAAAAAAATCATACGGGCCATTGGTAAACAGAAGTTCGAGGTTTATGTGGGAAGGGGCGAAGTGAAAGGTATTTACCTAAAGCGGTTCTTTCCAAAACTTTTGCACAAAGTGGTCCTCAAAAGCCAAGTTCGGTAGATCAGCTGAAATTGAACCAAAATCGGACGCCCTCACTGTCCCTGTCAATGTTCAATTTGGATTGAAGCTGGTTCACCAATCGGTTCATCAAACGGATTCCCATGGAGGAATGCGCACGTTCATCGGCATCCTCTGGCAGGCCAACTCCATTATCGGTGTACTCAAAATAGCCTTGGTCCCCATTTTTTCTGAGATGGATGTAGATTTTTCCATTCTCATCGTTCTCCGGGAAAGCATATTTGAATGAATTTGAGACCAATTCATTCAAGATCAAGCCAAAGGGAATGGCCCGGTCAATATCCAACTCGGTGCCTTCGGCATCAATGGTGATGCTGATGTTGTGCCCTCCCTTTTTATATACGGATTGTACACTGTTGATGAGACTTTCGATATAACCCTGCATTTCAATCACGGAAAGATCGTCGTTCTGGTAAAGCTTTTGGTGGATGAGTGCCATGGCCTTTACCCTACTCTTTCCCTCTTCCAGGGCTTCAATGGCCGATTTGCTGCGGGTATTCTTGGTCTGCAGGCTCAAAAGACTGGACACCATTTGAAGGTTGTTCTTTACGCGGTGGTGGATTTCCTTCAACAAAGAATCCTTTTCAATGAGCGCATTTTCAATGATGTGTTTCTGTTCTGCAATGAGACGTTGGTTCTTGATACTCTTGAGATAGGCATAGACCAATCCGGCGAAGCCCAACAAGGTAAATATCAAGGAAATGAACACTAGGTTGATCCGTTCGTCCTTGGCCTTCATTTCGCTGCGGGCCAGTTCGTTGATCTTCTTTTGCTCATCTATAAGGCGCTGGGAATTTTCTAGGTCTTCATTGGCCACAATGGTGACCAATTGCTGTTTTATGATCGCTGATTGCTTTTGCGCCAAGGAATCCTTTATTCTTTCGTTCCGCTTATAGTAGGTGGCCGCGTTCTTAAAATTTTCCACCCTGTCATAATAAGCGGCCAACAGACTGTTCCGCTTGATATTCTGTAAGGTGGTCATGTTATCGTACTCCACATCCAAATTCCTCTTGGCGGCCGTAAACTTTTCCAACTGCAGATTGGCCTCGGCCAAATAGAGCGTGTTCTCCACAACTTCGCTCTTGTGGCTGTTTTTGGATGATGTGTCCAAAATCGCTATACTGCCCTCAAGAAGGGGTATGGCATCGTCGTACTCGCCCAACATCACATGGCATTTGGCAATATTGCCTTCAATCTCGGCCTTTAAAAGCTCGCTTTCAAAGAGCTGCTCCTCTGTTTTTTGGGTGGAGATATCGTTGAGGAAGACATCCAAATAGGCTTTGGCCTTCTTCAGTTCGCTCAAAGCGGTTGGGGCCGAATTGTCCAACCTCAAATAATTGCCCACTTTGCTGTGGTATTTGGCAAGCCCGTAGGAATCATTATCGGCAATGGTAGGTTTCACCTCCATGATATATTGGTCCCTTGCCTTGCGATACAAGCCAAGATTACTGTAGATGTCATAAAAAGCGACATTCTCGGTAAAGCCGAGTTCCCTTTTCTCCTTCCTTATCTCTATCTGCTTATCGAACAACTGAAGATTGGCATAGTTGTCATCCAGAACATCCAACACAATCTTTTTGGAATCGATGTCCAAAGAATCCAACGCCCCGCGCAGTTCCTTGGCCAATGCGATACTCTTGTCAAATTCCCCCAAATCATTGTAGAGCTGGGCCTGCATTACTTTATACAGCCTGGTAGCGGTGGTGTCATTGGTCTTCTCTGCGTTGGAGAGGTATACCTTAATGGTGTCCATCCAATCGTATGCCGAATTATGGCTATACCTGTTGATGGATCCGAAGAACACCTCAAACCGTTCAAAGGCCCCCTGGGTATCTTGGAATTCCTTCAAGACATTATGTTCCCCTTCCTCAACGGATTGGGCAATAGCCCCATGAAAAACCACAAAACAGAGTATGGTAAAAAACAGTCTGACGTAACGTTCCATTAATTTATTCCGATAGTACTTTCAAAAAAGATTTGAAATGCTATTAATATTTGTGCCCTTTATTTGTCAATAGCCCCCAAATGCTGAAAATACTCCTTTGCATGGGATGGATTTTGTCGAAAACATCCAATTTCAAAGCCCTTAAAGCCAACGTATGGGGTTATATAAAGAACGTCAGTTTGGTTTCAAAATTAAATCCATTACAAAAGACTTGTCAAGTATTGTTGTGAAACCTGCAATTTCTGTTGTGAAATGGGTTTTGGCATATGCAAACCACCCTTTTGTCGATGTTTTATGCATTTTGTGGATTCGGCCAATGGATTTCTGGGCCGGAAAAGAAAAAAGGCCTTGCCAATTAGCCAAGACCCTTTTACGAGAACACTATATGAAAATGAAAAAAATTACTTTCTGAATCAATTACACGACTAAAGTACTGGTCTCTTCCGCCAGTTGGAAAATATTGTTGTGAACCCATAAAAAAATGTGGTCATTCCTTCAAAACTGAATATTGCAAAAAAAAAGATGCCCAAGTGGGCATCTTGTTAAAATACTTTTCCAGAGATCGCACCTAGCTGTTCATTGAAGAGATGATGAACTCTTTGAAGTCTTTTGAAATCGGGATAAGGTTGTTGTTGATCACAATGTCCTTTGAATTGATGGCATCAATGTGGTCCACATTGACAATGTAGGATTTGTGCGCCCTGTAGAATTTGTTCTTGGGCAATTTTTCCAAATAATCCTTCAAGGGGGACCTTACCAAGAATTTCTTGTCCACGGTGTTCACCTCTAGATACACATTGTCCGCTTTGATGAATTGGATGTCGCCAAACTGGATCCTATAGTACAAATGCTGTTTTTTCACAAAAATAGAATCCTTAAGGACCGAGTTGGATACAAAACTGTCCCCATCTTCGCCCCCTATGTCCCTATTCATCTCTTTTTTGTTATAGTTGAAATTGGAAAGTGCAATTTCAATGGATGTGTAAAGATCTTGTTGCTCAAAGGGTTTTACCAGATAACCGTCGGGTTTGACGGTCTTTGCATTTTCAACCGTGGCCCTATCCGAGTTGGAAGTCACAAAAATGAATGGAATGTTATAGACATCCCTTATATGTTTTCCCAGATCAATACCCGTTTTGTCCGAGGCCAAAATAATATCAATAAGCACCAGGTCCACATGATTGTTCTTGAGTACCTCAACAGCCTGCTCGTACACAATGACGTTGTCCACGATCTCATACCCGATTTCCTCCAGCATGGATTGCATGTCGTCCGCAATGATTACGTTGTCCTCTACTATTAGTATTTTAATCGGATGTTCCAATTTGCTTAATGTTTAGTGGGTTGTGCTTCAAAATTACAAAAAATTATTAAGTGCCACGAAGAACAATATGGCCAATAAAAAAGTACTGAGCGCCAATTTTTTCAGTTCTCCGTCAAGTTCTTTGGGGATATCTGTGGCCACCACTTTTCGCAAGTGGACAATGATGGGCAAAAAGGCCACTATATAAAAGGATTGAAGCAGGCTAAAGCCTTCGATCCATGCATAGGCCACAAAACAGAGAAGCGCAACGGTAATCAACAGAAAATGGTACCGTTTTCCATTTTCGTACCCCATTTTGACCACCAAGGTATACTTTCCATGCTTTTTGTCCGAGGCGACATCCCTAAGATTGTTCAGGTTTAAAACTCCAACACAAAGGAGACCTATGGCCACTGCTGGCAAGAGGGAAATCCAATTCAATGCCTTGGTATATAAAAACATGCTGCCCAAAACCCCCAACAAACCGAAGAACAAAAACACAAATAAATCTCCCAAACCCTTGTAACCATAGGGCTTGGAGCCCATGGTGTATCGTATGGCCGCCCAGATGCTCATAAGCCCCAGTGCAAAGAAGAGTAGGATAAGGGGAAGATTTTCGATCCCAAAAGCCCTATAAATAAGCCAAATGGCCAGCAGTAAGGTAATACAAATGGAAACCGCGATTCCTTTTTTGAGGGATGAACGGCTGAGCAGCCCACTCTGAAGAACCCTGGCAGGACCGATCCTGTCCTCGTTGTCGGTGCCCTTGACACCATCACCATAATCATTTGCAAAATTGGAGGTTACTTGAAAGCCAATGGTAGTAAGGAGTGCAAGGATAAAAATACCTCTTTCAAAAAAGCCTTCTTTATTGGCCAATGCCGTACCCACAATGATTCCCGATAAGGAAAGTGGCAGTGTTCGCAGTCTGGCAGCCTGTATCCAGGCCTTGGTTGTTCCCAAATTAATAAGGGTCTTCTATTTTTATTCGTTTCCCATCCTTGTAGGAGGCCACAAAGGCATCCTTGAAGCCCATATTTACCAATTGTTTTCTAAAGGACTGTGCTTCATCCAATGTTTCAAAGTTGCCCAAGGAATAGGCGTAGAACGGGTTGGTCTTTACAAACAGCGTGTTGGTCAATGCCTCGGAGGCTAAGGTCACATTGTTGTCCACAAAGGATTTTACCTGTACGGAATAGATTTTTTCCTTGTCTATGAAAGCTTTGGCCAAATAGAATTCCCGCACCAAACTAAGTTCCTCGTTTTGCGCCTTAAGGTTATTGATCCTGGTCTTGATGGCGTCCAGGCTATCTATGGAAACCAATAGGTTGTTCTGGTTTTCAAACGAATTTTTACTACTGAGGCCGGCCGTAAATGATGTAATTGCCAAAACGCCGATCAGAAAGAGTGCTGTAATACCCATCAAGATATTTCGCTGCAGTTTTATCTTGCGCAGATCTTTGTTCTTGAACTTGATCTGGTCCAACAGTCTTTCGTTGATTATTTGGGCCTTATCGATATCCTTATGAAGGTCCAACAAATCGCTTTCTTCAATAAAAGGCATATTTAAGTAGTTTTTAAGTTCAAAACCATGCTAAAGGCATAGCTGTCAAAGAGTTAATATTAGGTTACACAAATGTAAAATATTTGATGGAAGAAAAAAACTCAGCGGTATCAAATTCGTTGTCCATAGGTTTTATTTTAGAATTCCTGACCCGTATGCCGATCACAACAAATAAATCCCATCATCTTGAATGTTGATCTTGCGTTGCTTGTAGAGGATGCCCACACCTTTTTTGAAGGCTTTTTTGCTCAGGTGCAATTGTTTTTTGATCTCTTCCGGGGAAGATTTGTCATGTAACGGGAGAAAGCCTTTGGCCTGTTGCAGTTTTTCAAGGATCAAGCTAGCGGTGGGTTCCAACATTTTCGCCCCCACAGGCTGGAGCGAAATATCCATTTTATGATCAGGTCTCATGTTTTTTACATATCCCTTCATCTGGCTCCCCATTGCCAAGGGTTTGAACACATCACTCTCAAAAACAAGTCCCTTGTATCCATTGTCCACAATGACCTCCCAGCCCAATGGGGTTTTCCGATAGACCAAAATATCCACTTCTGAATTGTTTTCATAGTTGGCGTCCTCGTTCTTCAAAAACCTATTTATTCTGCTGGAACCGGTCAATCTAAAGGTTTTTTCATCCATATAGCAATGGACCACATATTTTTCGCCTTTCACCATCTGCGTGGCCTGCTCCCGGAAAGGGACCAACAAATGTTTTTCCAATCCCCAATCCATAAAAGCCCCATACTCCCCTACCTCCACTGCTTCCAAAAAGGCAAATCCATTACGGATTATCTTGGGGGTCAACGTTGTGGCCACGGGGCGTTCCTCACTGTCCAAATAGCAGAATACTTCCAGTCGTTGGCCAATGTCGCACCCTTTTGGTACATATTTGTTGGGCAGAAGGATCTCCGTCCCCTCGTCATCCACCAAAAATACCCCAATGCTTGCACTTCGCAGCACTTTTAAGGTATTGTAGTTTCCCAATTTTATCATACGGCAAAGGTAGATTGAAAAATGAGTATAAAAAAAGCTGCTCTTATGGCAGCTAGTTTTAGGGCAGAATCATCTTACTTGTAGACGGATTCCTTTCCAAAATATTTTGTCAGCATATAGTAGATAACCGCACGGTACTTGTTCTTGTCAGACCGTCCATACCTGTCTATGACTTCATCAATGACTTCAATAGGCTGGGACTGTCCACTAACCCCAGCTTTTCACCAAAAAGCTGTTTTCACTAATTTCCAGTTCTTTCATTGGATGGAACACTTTGAAGCATCCAAATTGTAAATGGCCGGGCCCAACCCTACGACAACTTTGGTCAACAGGTCCATATCTGGGTCCTCTCCAAATTTATCCTTGATTTCAACCGTACTTTTCAATCAACTCAAATCCCTTTGCTCATAATCGATAAGTGTTCTTTATGATTATTACTACAACTAAGATATGAAATCGAAGTAGCCGACAAGAAATTTATCATCAACTCAGTGAAAGGGCAATACCTCTTCAAAATCTTGAGTTTTGATTTTGAATGTCCAAACCATTAGGAGCATCTTCCAATTCTTTTGTCATCACCTTCGGGCTCGTCAAACCACTACCTTTATTCAAATCTTCCATGACAAGACTATGATGCGTTTCAAAAAAAGTGCTGAACTCTTCGGTATCTTCCTTTCCCGGCAAAATCCTAAAAATCCCACCCCCGGAATTATTGATGATGATGATTCTAAAATCCTGTCTGATATGGGCGTTCCAAAGTCCATTGCTATCGTATAGAAAACTCAGGTCGCCCGTAATCAACAAGGTTGGGCCATCAGCGTGTATGGAAGCCCCCACCGCAGTGGATGTGCTTCCATCTATTCCACTTGTACCTCTATTGCAATACACTTTCAATGATCGGTGCATGGAGAACAGTTGGGCATAGCGCACCGTGGAACTGTTGGCCAAATGTACTTGGTACCCGTTGGGGATGGACCCCTGGACCTGGTCAAACACGGTAAAGTCCGTGAAGGGGATTTGCTTCAAATAAGTCTCCCTTCCCTTTTCATGGGTTGCCTTTATCACCATCCAATTAGCCTTATACATCCCCGGTTTGTGTGGAGAAGTCCCAATCTGTTTGAAAAAATCATTGGGATGGGCCTTGATGTGGTTGGAAAGACAGAAAAATGTATCATACGCCTTTTTGGGGTCGATATGCCAATGTGTTTTGGGTCTGTACTTTCGCAAAAAAGCCTTTATTTTTTTGGAAACGATCATTCCACCAAAAGTGATCAACAAGTCAGGCTGCAAGTCCTGAAAAAGTTCTTCTCGGTTTTTGGATTTTTCAATGGGGGCTATGATACTGTCAATACTTGGAAAAAAACTGGAATGGTGCAGATTGGATGTGGTCTCGGTAAATACCAATGTATCCCCATCATTTGCCAAGGTCTCTAAAACCCCAGCCTCCATACTATTGGGCGGATTGACCCCGACCAATACCATTTTCCTTGGACTGTTTTTCCAAATCGAGCAGAATTCATCCCAATTACCCTTGTTGGGCTTTTGGGCAACCTTGCTTTCGGTATGTGGAATTTTGACCGAAGGTGTTTTCACACTTCCATACAGTGGTTCCTCAAAAGGAATATTGATGTGCACAGGTGTCCTTTCCAAGCAAGCCATTTCCACTGCCTTTTCCAGTTCCTCTTCATTGTATGCCTGTATTTCTTCTTGTTTTTCTTTTAACAATGTTGGACCAAATTTTGAAATGGATTCCCGAGCATGGGAAATATCCTGTTTCAAGTTCGTGGAATACCCAATATGCTTCTCGAACACGTTTTCCTGTCGGATGGTTTGCCCATCACCAATATCGATACTGTACCTAGGCCTGTCCGAGGACACCACGATCAAGGGAATATCACTGTAAAAAGCTTCTGCCACAGCGGGATAGTAGTTCAAAAGTGCACTACCTGAGGTACATACCACCGCCACCGGTTCCTGTAATTGTTGGGCCATGCCCAATTACAAAGAATGCCGCACAGCGTTCATCAACAATACTGTAACAATTAAAATAGGGGTTCTTGGTGAAGCCAATCGTCAAGGGAGCGTTTCTCGATCCCGGAGAAATCACAATATTTTTAACTCCTTTGGACTTAAAGTAAAGCACAAGCGTCCGTGCCGAAGGAATATTCCGAAGGTGTCCTTCTTCAAAATACATCCCAAAAGATATTCCCTAACTTCATACATCAAATTACGGATGTTCAGCATTGTTTGCTTTTGTTCTGGAGTCTCAATCCATTCGCTTTCAGGGTGGGATGCGGATGTGATGCCGCCTAAAATCGAGGCTTTTGTTCTTGTTCAATTCCAGCACCTCAGGTTCACGAACAAAGAGATTTCCTATTGGAATGGAGGTTCGATTCTTTCCCCAAAAACCTGTAAAAAGACGGTGGTAATTTTCATGGGTGTCGATGAAGTCTTTTACCTCTTGATAGGAATTCCACAAACCACAGGCGTAGAGTGCAATATGTGATGACTTCCTTAATTCCGTTTCTGGGAATAATGTACCATTGACCTCGGATTTGAGGTGCCAAAGGTTTCCCGCCCTAATGGACTCTGCTTTTCCAATATGGAGTACATCCACAATATCCTCCAACCTTTGCCCGATGTATTCGGATACCATTTTTTGTTCCTCAATCTCCTTTTGGCCCCACTGGGGTGTCTCATCGGCCTTGAAAGGCAGCGTGGCGGCCAACGACATGGTCTGGAGCCTGTTATTTTTTACACGGACCAAGGTCTCTGGGGTTGCGCCACACCATGTACCCACTTTTGGGTGGTGGAACAGGTAACAAAATGCGTTGGGGTAATGGCGCACCAGGTTCTTAAAAATCTGGGGGTGACTGGCTTCTACCTCTACTTCCATTTTTCGGGAGAGCACTACTTTTCTAAGATTTCCCGATTGGATTTGGGCAATTCCCTTGGCCACCAGGCCTATGTGTTCTTCCTTGCCCAAATCTGGGACATTGGGTTCCTCTCTTTCCAATCCCTTCCCAACATCAAAAGTTGATGTGAAGATTTCATCCGGCCTGATCAAAATACCGCCCTCTGACAGGTTGAAGGGGGCAAACACAAAACCTCTTTCCTCAAAATCCATTGTCTTGTGCAGTTTGTCATCGGCCTGAAAAATACCAACGACCTCTTGCTCCATAGGTTTCCTGTACATGACAAAGGGGAGGTTGCCTTCTAGGCAAGAGTTCATTTTTCGAAGGATATGGTCAAAATCCTTATGTTCTGGGTAAGGCAATGGTGGTCAGTTTACAATTGGAAATCAAATCCCCCTCTTCATTGGTAATCTTTATTTCCCAAAGCTGGGTGGTCCTGCCTTTGTGCAATATGGACGCCCTGGCGTAGACAAAACCTTCGGAAATGGACTTTACATGGTTTGCGGATATTTCGATACCGCGGACAAAAAATTGCTTTCCATCCAAAAAAATGTAGGAGGCCGCACTCCCCACACTTTCGGCCAAGGCAACGGATGCGCCTCCATGGAGGACACCATCGGGCTGGTGCACCTTTGGGGTGACCGGCATCCGGGCCAGCAAAAAATTTTCACCTACATCAATATAGGTGATGTCCAAGGTTTCCATTAAAGTTCCCTTGCAAATTTCATTGCAAACCGCCAGAATCTTCTCCTTATGAGCTTCCATCCTTCTATTTTTTGTAAAATTACACAAAGCTTTGGCAAACGAACCAAGTACGAACGACTTTATGGCTCCCAGTGAAAAGACCGTAGCGTATCCCGCTGAAAATATCTATCTGACAATCAATTCCATAACCCCAAATACCAAAAATGTTTGGCTGGCCTTTCATGGCATTGGATATTTAAGCCGATATTTTTCAAAATACTTCAGCGCTTTAAACCCCGAGGAAAACTATATCATCGTGCCCCAGGCCCCATCCAAATATTATTTGAAGGATGACTATAAATATGTAGGTGCCGGTTGGCTCACCAAGGAAAATACGGCCATGGAACTTCAGAACGTGCTTCGTTACGTGGATGCCGTTTTTGAAGCCGAGACAATTCCCCTAGGTTTGAACCTTGTACTTTTTGGCTTTTCCCAAGGGGTATCCATTGCGGTCCGCTGGATGGTACAAAGAAAAATCCGGTGCGGGACATTGATCCTATACGCCGGCGGCATTCCCAATGAACTCACCACGGAAGATTTTGATTTTGTTGACTGGGATACCCTGAAAGTCAAAATTGTTTATGGTGACAAGGACGCTTATTTGGTTCCCGAGCGATTGGAAGCGGAAAGGATCAAAATTGAGACACTTTTTCAAGGAAAGGCAGAAATCATCCCTTTCAACGGAGGACACGAGATAAAGCCTGAAATCATTGAATCATTGTTGCGATGAAAAAAATCAAAAGACATCTTGCGCATGTAACCGTGGTGGTCAAGGACTATGACGAGGCCATTGACTTTTACACCCAAAAACTGGGCTTGGAATTGATTGAGGATACCGATCTGGGGGATGGAAAAAGGTGGGTCGTAGTTGCGCCAATGGGTTCGGAATGTAATCTTTTATTGGGAAAAGCGGTCAATGATAATCAACGATCTGCCGTAGGCAACCAAACCGGTGGAAGGGTATTTCTCTTTCTACAGACAGAGGATTTTTGGTCCGATTATCATACCATGCAGGAAAAGGGCATTGTTTTCAAGGAGAAACCAAGGGAAGAAGCATATGGGACCGTGGTGGTCTTTGAAGACCTGTACGGAAATCTATGGGATCTACTGCAATTAAAGTGATCAGTTGGATTGCCCCTGTTGCGCCTCCGCTTCGTGGTAGTAGGTGATTACACGGGTAGTATAGGTATTGCCCGGGGCAACGATCTGCTTCACCCAGTTTTTTTCCCTGTTGTTGTCGAACTGAAAAATATATTCTTCCACCGACTCTGTATTGGCGGTTTTGGTGATCACCTTATCCAAGACCCCATCGCTATAGTGGCGAACCATCTTTTTATTGGAAACGAACTCTTTTTGGGCCAGATCGAACAAAAAGACTTCCTCAGAAATGAGTTTGCCTTCTTTGTCAAAGACCTCCTCAGTGGCTTTATTGGGTTCACCATCAATATATTCCTTGGTCAGAACAACCTTTTGCTCTCCTTTTGCCGTTTTTCGTTCCGAAGTCCTTACAGACCGTTCCAAGACCCCATTGGTAAACGTGCTAGTGGTAAGCTCGTTTTTGTAGGGCGTATATTCAAACGTGGTCTCGTCCACCCCATCTGGATTGGAAGAGACAATTTTCACCAAACGGTCCTGGTCATCAAACAGATATTCCTGTTGCTCCAAAAATTCCTTGTCGTACGAAATGATCTGTTCGTGCACTTTCCTCTGGGGGACCGTATCAATCGTATAAAAATTGGCCATGGAAGTGGCCTCGTCCAACACATTGTTCTTGTAGCTTTCCATGCGCTTCTCTACCAATTCCCCTCCATCATATTTATAGTAGGTGATGTCTTGATCGGAATCGTTGTACTGAGTTACCGTTTTGGTCAGAATGCCCTCTTCATTGAATTCGAACAGTTCCCTGCCATAGTCCGTGATCACCAAACAAGATTTCACCTTTCCCTTTAGGTCATAATCCTGCAGCCTCAGAACTTGAACTTCTTGGGATTGAACCCCTGAAATCAGGAAAATGGAGAAGAAAAACAGTGCGTAGTTTTTTATCATACCGTAAAATTACTTCTAAATAGGGCAATTAAAAAATTATTGGCACACATCGTGCCGAATTTAACCTAAAGAAAATAAGGAGCTTAAAATTTTCGATCTGGATCAAATGGTCCAAGTTCCAAAGATGGTTTCCTTCCAGAAACCAATTCGGCCACCAACTTTCCGGTTGAAGGGCCCAAGCTCCATCCCATCATGGCGTGTCCTGTGGCCATGATCAGGTTTTTGAACGCTCTTGGCCTTCCAATGTACGGCAGTCCATCCGGGGTCACCGGACGCAATCCGCATTGTGCGTTTTCTTTGTCCTCTTCCGAAATTTTAATTCCGTTGTAATACCGTTCGGCCCCTCTGGCTATCGCTTCCACCCGTTCTTTTCGTATGGTATTGTTGATGCCCGAAAATTCCATGGTCCCAGCAAAGCGCGTAAACCCTTCCATTGGGGTTACGGCCATTTTCGCTTCCATCAAAACGGCGGGCATGAATATTTTTGTGGGCGTCTCCACGTTGATCCGATATCCTTTCCCTGCCTGCAGGGATAACTTGATTCCGAGTTTTTTGGCCAATAATGTGGTCCAAGATCCGGCGGCCAATACAATTTCATCTGGTTGATAGGTAGCCCTGTTAGTGGTCACCCCTATGATTTTACCATCATTTGTTTTTAGCTCCAAGACTTCTTCCCCCCTGTGGATCACCACCCCTTGTGTTGGGAGATAATCCAACATTCGTTGCATAAACTGATTGGGGGTTGTATGTCGGTCACATTCGTAGAGGATGGCTCCCTCTGCGTTCAATTCTATATGTGGTTCCACTTTCCGGAGTCCCTCCTTATCCAAATGCCCCACTTCCAAACCCAATTCCTTGGCCTTTTTGGCCACTTCCAACTCATGGTCTCGGGCCTTTTCGGTCTGATAGATCATGAGCAATCCTTTTTTTTCCAACTGGAAATCGCCCAGTTCGCCGGAAGTCTTCCAGTTTTCGTAGAGTTCCCTGCTCAATAGGTTTATGTCCCGTATGACCGGCATGGCGCGTTCCACCTTTTCCATGGTGGACGATTTTTTAAAATACCAGGCCCATTTGATAAAATCCATATCCAGCCTGGGCTTCATATAAAAGGGACTGGCCGAATTGAACATATATTTGAGTCCCTTGGAAATCATCCCGGGAGCGGCCAGCGGAACTATATGGCTTGGGGTCAGGTATCCTGCATTGACAAAAGAGGCGCCGGACGTTATATCGGATTTATCCAAAATGGTAACCTGATGCCCTTCCTTTTGTAAAAAATATGCCGCGGAAAGGCCAATAATGCCTCCGCCTATTACAAGTACATTTTTGTTGTTTGCCATACTATATCACTTGAAATCCGTGTGCATACGGGTCATCTTCTTCATCAATGGTAATGGTATTCCTGCCATATACTTTTGCCCATCCCTGAATGCTGGGTACAATTGCCCTAATGCCGTTCAACGTGGTCTCCCGTTCCACTTTCCCGACAAATTTAGAACCAATAAAGCTCTCATGGATATAGGTTTCCCCAATTTTTAATCGCCCTTTGGCAAATAGCTGGGCCATACGTGCAGAAGTCCCTGTGCCACAAGGGGAACGATCTATGGCCTTGCCTCCATAAAAAACCGCATTTCTCCCTGATGAAGCACCATCCAGAGGTGTTCCCGTCCATAAAATATGGGTGACCCCATTGATGTTCGGGTTTTCTGGGTGGATAAAATGGGTTGGATATTTTTCATTGATCTTCTTCCGGATTTCCTGTGAAAACCGAATCAGTTCACCTGCAGTAAAATCTTGGATCCCCGTAAAGTTTTCCTGTGGGTCCACAATGGCGTAAAAATTCCCCCCAAAGGCCACATCAAAATGCAATGTTCCCAATGTTGAGGATTCCACCAAAAGGTTTTCAGCAGCCAAATAGCTTTTCACATTGGTGAGCCGTACCCACTCCACCTTTTTATTAGGCCTGTGATATGCAATCTCTACCAAACCTGCGGGAGCCTCCATCCTCACTCTTCCAGACACCTTGGGCTGTATGAGGCCTTCCTCCAACGCTATGGTCATGGTACCGATGGTTCCGTGCCCACACATGGGCAAACACCCACTGGTTTCTATAAAAAGTACGGCAACGTCATTCTCAGGATCATGCGGAGCGTACAAAATGCTACCGCTCATCATGTCATGTCCCCGGGGTTCAAACATCAATCCTGTACGGATCCAGTCGAACTCCCTCATGAAATGTTGCCGTTTTTCCTCCATGGTGTTCCCCACCAATTGAGGACCACCCTCCACTACCAGCCTTACTGGGTTTCCGCAGGTATGTGCGTCAATGCATTTAAAGGTATACCGGCCCATTAAAAAACAGGGATTTCGGGTCTTGTTAGCATACCTTTTTCAATAATGGAAAGTACACGCTCCCGTTCCCTGCCCTGTAAGGGCAATCTGGGCAGACGCACGTTTTCTGTGCCGATACCGGTAGCCACTTCGGCCAGTTTGATATTTTGTACCAATTGCGGGCTAATATCCAGCTCCAACAGGGGCATAAACCATCGGTAAATGGCAGTGGCCTCTTCCACCCTACCTTTTTTTACCAATTCGTAGATGGCCACGGTCTCCCTTGGGAAAGCACAGACCAATCCGGCCACCCATCCATCGGCCCCCATCAGCAGACTTTCCATGGCTAGGGTATCCACGCCACAGAGCACCTTGAGCCTATCGCCAAACCGGTTCCTGATCCGGATGACATTGGTGATGTCCCGTGTGGATTCCTTTACAGCTTGGATGTTGTCATATTTCAACAATTGTTCAAACATATCCAGGGTAACTTCAATCTTGTAGTCCACTGGGTTGTTGTAGATCATAATGGGCAAGGAGGTGCTTTGGGCCACAGCCTCAAAATAAGCCACTGTCTCATAGTCCGTTGCCTTGTAGCGCATGGGCGGCAGCATCATAAGACCTGTTGCTCCCTGCTTTTCGGCACGCTCGGCGGCCCTGATTGCCTCTTTTGTGGACTGCTCCGCAATGTTGATGACCACAGGTACTTTTCCATCCACCAAACCAACCGTATGTTCCACCAACACTTTTTTCTCATCGTTGGTAAGGGTGCTGGCCTCCCCCAAGGTTCCCCCAAGGATAATGGCGTGTACCCCAGCTTTAACCTGGGCGTTGATGTTGACGGAAAACATGTCCAGGTCCAAGGTGTCCTCCTTGGTAAATTTTGTGGTCACTGCCGGCATCACTCCGGCCCAATTCATTTTCATCAATTGCTATTGTTTAGAAACGAGCCACCAAGATACATAAAAGGGCATGAAAAAGTTAAAAGGTTCCTTACCATTTCTTTAGCGATCTTTTGAGTATTTTTGGAAAATTTCGAAAACAAAATTAGACTTATGAAGAATATTGCCCTGCTAGTTTTAGGAACATTGCTTTCCTGCAACGGTTCCCAAAAAACAGTATCAGACACTTCACAGACCACCAAAGAAACCAACCCAACAACCTATGCGGAAACGATTACCCAAGACGAACTGAAGGAGCATCTTTACACCTATGCCTCTGATGAGTTTGAGGGGCGCGAAACCGGAAAACCCGGGCAAAAAAAGGCCGTGGAATACCTGAGGGCGCAATATGAGGCCATGGGCATTCCTGCAGCAAAGGAAGATGGCGATTATTTTCAACAGGTGCCTTTGGAGGTGGCCAATGTTCCCGTAGGGAACGTTACCTTGAATGGCAAAGTCTTTCAGGTTGGCGAGGATGTGCTCACATTCACTTCCGCAGAGGGCAATTACAATGAAATTGTATATGTGGGTTATGGTATTGAAGAGGACAACTATTCCGACTACAGCGGATTGAACGTGAACGGAAAGTTGGTGCTGATCAAGGCTGGGGAGCCCATGGACAAAAATGGCAATTACCTACTTTCCGGTACCATGGAAAAATCAGTATGGAGCAATATGTCCGAAGCCATGGAGAAAAAGGCCAATCTTGCCGTGGACAAGGGTGCCACGGGCATCCTATATTTTGATCCTGGGAACTACCCGCGTTACAAAGGGTACTTTGATTATATGAAGACCAACAACAGTGGACAAATGGAACTGGCGCATGACAGCAACGACAATTTCATTGTGATGCTGGATGAAAAATCGGCCAAGATCCTTAAAAATGATATAGGGGAAGACCATGTTCCCAAGACCGTATCGGTACCCGTCAAATTGAACGTGGAGAGCGGCAATGAAAAGATCGGTTCTGAAAATGTGGTGGCCATGTTGAAAGGTACCGAAAAGCCGGACGAATATGTGGTGATCTCCTCCCACTTGGATCATATTGGGATTTCTGCGGATGGGCAGATCAACAATGGTGCGGATGACGACGGCTCTGGAAGTGTGGCGCTATTGGAGATTGCGGAAGCATTTAAAGAAGCTGCCAAAGCGGGTGATGGCCCAAAACGGTCGATTGTGTTCCTGCACGTTACCGGAGAGGAAAAAGGGCTATTGGGATCACGGTACTACACGGATTTTGACCCTATTTTTCCCTTGTCACAAACCGTTGCCGACCTTAATATAGATATGATCGGCAGGATCGATCCCAAAAGGAACGGTGATAGAAACTACATCTATCTTATCGGGTCGGACAAATTGAGTACGGAACTGCACAATCTTTCTGAGGATATCAACAAAAAATATACAAATCTAGAGTTGGATTATAAATACAATGATGAGAACGACCCCAACCGTTTTTACTACCGCAGTGACCATTATAACTTTGCCAAGAACAATATTCCCATCATTTTCTATTTTAACGGCACCCATGCGGATTACCACCGCCCTGGGGATACGCCGGACAAGATAAATTACGACCTTATGGAAAACCGTGCCCGGCTGATCTTTTATACGGCCTGGGAAGTGGCGAACCGAGAAAACAGGATAGTTGTGGACAAGGCCACAAAATAAAAGATAAAAACAATGTTGGTAGAGCCCTTATTTATAAGGGCTTTTTTTATTCTTTTTAAAAAGTAAATGTGTGTGACTAAAAGTTCATAAAATCATCCCCTTTTTTATCCATCCATTGCCCCATTACAGGGGTCATGTCAACCCAAACAGTGCATCCATCAATTAGGTCGGTATGGCCGTGGTATGGACCCCTACTTTTACAGAAATAGTAACCCTTTTTTAACCTCTTTAAAAGTAAAATCTGATGAAAAAGAACAACTTTTTTGGCCTGTTGGCCATGATCATGGGCTTTGGCTTTTTGGCAGTACTCTCTTGCAGCAAAGACGATGGCTGCGAAACCAAAACCTATTACCTTGACAAGGACAAGGACGGCTATGGTGCCGGTGCACCTACCACGGCATGCAAGCCCCCTACGGCTACCGTGGGGCAGTATGTCACCAAAAACGGTGATACGGACGATACCAATGTGGATATATTCCCGGGCTGTACCGCTACAAACTACTATGTGGACAATGATGGGGACGGTTATGGTACCGGAAACGCCATTGCTTCCTGCGTGGAACTAGTGGGCAAATATGCAACTCAAAATGGTGACCTTGACGATAATGATGCCAATGTCAACCCAGGGTGCACTTTGGTATTCTACTTGGATGCGGATGGCGACGGTTTTGGTGTGGGCGATCCCATCCTATTCTGCGCCAATCCAGATGGGGACAAGTACACGGATAATGATACTGCCTTTGACTGTGATGACACCGATCCCAACATCAATCCCGATGCTTCTATAACGTATTATCCAGACAATGATGGTGATGGATATGGAGACCCGTTAAGCTCGGAAACAGTCTCCCAGCCTGCCTGCGATCCTGCTCCAGAAGGTTTTGTTACCAATAACGAAGATTGTGATGATCAAAACGAGAATGCCAATCCCGGTATAGGTCAAATCACCTACTATCCTGATTTAGATCATGATGGTTACGGCGATGGCTCCAACCCCATTGTACAGGATTCTTGTGACGAAAAGCCCGAAATCAACACAGTTTTGCAGGGAGATGATTGCGATGACAGTGATCCCGACATCCACCCAGGTGCACCTGAGATGCCCAATGATGGCATTGACAGTGATTGTGGTGGTGAAGAAGAAGCTATCATCTGGGATGGCCCTTCCCTACAGTTTAGCAAAGCCGCCAATGATGTGAATTGGGCTGATAGTGAAGGAACCCAAGATCAAATCACGAAAAAAATTGCCCTTACCCGATCCAATAATGGATTTATCACCAATATAACATGGTGGTTTGAGGAAACCGGACAGTCTCCCACCGAAGATGAAGATTTACCATGGGAATATTTTGGTAGAAAAGCCCAAGACCCACCAATGGCCAATGTAGGCGGTGCCATACCCAATGGGGGTCCCCAAGGAGTACGCTGGGCCATTTTGGAACAAGGGGAAAATAACCAGGCTTGGAGCAATTTTGGCCAGTTAGGTACCTTGGGCGACCCTACTCATTTCTATAGCCTAAACAATATCGTTACCATCTGTGCAAGCCTAGATGCTAACTTGGATATAACAGATATTTTGGATGATTTTGGAATTGATGCTTCTTCATTTGAGGATTCATCTGAAGATGCTTCAAGTACTTCTTTCCCAAGCTTGGAAGGCAAAAAGTTAGGGGTTTGGTTGGTTGAAGATGACATTTACTTTACCCTTACTTTTGACAAATTAAGTTATTTGAATCAAGGAGGTGAAATGACCTATACACGATCTACTCCCAATAATTAATATTCCAAATTGACCAAAGTAAAGCCTTGGGAAATCCAAGGCTTTTTTGTTTGCTTTTCATCACGGTTCACTAACCGTCCGCCACAATATATTTTGTAGTTTCAATCCCATCCCCCGTCAATTTCAGAAGACTGGATAAAAAAATCCCAAACCTAAAATGGCTCGGGATCCGTTCTAAATTTCTGGGTGGAAGACCGGGTTCACCTCGGCTTCGCTCGGTACAGGCTTCTCACCCTCTTACTCGACAAAAACAAAAATCCCGAACCTTTCTTGGCCCGGGATCCGTTCTAAATTTCTGGGTGGAAGACCGGGTTCGAACCGGCGACCTCTGGAACCACAATCCAGCGCTCTAACCAACTGAGCTACAACCACCATGAAATTGGGCCTGCCCGAATCAAGCCAACGCTCAATCTCGTTCAGGCGGGTGCAAAAATACTTTTTTGTAATGATCCTAGCAAGCGAAATCAAAATTTACACAAGGCAATCCTTAAAAAATAGTTCTGGGATGATTCACTTTCTTCCAAGGCCCGCAAGTTTTTAGGGTCACCTTTTCCTCGGTTTCGTATAAAATATCGATGAAATACCTATTTTGTGGGATAAAACACACAATTTTTGTCATTTCACAACATTTAATTCCCTACAACGAATTGCAAGGGTATTTTTAACTTTTGAAGATTTAGGCATCCCATGCTCCAAAAAACCTCCTCTATCCAACTTGACCGTCTGCGCAGGACAGCAGTACTTTTGCTATGCATTATTGTTTTTTCCGTGCCATCCACGGCGCAGCTCTCCAGAAAGGATAGCCTTATCTATAAACTGAAACGGTTGGAATCCACACACCGGTTCAACCCCAAGGATACAATGCACATCAAACTATTGTCCAACATAGCCTTTTCCTATCGCTTTGTGAACAATGATAGTCTCCATTCCATTGCGGAACGGGTGCTAAAATACTGTAAGGACATAGACTATAAACGTGGGGAAGTACGGGCCCTCTATGCTTTGGGAAGCTATTATTCCGACGTAGGGAACCGAAAAAAATCAATGGAGATCTATAAAGAGGGGCTGCTTCTGGCCAAAAAGATTGGCACACAAAGATGTGAGCTGGATATCATGAACGCCTTGGCCCACGATTATAGTTATGATGGTAATTATGCAGAAGCACTGAATCTTTACCTCAAGGGAATCGATATTGCCAAAAGAATCGATAGCAAACCCATGCTCTCCATTCTCAACGAAAATATTGCCAGTTTGTACGCCGATCAGAAAGATTTTAAAAACGCGCTGATTTTTTATGACACGGTACAAAAAATCAACAGGCAGGTAAATGATGATGTCGTCAACGCCGAAACACAAAGTAACATGGCCTCGCTCTACAAGGATGCAAAAAATTTCAAATATGCCATGTTCAACATCAACAATAGCATCAAGACTTTTGAGAAACATAAGGTGTATGACTGGTTGGCCTATGCCTATGAGGTAAAGGGAAGCATTTATCTAGAGCAAAAAAAGTACCAATGGGCACTCTACTGGTACGATCAAAGTAATATGCTGCACAATCAACAGGTTGATGATGACCGGGATAAAATACAACTGCTCAACGGTATGTCCAAGGTATATTTGGGGATTGGCAATAACGATCTTTCCATGAAGTATGCCAGTGAGGGGCTGGAACTGTCCAAAAAGATAAAGTCGCTCCAAGGACAGATAGATTGTTCCGAGACTCTGTACAAACTCCATAAAAACAAGGAAGATCATGTTGCAGCCCTTGGGTATTTGGAATTTTTCAAAAAACTTTCAGATTCATTGTTCAAGGATAAAAACAAGCAAAGTCTCTCCCTTTTGGAAACCAAGCTGCATTACGAGCAGGAGAAACAAGAACTTATTGAAGACAACAAATTGGCCCTGGCCAAACAGCGGAACTACATCTATTTCTCTGTCATCATATTGATCATCCTGAGCATCATTATCATGGTGATACGGCGCAGTGAAAAGATCCAGAAGAAATTGAACAAGGAGCTTCACGAAAAATCGGAAGCGGTACTGGAAAGGGAAGCCGAATTGAACGAGATCAACAAAACCAAGACCAAATTGTTCTCCATTATCGGCCATGACCTACGGGGACCCATTGGAGCGCTGCAGGGCATGCTAAAACTTTTTACCGAAGGCGATATAAGCAAGAATGAGTTCCTGTCCTTCATTCCAAAATTGAAGGCCGATGTTGATAACATTTCATTTACCCTCAACAACCTGTTGTCATGGGGGCAAACCCAGCTGAATGGGGTTGTGACCAATACCAAAAGTGTTTCTTTGGAAAAACTCGTGTCCAGCAACATAAGCCTACTGTCAGAGATTGCTTCTGGCAAATCCATCAAATTGATAAACCAACTGCCCGAAAATCCCCTGATCTGGGCCGATCAAAATCAAATCGACATCGTGATCAGGAACCTGTTGAGCAATGCCATCAAGTTTACCCCAGAGAATGGCCTCATTACCATTGAAGCTGAGGAAAAGGGAGATATGTGGCAGATCATGGTCCGTGATACCGGTGTGGGCATGGATGAGGAAATGCAACGGAAAATCTTTGAGGACACCAACGTCACCACCTATGGCACCAACAACGAACGGGGTACCGGTCTCGGTCTTTCGCTCTGTAAGGAAATGGTGTTGAAGAACAAAGGTAAAATTTGGGTAGAGAGTGTGCCGAGAAAGGGTACATCTTTCTTCTTTACCGTACCCAAGGGAGAAAAACGCTATCAGAAGGCGAGCTAGCCGCCTATATCAAGGCATCCAAGTTATCCACTGCCAAAAAGCGTTCCACCGTAAAGCCTTCTGCATATTCCACACCTACCAATCTTCCCAAATCTCTGGCCCTATACACTACACTTTCTATAAAGTTCTTGCTACTGATGGGGGTTTCAGGCTCTTTGCTCTTTGGGTCGTAAAATTGTGAGCCGTAGGCCAAAATGGCCTCTTTCTTTGTATCCATGAACCCAGAAACGTCCATCACAAAATCGGGCTCCAGATTTTTCCACTGTATGAAATGGTACACGGCCTTGGGTCTCCAAGGTTCCTGCCATTGGTCATCCCCATCCATTTTGGTGTCAATTTTTACGAGGCCACTCAAAAAACAGGCATCGCTTACCAGTTTGCTGCCCTTGGCATGGTCAATATGCCGATCGTCCACGGCATTGCAGAGGACCACATCAGGTCTATACTTTCGGATGATTTTGATGACCTCCAATTGATGGTCCCTGTCATTTACAAAAAACCCATCGGCAAATTCCATGTTCTCCCGAAGGGCAACCCCCAAGATCTTGGCCGCTACCGTGGATTCCTGGTCCCGAATCTCCGCGGAACCCCTTGTTCCCAATTCGCCGCGGGTCAAATCAACAATTCCAACTTTTTTTCCTCTGGAAACTTCTTTGGCAATGGTGGCCCCAGCACCAAGTTCGGCATCATCTGGATGGGCCCCAAACACTAAAATGTCTAATTTCATGTACGTATGGTTATGCGTGTACGGTCATGGACTTGACCTTGGCAATGGCTTGTTCTATATCCCCGATCAAATCCTCAATCTCCTCAATCCCCAATGAAAATCGGACCAATGAGTCCTTGATCCCTTGTTTCTTTCGATCTTCTGGACTCATCAGGGAATGGGATGTCTTCACAGGCGAAATTACGGAGCTTTCAATCCCTGCCAAGCTCATGGATGGTTTTATGAGTTTCAACTGTTTGAAAAACAGGGAAACATCAATGTCCGGGCTCATTTCAAAGGAGAGCATTCCCCCAAACCCCTTCATTTGGGATTTTGCAAGTTCATGCCCTGGATGATTTTCAAGTCCCGGATAGTATACATTTTCAATATCCGTATTGGAACTGAGGTATGTGGCCATTTTCATGGCATTCTCATTTTGTGCCCTCACTCGAATCCCCATGGTCTTGATGCTACGCTCCAAAAGCCAAACTGTATAATCACTCAGACTGCCCCCAAAGCAAATGGCGGTCTTAAAAACCTTTTCCATATTTTCTTGGGAAGCTGCAATCACCCCTGCACAAATATCTGAGTGCCCTCCCATGTACTTGGTGGCGCTGTGGGTTACCACATCAATGCCAAAGTCCATTGGCAATTGGTTGATGGGACTGGCAAACGTATTGTCCGAAACGGTAAGGATCCCATGTTTTTTGGCCAATTGGGCCACTCCTTCCAAATCCGTAATGGTCAGTAAAGGGTTGGAAGGTGTTTCCACATAGATTATACGGGTGTTGGACTTGATTTCCTTTTCAAAATCCTGAATGGACAATCCTTCGGTAAAGGAATATTCGATACCGTATTTTTCCAGTTGGGTGACCGCAAAATTATAGGTACCCCCATAGAGGGTCTGTTGGAACACAATATGGTCGCCCATTTTCAAAAAAGTCATCAAGGCCGTACTGATGGCGGCCATACCACTACCAAAAATCAAAGCGGCCTCGGCATGTTCCAAGGCCGCCAGTTTTTTGCACAATGCCTCTTGATTGGGCGTATTGAAATATCTTGGGTATCGTTTTATGTCGACATCCTCAAAGGCGTAGGCCGTACTCATGTACAACGGCGAAATGGCCCCTTTGTACTTTTCATCCTTAAGTTCGCCCGTGTGGGTGCAAATGGTATTGATCCCTTTTTTATCGGTTTTCATATCAGCCAAAACTTTAGCCTAAAGATACGGAAACCGCTTATACTTGAACCTGCTTCCAGTTTCCTTTTTTAAACCAGACCATGGCCAAAATGGCCAACAAGACCTCCGCCAGCGTAATGGCGATGAAAACCCCCTTGGCTCCCCATCCCAGTACCATGGCCGCCAAATAGGCCAAAGGCAATTGGAACAGCCAGAATGAGATCAAATTGATCTTGGTGGGTGTTTTGGTGTCTCCCGCCCCGTTGAACGCTTGGCTTACCACCATGCCGTAGGCATAAAATATATAGCCCAATGCAATGATCTGCAAACAAAGGGAGCCATTCTCCACTACGCTGGGCGTAGCGTTGAACCAAGAAACGATGCTTTTTGCAAAAATGAGGTACACCAAGGATACCGTTCCCATAAAATAGGCATTGTATTTTCCTGTTTTCCAAACGGAAATCTCTGCCCGTTCCGGTTGCTTGGCACCGAGGTTCTGTCCCACCAAAGTAGCCGCAGCGTTGCTCATGCCCCAAGAAGGCATCAAGGTGAACATTATGACCCTGATGGCAATGGTATAGCCGGCCAAAACTTCGCTCCCAAACTCGGACATGATCCTCATAAGGAACACCCAACTGGAGGTCCCTATCAAGAACTGGGCAATACCGCCCAAGGAGACTCTAATGAGGTTGTACATTACCTTGAGGTTCAATGCCAAATCCTGCATGGCCAATTTGATCTTGCCCCAACCAAAGAACAATACTCCCAATTGGAACAATACCGCAGAACCGCGACCTATGTTGGTGGCTATGGCTGCCCCCATTACCCCATATTCGGGAACAGGTCCCAGTCCGAAGATAAAAAAGGGATCCAAAATTATGTTAAGTCCATTGGAAACCACCAAGGTCCACATGGCAATGGAAGCGTCTCCAGCACCACGGAAAATGGCATTGATCAAAAATAACAACATGATGGTGATATTCCCCCCGATCAGAAACTTGGTATATCCGTAGCCCTCGGCGATCAAATCGGGCTCACCACCCATAAGCGCCAAAATTTCCTTGGCGAACAGGATGCCCACGATTCCCAAAATAATGGAAACCACAACGCCCAAAGCAATGGCCTGAACGGCCGCCACCCTTGCCCCTTGAACATCCTTTTCCCCAATTCTACGGGCCACAACGGCAGTGGCCGCCATGCTCAATCCAATGGCCAGAGCATAGACCAACGTGATTACGGACTCCGTCAGCCCAATGGTTGCGACGGCGTTCACACTTACACTGGAGACATAGGCTATGTCCACCAATGCAAAAATGGATTCCATCAGCATTTCCAAGATCATAGGGATGGAAAGCATGAAAATGGCCTTGCGGATACTCCCAGACGTGAATTCAGTCTCCTTTCCTGAAACAGCGATCCAGAAATAACTGAAGAATTTTTTAAAAGAGAATGTATTTGAATTTGTCATTTTAAAAGAATTATGAGTGAAAAAAGAAGGATAATGTCAATGGTACCGAAAAGTTTTTCGGTTACTTTTTTGGCTCAAAGCCAAACACGACATCCATAGCGTACATAATTCTTATAGCTTCATGATGGGCAAATATGCAACTTTTTTTTGATGTGCTAACCAACAAAATAAATTATTTGGCATAGTTGACCTTGTAGCGCCAGAAGCTGATTCCCCCCAGAATGAATACTCCAAGCACAGTATACCAAATAAAATTGGGGGTGATCACTTGATCCCCACTGGCATAGCTATGGAGACCCACAAGATAGAAATTGACGCCAAAATAGGTCATCATAATACTGGAGAAGGCCAAGATACTGGCAAAGTTAAAGGCCCATCTTCCCCGGAGTCCGGGAACTAACCGCATGTGCAGCACAAAAGCGTATATCATAATGGAAATCAAGGCCCAAGTCTCCTTGGGATCCCAACCCCAATAGCGTCCCCAGCTTTCGTTGGCCCACTGTCCCCCCAAAAAATTGCCAATGGTCAGCATCACCAACCCGGCGGTCAAGGCCAATTCATTGATGATCGTCAGCTCTTTTATGTTGAGGTCCATTTTCTTTTTGTTCTCCTCGGTGGTAAGTATCATCAACAACAGCGACACTACTCCCAAGATCATACCGACGGTCAAAGGTCCGTAGCTGCCCACAATCACCGCAACATGTATCATTAGCCAATAGCTGTCCAATACGGGCTGTAAGTTGGCAATGGCGGGGTCTACCCAACTTTGGTGGGCTATCCATAGCAACATGGAAGTGACAAAGGCACTTGCCGCAATGGTCAATTCGCTTTTTCGGCCCAAGGCCAATCCAATCCCCATGGTGGCCCAAGCCACATACAGGATACTCTCATAGGCATCGCTCCAAGGGGCGTGCCCTGAAATATACCAACGCATCACCAACCCAATGGTATGCCAGATAAAAAACAATATGATGGTCCCTTTGAGCAGGTATGCCGCGGCTTTCAGTATTTCCCTCTCTTTGAATATTTTCAAGACCAACAAGACAAACAACAAGATGCCCACCATTGCATAGTACTTGTACAATCGGTTAAAAACATTGAGCTTGTTGTAGATAATCTCGGTCTTTACCTTTTGTTCCGAAGGCAACACTTCTTGGCCATGGTTCCTTTGGTTCTGTTTGAAACCGTCCTCCAAAAATTTGTCCGCTTGTCCATAATCACCGGTTTCAATGGCATTCTTGAGGGTCACCAAATAATATGGCATGGAATTCCGTATGAAATTGGCATACAGCGAATCTTGGACCTGATACCTTCCGGAGCGATATTCAATGGCGGAAATCCATTTATTGTTCTCGTCGTTGAGAAGTGGAAAAATCTTTATGATCTGACCGCTAAGGGCTATGTTCAACAAACTGAGCCTTTCCCCCACTTTCTTAAAATCTTTTTCAAAATTTGAGGGATTTGTGGTCGATGTCGCTTTCTCCAAATATGGTTGCAGTTTATACCCGCCCTTTTCATCAAAAAAGTCGGTAGCCTTTACAAATTTTGTTCCCAACGGTACTCCAATGATCTTGCGGATGCTATCATTTTCCTTTTTCCCCAATGCGATGAATTCCGTATTGTACCAGACTCCGGGGTTCATCATCATGGAGAGGAATACCTGATTGGCGGTAAGGTCCTTGTAGCTATCCTTTCCGCTCAATTTTCGCAAAAGTTCGGAAGCAAATGTATTGATGGGCTTCATCCTTCCCCCCTCATCCTGAACGACCAGGGCTCCGAACTTTTCGGCATGTTCCTCGGCTACTTTGGTGGCATGGATAACGGAATCGACCTGGGCCTGTGTGGGCAACATGGTATGCTGATGGTCCACAGCGTCCTCTTGGGCACTTGACGCCAAAACAAAAAACAGGGCCATTGCGGTCAATGCCGCTTTTTTGGCCTTTATCTTTTCCAAGGTTTGCTGTAGATCTCTAAACCGTGTCTTGCCAAAAAACATAATTCCCATCAACCCAATGTAAAGCAGAAAATATCCGATGTAGGTTATCCATGTCCCCCACATATCATGGTTTACGGACAGAATGGTCCCTTTTTCATCAGGATGGAAACTGGACTGGAAAAACCGGTACCCCTTATGATCCAATACGTGGTTCATATAAATGTCGTAATCGAAAGGGCGTTCATCATTTACGGTAATCTTGCTCATGAATGAGGAATAGCCTGTTTCTGTACCTGGGTATTTTTCGGCAATAAAATCGTTCAATCGGATGGAAAAGGGAAGTTCATAGACCTTTGAACCATAGCTGAGAGAAAAATCCAATCCGCCCACATTGATCTTGTCCGAAAAATTGGTGCTGCCCTTCCCACCCAACAGTTTCACTTCTTGGGTTTGCCCATTGGAGGTAATGGAAACCACGAAAGCATCTTGGGTGGCTTCGGTAACTTCATTTTCGGGAACCTTGACCACTCCATAACTACCCTTCACCAAAGGTTCTGGTATTACAAACTGCATGCCCGCCACATTGTAAAGGGAACGTAGCTGCAAGGTCTGAAGACTATCATTCAACACTTCGCCCTGGAACTGGTCCGCCATCCGCATAAAATTGCCCGCAAAGGGTGACCTAATCCGATACCCATTGTCATCATAGAACAGGTTGATGGCTCCCTCGGTTTCATTGTTCAGGGCGAACAATATATTATGGATACTGGCCACTTGTCCATTTTCCAAATAGTGTTCATGACGACTGCCATCACCTGCCTCCACAATTTTTAGGTATTCCCTCCCATTCTCATCAGGTACCAATCCCTCTTTGGCTCCATCAATGAAATCCACGTAGGAAATGGTAAAGGGCTGTCCGTTGAAATCTGATTTCCAAGGAAGTGTGGAGCGCTGCCCTTCCGGGGTCACGATAAGATAATCCTCCAAAACTTTTCGTTTGGTCTCTCCATCCATCTGGCCATCCACAAAAGCGGTGAGGTAGGTTTTGTCGGAATAAAACCGATTCTCCGCGGTTCCCTCCCGAATGGGCATCATCCCTTCAAAACTGATGTATCGGGTCACAAAGGCCCCCAAAATGATCAGTATCCAAGAAAGGTGCAAAATCAAGACAGGCCATTTTTTCCAACGGAGTAAATCGTAACGGAATATATTTCCAATAAAATTGATCACAAAAAAGACTATAATGGCCTCAAACCAAGTGGTGTTGTAGATGTAGATGCGTGCCGTTTCCGTGCTGTACCAACTCTCAACAAAGGTCCCAATGGCCATGGCCGCGGCAAAAACCAAAAATAGAACGGCCATAAGTCTTGTGGAAAACAGGGTCTTTTTGAGAAGATCGATCATTGAAATCCAGTGTGCTTTTCAGCTTGCAAAAGTAAGGTCTTTTTACCACTTCCCTGTTTTTAAGAGGCATAAAAAATCAAAGCGGTTTGTTAATTCTTCGCTAATGCATCTACCTTTAAATTTGTAGTTTTGGGCATGATCACCATTGTACTACTGGGAACGGGGAACCTCGCCAAACATCTATTCGAAGCTTTCTCTGCCACGGATGGGGCCCAAGTGGTGCAGGTTGTTGGCAGAAACATGGACAGCTTATCACGGTTTTCCAAAATGTCCGCCATATCCAATGATTTTAGTGCAATTGCGGATGTCGATGTCTATATCATTGCCGTGAATGATGATGCCATTGGTGAGGTCTCAGGCTATCTTTTGAACAAAAAGGGCGTGGTAGTACATGCATCCGGTGCCGCGGGAATGGACTCCATCAAGGTCAAAAATCGAGGCGTTTTTTATCCATTGCAGACCTTTACCGAAGGTAAAACTTTGGATTTTACATCCATTCCCATTTGTATTGAGGCCGAACAATACGAATCAAAACAATTATTGAAAAGGTTGGCGGAAACCATCTCGGACAATGTCCAGGAAATTGATTCCAACCAGCGAAAAAAATTGCATCTTGCAGCTGTTTTTGTGAACAATTTCACCAACTATCTCTATGGTGTGGGGGAAGAAATTTGTTGGGAGGAAGGGTTGTCCTTTGATCTCTTGAAGCCCCTGATTCTGGAGACGGCGGAAAAAATCCAGTTCCTACGTCCCAAGGAGGCCCAGACCGGACCTGCCAAAAGAGGTGACAAACACAGCATGCAACAACACTTGAACCTGTTGAGGGACAAAAAACAAATAGAACTTTACACCTTGATCAGCGAGGCCATACAACAAGCCTATGAAAAAAAATTATAAGGAACTCTTGAGCAACATAACCACTTTTGTCTTTGATGTGGACGGTGTTTTTACCGATGGTACCGTATTGGTCACCACCAGTGGGGAAATGTTACGTAGAATGAGCGTAAAGGATGGGTATGCCCTAAAGACTGCCATTCTCAAGGGGTACAATGTCTGTATCATTTCCGGCGGCACCAATGAAGGGGTGAAAGAACGCCTGAAGGGACTTGGGGTCACCGATATCTACCTTGGAGCCCATCATAAGGAAGAGCCTTTGGAAGAGTATTTGGACATCCATAACATTGATCCAAAAAATGTGCTCTATATGGGCGATGATCTTCCTGACATCCCGCCCATGAAAAAGGTCGCCCTTGCCGTATCCCCACAAAATGCGGTTCAGGAAGTCAAGGCCATTTCCGATTATGTATCGCACAAAAGCGGTGGTGATGGCTGCGTACGGGACATTATTGAACAGGTACTGAAGGTACGCGGGGATTGGAACGATAATTTCAGCGCCCAAAATGACTAAAAATCCGCTTGCCGAAAAACTTAAAAACCGTAAACTCATTTTAGGTTCGGGCTCTCCAAGAAGAAGAATGTTCTTGGAGGAAATGGGGTTGGATTTTGAGGTTAGGCCCAAACATGTCGACGAAATCTATCCTGAAAATCTACAAGGAAAAGAAATATCCGATTATTTGGCCCGCTTAAAGGCCGAGCCTTTCAAAACGGAGCTTGAGCCCAATGATATTTTGATCACATCGGATACCGTGGTTTGGTATAATGGTCGTTCGTTGGCCAAAGCTGCCCACAAAGAAGAAGCTTTTGAGATGCTCCGAACCCTCTCCGGAGATTGGCATGAAGTCATCACATCAGTCTGTTTCACTACGTTTGATTCCCAAAAAACGGTGAGCGAAACCACTAGGGTAAAGTTCATGGACTTCACCGATACCGAAATCGACTATTACATAGAAAAGTGCCGACCTTTTGACAAGGCAGGTGCCTATGGCATCCAAGAATGGATCGGCATCATCGGCATCTCTGAAATCAAAGGGCCCTATACCAATGTGGTCGGTCTTCCCACACATTTGGTCTACAAGACTTTGATGGAACTTTAACCAGTTTGCCAATCAAACGCGTTTTACGGCTATGATCTTTACGGGGCATGCCTTAGCGGCCTTTTCACAGTTTTCAAAGATGATATCATCGCGGGATTTAAGGGTATGAAAGCCCTTTTTGTTCTGGGAGTGCAACAACACGGATTTACCATCTTTTTTGGACATGGTAAATTGTTCAGGGGCCATTTCAACACAATAATTGCACCCGATGCACTTGTCGCGCTGTAAGGTGATCACAACCATTAGGCCTCAACCTTGTTTTCCACAATTTTGTATAGTTTATCGGACGGTCGTACCCTGAAGTCCAAAGGGATGGTAACGGAATCCCCTTTTTGTCCTTTTGACAATTGGGCATCGTTCACCATCATTTCCGTAACGGTCATTTCCTTGGCCCCTGTTGTGGGACCAGTGATCAAGATGGTATCTCCAAGGGAAATATCAAAAGCCTCAATCTTGAACTCCCCAATATTCGTTTTTGGAAAAAAGTGTACCCCTTTGCCAATATAGACCTTCTTTTGGGTAGCGGAAGACCCTGATACATTGCTCCATTCCCCCAACTTTTGGCCCAAATAATACCCGCTCCAGAAGCCTCGGTTGTATACCTTTTCCAATTCCTGCATCCAACTGATCACCTTTTCCTTGTCATAATTGCCCGCATGAAGACTGTCCAACGCCTCCCTGTAACATTTGATGACCTTCGCCACATATTCGGGCGCCCTTCCCCTTCCTTCAATTTTCAATACTTTGACACCGGCATCTGCCACTTGGTCCAAAAAATCGATGGTGCACAAATCTTTAGGTGACATGATGTACTCATTGTCCAATTCCATTTCAAAACCGGTCTCTTGATCGATCACGGTGTATTTTTTTCGACAATTTTGCTTGCATGCGCCCCGGTTGGCCGAAGAATTATAAGAATGCAAGCTCATATAACATTTGCCTGAAACCGCCATGCACAATGCTCCATGGCCAAAGACCTCGATCTCCACCAAACGTCCGGAAGGGCCTTTTATCTGTTGTTTTTCAATCTGCTCTGTGATTTTTTTAACCTGCCGTAAGCTCAGTTCGCGGCTCAATACCATGGTATCCGCAAAAAGTGCATAAAATTTGACGGTCTCAATATTCGTCACATTGATCTGGGTGGATATGTGCACTTCCAAATTGAGTTCCCTGGCCACAGCAATAACGGCCTGATCCATTGCTATGATGGCCGTAAGTCCCACCTCTTTGGCCTTTTTCAGCAAAGTCTTGACCACGGAAAGATCATGGTCATAGATTATGGTATTCAATGTTAGGTAGGTCCTCACCCCTTTGGTACGGCATCTTCTGGCAATCTCTGGAAGATCATCCAAAGTAAAGTTCATGGATGCCCTCGCCCGCATGTTCAGCTGCTCCACTCCAAAATAGACAGAATCCGCCCCATTGTCCAACGCTGCCTGAAGGGATTCAAAATTGCCCGCAGGGGCCATCAACTCCATGTGTTGCATTGCTTTCCGTTTTTACATACCAAATTATTCTGCAAAACTACGTTTTTACGTTGCTTTACAAAAAGTTAAGGGCTTTTGTTGTTTCAATTTAGGTGGTTAACTTTAAGAAAAATATCATCCATGGCAAGACCACACCTCCTGCTTTTTATCGCTTCCTTCACTTTATTCCTGGGATGCAAAGAGCACAGTTCACCACAAAGCACGCTTGAACTAGCCCAAAATTCAGGCCAGGACGCTAAAGCCCAAAGCGAAAAACCGCCCAAAAGACCCCTTTCCGAAGAATTCAAAAATTACTGGTATGCCGGAAATGCGGAAATTACCTCTTACAAATTGGAACAGGCCCGTTATGGGGAAATTAGGGACGGACATGCCGTATTGATCTATGTAACCGAACCCTTTTTACCTGAAGAACAAGTGAAAGCGGATAAAAATGGTGCCAACACTATTTCGGTCCTAAAATTGAACAGCACCAAAAAATTCATCACTGGGATCTACCCCTACTCCATTATGGGCAGTACCTTTTATCCCGTGCACGACAACCAACATGCCATAAAGACTAGTCTGTCTGTTCAAGAATGGTGCGGACACGTCTATTCCCAAATCAACAATAGGGAAAAGTTCGAATTTGTATCCCATTCCTATTTTGAAGGCGAAGCCGACCAAAACCGGAGTTTGGAGAAAGAAAATTTGGAAAATGAAATCTGGACCAAAATCCGCATCAATCCCAATGGCCTGTCTGTTGGTGCTTTAAAAATGATTCCTTCGTTGGAGTTTCTTCGCCTTAGGCACAAGGAACTGAAAGCCTATGCTGCCGTGGCCCAAATGACCACTGAAAATGGAATAACCACCTATTCCATTACCTATCCAGATCTAGATCGGACCCTCAACATCAATTTTACCTCGGCATTTCCTTATACCGTGGAAAGCTGGTCCGAAGATTTTCAAAGCGGATTTGGCCCCAATGCCAAAAAAATGACCACAAGGGCCACCAAATTGAAATCGATGAAAACGGCATATTGGGGACAAAACGGGAATAAAGATCAGGTTCTGCGGGATAGTTTGGGTATATAAATGTGGCTTTTCTGTCGGTATTGCACCCTGTTAAAGATGTTCTAAATTGGACTTGGTCTGATTTTAATCTTTCTATATTTGGCGAAACCGCTAAAAAACCAACTATGAGATACGCATGGGTTTGTCTACTGGCCTTATCGAGCATTTTCTCCAACGTTCATGCGCAAAAACCCAACAAGCCTTCATCCTCGGAAATCTACCACAATCTTCAAAAATTAAATTTTCTGGGAACCGCTCTCTATATCGCTGCACATCCCGATGATGAAAATACCAGACTGATATCCTATTTTTCCAATCACAACCATGCACGAGCCGCTTATCTTTCCATGACCCGGGGCGATGGTGGGCAAAACTTGATAGGTGCCGAGCTCAGGGAACTTTTGGGCGTGCTTCGCACGCAGGAATTGTTGGCTGCCCGCAGTATTGACGGCGGCGAGCAACGATTTACAAGGGCCAACGATTTTGGCTACTCCAAGCACCCTAAGGAAACCCTCAAAATATGGGACAAGGAAAAAGTGTTGGGCGATGTGGTCTGGGCCATTCGAAACCTAAAACCCGATGTGATCGTCAACCGTTTTGACCATAGGACACCAGGTACCAACCATGGCCATCACACCTCTTCGGCCATGTTGAGTTTGGAGGCCTTTGACCTTGCAAACGACCCCAACGCCTATCCAGAGCAGTTGCAATACATAAGTACATGGCAACCCAGAAGGGCCTTTTTCAATACCTCTTGGTGGTTTTATGGCAGTCAGGAAAATTTTGAAAAAGCGGATAAATCCAACATGCTAAAATTGGACACCGGCGTGTATTACCCAGACTTGGGACTGTCCAACAACGAAATAGCCTCCATGGCCAGTAGCCAGCATCTGTGCCAGGGTTTTGGCAGGGTGACCTCAAGGGGTTCGGAGAGTGAATATGTGGAACTCTTGAAAGGCGACCTGCCCTCTAGCAATGATTTATTTGACGGTATCAATACCACTTGGTCTCGCGTTGACGGTGGCAATGCAGTTGGGGCCATTTTGTACAAGGTTGAAAAAGAATTTGATTTCAAAGATCCCTCAACACATATCCCACAACTGGTCAAAGCCTATGGATTGTTGCAACAGGTTACCGATGAGCATTGGAAATCGGTCAAATCCAAAGAATTGAAATCCCTTATCCTCGCCTGTGCGGGACTCTATCTGGAGGCAAGCTCGGAAGCGGCCTCCACCACACCCGGGAGTGTTGCCAAAATTGATGTTGAAGCGGTCAACAGAAGCCCCCAAAACATTGTCCTGAAGGAAATCGAGCTTGTGGAAACTGGCACCAAGCTATCCCCAGACGTTCTACTGGCCAATAACGAAAAACAGACTTTCCAGATTGATTTTAGCGTTCCTGACGATACACCTTACTCAAGTCCATATTGGCTGAACGAGCCCGGCACCTTGGGAATGTATTCGGTAACGGATCAAAAAATGATTGGAAGACCAGAGACCCCAAGTGCCTTCAATGTCCGGTTTATCTTGGATTTTGATGGTATTCAAATCGGATTTGACAAACCTGTTGTCCATCGTTTTTCCAAACCGGACAAAGGAGAACTCTACGAACCCTTTGCGGTATTGCCCGAAGCTACCTCTAAAATTGAAGAAAAAGTCCTCATTTTTCCCACCTCGGAGTCCAAGGACATAATGGTCAGCATTAGGGCCGGAAAGGACAGTATCTCAGGTCAAGTGGCCTTGGAACTTCCCCTTGGTTGGAAGGTAACGCCCAAGAGCATTCCATTTTCCATCCAAAGAACGGGACAGGAACAATCTGTAAGTTTCAAGGTGACGCCACCCGCTGAGGAGAGCGAAGGTAAAATTTCATCCATCGTTACCATCGGAAATAAAGAGTTTGGCAAGGAACTTGTGGAAATTATTTATGACCATATTCCGAAGCAATCCATCCTATTGCCTTCCGAAGCCAAAGCAGTGCGAATGAACATACAGAAATCAGGGGAACATATAGGTTATATTATGGGTGCAGGGGACAATGTGCCCGAAAGTTTGGAGCAAATCGGTTATCAAGTGCATACCATAGATCCCAACGACATTCAGCCGGGTTCCTTGGACAAATACGACGCCATTGTGGTGGGCATCAGGGCATATAACGTGGTGGATGCCCTTAAATACAAACAACCCATTCTGTTCGACTATGTGAAAAATGGCGGGAATATGATAGTCCAATACAATACTGCGAACAGGTGGGCCAAACAATTTGAAGACATTGCACCGTACAGCCTTACCCTGTCCAATGATCGAGTGACCGAGGAAACTGCAAAAGTGGATATTATTGCAAAGAACCATTCGTTGGTCAATTTTCCGAATACCATTCAAGAAAGTGATTTTGATGGATGGGTACAGGAAAGGGGCCTATATTTTCCAAATGAATGGAGTGCCAACTTTACCCCCATACTTTCCATGGGCGATGAGGATGAATCTCCCAAAGAGGGAGGTCTTCTGGTTGCCCCACACGGTGAGGGGTACTATATTTATACCGGCTTAAGTTTCTTCAGGGAACTTCCTGCCGGGGTTTCAGGGGCCTATAAACTTTTTGCAAATATGCTTTCCATTGGAAAGAATGAAGTAAAGACCGAGAAAAATGTCAAAGGATAACGAGACCAACAGTGCCGGATGGAAAAAGGAGTACTCTATTGTTATCCTGCTCAACATTGTTTATGTCTTGGTTTTTTATTTCATCATGATACTAAATAACTAACCTTAATGGGCTTATTAGATTGGATTGTTCTTGGGAGTACCCTGTTGTTCATTGTTGGATATGGAGTCTGGAGGACCCGTGGCAGTAAAAATGTCGATGACTACGTCCGGGGTGGCAACGAAGCCAAGTGGTGGACCGTAGGACTTTCCGTTATGGCCACACAGGCCAGTGCCATTACCTTTTTGTCCACTCCCGGACAGGCTTTTCACGATGGGATGGGCTTTGTGCAGTTTTATTTCGGCCTTCCGTTGGCTATGATCGTCATCTGTCTGGTCTTTGTTCCCATCTATAAAAAACTGAAGGTCTTTACGGCCTATGAAATGCTTGAGGACCGATTTGACCTGAAGACCCGCTCCTTGACCGCCATCCTTTTTTTGGTACAGCGCGGTTTGGCAGCAGGTATCACCATTTTTGCCCCCTCCATCATTTTGTCCGCTGTATTGGGCTGGGATTTGCGCACGCTGAACATCATCATAGGGATTTTGGTCATCATTTACACCGTTTCTGGTGGCACAAGGGCCGTAAGTGTGACCCAAAAACAGCAGATGTTCATCATCATGGTGGGCATGTTCTTCGCCTTCTTTTTCATTTTGGGCTCCCTTCCCACAGGAGTCTCGTTTGGGGAGGCCTTAAAAATTGCAGGGGCAAACAACAAGCTCCATATTTTGGATTTCACCTTCGACACCAATAACCGATATACCTTTTGGAGCGGCATCACCGGAGGGTTCTTTCTGGCCTTGGCATATTTTGGGACCGATCAAAGCCAGGTACAAAGGTATCTATCGGGCAAATCGGTACGGGAGAGCCAATTGGGACTTGTTTTCAATGGAATCTTCAAGATTCCCATGCAATTTTTTATTCTGTTGGTCGGTGCCATGGTCTTTGTTTTTTATCAATATAACCACTCCCCCTTGAACTTTAACCCAGCAGCCACGGAGGCGGTATTGGAATCTAGTTTAGCCGGTAGCTATAAATCTTTGGAACAAGAACATTTAGAGCTCGAAAAGGAAAAAAAGATAGCCCAAGAATCCTTCTCGGCCGCCTTGGATATCAAGGAATACAATGCCATACAACAGGCCAAACACGATATCCTGAAAATCAACCAGCGGGAAAGGGCCAATAGGGATGCCGCAAAGGAATTGATAGCCCAGGCCAACAGTACTGTGGAAACCAATGACAAAGACTATGTTTTCATCCATTTTATATTGGAAAACCTCCCGGTTGGATTGATCGGTCTTCTCTTGGCGGTCATCCTTTCGGCTGCCATGTCCTCTACCGCTTCAGAACTGAATGCCTTAGGAACCATCACCGCCTTGGACCTTTACAAACGGAATGAGAAAAAACAGCGTGACGAAAAGCACTATGTAAGGGCGGCCAAGGGATTTACCTTGCTTTGGGGTGTGGTGGCCATTGTCATTGCCAATGTGGCCAACCTGTTCGATAACCTTATACAGTTGGTGAACATCATCGGCTCTATTTTCTATGGAAATGTGCTGGGAATTTTTCTCCTGGCATTCTTTATAAAGTTTGTGAGGGGAAATGCCGTTTTTGTCGCGGCCATTGTCACCCAGGTCATTGTCATCATCGGATGGTACTTGGATTGGATGTCGTACCTGTGGCTGAATGCCTTTGGATGTGTTTTGGTCATTTTATTGGCCATCTTGGTTCAAGCATTTGACAATTTCTTGGATAAACCTCCCATCAAAGCATAAAAAAACCCACTTTTCAGTGGGTCATTTTCTTGTGGTTCACAAATTTTACATGGCTCCCCATTCTTTTAGGGAATCCTTGTTCAATTTTACATAGTCAGAATTTCCTTCCTCCTCAGCAACGGCCATAGATTTTCTGGCGGCCTCAATGGCTCCTTTGGTATCTCCCATTTTTGCATAGATCAGGGATTGCATCCGCATCATCCAAAAACCTTTGTCGTTCATGGATACTGCTTTCTCTATCCATTCCTTGGCACTGGTTAAATTCATACCCTCACTATAGTAATAGGACGCTGCCGCATAATAATCATTGGCCGACACATCTGTACCTGTCATGGCAGTTTCAATACTTTTAGTGGCTTTGGCAACCGTTGGGACCTGAAACTTAACCCCTACATACACCTTTTCCCAAAGTATGCCCAAGGTAGCGCCATCATTGTATAGGTGATCAATGGACATGGTAAATGTTTCAATGGGCATCGGCATGGCGTAAACTTCCACTTTTACCGTAGCGGCCACCTTGGAAGCGTCCCATTCCTGTGGCGTGCCCCAATTTTCCGTATCGGAATAAAAGATTACTTCCCAAACGGCCTCTCCGGGCCTTGTAAAAATGGCATAAGAACCGGCTTTCAGCTCTTTTCCTTCCACAACCACATCATCGCTGAATGTAATCGTGGTGTTCTTATTGGCCCCGGTTCGCCACAGCGCATCATAGGGAACAAGGTCACCAAAAATTGTCCTTCCCCTCATGGAAGGTCTTGAATACTCAACCGTAACTTCCGTAAGGCCCACAGTCTGTTTCAATGTGGCCCCTGGGCTGGGTGCAGGTGTCTGGATCTGGGCTTCCAAAGACATCGTAAGCAAAGCCACAAATACAAAGAATACTAGTTTTTTCATAGGATAGTGTTTTAATTGTTGTTAGTGGAACAAATCTAATTATAAAGCCATGTCTCGGTTGTTAAGAAAGACTTAAAAGAGTCCTACCTGACAGCAAGTGGGATGTATTTTTGTTTAATTTTTTTTATTTTTTATTAAACAAAATGATTGTATCTTTGAATAAACCTGCACCATGAAATTATACCAGCTCCGATCCAAGCAAGTGCTGCCCATTTCCTTAAAAGAAGCCTGGGATTTTTTGTCCGACCCAAAAAACCTCAAGACCATTACCCCAGAACATATGGGGTTCCACATTCTTTCAGGGGTGGAAAGACCCATGTTTTCGGGGCAGGTTATTCAGTATACCGTGAAACCCTTTCCGCTGTTCTCCGTTAAATGGGTAACCGAGATAACCCATGTGGTTCCAAGGGACTATTTTGTGGATGAACAACGTTTTGGGCCGTATGCCCTGTGGCATCACAAGCATTTTTTAAAAGAAATACCCATGGGTGTGGAAATGGAAGACGTGGTGGACTATAAATTGCCTTGGGGCCTACTGGGTCGGATTGCCCATACATTCGTAATCAAAAAGCAATTGAAGGAAATCTTTGCATACAGGGCACAAAAGCTCAAGACACTCTTTGGAAGTATGGAAGGAGAGGAAAGCACCCTGATCATCAACAGTATCTAAATTATGAAGGACAGGGTTTGCATTTTTTGGTTTCGACGGGATTTGAGGCTCGATGACAACGTTGGATTGTATCAAGCCTTGCAGAGTGGGCTCCCAGTGCTGCCCATTTTCATTTTTGATACGGAAATCTTGGAAAAGCTGCCCATAGACGATGCCCGCGTAACCTTTATCCACCATCAACTCCAAGAGATGAACAGTGTGCTAAAGGATAGATTCAACAGTTCCCTGGCCCTGTATAAAGGGAGCCCCATATCGGTTTTCGAAAAACTTATGGAAAGGTTTTCCATACACTCCGTGTATACCAATCACGATTATGAACCCTATGCCATCCGAAGGGATGTCAACATAAAGTCACTGTTGAAGGAAAAAGGGATTGGCTTCAAAACCTTCAAAGATCAGGTGATTTTTGAAACGGATGAGGTGGTCAAAAGTGATGGGGAACCCTACGTGGTATATACCCCCTATATGAAGCGTTGGAAAGAAAAATTCAATGCTTCCCTCCATGTATTGGATTATGATACCTTTTCCAGTTTCAATAACCTTTACAAGAAAAAAGACTTGCCCAACCTACAGTTGAAAGACATAGGCTTTGAACCTTCAAAAATCAAAGTGCCCACATTTGAGGTCACGCCAAATCTGATCCGAAAGTACAGGGAGACCCGTGATTTTCCAGCTTTGGAACATGGTACTTCCCGTTTGGGACCACATTTGCGGTTTGGAACAGTATCCATTCGCAAAATGGTCAAAAAGGCCATACAGGATGAAAATGGGGTATTTTGGAACGAATTGATCTGGCGCGAATTTTTCATGCAGATCCTTTGGCACTTTCCACATACCGTGAACAGGGCGTTCAAGCCCAAATACGACCATATAGCATGGCGCAACAACGAAAAAGAGTTTGAGCTGTGGAAGGCAGGGAAAACAGGTTATGCCCTTGTGGATGCGGGTATGCGTGAACTCAATGCAACAGGGCATATGCACAATCGTGTACGTATGGTGGTGGCAAGTTTTCTATGCAAGCACTTATTGATAGATTGGCGTTGGGGCGAAGCGTATTTTGCGGAAAAACTTCTCGATTTTGAACTGGCCAGCAACGTGGGAAACTGGCAGTGGGCCGCAGGGAGTGGTGTGGACGCCGCACCCTATTTCCGGGTTTTCAACCCCATGACCCAGATGGACAAGTTCGACGGTAATAAGGAGTATATCCATAAATGGATACCGGAACTCAACGAACTCACCTACCCTGCCAAAATGGTGGAACACAAAATGGCGCGGGAGCGCTGTTTAAAAGTGTACAAGGAAGCGGTCGGTTGATGCTTTTTCAGTATTTTTAGAACTCATTTTTCGTTCAGGTCCCTCCCAGGTACCACTACGGACAATTTATGACCAACGGTTTATACCTTAAAAGACTAATTCAAATAATCATTACAATGAAAAAAATTACCCTCTTATCCCTTCTTTGTCTGATTTCCATAAATCTGACGGCCCAAAAAATGACTTCGAACAAAAAGGCGGTCATTGCCTCGGTGGAAGCCCACAAAGAAAATCTGATCAAAATCAGTGATTCCATCTGGGCACTGGCCGAAACTGCATTCAACGAATCCAAATCGGCTGAGGTTTTGGCGGATTACGCCGAAAAAAATGGACTAAAGGTAACCCGGGGAGTTGCGGATATACCTACCGCTTTTACCGCCACCTACGGTTCGGGCAAGCCAGTGATCAGCATTTTGGGTGAGTTCGATGCACTACCCGGCCTATCCCAAAACACTGTACCCACAAAAGATCCAAGAATTGAAGGGGCCCCAGGTCATGGCTGCGGACACAATATGTTTGGTGCCGCAAGTCTGGGAGCCGCCATTGCGATCAAAGAACAGATAGAGGCAGGAAAAATAAAGGGTACCGTAAAGTTCTTGGGCACCCCGGCCGAGGAAAAATATTTTGCCAAGGTATGGATGGTCAAGGCCGGACTTTGGGATGATGTGGACGTGAACGTCAGCTGGCATCCCGGCGCCAATATTGAAGCTGATGTGCAAAGTGGCCTGTCCTTGGTCGACTTTATCGTGGAATTCTACGGCCAAGCGGCACATGCCTCAGCAGACCCTTGGAACGGACGCAGTGCTTCGGATGGCCTTGAGCTTTATACCACCGGTATCAACTATTATCGCGAGCACATTCGACCCACTTCCAGAATCCATTATCATATCCAAGATGGTGGCCAAGTGGTGAACGTGGTTCCTGATTATGCCAGAATCTGGGTAAGGGTACGTGACCCTAAACGCAGTGTGATGCTTCCCACTTACGAGCAAGTGAAAAAAATGGCCGGAGGTGCCGCCATTATGGCCAATGTGGACTATAAAGTATCTTTGGTTTCGGGAATCTACGAAACCTTGGTGAACCGTTCAGGGGGTGAAATCATGCAGAAAAACTTGGAGCTGCTGGGTCCCATCGCCTATACCGATGAAGAGACAGCCTACGGTAAGGCCATTCAAAAGGCTACTGGAAAACCAGAAGTGGGCATGGACAGCAAAATTGAGCCCTTAAAGGAAACCGAGGAACTTCCAGGAGGTGGTTCAACGGATGTGGGTGATGTGAGTTGGAACGTTCCCAACATTAATCTTAGCGTCACCGTGGCACCAAAAGATACGCCTTGGCATTCTTGGGCCGTGGTGGCCTGTGGTGGTATGAGCATTGGCCATAAAGGCATGGTCTATGCAGCAAAAGCCATGGGAATGACCATGTTGGACCTCTTTGAAGACCCCAAATTGGTGACTAAGGTAAAAGAGGAGTTCAAAACCCGAAAAGGTGACGAAAAATATGAGGCCATGATCGATGGTCCCCCACCGATTGGGGATAATTAAACCCACATGTACAAAATGAGAAACTGTCTTGTGTTGTTGGCTGGGGTCCTGTTTTTCCCTGTGCAGGCCCAAAAAAACAGATTGGCGTTGTTTGACAACCTGATGGGAAAAGTATGGAAGGCGGAAGGTGAATGGGGCGATGGCTCTAAATTCAAGCAAGAGGTAACCTTCCAGTATGGTTTGGACAGTATGCTGGTGGTGGCCCATTCCAAAGGGTTCACCAATAGGGAGCAAACTGTCTATGGCCCACGGAATTATGGTATCCGAAAATTTGATCCGCAGACCAACGGTATCAAGTTTTGGGAATTCGATGTTTTTGGAGGAACCACCGAGGGTACCATAAAAAGCAAGGGTAAAGACATCATTTATACCTATGCCTACGGAGAGTCCATGATCACGGACTATTGGGAGTATCTCGATCCCAATACCTATAACTTTACCGTGGGCAGTTTTAAGGATGGGGCGTGGGAACAGACGTATTTAAAAACCCAGTTTACCGCACAACAGCCCAACTTTGACTTTCAATTTGAACATTATGCAATTGCAGTCACCCAATTGGTGAAAACTGGGGATTTTTATCGCGAAGTGTTTGGGTTGACCGAAATCCCCGTTCCAGAGAATCTTGCTATAGACCATCGCTGGTTCCAAATGAATGATGGAGGACAATTGCACCTGATCGAAAAGGAAATGGTCGGGTTCAAAAAAGATAAAAACATCCATTTGTGTCTTTCTACCCAAAATCTTGGAGGCTTTGTAGAGCACTTAAAAGTTTTGAAAATTGATTTTTATGACTGGACCGGAAACAAAAATTCGGTTACGGATAGCCGTTCCGATGGTGTAAAACAAATCTATGTCCAAGATCCAGAAGGATACTGGATTGAAGTAAACGATTCAAAACATTGATCATGGACCATTCCATTCTTCAAACTTTTCCCTTGGGCTTTCCTTGGCAGACCCAAGATCCCTTTTTGTTTTGTGTGCATCATTTAGATCATTATCCCAAAGGAAATGGGGAAATGGGACCCGACTCTGAGTTGCTCAAAGGACGTAATTTGGGCAACGACTTTGATCCAGGACAAAAATGGCGTATGTACCACGGACAGACCATTCCCGGGTTTCCCTACCACCCGCATCGCGGCTTTGAAACCGTGACCATTGTGAACAAGGGTTTCTGCGACCATTCGGATTCTTTGGGCGCGGCAGGGAGATTTGGGGAAGGTGATGTGCAATGGATGACCGCGGGAAGGGGTGTACAACACTCCGAAATGTTTCCCCTACTCCACGATGATCGTGACAATCCCCTGGAATTGTTCCAAATTTGGTTGAATCTCCCGAAGGCCAATAAGTTTGTGGAACCCCATTTCAAGATGCTCTGGCATGAAGACATTCCCCTGGTCAATGAAGAAAATGCCCAAATCAAGGTTATTGCCGGAAATTACAAGGATACACAGGCCAACGCCCCAGCCCCTGATTCTTGGGCCACATCACCGGAAAATGAAGTGGCCATCTGGAATATCCATGTAAATGGAAACACGGAGTATACCCTGCCCAGGGCCATATCGAAAGTGAACCGCACCCTATATTTTTATGAAGGTTCCGAGATTTATGCTGATGGAAGAAAGATCAACCCCAATTTTGGGATCGCATTGGATGCCTCGCAAGAGGTGACCCTAAAAATAGGTTCTGAAAAAGCGCATTTTTTGATGCTACAAGGAAATCCCATTGATGAGCCCGTGGCCAAATATGGCCCTTTTGTGATGAATACCGAACCAGAAATCCATCAAGCCATGGAAGAGTATCGCCTTACTCAGTTTGGAGGCTGGCCATGGCCTTATTCGGACAATGTACATGACAAACAAAGAGGCCGTTTTGCCCTGTACCCAAATGGAGAATTGATAGAAAAGGATTAGTCACGGTTCCCCCTAAATCTTCATCTGTCCTATCCCAACCTTAACATAAAATGGGGAAATCGATTACAATCAGTAAGGTAATTGCATGTTTATCCCATAACTTTAAACAATACTATTGTAATTGGTGTAAATTTATCAAGGTTTGCCTATCTTGAGAGAAGTAGAAAAGAAAACGGATGAAACTTATCCATGCAAGATTCTTTTTGGTCTTTATCCTTGTGTTCACAACCAATTTGTTTTTTGGGCAGACAAGGGAAATTGACAGCCTTCAAAATCTGCTGAAAACCGCAAAGGATACCACAAAGGTGGATGTACTCCGATTTTTAGGACAGCGTTTACGTTCCCACGATAAGGAAAAGGCAATCGAATATCTATCGCAAAGTGTTGAAAAATCCAGGGAAATAGGCTTTATACAGGGAGAGATCCTAGGGCTCTATTCATTGGGCGTTACGTATGGTATGACCGGCGGTTACGCAGAATCCCAGGATTATCTTAACCAATGCCTTGCGCTGGCCTTGAAACACAATGTTCATGAAGAAATCAACAGTGCCTATAAGTCCTTGGGGATAGTTTATAAACAAATCGGGGATTACTCCACAAGCCAAAGTTATTATATCAAAAGCTTGAGACTGGTGGATTCGTTGAACCTTAATGTCGACAACTCCAACACCTACTTCAATTTAGGTGTACTCTATGATCTTATGGGCCAACAGGATGAGGCCATAGAAAGTTATCAAAAAGCATTGGAGGTCCAAAAGGGTCCCGATAGAGAGTCACTGGAAAATTCTGTCTTGGCCAACTTGGCAGTGATCGATTTTAACAATGGGAAGTATGAGGCTGCACTTGAGAAAATTTTAAAAAAGCATGCCTATCTCGAAAAGCAAGGCGATAATATTGCGTTGTGCTCCAGCTATGCCAATATTGGCAGTTGCTATATGTATCTTGAAAAGTGGGATCTTGCCCAAGAATATCTAGAAAAATCCATCCAGCTTGCAGAACAGCTTTCCATAAAACAAGAAGTGGTCAATTCATACAACAATCTAGCAGACCTAATGCTCCGTCAAAAAAGATACAAAGAAGCCATACTTTATTCAACCAAAAACCTTGAAGCTTTGAACGCAATGGAGGGTTACGAGCAAAAATTCAAGGCCCATGAAACCGCGGAAAAAATTTATGAGGCCACAGGCCAATTGCCCAAGGCGATTTATCACCTAAATCAGATGATGGTCTATAAGGACAGTCTTTTGAACGACACCAAAGTACGGGAAATCCAAAATTTACAGATACAGCATGATGTATATCTAAAGGACAAAGAGCTCAAACAAAATGAGCTACGGCTTGCCCTGCTCAATGCCCGCATCATGTTGAACTACAAAAGATTGACCTATTTGGCCATTATAACCATTCTATTGATGCTTTCCGCAGGGCTACTCTACTTTCGATTTCGCAGCAAGAAGAAGTCTAATGCCATACTCAGTGAAAAAAATGAAGTGATATCCCAGCAGAAAGAGGTTATTGAGGCCATGAATGCCCAATTGGAAAAACGTATGCTACGTGCCCAGATGAATCCCCACTTTATTTTCAATTCATTGAGCTCTATCCGACATCTCGTCAGCTCTGACGATAAAGAGTCCGCCCTCACCTATCTCAACAAATTTTCAAAACTACTGAGGCAGGTATTGGAAACCTCTATCAACGTTAACCTTGTGCTCCACGAGGAGATTGAACTCCTCAAAATCTATGTGGAACTGGAGGCCCTACGGTTTGACAACTCCTTCAGTTATACTTTCAACATCGATGAAAACCTTGATGTTTATCAGCATGAAGTGCCCATGCTACTGGTACAGCCCTATATTGAGAATGCCATTTTACATGGTCTCTTGCCCAAAAAAGGATCAAAGGAACTGTCCATTTCGTTCAGGGATGAGAAAGACCACATTGTTTGTATCATAGAGGATAATGGTGTAGGATTTAATCCCCAGGCCGATACTAAAGGTTCAAAGAAAAAATCCAGGGGAATGTCAATTACCGAAAAAAGGATTGAGGCTTTGGGGAAATTTTCCAACAAGGAATTGGTGAAAATTGAAAACCTGAACAAAAATGGCAAGACAGGCACAAGGATGACCATTCTCATCCCCAAAGATCAATAAAATGCCAAACATATTCCGTTTCCATCTGATTTTAAGCTTGTTGTGCATATCCGCTGTGTTCCAGTATTAGCGGATTTGGGGCCTGCCAACGAGTAAAATTCAATGTTTCATATAAAAATATTTGTGTAGTCAAATGACTTCATATATATTTGTAGCCACATAGCTTCATATTTTTTATACGCTTCATGATGAAATTAAGACGAGATCCCTTCCAAGCCATTGCCGATCCTACCCGTAGGGCCATTTTGGTCATGTTGGCCTCACAGACCATGACGGCAGGGACCATTGCGGAAAAGTTTGATGCGGCACGTCCCACCATTTCAAAACACTTACAGATTTTGAATGAATGTGATCTTGTAACATCCACCCAAAAAGGCAGGGAGATCTTCTATGATCTGAAACTCGAAAAGATGAAGGAGATAGATGTGTGGTTGGAGCAATTCAAAAAGATATGGGAAAACCGATTTGACAACTTGGATCGGTACTTGGAAAAACTTAAAAATCAAAAACAACATGGAAAAAACGGACAATAGGGAATTATCCATTTCCAGAATCTTAAAAGCTCCTATTGAATTGGTCTGGGAGGTCTGGAGCAATCCTGATCACATTGCCCAATGGTGGGGGCCCGATGGCTTCACCAACAGCATCAAGGTAATGGATTTTAGAGATGGAGGTGAGTGGAAATTCACCATGCACGGGCCGGATGGCACCAACTATCCGAACAGGAGCATCTTCAAAGAAATCGTTCCGTACAAGAAAATCGTTTTTGAGCATTTCAACCCTCATTTTATTACCACTGTGGTCTTTGAGGACAGAGGTGACGAAACTCTGATGAGTTGGAACGTTGTACTTGATTCTGCTGAGATACTCCAAGCGTTGATCAAATCACACAAAGCGGACGAAGGCTTGAAGCAAAATGTGGAAAAACTCGAAAAATATCTATCCAAAATTAAATCTTCAAAATGAACACAAATCTCTTATTTGACTTTTCTGTGGACAAGGAACTCAGTTCTGTTATCGTTAAACGCGAATTTGCGGCCAAAAGACCTTTGGTCTGGGACGCTTTCACAAAACCGGAAATTTTGGATCAGTGGTGGGCCCCACAACCTTGGGTATCCAAAACCAAATCCATGGATTTTGAGGTGGGCGGCAGAAGGCTTTATGCTATGTGTGGCCCTAATGGGGAGGAGCACTGGGCCTTGGCCGACTACACCTCCATAACTCCCATCGCCAATTTTAAATATTTGGATGCCTTTTGCGATGAAAATGGGACCATCAACGAAGAATTCCCCAGATCTGATTGGAACTTGGACTTCGCGGAAAAAGAAGACCTCACTTTAGTCAATATCATCATCAAGCACAAAAGTTTGGCAGATTTGGAAAAAATAATCGAACTTGGCTTTAAAGAAGGGTTCACCATGACCCTCAACTATTTGGCAGAATTGATAGCACAACCAAAACAATAGTATGAAACAAAAGATCGTTTTTGTGGTAAGCCTGCTCTTTGGACTGATGTTCCTGAATGCGGGACTGAACAAATTTTTCAACTACATGCCCATGCCGGAAGACATTCCGGAAAACCTTTTAAAGGTAATGCAGGCCTTTATGGACATTGGATGGTTATTGCCCTTGACGGGCTTGGCTGAAATTGTTGGAGGGGTTTTGTTCATGATCCCAAAGACCAGGGCTCTTGGTGCCGTGGTCATTTTCCCCATTATGGTGGGGATTGTATTGACCAATACGGTCAACGATACCTCTGGAATGCCCATTGCACTGGTACTGTTTGCTATCAACCTATGGATACTCTTTGAAAATCGGGAGAAATATCGACCTATGCTAACGAAATGATGCCTTAATCCTTGAATACGGATAATGGAAACAACTAGTATAGCCATAGAAACAACCATCGGTGCGGATATAAAAAAAGTTTGGGATTCTTGGACGAAACCCGAACACATAATAAAATGGAACTATGCTGATGATAGTTGGCATTGTCCCAAAGCATCAAATGATCTACGTGTTGGTGGAAAATATGTAGCACGGATGGAAGCCAAGGATGGTAGCTTTGGGTTTGATTTTGAAGCGGTGTATGATGAAATCATAGATCAGAGAAAAATTGCATATACATTGGGAGATGGGAGAAAAGTCAGCACTATTTTTGAAAGTTCCAATGGAAGAACCAAGGTCTCCACAATCTTTGATGCCGAAAAAATCAACCCGATTGAGATGCAAAAAAATGGATGGCAAGCCATTTTGAACAACTTTGCAAAGTATACCGAATCAAAGTAAAAAAAAGACCTTGTAAGTCTCTTTTTTACACTCTTACGATCTTAGCCCCAATGGCCCGTAGGCGTTCGTCTATGTTTTCATAGCCACGGTCAATCTGTTCGATATTGTGGATGGTGGAAGTACCTTTTGCGGAAAGTGCCGCTATCAAGAGGGAAACACCTGCCCTAATATCGGGAGAGACCATGGTGGTAGCCTTTAGTGTCGATTTAAAATCGTGCCCTATCACTGTGGCGCGATGTGGATCGCAAAGGATGATCTTGGCGCCCATGTCTATCAATTTGTCCACAAAGAAAAGTCTACTTTCAAACATTTTTTGGTGAACGAGCACCTCTCCCTTGGCCTGCGTGGCCACCACAAGGATGATGCTCAATAGATCAGGCGTGAGTCCAGGCCATGGCGCATCCGCAATGGTAAGGATGGAACCATCTATAAAATTATGGATTTGATAACCTTTATCGTGTTTAGGTATAAAGATATCATCTCCTCTCCGTTCAATGGTGATTCCCAATTTACCAAACACCGTAGGAATCAGCCCCAGATCGTCCCAGCTCACATTCTTGATGGTAAGTTCGCTGCGTGTCATGGCGGCAAGTCCTATCCAGCTTCCTATTTCAATCATATCGGGAAGCATGGTATGTTCGGTGCCTCTTAAGGAATCTACCCCTTCAATGGTCAACAGATTGGAACCGATACCGGATATCTTGGCACCCATGCGGTTCAACATTTTGCACAATTGTTGCAGATAGGGTTCGCAAGCGGCATTGTAGATTGTGGTGGTACCCTCGGCCAGTACGGCGGCCATCACTATGTTAGCCGTGCCCGTCACCGAAGCTTCATCCAAAAGCATATAGGCCCCCTTCAGTTTTTCGGCCTCCACCCCGTAAAAATGTTCTTCGCGGTTATACCTGAACTTCGCCCCCAGTTTGATAAATCCTTCAAAATGGGTATCAAGCCGTCTCCGTCCAATCTTATCTCCTCCTGGCTTGGGGATATATCCTTTTCCAAATCGTGCCAATAAAGGCCCCACCAACATAATGGATCCCCTTAGTCCCTTCCCGTCTTCCTTGAATTTATTGGATTGTAGGTATTCCAAGTTGATGTCGTCCGCCTTGAAGGTATAGGAGCCTTTTCCTTTTTTTTGGATCTTGACCCCCAAATCTTCCAAAAGGGTGATCAACTTGTTCACATCGATGATGTCCGGGATGTTGTTCACTGTTATCCGTTCTTCGGAGAGCAGTACTGCGCAAAGAATCTGAAGTGCTTCGTTCTTTGCACCCTGGGGCGTTATTTCACCGTGCAGCTGATGGCCACCCTCTATGCGGAATGTTCCCATGGATTCTTTTGGAATTTAGTAGCGCTTTTTCCTGTTCCGTAGCCCTTTCTTCCCGTTGCTACCGTTTCGGTTTGGCTTGACGGCCTGGCGATTCTTCAAGAACTGTCCGCTGTCCGTCAAATTTTCACCATCGGTGGCCAAATCAATCTCCCCATTGCTCAATTCCTTGAGATGGGCAAAGATTACGGAATCCTCAACGGTATCCTTGTTCCAGTTCAAATAGCATTTTTTCATATGGTTGGCAATGGCGTATTCCAAGCCGGATCGCATATCTCCCTTGTCCCATTTTGTGGCCACATCGATCATTCTTTTGATGTTGTTGCCATAGAACCGGTATTTGGGATGGTTTTGAGGATATTCCAGCGGTTCTGGTCGCTGCTGGAGAACCTCTTTGGAGGTAATGGGAAATGGCGAATCCACATCCAACTTAAAGTCGGACATGATGAACAATTGATCCCATAGTTTGTGTTGAAAATCGGGAACGTCCCGCAAATGGGGCTGAAGATTGCCCATGACACTGATAATGGCCTTGGCCACCTTATTGCGTTCATCCCTGTCCGCTATGGAAACAGCGTGGTCCACCATTTTTTGGAAATGACGGCCATATTCGGGGATAATGAGCATTGGACGCTCTGTATTGTATTCTAAATTCTCTACTACGTTCAAATTAAAAGATTTAAGAAATTAAGTTATTGGGAAGACCAACTGATAACGACCGCAAAATAATAAAATTATGGCAATCTGTGATCTTATAGGGAAATTACCCCTTCCACATAGGAGACCTCCTTGTACTTGGCTATGACCTCATCCGGATTTTGCAGGTGCACAGTGATGGAAATACTGGTATAGGTTCCCTTTTTAGACTTTTTGGACACTATGACGGCCCCTGTATTGTCAAAAATAGTGTTGATCTGTGCAATGCGTTCTTCATCCGTAGGTACAATGAACTTATAAAGATAATTGGATGGCCAAGGGGTGTTCTCAAGTAGTTTTTCTTTGAGCCTTGCGTAAAATTCATCTGTATTATCCTTCTCCATTCCAATATTTTTTACAAATATATGGCTTACACCACAATTTTTTTTCCTTGTGCCTATTTCATTACTTTGTGTTGATAAATATTTGTGTTTGGGCAAAAATAAAGTAGTTATTACAGGTGCCCCCGGTACGGGAAAAACATCCATTGTAAATGGATTGGAGAGCAAAGGTTTCCATTGTTTCCATGAGATTATCCGGGATATGACCTCCAAAGCCAAATTGGAAGGGGATTCCAATGATTTCGTGTCGAACCCCCTCCTCTTTGTTGATGATGCCCTACAGTTCAACAAAGATTTGCTCCATGGCCGGGCCAGCCACTATAGACAGTCCCAGGGCATCAACGTACCCGTTAGCTTTTTTGACCGAGGTATTCCGGATGTGCTCGCCTATATGGACTTTTTTGGACAGGTCTATGGCCGTGAATTCATTGAAACCTGCGAACTCCACAGGTATGACACCGTCTTTATTGTTCCCCCATGGAAAGATATCTATATCTCTGACAACGAACGCTTGGAAACTTTTGAAGAAGCTGAGGACATACATCATGCCCTCATGAACACCTACTCCCGATTTGGCTATGACCCCATTTTAGTGCCAAAAGATGCAGTTCCGCAACGGATCACCTTTATTTTGGAAACCCTTAATCAAGTTTAGTGCGAAAAGAGACCAAGGCCATTTTAAAGGAATTCTGGGGTCACGATGATTTTAGGGGGTCCCAAGAGGCCATTATAGAAACTGTCCTTTCCGGGAAGGATGTCCTGGCATTGATGCCCACAGGCGGGGGGAAATCCATTTGTTATCAAGTACCCGCCTTGGCCAAAGATGGCATCTGCATTGTGGTCTCACCTTTGGTGGCCCTCATCCAAGACCAGGTAAAACAATTGAAAGCAAGGAACATAAAGGCCATTGCCCTAACAGGTGGAATTCCTTTTGGTGAGCTGAACGACCTTTTGGACAATTGTGTCTACGGCAACTATAAGTTCCTTTACCTTTCCCCTGAGCGGCTACAGCAGTCCACTGTTCAGGAAAGGATACAGGAAATGGACGTGAACCTCTTGGCCATAGATGAAGCGCACTGTATTTCGCAATGGGGCAATGATTTTAGACCTGCGTATTTGGATTGTGCCATCCTTAAGGATTTGGTCCCAAATATACCTATGATAGCGTTGACGGCTACCGCCACGCCCAAAGTTGTGGATGACATTGTTGAAAATCTTAAGCTGCAAGAAGTCACTGTTTACAAGGACTCTTTTTCCAGATCCAACATTGTTTTCAAGGTAAAACTAACGGAGGACAAGCAATACCAGCTTAAAAAGTATATGGACAAAGTTCCTGGGAGTACCATCGTCTATGTCCGCTCCCGAAAAATGTCTGTTGCCCTTTCCAATTTTTTGAACCAGAATGGTTTCAAGGCGGATTTTTTCCATGGAGGTCTTTCAAAATTTGAGAAGCAGGAAAAATTGGATCATTGGCTAAACAATGCCACACGGGTCATGGTGGCCACCAATGCTTTTGGGATGGGCGTGGACAAACCCAATGTGCGCCTGGTAGTGCACTACCAAATTCCGGATAGCTTGGAAAGCTATTATCAAGAAGCGGGACGGGCAGGACGGGATGGTAAGCCATCCACCGCCATCCTTCTGGCCACAAAGGAGGATGCAGCATTGGCAAAACAGCAGTTTTTGTCCTCACTCCCCAGTGTGCCCTTTGTAAAACAGGTATATGCGCAATTGAACAATTATTTCCAAATTTCCTACGGAGAGTCCATTTTAGAGCCTTTTGCCTTCAAATTCAACAAGTTTTGCAAACGCTATGGGTTCAATCCCAATATGGCTTTCAATGCCTTGCGGATACTCGACCAAAATTCTGTGATCGCCCTGTCGGAGAGCTTTAGTGAAAAGACCATGCTCAAGTTTGTGGCGCCAAGAGGGGACATCTTCAATTATTTTGAAAAGAACAGGAAATCCGCACCAACAATCCAGACCATTCTACGGACCTATGGCGGCATTACCGAGCATGAGACCAAACTCGACCTTCGCCTGTTATCCAAAAAAACTGGGGAAAGCGAAAAAAACCTCAAGAAAATATTGAAACAGCTCCATGAAGATGGTATCGCGGAATACAAGAGCAGTAACAGCGATCTTGAAATCACCTTTTTGGTCCCCCGGGAAGATGAACGCACCATAAATCCCTTTGCAAAAAGGATACAGGACTTAAATACCGTTAAGCAGGAGAACATGGCGGCCATGTTGGGATACATCCAAAATACCAAGATCTGCCGAAATACTTATCTACTCAATTATTTTGGTGAAAATTCCAAAGAAAAGTGCGGTACCTGCGATATTTGCACAAAAAAGGACAAAAAAGGATCTGCCAAAAAGTTGGAGGAGAAGGTCATCGCCCTTTTAAAAATAGGCCCCAGCACATCAAGAAAACTGGAACAGGCAACAGGGGCCAGCGAAAAAACACTTTTAAAAACCTTGCGGAGATTGCTTGAGGATGAAGTGGTCTCCTTAAACCAGAGAAATGAGTACACCCTTGAAAACTGAGCCTTTGAGAATTGTATTTATGGGCACTCCCGACTTTGCTGTGGCCAGCCTTAAGGGCCTCATTCAAGCTGGCTTTAATGTGGTTGGGGTTGTTACAGCTCCCGACAAGCCTGCGGGAAGGGGCAGAAAAATACAAGAATCCGCTGTAAAACAATTTGCCCAGGAACATCGGTTGAAGGTTTTACAGCCCACCAACCTTAAGGACGAGGCATTTTTAAGGGAATTGGAGGATTTGAAGGCCAATCTTCAGGTAGTGGTCGCTTTTCGGATGTTGCCCAAAGTGGTATGGGATATGCCCAAGTACGGTACTTTTAACCTTCATGCATCATTATTGCCACAATATCGTGGTGCTGCTCCCATCAATTGGGCCATTATGAATGGGGAAACTGAAACGGGCGTCACAACCTTTTTCATCGATGATAAAATTGATACTGGGAGTATCATTCTTCAAGAAACCGAAGAAATCAGACCTGATGACGATGCGGGAACACTACATGATAGATTAATGGATTTGGGAGCAAAATTGGTTGTGGAAACCTGCGAACGGATTTCGAACGGAACCTTTGCTATAAAACCACAGGTACATTTGGATGAGCTAAAGCCTGCCCACAAAATCCATAAAGATACTTGTAGAGTGGATTGGACCGCCCCATTGAAAAAGATCCATGACCATATTAGGGGGCTGAGCCCCTACCCCACGGCCTGGACACTTTTGGTGAACAACGGAGAAGAGGAAAACATCAAGATCTATAAAACCCAGATGGAGCCTATGGAACACAGCCATCCCATCGGCAAGCTGATTGCCGATAAAAAGACCTTGAAGGTTGCCGCAAATGGGGGCTATCTCCACCTCCTTGAAATCCAATTGCCCGGAAAGCGAAAAATGGATGCCGCCGAGGTATTGAACGGTCTGAATCTTGCCGAAATGGCCCATCTTCGCTAAGCCCTTGCTATGATTGGGCTGGGGAAAATTCAGCATTTTTTTGCGACTTTATCAACAAACGTTTCAAGTTATCAACAAAAACCCCGATTTCCCTTGGTTTTACTTGCGACAACAGCAAATCCGTATAAATTTGTTCAGCATTAAAATTATTTTAACAACAATTAATTTAATTCCATTATGAACAAAACAGAGTTAATCGATGCTATGGCAGCTGATGCGGGCATCACTAAGGCAGCCGCCAAAAAGGCATTGGAATCTTTCTTGGGAAATGTTGAGAAATCCCTTAAAAAAGGAAACAGGGTTTCTTTGGTAGGCTTTGGTTCTTGGTCTGTATCCAAGAGAAACGCCAGAGAAGGAAGAAATCCACAGACTGGTCAAACCATCAAGATCGCAGCTAAGAAGGTTGTAAAGTTCAAAGCTGGAGCAGAATTGAGTGGTGCAGTAAACTAACTTCAATTTAATTTTAAAATATATAAAGCACCTTTAAAAGGTGCTTTTTTATTTATCCAATCCTAGGTTTTTGTAATTATCACAGATTATATTACATTTAGAAATAAGATTCTTTTGAAAATGGTGAGCCATAAGCCAAAAAAAGGGAAATTACTCATTGCCGAACCTTCTTTGACAGGAGACGTTTCCTTTAACCGTTCTGTGGTTCTGTTGGCGGAACACAACCACGAAGGTTCTGTTGGGTTTATCCTCAACAAACCCCTGGACTATACCATCTGCGACCTTATTTCAGAAATTACCATCCCCTTTAAAGTGTTCAATGGCGGGCCGGTGGAGCAGGACAACCTTTACTTCATCCACAAAGTACCCCATCTGATCGAGGAAAGCATTGAGATTTCCGATGGTATTTTCTGGGGAGGCAATTTTGAAAAAACCGTGGAACTCATCAACAATGGCACCATTACAGAACAGGATATCCGTTTCTTCTTGGGATATTCCGGTTGGGGCTCCCAACAATTGGACCAAGAGCTTTCCTCAAAATCCTGGGTGGTGGTACAAAATGAGTATGAGAGCAATATCCTTAATAAGGCTTCCAACGCTTTTTGGAAAGAAAAAATGGTAGAGCTGGGCGGAGACTATCTTCTATGGTCCAATGCACCAGAAAACCCTGCGCTCAACTAACCCATTCGGGCCTTCGCATTCAATTTTCCCAATAGGTTTTTGCAGATTGTATCGGAATATTCCTTTTTTCTGTATTTGCGGATGGGCCTGATGCCCTCAATGCTATTGGTGATGAAAAGTTCATCGGCCTTTTGCAGTTCAAAGGGAGAAACGGATTCTTCCAAAAGCTGAAGCCCCTCTGTCTTGGCGATGATATCGACCAGTTTTTTTCGTATGATCCCATCCAAACAACCATCACTCAACGGAGGTGTCTTTATCACATCCCCATGTACCACAAAGAGATTGCCATTGATGGCTTCCACCACCTGCTTGTCCGTATTGACAAGGAGGCAGTTGTCATATCCGTTCTCCTGGGCATAGACGCTGGCAACCACATGCAAGACCTTATTGGTGGTCTTGAGATTGGAAAGCATATCCCTGTTGACGTGATAATCCTTAAAAAGTTCCACCTCATACATCCCGTCACTTATGAGATAAAAGGGAGATTCCAATCCGTGGGCCTCTATCAGATAGGAAACAGCATGGGTTTCCGGTCCGTATCTTCCGCCCCCATTCCTGAAAACTGTCAACCGGACCCGTGTAGGATTGTTTTCCAAATTATTTTTTTGGATAGTGCCCTTGATTTCCGTTTCTAGAAACTCCATGGTAAATTCCATGGGTATTTCCATTCGCAGGATGCGCATGGAAGCCATCAGCCTAAAATAATGGTCTTCCCAAAAAAATAGGTCTCCATTGACGCAGCGGACGGTCTCAAAAAGGGCATCGCCATATTTTAGCCCTCTATTGCCGGCACTAAAGATAGCCGCATCATCTTGGAAAAAATCGCCGTTAAAATTGACCATAAAAAAGTCCCGAATCTTATCGGGACCAAATATACGTTATAGTTGAGAATCCCTTATTTAGAACCCAGTACCTGTTTTAGGTCGGACACTTGGTTTTCCCATAGCATTTTAGCCTCGTCCACCTCATCTTCCTCTGCAAAATCAGTGATGAACAGGGACACGTCCTTAGTAATTTCATCCACAATGATGCGCATTTCAAAATAAGAATCATCCTCCTGTTCAATCCAAGTGAACTTGACAAACTCGTCACTTTTGCGTTTCAACATCCTGGCCTGTTCTTCACCTCCTTCCCATATAAAGGTAAAGACCTCGCCCCTTGAATTTACGTTATCGGCATACCATTCTGACAGGCCTGAAGGTGTGGAAACATATTGGTAGAGTAACTGTGGGGATGCTTGTATTACAAATTCAATTTCAAACTTAATCTTATCGCTCATTATAACGCTCAGTTTATCCTTTTCAACAATTGATATAATTTGGGAAGATAAAAAAATAAATATCAAATAATAAATTAATACCGATTTTTGATTCGGGAAAAATTAAACTTTATATTTGCACCCGCTTAAGCAGACCACGGCGAGGTAGCTCAGGTGGTTAGAGCGCAGGATTCATAACCCTGAGGTCGGGAGTTCAAGTCTCCCTCTCGCTACCAAATCTCTCAGAACCCCAGTAAATACTGGGGTTCTGGCATTTTAGGTCAAAACTTCGTGTTAAATGCTCGCTACAACAACTTAGGTTAACTATTTGATTGTATGAACATTAATCACATTTCTTTCTCGCTACGGTAGTGTAAAAAAGCGTTACCCTAAAATGCCATTTTAAGAGGCAAATGACATGACTTTGACATGATGACAGTCCCGGGAACATGGCACAATGTTTGCTTCTTAAAGGGTAGTTCTTTGAAAACATTATTGAATTTGGCTTGAGGTTGTCTCATCGACCGATAGTCAGGATTGCCCTAGAACATCTAGTGTCAATGTTTGTCCGTGCGACTTTTGTCCTTGGGCTATATTTTAGCATTGGGTGTTCAGTGTCTATTTTGTAAGGAGCTGTCGTACTGATTCAATGTCATCCAAAGGGCCTTTGCAACTCAAGAATTGATGAAAAGTCTACTTCAAAAAATTTCTTCTAAGAAAAAATTAGCTTTTGCTTGGAGCAAGCTGAATAAAACCAACAAAACTTCTCACGGTCTTAATAATGTCTCAATACAGGATTTTGAGGAAAATCTTGAAGACAAAATTCGTTCTATCTCAAAAAGTCTAAGAAGTGGAAACTATAAGTTTTCATCTAACAGAGCTGTAGTAATACCGAAATCAAACGGCAAGTTTAGACCATTGCAAGTTCCCAATATATCAGACAGACTAGTTTTAAAGGCAATTGCCATTGAGTTGGAACAACAATTCAAAAAAACAATTGACCAGAGTGAAGGAGTAAGCTTTGCCTATCAAAAAAGATTGGGCGTCAAGGATGCCATTAACATGATAAAAATCCATTACGAGAGGGGGAACATGTATGTCCTTGAAGCCGATTTAATAGATTTTTTTGGCCAAGTTGATAAAAACTCTCTTCTGAAAAATCGCATATTTCCAAATTTGTCAGACTCTAGTCTGAATTCATTAATCGAGTCGGCACTGAATCAGAAGGTAGGTGGATTGGAAGATATTCCAAAGGAACATAGAAAGTTATTTGATGGCCTAAACAATGGTATCCCTCAAGGCAACCCTCTATCACCTTTATTATCAAATATTCATCTATCTCCATTTGATATCCATCTTAAGAAAAGTAAATTCAATTTAGTAAGATATGCAGATGATTTCGTGGTACTAGGTAAGGACAAAAATGAGTGCCTAGAAGCATATAATGAATGTAAAATGATTCTTGAAGGTGAGCTCAAATTGAAAATGCATCCACTGGAAGATGGCGAAAAGACTAAGATCATAAATATTAAAAAAGTTTCCTTCGATTTTCTTTCTATAACTTTTGATGGTAAGTCGTTTTATCCCTCCAAAAAAAATGTTGATAGATTAAAAACTAAAATATCAGAAAAATGCAATGGAGGAAAGGTCAAACATAATGTTCGATCACTACTTACAAAAGTTTCTAACGTCCTCGACGGGTGGGTATCCGCTTTTTATTATACTGAAGTAGAAAGGTATGCTGAAGAGATAGATTATCACATAAATCGTCAACTTTTCTTGGGACTAAACAAACTTAAGTGGAAATTCAGTTCAACATCTAAAGGGAAATTACCACATAAATACAAAGAAGCTTATCAGAGTTCAGATTGTCTATCGAATTTACAAAGAACAAATTCAGGTATCCCTAGTTGCTTGGAGTTAGTTTTAGAGAAGAGGAAAGGAACGAATAATAACTAGCAATGGTACTTCATATACTATTGCGTTTTATCATTTAACACGTGTTAATTTCTCGCAAAAAATTAAAAGAATTGATTTTTTTAATATTTTAAGTTTTTGAATACCAATACCCTGTAAAATTCAAAATATTTGGGGCAATCTCCCTCTCGCTACAAAAAAGACCATCAAGTAGATGGTCTTTTGCTTTTTTGGAGGTTTTGAAATGATTGCTATCTACAAACTCTCCTTGATAATCTGTTCCACCACTTCTGGATTCAACAAAGTGGATGTATCGCCCAGATTACTGGTATCCTTTGCAGCAATTTTCCTCAAAATGCGACGCATGATCTTTCCACTACGGGTCTTGGGCAGACCGGGCACAAACTGAATCTTGTCCAGCTTGGCGATGGGACCTATATGATCCGTGATCAACTGGTTGATCTCTTTTCTGAGATTGTCCCGATCACGGGATTCCCCAACCTCTTTTAGTATCACATAGCCATAGAGCGCATTCCCCTTAATGTCATGCGGGAAGCCCACAATGGCAGATTCGGCCACTGCTGGGTGTTCGTTGATGGCATCTTCAATGGGGGCGGTGCCCAAATTGTGCCCAGAAACAATGATCACATCATCTACCCTGCCTGTAATGCGGTAATACCCCACCTCGTCCCGCAGGGCCCCATCACCCGTAAAGTATTTGCCTTTAAATGCAGAAAAATAGGTGTCCTTATACCGTTTATGATCGCCCCATATGGTCCGCGCAATAGAGGGCCATGGAAATTTGATGCACAATCGCCCATCCACTTGGTTTCCCATTATTTCCTTTCCATTTTCATCCATCAGGGCAGGTTGTACCCCAGGCATGGGCAATGTGGCATAGGTGGGTTTGGTTGGCGTGGAAAAAGGAATGGGTGAAATCAAGATTCCGCCGGTCTCCGTCTGCCACCAAGTGTCCACAATGGGACATTTTTTATCCCCCACATGATCATTGTACCAATGCCAAGCCTCCTCATTGATAGGCTCTCCCACGGTTCCCAAAATTTTTAGACTGGAAAGGTCATATTGGGTCACATAATCCAAATTTTCCTTTGCCAAGGCACGTATTGCAGTGGGGGCAGTATAAAATTGGGTAATCTTGTGCTTTTGCACGATTTCCCAAAAACGCCCAAAATCCGGGTAGGAAGGAATCCCCTCAAACATCACTGTGGTGGCCCCGTTGGCCAAAGGTCCATATACAATGTAGGAATGGCCCGTGATCCACCCTATATCCGCAGTGCACCAATACACATCCTCCTCACGATATTGAAACACATTCTTAAAGGTGTAGGCCGTGTAGACCATGTAGCCCGCGGTGGTATGCACCATTCCCTTAGGACGGCCAGTTGAACCCGAAGTATACAAAATGAACAATGGGTCTTCGGCATTCATGACTTCCGGTACACAATCGGCATAAGCTTTGTCCAACAAAGGTTGCAACCAGTGATCACGATCTTTTTTCATGGAGATCTTTTCTCCTGTACGCTTGACAACCAAAACCGTTTCAACATCCGGACATTGTTTTAAAGCTTCATCCACAATGCCTTTCAAATTGATGGTCTTGTTGCCACGATAAGAGCCATCGGAAGTAACTACCATCTTTGCACCGCAATCGTTAATCCTCGCGGCAAGGGCCGTGGAGGAAAACCCTGCAAACACTACGGAGTGGACGGCCCCAATACGTGCGCAAGCCAGTACCGAAATGGCCAGTTCTGGTATCATGGGAAGATAAATAATGACCCTATCTCCCTTTTTAACCCCTTGTTCCTTGAGCACATTGGCAAATTTGCTTACACGCTGACGCAATTGGTTGTAGGTAATATGCTCTGCCTTATGCTTGGGGTCATTGGGTTCAAAAAGAATGGCTGTTTTGTTGCCCCGTATCTGTAAATGCCGATCTATACAGTTTTCAGTGATGTTGAGTTTGGCCCCATCAAACCATTTTATTTCGGGTTTTGTAAAATCATATTCCAAAACGCTGTTCCATCTTTTGCGCCATACAAAGTGCTCTTCCGCCACTTCTTCCCAAAATGCTTCTGGATTCCTTACGGATTTACGGTAAACCTGAAAATACTCTTCTAAATGTTTGATGTGATAATTGCTCATTAGATTGTAATCGATATTTGTACCTTAAATTTAACAAAAAGGTGTTTTGAATTTGCTTCTTTTAGACGGAAGACTTGCGCCACGCGATGAATAGATTGGGGATTAATCCCATACAAATTTCCAAGCCCCGTCAGGCTGTCTTTTCCAAACCGTATGAAAAAAACCCTCATTCTTCCTTTCTTTACCGTTTTCATCAAGGTAGGAAAAGGTATACTTGCCATATGTGTATCCCAAATCTCCAGAAAGGGAGACATCCACAAAATCTGGGGCCCAAACCAAGCTTTTGGAAACTTGGTTCTCCAAATACGCGTCGATGGAATCTTTTCCGATAATCAATTTATCCCCTCTCAACAACACTGCTTTTTCATCCGCGAAAGCCAAAAACGCATCGTGTATTCCCTCTTCTTTGGTCATTTGGGCAAAGGAGTTTTCCGCATTGCGGATTTCTTCCTTCCACTGTTCAATGGATGAAACCTGTTGTTGGCATCCCAGCAGCATCGCGAAAATCAAAATTAAATACAAGTACTTCATTTTCAAATAAATACGCATCAACATGTCCATGCCTTATCAATGCTCCATGGCATCCCCAGCACCACTGGGAATTCTAATGTTCTCCACAATTTCCTGTACTTCCACAGGTGGAACGGGCGTGAACCTTGATAGAAGTATGGCCACGAAAAAGTTGACCAGCATGCCCACCGTGCCAAAACCTTCCGGTGAAATGCCCCACCACCAATCCGCTGCGGTACTGGTCTCCGGATTTCCAATCCATCCTAATTTAAAACGGGCGATATAATAACAAGTAATGCCCAGCCCAGCTACCATACCGGCTATGGCTCCTTCACGGTTCATACGTTTACTGAATATTCCCATCACTATGGCCGGGAAGAACGAAGAGGCTGCCAATCCAAAGGCCAAGGCCACCACGGAGGCCACAAACCCTGGGGGGTGTATTCCAAAATATCCTGCAACGATGACCGCCAGAACCGCAGAGAATCTTGCGATCCAAAGCTCTCTTTTGTCTGAAATGTCCGGGGCCAACTGTTTTTTGATCAAGTCATGGGAAATGGATGTGGAAATCACCAGCAACAACCCGGCGGCTGTTGAAAGCGCTGCGGCCAATCCCCCAGCGGCCACCAAGGCAATGATCCAATTGGGGAGCCCTGCTATTTCTGGATTGGCCAATACGGTGATATCCCGGTCCACGTACAGTTCATTTTTGCCTTCACTGAAATTATAGATCATACGTTCCCCATGATCTCCCCTGGTTTCTGAAAATTCAGGTTGTTTTCCGGTTATGGCAGATCCTGGCAAATATTGAACCTTTCCATCCCCATTTTTATCCGTCCAAGCAATGAGGCCTGTATCTTCCCACTTGGTGAACCATGTGGGAATTTCCTCGTAGGGCTTATCCTGAACGGTTTCCATAAGGTTGGTCCTGGCAAATACGGCTATGGCAGGAGCTGTGGTATATAAAATGGCGATGAACAACAGGGCATAACCTGCCGATTTACGGGCATCCCGTACTTTGGGTACCGTAAAAAAACGGATGATCACATGCGGTAAGCCCGCCGTGCCCAACATCAATGCGGCTGTTATAAAGAATATGTCGGTTGTTGATTTGGTCCCATCCGTGTAGGCGGTAAACCCGAGATCTGTCATCAACCCATCCAACTTATCCAATAAATATACCCCATCATTTCCCGCTGAACCAAACCCAATTTGTGGAATGGGGTTGCCCGTAGCCATTATGGATATAAAAATGGCAGGGACCATAAAGGCAAAGATAAGTACGCAGTACTGTGCCACTTGAGTATAGGTAATCCCCTTCATCCCACCCAAAAAAGCATAGAAGAGTACAACGGCCATCCCAATATAGACTCCCGTGTTGACCTCAACATCCAAAAAGCGGGAAAAGACCACTCCGACTCCCCGCATTTGTCCGGCCACATAAGTGAAGGAAACAAAAAGTGCGGCAACTACAGCTACTGTACGAGCTACATTACTATAGTAGCGATCACCTATAAAATCGGGGACGGTAAATTTTCCAAATTTGCGCAGATAGGGTGCCAACAATAATGCCAGTAACACATAACCCCCTGTCCAGCCCATCAGGTATACCGAGCCATCGTAGCCAGAAAAAGCTATGATCCCGGCCATCCCCAAAAAAGAGGCGGCGGACATCCAATCAGCGGCGGTGGCCAAACCGTTGGCCAAAGGGGATACCCCTCCCCCTGCAACATAAAATTCCTTTGTTGACCCTGCCCTGGACCAAATGGCAATACCAATATACAATGCGAAACTGAGGCCAACGATGATAAAAGTCCATGTCTGAATTCCCATGGCCTATTCGTTTACATTATACTTTTTGTCCAGTTTGTTCATCAAACGGACATAGACAAAGATGAGCACCACGAAAACGTAGATAGCGCCCTGTTGGGCAAACCAAAATCCAAGTTTAAAGCCTCCTAACCTTATGGTATTGAGTTGATCAACCCATACTATTCCAAATCCATAGGAGACCAAAAACCAGATGACCAGTAAGATAGCGACATATTTGAGGTTTTCCCTCCAGTATTTTTTGCGTTGTTCGGTATCCATTTTCTTGTTTTAAGGAAGTAATATATGAAATCTCTTAAAACCGGAAACAAAACCAAAAATGGAATAACAATTTTATGAAAGATTGTTCAGATAAAATGAAAGATTTTTTTCAATCCTTTCATAAATATTTGAAACATCGGCCTTGTGAAAAATCTCTCCGGTGATGCTTTCATAAAGTTCTATATAGCGTTCTGAAACCGATTCAATATAAGCATCACTCATCTCAGGAACCACCTGTCCTTCAAGGCCTTGGAAGCCGTTTGAAATAAGCCATTGGCGAACAAACTCCTTGGACAGCTGTTTTTGGGGCTCTCCTTTGGCCTGCCGCTCCCCATAGCCTTCCGTGTAAAAATATCGTGAAGAATCTGGTGTGTGGATCTCATCGATCAGCACAATCCTGCCATCCTTGGTCTTACCAAACTCGTACTTGGTATCCACCAAAATCAATCCTCGTTGGGCGGCGATTTGCGTTCCTCTTTGGAACAGGGCTTTGGTGTATTTTTCCAAAACTTCGTAATCCGTTTTGGAAACAATGCCCCTTTTTAAAATATCGGGCTTGGAAATATCCTCATCATGATCTCCCTTTTCCGCTTTGGTGGCGGGGGTGATGATGGGTTCTGGAAATTTGTCGTTCTCCTTCATCCCTTCGGGCATGGGTTCTCCGCAAAGCATTCGTTTTCCGGCCTTATATTCCCTTGCCGCATGGCCGCTAAGGTACCCACGGATGACCATTTCCACTTTGAAGGGTTCACAGGCCCTGCCCACAGCTACGTTGGGGTCTGGGGTGGCCAATAACCAATTGGGGACAATATCCTCCGTGGCTTTCATCATCTGGGTGGCGATCTGGTTCAGTATTTGTCCTTTGTAGGGGATTCCCTTTGGCATGACCACGTCAAAAGCGGATAAACGATCGGTGGCCACCATGACCAAAATGTCATTTTCCAAAGTATAAACTTCCCTCACCTTACCCTTATAAACCGATTTTTGGCCTGGAAAATGAAAATCTGTGGACATCAAAGTGTTCTGCCCCATGCTAAAATTGGTTTTGATGCTCAATGTTCTTGTAGGCATCGATGACCTTTTTCACCAACTTATGGCGAATGACATCCTTATCATCCAAGTAAATGATGCTAATACCTTCCACATTTTTTAGGATCAATAGTGCTTCCTTTAATCCAGAGATCACCCTTCTGGGCAAATCAATTTGTCCAGGGTCCCCGGTCAACAAAAATTTGGCGTTCTTGCCCATTCGCGTCAAGAACATCTTCATTTGGGCATGGGTGGTGTTCTGGGCCTCGTCCAAAATTACAAAGGCATTGTCAAGGGTCCGCCCACGCATAAACGCCATTGGAGCAATCTGGATGGTGCCATCCTCTATGTATTTTGCCAATTTCTCGGCAGGAATCATATCCCGAAGGGCATCATAGAGAGGCTGCATGTAGGGGTCCAACTTTTCCTTTAAGTCACCAGGAAGAAAACCCAAATTTTCCCCTGCTTCCACAGCGGGACGGGTCAAGATGATCCTGCGCACCTGTTTTTCCTTTAAGGCCTTCACCGCCAAGGCCACTCCGGTATAGGTTTTACCGGTACCCGCGGGACCAATGGCAAAGACCATATCGTCCTTGTAGCAGGCATCCACCAATTTTCTTTGATTGACGGTCTGTGCCTTGATCAACCTTCCACTTACGCCATGTACCAATACATCTCCACTGCTCTTGGATGCGGTGTAGTCTTCCTGCCCGTTGCTGGTGAGCACTCGCTCAATCATGTTTTCATCAAGCTTGTTGTACTTGGCAAACTGATCGGTGAGCATGTCAAAGCGCCTCTCGAACTCTTCCAAGAGTTCTTCATCGCCATAGACCTTTATTTTGCTTCCACGTGCAACAATCTTTAGTTTGGGGAAATATTTCTTAAGAAGTTCAATATTCTCGTTCTGCTGCCCAAAAAAATCCTGAGGGCTTATTTCCGTGAGTTCAATGACAAGTTCGTTCAAAAAATGAGGGGTATTTAAACGGTTATTTTTGAAGAATTATATTCTTTCTTTTTAGTTAATTTTACTCCACAAACTTAACCAAAAATCAATTTGAGCAACGAAAAACATATCAACAGCATTGCATGGCAATCATAACCTTAACCACGGATTTTGGCCTTAAAGACCACTTTGTAGGTGCTGTTAAAGGCACAATCCTCAGCAACCTTCCTGATGTCCGTATTGTTGATATTTCGCACTCCATCAGCCCATTCAACATTCAGGAATGCTCCTACATCCTTAAAAACGCCTATCGTTCCTTTCCCCAGGGTACTGTCCATATTGTGGGCGTAGATTCAGAGCTTTCCCCTGAAAACCAGCATATTGTGGTCCTGGTAGACGGCCACTATTTTGTCAGCGCCAATAGTGGTGTCATTTCATTGATCACCTCAGAGGTGAAACCCGAGAAGGTGGTGGAAATAAGCATTCCCAATTTGAACCGGGACGCCTTTCCCATTTTGAATGTTTTTGTGCAGGTGGCCTGCCATATTGCCCGAGGCGGTAAACTGGAAGTTATTGGAAAGTCTTTTGATGGCCTGAAAGAGCTTCGGGAGTTTGAACCCCGTATTACCAACGATGGGAAGAGTATTTCCGGCAATGTCATCTATATTGATAACTATGGCAATGTGGTCACCAACATTCAGCGTAGTCTTTTTGAGGCGTACCGGAATGGCCGCGATTTTGAGATAATCGCACGTACCACCAAAATCAGGGAAATCCACAACACCTATAATGGCATCATCAACTTCAACTTGGACAGACCGCAGCGGAAAGGTCCCGGAGATGCGCTTGCCCTGTTCAATTCGGTGGGCTATATTGAACTGGCCATCTATAAAAGTGACCTGAACACGGTAGGAGGGGCCTCCACCCTATTGGGCATGAACTATCGGGACACGGTAACCATAAATTTTCTATAAATGCTGATACGTATCGTCAAACTCACCTTTAAACCCGAAAATATTCCTAGTTTTGAGCAAATTTTTGAAGGATCAAAGCATGGGATTTTGGCTTTTGAGGGCTGCCAATTGGTGGAGCTCTACCAAGATCTTAAAAACCCGGCAGTGTTCTTCACTTATAGTTTTTGGGATAAGGAATCGGACTTGGAAAATTACAGAAAATCAGATTTTTTCAATGAGGTGTGGGGCCGCACCAAAAATTTGTTCGCCCAAAAACCCGAAGCTTGGAGCGTTGCCAAAATCCAATCCTCAAATCCATTTTGATGTTTGCCATTTTTAAAAGAGAGATACGGTCCTTTTTCACCTCGCCCATCGGTTATTTGATCGTGGGGTCTTTTTTATTGCTCAACGGGCTCTTCCTGTGGGTCTTTCGGGGCGAGTTCAACATATTTGACTATGGATTTGCCGATCTGGGCAATTTCTTCTTGTTGGCCCCGTGGATCTTTATCTTTTTGGTACCGGCCATCACCATGAAAAGTTTTTCGGAAGAACGAAAAATGGGCACTCTTGAATTGTTGTTGATCAAACCCATATCCACCTGGAAATTGGTGTCGGGAAAATTTTGGGGGGCATTTGTGCTATGTGTGATCGCCATAGTGCCCACCCTGATCTATGTATTTGCCATATCGAATTTGGGAATTGCAGTGGGAAACTATGACCTGGGCGTGGTCTTGGGGTCCTATTTCGGGCTATTGTTCCTGATTGCCACCTATTCGTCCATCGGACTATTTGCCTCAACCCTTTCAGACAATCAAATTATTGCGTTCCTAACCGGAATCCTTATCTGTTTTTTGCTCTTCAACGGGTTGGATGCGATCTCCTCGCTATTTTCTAACGGGGATACCCAACAAATCATCCAGGCATTGGGTGCCCGGTCGCATTTTGACAGCATTGCCGGAGGTGTTCTGGACACAAGGGATTTGGTATATTTTATTTCCCTTACGCTCCTCTTTTTGTATCTCACCCATCAACGTTTAAACCAATTGCCTAGATGATGCGAAAGTTCTTCATATCGGTCCTTAAGGCAATTATGGTCGTTGCTGCCCTAAATTTGGTCGGACATTTTTTATATACAAGGTTTGACCTCACGGAGGACAAACGGTACACCCTGTCCCAACCAGCCATAGATGTGGTTCAAAAATTTGACGCCCCTGTAATTGTGGATGTTCTTTTGGATGGAAATATTCCTGCCGAGTTTTCGAAACTGAAGACAGAGACCATCCAACTATTGGAATCTTTTGTCTCCAAGAACAGTAACATTAAATACACCTTGGTGGATCCCTTGGAAGACGAGGCAAAAGCACAGGAAACCATTGCGCAATTGCAAGGTCTTGGATTGCAACCCGCCAATGTCACTGTGGAGGATAACGGTAAGGTTTCCCAAGAACTCGTGTTTCCTTGGGCCATGGTAAATTATAAGAACCAGACCGTAAAGGTTCCCTTGCTCAAGAACAAATTGGGGTCCTCTGCCGAAGATCGCATCAACAATTCCGTACAGCAGTTGGAGTATGCCTTTGCCGATGCCTTTGCCAAGTTGAGCATCGCCGAAAAGAAAAGCGTGGCCGTGATCAAGGGGAACGGCGAACTGGATGATATTTTCATTGCCGATTACCTGACCACAATTCGGGATTACTACAACATTGGCGCCATAACCTTGGATTCCGTTGCCACGAATCCCCAGAAAGTCTTGAACCAATTGAAGAGGTTCGACCTTGCCCTCATCGCAAAACCTACACAAGCGTTCACAGATGAGGAAAAATATGTGTTGGATCAGTATGTGGTCCATGGAGGGAAATCCATTTGGTTACTAGATCAAGTTGCCATGGAGATGGACAGTATCTACAAAGGTGGCGGGAGTGCCCTTGCCATTCCAAGGAACCTTAACCTCAAGGACTTTTTCTTCAATTATGGGATTAGGATCAATCCGGTATTGGTCAACGATCTTTACTTTACACAGATTGTTCTGGCCACAGGAGAGGGCAACGACTCCCAATACAATCCATTGCCATGGTACTATAACCCCATGGTCTTTTCAAGGAATGACCATCCCATCAATGCCAACATTGAGGCGGTCCGCTATCAGTTTGCCAGTCCCATGGAGATTTTGGGAAATGATTACACCAAAACAGTATTGTTGCAAAGTTCGCCCTTGTCCAAAACCGATGGAACGCCCAGACAAATTGGTTTGGATATTTTGAACAACCCTCCAGACAAAGCTACCTATGACCACGGCAACCAACCCTTGGCCGTTCTTGTGGAAGGAAAATTTACCTCCATGTACAAGAACCGTATAAAACCATTGGAGATGAGCAATGCCATGGAGGAAGGCCCAGAAAACAAAATGATCGTGATTTCCGATGGGGATGTCATCAAAAACCAGCTCCGCAATGGCAGACCATTGGAATTGGGGTATGACAAGTGGACCAATAGCTTTTATGGCAATAAGGAGTTTTTGGTAAACTGTACCAACTACCTTTTGGACGATACGGGACTGATCAACATCAGGAACAAAAAAGTGTCCATTCCCCTACTGGATGTAAAGAAGATAGCCGACCAAAAAACAAAATGGCAGTTCCTGAACATTGGGGTGCCCGTAGTGTTGACCCTGCTGTTCGGTATTTTCTTCAACTTTTACAGAAAGCGGAAATTCGCGGCATAGGTGTTGATAAATTTGTTTCTTTGCTAAAACGTTTTAAGATATATTTGTTTTTATCGATTTTGTAAGCCCTATCACCCACAAAATTATCGTGAACAGGGAAAATACTAAAGAGTCTCTTTGATGAAGTTTATTGTATCCAGTACATATTTATTGAAACAATTGCAGGTTTTGGGAGGAGTTATCAACAATAGCAATACCCTGCCCATCCTTGACAATTTTCTGTTCGATTTAAAAAAGAACCAGTTGACCGTATCCGCATCGGATCTTGAGACCACCATGAGTTCCGTTTTGGAGGTGGATTCCAATTCCGAGGGAACCATTGCGGTCCCGGCCCGATTGTTATTGGAGACATTGAAAACCTTTCCAGAACAGCCATTGACCTTTGTGGTTGAGGACAACAATACCGTTGAGATCAGTTCCAACCATGGTAAATACGCCCTGGCCTATGCCGATGGTGCCGAATTTCCTAAAGCTGTGGAAGTGAGCAACCCGAGTTCCACTACCCTTTTGGGCGATATTTTGGCCACGGCCATCAACAAGACCATTTTCGCCGCCGGGAATGACGACCTCCGTCCCGTGATGAGCGGGGTGTTCTTCCAGTTTTCGCCGGAGAACCTCACCTTTGTGGCCACAGATGCCCACAAGTTGGTCAAATATCAAAGGCAGGATGTAACCGCATCCCAAGTTGCCGAATTCATCATGCCCAAAAAACCTTTGAACCTTTTGAAGGGAATTTTGGGAGGTTCAGAATCGGAAGTGACCATTGAGTTCAATGATAGCAATGCCAAGTTCATTTTTGACAATTCTGAGCTGATCTGTAGGCTCATAGATGGTAAATACCCCAACTATGAGGCCGTAATCCCAAAGGAAAACCCCAATAAGCTGACGATTTCCAGAAACCAATTCTTGAGTTCCGTCCGTAGGGTATCCATATTTTCCAACAAGACCACACATCAGATCCGCTTGAAAATTGCAGGGGCCGAGCTCAATATATCCGCAGAGGATATCGACTACAGCAACAAGGCTGAAGAACGGTTGTCCTGTTCTTACCAAGGCGATGATATGCAGATTGGGTTCAATTCCCGTTTTTTGGTGGAAATGCTGGGCAATCTATCCTCGGATGACATATCTCTGGAGATGAGCCTTCCCAACAGGGCCGGTATCCTGACCCCCATTGACGGGCTGGATGAAGGGGAACATATTACCATGCTGGTAATGCCCGTAATGCTCAACAATTAAGGGGTTTCTTACAAGTCTTTGTATGTGTTTTTTCGGCCTATTCCTTACTTGGGCCATTTATCGGATTTTATTCACTTTCATCGTACTAAAAGTTCGGGGCACTCTGATTTACATACTTTTATCAGATTGAAAATTATAACCTTAAACTTTTGAACATGAAAAAATTAACACTATCAGTTTTTGCCATTCTGGCAATTGCTCTTTATTCTTGCCAAGTGGAACCGGTTGGTGCCGACACCCTTAGCAGTACCGATGGCAAGGGTAAGCTAAAAGTAAAACCTGTAGTAGAAGAAGAAGCATGTGAAGTCACTGTTTTTCCAGAACTACCTTCCATGGTCAACGCCTGCACAACCGCCAAAGGGGTTGATGCCAATGGAACATATTTTGACTTGACCATCAACGACAGTGGCTTGGCCGGTAACTATGGCGCATGGTGTATTGATGTTGATTTGTCCCTTAGCGGAAATGAATGTTTTGACGCCGATGTATACTCCAGCTATGCCGCACTTCCAGCCGGAGCCTTCGAAAATCCCGATAATTTTGATTTGGTCAACTGGATCATGAACCAAAATTTCATCGGTCAGGCCAGCCCCAGTGGAGGAACCTACACTTTTGGTGATGTTCAATGGGCCATTTGGGAGTTGATCGATGACAACAACTGTGCCCTTTGTGCCTATTTAGGTGACGATTGGAGCACAACCAAAGGGCAGGAAATTGTGGATTTGGCCTTGGCCAATGGCGAGGGATACCAACCAGGTGAAGGTGAGGTATTGGTCATTATTTTGATACCAAACAACAACAGGCAGCCTGTTTTCATTACGATTCCATTGGAATGTGGCGGACAGTCTGATGGAGGTTGTGAAACAGCCTTCGCGCGTGGAAATGATGGAAATACCTGCTTTATAGATACCGGATTGTTCAGCCGTTGGGGTTGGACCATTGGACCTCTATCAGAAGGTACCAGCGAATCCTACGAAGTCTATGCTGGTGCAGGACAGTGCGACATCTCCAAAGGTCAGCTTGTGGGCACCGTGGATGTTGAATATGTGGATGGCAACGTAACCGTTACCTATAATATCGACTCCTCCTACACTGTATCCGAGACACATACCTATGCAGGAAATGCCATGTTCCCTGTGGATAAAAAGGGTGATCCTACGGTAGCGCCCGGTCAGTACACCGTTCAGGAAAATCTTTCCGGTGACATTTATGTAATTGCCCACGCCGCGGTCTGTGGAGGAAACTAAAAATTAAAATTTGATCTTTATAGGCAAAAAGCTAGAGTGAACCTCTAGCTTTTTGTTTTTATAGAAAGGGAATGGTCAAAAAGCGTGAAGGAGGCTCTCCATTCGTAGCCTTCACGGCATTGACAATCGGCATAACGAAACCAAAGATCACCGTTCCAAATATTCCCAAAATCCCTAAGCCGAGCAATAAAATTGCAGGGATGCTGATCATGATGTACAAAAGCAAGCTTAGCTGTAGATTGATGATGGCCCTTCCGTGCTCATCCATACCTTCAACACTCTTTCTCGACGTCAGCCAGATAACGAGCGGTACAACAAACCCACCAAAGCCGGTAACATAATGCAATAATTGGGTAAGGTGTGTGATGGCCAACAGTGTGTTGTCCTTTCTAAGGACATTTTGATTGATGATTTCCATTTTTGATTGATTTTGATGATTACATCATATAGGTATACCGTTCCATCAAAATGTTACAAAAAGGCAAAATATGGTAGTAATATGAAGTTCATCGTCCCAAAAGCGACTTTCATGGATTTATTACATATAACTTATTGATTAATAGTTAGTTACAAATTTTAAAATAATAATTTTTAATGTAAATAAATAATTTTAACAAGAAAATGATACAAATAATTTAAGAAAATACTAAAAATAATACATGTTGCCCGTTTTTTTATCCCTTCATCCAGTAGATCATGTTTCCTCCCAGAACTGTGAGATCTTTGTTAATGTAACAACCACAAAATCAACGCAAATGAAGAGAATTTATGTTTTGGCAATTACTTTGGCCGTATCCTTAATGGGCTGTGAGAAAGAAGATGTTTCCCAGACCGATGAATCTTTGCAAGCAGTCAATCATTCTTTCAGATACAAAAATTGGGAGAATGATGATTGTGACATCAATGTTGTCCCAGATCTACCTGCAACGCTCAATGCCTGTACCACCGCGAAGGGAGTTGATGCCGACAACAGTTATTTTGACCTGACCATCAACGATACCAGCCTTGCCGGCGACTATGGGGCATGGTGTGTTGATGTTGACCTTTCCCTTGGTGCCGATCAATGCTTTGAAGCCGAGGTATTTTCCAGCTATGAAACCCTACCCGATGGTAAATTTGAGCATCCTGAAAATTTTGACCTTGTCAACTGGATCCTTAACCAGAACTTCATCGGAACGGAAAGCCCCAGCGGTGGCACCTATACCTTTGGCGATGTGCAATGGGCCATTTGGGAATTGATCGATGACAACAATTGTGTACTTTGTGCATACCTCGGTGACGATTGGAGCACGACCAAAGGACAGGAAATTGTGGATCAGGCATTGGCCAACGGTGAAGGGTATGAACCGGGAGATGGCGACTCACTTGCCGTTGTACTCATCCCAACCAATAATCTGCAAAGCATCTTTATTCCCTATGAATTGGAATGCGATAGCGGTGTTGGGACCATCTGTAAGAGAAAATACAGATCATGGAAATGCATGAGACAGGGATGTAGGCATGAAAAGATCAAAAAATGGAGAAAGCATTATGGAAGGAAAAAATTCAAATGTTCTTCTTCCCATTAACCAAATAAAAAACGGACAGGATATCCTGTCCGTTTTTTATTGCCCATCCCTTGGCATATACTCGTTGACTATTTTTTTTCTTTTTCCTGAGGACAACAAAGGTATCTCTTCAACATACTCGAAAGTAATGATGGCATCTTCCCCCAAATAATTCCTAAAGTATCTTATTGCACCCTCTTCATCCACATTTTGGGGTTTTCCATTGAGCTTGAACCTATATTCCTTTTTTCCTTTTTGTATAAATTGGAACTGCTTGACCTTTGCATATTCCAAAACCATATAAAAAATGAACGGGGAAACAATTTCCCCACTTGAATTGTAAACGGTATCCATCCGCCTCCCGTAGATTTTGGAAAAATAGGGGTATCCATTTTGAGGTTCTTCGTATACGGCCATATCTCCTGTATCGTATCTGATCATGGGCATTGCATAATTGAACAGATCGGTCACCACTATCCGCCCCAAACAACCTGGCTTGACATGTTGATCAGAATCCAACTCCAAGATCTCGAAATGGTAACTTGCCCAATTCAATACATACCTCCCGTTGCTCTTCTTGGTCTGTTGTGCCAATATGCCGTTTTCTTGATTGGAATAACGTTCAAAAACAGGTGCCCTGAAATACTTTTGCATCCTCTTTCGCTCATGTTCTTTCAAATTTTCACCAAAGGATATAATGCTGTTGACGCCGCTGATTTTAGGATGGTCCTCCCCCTGGTCCAAATAATTGCATATTTCTTCAAAAAAAGATGGATACCCCAGCATGTTTTTCGTAGACCGATCACTTTCAATTGCCGATAGCAAATGGTGCAAATCCGAAGAAGACGAGTCCATGACACTATGTGGCAAAATGTTCTGAAAGAAAATAATCCACTTGTGTTTTTTATTGGTATGGTCCCACAACTTGATATATATGAGTTTATCCCCTATATAGCTATCGACCGCCTCAGAAAAATGAATGACATCCGCTGTATTTCTATCCCGCTTTCTTTTATCCTGAAAAATGCTGAACGGTATTCCTGTTGATCCACTACTAGAAGCTTTGTACAAGGTGGCATTTAAAAAGGAAGTGGATTTGAAATCGTCATAATTGTTCAGAATCAGGTTTTTGTCTATTATGGGGAAATCTTCAAGGGAAGGGAATGTTTTAAATTTTTGATAGAAAGGAGTGGTCTCAACGGCATGGGTCAATAATTTGCTCAGATTGGTTTTTCTTTCCCCCTTCGCCCTATCAGGATGCCAGAGCGTCTTCCTAATGTCCTTTACGTGATTTCTTATAGGAGCGCCTTTCAAAAAATCCAAAGACCAAAATACCGTCTTTCTTAGCTGCGGTAAAAAACTGGGCATTGTCAAGGTTTTAAATATTCTTCTCCCTCCACCCTGTTCCGTACAAGTCTTGCGGGGACACCATAAAGAACACCAAAATCATCAGCGTTCTGTACATTTACTGAACCCGCACCGATGACAGTGTGTTTCCCTATTCTAATGCCGTTGATCACGGTGGCGCCGATACCTATCGCGGTAAACTCACCCACCTCAACCTTTCCACCTAAAGTAACCCCGGAAGAAAGGCTACTATATTCCTTCAACACCGACTCATGCCCAACACTGGAATTGGTATTGACGATGGTGAAATCCTCAAGTATACTATCTGCGTTGACAATGGCCCCCGCCACTATCATAACACCTTTGCCGATGGCAACATTTTTTCCAATAATTGCGGTAGGATGAATCGCATTGGCAAACTTGACGGATATCCCTAGGGACCCTATTGATTTGGCCACGCCATATCTTTTCCAATTATCCCCTATTGCAATAAAGAATTTCAAATTGGGGGTTTCATCTACCAGCGAAGGGATTTCATCTATACCACCCAATACTTTATACCCTAACAGCAGGGAGCCCTTCTCTTTGTTGGAGTCCAGTAGCCCCAAGATTTCATATTTTCCCGATCTTTCAAAGATATCTATGGCAACCTTGGCATGTCCGGAAGCTCCAAAAATGATGATTTTCTCCAATCCTTATCTACGGTTTTTATCGTGTTAAATTACGTATTTGTCCAGCAAAAAGAAATTTTTACCCCTTAAAAAAGAAGGGCAAAAACCATATCTTCCAACTCTTGTACAGAACTTAATGGTTATATGGGATTGGCTGAAGTTTAAGCCGTTTATGGTTTTATGCATTGTTGAAGAATGTGTAAACACGCCCCACTAATTTGTACTTTTGCACCTATGTCTCGATATACCGATACCATAGTAGCCCTGGCAACCTCTTCCGGCACTGCGGCAATTGCGGTCATCCGGGTTTCAGGACCCGATGCCATTGCCATTGGTGATACCGTTTTCCGGTCCGTCAAAGGAAAAAAACTGGGGGTCCAAAAAAGCCATACCATACACTTGGGCCATATTATGGACGAACAAAAGGTTCTGGATGAGGCCCTGCTGTCCATCTTCAAAGGCCCCAATTCCTATACAGGGGAAAATGTGGTGGAAATATCCTGCCATGGCTCCCCATACATTCAACAGCAGATCATTCAGCTATTGCTTCGGAAAGGATGCCGGACTGCCTTGGCGGGTGAGTTTACGCTACGCGCCTTTTTAAATGGGAAAATGGACCTGAGCCAGGCAGAGGCCGTTGCCGATTTGATAGCCAGCGACAGTGAGGCGGCCCATGATATTGCCATACAACAGATGCGCGGTGGGTTTAGTAATGAGATACAAAAATTGCGGGAAGAACTTTTGAACTTTGCTTCCCTCATAGAATTGGAACTGGATTTTTCCCAAGAAGATGTGGAGTTTGCGGACCGGACCCAGTTCAATGCACTGTTGAACCGAATCAGTGAGGTCCTCAAGAAATTGATAGACTCATTTGCCTTGGGCAATGTGATCAAAACAGGAATCCCGGTGGCCATCGTGGGACAGCCCAACGTAGGAAAATCAACCCTGTTGAACGCCCTGCTCAATGAAGAAAGGGCCATTGTGAGCGATATTGCAGGAACCACCCGGGATACCGTGGAAGACCAAATCAGCCTCAAGGGTATAAACTTCAGGTTCATCGACACCGCAGGGATAAGGGAGACCAAGGATGTAGTGGAGAAAATAGGGATTGAGCGGACCTTTGATAAAATTGAAAAGGCAAGGTTGATCATTTTCCTTTTTGACAGTCCCAAGTTTGAGCGCGAAGAACTGAAACGAATAAAAAACCGCTACCCCAACAAGGAGGTTTTTCCCATTTGCAACAAAGAAGATCTTTTGGACGAGTCTCAAAAAGAACAGCTTCAAAAGGAAATCCCCAATGTCCTTTTCCTTTCCGCAAAACATAAAAAAGGCTTGGCCAGTCTAGAGGAAAAGCTCCTCGGCATGGTCAATTCCGGTGCCTTGGGTGGCGACCAGACCATCATTACCAACAGTAGGCACTACGATGCATTGATGAAGGCATTGGAAGAAATCCAAAAAGTAAAGGAGGGGATGGAAATGGATATATCGAGCGATCTTATTGCCATTGACATCAGACAGGCATTAATGCATCTGGGAGAAATTACCGGTCAAGTGACCACCGACGACCTGCTCGGCAATATTTTTTCCAATTTCTGCATCGGAAAATAATAACGCTTATTGAAAATCCGGAGGAGCGATGACATTCAATGCATGTGCCATTACCCCAATGGAAATGTGACGGTTTCCAACGGAAAACAATTCTCCATCTACCTGTGAATCCAAAATTTCCTTCCCGTCCTTGAACAACTCTATTTTTTGGGCCCTGAAACTTTTCGCTTCCTTGAGCAAATATGGCCTATTCATCAATAACAATATACCCAGCCACAACATCTTTAACCTTCCTATTTTGGATATGACCAATGCGTCCAAAAATCCATCTTGCAGGGAAGCCTTGGGGGTCAGACTCAGCTTGTAACCCATCTCATTTGAGTTGGAAACGAAAACCATGAAAATATCTGTTCTGATATCTTGATCATTAATTTTAATGGCAATATTGCGAATGGAGTCATGTTTTTTAAATGACATTGCACAGGCCTGTAGATAACCCAGCAATGTCCTTCTATGGGACGATTCATAATTTTTAATGACCTTGGCGTCAAAGCCCAGCCCAGTATTGCTGAAGAAATATTTGCCATTGATACATCCCACGTCAATTTGTGTGGTATGCGGATTTCTCAAGAGTGTCAACGCCTTCCTAAGATTTTTCGATATGCCCAAATTTGAAGCAAGTCCATTGCCCGACCCAATGGGGACAATGCCCAATGGAATGGAGGTTCCGACAAGCGAGGAAGCCACTTCATTGATGGTGCCATCGCCTCCACATGCAACCAGTATATCTGCTCCTTGGGCTATGGATTCCTTGGTCAGTTCGATGGCATGTTTTTTATAGTTGGAATATTTTACGGTTACTTGGGTAAGCGACCTAACAAAGAACTGCTCCAAGAATTCCGGGGTCAATGGGGACTTGCCTTTACCCGCTGAGGGATTGATTATGAAATGGATATTCTTGGCAGCCATCATTTTTCGGATTTGAGGCCTTCATTTCTATACAGATGGTCGGCCACTTCATACCATGAAATAGTATTTTTCAGAAATTCCCCGCTCATGGGCAATTGTTCCAGACTATTGTCCAAGCTGTTCCAATGATATAGATTGGCCTTTTTTTGATCGCCCAAGACCATTACCTTGTCCCCTTTCAGTAGTCCTAATTTTCTATAATTCCCAATAAAGGCCCTTTCATCCCTTGGGTCCATTTTAAAGATGTCCCGACCAAAAAAGTTTGAGGTATAATCCCACCTCAGCAATCCGAACAGCGTGGGGAACATATCGATTTGTGAACATTGCCTGTCAACTTTTTGTGGTGGCACGTTGGGCAAATTATAGATAAGGGCAGGAATATGATAGTTCTGGACATCCAGCTCCCATCTACCGGCACTACTGGCACAATGGTCGCTCATGATCACAAAGACCGTATTCTGGAACCAAGGTCTTTTCCTTGCTGTATCCAGAAACTCTCCAAGGGCAAAATCAGTGTATTTTACCGCACCTTTGCGGCCAGTACCCGATGCTATGTCTATCTTACCCCCCGGATAGGTAAAGGGTTTGTGGTTGGATGTGGTCATTACAAAATCAAAAAAGGGCCTTCCCGTTGCATAGGCCATGTCTGCCTGTTCAATGACCTTAGCATAGATATCGCCATCACATACTCCCCATGCATTTTCAAAGGTTACCTCACTATCCTCAATATTGGTCCTTTGAGTCTTTATGCTGCCATCCAAAAAATAGCCCCTACCACGATCAAAAATATTGAAGCCATTTCCACTAAAGTATGTGTTCATATTATCGAAGTAGCCATCCCCGCCGTAAAAGAAATTACGGTCGTATCCTTTTTCCTTGAACACCTCCCCAATAGTAAACAATCCAGTATTTTTCTTTCTTTTTATTATACTTCGTCCAGGGGTTGGTGGGATGGACAACGTTATGGCCTCCATGCCGCGCACGGTCCGGGTCCCTGTTGCATATAAATTGGTGAAAAATATGCTCTTATCTACCAATGTATCCAGGGTCGGGGTAATGTTCAGCTCATTTCCAAAGGCCGTTAAATAATTGGCACTGAGGCTTTCGATACATACAAATACAATATTGGGCCTTAGTTCTGCCGACACACTGTCTTTGTTCTTGACACTCCGAAGGATTTCATCCTCATTGGGATGCAGAAAGGTTTCCCCTTGTTTGACAAATTCCATTTTGACGTGCTCCAGTGCCTCTTTATTCCCTATGGTCTTGTAAAATTCATCATAGGCCAGTTCATTATTGCGGAATGCGGCAAAAAAGGAAAAAATACCTGCTTTGGAAAGTTCATTGTTGTACCGATTTGTGGACCATTCAGCTAGGTCGTTGGTCAAGAAGAATCCGGTAAGGGCCACCATAGTAAACCATGGTAATGATGCTATGATTCTTTGTTTCAGCGAGGTATGGCCCTGAAAAGTCTTCCGAAATATCCCAAATCGATGGATTAAGAAAAAGGTCAAGGCCACCAATGCCAATAGTATGCCCAATAATAGGGGCAATGGATAGGATTCGTTGATGTTTTGCACCACTTCATAGGTATAGACCAGATAGTCCACAGCAATGAAGTTGTAACGCCTTTGGAACTCATCCCAAAACGTGAACTCTCCAAGAAATGAAAAGTAGATAACAAACAACCCTAGAAAAAATCCGAAAAAAGTAATCCCCCTGTCGACCAAAGAGCCATACCACCGGGCAGGAAATAGCAATAAGTAAAGGAGATAGGGAAAGGCAAGGAATGAAGCGGTCGCCGTATCAAAAAGCAATCCTATGAACAAGGTTTTCGATAGGGCCAATATCCCAAGACTGACTTCTTCAAAATTCCAGATCAAAAAAATCAGCCTGACCAAGAGGGAAATCGACAAGAAAATTAGAACGAATGCCTTAAATAAGGCGTAACGGGTTGGAAACAACTTAACCACATTGTTATTTTTGCGGCTAAAGTAGACTCTAAATCTAAAGAGAATTTAAAGTAATCTTAAGGTTACCAAAAGGTTGTTTAACTACTTAAAACAGCTGTGCAAATCAAAATCACCCTAAAAATATTCGAATCAGATAATGGTTTTCTTGGCCACCATTTGTCGGTGTGAGATATAGATCATCACTCCTATCAGCACAATGGATACCATGGTTGCCGGTAATGTTCCAAGATCCAACCCACCTTTGGCCAAAGGTTTGGTCAGAAAGTCTCCAAAAGTAGCACCAAATGGTCGTGTAAAGATAAAAGCTGTCCAAAAGAGAATAATCTCGTTAAGTTTTGAAAAATAGTGCAAAAAGACTACACAAACAATGATGCCGGAAGTGATCAAAGCCCCATTCAAATAGCTCAATCCAACAACATCACTTAGATAATCGCCAAATGCGGTGCCTAAGCTATTCGAGAACAGGATAGTCACCCAGTAATAGGTTTCTTTGGTTCGCTGAAAAATTGGATACACCCGCAAATCTTTAAATTTCCCGTACCACATAAAAAGGGTCGTCAAAAGTCCAACAAACAACAAAAGACTCCCCCATGTATAACCCAAGTGAAGGCTACGATCAATAAAGTCTGATATTTCAGTACCCAATGTAGTGGTCCCTATGATGACCAGCCAAAACCAGATGGGTTCATATTTTTTTCGGGTCAACTGAATTCCCAATGCAGCTCCAAAAAAAGCCAGTGTGATCACAATCCCGGTCATGTACCCCAAACCTAAAGTCTGTGCAATAAAATCACCCAAGGTCTCTCCCAAGGTTGTCGCCACAATCTTCATCAACCAAAAAAGTATGGTGATTTCAGCAACTTTGTTCCATGTTCCCATAGTCTGTGTTAGATTTTGTATTTGAACCCGATCCGGAATATCTGGGTTTCAAAATAGTTTTGATATAATGCGGATACTCCTTGGTCTGATATCTTTTGCCGTATCCCAAACCTGTTGAAAATGTCGCTGGTGGAAAGGGTCAATTCGGCCTTTTTGTCCCATAATCTTTTCTTGATGCCCAAATCCACTGAAGAGCGTGAAAGTTCCCTGCCCTGGGGAATGTTCTTGTCAGAATAGTAAATTCCCGTCATCTGGATTGTAAAATCCTTGGGCAATACCATTTCTGCACCAATCTTTGCATTCCAAGCGTCGGTAGTCGATTTTTGGATGGAAAAAATACGCTCGTACGGAAAGAGCAAGGTTCCCTGATAAGCATCTATGATATTGGAATACCAATTGAACGTGGCCGATACTTTCAGTTCTTGGGCTATATCCTGACTCAATAGTAGCTCTACTCCCATATTGGAGGCCTTTCCCGTGTTTTGATAGATTCGGTTCACAATATCATAATCGGGGTTGGAATCATCAATGCTATAGATCCGTGTATATTGGTCTTGTGTAATTCTATGATAAACAGCAGAGTACAGGGAACCCGTGCCCCATGAATATTTGTTTGCCACTTCCAGGGCATCGGTAAACTGGGGGCGTAGGTATGGATTTCCCACTTTTAAAAGTTCAGGGTCATCATACTTGGGGAACACACGTAGTTCCGGTTCTCCCGGGCGGTCTATCCTCCGGTTATAAAATGCGGAAATTTTGTTGTGGGCATTCAATTTATAGGTAAATCGAATGTTGGGAAAAAGTTCAAAATAACCATATTTATCATTGTTGGGATAGTAAGCGTTAACCGGATCCAGATCATAGAAAACATCGGTCTGCTCGGCCCGAAGCCCAGTTTCCACATCATACTTCTCCCTCTCAAGGACATAGTTCATGTAGCCGGCATAAAGATTCTCTCCCCAATTGGAAAAATTACCAAGACCCGGATAAATGATGGATTGGTTTCCCGGGGTAATGGTATAGTCCACAGGCAGTCTTCTGATACGGAGTTTGGTTCCCAGTTCCAAACGGCCAGATTGCAGGGGTCTCACATAGTCAGCGGAAAGGCTTGTGGTATTTTCAATGGCCCTAATGTTCGTTCTGTCCGTCCCCACACGAACTGCAGAGCTGTCATTGAGCGAATAGGTCTCATCTTCCATGCCCTGGGTATACTGGGCATTGGCGCTGAACATATGTCCCTGCTGCTGAAATTTATGTTTATAGTTGACCGATGCATTGATGAAACGGGTGATTTCCTCCTCTTCCCAACTATAGAATCTGTTTCGGGAATTTGTGTTCTGGTCAATAAAGGCCACCTGTGCCGAATCGATATGTCTTTCACGGTCGTAGAGCCCCGAAAAGGTAAAAGCGTTGTTTTCATCCAGTTCATAATCGATTCCCCCGTTGATTATGGAACGGAACTGTTTTCTATTCTCGGGCACTTGGGATATGATACTGCGCCCATCATCATAGTTTCGGGTCGTAAATTCATTGTTGGGCAGCGCTTCTTGAAGTATGAATTCTGATTGGAAAAAATAATTGACCTTGTCCTTTCTGTAGTTCAAATTGATGCTGGGAATGATTTTGGGGTTCACCGAAAAGCTACCAAGGTCTGTGGGAGTATCGGCCCTGCGTTTTTCCAAGCCGCCCAATCCAAACGAAAGCCCCACATCTCCATTCAATCCTGTTTGTTTTTCCTTTTTGTAGATGATGTTCACGATTCCAGCAAACCCATTGGCATCGTATTTTGCGGAAGGATTATTGATTATCTCAATCGTTTCAATATTGGAGGCGGGAATACTGGCCAGGCCCTTTTGATTGCCAAAGCCTGTTAAACTGCTTTGTTTTCCATCAATGAGGACAACCACTTTATCACTTCCCCTCAAAACTATCTTTCCATCCTGATCAAAGGTCACTCCGGGTAATGTCTTCATGGCGTCCATGACCGAACCCCCTGACTGGGCCACATTGTCTGCAAGACGAAACGATTTTTTGTTCAGCTGTGGATTGATGGCAGCTTGTTTGCCCACCACTTCAACTTCTTCGAGATTTTGGGCACTTGGGTGAAGCTCGATCTTGCCCAAGTCAAAAATGTTGTTCAGTCCTCCGGCCACCAGCTTCTTTTCCACAGTAGTATATCCTATAAAAGTGAAATAAAGCCTATACTTCCCCAAGGGCATTCCCTCAATACCGAACCGGCCATTTTCGTCAGTTATGGCCCCCGTTATCAGGGTGTCGTTACCCTGCATGTGAACGGCCACATTGGCAAAAGAAAGTGGCTCATGGGTTTCGGAATCGATTAATTGGCCACTCACCTCTATACTTTCTTGGGAAAGAGCCATATTCAAGGAAATGAGAAGAAGAAGCGGTAATGTCCTATACATGTGGAATCTTTTGTACGCTTCCAAAAGTAGAATTAAAACCTAAAGGGAATTTAAAGCTCCTATTTTTTATATAAGGTAGGATTCAATAGATGTAACTCAAGCAAAGTCGATTGAAAAATTATGCATTCCATGCTCAAAATTATAGCTGATCTTGAAACCGTAGAAATCACAAATGCGCTTTACGATCGCTAAACCCAATCCTGTGGATTTCACGGTCTCGGATTCCCTGTAAAATCGGTTATACAGGCTTTCGGGATGGCGCAAAGACGAAGTCCCACAATTTGCAACCGAAATTTTATCCATGTGTGCCTTAACGATGATATCCTTTTTGTCACAGGCATGCTTTATGGCATTGGACACCAAATTATTGCACACGATAGCCGCCAAATAAGGATCCATCTCGACCCAAATTTGATGGTGATTCTCAAGTTTTATGGAAATGGCTGACACGTCGTTAAAATTTTGAACGGTCTCTTCCATTTGACGCGTAATGTCCAACTTCTCCACGTTTGGAAATTGGTTGTTCTCTATCTTGGTCAAGAGCGTCAAACGTTTTGTCATCTGGGTGAGTCTTTGGATATCCTTCAGAATCGAGGTGAGATGTTCAAACTGTCTATCATCAAGGATATCCCCATTTATCACATTTTCTATTTTAGCCTGGATGATGGCCAAAGGGGTCTGCATCTCATGCGAAACATCTTCTGTATATTGCTTAAGGTTTTTATAGTCTGAACGTACTTTGTCCGTTAAAGTGGAAATCTCAGTGTTGAGTTCGGAAAATTCCAAAATGTCGCTATCCACCAACGAAATGGGTTTTTCCGAGGTAAGCGAAAATTTTTTCATCTGCTCCAGATTCTTAAAAAAAGGACGCCATAATCTTTGGTTTCCGGATCTGTTGAGATAGAACAGGAATACAAAGACCACTAAAATCATGACCAGGTACGAGAGTACTATGGCAATCAGGATATCCCTCGATTCCACCACCAGCGCCCGAACCGTGATTTTATAATTTTTCCCGTTGATCGCGGAATAGGTCGACAGTTCACGAAATTCTTCGAGTTCATCTTGGGAGGGATCGTATATCAAGGTGTCCTTTAGCATTTCAACACCCATTTCCGGTACCTGGGCAACTTCCACAACGGGGTGCAATTGGTAAATGGCTCCATTTTTGGAAAGGGAAGTTTCAATCCGTGCCTCGGTTGAACGAAGTTCTTCCTCCACTTCGGCCTGCAATATGCTGTGAAGGTAGAAGTATAGTGCTATGGTGCTCACCCACATCAAAAAAAAGCTTATCCATAGAAAGCTTCGGGAGGTTTTCTGGATAAGTCTTGTCTTCTTGGCCATATCTCAATCCGCTATAAATTTATATCCACTACCGTAGGCCGTTTTGATATATTTGGCACCGGCATCGGTCAATTTCTTCCGCAGATTGTTGATATGGACATAGATAAAGTCAAAATTATCCGCTAAATCACTATGATCTCCCCACAAATGTTCGGCAATGATCTCCTTTGAGAGTACCCTCCCTTTATTGGTCACAAAAAAAAGTAGCAGATCGTACTCTTTCCGCGTCAACAACATGGGCTCGGTGTTTATATATGCGGTCTTTGACCTTGTATCAATGGAAATCTCATTGAACTCTATTCTCTCCGTTCCACCAAATTTCCCCCTACGCAGCACCGCCTTTATCCTTGAGTTAAGTTCGGCCAAATGGAAGGGTTTTGTCAAATAATCATCGGCACCCAAATCCAAACCTTCCAATTTATCATCCAAGGAATTATTTGCTGAAATAATGATGGTGGGCGTCTCCGCTTTGCTTTGCTTAAGTATCTTAAGGACATCAAGGCCACTGCCGGTAATAAGGTTGATATCCAAAACCAGAAGATCATATTCGTACAAATCAATTTTGTATAGCGCCTCATTATAATCAGAGGCCATTTCGCACACATAGCCATCACGCTCCAGATAAGTCGCGATTGATCTTTGAAGTTCGACCTCGTCTTCTGCTATGAGGATTTTCATTTCCTAAATTTAGCAAATAAATATAGGCCCAAATCCTTTAGGAATTCTAAAGCTAACCAAGGTTCCATACCTTCAGGAAACCTTTTACCCAAATTCCGTCACAAACTACTTGATATTATTCCGTGAAACCCGTACATTCAAAATACCAATGGAAGATTTACCAAATTGAAAAACAACTATCATGAACAAGCAAAACAACATCAAACTTTACCGGTCGCTAGCAGTGCTTTTCCTTCTAGCCCTTATGAATGTAGGACAGGCACAAGAAAAATTCGGTGGTTTGGCCCTCTATACCTTAAGGGATGTCATCGGCGAGGATGTCAAAGGTACCCTGACCAAAGTGGCGGAGGCCGGATACGAGTATATTGAGTCCGCTGGTTATGATAACGGCAAATTTTATGGAATGTCCCCTAGTGAATTTCGTGAATTGCTAGCAGAATTGGGATTGAAACCCATGAGCACACATCAGGGGAGTGTTACCTTGGAGAATGCAGATGCCATGATTGCCGATGTAAAAGCGGCAGGTTTTAAATTTTTCGTGATTCCCGTTCCACCCATGGGGATGTTCACATATGATACGGAAACCCGAACGATGGGCATGACAGGAACCGTAGAGGATTTGGCCCACATATTGAACACTTTGGGAGAAAAATGCAATGCCGTTGGTCTCCAATTGCTCTATCACAACCATGATTTCGAGTTCAAGAAAAATGAGGATGGCATTGTCCCCATTGACTATCTATTGGAAAACGTGAATCCAGAGTACGTCAATTTCCAAATGGACCTCTACTGGGTCACCAAGGCAGGTGCGGATCCCATAGCCTATTTTGAAAAGTATCCCGGAAGGTTTAAGGCTTGGCATGTGAAGGACATGGACGAACAGGGCCGTTTTGCCCCAGTGGGCACTGGTAAAATCGATTTTGGTAAAATTTTGGATAAAAAAGAGCTTTCGGGCATGCAATTTTATTTTGTGGAACAAGATATGACCTTTGATGGGGATGCACCTCTGGAAGTCATCAAAATCAGCCATGATGGCTTGGCGAAATTTGGGTTTAGATAATTTATTTTCATACTGTTGATTATCAATTTATTACAGGCTTATTTAGATGTGATTCCAAATATTGTCATCATGGATCTACGGCATTTTTGAATCGCTGGAACATTTTCAACGAAGGAAGAGTTTGAGATAGCTTATCTTTGCAATCCAAATTTTTCACATGTTCCATTTTTTTGAGCGAAAGCGGTTTTTAATCGATTATCTACATGGGTTGGTGGACATCCACAACCATATACTCCCAGGTATAGACGATGGCGCCAAAACTGTGGAAGAATCCCTTCAACTGCTCAATGGATTTTCGAAATTCGGGATTAAAAGCTTTATATGCACCCCGCATATCATGCATAATTTTTATGACAACACCCCGGAAACCATAAGAAAGTCATATGAAGAACTAAAAGCTGGGCTCATTCATCAAAATATCGACGTCAAAATAGATTGTGCCGCGGAGCATATGATCGATGACAACTTTGAGTCCATTTTGGAAGGGAAAAGTGTAATGGCCTTGAAGAAAGACTACCTTCTTGTAGAAATGTCGTACCTGCAGCCTTCTTTCAATTTTGACTTTGCCATAGAGAAAATCGCCAAGGAAAACTATTTTCCCATTTTGGCCCATCCTGAACGCTATGTATATTTTCACCGTAAATATGGCACGTATAAAGCGCTTAAGTCGCAAGGAATCTTATTTCAAATAAATTTATTGTCCCTAGGGGAATTTTACGGCAAGGAAGTTCAGAAAATTACTGGAAAACTTTTAGAAGAAGGTATGGTGGAATATGTTGGATCTGATGTGCACAACATGAACCAATTGAACTCCCTAAAGGAGATCAAGATATCAAATGGTACACTTAAACTGTTGTTGCCTATAATCGAGAATACGATCCTAAATTTTTATTGATCAAGAAAAACTCCACCATTTTTTAATGGTCCTTCCGTAGCCGTAGCCGTACTTACCTCCATAACCCAAATCGGTCTCCTTGACACCATTGACCACAAAAGACAGATTTTTGATTTTTTTCTCTTTGAGTAATTTGATGGGGTATTCCAAAACCTTTCTTTCTGTGACGCCCGCTTTGGTAACATATAGTATTTGATCGGAATATTCACTAACCAACAAGGTATCGGTCACTGCCAACATCGGAGCAGAATCAACTATGACATAATCATAGATGTTGCGCACCTGTTCAAAAAAGATTTCCAAGCGATCACTCATCAACAATTCAGCAGGATTAGGAGGAATTTTTCCCGAAAATACAATGTCGACCTTGTTTTCATTGACCATGGTTGGGCTGATTATGTCCCCAACCTGCATATCTCTACTATAGAGGTACTCTGTCAAACCAATTATATCTTTTCTGTCCGGTGCTACTTGTGTTCTGGTGGTCCCTTCTTTGAGGTTCAAATAAAAATTGTGCAATTTTGGGTTTCGGATATCCGCGCCTACAAGTAAAACTTTCTTTTTTGCACTTGCCAAAACCATGGCCAAATTGGACGACAAAAATGTTTTACCTTCTCCGGAGACGCTGGAAGTTACCAAGGTTATGCTTCCCCTACCGGATTTAATGTTCTTTCGGAGCAGATAATCCAGATTGGTCCTCAATATTCTAAGTGATTCTCCCAATACGGAACGGTCAGATCCTGAAACCAGTTTGTTGTCCTTTCTTCCAATCTTGGGCAATTCGGCCAATACGGGTACATTGCTGGAAACAAGTTTCTCCAATTCAATTTTATTTTGGATTTTATTGTCAAGTAGCTGTCTAACGTAGATTATTGAAAAAGGAATCAAAAGTCCCATGATCAAAGCTGTAAGATAAATGACATTGGGTTTGGGCGATACTGGCAGGTTTGATCCGTAGGCCGTGTCGATTATCTTGGATTTAGGAACCGCAGAAGCAAATGTAATCTGGGACTCTTCCCTTTTCTGGAGCAAATACAGGTATAGGGATTCGGTAGTCTGTTGTTGTCTAGATATGTCTCTCAAAGCCCTTTCATTACCTGGGGCGGCATAGATTCTTGAGTTGATCTGTGACAATTGTTTGCTCAAACTGTTAACCTTTAGGTTAAGGTTGCTGGTAACATTGTTCAAACTGGACTTCATCCCTGTTTTCAAATCTTCCAATTGCTGATCCAGATTAACGACAACAGGGTTCTTCTCGTTGGAACTTTCCAAAAGTCTATTTCGCCGTTGCACCAGCTCATTGTACCTCATTGCCGTGGTGGATATTCCTTGATCGGCCAACCCAACTTCCGGAATGATATCATAGCCTTCATCCCCATCAATTATATCTTTCATGGTTTGGGCCATGCTCAACTGGATATTCACATTTTGAAGTTCCTGCTCACCGGCGGCGCTCATGTCAAAATTGACACTGGATTGTGATTGTAAATCCGCTATACCCCTACTGGCCTTATAATTTTCGGCGGTTTCATCAACATTGGAGAGGTTGGAATAGATCTCCGATATCCTGTCGTTGATGAACTTGGTGGTCCTATCCGCGATTGCTTTTTTATCGGTTACCGCATTGGTGTTGTTGATATTGATCAAAGAGTTGATGACATCCACAGCCCTTTGCTCTATGGGGTCGCTCAACGATAGGTTGATGATATTGGAAAATTTTGTGTCATTGGCTTTGACAATCACTTTTTTTCTATAAAAGTCCGCCAAGGAATTTACAGGACTTATGACCACCCTAATGTTTCGGTTTTTATATCTTGGAGCATCTTGGTTCGGGGTTACGATGATATTTCCAATATCTGTCTTGAAACTTTCCCCAAAGCCGATGTTCTTTTCAGGGTTTTCTTCTTTTTGCCTAAACCCAAAAGAGGTCTCGGAGGATATTCTGATGAAAAACTCTGACTTCGAGTTGCTTATTATTGAATCATTGGAAAGGAAATTTATCGAAAAGGGCACCTTCTCTTTATTATAGATTTCAGCATCCTTTATGTTTCCCATAAGGAAAAAGCGAATATTGAGCTCCAAGTTCTTGACAGTTCTCACGAAATTATCCCTGGCATTGATGAGTTCGATCTCATCTTCCATTTGCGTTTTGCCCGAAGAGAACAAATTCAAATCTTCCAAAACGCTCAATTCGGAGGCTCCGCTGGATTCTTCCAAAATTTGGATCTTGGCGGTGGCGCTATATTCGGGAACGGAGTACCTCAGGTACAGCACTGCTAGGGCAATACAGACCGCTGCACTAAGGCCAAACCATTTCCAATGCTTGAGATAACCCTGCAAAAGACTTTTTAAATCAAGTTCTTTGGTGCTGTTCATCATTAATAATAAAATCTAAAAAGTGGAGGGCCTATGGCCTCTGTTAATTACGCGTTAGCAGTAGTACGGTAGAGGTTATCAATACTGAAGCTATGGATACGGCGACCGTTGCCCTTTGATCCAAACTTGAAGCCGTTTTTCCCGACCTGTTGGGTTCCACGTACACCACATCATTTTGTGTAAGGTAGTATACCGGGGATTTAAGGGCCTCTTTGTGGTTTAAGTTGATTCTATTGTACACTTTTGTGCCATCAAAATCCCTTATTACCATAACGTTGTCTTTACGACCCTTTATGTCTATATCCCCAGCTAGGCCCAAAGCTTCCATTATTGTTATTTGCTCTCCATTTACAGGATATGTCCCTGGTCTATTGACAGAGCCCAATACAGTCACTGTGAAATTCCTGATCCTAATGTTGATGATGGGATCTTTAAGGTAGTCTTTCAATCTTTCCCTAAGCAGATTTCGGGTCTCGCTTGGGGAAAGTCCTTCTATCTTCACTTTTCCGATCACCGGAAAATCAATCTCTCCATTTTTGTCAACAAGATAGTTTACCTGTTCTGGACGGATGCCCCCTTCTTCCGCTCCCCTATATAGATTGAATGGTGCACTGGCTTCAGGGTCCAAAGTGGAAATATGGATACTTACCAAATCATCCACCTTAAATTTAGTGGTGAAGGTATTGTCATCCACCAAGGTCTCAAACTGACTGGCATCTTGAAAATATACGACATCTTTGGAGGCAGAACACGAGACGATAAGGCAAGCAACCGCAAGTGTTGCAATTACCAACCTGATTTTTTGGCACATTGAAATATACATTTAGTTGTTGAGTTGAGGTAATCCTTCCTTGGATTTATTTTTTTGTCCAACTTCAGGATTCTTTTTGTCCAATTTACAAAAATCAGAATTGTTGGAAATATATTCCGGTACAATACTTTTCATCAATTGTACCACATTGTCCTTGAAGAAGAGATTTGATATGCAAAGTTCATCAATCATGGTCCTTGTCTTGGTATAGTCAATATCCCTCACTTTGCTAATCATAATCTTGTCATGGTAGGTTGGAAGGGTGTTCTCACCATTGGCCAACAACTCTTCGTATAATTTTTCACCAGGCCGAAGACCAGTTACTTTGATATCAATATCCTCAGGATAGTTAAGTCCAGAAAGTCTGATCATATTCTTGGCCAAATCCATGATCTTGACAGATTCCCCCATATCAAAGATGAAAATTTCACCTCCTTTACCCATTGCCCCTGCTTCCAATACCAATTGCGATGCTTCGGGTATGGTCATAAAGTATCTGGTGATATCCTTGTGGGTGACCGTTAAGGGGCCTCCCTTTTCAATCTGTTTCCTAAACAATGGAATGACCGACCCATTGGAGCCCAGAACATTGCCAAATCTAGTGGTGATCAATTTTGTCTTTCCTTCCTGCTGCCTGCAACTGATGTACATTTCGGCTATTCTTTTGGTAGCTCCCATGACATTGGTTGGATTTACGGCCTTATCTGTTGAAACAAATACAAATTTTTCAACATTATACTCCATGGCAAGGTCCACAATGGTCTTTGTCCCCGCAACATTTATCTTGACAGCTTCATACGGGTTCTGCTCCATCAAGGGTACATGCTTGTATGCGGCGGCATGAAAAATCCTATCGGGCCCATATTCCTCAAACAGCATGCGCATTTTGTTTTTGTCCCTAATGTCACTGACCACGGGAACAAAGTTGAAAAATCCAGCCTGCTTCAATTCTTGCTGTAGGTCGTAAAGTGCAGATTCGGCTTGGTCGATCACAATGAGTGCTCGATAGTTATACTTGCAAATCTGTCTTACCAACTCACTTCCAATGGAACCTGCCCCACCGGTCACCATGATGACTTTATCCTCAAAATCCTTCTCAACCTTACTGTTCTTTATTTCAATAGGAGGCCGGTCCAAAAGATCTTCTATCTGAACCCTTTTAATCTGGGACACTTTAAGCTCCCCGTTGATCCAATCCTCAACTGGTGGGACAATTTTGACCTTTAGTGGAAGGTCCACAATCTCATTGACCAGTTTACGCAATTGTCTTGGACTGATGCTCTGTATGGAAAAGATTACTTCGGAAATATTGTTGAACCTTACAAAATCCTCTGTAAGGATGGATTTGTCGTACACTTTTACGCCATTAATCTGTTTCCCCACTTTTTGTTGATTGCCATCAACAAATCCAACAACTTTTGCCCTAACCTTCGAATGGTTTGTCAATGTGTTATAGGCTATGATCCCTGATTCTCCTGCACCATATATAATAAGGTTTTTCGCAGGAGCTTCATTGCTGTTCAAAAGGCTCTCATACGATATCTTAAAAACATATCTGGATGCCGTCAATGTAATGAAAGTGAGTAGGCTATTGATGATGATGATGGACAAGGGTATTGTGAACCCATCCACCATATCCATGGCCCTGTTTATCATTACAACAGCAATTGCCCCAATACTAGCCAAACATATGGCGTTGAAAATGGCATATACATCCTTGATCCCGGTATGCCTTACCACGCCCTTGTAGCTGCCTGAAATCAAAAAAGCCACCAAGAACAATAAAACCACGATGGGCAATTGGGTCCAAAGCTTCTGTACATCAAAATTGAAACTAAGGTTGAACCTGATAAAGTAGGCCAACATGAACGAAACCGCAACGATACATAAATCAATAAACAATACCGTCCATTTGGAGGCATAATGTCCATGATTGTTGAATAAGTATTTTCTTATCATCGAAGTTCGTTTTTAATGATATTGCAAATTCTTTCCAGATCGTCCTCTCCTATGCTTGATCCACTTGGCAGGCACAATCCCCTTTCGAATAGGCTTTCACTTATACCATTGACATAACTTGCGGATTCCTTAAAAACAGGCTGCAAATGCATTGGTTTCCATAGGGGCCTGGACTCAATATTTTCATTCTCAAGGGCTATCCTGATTCTCTCGCGGGTATCAAAAGATGGGGTCAAGACACAAGTAAGCCATCGATTGGAGTAACTGCCCGCCGGTTCATCCAAAAAAGTGATACCAGAAACATCCGATAAGTTCTCCTTATAAAATTCAAAATTATTCCGTCTTGCCAGTACCCTGTCTTCAAGAACTCCCATCTGCCCCCTTCCTATTCCCGCAAGTACATTGCTCATCCTATAATTATATCCTATATGGGAATGTTGGTAATGGGGTGCGCTATCCCTTGCCTGGGTTGCCAAGAAAACCGCTTTTTCCTTGATTTCCTTGTCTTTACAGAGCAAAGCTCCACCACCTGAGGTGGTTATGATTTTATTGCCATTGAAGGACAGAATGGAAATATCTCCGAAACTTCCGCAGTTGAAACCTCTGTAGGAACTACCCAACGCCTCAGCACTGTCTTCCACAATTGGAATATTGTATTTATGCGAAATGGTGTGGATCTCTTCAATCTTATAGGGCATTCCATATAAATGGACAGCAACAATGGCTTTGGGCTTTTTTCCAAGCTTGATCCTGTCCTGTATTGCTGTTTCCAAAAGTTCAGGGGAAATGTTCCATGTGTCCTCTTCACTATCTATGAAAATTGGTGAGGCTCCCAAATAAGTTATTGGATTCGCCGAAGCCGAGAATGTAAGGCTCTGGCAAAGAACTTCGTCTCCCCTTCCCACTCCCAATATTTCAAGGGCAAGATGGATGGCCGCGGTACCCGAGCTTAGGCATGCAGCATGCACCTCTTGGCCCACAAATTCCTCAATTGCTTTTTCAAAAAAATGCACGTTGGGTCCGAGCGGTGCAATCCAATTGGAGTCGAAGGCTTCCTTAACATAGGCTTCTTCCTTCTCTCCCATATGTGGAGGAGATAACCAAATTTTTTTCAAGACTGTGGTTTCCATTTTCAGTTTTGGGTTGAAATAAGTAGGTGAGCTTTTTAATTCTCGACAGTAAAAGTAATAGTAAAATTTGCCTCTGCCCCCATTTCAACCCACAATTCGCCCAAGATGAAAAAAAATCGATTAAGTGTGCAATTAAGAGGTGTGCCATTCCCTCCTAGGCATTGAACCATTCGCCCACACGGACAATGGCCGGTTTTCAGGAAATCGAAAGGAAACCCAAGTATTGAAATCATATAATTAAAAATCAACGTGTTACAGACTTAAAAGTTATTGTTCGGCAAATAATTTTTCCCTTTTTATCCCATAAAAAGGCTTCTTATTGAATAAGCACAACAATGGATTCGGTTATATTTATAATCTTTACAGAAATATAAATAGGATGAGAATTCTGATTACCGGTGCCGCTGGATTTATTGGGTTCCACGTGTCCAAAAAGCTCTTGGAAAACGGACATCACGTGATTGGTCTGGACAACATCAACGATTATTATGATGTGGGCCTTAAATATGGAAGGTTGAATGGGTTGGGAATTGAACAAAAGTGTGCAGAGGTTCATAATGTCTTTTGCTATAGCGCTATATACCCCCATTTAAAATTCATAAGGCTTTCTTTGGAAGATAGAACGGAGCTTTTGAAGGTTTTTGAGGAGGGGAATTTTGATGTGGTCTGCAATCTTGCCGCACAGGCAGGTGTGCGATATAGTCTTGAAAACCCGGGAGCCTATATTGAAAGTAACATTGTTGGCTTTTTCAACATATTGGAATGTTGCAGAAATTTTGGGATTGGTCATTTGGTATATGCCAGTAGTTCAAGCGTTTATGGGCTCGGAAAGGAAATGCCATTCAAAGTGTCGTTCAATGTTGATCATCCAATCAGTCTGTATGCCGCCTCAAAAAAAAGCAACGAATTAATGGCCCATACCTATAGCCATCTTTTTGGATTCAGAACAACAGGACTTAGATTCTTTACCGTTTATGGCCCTTGGGGGCGCCCAGATATGGCCATGTTCCTGTTTACAAAGTCGATTCTGGAAAATAGCCCCATAAAAGTGTTCAACAATGGTGATTTGGAAAGGGACTTCACCTATATAGATGACATTGTTCAAGGTGTGGCCCGTATTATTGAGGATAACCACACTGTTTCCTATGACCCCAAAAAACTATATCACCTATATAACATAGGCAACAGCAAATCGGTGAGATTATTGGATTTCATCGAAACTATTGAAGAAGTCCTTGATAAAAAAGCAATCAAGGAGATGAAACCTATGCAGCCCGGGGATGTAAAAAAAACCTGGGCAGATGTTTCCGGTCTCCAAGAAGATTATGGCTATCGACCGGGCACACCCATTGAAGTTGGTGTGAAAAAATTCATTGAGTGGTACAAAAATTATTACAATATTTAAATTTTTTCCCTGTATCCCATCTGGCAAAACCTTGTTCTTTCCTGAAACGGAATTTCGTACATGTTTGATCCATCTGCACTTTATCCGTTTTATGGAAAGTTTGTCCATAACCATTCATCTGTTTGTCCAGTTTATCGGATATTTGTGGGAATAAATTTTTAGACCAAAGCATGAGATTAACAATTGTAGGCACTGGATATGTTGGCCTTGTAACCGGGACTTGTTTTGCAGAAATGGGAAATACGGTTACTTGCGTGGATATTGATGTACAAAAAATAAAAAATCTGGAAAAAGGTATCATACCAATTTATGAACCTGGCCTTGAGCCAATGGTGAAACGGAATGTATCCAACAATACGCTTCATTTCCGTACATCCCTCAAGGACTGTCTGCACAATTGTGATATGGCCTTCATAGCCGTAGGAACCCCAATGGGAGAAGATGGTTCCGCTGATTTGCAATATGTATTGCAAGTTGCCAAGGAAATTGGACAATATATGACAACACCCCTTATTGTCGTTGACAAATCCACCGTTCCAGTGGGTACTGCTGACAAGGTAAGTGCTGTAATAGAAAGAGAGCTGGAAAAACGAGGGGAAAACATTGAATTTCATGTAGTCTCCAATCCAGAATTTTTGAAAGAAGGGGACGCCATTGGCGACTTCATGAAACCCGATCGGGTTGTGGTAGGCACGGAGGACAAGGAAACCGCCGAATCCATGCGACAATTGTACGCTCCCTTCTTTAGAAGCAGTATGGATCGTATGTTGGTTATGGATGTGCGCTCTGCCGAAATGACAAAGTATGTGGCAAATGCCATGTTGGCCACCAAAATATCCTTCATGAACGAGGTTGCCAATATTTGTGAGCTAGTTGGCGCAGATGTCAACAAAGTCAGGATCGGTATCGGTTCCGATAGCCGTATCGGTTACAGCTTCATCTACCCTGGAAGTGGGTATGGCGGGTCGTGTTTTCCTAAAGATGTCAAGGCCCTTAAAAAGACTGCTGAACTCGAAGGATACCATGCCCAACTGCTAAATGCTGTGGAAGATGTAAATGATAGGCAAAAATTCGTGGTTGCAGAAAAAGTGATTTCCCATTATGGCAATGACCTATCCAACAAAACCTTTGCTGTTTGGGGACTATCTTTTAAACCAGGAACAGATGACATGCGCGAGGCTCCGTCAATATATATCATAAAAAAATTAGCCTCTTTGGGGGCCAAGATAAAGGCATATGACCCAAAGGCCATTCATGAGGCACAAACCTTTTATTTAAAGGATGTTGAGGGCATAACGTATACCGAAACAAAGTACGACGCCCTGAAAAACACGGATGCCCTGCTACTTTTAACTGAGTGGAAAGAATTTCGCTCTCCTGATTTTTTAGAAATCAAAAACGCCCTTAAAAATCCTGTTATCTTTGATGGGCGCAACCAATTTGACGACAAACGCCTTCAAAAGCTGGGGTTCACTTATTATCAAATAGGAAAAAAATAACCTTGATCGATCGGTTTCGGGTTTTTTACAACCGAACAGGGGCACAACTTATGGGTTGTGCCCCTGTTTGGTTGATCCGATTTTTTGAACTAGGCCAAATTTTGATTGTTCAGATTTGCCCTATTACCTTATCTTTTCAACAATGGTATCATGGGCAATCTCTGGAGTGAGGTCCGTTTTCATGTAATTGTATCCATTCTCCCCCATTACCTTCGATTCTTCGCTATGCTCAAGAAACCATAGAAGGTTTTTCTTAAACTCATCAATTTTACCCGCTTCCGACCAAAGACCTGAACGGGTCTCTTGCAACATCTGGCCAAAATCTGTACTCAGGTCCAGCGAGGCCAAAACAGGTTTCTTCAATCCAAAATAAGTGAGCACTTTGGATGGAAAATTGGGTATGGTAAATTCATCGCTCAATGAAATCAGCCCAACATCCGAAGCGGCCAAAATTTGTATGTATTCTTTTTTTGGCAACTGATCGATGGTCTTAATATTTTGCAATCCCAACCCTTCGATCATTTGCTCAACACGATGTTTCTCCGTACCACTCCCAATCAAGTAAAAGCATATCCGTTCATTGTCCTTGCACGCATTGGCCAACTCCACAATATTTTCCATTTTTTGGGGCCGTCCCATATTTCCCCCGAAAACAACCACAAACTTGTCCTGTAGTCCATATTTTTCGCGAATGGAGATGATATCCTCTTTACTTACAGGTTCTGGCAATCTCTCCCAATTGGGCAACAAATGCAGTTTGGCAAAGTCCAATTCGGGATTGTGTTTTTTTACATAGTCCACATTGGCCTGCGACATACAACCTATGGCATCAGAAAGCTTGTACAAATCCTTCTCCTGTTTTCGGAAAAGCCGATGGAACAATCCATGTTCTCCCATCATACCAAGGTCAACGGCATTTTGAGGGAAAATATCGCGTAAAATAAGATAGACCTTGGCAGAACTCTTTTTTTTCAGCCATGAAGCAACACTTAACAATGTTATAGGCGGTGTTGGAAGAACAATAAGGTCAAAATCCAAGTCCTGGCAATGTTTTTTTATGGCACTTCTGTACTGGAAAGGAAGAAGGACATTGGCAACTCCCTTTTTTATAGTGCCCACATTGAACAAAGGAAGGGTTTTTACCCGTAGTACCTTGACCTGGCCTTCAAAATTGATCCCGTGGCCATTGTCATTGCCTTCAGGAGCCACCACCAACACGTCGTGTCCACGTTGGGCAAACTCCTCCATGAGATCTGTGTACAGATTATTTGCCTTGGAAACATTGGGAAAGCCCAAGGCCAAAAAAAGAATTTTTTTCATACCGCTTATTTGGACCATACTACCCTATTGACGTAATCAACATAGGAAATAATGATTCTAACGACCTTTTCGCTTACATTGGGCATGGTATAATCGGAAACCTCCCTGAAATTCCGATTTGGATTTCTTTTTTGCATTTCGAGGGCCTTTAGCCCTTGCAATATGCGTTCAGGGTTTAAACCAACCAGCATTACCGATGCTTCTTCCATTGCCTCGGGCCGCTCATGTGCTTCCCTAATGTTCAACGCATGAAAATTCAATATTGAGGACTCCTCGGATATGGTACCACTGTCGGACAATACCGCAAAAGAATTTATCTGCAAGGCATTATAGTCAGAGAAGCCCAGAGGCTTCAAGAATTGGATATTTTTATGGGTTTTGACCTTTTTGGAATCCAGCATGTTCCTTGTTCTTGGGTGGGTAGATACAATCACGGGAAGATCATAAACCTCGGCTATTCGATTAAGCGATTCCATCAAACCCTCAAAGTTTTTGGGATTGTTGATATTTTCTTCCCTATGGGAGGAAACCACAAAATATTTCTCCTTTTTAAGGCCCAAATCCTCCAATACCCTGGAAGCTTCAATCTTTTCCTTGAACTTGTTCAGCACCTCGTACATTGGGCTGCCTGTCTTGATTACCCTGTCCGGGGGCAAGCCTTCCCTTAGAAGATATTCCCGGGCAATGTCACTATAGGTAAGGTTAATATCGGCCACATGGTCCACTATCTTCCTATTGGTCTCTTCCGGTACCCTTTGGTCAAAACATCTGTTGCCAGCTTCCATATGAAATACGGGAATCTTTCGCTTTTTGGCCGGGATGGCACATAGACAAGAATTGGTGTCTCCCAAAACCAGAAAAGCATCTGGAGCTATTTTTTCCAATAAGGGGTCAATCTTAATCAATATATTGCCGACCGTCTCAGATGCATTTTTCCCGGCAGCCCCCAAGAAATAATCTGGTTTCCGAATACCGAAGTCCTCAAAAAATATCTCGTTGAGTTCGTAATCATAGTTTTGTCCAGTGTGTACCAACGTATGATCAATGGCCTCGTTTGCATCCAAGGCATTCAAGACACAAGCAAGACGAATGATTTCCGGTCTTGTCCCTACAACGGTTAAAACTTTAAGCTTTTTCAATGGTCGTGTTTTAATTTATTCATTCAACATTTTCAAAATAGGTATCCGCATCTTGTGGATCATAGGGTTCGTTGATCCAAAACAATGTTACCAGTTCATCATCACCCATGTTCGTGATATTATGGGTATACCAAATAGGCATGTCCACATAGGCAGGTTCGTGGCCGTCAAGATCGTAATTTATCACTTCATCGGTGCCTATCCTCCGGAGTTGGATCCGTGCCTTGCCCCTGATCACGGCAAATCGTTCTGCCTTTCGGGTATGAAAATGATTGCCCCTTGTTATGCCTGGAACCGTTGTTGAAAAAGAGAATTGCCCCGAGGTCTGTGTTCTCGCTATTTCCACAAAACTGCCACGCGGGTCTGTATGCTTAGTGAATTTAACAGGATAATGGGATTCTGGTATATAGCACCTAAAGGTGTTGAACAGGGATTTTTCAAAATGGTCTTCCAGATTAGGGAAAATTCCCTTTTGCATATAATCCGATTTAAATTTGTTCAGCAATCCCAAAATTGCTGAAACCTTTACAAAATGATTGGGCTGAATATCCACCCCAAAACTATTTTGTCCCAATTCCTGCACTTTTTGCTCCCCGAATATGGCATCAATAAAAATCTTTACCAAATCATTGACATAGATGAGCCCTACCTCTCCATCATTTAGAATGGTAGGCTCTTCATTCCGGGCCACCTTGTGGCAAAATGTTGCCACGACCGAATTATAATTAGGCTTTCCGAAGGGGCCAAAGACATTGGGAATTGTCAATGAGGTAAACTTACCCCCTGAATTCTTGGCCCATTCCATAAACTTTTCCTTCCCTTCCTTTTTTGACTTACCATACAGATTGTCCTTTGATTCTTGGGAAGATGATGAAAAAATAATATGCGGTCGGGAATTGGTATGGGAGCAGGCATCTATCAAATCTTGTACCAATGTAATGTTGGTGCCATAAATAACATTGGGGTCATCATGTCGATTCATTGCGGCCAAATGTACTATGGTGTCACAGTTGGACACAAATTGCCCCAAGGTCTCTTTATTATCAAAAAAAATACGTTCAAAGGGAACCAATTCTACATCGTCCCTTAAAGACAAGGTAGTATACAAGTGGTTGCCCACAAAGCCAGCTTGACCGGTAATGCCTATTTTTTGTTTTCCCATATTAGTTACCATTTTGCATCCCACTTTTCAGGTGGATACCTAAAATCATCCATTTTGGATTCTTCCAAGCCAAAATTGGAAAAGACTTGAAGCCTAGAATCTTCGGATGTTGCTTTTATTCCGGTTGCATAACCCTCTGGAACGCAGAGCACCTGCGGGATGGAACCATCAATTTCAATTCTCTTTGGCACCAGATTGTCCGAAGGGGAATCAAAGTTGTCCACTTGGACCAAATTGATCACGAAAGAACCCGATAAGCAATAAAACCATTTTTTTTCCTTCCGATGTGCTTGCCATGCCCTGATCACATCAACATCTTTGGGAGCAATTTCATAAAATCGGACCACTTCTTGTAAATCAAAGGCATTAACAAAACGTAATTTTCCCCGCCCATCTTCAAACAAATCGCCTTTGATCAACATGTGGTCAGCCATTCAACTCTTCTTTTATAAAATCAAGGTTCAATAGTGTCTCTTCCAATTCCTTTGCATTCAAATGTTTGGTGTTGTGGGAATGGTAGTCCTCGATCTTGCTTATATCGGTTTCTCCCTCAGAGAAATATCTACTATAGTTGAGATCCCTGTTATCCGCAGGTATCCTGTAGAATTCTCCCATATCCTCTGCTTTCTGCATTTCTTCACGGGTGCACAAAGTCTCATACAGTTTTTCCCCATGTCTTGTCCCGATTACCTTTATTTCATTATCGGCATTAAAGATTTTTTTTATGGCCCTGGCCAAATCTCCGATCGTACTGGCGGGCGCCTTATTCACAAATAGGTCCCCCTGGTTTCCATGTTCAAAGGCAAACAGGACCAAATCGACCGCATCTTCCAATGACATTAGAAAACGGGTCATGTTGGGGTCAGTAACGGTCAATGGGTTACCTTCTTTAATTTGATTTACAAACAAGGGAATTACCGAACCTCTTGAAGCCATTACGTTGCCATAACGTGTCAGACAAACCTTGGTGGAATCCTCTGGGATATTTCTGGAGGCGGCCACCGCTACTTTTTCCATCAAAGCCTTGCTTATTCCCATAGCGTTGATAGGATATGCGGCTTTATCCGTACTCAAACAAATGATACGTTTTACTCTATTGGCCACTGCTGCATCAATCGTGTTCTGCGTACCGAACACATTGGTCTTGGCAGCTTCAATGGGGAAAAATTCGCAGGAAGGCACCTGTTTTAGGGCCGCAGCATGAAACACGTAGTCCACACCTTGCATGGCCCTATCAATGCTATGATAATCCCTAACATCGCCAATATAGAACTTAATCTTTGGGTTTTTGAGCCGGTTTCGCATATCGTCCTGCTTTTTCTCATCTCGACTGAATATGCGGATTTCCCCTATGTCTGTTTTGAGAAAACGATCCAAAACGGCATTTCCAAAAGAACCCGTACCGCCCGTTATCAATAATGTTTTACCTGTAAACATGGTATTGTGTTTAAATTTCACATGATAAATTGGCCCTTGTCCAACTCTTTAATTCTTTGATGGTATTCTTCCAATTCCCGTATGGTCATATTATTTAAAAAACCGGAAATAGAATCGTAATCGATATCTATTGTCCATCCCATTCGAAGATTTAAGACCCTTTCCCCAACATATGTGTTGGTGGCACAAACAATGGGGATGTTAAAGAATCCGGATTCATAGAACTTGTTTGGCATTGCAACCTGTTCATTCTCCTGCGTATTGTTGTATACCACAAAGTTCAAATTGTTTTCCTTATATATTTTCTCAAGGTCGTCTGGATTCTTAAACGGTCCATGATAATTAATATTGGCATTTGCCTTGGTTGCATTGTTGATTTTTTCGATTAAACCGTCGTGGGTAGCCCCATAAAAATTCAGTACCAAACCATCGTTCTTGGATACAACTTTGATCAAACGCTCAATTATTTCAGGATATCTGAATGCACCTATATAGGCAATCCTCAATTTATCGGTCAGGATATCTTCCAAGGGGCTGACCTTTCCATAAGTTTCCAATTTGTTCTCCGCAATAACCAACTGATTTTCAGTAACCGCTTGGTTATAGTATTTTGAATGGAAGCTTCTGGTCGTAAAAATCACTTTTCTCGATCTTTTTGCCAAAAAATGGTCTATTGAGCTGAAAATCATTCTCTTTTTCTTGCCATAGTAAAGCCAAACTATATCGCTTATTTCATAATCCACATTGGCGTTTATGAGTAAAAAAGAGAATATTCTTAGGTCCAGACCAAAAACATAGACATTCTTTTTTCGAAAACCATATTTGGCATGCAAGGTCCAGAGCAAACCCAAGAAAGAAAATATTCTTTGGATATATTTTCCATTTTTTAACCGGCCTGCGACATTTACCGTTACGTTGGAATTTTCTTCCAAAACCTTATGGTTTTGGATCGAATGTACATTTCTGGTAAAACCATACACATGAACATTACCATATTCTTTGGCCTTTTGGTTTATTCTCTTGACTACGCGAGGCTGTTCCAAGGATTGGGCCAAAACAATCAGAACGTCTTTCATAGGTATACTGCTTTACCAAATTAGGATTGAAGCACCCCGCAAAAATCAAGGATTTTCTTTGATGTGTCTTTTGGCAGTCCTTTAAATTCATTATGGGCCACCAAATACACCACTATATCCGCATTTTCAAATGCGGTTCCATAATCCGTCAGTTTAAAAACATTGTGCGACTCAATATTGGGTTCCACAATATAATACTCTTCATTGTTGGTGTTTTGCAATACTTTTTGCGCAATGTATTTTGCTGGTGACTCCCGCAAGTCGTCAATATTTGGTTTGAAGGCCAGCCCCATCAATGCCACCTTTGGCTTATATCCTTTTTCCAGTTCAAATTTCAGCTTTTCGTTTTGTACCTTCTCTGCACACCAAAAAGACTTGTAGTTGTTGATTTCTCGCGCCGTACCTATAATTTTTGATTCCATAGGATAGTCCGATACGATGAAATAGGGGTCTACAGCAATACAGTGGCCCCCAACCCCACAACCTGGCTGTAAAATATTCACCCTTGGATGTTTGTTGGCCAGTTTTATTAGCTCCCAAACATTGATATCTGCCTTATCGCAAATTAGGGACAGTTCATTGGCGAAGGCAATCTGGACATCACGGGATGAGTTCTCTACCAATTTACACATCTCAGCTGTACGCGCATTGGTGGGGTGCAACTCTCCCTTCACATATTGGGCATAAAAATCCATTGCCCTTGTTGTGGATTCACCATCTATGCCACCGATTACCCTGTCGTTATGTACTAATTCATACATCACATTCCCTGGCAGTACCCTTTCAGGACAATAAGCCATATAGATTTTACCCCTGAGTTCAGGGCGCTCTCCATAGATGAGATCTCTCATTTTTTCAGTGGTACCAATGGGTGAGGTGGATTCGATAATATATAGGTCTCCTTCCTTCAAAAGTGGCAATATGGCCCTCGTTGCCGATTCCACGTACGAAATGTCCGGCTCATTTTTTTCCTTGAACGGTGTTGGTACCACAATCAGGTAAGTGTTTCCTTCCTTTGGTTCGAGGCTTGCCTTTAAATAGCCTTCGCTAACAGCTTTGGACACTGCCTCTTCCAAATCGGGCTCTACGATATGAACCTTGCCTTGGTTTATGGTATCAACAACTTTTGGATTTACATCCACTCCGTTGACCTCGGTTTTGTTTCCTGCTATCAGCGCAGCAGTGGGTAACCCGATATACCCCAATCCCATCATTGTAACTTTATTTTGTGCCACTATATTTGATTTTCCATGAATTCAACAATACGTTTACAAGCTTTTCCGTCACCATAAGGATTATGGAGTTTGCTCATAGCTGCATATTTTTTATCGTCTGTAAGAAGGCTTGTGGCCTCCACTACTATTTTTTCCTTATCCGTACCCACCAAAATCACTGTCCCAGCCTCAACGGCCTCAGGTCTTTCAGTGGTATCCCGCATAACCAAAACCGGCTTGCCCAAGCTGGGGGCTTCTTCTTGTACCCCACCACTGTCGGTAATCACCAAATAGCATCTGTCCATAAGCCATACAAATTCAGGATATGCCAAGGGATCTATGAGTTTTATATTGTCCATATCACCCAATAGATCATAAACAGGTTTTTGAACTTTTGGGTTCAAGTGTACAGGATACACAATTTCAACGTCTTCAAATTTATTGGCAATTTCCTTTAAAGCATGACAAATATTGATGAATCCCTGCCCATGGTTTTCGCGTCGATGTCCCGTTACCAATATGATTCTCTTGTCATTGGAAACTTTTGCCTTAAGTTCTTGCAATTCCTTGGAATCCAAGTTCTGTACTCTTGCGACACTCTCGTGCAGGGCATCAATAACTGTGTTGCCTGTAATGACAATGGCTTCATTTTCCACCCCTTCTCTCATAAGGTTATTGTGGGAGGTCTGCGTTGGGGCGAAATGGTAGTCGGCCACATGCCCTGTTACCCTTCTATTGATTTCCTCGGGAAAAGGGGCCCATTTGTTAAAAGTCCGTAGACCTGCTTCAACATGGCAGACCCTGGCCCCGGAATAAAAACCCGCTATGCTCGTAGCCATGGTCGTAGTGGTATCTCCATGCACATATACAAAATCAGGTTGAAACGATTCCAGTACCGGCTGCATACTTGTAATTATGGCTGCCGTAAGTCCATAAAGGTTTTGGCCGGGCTTCATCAAATCCAGGTCATAATCAGGGGTTATCTCGAAAAATTCCAGAACCTGGTCCAACATTTCACGGTGCTGTGCCGTAACACAGACTTTGGTCTCAAACTTATCCGACTTTCGCAATGCCCTGACCAACGGGGCCATCTTTATAGCTTCTGGCCTTGTCCCGAAAACAATCAAGTTTTTTTTCAACATATATCAGTTCTTTCTATTCTTATATAGTAGATGATAGTACAACTTTGGAAAAACCACCTTAAAATATCCCGCTGCCAAAAATAGTGGATATCTTAATGGAAAATGCCTTTTCATGTGATAGGTTTGGGAAACAAAATCAAAACCTATCGGGCTGTACAACATTTTATATCGTTCTTTAAAAGAGAGTTTAAAAAATTTCTGATACGGATCTTTATGATCGTTCACACATTCGCCCACCACACCCGGCATTATGAGAGCGGGAATATTCTTTTTGACCGCTTTTAACGTATAATCATAATCGGCAAGCCCATGGACATAGCCCTCTGAAAGTACTCCAACTTTTTCCACCACATTTTTACACACCCACATAATATTGGCATTGCCCAATTCACAGGGAATGGGTATATCCTGTGGCTTTAATCTTTTGGATGTGGCCAAGAACTTGTTTACGAAAACCGATCCCCCATAGGAGACCTTTTTGGTCTCTGCATCTATTGTTGTTCCTACATAAACACCGCCCATTCCATACTTTGAAAGTGAAAAGGCATGGGTATTGTCAATGGTGTCAAATAAATTGGAATATACGTCTGTATCATCGTTCAATAATAGATATGCATCATAATCGCCTTTCAATGCCTCTTTCCAGGAATTTCGCATACCCCCTGCCCAATATAGATCTCCTGTGCCTTTGAGAATATTTGCCTTTGGAAATTGTGCAGATACCGCTTCCGATGTGCCATCGGTTGAGCCATCATCTGTAAGATATATGGACATTTGACCGATGCCACTTGATTGCTCAAATGCCTTGTTCAAGGCCGTTAATGCTTTGATTGTTTTCTCTCTTCGGTTAAAACACGTAAGAAGAATGGCAACTTTGTCCATATTTGGGGTCAATGGCTTAGTGAATGGTCACAATAAAAAACGCTACAAAAGTAAAGCATTACTATTAAGTGGGAGATAATTTTGGACATTCTACTCAATTACGGGATAATCTGTATAATATGATTTAACAACCCCTGAGAAAAAACAAAAAAATGCGAAGAAATCGAACATCCCCTCCAGAATCGGCTCCAAAGTGAACACTGTGGTAAAAGCCAAGGTATACACAATAATCTGATTGTTTAAAAAATAGGACTTCGAATTTTTACGAATTGCCTTCCATACAGTTATATATGCACTGGTGGTAAAAAATATCAGCAGAAAAAATGACAAAATGCCTCCAATGCGAAGCACATCGAACCAAAGGTTGTGGGCATGTCCAAATTCATCCTCGCTCCATCCCAAAGGCTTTTCAAAAAGGTTTTCAAGAGATTTTGCCCAGCGATCGGTGCGACCACCACCAGAAGCGAAATCGCCGCTGTCCTCCATCCTGTTGGCATATGCAGACAACCAATCCTGATCCAAATCAAAACTTATCTTGGTGGATAAATAAAACACTCCTAAAAAGAAAATCAAAAACATCACAAAGTTACGTTTGAAGGATTGGCGGGGCATCACATAGACCAAAGACACAAACAATGCAATCATGGTGATTCCCAATTGTGTCCTGCTCCCAATTCTCAAAACACAAGCAACTGTGACAAAAAAAACGACCAATAATACTATTCTAAAAACCAATGATAAGCCTTTGACACGTGGAATCAGTATGGCCGGAATGGTCATTATCAATGAAAAATACGATCCCATTATGGTGGCCGGAACTACATTTCCCGTCCAAAAATTGGGCAAATTTCTTTCCACAACACTGTACCCATTTCGAAGAATATCAGTAAAAACAGAAAGAATGGCAGAAATTGAAAAGATAATCCCTACATAAAGAAGTAAATAGAACAAACTCTTTGTGTTGCCCTCCAGCTTAAAAGCAAAAAATTTACCGAGTAAATAAAAAATGGGTGGAACTACGGCGTATATGACAATGTACTGGTTCCCCGCCTTGGGTTCAAATGAGAAGTAGGCAGCATAGGTAAACGAAAACAAAAAAAGAACAACAAAGCTGAAATCGAGGTTCCGCATTAAAAAATCCCTTTGTATAATAACCAATGGAACCAATAAATAACCCATATAAATATTTAGCCCAAACGGATTGAGCAGGTATATCAAGAGTATCCCGAGAAACGGAACGCCTATTTTGCGAATTTCTTTGATCACTCCTCCTTATATTTTGAAAATCTTTCTTCGCAAGTTCTTGAACTTTGTCATGGTCATTTTATAGAACAACCTTACTGCCGATTTGTAGGGCAGTTGCTTAAAATTATACTCAATATTTCTATCGAGGTTAAATTGATGCGGATTTTTCACCGCTATCGAGGTATCGTAAAGAAAAAAATCAAGTCCCTCAATAGCATTCAAGATATTGTCATCTTGTGGTTTAAGGGATTTACCGTATGATCTTAAAATCTTATGGTCCAACAATCTTGAACTCAATAAATATCTCTTTTTATTAGCATGTCTATATCCATGAAGATCAATACAAAGGTCATCTTTCTCTATTCCGAGCATTTTACCGATCAACACATTCTCATAGAAAGCATCATATACTGCCTTGGACTGGTTTACGGTTGAAAACCGATATTCCCTTTGCTGGCCTTGGTCCAAAGGTACTTGGTAAATGGTGCTGTCATTGCCTACGTGGGTGCCGGCATCACTGAAATTGGTGGACAATGATATCTTCGGATATATGAAGTATAAATCCTTTTCCACTAAATAGGCTATGTTATATTTTAACCAGGATTTAGCGGACCAACTTCTCACGTAAGCAGGCACGTTGCCATTATGGTCAATATCTGGTTCATTTTCATACCATTTCATAAATGCAGCCCATTGCTCCTTGGTCCAGGCCTGTCCCCAAGAAGAGGCAAATTGAAAGTACCAATTGTCATATCCATCTTCCGTTGGTGAAAAATTATCACGGGTATGGACATTCAACCGGTGGTTATATAGTGAGATTCCACCCACCTTGGTCTCATGTGTTGAAAACCGAAGGGCCTGATCTACAAAAAAATAGAAATTTGGGGACACAAAAAGATCATCTTCCAAAACAATCACCGATCCATATTCCAAACTGAGATTCCCACATTGGAGTATGTGCTTTCTTAAGCCCAAGTTCTTTTCTTGATAGATCACTTTCTTGGCTCCATGTTTCCATTCGTAAGCGTTGGCAATGGCCAAAACCTCTTGGTTATCCTCTTTCCTATCAATACTGATCAGAAGATCTATTTCCTTTTCGGGGTACTTGGCATTTGTCAATGACCGAAGCAATCTGGTCAAAGATCTAGGCCTATTGTATGCCACTACAACTATGGGAGCATTCATTTCATGCATGCTTAAAGGTGTCCATAAAGTTTTGTATGTTTTTGAACAAATGGGCATTTTCCTTGATCCATCCTTCGGGTTTATCCCACCATTTAAATTCCATTAAAAATGCAGTCTCTTCTTCACTAAAACGTTTTTTGATGACCTTTGCCGGAACACCTCCCACAATGGTATAGGGCTCAACATCCTTCATGACCAGGGCATTTGCCGCCACAATGGCACCATCTCCAATTCTTACCCCGTCCATCAACGATACATTGGCCCCAATCCAAACATCATTGCCTATTGAAATACCATAGCCACCTTCAAGGGGAGAAGCAAACTCCTGGAAGCACTGTTCCTTGGCATAGGTATAGCCCACCGGGGTCCTTTCAGCAAAAAAAGTGGGATGGGTAGATACAAAAGTGTCGGCTGGGTGTCTTCCAAAAATGCAATTTACATTGGGGCCAATGGAACAATACCTTCCTATGCTCGTTTTGGATATGCTGGCCCCATCCGCTATGTATGAGCCAAAGCCAATCTTTGAAGAAACTATGGAACTATTTTTCCCGAATCCATTCCTTCCCTCGCATACTACGGAAAACCCTATGAATGCATTTTTTTTATATGTTATTGCCTTTGTCCTTTTTAGGTATAATCTTCTAAAAAAAATTGCGATACCTGTCAGAAAAGAACTGGATAACACCCACTTTTTTATTGTATTGACCATGAATCCTTTCGTTATCGGTCCTTGATTTCGCAAAATCTATACAGCCACGGCTTCACGTTTGAATATGGCTTTTTCCCAAATGTAGGGAGATAATTCCGTCCAGCATTTTTGAGCTTCGGAGAAATTATGGTTTTCTTTTTTCACTATGGCAGTAATTCTGTCCCTCAGTTGATTGGGATTTGAAACCAATCCCGATTCCAAAAAGGAGTGGGAGTTTACTGTATCCATGAACCAATCTGAAAGTTCGTTCTGCATCCAGTCCACAATAGGGGAACTAAACCCAACCTTCGATTTACGCCAAGTCACTTCCTTGGGCAAGAATGGATCCAATGCGTCCCTTACGATTCTTTTTGTATAGCCATTCCCTATTTTGGTGGAATAGGGAACCGAATTTAGAAAACTGACAATGCGATGATCCATAAAAGGCATTCGGATCTCCACCCCATTGATCATGGCATATCTATCATAATTACGTAAGAGCGTGGGCATGATATTCTCATGGAACATGCTGTAAAGATATTGGGATAGATTATCCAATTTTTTGAAATTGGGATGTCCATTGTCAATGGATGGCATTTTTTTGCCCAAAATCTTTTTCCCCATTTTTCGTGCCATAAAGTCAAGATATACCTTGAGCTTTCCGTCCCTATCATATTGTACCTCATCTTCATTGATCGATCCTTGGTAAATATCCAAGATATCCCTGGTGTTCTTTAGATTGAAACGTGCATCCCAAAGACTCTCCAAAGTGCCTTGTTGATAGCCGCTCAACAGTTCATCGGCTCCATGGCCATCCAATGTCACCGTTACACCGTTCCGTTTCACCGCGCTGTACAACATGATCATGGGCAAAGGCGACGTAATATAAAGATCTTCGAAGAGGTAGAAGTATTCTTCCAGTTTCCCCCAGTGTTCCAGTGGGTCAATTTTAACAAACGTGGCCCCGATACCCAGATGGTCCGTCACCATTTTTGCATAGTGGGATTCATCCAATGGGGTTCCTGGAAATGTGGCCACAAAGGCATGTTGCCAATCGTTGGAATAGCTATTGTTGTTCTTTGCCAAGTTGGCCATTGCCGCAATGGTGGCACTGCTGTCCAATCCTCCGCTCAAGGCTGTGCCGATGGTAACATCGGAACGCATGCGAAGCTTGCAGGAGTCCATAAAAAGCTCCCTGAACTCTTCAACTTGTTCTCCATAAGATTTGGGAACTTCCACCAAATGGTCCAGGGTGTTCCAGTAACGGTACAGTGACAATTTACCATTTTCATAATGCCCGCTATACCCAGCGGGAAATCGTTTGATTCCTTTGATCAAACATTTTTCGGTCGCCTCATAGAAAAAGATGTTCTTTTTCATCCAGTTAAAATCGTCCGACACCTCCAACCGATCCATAAATGGGAATATGGCCTTCATCTCTGAGGCAAATATGAACTTTCCATTCACCTGTGCATAGAACAAAGGCTTTTTGCCATATCTATCCCTGGACATGAACAATCTTTTGGTTTCCGTGTCCCAAATGGCCAAGGCCCACATTCCATTAAATTTCAATACGCATTTCTCTCCCCATTCTATATAGGCTTTCAGCAACACTTCGGTATCGGATGTGGATCGAAACTTATAGCCCAAATCTTCCAATTCTTTGTGAATTTCAAGAAAATTGTAGATTTCTCCGTTAAAAATGATCGCATATCTCCTGCTCTCATGGAACATGGGCTGATTTCCATTTTCAGAAATATCCAAAATGGAAAGTCTGCGATGCCCCAATGAAACTTGGTCATCGATGTTTTCGATGCCAAAACTGTCCGGTCCCCTGTGGGTCAATGTGTCCAAGGCTCCTTTAAAATGACCATATTCCGTAGCCGGGACTGTTCCTAAAATTCCACACATTTTACTTTCGGTTTGTTGTTATTGGTTGCTTTATTTCTCTTTCATCTTTTCCCAAACTTGCGTTGGAAACCACTAAATTAAACTTCATTATCCTATTTACATTGCCTTATCCTAGTTTCCTGTTTACAACAACCTTCTCTCCTTGAACAGTTGGACAAAAAGCAAGGCCTTGACCATCATAAAAAATGAAATTCTGGTCTTCCTAAAAAACACGGGGGCCAAAACCGAGGCAATGAACTGCGATATCAGTGTAGCATATGCGGCACCTATTATGCCATATGTGGGGATCATGGCAATATTCAATAGAACATTGGCGATCATGCCCATCCCCAAACAAATAATATTATAAGCCTGAATGTTTTCGCTGATGAACCATTTTTGGTTTGCCACGCCCAAAAAAACAAACACACTTCCCAGAATATGAATGTTCAGCACCATGGCCGATTCCTGGAACGCGCTCCCGTATAGGATATGGATCATCCACGAACTTAGCAACAACACAGGTAATATTATAACAACTCCCAATACCACCATAAGATTGTACAACCGTTGCAATCTGTCCATGTAAAGATTGTCATCCCTTAGTTTGGCATTTATTATTGCCGGGAACAAGGAGCTGCAAATAATGGTGGGTATGAAGTACCATGCCTCGCTCAAACGAACCGCTGCGGAGTAAATACCGACTTCGCTGTTGCCCAGGAACTCCTTGATCATCACTTGGTCAATCTTCATATAAATGGATACGATGATGCCACTAAGAATCAATGGCCAGGCATCCTTCAGCAAACTTTTCGAAACTGACCACGAAAACCTCCACGTAAACATGGAATGCCCCATCTTTTTATAGTACCATATTTGCCCTGCGGCCAAAAAAATCACATCAAAAGCCAGCACATAGACAAAGTAGATCAAGGAATATTCATCCAAGATCAAATAAATCTTGATCAATGCAGATATGACCACCCCAACTAGCCCGGTAAGAGCAAAATATTTGCTCTTTACCACACTATGAAAGTATGAAGAAATGATGGTGAAACTGTTGATGAAGGTCAAAAGCCCCAAAATAACAATGATCTTATTGGTCAAAGGTTCATTGTTGTTCACATAAATGCTTATCGCAATGATTACCATTATTACCGTTGATCCCAAAGTCTGGAGTCCAAAAGATGAGCCCATGATAACGTCCCTATCATCCTGGGACTTGACCAGTTCCCTGATGATTATATCGTTAAGCCCCAAAGAAGAAAAAGCCGCAAAAATGCCAACGAAACTCTGGGCATAACTCAAAATACCAAATTCATTTGGTCCCAGATATCTAGTGACCCATACCCCAACACTCAGTGCGATCAAAAGTCTAATGACTTTTTCCGCCATCAACCATGAGGTGTTTTTTAGGTATCTGGTAAACCCTGAATTGTTTTCTAAATATTTTGTGAGCTTACCTATCAATGGTCTTTGGTTGTCAGGTTAATCATCACCTTGGGTCCATCTCCGATTATGACTCAAGGTAATATTGGTACATCAGGGCCAGTCCCTGTATAATATCCACTTTGTGCTTCCAACCCAGATTGTTGAGTTTGGTAACATCGGTACGCTTGACCATGGTGCCATCAGGTTTATAGGTATTGTACTGAAACATGCCTTTGAAACCAATGTGCTCCTTGATCAGTTCTGCAAGATCGGCAATGGATAGATCAATGCCCGTGCCTATGTTGATATGGGTATTTCTAATCTCAGCATCCCCTTTGTGGTAGGTATCGGCAAAGTCTCTTTTTTCCATAATGAACACGCAGGCATCTGCCATATCTTCGGACCAAAGAAACTCACGTTTAGGCTTTCCACTTCCCCAGATTTCCACTGAGACTTTTCCGGTACCATTTTTTACGAGACCGTATTTTTTGAGAATTTGCAACTTGCGATCCATATGATCTTGGCCGGTAATTCCTTCTATGGGGAGTCCGTTCAAATCTTTATCAATGGTAGCCCAATCATCATTCTCCAGTGCCTTGCCCAAATGGACTTTCCGGATAAGTGCCGGTAACACGTGTGATTTTTCAAGATCAAAATTGTCGTTTGGCCCATATAGATTGGTAGGCATCACCGATATGAAATTTGTGCCGTATTGAAGGTTATAGCTTTCACAAAGCTTTATTCCCGCAATTTTTGCTATGGCATAGGGCTCGTTGGTATACTCGAGAGTATCTGTGAGCAGGTATTCCTCTTTCATGGGTTGTGGGCAGTTTTTGGGATAGATACAGGTACTTCCCAAAAACAATAGCTTTTTGACCCCTTTGAGATAACTTTGATGCACTACGTTGTTCTGAATCATCATGTTATCATAAATGAACTCGGCCCGATAGGTGTTATTGGCCACAATGCCCCCTACTTTTGCTGCTGCCAAAAAAACATATTCCGGTTTTTCCTCTTCAAAGAATTCCGCCACTGCAAGGCTGTTGGTCAAATCCAATTCGGAGTGTCTTCTGGTGATAATGTTTTGGTATCCTTTGGCCCTTAGGTTTTTGACCAAAGCACTACCCACCAATCCACGATGGCCGGCCACATAAATTTTAGCATCGAGCTCCATCCCTATTCAAAATAGTTTAGAATACGATATCCTCCATCCTTTAGGTATTGTTCCTTTTGCATAAGTTTTATATCACTCCGCATCATGTCCTTTACCAAATCCTTCAAATCATATTCGGGGATCCAACCAAGTTTGGTCCTTGCCTTGGTGGGGTTACCGATCAACAGGTCCACTTCGGTAGGTCTAAAATACTTAGGGTCCACAGCAAGCACTTCTTTGCCAATTTCCAATTGGAAATTGGGATCATGGCATGCTTTCACATAAGCCTTTTCCTCCACTCCTTCTCCTTTAAATTCCAGTTCAATGCCCACTTCATTAAAGCTCATTCGCACAAACTCCCGAACGGGTGTGGTCTTTCCAGTGGCAATAACCCAATCCTCCGGCTCGTCGGCCTGGAGAATCATCCACATCATACGTATATAATCCTTGGCATGGCCCCAGTCTCGCTGTGCGTCCAAATTACCCAGGTAAAATTTGTCCTGTAGACCCAATGCTATGCGAGATGTGGCCCTTGTTATCTTTCTGGTCACAAAGGTCTCCCCCCTAATGGGAGACTCATGGTTGAACAATATCCCATTGCAAGCGAACATATTATAGGCTTCCCTATAATTAACGGTTATCCAATATGCGTACATTTTTGCTACAGCATACGGGCTCCTTGGATAAAAGGGTGTAGTCTCGCTTTGGGGAACTTCCTGTACTTTTCCATACAATTCAGAAGTGGATGCCTGATAAATCCGTGTCTTGTCACCAAGGCCCAAAAGTCTTACTGCATCCAAAACCCTCAACGTGCCAAGACCATCTGCATTGCCGGTATACTCTGGGGTTTCAAAACTTACGTGAACATGGCTCATAGCTGCCAAATTATAGATTTCATCTGGCTGAATTTCCTGTATCAAACGTATTAGATTGGTACTGTCGGTCATATCGCCATAGTGAAGGATAAAATTTCGGTTCTCCACATGGGGATCTTGGTAAAGGTGATCGATACGATCGGTGTTAAAAAGGGAAGAACGTCTTTTCAATCCATGGACTTCATAACCCTTTTTCAAAAGAAATTCACTAAGGTAAGCTCCATCCTGTCCTGTTACCCCGGTAATCAATGCTTTTTTTGCCACGAGTTTTAGATTTTATAACAAAGATGTACATTAAACAGGAGATAACAAGTAATATTATATGAAATGCCACTTTTTCTGGATGGAGAACCTATGGCCTTCTGAAAATGGGGGAAGTCAAAAATAAATAAGGGGACGTTAGCCCCCTTATTCAATACTATTACAAATAATTAAAATCATTCTATTGTTATAGGGTTTCCACTGGCATCGGTGCTGTTAAGGATTTGCACGGAAGTGGCGGCACCCATTACCAAAAGGGCATTGGTTCCACTTGCTCCGGTAAGACTACAATTTTTGATTACGTTATTTATGAAACTACCTCTTAGGTAACCAAATGGTCTAGCAGACTTTCCATTGGAATAGTTTACCTTCACATTTTCCAAAGTAATCCCCACAACGTCCACTCCGTTGCTGGACACTACCCCATTAATTCCATTGGGAGAAGCCATGTCCACATTGATATCATTATTTACGAAATCAATATAACCATGGGTTCCGCTGTTTTTTGAAAACCTTAGGGCAGCCACGTCCACACCTTGTGTTGCGGTGAAATTAAAGGTATTTCCCTCAACTTGTATGGGTTGATTGTTGACCGGGGCATATTCGTTCATCGTATTCACATAGCAGTTGTTGAAGGTATTGTTGGACACTAAAATGTTTTTCAAAGCCCCACTATATGTACTTGTGTTTGAGCCCAGCCTAACACCTCCATAATTCCCAACACTTTCCATAGTAATGACATTGTTGGTAATGATAGCATCATCAACCTCTGTCATGGAAAGCAAATAGTAATGGGCATCATGTCCAGGAACTGTTCGGATAACATTGTCGTGTACCTTGATATTTTGGATCATATTGCTGCTCTGCGTGCTAAAAAAGTCAATCATTGAACCCATTTGTTGCGCAGATTTAAATAAAGACTCAGGGATTTCCTCAAAGTAGCTGTTCTTGATCTCCACATTGGAAACACACGCCTTGATGGCCCTTCTGGTACAATACCTATAATCTTCATTGTCAAAAATAAATGAGCTATTATGATCCAAAGAACCTCCACTTTGTATCGCGTAGAAGGCCTCCGCATCGTCACCAATTATGTTGGTGACCTTATTGTTCTTATGGACAACGGTAAATGGGTCACCGTAGTTGATTCCAGAAATGGAATACCACCATCCTTTTGAAATACCTGCGGGTGCATTGTTGTAATTGCCATCTCCCTGCGCAACGACCCTATCAATCACACAATCGGAGAATTCTCCGTATTTAAACCCTGAAGAAGTCGCATCTATGGTGAAACGGAATGCCACGGCCCTGTAAGTTGATGAGGCATATAAATTATGGACATAGAGATTGCTGAACTTATAATAGTTTTGGCCATGGAGGTAAAATAATCTACCATAGGTATCTGTGCCGTTAAACTCTCCATTATATATGTTTGGAGATAGATTTGTGATTTCGAATACCGCATCTACGGAAACTTGGTCCGTTTTAAAATTTCCTGCACTTGTGATCTTTACTACCGAACCGTTCATGTTCCAGTCCAAAGTTCCAGACCTTCGATAATAGGATGGCTTGTTCTTGACATATGAACCACCTTCTGAACCAACCGCCAATGCACTATTGTTGATCAACGCATCAATAGCGTCATTGTCATCCCCTGAATCACCTGAAATAGCTCCAAAGGTCTCAGGGCTTATCCTAGATCTATCATAGATTTCGCTAAAGGTGACTGAAGGCGAAAAAGCCTGTTTGTACGTATTCTCTATATATGCCCCATTAAGGTTGATATTTGAGCCACTGATAACACCACCCGCTGGCTCAATGGTCTGGTTTTCAGCAAATGTACATCCATTGCATACAAATGATTTTGTAATCACAGCTTTATAGCTGGCATAGGCAGGGTTTGTGATGTCCTCAGATGATTCTGGGTAGTATGTTCCCTCGATTTTGTAGGTATTCACGGGATTGTCGGGGGTATCTATTATAGAACCTGGGTCAGGATTTTGGCCCGATCCTTGATCGGTATTCCCATCGGGGTTTTGGGAATCTGTTCCACCGTCATTGGGGGAATCTGTTCCACCATTGCCGTCTCCGGGGTCCACAACTTCTTCTCCGGGATCAAACACATACTCATCAAAAAGATCGCTATCTTTATTACATGATGTAAAAAATATCAGGAATAATGCCATTAGTAGCATAGTAGGTAGGTGGGGTTGTAAAATTTTCATTGGCGTCTAAAAATGATGTTTTAAAATTACTGTATCTTCAAAGTTAAATCGTCCAAAAACTAATTTTTTCGACGAAATACACATAATTTTACGTAACAGCCTTTTTTTTGGATTACGCAACATCATTTAATCGATAAACTACGCCAAATTTTAACATCCTTAAACATTTCAATACCATCGAAACCCACATTTGTTAAAAAAATGTTTAGGTCCGCTCACAAACTAATGGTTAAATAAAAGGATGAATGGCTATTAGTCAAAATATATCCATTATTAATTTTCAAAAACTTATCAACCGTATAAACAACTTATCCACAGTACAGTGCCATCTTATCAATCCAGATAGGTTGGGTCGAAAAATTTTTTCCGGCCAAAAACAACCGCCTCATTGGTTAACTTCGTATGTTATAGAGAAAGGCAACTTTCTCTATAGTATTTTGTTCATCCCCAAAACCACACTTAACACACATGTATATTTTTGGAGCGGGAGGTCACGGCAAAGCTGTCATCGATTTAGTGATCTCTGACTGTAATTTACCAATCGAAGGTTTGTTCGATGACAATGAGCATGGTATGATAATGGGGATTCCCATTAGAAATATCCAACAGATCCCATCAACGGAAGGGAAGGATTTTCATATAGCCATTGGCGATAACCAAGTAAGGAAGGAAATCTCCTCAAAAATCACCGCCAACTTTCCTACCATCATCCATCCATCGAGTGCCATTTCAAAATTTGCGCGGGTCGGCAAAGGCACTGTTGTAATGGCCCAATGTTCCATCAAAGCGGTAACGGATATTGGCAGGCATTGTATCATCAATGCAGGAGCGGTCATTGGGCATGACGTTACCATTGGCGATTATGTGCATGTAGCTCCAAATAGCACCATTGCCGGTTTTGTGACCGTTGGTGAGGGTGCACATATTGGTATTGGGGCCACAATAATTCAAGGAGTGCACATTGGCAAGTGGTCGATTATAGGTGCCGGTGCCGTTATAATTGATGATGTTCCTGAATATTCCGTGGTAGTGGGAAATCCGGGGCGGACAATCAAAATGGTAGATCATCACAACATTACTCCCTAAGTGAAGTTTGATAATCTAGGTCTTAACGTACCTTTTAAGCCAATTTTCCATGTACAAATATTTTAAACGAATTTCTGATTTCTGCTTCGCGCTTGTCCTAGCGATTTTGACGCTCCCCGTTGTTCTTTTTGTTGCGGTGGTTCTGTATATCCAGAACAAGGGTTCCATATTTTTTGTGCAGCCACGCCCAGGTTACAAAGGCACCATTTTCAACATTTATAAGTTCAAGACCATGACCGATGACCGTGATGAGACCGGGGAACTTCTTCCGAATGCGGAAAGAATAACCAAACTTGGCTCTGTCATGAGGAAATACTCCATTGATGAACTGCCACAGTTGATCAACGTTTTAAAAGGTGACATAAGTGTGGTTGGACCTAGGCCATTGCGCGTCGAATATCTGGATTATTACAACGCAGAGCAGATGAGGCGGCATGATGTTTTGCCGGGAATTACAGGATGGGCCCAAGTAAATGGCAGAAATGCCATTAGTTGGGAGGAAAAGTTTAACCTGGATGTTTTTTACGTGGACAACATAAGCTTGGCACTTGATCTCAAAATAATGGCGTTGACCATTAAAAAGGTATTGTTCAAGGAAGATATCAACAACAGTGAAAATCTAACCATGCCAAAATTTACAGGAACCAAGACCATTGAAACCAATATTGATCCCTAAAAAGGAGGTTGAAAAACATACTTCCCACCTTTGACAAAATAGTAATCCCATTGTTTCATCCCGTAGGATTGGTAGTAAATCGATTTCTTTTCTCTAAAAGTCAAAATGGTGATAGATTTATCGTTTGTGGAACACAAGGAGTTTTTGTCCGCCCATGTCCAAACACAGTCGCTTTAATATTCTAACAAAACAGTAACAAACAGTTTAAAGAATGTACCATTTTGTCAAAAGGTTATTTGATCTAGGGCTTGCAATCTTCTTGTTGGCCATTACGCTTCCCATAACCTTGGTCACGTGTTTGGCGCTTTTTGTCTCCTACGGAGAAAGTCCCTTCTTTTTTCAAGAAAGGCCCGGGCTGCATGAAAAATTGTTCAAGATTGTCAAGTTCAAGACCATGAACAGCAAAAAGGACAGCCATGGCAATCTATTGCCGGACAAGGATCGTTTGACCCCATTGGGAAAAGCCGTCCGAAAATTTTCAATTGACGAATTGCCCCAACTGATCAATATCATCAAAGGTGAGATGAGCTTCATTGGGCCCAGACCGTTGCTCACCTCTTATTTGCCCTATTATACGGGTGAAGAAAAGCTTAGACATACCGTAAAACCAGGCATTACAGGGTTGGCCCAGGTATCTGGAAGAAATTATCTGACTTGGGACAAAAGAATCGCCAAGGACATAGAATATGTAAAAAACCAGTCTTTGTCCTTGGATTTACAGATACTTCGCAAAACCATTCGCAAAGTGTTGAAACAAGAAGACGTGGTTGTGGATCCCTATTCACATATGGTAGATTTTATCACCTACAAGAATAATTTGCAAAAAGAATTTAAAGTCCAAGAATCTGCCTCTTAAATAACCGCTATGAAAACAACCACAGGGCTTTCAACATTTGAAGACACCATTCCATCAAATCAACCTTTCAAACCAGAGCAGCAAATGGACCACGGGCAGTTACAACTGACAATTCTTGATTTTAACTCGGAAAAGGACAGGGATCTTTATCGGGCCATCATTTCCAACGATTTCCATAATCCCTATTACCATTTTGAATATATACAGCACCATCAGAGCGAGTCCAACAGGCTTGCCGCCATTTTGCTGAAAGAAAATGATCAATACATTGCGGTAATGCCCGTTATCTTGAATGCCATACCCAATACAGCATATACCGATGCCATTTCTCCCTACGGATATAGCGGTCCGCTCTACAAGGAAAATTTGGACAAGGCCTATATTGATATCTTTTGGGCCATGGTTGACCAATGGTACAGGGAAAACAACGTCGTAACAGAATTCATAAGGTTTAGCCTCAACAATAACCAGCTGCACTATTCTGGAGATTGTGTACAAACATTGCTCAATGTGTGTGGGCATTTAAAGGGTTCCTTCCCAGAGCAGTGGGAGTCCTTTGGCAAAAAGGTTCGGAACAACTATAGAAAGGCCCAGTCCTTTGATCTAACCTTCAAACTGTTTGAGGGTGAAGGTCTGGATGAAATCCCCGTAGATCAGTTTTATGGCATCTACCATGACACCATGGTGCGTAACAACGCTTCCAGGTTCCTTTATTTCTCGAAGGATTTCTTCCACAAACTGGTTTTGTCCAATAAGAATGATTTCACCATTGGAATGGTATACCATGGGGATCGGCCGGTTTCAACCGAGCTGCACATACACTACAATAATTCCGTATATGCCTTTTTGGGTGGTACGGATTCTGAATTTTTCCATCTACGCCCAAACGATTTTCTACGGGTGGAGGTCATAAAATGGGCCGTTGAAAACAAGAAAAGAAAATATATCCTTGGGGGCGGAATCAAAAATGATGATGGCCTCTACAAGAGCAAAAAGGCCTTTTTCCCAAAGGATGATGACTGTGTTTTTTACACGGGAAGAAAAGTGATCAACAAAAAAGTATACGATGCATTGGTGGAAAATGCCATAAAGGAACGCGATCTATCAGAGGACGATACCTATTTTCCGCTCTACCGAAAGCCTTGAACAAAAGGGCCCTTATCTTTTTGATTTACTGTAGTGGCACTTTCAGGGCATGGGCATCCACGTAATCCGAAATAACTTTGGCCACAATATCCCTGCCATGGTCGTTCCAATGCTTCATTGGGTCGTATTTTATGAGGGTATTTTCCGTTGAGTTCTCCAAAGGTTTGCCAAAATCCACATACTTATAGCCAAGGGAATCACAATACTGGATAAAAAGAGCACTGGTAATTGATCTATTGATCAAAAAAACCGATTTTTCCCTGTCAATCGGAAACGTTTCCAAAAGCGTACCCAGGTTGTCCAGATATTCTTGGTCCCTAGAACCCAAATCCCTTTCTTTTTCTGATGAAACCTGGTTTTCCTTGCCCATAATACCTTTTAGTCGGTTAGGCAAATCGGTCAAAGGCGCCAACAAACCAATACCTTTGAGGTAGGAAAGCAACTTAACCTCCCTTTTTATCTTAAAGGACATACTATTCTCCAAATTGGCCCTTGTGTGTACGGTATAAGTATTCCTTTTGATATCATCCTCAAACTTCAGGTATATGAAAATAAGATCGATCCTATCCATATCGCTTTTTAGCTGATGGATGAGATGCAACTCATCGGCCAGGTCATATCCCGAAAAGCCATATTCAAAGACTTCCACCTTGTTGGACAGCCTGTTCTCGATTTTTCTCCCGATGGAGTTGTCATAATTTTGATGAAGACCTTCAATGAAGGAATCCCCTATCAAGGCTATTTCAAAACCTTGCTGGGTAGGTCTAAATTCATGGTACGAATTGAATCCGGAACCATTGATCCTGTAGTGCGCAAAGTTCATCCTTCGGTTGCCCGTCACAAAATAACCTTCTTGGCCCGGGATATAATTGACCACGTCGTTTTGGCCAAGGGTCACCACCGGATATTGGAAATACAGATGGAAAATACGGACCAAGGCTTCCAACACCAAGGCCATCAAAAAACCATACAGCACAATTTTGCCCAATAACCTCTTCATGTCCTAAAATTGAAAATAAACAAATGTCCGGTTGTTCATGGTATCGTCATAGAACAATAAAAGCAAGAATACCACCAAGGTGTACATCGCAAACCTGACGTATTTGGATTTAAACTTAAAGGGGTTTCGTTCATCCTTCCTTATCCGATACTCATATATCAAGAAAAAGGCCAACAGCGCAAAAAAATCAACCATTCTATACCCTAACGGGTGATGGTACTCCCAATGGGTGAACCCAAAAAACATTCGCTGCAAATAGACCATGGCATCCGTAAGGGTCCCACTTCTGAAAAATACCCATCCCACCATCACCAAAAGGAATGTAACCAATATCTGGGTGCCTTCAACAACAAAGGTTTTCCCCGAGCTGAAGATGTTGGGGGCCTCCAGATAATTTCGGTTGGCATTGAAATGGAACAAGGGCAAAAAAAGCAATGCATGGTAAAGTCCCCAGACCACAAAGGTCCAGTTGGCTCCATGCCAAAAGCCGCTCACCAAAAAAATCACAAAAATATTGCGTATGGCCAATGGCCTACTTGCCCTGGAACCTCCCATGGGGATATAAAGATAGTCCCTGAACCAAGTGGACAGGGAGATATGCCAACGTCTCCAGAATTCTGCGATGCTCCTTGAAAAATAAGGGAACTTGAAGTTGGACATGAGTTCAACGCCGAACAATTTTGCGGTTCCTATGGCTATGTCCGAATAGCCTGAAAAATCACAATAGATCTGAAATCCAAAAAAAATGGTCCCCAATATCAATGTGGTCGAAGGATATGTGGCATAGTTGGCAAATATGTCATCTACCATGAGTGCCAATGTATCCGCAATGGCCACCTTCTTAAAGAAACCCCAAAGCATCAATTTCAATCCTTCTACAGCCTGTTCATACTTAAAACGCTTTACTCCTTCTATCTGTGGCAGTAAATTTGAGGCCCTTTCGATAGGGCCAGCAACCAATTGGGGGAAAAAACCGACGTAGGTGGCAAATGCCAACAAGTCGTCTGTCGGCCTGAGCTTGCCCCTGTAAACATCCAACGAGTAGGACAGGGTCTGAAACGTGTAAAAGGAAATCCCAACAGGAAGAATAATGTTCAGGGTCCACACATTTTCAATGGTAACACCTGCAAAGGAAAATGCATTGACAAAGGAATCAACAAAAAAGTCGAAATACTTAAAAAATCCCAACAGGCCGATATTAAAGACAATACTGACCCATAGCCATCTTGTTTTGATCTTCTGTTCTGAAGTAGCGTGAATGGCCTTCCCCACTACATAGTCCACCAAAGTGGAGAGTATGATAAGGGATAGGAAACGATAATCCCACCATCCATAAAAAACATAACTGGCTATTAGCAGGATCCCATTTTGAATTTTGGATCTTCCCCTGCCCAATAGCCAGAATACGGTGAAAACTACTGGAAGAAATATAAAATAATCCAGAGAGTTAAAAAGCATGTTCTTTTATTTCTTGGTCAAAACATAATTTCCAATTACTAAAGAGTCCAACCCAGTTGACCAAAAACACCTAACGGCATCCACAGGAGATTCCACCACGGGTTCTCCCTGGATATTGAAACTTGTGTTAAGAACCACGGGGACGCCCGTTTTCTTCCCTAGTTTCTCAATTACCTCATAGTAGCGGGGATGAAGTTCCTTCCGTACGGTCTGTAGGCGGGCACTCCCATCAACGTGGGTCACCGCTGGTATCACACTCTGCTTTTCAGGAAGCACATTGCACACTTTGAGCATAAAGGGTGCCTCTACCTCCAGGTCGAAGAATTCATCCTTTGCCTCCACAATCGCGGAGGGTGCAAAAGGTCTGTACGCCTCCCTAAATTTAACCTCTGCATTGATCTTGTCCTTCATATCCGGAAACGCCGGATTGGCCAAAATACTACGGCTTCCAAGGGCTCTCGGTCCAATTTCCATTGGGCCTTGGAACCAACCTATGATCTGTCCGTCCTTCAACATGGAAGCTGCTTTTTCACAGATATCCTCATGATATTCATAGGGCAGTTTGGCCCCTTTCAGGACTTTTTCAATTTCCTCATTGGTATAGCTGGTGCCCACGTAAGGGTCTAGGTGGACAAAATTTCTTTCTTTGCCAAAAAGGCCGTTGTAAAGGTAGTATGCTGCCCCAATGGCCGTTCCGTTATCACCGGCAGCCGGCATTACATACACATCCTTGAACTTACTTTCGCGTACGATCCTTCCGTTCATGACACTGTTGAGGGACACACCCCCAGAAATGACCAGATAGTCTGCCTTCGTCTTTTCGTGCAGAATTTCACAAATCTCCAATACGCGGTCCTCCAAAACTCTTTGAAAAGCTGCGGCTACATCCATGTGGCGTTTTTCAAACGGCCCGGGGTGTACCCTGCTTTCGCCAAAAATCTTATGGAACTTGGGCGAAAGCCTTCTCCAGTGCATGTTCTGGAAGTTAAAATAGCTCAGGTCGAAGTGCAACCTGCCATTTTTATCAACGCTGACCATTTTACTTACTTCTTCCTTATAAACCTCTGGGTCTCCCATTGGGGCCAATCCCATGGTCTTTCCTTCATCGTAGCTGGTCCTAAATCCACAAAACTGCGTCACAGCTTCATAAAATGACCCTAGGGAGTGCGGAAAAAAGCTCTCTCCAAGGCACTCTATTTTATTTCCTTTGCCATATCCCAACCAAGTGGTGGCCCATTCTCCAGATCCATCAACACCCAACAAAGCGGCTTCTTCATAGGGAGATACAAAGAAAGAACCTGGGGCATGGCTGAAGTGGTGGGGTATAAAGTGTACCTTGGGACCCTTGTTCTTACGCTCCCAATGGTATTTATACCAGTTCCAAAAGCCTTTTTGTTTGTTATAGGCATGCACAAATTCATGATTCACAAAGGGTTTGAACCTTTGCAAATTCCCCACCAAATGCCCTAATTTTTTTCCAAGGTTGTGGGACGGTTTGATGGAAACCGCAATATGATCGATATCGTTATATTTTAGTCCTGCTATTTTTAGACAACGATCTATTGCCATTTGGGGAAAAGCCCTGGTATGCTTATCCCTATTCAAGCGTTCTTCTTCAATTGCAGCTATCAACTTGCCATCAACCACAATACAAGCAGTTGAGTCATGAAAATAATAGTTTAATCCTAGTATGACCATTTAGATAATAAATTAGTTGGGGAGAACAATGTGTTAGTATATTTTTTAAGGCAGTGAAAATAGAATGTTTTTTTTTTTCGCTTTCAGAATATCGTCAAAACTTAATTTTATTCGATACCATGCAATCTATTCCATCAATCGTTTAAGAGTTCAAATTCCGATCTTCTATTTTTAGCATGCTTTTCCTCGGAACAAGGTGTGCTGTCATCACATTCATTGGTCAATTGGGTTTCCCCAAGTGCATCAAATTGTATCCTATCCTTTGCAATTCCCTTTGACAGAATATAATCTACCGTCCGCTTTGCCCTTCTTTCGGACAACCATTGATTGTATTGATGGGTTCCCCGCGAATCTGTATGGGCGGTAACCATGATCACCAAGGTAGGTTCGCTCTCCATAACAGCCACCAATTTATCCAGTACATCCATATCGCTGTTGGTTAGGTAGGAGGAGTTTAATTTGAAGTAGACATTGCCCAAACCATCAATTGTGGACCGTATTGCCTTCCACTTGGCATCTTCCGCATCCTTTTTAGCCTTTTCCGATGCTGCCAGTTCCGCAGCTTCCTTTTCTTTCTGAAGACGTTCGGCAAGCAACCGCGCCTCTTCATCGGCCTTTTGTTGGGCCGCAATGGAATCTTGGACCCTTTGCTGTTCTTTTTCCATTTCTTCCAATAGTGCCAACTTTTCCTCTCCTTTTCTGGAAAGTCCTTTTTCAACTTCAAACCTATAGGCCAAGCCCACAGCATGCTGAATATGGTTGGTGGCATTTTCGGTATTCATGGTCCATTTGCCCGTTGAGCTGAAATCCAGGCCCCAATGGTCCGAAAACCAAGTTTTAAAGCCTACAACCGCATTATAGGTGCCCCTACCTTGATTATTCGCATCCGTGTAACCTGCACCTATACCAATGTATGGGTCAAAAAAACCGGTTTCACCCAAAATCATGTTAAGGTCATAGCTCACCTTTAGATCTAGGCCCAAATAGTCCACGTCTTCCGGATTTACCTCATTATCCACAATTTTGCCCTCTTTATATCGGTTATAGGTCCCAATGGCTTCCAAGCCCAGACCGTTCTTAAAAAAGCGTCCAACGCTCACTCGAGAGGGAAAAGGAACCATGTTCCAGCCTTCGCTTAAATCGAACAATTCCCCAAATTCATCTCCGGAATCATCCACAATATTGGTTCCAAGGGTGACCATCCAATAACTTTGGACGATGCTATCCTTCTTGGTCAGTTCAATGTCTTGGGCTGTTAGGGTAATGGAAAATAGAAATGCCAAAGCCGCAATGACAGGTCTTGTAGTTTTCATATGCAAGATTTGAGGTTTACAGGGACAAAGCTATGGCAACCTTATAAAAAGCTAAACTTTGTACCTTCAAGTGCCTTATTATTCGATAAGACGTAAAATAGTGGGGGATTTTCGGGTCACCATCCCAATTTTTGAAAGTCGATGCTTTTGGAAGAATAGGGCATCTTATACAGATAAAAGGGATAGGAAACGGGGAGATTGTCCATCTTATCCTTATGCTCCGCGTATGGCAATTCTATGGTCATCAAAATATTATCCTCTGTTTGTTCCGATTTTATCAATGTGGGCACCCATTCGCCCCTTTGTTCCCCCATACACAGAACAACCACCATTTCGGTTGTAAAATCTACCATGGGAACAGGAAGTCCAGGTTTTCTTGTCCTGTTGATTTGTGAATAGAATTTGTTCAGTGACTTTGTATCCTTGATTACCAGGGCCTGGTATTCCGTAATGCCACTGTAAGCATCGTGTGCAATCAGTACCACGTCATTGCTATTCCCTGAAATTGATCCTTCCTTCTTCTGTGCTTTGCAGGAAAGCAGGCAAGCCCATAGTATGAAGAAGGTATATTTCAATGATCAATAGGTGTTCTTAAATCGCGATTTATAGGCTTTCTCGTAGATTTCCTCGTAAAGGGGCAGGATATGGACAATATCAAACTTTGAAGCTATTTTGTACGCATTCTGTTTGAATTTTTCCAGTATGGCGTCATCTTTCAATATGCGCAATGCTTTCGATGCCATATCATCCACATCCCCTACATTGGACAAATAACCTGAAAGACCTTCCTTGTTCACCTCGGGAATCCCTCCAATATTACTGGAGATTATGGCCACTTTGTTGATCATCGCCTCCAGGGCCGCCAAACCAAAGCTTTCGGACTCGGAGGGCAGCAAAAACAAATCGGAAAAGCACAATATCCTGTCTATCTCGGTACTGTTGCCCAAGAAAAGTACCTTTTCCTTGATACCAAGATCATCGCACATCTGTTCCGCATATTCTTTTTCAGGGCCTTCACCGACCATGATCAATTTCGCGGGAATTTCCTTTTGAATACGATAAAAAACCCTGATGACATCAGGGATCCGTTTTACCATCCTGAAATTACTGATATGGGTAATGATGCGTTCATTGTCACGGGCCATCAACGAGCGTTGGCAATCAGAGTATTCCTGGCTGTATTTGGTGATGTCGATGAAGTTGGGGACTACCTCTATCTCCTTTTCAATATCAAAGATTTCCAAAGTGCTCTGCTTCAAGGCCTCTGAAACCGATGTGACCACATCCGATTTATTGATACTGAAAGTAACGGCGGGCTTGTAGAATGGATGTTTTCCCACCAAGGTAATGTCCGTTCCATGCAAAGTTGTGATCATTGGAATGAAAATCCCTTCCTCTTGCAACATTTTTTTTGCCATGTAACCCGCATAGGCATGGGGAATGGCATAATGCACATGTAGGAGCTCTATCCCATAGAGCTTTACGGTGTCCACAAGCTTGCTGGACAAAGCAAGTTCATAGGGTTGGTAGTGGAAAAGTGGATATTCGGGCACGTGTACTTCATGAAAATGGATGTTATTGCCCAAAAGCCCCAAGCGGACAGGCTGTTTATAGGTGATAAAATGGACTTCATGTCCCCTTCCGGCCAAAGCTATGCCCAGTTCCGTGGCCACAACACCACTTCCTCCAAACGTGGGGTAACATACTATTGCTATCTTCATAAGAACAAATCTAAAGCAATATTTGTTGTCTAATTTATAATAGAATCATAAATAGCTTGCTGGATCCTTGTCCGTAACGCCGATTTTATCAACAAATTATTGGTGGCCGATGGGTAGGTCCTATTGGACAGGAAAACATAAACCAGCTCTTCCTCTGGGTCTGCCCATGTATAAGTGCCCGTAAAACCACTATGTCCAAAACTTTTTCTTGAAACACATCCGCAGGTGGGTCCCTTTTCCTCAAGCTGGGGTTTGTCAAAACCAACTCCCCTTCGTACGTTGTTGTTACAGAAATAGCAGGTGTTGAATTTTTTTATGGTCCGCTCGTTCAAAAATCGCTCACCGCCATAGGTTCCTCCCTGCAAGTACATCTGCATGATCTTCGCCACATCATTCGCATTGCTGAACAATCCGGCGTGGCCCCCTACCCCTCCTTGCATAGCGGCCCCCATATCATGTACGTATCCTTGGATGGTCTGATATCTAAAATAATGGTCTTCTTCCGTTGGGACGATATCGTCTTTTGGGAATTTGTCCAAGGGGTTGAAAGCTGTACGCTGCAACCCCATCGGTTTGTACAGAAATTCATCGATAAGTTCATCTATGGGCCTCCCGTAGGTGTCCTCAATGTATTTTTTGAGCACATAATAGGCAATATCACTATACCGATAGCGATTCGACTTTAGGCTTTGCCTACCTATCCTATTATAGATGGAATCCTTATAGGCATTTGTAAGGTAAAGATGGTCCGCCACTTTATAGGAAAAGCCATCCGTTGGACTGCTGCGATAAAATTCCTGCGAAGGCTTTCGCTCCTTGTTCAACGTATCCAGGTAAAAGGCGATCCAACTGGGCAGGCGCCCATAGTGGGACAGGGCTTTTAGCACCGTAACATCCTTCAACTCCGTATCCGCGTACTCAGGCACCAATTCCTTAAAAGTGTTGTTCAGGGCAATTTTCCCCTCCTCCTCCATTTTCATGATCAACGGTAATGTGGAAAGGATTTTGGTCAAGGATGCCAAATCATAGATATACTCACCATTGATTACCTTATCCGAATCATAGGTGGGTTTGCCAAAGCTCTTGTTATAAATAACCTTGCCATTTTTGGCCACCAAAACCTGGGCCCCCGGAAACATCAAAGAATCCAGTCCCACTTGCATCAAGGTATCTACCATGGCCAGTTTTGTGGAACTCATCCCTACACGCTCAGGGATACTGTAACCCAAACGTTGCAAGGAATCAAGCTCGATACAGGTATTGACAGGGAAATCTGTGTGGGCAGAAACAGGGAGCTTGCCCTTGGCACCTATGGCACCAAAAATGACCTCGGCGGCTTTCTCTTGGGCAATGGCACTGTTCTGATAGGCCACGACCACTGCATCAATGGTGTCAAAGTTCAATACGTCCAAAAGGGCGTACGGCTTGGCGAAAAGGGCAAGAATGGTATTGCTGGTCCTCAATCTGGAGATTTCCTGTAGCCAAAAAAGCTCATTTTGGGAAAATTTATATCCCTTCCAGGGGCTCTCATTGCTTTTATGGAAGCCTATAATCACCAAATTATAATCGGCCAAACCATTTCTATAGCCAGCCACATCCTTCGCCTTGATCTCAGTAACTTTTGCATATTTGTTCAGTGCGTTCAAAAAAGCTTCACCGGAATCGTCCCCGAACTGCACGTAGGCAATTTTCTTGTTTTCCAACTTTTTGATGGGCAACAACGATACGTTGTTCTTGGTCACTGTGATGGCATTTTCCATGGCCTCTTCATAGACCACATCATTGTCCATCGCATTCAGATCTTCGACAAGATTTTCAAGGTCAATGGGATTGTACTTGTTCAATCCCACTTTATATTTTGCCATCAAAACTTTTTTTACGGAATAGGCCAACCGTTGCTCAGGAATGGCTCCCCTGTTGTAGGCGTCTATCAATTTTTCCTTGGCTTTGAGAACTTCCTCCGGCATCAAAAGCATATCATTTCCTGCCAAAAAAGCTTCAAGTTCCACCTCCCCTTCATCGGCAAATTGGGAAACTGCCTTCATGTTCAGGGCATCTGTAAAAATCAACCCCTTAAAATCCAATTCGCCCTGTAGTACTCCAGAGACGATTTTTCTGGATAGTGATGATGGATACCCCTCCCTGCTCTCTAAACTTGGCACATCCAAGTGGGCCACCATCATGGAGCTCAATCCATTATGGATCAATTCCTTGAAGGGGTACAACTCGATGGAGTCCAATCTTTCCAAGCTGGAATTGATGATGGGCAATGCCTTGTGCGAATCTGTTTCGGTATCCCCATGGCCCGGAAAGTGCTTGCCACAGGACAGAACCCCGGCCCGTTCCATCCCTTTCATGAACGCAATTCCCTTTTGGGCCACGTTCATGGGGTCTTCCCCAAAAGAACGGTTGCCAATGATGGGATTTTGCGGGTTGTTGTTGACATCGATATCCGGTGCAAAATTAATGTGCACCCCCAATCTTTTGGCGTGTTTTCCAATCTGGAAACCTACTTTTTCAACTATGTTGCTATCCTTGATGGCTCCCAAGGTCATATTCCAAGGAAAGGCGTAGGTAGAGTCCAACCGCATGGTCAATCCCCATTCTGCATCCATGCCTATAAGCAAGGGTATTTTGGAACTGGCCTGATAGGCATTGGTCAGTTTTGCTTGCCGAACCGGTCCTCCGGTAGAGAAAATGACCCCTCCAATACCATGCTCCTTGATAAGTTCTGTAATCTTATCGGTAGCGGCTTTGTTCTGGCTCGAAGCGATACTCACCATGAACAACTGCCCAACACGTTCTTCCAACGACATCTTCTGGTATTGGGTCTCCACCCAGTTCAATTGAGCAAGTGAATCTTGTGCTACAAGCGGGTTGTTCTGACCTTTAGCACCTAAAAAAAACAGTAAGAGAAGGGGGATGTAGAGGTTTATCCGCATAAATATCTTGTCTAGGACATGAACTTATAGCCAATAAAAGTATTGCATTTCATCCAAGAATGCATGAAAATTAAGATAATTTGTGAGTATTTCTAGACGAACCTCGCATGCCAGCTCTCGCTTGCAGGAACTTCCCAATTTTCGTCATATTCCAATTTAGTGGCCACCAAATTGTTAAAAACAATGGTGTTTTTGGACACTGATTTTTCCTTGGCCATTTTTTTGAAATCCTTCAGCGGCTTATAGGCGATATAATCTCCCTGTTTGAAGGAAACGTTCATCCTATCCAAGAGGATCACGTTATATTTTTGCTCCAAATGTTGGATGAAATGTACGGAAGCATCAATGGAACAGCCCGATGCACTCGCATTGGTCTGATCTAGCCCGATTACAATGAACCTCTTGTACTTTATCTCAAAACCAGCGTGCAAATCACTGCCGTGGGCAGTCCATTGCTCCAAAAAGTCGGATAGACTTTGCTCTATATCAAGCTGTTCTTGCTCCGTAAAACTCCTGTTGGACTGGTAAATCCAGATTCTTGAAGTATCGGGTAATTGTGAAAAATCTACTAGCATATTTTTTTTGTCAAGGGACACCCCTGTGGTCCCCTCAAGGGGACACTACAAATTTACAAATCTTGGGCATTGGCAATCAGTTCGGCGATATCCAAAACAGCAATGGATGCTTCTTTTTCCTTGTTCTTGACCCCATCGGTCATCATGGTATTGCAAAAAGGGCATGCAGCCGCAATGATTTCCGGTTGGGTTTCCAAAGCCTGTTCCGTGCGTTCAACGTTGATGTCCTTGTCTCCTTTTTCAGGTTCCTTGAACATCTGTGCGCCCCCTGCTCCACAACAGAGTCCCTTTTTCCGGCAATTTTTCATTTCCACCAATTCGGCATCCAGTTTTTGGATAAGTTCCCTCGGGGCTTCAAACACGTTATTGGCCCTGCCCAAGTAGCAGGGGTCGTGGTATGTAATCCTTTTGCCTTTGTACGTGCCTCCCTCCAAAGTTATCTTTCCCTCGTCTATCAATTGTTTTAGGAACTGGGTATGGTGAACCACATCGTAATTGCCTCCCAAACCTGGATATTCATTTTTAAGGGTGTTGAAACAATGTGGACATGCCGTGACCACTTTCTTTACTTCATAGGCGTTCAAGACCTCTATATTGGCCATGGCCTGCATCTGGAACAGGAATTCGTTGCCTGCACGTTTGGCGGGATCTCCTGTGCAGCTTTCCTCGGTGCCCAGCACGGCAAAACTTACCCCTGCCTTGTTCAATATTTTTACAAAGGCCTTGGTGATCTTTTTGGCCCTATCATCAAAACTTCCGGCACAACCCACCCAAAACAGCACTTCAGGTTGTTTTCCCTCCGCAAAGAGCGAAGCCATGGTGGGTACGTTCATTTCGTTTGCCATTTTGTTACGCTTTAAGATTCCTGTGCCCAGTTTAATCGATCCATTTGGTTGAAGGGCCAAGGCGCCCCGTTGTTTTCCAAATTGCCCATCATGTTGTTGAGCTCCGAAGGTGCCGCCGACTGCTCCATTACCAAATACCGACGCATTTCCAGAATAATGGACAAAGGATCGATGCTCACCGGACAGGCTTGTACACATGCATTGCACGTAGTGCAGGCCCAAACTTCTTCCCTTGTGATGTAATCGTCAAGGAGTTGTTTGCCATCCGGTACAAATTCCCCTTTATTGGCATCCATGATCTTCCCCACTTCTTCCAGCCTATCCCGCGTGTCCATCATAATTTTTCGGGGAGAAAGTTTTTTACCGGTTTGGTTGGCGGGACATTCTGAAGTACACCGCCCACATTCGGTACAGGTGTAGGCGTTCAACAATTGCACCCATGTTAAGTCCATGACATCCGAAACCCCAAACTTTTCTGGTGCAGGTGCATCTTCTGGCGGTGCCGCATAGGGGTCTGCCGAAGGGTCCATCATCAATTTTACCTCCTTGGTAACGGCCTCTAGATTGTTGAATTGGCCCTGGGGGTTCAATCTTCCAAAATAGGTGTTGGGAAACGCCAACAGGATGTGCAAATGCTTGGAATAGTACAAATAGTTCAAAAAAGCCAGGATACCCAAAATATGGAGCCACCATGCAGTTCGTTCCATAAGAATGAGAGTGGATGTGGAAAGATCTTCCAAAAATGGTACAATAAATTGGCTGATGGGAAATGCCCCCGCCTCAATGTAATGCTCCACCTTTAATTGTTGTAGGTGAGAATCTGCGGCATTCATGGTCAAAAACAACAGCATCAACACAAATTCTATGTACAGGATCATGTTCCCATCCTTTTTGGGCCATCCTTTCATTTCTGGTTTGATGAAGCGTTTCAGTTTGATGATATTTCGCCTGATCCAAAAAACAACGACCGCCACAATGACCAACAGGGCCAGAATTTCAAAAGCACTGATAAGAACATCATATAATGTGCCCAAAGAAGCGAACAAGCGGTGGGTACCCAATACTCCATCCAAAATAATCTCCAGTACTTCTATATTGATGATGATGAAACCCACATAGACAAAAATATGCATGAGCCCCGCAATGGGACGGACCACCATTTTGGTTTGGCCCAACGCGATACGTATCATGTTCTTCCACCGTTGGGGCCTGTTGTCGCTTACATCGACATTCTTGCCCAACTTGATGTTCCGGGAAAGTTTTTTGACGTTTCGGGAAAAGAACCCTATTCCTAGGATGAGCGCTACAACAAATAGTATATTGGATATTCCCATGTATCAATTCTGTTTTTGCGCAGCGGGATCATTTTCGGGAAGTTCGTACTCCTTTTGTTTCTTGCCAAAGACGGATACGTTTACGTAGCGCTTGGGGTTCAACCTGAAATCCTGCAGCAAAAGATCCAGTTCCCTTGATGCCTCTGCCAAGTTGTTGTAGAGGGCATCATCTTTGTGCAATTTGCCCAATGACCCCTCGCCTTGTTCAATTTTGGTCAGAATACCATTCAGTTTTTCCACTGTGGTCTGGAAGTTTGTTAGCGTCCCCGCCAAATCCACGGTTGCCAAAGAATCTGAGAGTTTTGAAAAATTGGAGGTGATATTATCCACATTTTTGAGGGAGCTGTCCAGTTGTTCCTTGTTGTTCTCCAACAACAGGTTTATCTTATCCGCACTCCCCTTAAAGGCATGAACCAATTGGTTAAGGCCCACAATGGCCTCCTTTAATTCTTTTTTAGTGGGGTCGTCCAAAATCTCATTGACATTCATCAATAGGGAATCGGCATTCGAAAATGCTCCTTCCACTTTCATTTGGAGCGGAGTGAGTTTTTGTTGTACCAATTCCGTTACTCCGGGCTTAATGCTCGATTTTAGGGTGTCTCCAGACTGGGCATTCGGGGCACCATCAAACACGGGATTTATCTGAAGACCCTTTCCACCGATGATCCCTGTATCGTATAATTCTGCAATACTGCTCTTGGAAAATTCAAAATTGTTATTGACGGTAAAAGTGACCACCAATTTTCCTGAATTGTCTTTGAACCGTATGTCGTTCACATTCCCAACAGAAAATCCATTGACGGATACCTGGGTGCCAGGCTGCAGTCCACCTACGTGGTCATAGACGGCATAGAAGGTCTTATTGTTCTCAAAAAAGGACGAGGATTTCAAGTAGCCCAACCCAAAAATAAGTGCCACAATTCCTGCAAGCACTATAATACCAGTTTTAACTTCCCTGGATAGTTTCAAAAGATTCGGTTTATGGTTCAAAACAAAAGTAGGAATATTTTTGACAAAGAAACCACAGATGTGCGAGGCTACTTAAGTGCTTCTGATATGGTCACCCGTTTTCCATTCTTGTAGGCCACAATATAGGAGGTTGTATACCCTTTGGCATCTGCCCTGCTCTTGAGCTGTTTGGCCTCATCCATGGTGCTGGCATTACCGAACATATATCTGTAGAGATTTTTGAAAGGCTCCCTGGACAGTTCATCCAACCCATTGAAATTTTCAGCTTTCAACGGAATGTTCTTGGCACTGGCCAAGAGTTGCACTTTAAAAACCACACCATTTGCAGTGGACGATACCTCTTTTACGGTCTCCTTGACGGTATTGGTCTCTTTTTGGGGCTCCACCTGTTTTACAGCCTCTTCCTTCTTTGGATTTTCAACTTGTTTGTCTTCGGTTGCAGGAACATTTACTGTTACCTCGTTATCCTCCAGTTCCAGCGAAGTCCCTGTGGGCACCACACCGCTGTTGATGTCTCCCTTATAGGCCAGAATGGCATCGGCGATGGCCTTACCCATTTCGCTCTGTCCTTTTTTTGAATTTAGGTAGCTACCTTCTTCCTTATTGGTCAAGAAACCGCTTTCTACCAAGACGCTGGGCATAAAAGTCTGGTGAAGCACGATGAACCCGGCCTGTTTTACCTTACGATCTTTTCTGTTCAACCTATTGGTAAAATTGTCTTGGAGTTTTTTGCCCAACATGATGCTCTGTTCCAAAAACTCTTCTTGCATGATGGTCAATCCAATGATGGACTCAGGGGAATTGATGTCATACTCCGCATACCGCTGTTCGTAATCGTCTTCCAAGTAGATTACGGAGTTTTCCTTTTTGGCCACCTCAAAATTCTGCCTGTTGGCATGTAGTCCCAACACAAAGGTCCCCGCACCATGGGCGTCCGAGCTGTGCGAATCGCAATGGACCGACACAAAAACGTCCGCTTTGGCCTGATTGGCAATCTCTCCCCTTACAAAAAGGTCGACAAAGGTGTCGTCCTTTCTGGTATAGATTACCTTTATTTCCGGATTCTTTTCCAACTCTTCACCTGCCTTCAGCACAATGCCCAAGGCTATGTTCTTTTCAAGAAAACCATTCCCTAGGTTGCCTGGGTCATGGCCTCCATGTCCAGCATCCAAAACCACAATAAATTTGTCTTTTGGAGGTAATTCTGTGCCACTCTTGGCAAATGAAATCAATGATGGGGTTATGAATAGAAAAACAACAAATGTTAGCCAACTTTTATTCATAAGAACTGAGTAATTATAGTATTCCGTTATGGTTAAAAATATCGTAATCCCCAAGTAACAGAACAAAAAATATATGTAAGTTTGAACCCAAAAACCGAGCCAAACCAAGACAAAAATAGGATTTATCACGTTGCAATCAAACAAACATCTTTTTATTTTCCTATTTGTTCTCTTTTGTGGCAAAGTGACCTTAATGGCTCAAGAGGACCTTATTACTCCTTTGCCTATCAAAGCGGTCCAGGACAGCATAACGGCCCCCTTGCTTACCGCCAATATCCTCAATGGCTCCGCAGGTGTGGACTCGGTAAAGGTGGATTCAGCAGACTCAAAACAACCGTTATTGCTGGATAAGATTAAGTACAAGGCCAAAGACTATGTAAAACTCAGCCAAAAGGACAACAAGATCTACCTGTACAATGAGGCCGAGATCTATTATCAGGATACCGAGCTCAAAGCGGGTGTCATTATCATGGATTATGTTAAAAATGAGGTCTATGCGGGAAGGATAAAAGATGCTGATGGAAATTACACCCAACTACCTTATTTCAAGCAGGCCGACAATGAAGTGCGGCCTGATTCCATCCGTTTTAACTTTGATACGCAGAGAGCGCTCATTTGGAATTCACGTACAGAGCAACAGGCTGGGCTCGGCCCATTGGGCAGTGAATCCATGAAGGTATACGCGGAAATCACCAAAAAGGAGAACGATTCCGTTTATTTTTTGAGCGAGGGCAAGTTGACCACCTCAAAGGATACCGCGGATCCAGACTACTACATTAGAATCCGGAAAGCCAAATTTGTGCCCAAAAAGAAGATCATTGCCGGGTTCAGCAACATGTACATTGTCGACGTGCCCACGCCCATTGCATTGCCTTTTGCCTACTTTCCCCTCACCTCGGGAAGAGTGGCCGGACTATTGTTCCCAACCTTTGGGAACGATCCCCAAAGAGGATATTTTTTGCAAAATGGAGGATATTACCTCCCCATCAGTGAGTATGTGGACCTAAGTGTCACCGGGGATTTCTATACCAATGGCAGTTATGGTTTCAGGGGGCAATCCATATACACACAACGGTATAAATTTAGGGGAAACGTCAATTTCAGCTATGAAAACCTCATCCGTAGTCAAAAGGGCTTTGATGATTTCAGCCGAACGAGCAATTACAATATTCGGATACAACACACCCAAGATCCCAAAGCAAGTCCCTACTCCCGCTTTTCAGCTTCCGTGAACCTAGGGAGCAGCCAATTTTATACCAACTCGCTCAATCAGGTGAACCGGTCCAACACGCAGACCAATACCTTTGCATCATCCATAAGTTATTCCAAGACTTTTCCTGCCTATCCTTCCGTGAACACAAGTCTGACCCTGACCCATACGCAAAACTCACGGACACAGGCCATCAATATGTCATTACCGACCTTACAGGCGAGTATGGAACGGATCTTTCCTTTTGCCAAACGTGATGGGATCAAAAAAGGGATTATCCAAAATGTCAATTTTCAATATGATGTCAACGCCCAAAACAGCATTACCACTACCGAGGAGGACTTTTTTACCAGTAAAATGTTCGACGAGGCCAGGGTTGGCGCAAGGCATAGAATTCCCATCAATACCAATTTTAAGGTCGCCAAATATTTAAGCGTGAGCCTCAACGGAAACTATGAGGATGTTTGGACCTTGGAAACCATTCGTAGAAGCTATGATGCAGATGAACAACAGGTGGTAACCGATACCATTGCAGGTTTTGACCGGTTCAACAGATACAGCTTGGGCGCAAGTATTGGAACCACTATTTACGGTACCTTTAATTTTGGGGAAGATAAAAAAATACAGGCCATACGCCACGTAATGCGCCCGTCCATAGGGTACAGCTATGCTCCATCCTTTGAGCAGTTCTATGATACTTACGTAGATGGGGATGGAGATGAAGTACAATACACCCCCTTTGAAACAAGTATTTATGGAAGGCCTTCGTTGAGCAAAGGAAATTCCTTGAGTTTTTCGTTACAGAATACCCTTGAAGCCAAGGTCAGGGACAAGGATTCCACTGTTCTGGAACCTAAAAAGGTCAAAATATTGAGCAACCTTACCCTGACCGCCAGCTATAATCTGGAGGCTGACTCGCTAAAATTGAGCCCTATAAACCTCAACGGGGGCACGGAAATCATCAAAAATGTCCCCATTAACTTCTCCGCCACCCTTGATCCGTATGCCATCGACAACAATGGAAGAAGGATCAACACCCTTAACATCAATAATGGTGGTGGGTTGGCCAGGTTAACTTCCGCTAGACTCAATACAGGTTTTTCCCTGAACAGTGAAATGTTCACGAAAGGGGGCGACAAAAAGAAACAGGATACAAGGGAAGAAAACCAGGAGTATGGTGCCAATCCCTTTGAACTGGAAGGGGCCCGTACCGGGGAATCCCATTTTAAAAAGGACGATGAGAAAGGTGAAAAAGACAACCCTTTATACAATACAAGCCTGCCTTGGGATATGCGATTTACCTATGTTGCCAGCTATAACAACCGCAACAGGGATGGGCAGATCACCAACCATTCCCTTATGTTTTCGGGCAACATACAGCTATCCCCCAAATGGGAGGTTGGATTCAACTCTGGGTACGATTTCAAGAACAAAGGATTTGCGGATACACGTTTCAACTTTAAACGGGACCTTGACAGTTTTAGGCTGAGTTTTGACTGGACCCCTTTTGGAAGGTATGAGCGTTGGTATTTCTTCATTGGGATAAAGAGTTCCATCCTCAGCGATCTTAAATGGGAAAATAGAAGCCAACCCTTCAGCAGGCGATAATTTTTTTGAATACATTATACTATACCATAAAACAAAGATTTTCATGAAAAAAATAATAAACACCTCCAAAGCCCCGGCCCCTATCGGACCCTACAACCAAGCCATCCTCATTAAGGATACCCTCTATATTTCAGGGCAGATTCCCATCGATTCCTCTACGGGCAACTTGGTGGAAGGCGATATCAAAAAAGAGACCCGACAGTCCATGGAAAACCTAAAGGCAATTCTTCAGGAAGCGGGGATGACCTTTGAAAATGTAGTGAAGACCTCCATTTTTTTGAAGGACATGAACCAATTCTCCCAGGTCAATGAGGTGTATGGCAGTTATTTTGACTCAGAAACGGCTCCGGCGAGGGAAACTGTGGAAGTGGCCAATCTCCCCAAATTTGTGAACGTGGAGATTTCCATGATTGCGGTCAAATAGTCGCTTTGTGGAATTCAACAAGGCCTTCAATGGGCCTTTGCCGAATCACACCCAAAATAAGATCGTTGCGTTCCAAACAGGCCGCCAATTCGTCCCGTAAAAAATGGGCTATACTCCCCACAAAGCTTATGGGCACCTTGGTGGCAAGCTCAAACTGCATGATGTAGTTGTTCACAAATTGTTGCAATCCCTTTTCTATGACTCCTTTGCAATAAGCATGCTCCTTGTTCTCTATGATGAAGCGGGCAAAAGTGGCCAGATAGGTGTTCGGATTGGGCTGCTTGTAGAGGTTCTCCTTGATTACATCGGCATCCAAATTGTATTCTTTGGCGAATTTGATTCCCAAATCTTGCGGCATTTTGTGAAAATAATAATCACGTAGCAGTTTTCTACCAAAGAAATTGCCACTGCCATCATCCATCAAAATGTAACCAAGTGAAGTGACTTTCTGGAACAACTGATGGCCATCATAATAACTACAGTTGGACCCCGTGCCCAAAATACACACTATGCCCTGACGGCCAATGTTGGTGGTGGCATATATGGCGGCATAGGTGTCCTCCCTAACCTCGGCTTTCGCATTGGGGAAAAAATCCTTGAAAATATCCTTCAGGAAATTCTTCATTCTGTCCGTCCCACATCCGGCACCGTAAAAATACAACTGACGTACCTTGTCCTTGTTTTGGGAAAGTTCAAAATTGTTTGCCAAACGATCTTCGATGACCTCACGGGTAAGCACTTCCGGACTTAACCCCAGGGTCTGGGTAAGGAACAATTGTTTGCCCTTATCATCCAGGGCAATCCAATCGGATTTCGTAGCACCGCTATCCACAATCAATATCATAGGTCAGTGTTTTAAAGGTTGTACCCTGGAAAAGGAATTCCTTTTCCAGGGCAGTTTTCTAAGATACTAAATTATAGGCTTGCGGCATATTCTGCCAAATCCACCAATTTGTTGGAGTAGCCGGTCTCGTTGTCGTACCAGGATACCACCTTGAAAAATTTCGAATTGAGTTCTATCCCCGCATCGGCATCAAAGATGCTGGTCCTTACATCGCCAACAAAGTCTTGGGAAACCACCGCCTCGTCGGTGTACCCCAAAATTCCGGCCAGTTCCCCCTCTGAAGCTTCCTTAAAGGCCTTTTTGATTTCCTCATAGGAGGTTTCCTTCTCGAGCCTTACGGTTAGGTCTACCACGGAAACATCGGCAGTGGGCACCCTAAAGGACATTCCGGTAAGTTTGCCTTGAAGTTCTGGAATAACCTTGGTAACGGCCTTTGCTGCCCCTGTTGCTGCAGGGATGATGTTCAACAATGCACTTCTACCCCCTCTATAATCCTTTCTGGATGGACCATCCACGGTCATTTGGGTGGCAGTGGTGGCATGCACTGTGGTCATAAGTCCTTCCACTATTCCAAATTTATCATGGAGCACTTTTGCCATTGGGGCAAGACAGTTGGTAGTACAGGATGCATTGGAAATTATGGTGTCCGTAGGTTTTACCTTCTTGTGGTTTACCCCCATTACAAACATGGGCGCATTGCTGGAAGGTGCAGAGATCACTACTTTTTTGGCACCACCATCGATATGGTACTGAGCGGTTTCCAAAGTGGTGAAAATTCCAGTACATTCCGCCACTATATCAGCGCCGACCTCATCCCATTTTAGGTTTTTGGGGTCGCGTTCCGCGGTGATCCTAACGGTTTTTCCATTGACCACAAGATTTCCATCCTTAATTTCAACGGTTCCATCAAACCTACCATGGACTGAATCGTACTTCAACAAATATGCAAGATGCTCCACATCCAATAAATCATTGATGGCCACAACGTCCACATTATCCCTTTTTACGGTAGCCCTGAACACCAATCTTCCAATTCTACCGAACCCGTTTATTCCTATTCTTAAGTTTGACATTTTAATGTATTTAGATTAATTATGTTGTCATTATATCCGAAACCCTGATGAGCTCTTCGTCAATTTCCGTATGTGACTTGATGGCATCCTTTATAGGGGTAAGTATCAGCTTTGTATCGCGAATACCCACCATATAATTGGATTTTCCCTCTAACAGGCTCTCAACAGCCTTAACCCCCATCCTACTGGCCAAAACCCGGTCAAAACATGTTGGGCTTCCGCCACGCTGCATATGTCCAAGTACTGAAACCCGCACATCGTATATGGGCAAGTGCTCTTCCACATATTCCTTGAGTTGGAAAACGTTCTTCCCTATTTTGTCACCCTCGGCAACAATTACAATACTGGAAGATTTTCCAGATTTTTTACTGCGTTTAAGGGATTCCAGCAAACGTTCTAGCCCAAGGTTCTGCTCTGGGATCAATATTTCTTCCGCTCCTGCACCCACGCCCGCATTGAGGGCAATGTGGCCTACGTCCCTTCCCATCACCTCAACAAAGAAAAGCCTGTTATGGGAGCTTGCGGTATCCCTGATCTTATCTATGGCCTCCACAACGGTGTTTATGGCCGTATCGAAACCAATGGTAAAGGAAGATCCCAAAATGTCATTGTCAATGGTGCCCGGTATTCCCATGATAGGGAAGTCGAACTCCTCATTGAACACCTGTGCGCCTGCAAAACTCCCGTTCCCTCCAATGACGACAAAGGCATCCACCCCTTCTTTTCTCAATTGGTCGTATGCTTTCTTCCTTCCTTCCTTGGTACGGAATTCATCGCATCTGGCAGATTTCAAAATAGTGCCGCCCTTGTTGATGATGTTATTGACACTTCTGGCGTCCAATAGTTTGAAATCGCCTTCGATCATTCCCTGATATCCCCTGTAAATTCCTACACAATCCAGCTTAAGATATGCGCAGGTACGCACTACGGAACGGATTGCCGCATTCATGCCAGGAGAGTCCCCTCCAGAGGTAAAAACCCCAATTTTCTTAATTTCTGAAGCCATCCAAAAATTTTAAGAGCCCAAAACTAGGAAACTTTATTTAAATTACGAATGCCTTAATAACTTATTTGGTTTTAAGGAATTTCGCAAACGTTTTCGTAATTTTTTTAGAAAAAAACCAAAAAAATATAACCTTATTGTGGCAACTTTTCAATAGTGCTGTTTTTTGAACGAAAGCGTACCAGACTGTCTTTCCCCATTATCTCTGTGGATTCGGTTTTTGGAGTCGGTTCAACCTGTTTTTCCTTCTTTTTGAACACCTTTTGCATCAATTCCCTAAAACTGTTGAAATCAACTTGGTAGGAAAGACCCACCCCCTGTGTATAGCCCTGCCGTTCCGCCAAAAATTGCTGGATTTGGTTTTCCCTGTTGAAAATTTTGGCGCTGAGCGTGCCCTCTTCATTCAGCAACACCTGTACTTCAACATCACCCGCAACCACTGTCTCGGAAACCCCTCCCACAGGCACTCCCACCCTCCCGTTCACCAAGATCCTATCCGATATTTGGGTGGAAACAGTGACCCCTATCCTGTTTTCGGTCTTGATGTCGGCATTGGGATCCAAAAGGCCCTGTTCATAGGAAACCCCCAGATTGAATTTATCGTTGTTCCCCGCCAAAATCTGATTGAGGAGTCCTGAGGCCGTCTGGATCAGGTTTCCGGTAACCGCTTGTTGGTTGATCCCGGTCTGTTCATTCACAAAAGTACCTTGGGCCAGAAGGAAAAATGCATTCCGCTCCTTCACCGTGGGATCCTGCAACCTGTATTCCAGCTCGGATTGCACTACGGAGTTGGTGCCTGGAAAATCGATATCGAAGTTTATATTGGGGCTTTCCAGTTCTCCATCCAAACGCACTACCACTTCCGTTGGGATTCTTCCGGTGTATCCTGGATTGTCCAACAACGGGGCCGGGTTTGCGTTTAAGGAATAGACCGCTTCCAGGTTGAGCTGTGCCGCCAACGGATCTCTTTCCCATAGGATGGTCCCCCCGGGACGCACCTTGAATTTTTTGTCGATGACCCCACCATATTTAAAATTATACTCCCCGGTTACCGCAACAAATTCCCCATACATATTGAACTTGCCATTGGTATTGATCTCTATCAGAAGAATTCCTTCCCCGGTTCCCTTCAAGGAACTGCCCGTATTTTTGTCCACTACGATCTCTACTTCCGCTTCTGGGGTAACGGCAAGGTCAAAGGCCATTTCCAGTCCTTGGTAATCTTTGAGCACACGTTCTTCCCTAAAGGATTCCGCCCCGCTCTTTTCAATAAAATTGATGAAGGAATAGTCTCCAACACTGGTAACGTCACTGAGGGGTATTTTCAAGGAGGTGCCTCTGGCCGTGGAAGCATCCACCGATATGGTAAGTGCATCCGTTGGGCCATAAATACTGCCTGTACCATTGATAAAACCAGTACCATAGTACAGGGCTTCCTCATCAAAATCCGTGTTCAATATCAGAAAACGTCCGTTGTTGGTATCAACGTCGAGGTCAAGGGACCAATCTCCAAAAGCGGTATGGTTGATGGTTCCATCCAGTGTGGCCTTTGTTTTTTCAGCCACATCCGTCAGCCCCACATTTTCAAAATAAAAGGTCTGGTCAAAAAGCCGTACCCGCGAATAGGGGGCAAAGTCATAATCGACGTTCAGGTAGGGTATCCCAATCCCAGCATCATTGAGGCTCAAGGTTCCGTTTATGGATGGATTGCCCGCATCGCCCACCACTTTTACGCTTCCGTTGAGCTTGCCTCGAATATTCGATATGACGCCATCTCCCAAGGGACTGAACGGTTCCAGGTCAAAATCCGTGAAATTGGCGGCCAGATCCAATTGTTGATGGTTGTTGTGATTGGTGACCTTGCCATTTATGCTCATTTTTTCCCTTCCATTTTTGTTCAACCAGGTGCTCACCCCAAATTGGGTCAGGTCATTGTTTCCAAAGATGCCCACTTCCAAATCACCCAAACCGATACCATTCACACTAAAATCCTTGATATTGAGGCTGGATGTGGGCAAATACTTGCCTTCTTTCTGCAAAATGTTGAGAAATCCATCCACCGACCCGTCAAGCTTTAGGCTGTCGATGGCAGGGGTTATCTTGCTCAAGGAAACTATCTTGAACTGTAGGTCCAGGTCCTTATAGGTAGAATCGGCCAATTCTCCCCTTAGTCTGATCTGTTCACGGTTGTTGTTATCCATCACCACGTCCTCTATCCGGATGCTGTCCAAAGTTCTGTTGATGATGACCTTGTTTTTGTTGTTTCCATCCTTGTTCAGTACCCATTTGTTCCCCTTGAAACTGACGTCCGAGGTTTTAAGCCCTATCACGGACTTGTTGTTTTTGTCAAACGTGTGGTAAAAGTTCAGGTTGTAGCTGTCATTGTACTCACTGCCCCCTTTAAATTCCGTCCTAAAGAAAAGCGTGTCCTTCAACGTGGTGTTGATCAAACTGAAATCTTTGATATCATAATATACGGTTGACATGTCCTCCACAGAAATAAAGGTGTTGAACAAGGGGTTTTTGTTATCAATTTTCACTTCTATATTGTCAAACTTGTTGCCAAAGGCCTCAATGCTAGGGGATTTGAAGGTGAGTTTGAAATCCCCCTCATCAGCAATGATATTTCCCCTGATGACGGTATTGGCATCAAAAGTGACCTCTGGAAAGAAAACATCCACAATTTTATTGTATATCCTGAAATTGAAATTGAGTTCCTGCCCATCCGAAATTTCATAGGGCTTATAATTGGTATAAATGCTCCCGATGGAGTTTTGCACCAATCTTCCCAGTTCTTCCACTTTGAACTTCCCCCTTGCATAACCCGTGATGATATCTGGGGAATTGATCTCCACCGTCCTCACAGTGTCTGCATCAAACGATGAGGAAACTGCAAAATCCTCAAAATAATAAGTGCTGTTCTTATTCTGATAAGTGGTATTGTAAAAACGTATCTGTCCTGCGATATCGTCCAAAGTGTTGCCCTCAATATCCATATTGAGGTCTCCCTTGAAAATGGAAACACTGTCGTTGATAAAGTTGAGCTTCTTCAAATCGGCATGGGCCACCGAAGCGATAAAATTGAACTTGTTCTGATCGCTTCCAAAATCCGCGAGTCCCTTAAAGTTGAATTTGATGTTCTCATCATTGCTCACCAAAAGACCGTCAAATAGCTGTTCCTTCAAAACACCGGAAACCCTGAGATTTTTGTATTCGTATCCATTGTATTCCAACTTGTAGACCTCTCCGATCACCTCGGTGTTGAGATATTCCGCGATAAAACCTTTTCCCTCCACATTTACATCCAAGGTGGTGAGCCCAAGATCGTCGTTGTTTGTAAAAGCGCCCAGATCAAAATCTATCAAGGATAAAAAACCAATATAGGAGGCATTGTCCACAGCCTGTATGTTGGTCATCTGCAGATCGGTATAACTGCTGCCGATGGCAGAGTTCAGATTGATCTTCACATCCAACGAAGTCTCGGTCACCTCCGCATCGCCCCTAATGGTGAACTGCCCCATTTTCTGTACCGAAGAGGGAATGTTATTTCCCAAAATATTGGGCAACAGGGAGCGCAACTCATAATAACTGGACGTAAGGTTGTCAATATCGGCCCGCATAATGAAAGGCGCCTGATCACTGAACATATTGTCGAACTGAAAATCGCCATGGATCCCAGTATTGTCCGTTTGGACAAAAAGGTCATCTGCCTTTAACTGATTGAGCACACCGCTGACCTTACTGGAAAAGGTGACCACTTTGTCCTGTCCAAATTCGTTGTAGAAGGTATTGACCTCATTCAGCGCCACGGTGGATTCCTCAAAGTTGGCCTCAACGTTGACACGATCCACGAATTCCGCCAAATCCTCACGGTCATAGTTGAATGCCAGGTTCCCTTTTATGCTTGATTCTTGCGTGTTGATCTCCAAGGCCTCAAATTGCATTTGCTCCTTGGTGTACTTAAAGTTGGTGGCTAATTTTTGTATGGCCAATCCTCTTTTGGCCATCAAGGAAAGATCTTCGATTTTTAGGCTTACATCGGGGCCCAAAACCTGAAAGTCTCTGGTGATCACTTCCAAATTGGTGAAATTCAGCGTTTCCGGTTTCTCCAAATTCTCGTCCGTCAACTTGAATCTTCCGTCATAGATCTGTATACCGTCCGAAGACATGAAAAAAGGAGGTGTGCCGGGCGGACGTGGCTGACCGTCATCCAGTTTGTCCACAAAAACATCCAGATTGGTGTCGCTTTCCCCTTTGTAGGTCTTTAAATTAAAGAACAGTCCATCGACCTCAATATCGCCAAACTCCATTTTTCCGTTGGACATATTTTTAAGGTTCAAAATAGAGGTGGTCAGTTTGTGGATATAAATAAGGGTGTCTTTTTTATAATCTTCAATATAAATGCCCTTTAGCCCTGTATTAAGGTTAAAAAGGGATAGGCTTACCCGTTCTATGGAAATATTGGTGCCAAATTCCTGGTTGATGGATTCTGTGGCATATTTGGCCAATCTTGTCTGCACTGCAGGTATCGACAATATCAAAGAACCCAATACCATGACCAGCAAAATGGCCAACAGGGACCGCAGCAGTATTTTTCTAAGTTTTTTGATAGGGCATTATGTTTTACCTTTGACGTCCAATTTTTGTTCCAAAACCTGTGGCGACCAAAAAAAAATATATTCTTGCGATTGAATCCTCTTGCGACGACACCTCAGCTGCCGTGCTTTGCAATACAAAAGTATTGAGCAATGTGGTGGCCACACAGGAAATCCACAGGCAATATGGAGGTGTTGTCCCTGAATTGGCTTCCAGGGCACATCAACAAAATATTGTACCGGTGGTGCACCAAGCCTTGGTCAGAGCAAATATCGACAAAAAACAACTATCCGCCATAGCTTTTACCCGCGGGCCAGGGCTCATGGGTTCCTTATTGGTGGGAACCTCCTTTGCCAAGTCATTGGCCTTGGGGCTCAGCATTCCCTTGATTGAAGTAAACCATATGGAGGCCCATATATTGGCCCATTTCATAGAAGACGAAAACATGGCTATTCCCCCGTTTCCCTTTTTAGCGATGACCATAAGTGGCGGGCATACCCAAATTGTAAAGGTGCGTGATCATTTTCATATGCAGGTGTTGGGGGAAACTTTGGATGATGCGGTGGGCGAAGCCTTTGACAAAAGCGCTAAACTATTGGGCCTACCCTATCCTGGAGGGCCTTTGGTGGACAAATATGCCCAACAGGGAAACCCAAACGCTTTTGAGTTTCCAAAACCCAAGGTCGACGGGCTCAACTTTAGTTTTAGTGGCCTGAAAACGAGCATACTCTATTTTTTGCAGCGCGAAACAAAAAAGAACCCCGGTTTCATCGCCCAGAACCTCAACGATATCTGCGCCTCTGTACAACATACCATCTTGGACATTCTCATGGAAAAACTTGTGATGGCCGTCGATCAGACCGGAATAACAGAAATAGCCATTGGGGGTGGCGTAGCGGCCAATTCGGGGATACGGGCAAGGCTCAAGGAAGCTGAGGAAACATTGGGATGGAAAACCTACATCCCAAAATTTGCATACTGCACGGACAATGCTGCCATGATCGGTATTGTGGGTTATCTCAAATTTCAAAAGGGAATGTTCACGGACCAGAGTGTGGCCGCCAAGGCCCGATATGCCATTGGGGGTTAGAAAACTCGGAGTAGGAGCTGGTTTTCCAAAACATATTTGATATCCTATTGCATATTTCTGACTTCTGACTTCAGATTTCCGACTCTAAACATCCAAAAGAGTAATTTTATATTTCATAACTTTCCATTTGCAAATTTTTGATCCAGCACATGGCCTATAACGAAGAAACAGCGAACAGAATCCGGAAAACCGTTGCGCTATTCCCGGAAATTTTTACGGAGAAAAAAATGTTTGGCGGCATAGCCTTTCTGTTTGAAGGCAAAATGACCGTTGGACCTGTAAAAAATGACTTGATGGTGCGGGTTGTGGGCGATAAGATGGAAGGTGTTCTGCAGCAAAAGTTTGTAAGACCCATGGATTTCACGGGCAAACCCATGAAAGAATTCATTTTTGTTTCTCCGGAAGGATTCAAAACCGAAGAGCAATTGCTCTATTGGGTGGAGCTGGGGCTGGAACATGCAAAAAGTAAGCTATAGACCATGCAGCTTTTCTATAACCCTTCGCTGGACAACAGCAATCGGCAGTTCTTTTTTACCCCGGAAGAAAGCAAGCACATTGTACGGGTATTGCGCAAAAAAGAAGGCGATATATTGCATATAACCAATGGTAGGGGGTACCTTTTTGAAGCGGAAATTTTGAATGCAGACCCTAAGAAATGTATGGCACAGATCGTTTCTTCGGACAAGACCATTCCCAAAAGGCACAGACTCCATCTTGCCGTGGCTCCCACCAAAATGAACGACCGCTACGAATGGTTTTTGGAAAAAGCCACAGAAATAGGGGTGGATGGGATTACTCCCATCATTTGTGATAACTCCGAGCGGAGGAACATAAAAACCGAACGCTTGGAAAGGGTCCTCCAAGCGGCCATGAAACAATCACTACAGACCTTCTTGCCCAAACTGAACCCGGCAATTTCCTGTAATGCATTTTTGGAACAGGAAAATAAGGGCCTAAAGTTTATTGCACATTGTGCTGAGGGAGAAAAAATGGAACTGCAAAGAAGGGTGGTGGCCGACCATGATGTGACCATCTTGATTGGGCCCGAAGGCGATTTCTCAAAAGCCGAAATTGATTTCGCCCACTCCAAAGGCTATGTACCCGTTTCGTTGGGAAAAAATCGACTACGTACCGAAACAGCGGCCATAGTGGCCTGCACGGTGGTTTCCTTGATAAACAGTTAACGGACGGTGGTTTTACCCGCCCCAGTAATATCCAAGTTATCCGCTTCCACCAAAACCATCAGGGTGATAGTATCGTCTTTCATCACAATTTCAGGAATGGATAGTGACGATTGTCCTTGGCCGCCATGCAGCGGAATGTAGTTTTCCATGACCACAATATTACTATTGCGCAAGGTTCGGTTCCTGTTTTCACCCGTGGTCACCTGTGTGGTTTTTTCATCCAGGACCAAAATTGCCCTGAGCTGTTTGCCCTTTAAATCCCCATCTACCGAATAATGGAATGAAATTGACTTTCCAACGTGTTCCACCTCCGATATGGTAATATAGTTTTCCGCAGTTTGGCTACTGTAGCTTCTGATTTTTGAATACAGTTTGGAGGCATTCGACCCTACAAAATGCTCCCTGCCATTCACCACAAACTCTGGGGTATAGTTACCTTGATATCCAAACTTTCGGTTGTACTCGCTCTGCTTTTTGGTATAAATGGATTTTGAAAAGGGGTCTTTCCAACCGATATAGTTCCAGTAATCCACATGGTATGAAAGTGCAACTACCGTATGCGGAAATTCCTTTTTTGCCTTTTCCAAAAGTGCATCGGCGGGAGGGCAACTGGAACAGCCCTGCGAGGTAAACAGTTCCAAAACCACCACAGGTGAACCTGGAGGTATTGTATTGGTTTTGGGCTTCTCCCAATTTTGGTCCTCCACCTTGGCGGTATAAAAGGCCATCCACGCCATTCCTAAAAAAGCCAGGGAGGGAATTATGATTTTTTTAAACATGAATGCTGTACTTTTGGTTAATTGGTTATTCGGAATTCCATGAGACAACTTACCGTACTGGGCTGTTTTTTAACTTTTTTTGTGATAGGGCTCACCCACGCACAGGAAATTGCCGTCCTCAAATACGGTGGAGGGGGTGATTGGTATTCCAACCCTACCTCATTGCCAAACCTCATCAAGTTCTGCAATGATAATATTGACACCAAGATCAATCCAAAACCTGAAACGGTGGAAGTGGGCAGTGTATCCATTTTCAAATACCCCTTCTTACATATGACGGGGCATGGCAATGTCTTCTTCACGGATGAAGAAGCAGAAAACCTTAGGACCTATCTGCTTTCAGGGGGCTTTTTGCACATTGATGACAACTACGGTATGCAGCCCTACATTACCAGGGAATTGGAAAAGGTCTTTCCCGATAAACCGTTGGAAGAACTGGGTGCGGACCATCCTATCTTCGATCAAAAATTTGCCTTTCCCAATGGACTCCCCAAAATCCATGAACACGATGGAAAAAGACCTCAGGCCTTTGGTATTTTTGACCAGGGTAGATTAGTGTTGTTGTTCACTTATGAATGTGACCTTGGGGATGGTTGGGAAGACCCCACCGTGCACAATGATCCGGGAGATGCTCGGTTGAAAGCCCTGCGGATGGGAGCCAATATTGTGGAATATGCCTTTAAAAGCTAACGTATGGATTCAAGAACAATAGCCAACGGAATTTTGAGAGCCGTCGCCATAATTGTGGGCGTGGTCCTTTTGGCCTATTTTCTATACCAAATCAGGTCGGTGTTGGCCTATCTGGCCATTGCTGCCGTAATAGCTTTATTGGGTAGGCCCGTGGTCCTTTTTTTGCGTAGAAAACTGAAGTTCCCCAACACCTTGGCGGTCATTGCTACCATGATTTTTATGTTGGCCATTTTTTCAGGAATCCTGGCACTTTTTATCCCCTTAATCTCAGAACAAGGTAAAAATCTATCCCTTTTGGACCTAGAGGCCCTAAAAACGAATATCAATACCCTCTATCTACAAATTCTGGATTATTTTGGGGCCACTTCCGGAAACGTGACGGATTTGATAGAGGAGTCACATCTGGAAGAAAGTGTACTGAAGGAATTGGATCTGGGTTTCATTCCCAACTTGCTCAATTCCTTCGTGAATGTGCTCAGTAATTTCAGCATTGGGCTTTTTTCTGTATTGTTCATCTCGTTTTTCTTTTTGAAGGACAGTAAGCTGTTCCAAAATGGAATCCTCACGTTTGTGCCCGATGACAAGGAACGTAATTTGGTCAAATCCATTGACAAGATCAACGGTTTGCTCTCCAGATATTTTGCCGGCATCCTATTGCAACTTTTCATTTTGTTCGTGATCTATACCATTGTCCTTCTGGTCGTGGGTGTCGAAAATGCCATTGTGATCGCTTTTCTCTGTGCGCTCTTCAATATCATTCCCTACGTGGGGCCCATCATTGGAGGGGTAATCATGGTAACATTGACAATGACCAGTTATTTGGGTGCGGATTTCAGCACGGTGATCCTACCCAAAGCGCTCTATGTTTTGCTTGGTTTGGTCATTGGTCAACTCGTTGATAATTTTTTTTCCCAGCCCTTTATTTTTTCCACCAGTGTAAAGTCCCATCCACTTGAAATCTTCTTGGTCATCATCATTGCAGGATTGTTGTTCGGGGTGGTCGGCATGGTGGTAGCGGTACCCGGATACACGGCCATAAAGGTTGTTCTGAAGGAATTTTTAGCCGAATATTCCTTTGTGAAAAAATTGACTAAAAATTTATAGTGTCAGTTTGAATAAATTGATATTAAATACTGGTGTACAGAGCTTTATAGAAAAAAATTGGAATACTGACATCATGTCAGTTTTACTCCAAAACCCGTTTTTTGAAGGTATTTCGCAAAAAGAACTTGCAGAACAGCTTGAAACCAAAAAAAAGTGCCGGGACAAACTCCCCACCTGGTTCCACACGCCCAACATATATTACCCGAACAAACTCAATATTGAGCAAACAAGCTCTGAACAGACTGCCTGGTACAAAGCCACCTTGGTCCAGGGAAAAACCTTGCTGGATCTTACCGGTGGATTTGGGGTGGATACCTATTTCTTTTCCAAAAAAATTGACGCGGTCTTTCATTGTGAAATCAACGCAGAACTCAGTGAAATTGCCGGTCATAATTTTGAAATGTTGGGACAAAGGAACGTCACTTTCATTCCCAAAGACGGAATCCAATATTTGAAAGAGGTTGATAAAAAATATGATTGGATCTATGTAGATCCCTCCCGAAGAAACGATGTCAAGGGCAAGGTGTTTTTGCTAAAGGATTGTTTGCCAAATCTCACGGAACACCTTTCAATGATTTTTGAAAAAACGGATTCTGTTTTGATCAAGACCTCTCCTCTTTTGGATATCAAACAGGGAATATGCGAGTTGGATTTTGTGAAAGAAATCCACGTAGTGGCCGTGAACAATGAAGTAAAGGAACTGCTCTTTCTCTTGGAAAAGGGTTATGGGGATGATGTTACCCTGAAGACCATCAACATATTACATGGCCAAAAGATGGTTTTTGATTTTGCCCTAAGCAAAGAACAGCAAATTGCGAGTGAATTTAGCAAACCCCAGCAATACCTTTACGAGCCCAATGCGGCCATTTTAAAAGCCGGTGGGTTCAAGTCGGTGGGTAAAGCATTTGGGTTGAAAAAACTTCATCAGCATTCCCATTTGTACACCGCGATGGAGTTGTTGGATTTTCCGGGGAGACGGTTTAAGGTGTTGGAGGTACTGCCCTATTCCAAAAATGCTTTGAAGTCCTTCGCCCAGGAAAAAGCAAACATCACCACCCGAAATTTTCCCATTTCGGTGTCAGAACTTCGAAAAAGACATAAAATCAAGGATGGTGGAAGTTCCTATCTGTTCTTCACAAAAACCATGGATGGATCATTGGTTATACTGGATTGCAGAAAAATATAAGGTTCAATCCAAATTTTCAAGCCAATCGTACAGTCTTTCCACCCAATGTTTCATCTGTTTGTCCTTGTGGGCAAATGAGAATCCATGCCCCCCGGTCGGATAAATATGCATGGTAACGGGTACCTCATATTTTTTCAGTGCTGCAAAGAACAACATGCTGTTCTCAACGGGTACATAAATATCATCCACGGCATGGAGGATAAAGGTGGGTGGTGTGCCGTTGGTCACATTTTTATCGGTGGAAAAACGATGGATCATTTCCTCCGAGGGGCTTTCGCCCAACAACGCATTTCGAGAGCCCATATGGGTTAAGCTCTTTTCCATGGTGATCACTGGGTAGATCAATGCCATAAAATCGGGGCGGGCACTTAAATCATCAACATCATCCTGCTTTTCATAAACCTTTTCTCCATAGAATACGCCCAAGGTGGATGCCAAATGTCCTCCGGCGGAAAAGCCCATGATCCCTATTTTCCCTTCCGATATGTTCCATTGTGGGGCCATACTCCTGACCAACCTGATAGCTCGCTGTGCATCTTGCAATGGTACCTCCTCTTTTTTTGCAACAATGGATTTTGATAGGGGCAATCTATATTTCACGACTATCCCTGCAATACCTTTGGAGTTCAGTGCCTTGGCAAAGCCAACTCCCTCCCAATCAAAGGCCAACCCCTCGTAACCACCGCCCGGAAAAATCAGGACTGCCTGTCCGTTGGCATTGTTTTTTGTGGGTAAATACACTTCTAGGGTAGGTACCTGAACATTGGTTATCCATGCAAATCCCCTATCCTCGGTATTCTCGCGCTCTTTGGTTTCAATTTGATTTGGGATTTTATTGGGCCACAATGGCATTATGGTGTCCTGGGCCGAAAGCTTCACAACCACCATCATTAGAAGGGCTGGGAAGATAATGTTGAATTTTGAGTGTTTCATTTGGTCAGATTTTGGATTACTTGGGACAATCCCATTTAAAATTGGCCACCTTGTCATTGGAGGCCGCTGAAAGGTTATAATGCCACCACTCAGTCCGGATGGACCAAAAACCATGGGCTTCCATAGTTTCTTTTAATAATTTTCGATTGCCGAGAACTTTCTCGGGCAGATCCACGTTGTCATGATAGGCTTCCCTCCCAAAAAAATCAAAACCGGTTCCCATATCCAACTCGTTGCCTTCAAAATCCACCAAAGTGATATCCACAGCCCCTCCCTTGTTATGGATGGATCCTTTTACCGGATCAGCCACATATTGGGGATTGGGTACTATTTCCCACATTTTGTACTGCACCGAGTTGGGTCGGTAGCAGTCAAAAAACTTGATTTTGGTCCCTTTTTTCATAAAATCCGCATTGGCCTCAATAAGTGCTTTTGCCGTTTTTACCCTGGTATAGCATTCTGCACAATCGTACACTTTGGCTTTTAGAAAGTTGTTCTCGGTGGCATAGCGCATATCATATGCGAAGTCATCACTAAAATCTGCCAAACGTACAAAAGTAGTATCAGCAAGGCCCTCAAAGGTCTTTACTTTTTTTCCCAGGGCCGATATCGTATCCATTACCTTGGGCAAATCGGCTTCCATTTGCGTCCCCGCTTGTGGGTTCTGTGGGTTTTCCGGCTTTTCGCGGCATTCAAGAAAAACCAGGATCACCAAAAAAAATAGAGAATATCGCATCACATCAATTTATACGTCTTTGTTTGGCAAACCATGTGTACAAGGAGTCCGTGGTATAGGCCCTATCCCAAGCATTGTGGCCTACATCCTTGTAGCGGGTATACCGAACGTTATAGTTCATCTGTTTTAACTTTTTCACCATGGCATCGGATTCCCCCACGTCTATCACTTCATCTTTATCGCCATGGAAAACCCAAATGGGCATCTCCTTATCAATCCAATGTGCATAGGGCAAAGGAGCCATTCCACAAACCACGGCCATGGCGGCGAACTTTTCAGGATACTGGGTGGCCAATTGCCAAGCGGCACTTCCACCCCTGCTCAGACCTGTCAGGTAAATACGGCTTTTATCCACCCGGTTCGTTTCTATGATAGAGTCCAACAATTGCACTACGGCTTGGGTATTCCACCATTTTTTTTCATGGGGATTTTGGGGGGCCAAAATCAAAAACGGAAACTGCATGCCTTCCACCAAAAGTTTTGGGGGGCCATTTTTTTTAACATGTTCAAGTTCTAGGCCAGATTCACCTCCTCCATGCAAAAAAAGCAACAGTCCAAATTCTTTATCAGGGCGGGATGCGTATTCCTCCGGATAGTACAGATAGTATCGCAAATCTTCCCTCGTCACGGTCTGCAGTTCATCTTCCACCAATTGTGACTGTGCCGAACAGCCCTCAAAGAGAAAAATGCTCGCAAGAAAAAGTGCCTTGGTTAAAATCTGTGGCCATCGCATGCCCTAAGTTACAAAAGTTTATGGGCGATCTCCTCCCAATTGTTGGCGCGTTCAAAATCTGTAGTGTTGGTGTTGTGGGGAGAAGTAAATATGATGGACCTGCCATCAAAATTTCTCAGGTTACGGCTGCGGTCATCGATGAGCACATCTCCCTTTAAAATGTATTTGTTGCCACAAAGTATCCTATTTTGCCAAGGAATAAAAGGGAAGTTCTCATCCAGCCAATCAGATTTTTCCCTAAGGGACTGAGGAAATTCCATAGCCGCCGATGCAATGTAGACCTCGTATTTTTTGCTCAATTCAAACAACACTTCCTGACTGCCCGGAATTACCTTCAACTCCTTAAAAAAACCGACTCTCCAAGTATGCCCTTTGATGGAGGATTGGTGTTCTTCCGGGACGCACTGCCAGGCTTCCTTTCCGAAGCAGTCCTCCAACTTAAGCTGGGCATTGAACTCATTGTTATATAGCTCAAGGTGTGCGCCATAGGCGTCGGCTATCACCTCATCCATATCCACGAAAATTGTCATTGTCAACTATTTTCCGTGAAGTACGCCAAAAACCTCCACACACAGAAAGGATTTACGGAAAGTTAATCAACAAAAAACGGTGAAAACGTTATTGTTCCACTGAGAACTTAAAGGAAGTTCTGCTGGAATATATCTCCCCGGGTCTCAATACAGTGGATGGAAACTGTTCTTGGTTAGGAGAATCTGGGTAGTGCTGGGTCTCGAAACAAAACCCTGCTCTTTGGGTATAGGTACCCCCATTTTTGGAGGGCAGGGTACCATCCAAAAAGTTACCGGTATAGAATTGCATCCCCGGTTCATCGGTAAAAACCTCCAAAGTTCTGCCATTGCCTGGATGATAGGCCTTGGCAACCCATCTGTATCCCTTCTCTTGATCGTTCAATACCCAGTTATGGTCATACCCTCCTGCTAGCCTAAGGTGTTCATGATCCAGATTGATATCCTTTCCAATCGGTTTTGGCTTGTTGAAATCGAACGGTGTCCCTTCAACGGGAGCTATTTCCCCAGTGGGAATCAAACTTGCATCTGTGGGAAGATAACCATCGGCCAGGATGGTGATTTCATGGTCTTCCACCGATTTTGAAAAATCCCCGGACAAATTGAAATAGGAATGTTGTGTAAGGTTCACCACCGTGGCTTTGTCCGTAGCGGCCGAATACACAATATCCAGTACATTGTCATTGGTCAAGGTATAGGTTACCGAAGTTTTCAGATTCCCTGGATAGCCTTCTTCCATATCCTTGCTCAAATAGTCCAATTTCAAGGATACGGAGTTGTTCCCTTTCTTTGGTGTGATGTTCCAAACTGCCTTATCAAACCCCATGTTGCCCCCATGTAAATGATTTGGGCCATTATTTTTGGCCAATGTATACTCATTCCTGTCTATCGAAAATTTTCCGTTAGCTATACGGTTTCCATACCTACCAATGATAGCCCCAAAAAAAGGTTGGGGCTGCAAATAGGAATCCAACGTGTTAAATCCTAATACAACATCCTCAATTTTGCCCTCTTTATCAGGTACCCTCAAAGCGGTTATAATCCCTCCAAAGCTTATGATGTCAACCTCCATCCCATTGGAGTTTTTTAAGGTATACATCTCAACATTCTTACCTTCTGGGGTAGCGCCAAATTCCTTTCTTTCCATGGCCGTGGTGTTCTGCGTTTTAGTTGGTTGGATTTCCCTTGGTTCCCTTTTCTCCACATCCCTGCATTGAAAATTTAGAACGGTTAGCCCAATTGTAATGGCAAAATAGACTGTTTTCATGGATTTTTGGTTAGTATGTTTTCAAATAATTGTAATAGGCTTTAAGGGTATTCTTAAATTGCTTAATGGCATTGTTCAGATGTGGTAATTTCATGGCTGTTAGTGGTCAACGTAGTACTGGACATCAGTAGCTGGATATGTAAAAGTGTAACATCATGCAATTGAAAGCATCTTTCTAGAAAACAAAATCATGGCGACCATCCATCATTTTTTTCTCATGGGTTCGATGGGATTACTCATTGCCCTTCAGGGATGTGCCCCACAACGATTGTCCATGCCAGAAGCCGAGACCGTTCAGGCACTGATGCAACAGTACCACGTTCCAATAACAGGGATCGGCATTATTGATTCCGATCATTCCAGCCAGGTGGAGATCTATGGTAAATTGGACGACCAGACGACGGCACCGAAGAATACCATCTTCAACATTGCCTCCCTGACCAAGCCCTTAGTGTTCATGACAACATTGAAACTGATCAGCAATGGGTCTTGGCAACTGGATGAGCCGCTCTATCATTACTGGACCGATCCCGATGTTTCGTCAGATCCACGGAACCTGAAACTCACCACACGCCATGTGCTAAGCCACCAAAGCGGTCTTCCGAACTGGCGCGGACATGAACCGGACGGCAAACTCTCCTTTGCTTTTGAACCCGGAACTCAGTGGAAGTATTCAGGCGAGGGTTTCGAGTACCTCCGACAAGCACTGGAACATAAATTTGAAATCCCAATAGAACGGCTTGTCGATTCACTGATTTTTAATCTCTCCCAGATGGAGGATACCCGTTTCTTTTGGGACGGGACCATGGACGCTTCCCGATATGCCAACCGGCACCGTGTGGACGGCAGCCCCTATGAGATGGAAACTTGGCAAACCGCAAACGCTTCCAACCTTGTACTAACAACCGTAGAAGATTATTGCCGATTTGGTGAGTACGTTCTTTCAGGTGCCGACCTGAGCTCTATGGTAGCAGCAGAAATGATAAGCGCACAAACCACTTTCGAGAACCACAATGAATTTGGATTGGGCTGGTTGTTGGTCAAAAACCTGATGGAGGGTGAGTATGCCTTGGTCCATACAGGCAGCAATCCTGGCATCAATACCATTATTGTTCTGTTTCCAAAATCCAAACGCGGCATCATTGTCTTTACAAATGGGGATGCCGGGGATAAGCTGTACAAGGCAATCATTGAGCGTACCGCTCCAATTGGAAGGGAAGTAATTTCAAGAATCAACAATTAAACCATGTTTATGAACGAATTTTGCCCATTCGCCACAGCGAACGGGCAAATTCAGCAATCAACCAATCAATATTTTTTTACTTTCTGCTTTTGTCCTTAATCTACCTGTATTCAGCATCCGTGACCACCATGGCGGCGGCCAAAAAATGGTCATTGTTGTTGGGATGGGCTGCTCAGGAACTATAGTTTTCAGTCCTCTTCGCGCTAAGGGAAACTTCATGGTGCCCATCAATTTTTTTCAACTTGAGGGTTATGCTCCCTTTTCCCAAAACTGGATGGATGTAGGTGCCCTTTACGGTGTCATTTTCTTTGAGCCCCAAAACAAACGACGGCAATTTTTGGAATTCTTCGGCCATAAAAGCCATAAACATATCCGTGTCCACGCCCTCCCATAATGTATATCGAAACTCCCATGCGTTCATGTCCCCTTCGGAATAATGATATGTTGTGGCAAACCTTCTGACCAAATTGCCCATGGTGATTATGAAATTGTCCGCCAATTGCGATCTGGCATAGTCGTTCCTGCGCTTCCACGGGTATTCCATATGGTTGGCAATGTCTTGTGCTATTCCGACGCCATAATATTTGGCAACCACCTCAAAGGAAGCGTCAATACCGGAGGAGAGCCCAGAGGAGGTAACCACGTGGCCATTGTTGGTATATTTTACGGTGTTCAAGACCTTCGCCTTGGGAAACTGTTCCTTCAGGTTGGGAATCAATGAAGCAAAAGTAGTGGCCTCGTTATCATCCAAGAGTCCGGCCGCACCCAAAAAAAAGGCTCCGCTACACACAGAAAACATGGTATCTGTTCTATCGTTTACCGCTTTCAGCCAGTTGACAATATCCATATCTTGGACAGACTCGGCGGGTCCACCCCCAGGGACCATGATCACATCAACTTTGGGCAAAGTTTCAAAGGTATGGTCTGGTGTGAGGCTCATGGACATGCCAATGCTTTTTGGCATTTTGTCCTTGGCCACCGTGATCACATTGAAGCCCGCATGTTCAAAAACGGACATTGGCCCTGTTACATCCATAATATCGGCCCCATCGAACAGAAGTATGGCTGCCGTTCTGTTTGGCACTGAGGTTCTTGGTTTATCCTCCATACCAGTCATTTGTGCCGTGTAGGCCATATTACAGTCTGAACAAATGCCGGGAGCCTCAACATACTTGTCATCCTGGGGGCATCCGCAAGGAGGGCAAACATACTGGACACTGTATTTTGGCCGTAAATTTTCGTTTAACTCTTGGGCTTGGCCTTGGAAAGCCAATGCCAAAACATATAGAACTGGAAGTATTCTTTTCATACCCTGTGGTGATTGATTCAAACGAACTTAGGTCCACAAAGTCTTTACGAATTGTATATTTTAGACATTAACCAATCATTAACAGCACAAGGGCCGTCAAAAGATATCTGTTCAGTTCTGGATGGGCAAAATATCGCTTGCCCTGAAACAGCCTATGAAAATATCAGGCTTGCCATCTCCATTGAAATCCGTGACCTTGGCATCCATAGAATTCCGGGGCTTTTTAGAAATTTCCGGAAGATTTGTCTCGGTGACGTTGCTGAAGGTCATTTTTTGTGAAAATAGGTTCGTTCCGACAACGAGTAACAGCCCTAGCAGCCATATTTTTTCATAGTGTCTCTTTTACGGTTTTATGGATCTAACCTTGCCAAGCCCCGGAATTTGCATGCTTGATCTCTTCTTTTATCTCGGCTATCTTTATGGCATCCAACACCTTACCGTCCCTGACCACCAAACTGATCTTGCGGATATTGTTGATCTCCAACAAAGGATTTCCATTCAACAAAACCAAATCGGCCACCTTCCCCATAGCAACCGTTCCGTATTCTTCTTGGATCTCAAAAAACAATGCCGGGTTAAGTGTTGCTGTCCGCAATGCCTCCGCAGGTGTGAGTCCAGCTTTTACAAAGGCTTCCATCTCATTGTGGACCCCTACCCCTGGATGGCACAGCGGGTTGGCCCCTACATCGGTTCCTGCCAAAAACAACACTCCTTTTTGGTTCATTTCGCCCACCATATCCAGATAAAGGCTATACAATCTTTTTTTTGTGTCAATAAAAATTTGGTTGTCCCTATACTGAAGATGGTCATTATGCTCTGGGGTCCAATAGGCTTTGAGATAAGGGGGGAGATAGGTTACAAGCTCCCGGTCTTTTTCCAGTTCCGTTTCATACCATGCATTTTTGTACCACATGCTCAAGGTGGGGCAGTGCCAGATGTTGTATTTTTTGAACAGCGTGTACAGTGAATCTGCTTTAACCGAAGCAAACGTATCCAGCCAAAAATCGTTCATTTTGTTGGACCGTTCTATACCATTGGCAATGGCCCTCACCTCATTCAAGAATTCCTCCGAAGGAACATCTGCACATTCTTTTAAGATTTCCAATAAATGTTCCTGACTTTTCATCCCGGTTTCGGCAGCTTCGGATGGGGGTACCGTATAGGGTACATGTCCCACAAAAGGGAATCCGATCTCATTGGCATATCGGCTAACCTCCAAATAGGTTTCCCTGGGCAATAGGGAATAAATCTTTAAGAAATCCACTCCCTCATGGATCAAGGAATCCACTACTGGTTTCACTTCTTCGGGACCGTTGATGCCCACCGATCCGTCCCACATGGGATTGGGTCCATCCAATAAAGGGCCCCCTGCAAAGATTTTTGGGGCCAAAAGCTCTCCATTCTTGTACCTCTGTCGCCATCTCTGGACAAGTTTGATGTCGCCTCCCATATCTCGTATGCCCGTAACTCCATTTACCACGAAAAGGGGCAACAATCTGTCTTTTTCCTCCTGTTTTGGGTTCATCCGCCACACCTCTGGGTCATCGGGATGGGCGTGCATGTCCCAAAGGCCGGGGATCAAAAATTTTCCTTCTGCCTTAATATGGGTATCCGCTTCATAACGTCCCCTATCGGTTGAGGGATGTATATCCACAATTTTATTTCCTTTGATCAGCACATTTTGGTCCATTGCCAATTCACCGCGTTCAACATCCACAATGTTGACCTGTTCGATCAATACATCTCCTATCAGCTTTTGCTGTTGGCATGAAACGATCAGGAAACAAATCGATAAAGTAAATACTAAGTTCCTCATTGGATTTAGCTTGAGTGATCGGTGATCATATACCATTCCCCATTGATTTTCTTAAAGTTCACGGAGAACCATCCATGGGCAAGTTCTTCCCTATCGGGGAATTTTAGATTGAACCTCCCGGTCACATAATAAAGGTTGTCACTCAACCGTCTGGTACTGATATTGTCAAAATACAGATGCCCCATCCTTTCCTTTGGAAAATACTTTTTATAATTCCCAATAATGTTGTCATAACCATAGGTTATTCCACCTGTGGAGGCCGTTTGTATGGGCTCGGTGGCGGCATAGGCCTCCATGTAGCATTCAATGTCCGCATTGTTCCAGCATACTTCCTGTTTTTCAAAGTTCTGCCTTATTTTCTGGTCATCGATCTGATCCAAATATTTTTCAATGATCTTTTCCAAATCGTACAGGAACTGTTGCAAATACATATACTTGCCATCATGGTTGACCTGAATGGCCAAAGCGTACTGTCTGTTCTTGGAGTATTCCACATGGGAAACGTAGCCGGGGAAAAATCCGGAGTGACCGTAGCGGGTATCGTCCATTTTGCTCCACACAAAGGAGCCCAATCCATAACCATTGTCAAAAGGTTGGCCCGTTGCAAAGTTTACAGCTGATCTGAGTTTGGATTTGATTTCTTCATTGAGGTAGTTTCCTTCATGGATGAACTTCACCATTTTGGTAAGGTCGGCAGGATTGGTGGCAAAACCTCCCCCGGCCCATTCAAATGACGGTTCCACCACAAGCTTTCCATCCTTGTCCAGAACTTTCGCTGGAAGTTGGAAAGGGTTGTTCTCCCCAACATAGCCTTGCACAAGTCCATCAATGACCCTCCCCTGCAAAGGAACTGTAGAAGCCAATTGAAGTGGTGTCAACAATTCTTCTTGGATCAAATCGTAAAAGTTTCTGCCCGTAATTTTCTCAACGATCAATCCGAGGAGGATAAAGTTGGTGTCAGAATAGGCCCATCCCCCACCTACTGGATGAACCGCGGGTTTGTTGGCAATGGACTGGATGCAATCCTCCGGCTTTCTTTTCTTCAATGGATCTTTGATAAAATCCTCCAAAAACTCTGGCTGGAACAAATGTCGTGGCAACCCGGAAGTATGGTTCAAGAGGTTGATGATTTTTATCTCGGAATGGTTTGGAAACGTCTTGAACCAATCTGTATCCCCCAAATATTTGGAAGCCAGGTCACCAAGACCCATTTTACCTTCCTGTATCATTCGCAAGGCCACGGCACCAAAGAAAATCTTGCCCACGCTCCCGGATAACATTTTACTGTCAGGCTTCATAAGAAGTTTTTGCTCCGCATCTTGGAAGCCCGCGGCCAAGTTGATTTGGTGTCCGCCATCAAAAAGTACCGAAAAGGTAATCCCAGGGAGATCATTTTCTGTAACTATGGAATTCAATTTTTCCTGGAGTTCAAGGCTTAATGCCAGGTAGTCCCCTTCCAGCTTGGCAACCTTGGTTTGCGAAACAACCAGGTTCAAGCCCAAGGTGAGCATGAACGCAACAATTGATGTTCTTTTATTCATTTGACCGTATTGGATTTAAATTGATGAGATTATCGGTGAAGCCGTTTCTTACCCTATTCTACAAATATACAGTAAGCCAAATGGATACAATGACCCATCTGGCCCACGGACATACCAACCCAAATGTTCACCATGGCCCAAAAATAGAGCCCTACTGTTCCAAAAAATTGTAAAAATTAGACAGCCCTCAATTCCACCGCTGGGATATGATGTTCATAAGGGCCTGCTCGGATGACGACAATTTCTTGGTGAAGAAATCCCTAGGGGTCAATGAAGAAAAGGACTTAAATTCCCTTATAAAGTGCGATTGATCGAAAAAACCCACCTCATTGCCCAATTGTGTCAGGTTTAATTGGGCCAACTGGCCCCTTAGGTGAATGGCCGCATTGAAACGAATGATCCGGATGTAGGTCTTTGGGGTGATTCCCAAATAAAATTGGAAGAGCCGTTCCGCTTTTTTGTAGTTGATGTTGAAGTGTGCCGACAGGGCATCAAACCGAACTTCCCCTTTTTTGGCCTTTATGTGTTCCACGATGGCAGAAAAGAGCACATAGTTGTCATCTGAGTTAAGTTTGGAGATCCTTTTCAATAAGAAATCCTCCACCACCCTAATTTTTCCTCCCACATTTTCCTGCTCCAAGACCATTTCCTCTAACTCCAACAAATCCCTATCGGCAAGATTGTCCACCTCCACATATAGGTTTTTGAGCTTCTTATAACTATAATCCAAGAACAAGGGCAATCCTTCCGGATTGATCTTGATCCCAAAGGATCTTGAACTGCCCGGGGAATAGTAATAGTTTACAGGCTTTGTTTTTTGCCCGAACAAGCTGGTACGTTTCAGGGTAATGGGCAGACTTTCTGTGGAAACGTTCCTTTTTATGGAATCCTGTGAATCGATGAACAACATCCCGAAGGTTCCGTCCGGGACCACCAAATCCGTAATGTTCTCCACAACCAGGGAAGTATCCACAGTGAAATAACTATCGATATATGTGGAAAAAGGGCGGTTGGGATAATATTCCTTAAAATACACTTGCTGGTTCTTTGGTTAAACTACAAGTGTCTAAAAAGTACAATTTGTTACATGGGCCCATCCCTACTTTTGCCTTTTTAACACTGTCTTATGAACAATCGCAAACGCAGACCGGCCCGAAATCAACTGCTGTTTTCCATGGTCACCCCTATAATCCTGGCCATGTTTATAGTGATATCCAATACCCCTGGAAAGGATAAAACCAAAGATTTTTCATCGGTCAAGGAACTCATAACCCACATTAAGGAAAATAGGGCCGATGGGCATCTTGAACAGTTCACCTTTGTCCAAGAAACGGTCAGGTTTGATGAAAATGGCAGTGCCCAAGATACCACTACGTGGTATGAGGCCATTCGGTATCCCAAGGATTTTAGGATAGATTTTGGGAATTCGGACAATGGCAATGCCAACATCAACCGCAACGACAGCATTTATGTGTACCGGGGGCACAAATTGGTGCACAGTGGGCCAGAGGTGCAAGAATTCTTGATCTTGGAAGGAGGTCTGTTTTACTATTCCGTTGAGGAAACCTTGGAAAGATTGCAGGGCCTAGGGATAGACCCCTCTTTGTTCAGCAAATCGGAATATAAGGGCAAACCGGTCTACATACTCGGGGCTGGGCCAAATGACCCAAGCAAGCCACAGATTTGGGTGGATGCCCAAGAGCTTTATGTAGTCCGAAGGTTCAGCCAAGGAAAACATGGGGAGCTCTACGAGGTAAAGTATGACGATTTCAAAAATATTGGAGGAAACTGGCTGGAAACATGGATAGAGTTCCATGTGGATGGAAAACTGATTCAAACGGAGCGCTATAACAATATTGACGTGGATCCAAATTTGGATGATGCAGTTTTCGACCCAACTGCCTTTGGATCATACTATTGGTTTAAATCATAAACATTGAAAATGAAAAAAACGATATTTCTATTTCTAGTTGTTCAAATTTGGTGCACCTCGGTTTGGGCACAAGATTCCTATAAATACACGGTCAATTTGGTCGACGTGGTCGACGATAAAGTGAACGTTGAACTCCAAACCCCGGAAATAACCCAAAATACCGTGAAGTTCCACTTCGCCAAAATTGTTCCCGGAACCTATCAAATCTATGACTTTGGAAGGTTCATAACCAATCTGCAGGCCTTTGATCGATCTGGCATGGCATTGAAGGTTGACCGGAAGGACATCAATACATTCGTGATCAGCAACGCCAAGACATTGTCCAAAATATCCTATGCCGTTGACGATACCTACGACCTGAAAGAAGGGAAAATGGTATCCGGAATGTCGGGCACCAACATTGATGCCAACACCAATTTTGTGCTCAATGGGCATGGTTTCTATGGGTATTTTGAAGGGATGAAATTCATGGACTATGAGATAAAAATCTTGAAGCCCAGTGGATTTCTGGGGTCCACGGCCCTAGATCCCATTGAAAGTACGGACAGCTATGAATTGTACAGAATGCCCAGTTTTAATTTTGTTGTGGATACTCCCATGATGTTCTGCAAACCGGACAATACTGTCCTGAAAGTGGCCGATACCGATGTTCTGGTCTCTGTATACTCCCCTTCGGGGAATGTGACCTCCCGTTTTTTGGCGGATAACTTAAAAAGACTCCTTGAGGCCCAAAAAAACTACATGGGGGGCAAGCTTCCAGTGGATAAATATGCCTTCATCATGTATTTTCTCAAATCTGGGGAGCACATGGTGACCGGGGCTTTGGAGCATAATTATTCTTCGTTGTATGCCCTTCCCGATCTTCCCCAAGAACAGATTTTGCAACCTATTCTCAATATATCGGCCCATGAGTTCTTTCACATCATAACCCCTCTCAACATACATTCCAGGGAAATACAATATTTTGATTTCAACGACCCTGACATGTCCAGACATTTATGGATGTACGAGGGTGCCACGGAATATTTTGCCCACCACGCCCAGTTGGTGGATGGAATGACCACTTTGGAGCAATTCTTGTCCGAAATGGCGAATAAGATCACCTCATCAAAAAGTGAATACAATGATTCTTTGCCCTTTACGGAGCTGAGCGAAGGTTGTTTGGACGAATACCGTGTCGAATATGCCAATGTCTATGAAAAAGGTGCCCTTATCGGTCTGTGCCTGGATGTTTACCTAAGAAAGTACTCCAAGGGCAACACAGGGCTCATCGACCTCATGAATACATTGGCGCAACAATACGGGGATAACCGCCCCTTCAAGGACAATAGGCTCTTTAAGGAAATTGCCGCCCTTAGCTATCCAGCGTTGACCACTTTTTTCAAACGGTACGTTTCAGGGGGCGAGCCTCTGCCCTTGTACGCAGTGTTCAAGGAAATGGGGGTCACGCTCAAAAATCCGGAACCTTATATGGGGTACAGCTTTGGAAATGCTTCCATGGGATACAACCCCCAAACCAAAAGGGTCTATGTGGCCGACATTGGCAACCTAAACAGCTTTGGGCAAAAAATGGGCTATAAGATTGGTGATGAACTACTGAAAATCAATGGGGAGGATATGCCGCAATCTGGGTTCCATTCGTTTTTCCAAGAAAAGTTGGCATCACTTGAAGAGGGCAAAATCCTCACGGTACTGGTACTTCGGGATGACAGGGAAGTTGAACTTTCTGCCATTGTGGAAAAAGTACAATTGACCAAACCGGCCGAACTGAGCCTTGATCCAAACCCAACACAGGAGCAACTTACCTTTAGGGAACAGTGGAGCAAAGGCGCCCATCATTGAGCCCACACAAAAGATGGTCTTAGATAGGATACTATTGACCATTTTTGTTGGAGCCGCCATCCTCAGGCTAGGCACATTGACCATTTTCCTTCTATGCCATAGAACAGATTCTGTGAAACAATCTGCCGAAACATGGAAGGCCGATGAAAATAAAATTTTAAAGGCCTTCATATTTGATAAAAGGGTAAAATCGGTAGATGCTGCTCCCAACATGGAAACCGCAGATTTGGGCATTCCACCAAGGGAAAAGGCCCAAAATTGCCTTAGCGCGTTCGAGGGCATTATACAACACGCGCCTTGCAGTTTTTTTACAAACCCAACTTCACTTCAGATCCCAATAAGTTCCGAATAGGGTACACCTTTAAAGGTTTTAAGGATTACAGAACTACCTTTTTCAAAACCAAATATAAGAGCCATAACCCTAGGGCAAACATTTTCAAATTTAACATTTGGACAAGTGTTTGTCCCAACCATCAAAAGAATCAATTAAATCACCCTGAATTGGCTCACTACGCGTAAAATAACATTATCTTAGTCGGCATCGATCAAAAAAGTAATTTCCATCCATCAATCAAGGTGAACCTCCATAATCCAACAAACCCTTTTATCCAATACCCTTCCTTACCGGAATCTTGGTTTTCCAAATTTCCCCACGCCTACAATTTTGCCCTTAACTGTAGAAACCTCCTTGCTATGCTACCTAACCAAATTGTTGAATACTCTTCAAAAAATGAGCATAAAAATGAAACCAAACCAACGCATCGAAAAAAACCTTTTCATTGTTCTGTATCTCAATTCCATTGTCCCCCTAAGTCCAGGTCTAAAGTCCTTTTTGGTCGATAACATCAAAAGCTGTTCTTTTTCCAAGAACGAAATTATCAGCAAGGCAGGCGAAATTTGCAATAGACTCTATTTGATCAAAAAGGGTCTGGTAAGAGGGTACTTTGTTAATGGGTCTTCCGAGATTACCACATGGATCGATTCCGAAAATGAAATTTTCACCTCCATTACCGGCTTTTTCAGGCATGAAAAAAGCAGGGAGTTTATACAAAGTCTTGAAGACACCCATTGTGACTATTTGGAATACGAACAGTATAAATACTGCCTCACCAAGTTTCCGGAAATTAGGCAAATGCACAGAATCCTGCTGGAAGGGTATTATATCATGGCCGAGCATAGGGTATATTTGGCCAGGATCCCGAACGCGCGAAATCGTGTAAAGTATTTTATTGAGCATAGCAAGCCCGATATTGTCAACCGAATTCCCAAAAAACATTTGGCCACATTTTTGGCGATGAGGCCTGAGACGCTTTCCAGAATCATCAAAGAAACCTTATAGTCAGGGAATTCTTATGCCTGCTCCACTAGCAGGCCAAATAGTTTATCCAGTCAAGTCCATACCTAAGAAATGGGGCCATCCACGTATTACACGAAGGTAATAGGGACCTCTACTACATCTGTTTTTCAGCCATATCCATTCAAAATTTGTAAGAAAATGATGCAAAATTGATATATGTCAATTTCCCAAACGATTTTATGAAATATCGGATTATGCACCCCGTTTCTTAGATGAAGAATAGGAAAAATTGTACAATTCATAAAGGAACACTGTAAGAAAATCGCAAAAAAACCAATCGAAAAAAAACCAAAACAGTACCTATTTTATGAAAGAGAGTTACTAGACATCATCCAAGAAATTTTCCAGAGCATTATTGACGTCCCATAGTCCATAAAAGGTATTAGGGACCATCATACGAATTGTCACATTTAGGTGGAGTGACCCTCCCATGCCTGAACTGTTCGGAACACAAAACCAAAAACCAATTCACATTTTAACCTAAAACCAAAAAATAAATCAATGAGAAATCTTATGTACAGGAAAACTTTTTCAATGTTCTTTTTCCTATTCGCCTTTTTAATTACAGCATCCATGGCCCAATCAAATGATGTGGTGATCATGGATTCTGGTTATGCCCAAAAACAACAGGTCCTCGAAAATCTTCCTGTGGGCACCACCGTAATTGAGCTTGGTAAAACTGGGAATCCGTGGAAATACATCCGCGAACACCTAGAACAAAATCGTTCCACACAAGTGGTCCATCTATTTGCCAATGCCAGCTACAATGCCATTCAGCTTGGGGACAAAACCTACGATTCAATTGCCGTGGATCAAGAATTTGAACTTTCAATGCTAGAAGGACTTTATCAAGGAAGCTATATGCAGCTCCTTATATACAATTGCAATCTAGGCTCAAATCCTGAGGGACTTGCCCTGCTGAAAAAAATCAGTGACAAGGCTTACATCAACATTGCGGTCCCCACCAATTGCAGTTCTGTTTTTGGGGCGGATTTGGTGTTTGACCACACCACCATGAACCAACCAACCCATAATTCAATATTTCAATAGACCAACCAATCATGAAACAGACCTTTAAAAGCATACTATCGCTTTTCATATTAGTTCTACTGTTTGGGACCACACAAGCCCAAACTGTGGACATGACCGTGCAACAAGGGCCCAATGTCGATGTAATGGTAACCGTTGGGTCGGCCAATCTGGACCTGTCAACCTTTGAGAGTGATCTGGAACAGGCCATGCACCTCAAGGGAATTCCTTTGGGAAAATTGAGGGTGGAAGCGTTTCAAAGAAGCTCCATCTCTTCTGATCAAGCCGATGCCAGTGATATTTTCAACAGCTGGAACAAAATGAACTTTAATGGTACCGAACCGCCGGTGCATTCTTCTTACACAGGAGACTACTTCACTTTTGATTCTGGAACCAACCGAATCATTGCTGATTTTGTGAACCGCTATAACGGTTATGGATACGCCATGTATGATCCCACCGGTGATATAGCCGATGGTTCCATTTCTGCAACGTGGGGGCTAATAGGAGCTCCTTATTTACACGGTGAGGTAGGCTTTATCTTTAGAAAGGTGGACAACCATAATTTTTATGCCTATATCATTGACAACCACACAGCATGTGGGAATGTGAGCGGTTATGGAACAGACGGTGACCCTGCTGAAGCCATTATAAAAATTGAAAACGGGGTTAAAACCGTTTTGGCCTTGAACACCAATAGCGGTAATTCCGGTTCTGCAACGTATGGCTGGAATGGAAACCGCACAGATATGTTTGCCGCCTATTATGATGGTCAGACCATTGATTTTAAGATTGAAATGAGTGGTGATGATATCAAAATTTCAAGAAAAGGTGGGGGTGGAAATGCTGGTACGGATTGGATCGAATCATTCAATATTTCTGATGCGACCTTCTCCGAAGGCAGCTACGGTTTCTACGTTCACGAGCAATCTGGGGCCTATTTCAAGGATATCAATATTGAAAAGTTGGAATTACGTGCCTTTAAAGATGTGTTGCGTGAGCCACAATGGCGAAACAGCGCGCTGAGGTTCAACGTAAACCTGGACGACCTTGAAGTGGCCGATTTTGATAACGATGCGGATCTAGCTGAAATCTTGATGCGGACCATCAATGAAGATATCCATTATATCGGGTGGGGAACCAATGCCAACGAGGCCCAGTTTGAACGTTTTATAACCCAGAACAACGATCAGGGCACTTTTATCAATAGAGATACAGGCAGTTGGTCCACTTGGATCGACGATATGGCCCAGTACATCTATGAGCAATACCAATTTGGTACCGTAAGTGCCGGAGAATTTTTTATTGCAGGGACCTCGGTAGAGATCGATGTGGACCCTGCCCAGCTAAAAAACAATACTGCCAACGCAAGCTACCCAAGTGGCCGTTGGAAGATAACCCACGATGAAACATACTTTTCAAACAACACGGGCCGTGTTTCGTGGAGTGGACTGTACTTGGAAGATGTGCCCGAGTATTACGAAAAACCCGGAAAGTACACCTTCACCTTTGAGGAAATGCCCACGGCGCCTACCACATTGTATTTTCACCGTAAGCCGGTGGCCAGCTTTACGTATAGCAACGATACCGGTTTCATCAACAATACATCTTACGATCTGGATGGTGGCGCCAACAATGGAATCAACCAATCCGAATGGAAATGGAAAGCGGTGGACGCCGCCTCCACCAACGATTGGGTCGATGGCCAATTTGACAAGAACTCCGTTTCTGATGGTCAATATTTGGTAATGCTACGGGTTCAGGACCACCAGGGTACATGGAGTAGCCCTACCAGCATTTATGTAGAAAAAACAGCAGGTTCCGGGGGAGCTACGGATTTACCGATTGCCCAATTCAACATCCAGCCCGATTTGATCAATACCTATACGGGCAATATGACCATTGCCATTGAGGACAACTCTGTGGATCCTTATGGCAGAACCTTGTCGACCCAAGAATGGATTGTTACCCAACGCACGTACGATGGTGACGGAGATCCGACAGATACGGAGATTTACAATGCCTCGACCCCAATGACAGATTTCTCGGCATATAATAATGTGTCTGCTGATTATATCATCAGTCTACGGACCCAGACCGATACTGGGGTATGGTCAGAACCTTTCTATAGAACATTGACCATTGTGGATGATAATACCTTGCCCACCATTACGGCTAACCCCTCCAGCGGAAACTTGGATACCGACACGGACATTCAATTGGTTTTCCACGATGAAAATGGAGGAAGCGGCTTCGATGTACAGCGCTTTGCCAAAGTACAGAGTGCCACGCCGCCAGCAACGGATAATGCTGTCTGGACGTCGTGGAGCAATAGTCAATCCAAGACCACTTCATTCAATATTGGAGGTTCTGGATGGTACATCCATGCCGAGGTAAAGGACAATGCCGGCAATGTGGGAACGGCCACTTTTGGCCCCTATGATATTACCCTTGTGGTGAGTGCCGATGATGACTTGGCCATTTTGGATGAGGACACCGTATCAGATCCCATTGATGTACTGTACAATGACGTATACGATACCGGTTTTACACCTACTGTGACCATCACCGTGCAGGGAACCAAAGGTACAGCCATGGTCAATGGAAGTAACCAAGTGATATATACCCCCAATGCCAATGAAAATGGTACGGATACCGTTACCTACGAATTGGACGATCAAGGCCAAAAGGTAACGGCCAACATTACACTTTCCATTTTGCCTGCGGATGATACACCTGTGGCAAATGGAGACAACTTCAATTTGGATGAAAATGCCACTTTGAACGAGGATGTTTCCACCAACGATATTGAAATCGATGGAGATGACCTAGTGTACCATATCATCACCAATCCGTCCCATGCGGCCTCGTTTACATTCAATACCGATGGTACCTTTTCCTATGAGCACGATGGGGATGAGTCTGGAACGGATAGTTTTACCTATAACTTTGAAGATGCCGTTTCCTTTTCAGCGACCGTAACGGTTTCTTTCAGCATCAACAACGTAAATGATGCACCTCAGGGAAGTAATATCACTTTGGATGTGATTCAGGATATTGGGCATGCCTTTGCTACAAGCGATTTCACTTTTGCTGATGATGACCCCAGTGATGCATTCAACGGGATCCAGATTATTTCACTTCCCTCAAAAGGAACATTGGTATATAACGGTAGCCCCGTTTCGGTCAATGATATGATCGATGATGTAACCTTATTGGTGTACACTACCGAGAGCGGTGAATATGGCGAAAACTATACTTCTTTTTCCTTCAAGGTAAAAGATGGGGACAATGAGGTAAGTGGAACATCCTATAGTGCGGACATTACTGCGGCCCAAGATACCGATGGCGATGGAATACCGGACGATTTGGATGACGATGACGATGGTGATGGCACCCTGGACATCAACGATGCCTTCCCGAAAGATCCCACCGAGGATACCGACACCGATGGCGACGGGACCGGGGACAATGCAGACGACGACGACGATGGCGACGGGACCCTGGACATCAACGATGCCTTCCCGAAAGATCCCACCGAGGACACCGACACCGATGGCGACGGGACCGGGGACAATGCCGACGACGATGACGATGGCGACGGTACCCTGGACATCAACGATGCCTTTCCGAAAGATCCCACCGAGGACACCGACACCGATGGTGACGGGACCGGGGACAATGCCGACAATGATGCCGATAACGATGGGGTGCCCGATGATGAGGATGCCTTTCCAACGGACCCGAATGAAAGTTCAGATGTTGATGGAGATGGTGTAGGTGATAACGCCGACGACGACGATGATAATGACGGTATTACGGACATTGACAATGATGGTGATGGCCTTGGTGACAATGTGGACAACGATGACGACAACGATGGCATTCCGGATAATCAAGATGCTTTCCCAACAGATCCCACAGAGGACACCGATACCGACGGTGATGGCATAGGAAACAATACCGACACCGATGATGACGGCGATGGATATTCCGATGAAATTGAGATATCCCAAGGAACCGACCCCACGGACGCGTTAAGCATCCCTCTGGATACCGATGGTGATGGCATCCCGGACAGTGTGGATGAAGACGATGACAATGATGGTGTTGTGGACAGTGACGATGCTTTCCCAACAAGTGACGAACCCACATTGGTTCCCGCTCAAGCCTTTACTCCCAATGGAGACGGAAACAACGATGCATGGGTCATTCCTGGAATTGACAACTATCCAAACAATACGGTGAAAGTGTACAATAGATGGGGGCACGAGGTTTTCGCCACCAGGTCATATCACAACGATTGGGAAGGATTCTACAAGAGCAGGAATGAAAAACTTCCTGCAGGGTCCTATCTGTACATCATTGATCTAGGGGATGGAAGTGCCCTGCTCCAAGGTTGGATTTTTATCAACTATTAAAACAACAACAAACAAAAAACACAATAGTAAGACATGAATATCATCAATAAATTTCAGATACTGATAGCGGTTGTAGTCCTGTCCTTATCGGCCAGTGCCCAGCAGGACCCCAGCTATGCCTTTTACCGCTATAATATGAACATTTACAATCCGGCTTTTGCCGGAAGCTCAGAAGGGGCCGAGTTCTCATTGGGGGTTCGGAGCCAATGGGCCGGCGTGGAGGGTGCTCCAGAAAGTCAGAGCGCCATTTTTGGGATGCCTGTGGGTAGAAATGTCGGCCTAGGCGTTTCCATCCTCAACGATCGTACCTTCATTGAGCAGCAGACATGGGTGGCCATAGACATCTCTTACTACATTGATTTGGATGAAGACCATCGCCTCTATTTTGGGATCAAGGGAAGTGCCAACTCCTACGATGCCAATACGGATGGGTTGATTACCTACGGAGTAGGCCAGGATGGTACCCTCATGAACTATGAAAGCCGTTTTACACCCAATGTGGGGGCAGGGGCATACCTAAAGCACGATAGATATTTTGTGTCGCTGTCCGCACCAAAGCTCTTGACCCCAGATCGTTTGCAGGAACGCGATGGCAATGCCTATTTGGGAACCGACCGTATGCATGCCTATCTGAGCGGGGGGTATACCTTCCTCTTGGGCAAAACATTGGATCTGAAGACCATGGGAATGTTACGTTATGTGAATGCCTCACCAGTATCCCTGGAATTGACAAGTATTTTGGATTTTGGGGAGCGTTTTGAATTTGGTGCTTCCTATCGTTTTGATGAAAGTATAGGCGGTCTGTTCCTGTTCAACATTTCCAATGGGTTCAACTTGGGATACGCCTATGAAACATCCATTCAAAACTCTATTGACGGCCTTGACAACAATACCCATGAACTATTCATGAGATTGAGATTGTAAATAAATTAGTTTGGTTACACCGGGATTGCACAGTACGTGCAATAAGAATAAAAGCACTGTCCGTGGACAGTGCTTTTATTTTTTACCTTCCCAACAACGGCCTAAAAAATCAATGCAGCCACAAAACAAAAAAGCAAGCCCTATGTCTAGCTTGCTTTTGATTTTTCCGTGATCGCGGAAGGATTCGAACTCCATTCGCTACCCCTTATTTTTACTGGCTTTTACCTTGCTGATGTTTTGTTACTAACCGAATTACAGACCACTATAAGCAATCTCCTTTCGTATGAGCCAAAATTAATCAATAATTATTAAATAGAATTGGAACCTACTCTAGTTAAAAACTTAATCCCTTTTTAATCGTTTATTCAAACTTTTAATTTTGTAGTAATCCTGAATCATACCATATATCTTCATAGCCTTTTCTGTCAATTTTAAAACGCCATCCAAAGGGTAAACCCAAATATTTAAGGCATTCGGGCAAATCTTCTATTAGGTGTTCAACATGAATAGGTTTGAAAAAATCTTCTTGACCTTGGGGAATCTCTCCGCCAGACCAGATATACCAACCTGTTACATTTCCTTCAGCAGGATGCCTTAACCCATTTATTGGCTCAATGGAATTGTATATCGATTCATTAATTGCAATAAGGATTGGGTAATTGCTAAAAGTTTTGAAAGACGCTTTAATTAGTTGAAAGCTATTCTTAATTTCTTGAAACATGCTCTTTATTTAAACTTTCCATTTGATTACCAATCATATGTTTGGAACTTTCCCATAATAATACTAAGGATAACTTCCTCTGAAACTAAACCAGCTAAACTATTTCTCAATAGCATTTGGAATTCAAAGTTGTCGTTTTTCTTCAATTTACTAAATAGCTCGCCTCATACTTTTGCCTATAAATCAAATACTAGAAAAATGAGAAATACTGAGAATATAACTGCAGAGTTGGATATGCAAAAAGTGCAGACTTTTGCTGGGCAGATCATTAATGATCTTTCTGCAGGAATGTCCGGAGTTTTGGTTCAAATAGGTGAAGAACTCGGCCTTTACCAAGCCTTAAGGGAACTGGGGGCCACCAATGCCAAGGCATTGTCCATAAAAACAAGCACCTTTGAACGGTATGTGCAAGAATGGCTCAACAACCAAGCAGCTGGGGGGTATATCAGCTATGACCCTGAACAAAAGACCTACAGTTTGCCCGAAGAGCACGCCATAATCTTAGCCGACAAGGACAGTCCTTTTTTTATGGCCCCTGGATTCCAGGTGGTATCCAGTCTTTGGTATGACAAGGATAAAATGGTACAGGATTTCAGGGAAGGGAAAGGCATTGGTTGGCACCAGCACCATCATAACCTGTTCTTTGGAACCGAAGCCTTTTTTCGCTCGGGTTATCGCGCCAGTTTGGTCAACGAGTGGATTCCTTCCCTAGAAGGGATTGAGAATACATTGATCAAAGGTGGAAAAGTAGCTGATATTGGTTGTGGACATGGGGCCTCCACCATTCTGATGGCCACCAAATATCCCAATTCCATCTTTTACGGATTTGACTATCATGAGGAATCCATTGAAACGGCAAAGCTCAGGGCAAGTGAAGCAGGATTATCGAATGTTGTATTCAAGGAATCATCTGCCAAGGATTTCGAGGAATCTGGATTCGACCTCATCTGTTATATGGATGCCTTCCATGATTTCGGTAATCCCTTGGAGGCCATAAAGCATGCAAGTACAAAATTGAACGAAGATGGAAGTATCATGTTGGTGGAACCTGCTTCCTTCGACGAATTGGAACAGAATTTCAATCCCATAGGGAGGATGTTCTATGCCGCTTCCACAACGCTTTGTGTACCCCACTCCCATTCACAGGATGGAGGATATTGCCTTGGGGCCCAAGCAGGACCCGAGCGGGTACGTCAGATTGTGGAAGAAGCAGGGTTTAGCCAATTCAGGATTGCCCAGAGGACCCCTGTCAATCTCATCTTTGAAATCAAAAAATAAATGTAGATAATGAAAAAATGGAAAGAAAAAGTGCGCCGCTATTGGGAAATCATCCTAGACGCCATGTCTACTTTGGATTGGGAAGGTCCATCCCGCATCAAATGATTACATTACCTTCCAAAAGAACACCTAAAGTCAATCCTATTCAACTATTCCGGGGCATTACTTTGAAAAAGTGATGACTCGAAACATCCCTATGGACTATCGCCTTTAGTTTTTAGATTAAAATCAAAAATCATGATGTCGTTTTTTCACAATTCAGACCACTGGTCCGAAATTACTTTTGACATCAAAAATGAAATATATCAAACACATGAAAACAATTGCAACGATCCTATGGATCTACTTAAGCCTTTTAGTATCCAACCAAGGCCACGCACAGCAACGGATCATTATAGAAAATGATGGTCCCCTTACAAAAATGCTATTGTTCCAATGGAACGATCAGGTCACGGCCGAACAAAAAAATCAAATGATGGACTTGTTCGAAGACTTGGTAGGCGAAGTGGACGGCTTTGACTCCTTCGAAGTCAAGGAACTCACTCATTCCCAAAGATTTGAAATGGCCTTTGTCCTAAAATTCAGTTCAGAGGCAGCGGAGAAAATATATCAGGAACATCCTAAACACCAACAGCTGGCCAAATTGGGACCCTTATTGGTCAAGGATTTCCAGGAAGTGAAATACTGATACGCCATGAAGAGTTCAAACTATATCGAAACTTTGACCCCATTAAGGGGTATTGCTGCCATATGGGTGGTACTGTACCATTATGACCAATTGACCACTTTTACGGGTCTTGAGCCATTGGTGTCACAAGATTCCACCATGCTCATGGCCAAGGGATATCTTTTTGTGGATTTCTTTTTCCTTTTGAGCGGTTTTATCCTGGCCCATGTTTACGGGGACCGTTTCCAACACAGCATCAATTTCAAAAGCTCATGGAATTACCTATGGGCGCGGTTCAGCCGATTGTATCCTTTGCATATTTTTTGTCTGCTGACCCATGTAGTAGTGGCCTTTTTCCTGATTTTTGGCTTTCCGAACGTCTGGGATAAGTTCAGCCATATGTATGCCTTTAAAGGAATACCTGTACATCTATTCCTGGCCCAGGCTTGGGGTTCCGACTACTGGCTTACTTGGAACGTACCTTCTTGGTCCATCAGTGCGGAATGGGCCATTTATATGGCTTCACCTTTGTTGTTTTTGTTCCTTTTCCAAAGGAAAGGATCAGGGCAATGGATCATGGCCCTGATCTCATTTGCCATACTGGGAGGGATAGTTCACTTCAATGTGAAACATTCCTTGGACGTAACCTTTGATTGGGGTATTTTTAGGTGCTTTGCTGAATTCACTCTTGGCATCCTTGTGTACAATCTTTACCGAAAAAGCTTTTTTAAAAAATGGCTGGCCAAAGACCTTTTCTTTTTGGCAATGGCCCTGATGACCCTTTTTGGGCTGCACATCAAGATCAACGACGTTTTTATCATTCCCTGTTTTGCCCTGATCATTTTGACCGCTGCCCATAACCGGGGAAAGGTTCAACAAATGATGAAATGGCCACCTGCGCAATTCCTCGGTGAAATATCCTATTCGATATATATGATGCAGGGTCTTTGGTTAAGTCTATATTGGATGGGACTAGACAGCTGGCTTATGGATAGACCGGGGCTTATTCCAGATACCTGGACCCTTGTTCCCCTAGTGATGTCCCTATTGTTCGTAAACATTGTTTCAGCTGCTTGGTCCTATCAAAACATCGAAATCCCATTTCAGCAGAAACTAAGAAAAATCAAGTTCAAGCAACTATTGAATTTTCAATGATCATACATATGGAACGAATTACAGTACACATCGTACACGCTTTTGACATCGAAGGAACAGGAGGCAATCCCGCTGGGGTCGTTCTGGATGCCGAGGGGTTGACCCCTGCAGAAAAACAGGAAATCGCCAAACATGTTGGATTGCCAGAAACCGCTTTTGTTTCCAGCTCCTCCTTGGCCGACTTTAAACTGGATTTTTTTACCCCAAGCAAACAAATTGCCCATTGTGGACATGCTACCGTTGCTTCCTTTTCCCTGTTGCGGAAAAAGGGATTGATTGAAGGGGCCCGATCCTCAAAGGAAACCATTGATGGTACCCGAATAATATATTTTAATGGGGATATGGCATTTATGGAACAGGCCAAACCCAAATTCACCTGTTTGGAAATCATCGAGGATAAGGTATTCGATGCGTTGGGCATCAGTCGCAATGATCTGGCGGAAGGTCTGGTGCCCATGAAGGTGGACACTGGTAACTCGTTTGTGGTGGTTCCATTGAAATCGGTCGATCAGTTGGTAAACCTATCACCTGATTCCAATGCCATTATTGAACTGTCCAAACATCTAGGTTTGATTGGTATCTATCCTTTTGTCCTTTCCAAAGATGGAACAGTGGATGCCCAATCCCGGATGTTTGCCCCCTACTACGGCATCCCTGAGGAAGCCGCCACGGGAATGGCCGCTGGACCTTTGGCCTGTTATCTGCATTCCCAGGTCCAACCAAAGCCCCATTTTGTGATCAAACAAGGGGAATTTATGAAGGAACCTTCCCCCAGTCTTATCCATGTCCAATTGAATTTGGAGGATGGTGACATTAAAAACCTTTTTGCCGGGGGAACTGCCTACACCTCAAAACATTTGGAATGGCAACCAAAATCTTAACTTTATAAATATTCCAACAGCACACTATGAACACAATACTGAAAAAAGATCTGGTAGAGATCGATGAAATTCTGGAAGGGGCCAAGACCACGGCCCTGTCCTATTTGGAAGACCTGAACGAAGCTGCCCCGAACATTGGAGTATCCAACATGCCAAAGGATACATGGAACATTGAAACAGGCCTCGGGGCCAAAAAGGCCTTGGAACTGTTCAACTCCCATTATGCCCCTTATATTTCCGCTACCGCAGGTCCCAATTTTTATGGCTATGTAACGGGAGGATCCACCCCGGCTGCACTTTTGGGGGATTGGTTAACCTCGACGTACGATCAGGTAAGTTCCGTGACCCCTATCACCGCAAAACACGAATCGGACACCATTGCTCTATACCGGGAACTTTTTGGACTGCCATCCGATTTTTTTGGGAGCTTTGTCACCGGGGGCACCACCTCGAACATGGTCAACTTGGCCGGGGCAAGGCAATGGGTCTACCAACAAATAGGCCAAGATGGGTCCAAAAACGGACTGGACACGAGTTCAGGGGCCCTAAAGGTATTTGCTGCCACACCCCATTCCAGCACCTATAAATCCCTTTCCATTTTGGGAATTGGACGTGATAACCTGGAACTGGTCAACCGACTTCTCGATAGGGAGGCCATGGATGTTGCCGATCTGGAAAAACGGCTGTCCATCCATCCGGAAAGACCTTGCATCGTAGTAGCTAGTGCCGGAACGGTCAATACGGGTGACTTTGATGATTTTAGCGCTTTGGGAAACCTTAAGAAAAAGTATAAGTTCTGGTTGCACATTGATGGCGCCTTTGGTGGATTTGCAGCTGTGGCCAAAGATTATAAATATCTGGTCAATGGATGGGAATCGGCAGACTCCATCGCCATCGATGCCCATAAATGGCTTAATGTGCCCTATGATGCGGCCTTCCAGTTCACCAAACACCCAGGAATACAACGACAGGTCTTCCAGAATGGAAATGTCCCCTATCTGGAAGGTGATGGTGCCACACAGGATTTCATGAACTATGTCCCCGAAAACAGTAGGCGTTGGAGATCCCTTCCTGCCTGGTTTACCTTATTAGCCTATGGGAAAGTGGGATATGAAGAAATTGTGGGCCGAAACTGCCAATTGGCCCAGGAATTGGGAAATCGTATCAAGGGGCATGCTCAATTGGATCTCCTTCACGAGGTACGGTTGAATATTGTGTGCTTTGCGGCAAAAATCGACTTGGGAATCGATACCAAGGAACTTTTGGAGAACATCAACGCAAGTAACAGGGTCTTTTTGACCCCTACGGTATACAAAGACAGATTTGCCATTCGGGTAGCGGTTTCCAACTGGCGTACAGGTCAAAAGGAAATCGATAACCTGTACCAGATCATTGTCAGTGCCACACAGTCCCTTACCAAGTAAATCAAGGGGCCTAAAGTCGTTTTTTTACAATTGCAAAGAACACTATGGCCCTAGATTTGTCCTATCATTTAAAACAAACCATAATGGAAAATACATTGGAAAAAACAGATTTGGCCCTATTGTTCGAGGAGCAGGTAGTGCTTTCCGATTTCGTGGAATACGGATTCAGCATGCAGGATTTGGTCAATGGGGAACGTATCCCTGAGGAAGGGGCCCGTTTCGATATCTACTTTGAGGGGAACCTTACAGGGGAAAAGATCAACGGAAAGATCAGTGGTGTCGATTATTTGGAAGTTAGGGCGGACGGAAGGTTCTTCCTTGACCTCCATGCCAGGATCCAGACGGATGATGGAGCCCAGATCCAGCTCACCGAAACTGGTATCAATGACAATGGAACGCTGAAACTGAACATGGAATTCCACACCAATGACGAACGGTACACTTGGTTGAACCGGGCCCAGGTATTGGGATTGGGAACCGTGGACTTCAATACGGGCCAGGCAATTGTAAATGGATATTCACTTTAAAGATATATTATGACAACAGTAAACGTAAATGAGATTGAATTGAACGAATTCATCGGAAAAGAAGACAAAAAACAGCATTGCAAGGCCACATTTCCATTGGTGGGCGTACACGGATCTAAACAATTGGCCACGGTGTATTTCGAATTGGAACCTGGGGATAATCTGGGCAGGCATACCGATAGTGCCGAGGAACTGTTGATCATCCTAGAGGGAACTGTGGAAGCCGCAGTGGGAAAAGAGGCTATAGAAGCCAAAGCCGGCGGATTGGTCCTTGTACCTGAAATGGTACCCCATGACCTCAAGAACACGGGCACAATAACTGCCAAGGTATTGGGAGTTTTTGGGGGCGCCAACAACATTGTGGCCACCTTTGACAAGGCCATGTTGCCCACAGAATCGAATATTGTGGATACCTCCCTTCTTTTTACCTGATAATTAGCCGTTTATATTTAATTTAGCAGCCAATAAATCATAAGCTAGCGTATTAAAAATCCATTCCATGAATGTTAGGTTTTCAGAATACAGGCCATCCTTTGCATTGAGCCCTTTTGTACAGGCATATTATACAGGAGATTTCAACCTGTGTTCTGAAGACAACTTTGTGCAATCGGTAGTACCCAACGGATGTATTGAATTGATCATCCATTTGACGCATGACCATTGCGAGCTGTTCAAAAGTGAGACCTGGGGGAAATCCCCGGAATTCACCTTGATCGGTCTACAGACCAGACCCTATGAGGTCAAGTTCCATGATATGGTACAGATATTTGGGATTCGGTTCAACCCTGAGGGCATCTATAACATCTTTGGAGTGTCCCCTGCCCTGTTCACTGCCACCTTCGAAGATAGTTCCGATGTTCTTGGGATTGCTTTTAAGGACTATTGTTCGTGGTTAAGGGAAGCAAAGAGTATCCAACAAAAGATTAGGTTGACAGAAGATTTCCTTTTGAAAAAGATGTCTGACAACACAAAAAACCATGATTATGTGCGTTTGGCTTCGGAGACTATCCGAAAACACCAAGGCATGATGACCTTGGAGGAGTTGATCCAACAGGTGCCCATCAGCCCTAGACAACTCCAAAGGGAGTTCAAAAGGAGGTTTGGAATAACGGCCAAGGAATACATGCGCCTTTCACGGCTCAACGCCATCCAACACTACATGCAAGGTTCGGAAATCATAAATCTCACTGAATTGTCCTATGATGCAGGTTTTGCGGACCAGTCCCACTTTATAAGGGAATTCAGGCAATTGGCAGGAACCAATCCAAGAAGTTTTTTAAAGCATAGGGAAAATTTCTTGACACTTCCTGTCAATTTGGAACAAAAGAGTTATTAGGTAGTAAACATAGTTTTTATATGGATTATTTGAATGAAATTGGTTTCTTTACGTCTTAGGGAACTAGAGTTTAATTGAAAGAACAGCTAACAATTGCCATAAGTAATTCCTTGATCTTGCCTACTTATATGTATCCTGACGGATATTCAACTTTGTGGGAACGTGCTGAATTACGGCTAAACCACACAGCTACTAATATCAAAGGCGTTGGTGACCATCGTTTGCAATTTAAAATTTAAAAAAATGCGCACATTACTAAATACAGTTTTATTATCATTGGTTATTATTTTGGCCGCTTGCAATAACATAACTAACAATGAAATAATGACTACTAATTTGAACACGGTATATTCTGTGGTTTGGAGCTATAAAATAAAACCTGAGAATAAAGAGAAATTTGAAATTGAATATGGTAGTAGTGGCACTTGGTCCAAGTTATTTTATGAATCCGAAAATTATCGAGGTTCATTTCTACTCAAAAGTGAAGATGAATCGGACACCTATTTGCTCGTAGATACCTGGATTGATAAAGAGTCCTACGAGAATTTTAAAAAGATAAATCAGGAAACCTATAACAACATAAGTTCTGGATTTGAATACCTATATCTAACTGAGAAGAAAATAGGATCATTTAATTCTGTTCAATGAGGCTGACCGAATTCAAACGGTCACCAACAATGTGCTACTTCAGTTTGCTCAAGCTCTTCCGTACTTCTTTAGTACTCGATACTATATCCGTGTATATGTTCTTTTGTGGAATCCCTTCCTTGAGGAGTGCATCCAATTGAAGGTCCAAACTTTGTCCCATGGTACTCACCCGTGCATATCCAAAAACCATAACCTGAAAGTTTTAAATAAACGGTAGAATGTAAACTATTTATTTAGTACGGGGAAATGGACTTTAACAAACCAGTGGACTCGTTGTTCTATGAAAGTTCAATAAAACGGTGCCTTAAAAACCACCGTTATTAATCTAATATCGATATCAAAGCGAACGCAACGAAGTGGAGTGCTGCAAGCCCCAGATCTTACCTTAACTAATTTACTAAGCGAGGTAATTTTTTCTATTCATTGGATATGTTCTTCTTATCGCGTTTGGGAGTCTAAAATCTATTGCCTTCAAGTTTATATCTTTCCAACCTCCCCTCCGTATTTTTAAACTTTAGATTGCTTTTCAATATGCCCAATTTTGTTTTTTCGTCAAATTGCGTCAATTTTTTCGTCAAAAATTTCCAGTGTTTACAGGGCTTCCCAAATGGTTTACTGTAGATTTCGGAAAAGTCTACTGTAGTCCCTGATTTTGCACAGTATTTCAAAATCAACTTAATTAACTGGTTTTCAATTTGTTGAAGATCCAAAAACAACCGTGATGCCGCAATTTGCGCATCACCCTCTTGCTATTCGTTTTTTCACGCGAGCGTGAAAACCCAAATACCTTTCTTTGGTGTGCCAAACAATCAATAAATTCAGTGGTTTTTGTTGATTAGAAGTCGTTAGTTAAACATATCTTCCCAAACACCACAAAAACCAAATAGAAACTAAACTCAAACGCAGAAGGTAGGATTTGGGACAAAACATATGATGTGCATTTATGAATGGCTTTTCAGAATTACAAATCAAAAGTCAAGATTTCCAAACTTTACTATATTGTCATTTGAATCTGAAAACTTCGAATCCAGAATCGTTTCCAAACCACTCATATCTTCACTTATTTTCTTATCCAATACTCTTGCATAAACTTGAGTAGTGGCCAATTTTGTATGTCCTAATATTTTGGAAACCGTCTCTATGGGAACCCCATTACTTAAAGTAATCGTAGTTGCAAAAGTGTGACTTGCCATATGGAAAGTAACATTTTTTGAAATGTCACATGCATCCGCAATTTCCTTTAAATAACTATTCAATTTTTGATTGGAGATTCTAGGGAAAAGTTTTTCTGGTTCTCGTTTAGGATGATATTGGTATCGTTTAATTATAGATAATGCTGGACCAACCAATGGAAGCTTAAAACTATTCTTCGTTTTCATCCTTTTTTTGCTTATCCAATATTTTCCATCAATGCCAAGTACAAGGTTATCTTCGCTAAGACCCATAATATCACAATAAGAAATACCAGTATAGCAACTAAAAACAAACAAGTCTTTTACTATACGTAACCGTTCAATCCCAGTATGATATTCTTGAATTTTCTGAAGTTCAGGTAAGTTCAAAAACTCCCTTTCCCTTCTTTCCATTCTAATTTTAAACTTTTGAAATGGGTCTTTATCAATCCATTCATTATCGACGGCTATTCTAATCATTTTTCGTAGACGTTGAATATGCTTCATTGCACCATTGTTTGAAAGGTTAGCGTGATGATTTATGGGATGTAGTTTGCGTAAATATGTTTCAAATCCAACAATAAATTGGTGATTAAGTTGTGACAGTCTGTAGTCATCACATTTATATTGTTGGTTGATATACTTCAACAGGTACTTCTGACATGTCTTGTAATGACCAAGGGTAGCCTTGCAAAGACTATGTGCATTGTGGGTGTTGTGATACTCAAACAAACTCTTTAAAGTAAATTCACTCACATCTTCCCCAAAATAGTGCGCTTTGATCATCTGTGGAGTGATATGGGATGTTCTAGACCGAAGTTCACGATAGCATTGAAATAGTTCTGTTTCAACTTCCATCAGGTAAGCATTTATTTCCTGAGCTTCTTTTGTTCGCCCCAGAACCTTCGACCCCTTACTGTCCCATATCTCTTTCGGGATAGTATACTTTAAACTCATGTTTGTCCTTTGCGAATCAACGGTGATTTGGGCATAGATCTTTGCGTTGTCGTCATTTCTTCGGGAAGTACTTATCTAGAAACTGATTGAAAATGTTGTCCGGGTTCTCATAGGTTTTGTGTTAAATTGAACGATAATTACCTACGAAAGTCAAATACTAATTGATTGTAAAATAGTTAATTACACGCTTATTCGGTTAACACTTTGAAGAAAAAAATTTACTAACCGAATTACAAACCAAAACATACCATTTCAAACCGATTCAAATGGAGCTCCTAAAACATTAAAGCCTTGCAAATCAATAAGATATGCAAGGCTTTGTTTTTATTTGAACTCTTAAAGTGATCGCGGAAGGATTCGAACCTTCGACCGTCTGCTTAGAAGGCAGATGCTCTATCCAGCTGAGCTACGCGACCAAACTTTGCGGGTGCAAAGATACTAATGTAAGCCATTGTAAAAAATATTTTTTTACCTGACTTGTGTTTTGCAACATTTCTACCGATACCCTTTTGTATAAACCGTTCTGTTGGTGGTCGTCAATCCGCCCAAAACACCATGCCTAGTGGTTTCCACGATCAAAGTGGGTTCCCAGGGGGTTTGGGTAGCAGGTTCCAACCAAAGGGTCTGTGTTACCTTTCCTTCTGACCATTCCCCATTTTGGGGATTTTGAAAGGGATAAACCGTAGTTATCACCAACCTATCCCCTTCCCAAGCGGTGGTCGATATCGGCGGCTTCCCAGTGCGCCCCATGTTAATGGGGTTTTCTGTCGTTGAACCATCCAGCGCATAACGGTATTTTACCAACTGTTGAATCTCCCTTGGTACGAATACCACTCTTTCGACCTCCAAATGACCGTCCTTATGTTTTATGGATATTTGATTGCCCCATCCACTGCCCAAATCAGGCACTTTTGGTTCATCAACCCTATTTATAACCGAAACAGTGTGCAATACCGTAGTGGACCATGAACCTGAAAAATCTGGGTTTTTTATGGCAGGGGAACGTTCTTCCAAACCATCCCTGTCCGTCCTTCTATAGGTTGCCACTTGTTTTCCCGAACCTTTTTGGGGAGGTGTATAAGGCTCCGCATTGTTGGCGCTTAGGGGAATCCTCGGGTATTCTATCAGGGAATCCTCATATTCCTTCACAATTTGGTCCATAATCCCAATAACCCATGGATAGTAATCCTTCGCGTCTATCTCCTCTTGGGGATCTACTGGCAAATCGAACAAACGCACAAGGTTATCGGGGTCTGGGTCGGGCATTTCGGTCTTGAAATTGTACCACAGTTTCCAGTTATGCCACTTAACGGCCATAATATTTCCAAAACCGTTCATAAAAATGACACTCTCCCGATCGGAGTGTTTCTGTTTTCCTTCCAAAAAGGGAAGCTGGTCCACCCCATCAATAATACGGTCTGTTGGAACAATTTCGGGTACACCGGCTGCCGCGGCAATGGTCGAAAACAAATCCACTTGATGAAAAAGTTCATTGGACACTTGGCCTGATGGGATCATTCCAGGCCATCTGACCACGCAGGGTGTCCTTATTCCACCTTCCATGGCCGAATTGTAATAGCCGCGCCACGATCCCGGAGATCCCCGCCAAGGCCGTCTCATTTCAGCCCCATTGTCCGTACACCAAATTACCAGGGTATTGTCCTCAATGCCCAAGCGGTTCAATTCTGCTAAAATAAGTCCCACATTATAGTCAACATCTGCCATGGAGTCGCCCATGTCCCCTGTACCTGTGGTTCCTGCTTTATCTGGATGGGGCAATGCTGGAAAATGCAACTGGGTCATAGGATAGTACAGAAAAAAAGGTTTGCCCATTGCGGCATTTTTCTGCATAAAGGAAATGCTCCGCTCTGCTGCCTCGCGGTCCAAAGTACGTCTGGTCTCCAAGTTGAAAGGTTTTACTTTTTGGGAAGGTGTCCCGGCTGTCCCCTCCCAAATGTAGGGAACCGGTTGGGTGTTCTGATCAAAGCCCTCCATGGAAGAAAACTGGGACACATGGCTGGTTCCCGGTATGCCATACCATTCGTCAAAACCTTGGTCCATAGGCTCACGGACTCCCTGCCAATTTGGACCCCCAATGTCATATTTGCCAAAGAGTCCCGTTGCATAGCCAACCGATTTCAGTCCTTCGGCTATGGTTTTTTCCCATAAAGGAATTCCTTTAAAATAGTTTTCCCCAGCTCTTGTGGCATACCTACCGGTCAAGATGGCAATCCTCGACGGAATACAACTGTATTCCACGTTGAAATTGGTGAGACGCATACCTTCCTCCCCTATTCTATCAATATTGGGAGTGGGCACACCCCTGACACCCCCATATGCGCCCACTTCGCCCATACCGAGATTATCTGGAAAAATGAGCACTACATTGGGCTTCTTTTGGGCCAAGACTGCGAGGGTGGCCATACAGAAAAGTAGGCACAAATGGAGGTTCATCTTTTTCATGGAGGATTGTTTGGTTGGTTATCCAGTGCTATCAATCACAGAAAAATATGAAAATCCTAGGTCTTTTTGGGTTTCAATCCCTGGATTTAACACTAATCGAATTGTCCATTGGCGCAATTAGACCATCCTGCCATCCAACAAATTGATGATCCGAGAGCCATATTCCGCGTTTTTCTCGGAATGGGTCACTTGGATAATGGTAACCCCCTCTTCATTCAACTGCTTGAAAAGGTCCATGATCTCCTCACCTTGTTTGGAGTTAAGGTTTCCCGTAGGTTCATCGGCCAGGATTAGTTTTGGGTTGGAAATCAAAGCTCTGGCGATACCCACCAACTGTTGTTGTCCTCCACTCAATTGGGACGGAAAGAGGTCTTTTTTGCCCACAATGTTGAAGCGGTCCAGCATATCGGCCACCTTGGCCTTACGTTCCGATCCCCTGTATTTTTTATAGAGCAGGGGCATTTCCAAGTTCTCTTGGACTGTGAGTTCATCCAACAAATGATAGGACTGGAATACGAAACCAATGTACTCCTTGTAGAGATTGGCCCTGTGTTTTTCCTTGAGATTATGGACAGATTCATCCAAAAAATGGTATTCTCCCTCATCAAAGCCATCCAACATCCCAATGACGTTGAGCAAGGTGGACTTTCCAGAGCCAGAAGGCCCCATGACAGAGATGAATTCCCCTTCATTGACCTCAAGATTGACATCCTTCAAGAGAAATAATCGTTGGCCCCCAGCGTTGACCCACTTAAAAATATTGTTGAGTTGTAACAGCATGATATATTTTTTAGCTTTTATTCTTCCTTCAATGCATCCACCGGATTTGAAATGGCGAGCCGTATGGTCTGCATGCCCACTGCCATCCAAACAAACAGTAACAAGATAATGAACGGTACCACAAAAAAATGCCAATTCAGTTCAAATTTATAGGCAAATCCCTGCAACCATTGGTTTGCAAAATAATATGATACTGGAACTGCCAAGAAAAAACCGAACAAAACGGGCAGGCTGAACCCCTGGTACAAATTCCAGATCAAGCGGGAGATATTGGCCCCCAATACTTTCCTGATGGACATTTCCTTTCTTCTTCGCTCACACCAAAAGTTGGCGTAGGCAACGAGCCCAAGTATCCCTATGCACAGGGAAATGATCGTAAAGACATTGATGATCATGGAAAACTGTTCATCTTTTTCATATTGTGCCCTGAAATTATCATCCACAAAATAATGATTGAAAGGAATATCTGGATACAGAGATGCCCATTTGGTCTCCAAACTGTTGAGGGTTGTACCGATATTGGCCTCAGCTATCTCAAAGGTAATCTTCATAAACTGTTCTGGCCATATTTTGAGGGACAACAACCCAACATCCTCATGCAGGGACAAATAATTAAAATCCTTGATGACGCCCACAACCCTTCCATTTCCGCCCCATTGCTCAAAGGACGCTCCCAAAATATCCTCTGGATCGTCATAACCAAACGCATGTACCGCAGCCTCATTTAAAATGAGCACCGGGTCTTGTGCCGCATCCTCCCTTCTAAAGCCTCGTCCAGCTATCATTTGCAGGCCATAATCTTGGATGAAATCATAGTCCACAAGGTTCAGGTTTATCTCCCCACTGCTTCTTTTTCCATTTACATCCGTTATTTGTGTATAAACCCCGTTGGGTATCTGCCCCGGGACATGGGAACTGAAAGTGACGCTTTCCACTCCGGGAATTTCGCCCAACATCTCCTTTAAAGCCTCATAAGAGTTTCCTATTTCGGCATTTGAACCGTAATCCAGTACCAATTTTTGCTTTGTGTCCATTCCCAAGTCCTGGCTTCTCACAAAATCCAATTGATGATAAATGATCACTGAACAGATGATCAATATGCTGGTGATGGAGAATTGGAATGCCAGCAGTGAGTTTCGCATGTTGAACGGCGAACTGGGTTTGCTTCCCAATACTGGGGCGTAGATGGATGGGATCCTGGCAAACATGATCGCTGGATAGATACCCCCCATTAATGAAAGCACTATGGGTATCAAGGGCAGCGCGATAAAAACCAAAGGATGGGACAAAAAAGAAATGTCCACCGAATACCCCACAAAGTCTTCAAAATATGAAAAAGACAACACGATGATGGCCATTGCGATGAACGTGGCCAACGCGGTCAGTACAGTGGATTCTATAAAAAATTGTCTGAAAACATCCTTTTTGGATGCTCCCAAGGTCTTTTTGATGGACACGTCCTTTCCCTGCACCGAAACCTGTGCGGTGGTCAAATTGATAAAATTGGATATGGCCAACAGCAATATCATGAGACCAATGCCAAAAAGGATATACAGATTGGATCTTTTTTCCTTTGGTCCCAGTTCTCCCAATTTTACCTCGCTAAAGTGCAGGCCTTTCATGGGTTCCGCGGACAAGAAATATTGGTCTTCGGTATCTGCCCGTTCTTGGTACTCCGGAACTTTTTTAAGTGCTTCCCCAATATGTGCCATCGCAGCAGCATCGTTCAACAACAGATAGGTATTCATGGGGAACCATCCCCAATTGTCATTTGCATCCGACCTATCCTTCAAAAAGGTCTCCATTGAGATAAGAAAATCGAACTGAAGATGGGAATTGGACGGAAGATTTTCAACAATCCCAGTAATGGTATAAGGTTCACCATCAAAAATCAGCACTTTGTTCAAGGCGTCAACAGTGCCAAAATATCGCATTGCAGCACGCCGGGTAAGCACCATATTGTTGGGTCCTTCCAGGGCAGATTCTTTGTTTCCCGTCAAAACATTAAAATCGAAAAGTTTAAAAAAACTGGGGTCGGCATAGTATATATTCTCACTTTCCGAGAACACCTTGTTCCCTTGTTTGATGGCATGATTGCCGAAAGCCTTATTGATACGCACAAAGTCCTGTACCTGTGGCGCATTTGATTTTAGGTAAGGCCCTACGGGAATTGCGGTCAAACCCAGTGCAAGGTCGCCGGTAGGGGATTTAATGGCGGTGTTGACCTTGACGATTTTTGATGTGTTCTTGTGGAAAGTATCAAAACTCAGTTCTTGGTGAATATAGATCGAGATATAAAACAGGCACACGGTTCCCAATATCAAACTGAACAGTTTGGTCAATGAACTTCTTTTTTTGTGCCATAATTTACGTTGGGCCAGTTTGATCTCGTTGCGCCACATGATTTTCGTTTTTTGATGTTACTCTGTCCTCAAACTCTTCACAGGATTGGCCTTGGCCGCTTTGATGGCCTGAAAACTCACGGTAAGGATCGTGATGAGCATGGCCCCGATCATGGCTAGGGCAAAAATCCACCACTTGAGTATCACCCGGTATGGATATTCTTGTAGCCAACCATTCATCACATAATAGGCAATGGGAACGGCGATAAAGCAGGAGATGACCACCAGTTTCAAAAAGTCCTTGGACAACATGTTCCATACATTGAACACGGAAGCTCCCAAAACCTTGCGCACCCCTATTTCCTTGGTTCGCTGCTCCGCCACAAAGGAAGTAAGGCCAAAAAGCCCCAGACAGCTGATCAATATGGCCAAAGCGGTAAAAATCCCTGAAAGCCTGCCAATCCGCTCTTCGGCGGCAAACTTTTTCCCATATTCTTCATCCACAAATTCATATTGAAACGGGATATTGGGAAAATGCTCTTTGAAAACCCGTTCAATAATGGCGATATTTTGGCTGGCACTCTGTTTGGGGTTCAACCTAAGGTTGTAAAAAGAAGCATTCTCGTATTTATCAAAAACATACACCCCTTGTTTTACAGGTTCATAGGGCGATTGGGCAATCATATCCTGAACCACACCGATGATTTTCATCGGCTCGCTGGGATTTTCATCATCCGCATCCTTGATGAGTTTGCCAACAGGATCTTTGATCCCCAAATATTTGACAGCAGTTTCATTGAGGAGCACAGCATTGGAATCTGATGGGAATTCCCTTGAAAAATCACGACCTTCGATAATTTTCAAATTCAATGTACTGGCATATTCTGGCGACACCTCGGTCCAAGCCAGATCTTCTTGGAAACCTTCTGGTTTTCCCTCCCATGTAAAACCATTTCTATTGGACCATATCTGGGTTGTCGGGCTACTGGATGTTGCCATTTCCACAATGGCGCCAGATTCCATGAACTCGTTTCGCATCAACCCAAATTTTCCGGCAAAATCCTGGCTCATCGTGGGAATCTGGATCAGGCCTTCCTTATCATACCCTATGGGGCGGTTTTTGGCATAGTTGATCTGTTGCATCACTATAAAAGTTCCGATAATGAATGCCACCGATACGGTAAATTGGAGCACTACCAAGACCTTTCTGGGCAGACCAGCGTATCTTCCAGCTTTGAAAGAACCTTTCAATACATCAACCGGTTTGAAGGAAGAAAGGTACAGTGCAGGATAGCTTCCTGCCAACAAGGCGGTAAAAACAACAAAGATCAGGGAAATGGCCCAAAACATCGGTTTGGCCCAAGGAAAAGCAATCTCCTTGCGGGAGAGTTCGTTAAAGCCGTTAAGGGACAACAGAACAATGAGTACGGCCAGCACAAAGGCAAACAGGACCACTAGAAATGACTCTCCCAAAAACTGATTGACCAATTGTCCCCTTTGGGATCCAATGGATTTTCGAATACCTACCTCCTTGGCCCTTTTCTCAGACCTGGCCGTGCTCAGGTTCATGAAATTGATGCATGCCAAGAGCAGGACAAAGGCACCGATGATGCCAAAGAGCCACACATATTTGATTCGTCCGCCCACTTGTTTCCCGTTCTCAAAATTGGACCGTAGGTACCAATCCTTCATGGGAAAAAGGAAAAGTTGTGGGTTAAATTCCACGCCTTCCTTGAACAGTCCCTTTTTCACATCCTTTATGGTTGATGTTACCCTATCCATGGTAGTATTGTCGGCAATCTGGACAAACATTTGAAAAGAATTGTTTCCCCAGCTGGTTTCTGCCTCTTTCAACCACTCCTGTGTGGTAACATACATCTCCCAAGGCATTAAAAAATAAGTGTCGTTAAAGGAATTGTTGGCAGGAATATCCTCGTATACCGCGGTCACCATCATATCGTACTGGCTGTTGACCTTTATGACCTTACCAATGGGGTCTTCACTCCCAAACAGGGCGTTTGCCGTTGATGAGCATAGCATGATGGAGTTTATCTCCCTTAGTCCATCCTTTTCGCCCTCAATGATTTTCAAATCGAACATTTCGGGTGCATCCCGTTGCATAAAATTGCCCGTTCTTGAAATGCTGGTCTCCTTGTACTTTAAATATTGGGAGTTGGTCCATGATGACATCACCAAGTGTTCAAAATTGTCCATGTACCCATCCCGGAATGCTTTTTCCAAGGGCCGGGGAATGGCAGGACCAGTGCCCGTTTCCCCATTGAAGGTCTGCGACTGGAAAATTTGGGCAATTTTATCCTTATGGGTAAAATAGTCGTTGTTTGTAAGCTCGTCTTCCATCCAAAGTCCGATGATGAGCGTAACGGCCATCCCCAAGGCCAAGCCACCTACATTGATAATGGTGTAGCCCTTGTTCTTGGTTAGGTTTCTCCAGGCGATTTTTAGATAATTCTTTAGCATGATGTTCGTTTTTGATTGATTTTATTCTGTTCTCAAACTTATGGCAGGTTTGGTCAAAGCGGCTTTTATGGCCTGATAACTGACCGTTAAAAATGCGGTCGACAAGGCCAAAAGGCCCGACAGCACAAATGTCCATCCCGAAATATCGATCCTGTATGCAAAATCTTCCAGCCATCGATTCATTATATACCACCCGATCGGAATTGCTATGACAATCGATATCAATATCAATTTCATGAAATTAAAAGTCAGCAATTGATAGATGTTGTTGAAGGGAGCTCCAAGAACCAAGCGAATGCTGATTTCCTTTCTCCGTTGTTCCACCAAAAAGGCAGAAAGCGCAAAAAGGCCCAAGCAGGCAACAAAAATGGCAAACAGCGCAAAACTGTTGAATATTTTGCCCATCCGTTGCACCTCGATGTGCATTTGTGCAAATTCCTGATCCAAAAAAGTATATTCAAAAGCCTGTTGTGGCACGTATTGCTCCCATATTGTTTCAATGGCATTGATGTCCTTGGTGGTCACTCCATCTTGTAGCTTGATCGAGATCATACTCGGACTGTTGCCTATGACAATTGAAAGTGGCGCAATATCTTCTTTGAGGTTTTCAAAATGGAAATCTTCAAGGACGCCGATGATGGTCCAATCCTGACCGTTGTTGATCCGTTTTCCAATGGGATCCTCAAGACCAAGCTCCTTGGCCATGGTAGAATTGATCACGATGGCAGACGAATCACTGGCAAATTCCTTTGAAAAACCCCTTCCCTTTTTTAGTTGAAGTCCAAGAGTTTTAATATAATCATGGTCCACTCTCCATATTTGTGCGGGTACCGAAATCTCTGGGTTTTCGCCGCCCACTTCACCAAATGTGTTTCCGTTCCGCTTTGTGCCTTCGATGGGCAGATAATCACTTATGGAAACCGTTTTGACACTGGACAACCCAAGTAGCCTGTCCTTAAAGGATTGTATGTTGTTTTTTAAAAGGTTGGTTCCCTTTACCACGAGTACCTGTTCCTTATTGAAGCCCAGTTTCTTGTCCAAGATAAAATTCATCTGTTTGTAGATGATCAATGTGCCAATGATCAAGACCACCGAAGTGGTAAACTGAAAAACGACCAAACCGCTGCGCAACTTGCCACTTTTGCTGCCAGTGCTCAACGTGCCCTTGAGCACGTTCACGGGTTTGAATGCTGATAGGTAAAAGGCAGGGTAAAGGCCCGCAAGGATGCCGATGATCAGGGCAGATGCACCTACCATGGGCAGGAACCACCATGCTGTCCACGGCATCTCGATATTTTGGGCTGCCATGGAATTAAAGGTTGGAAGCAGTAACCAAGCCAATAAAACACCTATACCATAGGAAATCACGCTATAGATAATGGATTCTGTTAAAAACTGACTGACCAAGTTGCCCCTAAAAGCCCCCACTGTTTTCTTCAATCCCACCTCTTTGGCACGATTGGCGGACTTGGCCGTGGACAGATTGATGAAATTGATGACCGCCAACAATAGAACAAATCCCGCAATGGCTGCAAACAGCCATACAAAACGAATATCTCCGTGCCTCAATCCATCACCCATCTTTAGATCGGATTTTAGATAGATATCGCCAACAGGTTGCAGTTTATACTCCAAGGTCTTTAAAACAGCCATGAATTCTTCTCCCCGCATCCTTTCGCGATAGGTGGGGATAACAAAATTCTCCAGAATGGCTCCCATTTTCTTTTCCAAAGTTGGCACATCGGCCTTTTCATCAAGCAATAAATAGGTAAAGTAATTGCTGTTTGACCAACTCATATTGGTGTCTTCGATGGCCAAAAGAAAATCGAAATCGAGATGTGATTTTTTGGAAAGGTCTTCTTTAATGATTCCCGTTACTGTATAGGGCCTATTGGAATTGTCGTCCAGAAAAATTGTTTTGCCAACGGCATTGCCATCGGGGAAATATTTGGCCGCCTTTGAAGCCGTCAATACAATACTCCCCGGACTGATCAAGGCCTCTTTGGGGTTGCCCTCCACCAGGTCAAATTCCAATATGTCAAAAACTTGTTGGTCTGCATATATGAAACCTTCTTCAAAATTGTTTTGGGTTGTCCCTTCCGTGCGGAAAGGCCTTCTTCCTGCACCAAAAAGTTCACTTGTGTTTATTTTGCCCGCTTTCTGGATTTCCGGAAAAGTAGATGCCAAAGTTTCAGCCAAAGGAAGTTGGAAATGGACCGTTTTGAGCTGTTCTCCTTTCATCACCCCTTGCATCACCACACGATAGATCCGATCTTTGTTCCGATAATGGACATCATAACCCAGTTCGTTTTTTATAAAAAGAGCGATCAAAAGACAGGCGGCTATACCTACGGCAAAACCACCAATTTTAATGGTGGTAAACAGTTTGTCCTTTTTGATGTTGCGCCAGGCAATCCGTAAATGATTTTTAAACATAGGTCTCGTTTTTGATGTTTGGTATAATCATTCTGTACGTAAACTTTTTATAGGGTTGGCGCTTACTGCTTTAATGGCCTGAAAACTTACTGTTGCCATCGCAATAAGTACCGTTACCATGCCCGCAACCACAAATACGGTCCACCTCATGTCAATTCGATAAGCAAACTGTTCAAGCCACCCCTGCATGAGATACCATGCAATGGGAGAGGCAATCAAAATGGACAGTAAGACAAGCTTTATAAAATCGAGAAAAAGTAATCTTAAGATTGCCAATGAGGAGGAGCCCAAAACCCTGCGGATACCAATTTCCTTGATTCGCAATTCATTGTTGAAAGCGGCCAGCCCCAAAAGGCCAAGGCACGAAATGAAAATGGCCAGAAAAGCAAAGTACTTGGATAGTTTTAAAATTCGTTGTTCCGAAAAATACTGTGCATTGAACATTTGATCCTGAAAGGTGAAATTAAAATTATAGCCCGGATTATACCTCGTGTACAATTGTTCCATGTTTTCAATGGTCTTTACTTCTGAACCAGGCTTGATGCGTACCATTCCCAAAAGCAAGTTTTTTGGAGAGTATATGAAAACCACGGGGGAGATCGGTTGCATTACGGAGGCTGTATGAAAATCCTTCATGACCCCTAGAATGGTCTTGTCCTCGCCCCAAAGATTGATTTTTTTCCCCACGGGGTCTTCCAAGCCCATCTGCTGAATCGCCTCTTCGTTGAAAATAACATACGATTCGGGTGATCCAACATCATTGCTGAAGGGCTGGCCCTCCATGATAGGTATGTTCAAGGTCTGTATCAGATTTTCATCCACATTGCGAATAATGAAATCAATTTCCATGTCTTCTGCCTTCCCTGGCCAGTCAATGCCATACGTGGACGAGCCTCCATCCTCCCTTACGATACTCTGGCTCAGTCCACCAACGCTTTCAACACCGTCAATCTTTTTGATCTCATCGAATAAAAACGGGGCATTGTCATAGGCCCTGCCTTCCAAATCTATTTGTACGATGTTGTCTTTTTGATATCCAATGGGCTTGGTAAGTGCAAAGTTTAGCTGGTCATTAATGATCAGAACAGCTATGATCAACACCAAGGATGCCATAAACTGAAACACAACCAGACCCTTGCGGGTGAAGAGTTCCCCTCCGTGGCCCTTAAAAGTCCCCTTTAAGGTGGCCAACGGACTAAATCCGGATAAATAAAATGCCGGATAACTTCCAGAGATCAATCCGGTCAATAATGTGGCCAGGATCAATACGGGGGCATTCTGGAACATGAGATGAAGATCGAGGGCCTTGCCCGTAATGAAATTGAATGCCGGTATCAGCAAAAAAACCATAGTAATGGCCACTAAAAAGGAAAGTAGCGTAAGGAAAATGGATTCGGTCAAAAATTGGAAAACCAAGGTTTTTTTGGTGCTTCCAACCGTCTTTTTGATGCCTATTTCCTTAAATCTGCGGGTAACGCGAGCTGTGGAAAGGTTCATAAAATTGATGCAGGCAATGAGCAACACCAGAATGGCAATGAATGAAAAAAGCCTTACATACGTTATTCTCCCACCGCTTTGAACGCCATCCACATAGTTCCCCTTAAGGTAGGCCTCGGAATATTGTCTTGTGAAAAGATCGAATGTATTGGAATCGTGGTATTTGTCTATAAACCGTCTAATTTTTTTGTCAAAAGCTGCCTTGTCCACATTGGGCTTGAGAAGTAAATAGGTTTGGGGACCTGTATTCCACCATACCTTCCCATTGGTCCAGATGTCCTCTATCAGTTTCTTTTTGGTCCCCACAAAATTGAACTTCATGGTAGAATTGGCAGGCACATCCTTAAAGATGCCCGCAATGTTACCTGTGTGTTCCCTTCCAATGAAATTGTATTTTATTGGACTGTTCAGTGCTTTATCAACCGAACCGAACAACTTTAAGGCAAAACTTTCTGAAACGACAACGGCATCCTTATCTGCCAGCACTTGTTTTACAGAGCCCCGGATAAGAGGAAAAGAAAACATGTCAAAAAAATTGGCACTGGCGAAAAGTCCTTCCGTTTTGAATACGTTTTCATCATTGGAGAAAGTAATTGCCATTCCCTCTTTTGCCAGGTTCATTACCGTCGCTGCCTGTTCAACCTCGGGTAAATCTTTTTCCATGGCTTCCGCTAGTGGGCCCTGCGTGCCCTCATGTATCCTGAGCGCCCCATTTTCCTCACTCTTCATCAATATTTGATAAAGATTTGCGTCGTTTTCATGGAACTTGTCCACCATCATTTCATCCGTAACCCAGAAAAAAATCAAGAAGGCACTCGCCAATCCCGTCGAAAGCCCCAAAATGTTTATCAATGAAAACATGGGATTTCTTTTGAGATTCCGCCAAGCTATTTTTAGATGTGTTCTGATCATGATGGTCCGTTTTTGATTGATTATTCCGTTCTAAGACTTTTCACTGGATTGGTTATGGCTGATTTTATGGCCTGAAAACCAATGGTCAACAAGGTTACCATCATGGCCAATACACTGGCCAATACAAAGGTCCACACAGGAAAACTGACATGATAGGCAAAGTTGTTCAACCATTCACCCATAAAATAGTAGGCAAGCGGCGCAGCGATCAAGGCAGCGATTACAACCAGCTTCAAGAAATCTGTGGATATCAGGAAAACGATATTGTTGATGGTGGCCCCAAGCACTTTCCGAATCCCAATTTCCTTTTTTCGTTGCTTGACCATAAAGGTTGCCAACCCAAAAAGTCCCAAACAGGATAGCAATGTGGAAATCAAGGCAAAATAATGGGCCAACGTTCCGGTAAGGGTCTCGGTTTTGTAGTTGGAGGCATATTCCTCATCGAGAAAGTCGTAGTGCAAAGGGTTTTGGGGCAAAATATTTTTAAACACGTTTTGAACCGAGGCCAAGGCCTTTTCTGTGCGATTTCCATCCAGTTTTACAAAAAGTGCTCCGGCATCATTAGGGTCCAATAAAAATACCGTAGGCTGAATTGGTTGGTACAGGGAACGGTTATGAAAATCCTTGACCACACCGATGATCTGTCGCTGTGTCCCCCAAAGTTGCACTGTTTTTCCAACAGCATTTTCCTGTAATCCCATGATATTGGCGGCAGTTTGATTGATCACCAAATTCAGGGTATCCATGGAGGCCTCCTTATAATAATGGCCTTCTTGCATGGGGATATCAAAAATCTCTGGAAAATTATGGGCCGTCCACAAGAGCGTAAACTCCACATTTTCCTGTTCTTGGGTTTTTCCGGGCCAGCTTACTCCACTACTGGAAGCAGGTGTCTCCAAAGGAGATGGCCCAGCCAAAGTAACGCCCTCAATCCCCTCTGAGGCCATAAGCTCATTTCGAAGGACTTCATATTTATCGGTCAGTGTCTGATCTTGATGGATGGAGATAATATGGTCTTTGGCTATCCCTAGGTCTTTATTGTTGATATAGCCTATTTGCTGTCGGATGACCAAGGCAGAGATGATCAGTAAAATTGCCAATGAAAACTGGACCACCACAAGGCCCATTCTGAGCGAAATCGTTCTTTTTCCTTCTTGGACCACACCTTTAAGGGCTGTGACGGGCTTAAATGAGGAAACCACCAACGAAGGATAGATCCCAGATAAAAGGGTCGTAAATACAAACACCCCAAAAACGGTCATCAGCAGATAAGGACGGGTAAAGTCAATGACCAATTCCTTGCCCGTTAGTGTATTGACGAATGGCAGCAACAGGAAAGCCAAGGAAATTCCCACGATAAACGAAATGGAAGTGACGATGGCCGTTTCCATAAAAAATTGGCCAATGAGCATCTTTCTTTTGGCTCCCACCACTTTTCTCACACCAATTTCACTTGATCGGTTGGTGGCATAGGCGGTGGAAAGATTGATGAAATTGATACACGAAATGACTAGCAGGAATATGGCTGCCAAGGCAAATATGCGAACATATTCAACACGTCCACCCGTTACTTGGGCTTTCTCATCAAATTGGTTGTGGAGATAGTTTTCCGAGAATTGTTGGAAAAGGATGCTCTCTTTTAGTTCCCCCGTAATATTCTCTTGAAAGAGTGCGTTTATTTTCTGCTGTACTTGGGCCACATCGGCATCCTTTTGCAGAAGGAAAGCTCCCTGCATTCCATTATTGCCCCACTCCAACATCCAATCGTTCTGACTGAGATGACGCTCAAAACTGTAGTAAAAATCGTTTTGTATTGAAGATTGGGATGGAAAATCTTTATAGACAGCGGCAACAGCAAAATCTCCATTATCATAAATATGTACTGGACTCCCAAGAGCTTTTTTCGTCCACTCATCTCCCCAAAACCGCTTCGCCAAGCTTTCTGAAATGGCCAAGGCCTCAGGCTTTTTGTCCAAATCTTCAATGTTTCCCATTAAAACTGGAAAGGAAAAGGCCTTAAAGAACGCAGTGTTTGTGAAAGCTCCCCGAGCCCTAAAATCAGTATCCCCAATGCGCAGATTGTCTTCAAATGTAGCGCCAAGGGTTATATATTCCTCCACTTCGGGAAATTGCTCCTTGGCTGTTTTTAAAAGAGGGTACGAAATACCGTCATACACATCCAAAACCCCTTCCTGTAGTGGAACGGTTCGCTTAACCAGAAAAAGCTGGTCGTCCTTTTCATGGAACTTGTCCACACCATACTCGTCGAAGACCCAAAGCAGCATCAGAAAAGAGACCGCAATAGCAATGGAAAGTCCAATGGTGTTGATGGAAAAATAGACCTTGTTCTTGATCAAGGTCCTCCAGGCTATTTTTAGATAATTCTTTAACACGATGTTCGTTTTTGATTGATTATTCCGTTCTAAGGCTTTTCACCGGATTTACCACGGCAGCCTTGATGCTTTGGTAACCCACGGTCAAAATGGCAACACTGATCGCCAAAAAGGCCGCCAATACGAAGACCCACCATCCTATTTCTATGCGGTATGAAAAATCTTCGAGCCATTTGTCCATGGCAAACCAACCTATGGGCAATGAAATAATGATGGCAATTCCCACCATTTTTAGAAAATCCGTGGTAAGTCGGAAGGTAATCTGGCCCACAGTGGCCCCCATCACTTTACGAACCCCAATTTCCTTGGTACGCTTTTGGGCATTGAAGGCCGCAAGGCCAAACAGTCCAAGACATGCAATCAAAATGGAGAGAATAGTGAACACCACAAATATTTTACCCAAACGCTGCTCGGCTTCATAGGTGCTATTGAAGGAATCATCCATGAAACGATAGTTAAAGGGCTGTCCAGGGGCAAGCCTGTCCCAGATGCCCTCAATACTGGCCAAAGTGCTGGAAAAATCCCCTGCGTTCAATTTTGCGGCCAATATTCCCGAGTTTCCACCCAAAAACAGTCCCAACGATCCAATATGTTCACGCAATGACTCGTAATGGAAATTCTTGACGACCCCAATAATGGTATTATAAGTGGGTTTCTCCAATTCCAAATCCTGGGAGATTTGTATCCCTATGGCTTCCTCAGGGCCTACTCCAAGAACTTTTAAAGTGGCCTCATTGACAATCACAGCTGTGGAATCCGTAGCAAACTCTTTGTTGAAATTGCGCCCTGCAATGAGTTCCATGTTCAAGGTATTGATATAGTCTTCATCCACATACCAGGTCTGCATTTGAATGGCATTTTCCTGGTCGATGGAACCATCCTTAAAAAAGGAGCTGTTGGAACGGGAGGATGGGGTTGGCAAGAAATAGCTCATGGTGGCACTTTCCACCTGGCTTAACTTTAGGACTTCTTTCTTAAATGTATCTGTCTGGTTTCCAGTTGCAAATACATCATCTATAAGTACTACTTGATCCTTGGCAAATCCAAGGTCCTTGTTTTGAATGTATCGCAATTGCTGATATACGACAATAGTGCCCACGATCAAGAATACCGAAATGGCAAATTGGAAGATCACCAGTGTATTTCTGATATTCCCTCCGCCCACATCGCCTTGGGTACCTCCCTTTAGGGTCTTGACGGGCATAAACCGTGATAGGAAAAAAGCGGGGTAGCTTCCTGAAAAGAGCCCAAGCAAGATGGTTGCCATAAGCAGGATTCCCCAAAAAATGGGGTTCGTATAGGGTAATTCAATGGCCTTACCAGATAGGTCGTTGAAAAAGGGAAGGACCAAAATGGCAATGACCAATGCCACCAACAGCGAAATGAACGAGATGAGCCCGGACTCAATGAGAAACTGGCGCACCAAATCCAACTTTTTGGAACCCAATGTTTTTCTGACACCCACTTCCTTTGCCCTTTTTAAAGAGTATGCCGTGGATAGGTTCATGAAGTTGACGCTTGCCAAAATGATAAGGAACAGACCAATGAACGATAGTATATAAACATTCTGAATGCTACTGTTGGCACTCATCTCCGAGTCTCGTTGGGAATGTAAATGGATATCCGTCAACGGCATTGTATAGTAGTTCACATAATTCCCCGATGCCAGGAAGGACTCCATGGTCATCCCCGGAAAATACTGCTGGGCCCAGGGAAAAAGATAATTATCCAACATACTGGCCAACGGTTGCTGAAAATCGTCCACATTGGCCGAAGGAATCAATTTTACGAACGTATAGTAATTGTTGCTGCCCCAATCCGTGCCTTTGGAATCAGCAAAGCCTGACATGGCCATGAATACGGTGTGGTCCCTTAAGAACGAATTCTTTGGTAAATCGTCAATGACGCCGGTTACGGTGTAGGTATCGGTGTTGTTCAACAAAAGGCTTTGCCCAAGGGCATTCTGGACACCAAAATGCTTTTCAGCGGCTGTCTTGGTGAGCACCAGGGTGTTGGGCTGGACAAGGGCGGTCTTTTTGTCGCCCACCAAAAGGTCTATCCCAAAAAAATCAAAGAAAGTGGAATCCGCAAATGTTACCTGTAGTTCTTTGGCATTGGTTTCCGTACCGGTTTTTCGCAAAAGCAAACTTCCCCGGTCCCTGAACCTTACGGTGGATTCCACTTGGGGAAAATCCTTTTGCATGGTCGCTGCCATGGGGGCGGCCGCTTCGGCAGATCTCATTTCGGCACCTCCAAATTTGATGTCGCTGTCTATCCTATAGATGCGGTGCGCATCGGCGAACATTTTGTCGTAGCTCAATTCGTCATAAACAAACAGAGAGATCAATATTCCGCCGGCTATGCCTATGGCAAGTCCGAATGTATTGAGAAAAGTAAAAAAGGGTTGTTTTTTCAAATTTCTCCAGGCAACCTTGATATTGTTTTTGAACATGGTTTATTTTTTTGCGTTAGACTTATTCTGTTCTGAGACTTTTTATTGGATTTGCCATGGCCACTTTTAAGGTTTGATGGCTAATGGTAATGAGTGTGATGACCATGATGGCAACAATCGCCAGGGCAAATACCCACCAATGTATCTCGGTCCTATACGTATACCCCTCGAGCCATCGCTCCATGACATACCACGATATGGGTGTGGCCAGCAGACCGGCAATAAGGATCAGTTTGAAGAAATCCATGGAAAAAAGGGCAAGAATGTTGGCCACGTTGCTGCCGAGCACTTTTCTGATACCTATCTCCTTGGTCCGCTGACCCACAAAGAACAGGATCAACCCATATAATCCCAAACAACCGATCAAAACGGCCAATGCGGAGAATACCTTGGAAAGGGAAAGGTAACGTTGTTCCGTTTCATACTGTTGGGCAACCCTTTCATCCAAAAAGCGATATTCGTATATATATCCCGAAAATGTGCTGGACCAATCCTTCTCTATTTGGTCCATAATGGCTTTTGTGTCATGCGTGTCAATTTTTATGGCAATCTCACCAAACCAATTTGGGTCATATGCAAAAAATATAGGGCTCATCTCTTCGGTAAAATCAGTGTCGTGGAAATTCTTTACTACCCCTACAATGGTTGCTTTTAACCTACCTCCATTGGCCTCGATTTTTTTGCCCACCATTTCTTCAGGTGAGGACAATCCCAGTTTTTCACCGAATTTTTCGTTGACGACCACTTCCGCTATCGAATCGCCTTCAAAGAAGTTCCTTCCTGCCACCAAGGGAATGTCGAAGGTTTTTAGGTAATCTTCATCCGCCAATTTGGCCTGGATGCTGAACTCTTCATTTTCCGGTCTGTTGTTAAATTTGACACTGGTACCCCAATCGTTTTCCGGGGCCCCAGGACTACTGATGCAATTGGAAACGCTCCTCACCCCTGGAATGCGGACAATCCTGTCCTTTAGGCTATGGAGTTTGATGGGTTCAATTTGATCTGGAATACCCACCATGACTATGGATTCCTTATTAAAACCCAGGTCGGTGTTCACCGCATAGTCAATTTGTCGGGAGATGATCAATGTGGCCGCAATCAAGATGATGGAAATTGCAAATTGGGCCACCACAAGTACCTTTCTGGTTGCGCTTCCCCCAGTATCGTTATGGCTGATTTTTCCCTTGAGGGCAAGCACTGGAACTATGCGGGACATCAATATTCCCGGATAACTTCCTGAAAGGAATGAGACCAGTGCCAAAACCGAGAATAAAAATGCAAAAAACTGAAGATTGAAAAGCTGATCTATGGATAGGTGCAACTCGAACAGATTGTTGAAAGAGGGCAGGAAGGTAATGGCCAGCCCTATCCCAAGCACCACGGCAAAGAGGCTTATTACAAAGGTTTCCGATAAAAACTGCCAGAACAGATGCCGCCTAAAACTGCCCAATACCTTACGGACACCTATTTCCTTTGACCGATAAAAGGCCTGGGCCGTTGAAATATTGACAAAATTGATACAGGCTATGACGATCAGAAACAGGCCTATGATGGCAAATATCCATAACACCGCTGGGTCTATGCCCCCATACTTTGGGTTGAAGTGGATGTCGGACAAGGGTTGCAATTTGTACTCATGCCTGTTCTTGCTGCCAGGGCGATGCTGCTTGGGCAATTCCAACAATACATTTTCAATGTCACTGATATTCTGATTGGGGTATAAAAGCGCATAGCACTGTAGATACGATGATATACCGCCCCAATTTTCCCCTGCGGCAAAATCCCCAAACTTTTTTAGGGTCAAAAAAGAAATGAATATCTCTTCCTTGATCACGGAAGTCTTGGGCAAATCCTTTAAAATGCCTATAACCTCTATGATTTCCTTGTTTTCATAGACAAAAGTCTTTCCCAATGGGTTGACATCCCCGTAAAGCTTTTTGGCCATGCTTCTGCTCAAATAGGCTGTATTGGGATCACCCAAGGACCTTGTTCCTATGGCATCTTCAAGTGGAAACGTCATGATCTCAAAAAAATCGGGTTCCGCAAAAACAATATCTTCCTTGACCTGCAGAATGCCATTGGCACCTTCCACATCGACCTGGGTGTTTTCCCAAATATTTATTTTTGCGACTTTTTCCGCATAGTTATAGTTCTCCCGAAAAGTCTTTGCAAAGGCCGGGGGAACGCTTGCCTCATAGTCAATGATATCCCTGTGCTCCTCTGTGACCACCCTATATATTCTGTCCGAATTCTTGTGGAAATCATCAAAAGAGAGGTGATAGTTCAAGAACAGATAGATCAATATGCTACTGCCAAACCCAATGGCGAGCCCCAGAATGTTTATGGCGGCAAAAACCTTTCTTTTCAGTAGGTTTCTCCAAGCAATTCTTATATAGTTCTTGAACATGACTTTGTTTTTTGATTGTTTTGATTGATGAATAAACTCTATACCAAGGCCCCCATGGGTTTGTTCTGACTTTCTGTAACAATTTGCCCATCAAAAAGATTGATGACCCTGTGCGCATAGTGCGAATCCCTGTCGGAGTGCGTAACCATTACAATGGTGGTGCCTTCTTGGTTGAGTTCCGTAAGTAGGTTCATGACCTCTATCCCATTCTTGGAATCCAGGTTACCCGTAGGCTCATCCGCCAAGATCAGTTTTGGTGTGGTCACAACGGCCCTTGCAATGGCGACCCTTTGCTGTTGTCCTCCGGAGAGCTGCTGTGGAAAATGTTTTTCCCTGTGCGCAATCTTCATGCGTTCCAAAACTTTTTGGACTTTTTCCCTTCGTTCCGATTTGCTCATCTTCAAGTAGATTAAGGGCAGTTCCACATTTTCAAAAACGGTGAGCTCATCAATGAGGTTGAAGCTTTGGAAAACAAAACCAAGGTTTCCTTTTCGCAGTTGGGTCCGTTGGCTTTCCCTGAGTCCGCCCACTTGATGGCCCGCAAATTCATAGGTGCCTTCCGTAGGGTTGTCCAACATCCCGATAATATTGAGCAAGGTGGATTTTCCACATCCTGATGGTCCCATAATGGCCACAAATTCCCCTCCGGCCACTTTTAAGTTTACCCCGTTAAGGGCCAGGGTTTCCACTTCTTCCGTTCTAAAGCTTTTTTTAAGGTTCTGTATCCGTATCATTTTTTTGATGGTTATTTTTTATTCTATTTATAAAGACTTCACTAATTTGTTTACTGTTACATGGACCGCTATTATTTTAAGACAATTCTTTCCGCAGTGCCAAAACTGTCATAATTGCTGGTAATGACTTGTTCGCCTGGCTGCAGTCCTTCCAGGACCTCATAGTACCTTGAGTTCTGTTTGCCCAAACGAATGTTTCTTTTAATGGCCTCATCACCCCCATCGCCCACAACAAAGACCCATTGGCCACCGGTACTTTGAAAAAAGCCCCCTTTGGGCAACAGAAGTGCATCACTGGATTCGCCCAACTGCAATCTGATGTTGTAGCTCTGTCCGGCCCGGATGGTCTCTGGCTTGTCGTCCGTAAAGACCAGGTCCACTTTAAACCTCCCGTTCCTTACCTCTGGATATACCTTTCTTACACGCAACGGGAAGTCCTGCCCGTTGCGATCAAAAGATGCTACCAAGTCTCTTTTCACGCGATCGATGTAATGTTCATCGATCTCGGCCTCTATCTTATAGTCTGTGAGCACATTGACCTGACCTATACGTGCACCTTTGGCGATGTTTTGCCCGATTTCAGCATCCAAAAAGCCCAATTGGCCATCGGCCGGGGCACGGACATTCAGGTGGTCCAAACGCTCATACACCATGGAGAGGGTCTTGCGCATGCGTTCCAAATCCGTATCCAGGCCGGTCAAAGAGGTCTTGCGCAACTCATCGTCCTGCTCTGTTTGGAGCTTTACGATATCGTATTGCTTTTTGGACAATTCATAGTTTTCCTTGGAAAGGAGGTATTCTTCCTTGGAGATGAGTTCATCCTTGTACAGTGCCTCATTTTGTTCAAAATTTCTCTTTAGCCTTTGCAGGTCATATTCGGCAGTGGCCAAAGACCTTTTTCCCTCCACTTGCCGTGAATCAAAGGTGAGCTTGGTGGACCGAAGATCATTTTGCTTGAGGGCTAGGTTACTCTCACTGGCCAATATTTGCTCATACAGCTCCATGTTCTCCAATTTGAGGATGATGTCCCCTTTTTTTACCATGGCCCCTTCCTCTATTAATTTTTCGCTCACCCGCCCCCCTTCATAGGCATCCATATAGATGGTTGCAATAGGGGCCACATATCCATTGATGGTGATATAGTCATCAAATTTTCCTTGGGTGACCTGGGCAATGGTAAGCTTCTCCTTATCTGTTCTATAGGTGGAAAGGGATGTGCCAAAAAGCATTTTCCACCCCACGAACAATAGGAGCAATCCCGCGGCAATGTAACCATAGTGCTTTGGCCTAAGTCCTTTTTTCTTTTCTAGCTGTATATCCATTCTTCTTGTTAATTGATATTAAAAACAGGTAATCCACTATAGAAATCAAGTGTCTTCTCATTGATTCGTAACCTGAGTCTTACCTGAAGGTTTTCATTTTGTGCGGTCCCGAACAAATTCTTTGCCTGGAACAGTTCCAGTGCATTGATCAGTCCCTTTTCATATCTTTTTTGGGCAATGGTGAATGCCAATTGCTGGGATTCCATTTTTTTGGAGCTCTGTTCTACCTCTGTGGTCAGTGCATCGTGCTCCTGCACCAATTGCTGTATCAGCTTAAGGAGTTCTTGCTTTTGGATCTCCACGGCATTTTTGGCCCTTTCCAAGGCAATTTTTTGTTGTTTCACCCTAGATCGACCTGACCACCGATTACTGATGGGGATATTGATGGAAGCGCCAATATAGCGGGCCGCGTTATCCTTGATCTGGTTTTTGAACGGAATGAGAACGCCGAGGGAATCCACATTGGTTTCGTAATATCCGGTGCCATATCCCGAAAAAATGGACAGAGATGGGGCAAGCAATCCCCTGGCCACTGCCAATTGTTTCTTTGCTGCTCTCTTGCGGAATTCTTGGGCTTTCAACAAGGGCACAAACTCTTTTGCCTGGCTATAGACCGAATCCACGCTTCTTTCCTCTATCTTTTCGGCCTGCATGGCCATATCATCCAATAGCACAATATCATCCACATTTTCAAGGTTCATTTCCTGTATCAGGGTAAGTTTGGCCGCGTCCAAGAGATTGGTATTCTGGGTCAGTAAAAGTTTGTCGCCCAGCAATGCGGCTTCGGCCTCATACAAGTCCGCCCCAGCTTTCAGGCCCAATTCTATCTGTCTTTTCACCAAATCATAATTGGATTGTGAAATCTTGACCTGTTCTGTGGAATTGGCCACCAGTCCCTCAAAAAACTTGATGTCGTAATATGCGGACATGACCCTGAAGGCCAATAGGAATTTCTGTTGCTGTACATCTTCCATCGCAGCTTTGTAGAGATATTTTGAAGCTCTAATGGAATTGATTTTTTGGAAACCTTGAAAAATGTCCAAAGATGCATTGAGCGAATAACTGTTCGAAAAGAAATCCGAATTCACAATGTCATTGGTATTTGGATCCGTGGTCCGGCCATAATTGATAATGTAATCCGATGAGCCACTAACGGAGGGCAACAAGTCCCTTACCGATTGCCGGTATGTCTCCTGATTGGAATCCATGCCATACTGAAAGTCCTTCAACCCCAGATTATGCACCAGCGCAAACGCCACGCAATCGTCCAAGGTCCAAGCTTCTTGGGCAAGAAATTTTGTGGATGAAAACAAGAAAAAGAGCAGTATTATGAATTTTGATTGATGCATACCTTATATATGTGTCAATCTAATACCCATTCTCATGCCATAATCATAAAATACTGTAAATGAAATGATTATGATATAATAGAAATATTATTTACGCTTCAAATGTCAAATTTTTATACGGAAACCGTAAAATATTTATACACTTTTCAAAAAGGAATGTTTTCAAATTGTAGCTTTAGAGTGCATAACCAAAAGACCCATGACGGACGGTAAGATTTTATTGGTAGATGACAACAAAAGCATTTTGAGCGCACTCGAAATATTGCTTCAGTTTGAGTACAAAAACATAAGCTCCATTTCCAATCCCAACCAGTTGTCCTCATACAATGACCTCAACAGTTTTGACATTGTTCTTTTGGACATGAATTTTTCGGCAGGTGTGAGCACCGGAAACGAAGGTCTGTTCTGGCTACGGGAAATCCGAAAAAAAGCACCCAATACCTCTGTGATCATGATGACAGCCTACGGGGCCGTGGATTTGGCCGTCAAAGCCCTGAAAGAAGGTGCGGCCGATTTCATTTTGAAACCTTGGAACAATGAAAAGCTATTGGCCACCGTAAAATCAGCCTACCAGCTTAGAAAAACACGAAAAGAGGTCCAGGAACTCAAGGAAAAGGAAAACAGTTTAAAACAGGTCATCAACCAAAACAAGAGCTTCATCATTGGCAACAGTAGGGCCCTGAACACGATACTCAGTTTGGTGAACAAAGTGGCCAAGACCGAGGTGAACGTTTTGATCACCGGGGAAAACGGGACCGGCAAAGAACTGATAGCCAGGGAAATCCATCAAAAATCAAAAAGACAGAACGAGGTCTTCATCAACGTGGATATGGGATCCATTTCGGAGAATCTCTTTGAAAGTGAGCTTTTTGGCCATACCAAGGGCTCCTTTACCGATGCCAAGGAAGATAGGGCCGGTAAATTTGAGGCAGCCAACGGGGGCACCCTTTTTCTGGACGAAATAGGGAATCTATCGCTACAGATGCAGGCCAAATTGCTTTCCGCCATACAGAACAAGACCATTGTGAGGGTGGGTTCCAACAAGCCCATTCCTGTGGATATCCGCCTGGTCTGTGCCACCAACTGCAATCTGGAACAGATGGTGGCCGAGGGCATTTTCCGCGAAGACCTGCTCTATAGAATCAACACCATTCATATTGAGGTACCCGCACTTCGGGAAAGGGACAACGATATTCTGCTGTTGGTTGACTTCTTCCTTAAAAAGTTCAGCGCAAAGTATGGAAAACCTGGGCTCCGGATAAACCATGCCGCTGAAGAAAAACTAACGGAATACCATTGGCCCGGGAATATCAGGGAACTACAGCATACAGTGGAAAGGGCGGTAATCTTGAGCGATGGACAGGTACTCAAGGCCGATGATTTTCCATTTCAAAACAAGTTTCATACTTCCGCGAGGGATTCTTTGTTGACCTTGGAGGAAATGGAACAGGAAATGATCCGAAAAGCCTTGGAAAGGCATGAGGGAAATTACAGCGCCGCCGCCGAACAATTGGGGATTACCCGGCAGACGCTTTACAACAAACTAAAAAAACACGGTAACTGATGGCCAGCCGTAACTTTTACCTACAGCTTATCCTCAGGGTGGTTTTTATAACCTTGACCGCTTTGATAATGGCATTTTCCTGGTCCTGGGAATGGTGGTTGGCCCTTGGAGTGTCTCTGCTGTTATTGATATCCCAAGTGTATTCTCTCATACATTTCATCAATAGGACAAACCGCAAGATCGCCTATTTCTTCGATGCCATAAAGAATGAGGATTTTACCTTGCGTTTCCCTGAAAGGGTATCCATAGAATCTTTTAAGGAACTCAACGTCAGCCTTAATAGGGTCAACAAGCTCATACAGGAAGTACATCTTCAATTGCAGATACGTGAAAGGTATTATCAAGAAATCATGAAACAGGCCAATATTGGAATCCTGACCTACAATGATAGGGGGCATATTCTGTTTTCGAATCCAACGGTTGAAAAACTGTTGAACCACAAACCCCTGAACCACATAAAACAATTGCAACAGGTAAACGATAGGCTATACCAACTATTTGCGGAACTGAAACCCTTTGACCGGAAACTTTTTCAACTGACCAATGAGCGGGAGAAAACACAGCTTGCCATCAAAAGCACTTCCCTTTCCTTGAACAATGAGCATTTGCTTCTCGTAGTGGTCCAGGATATCCATAGGGAATTGGATGAAAAAGAAACCGATTCGTGGGTAAAGCTCATTCGTGTGCTTACGCACGAAATCATGAACACCATAACGCCCATTACCTCCATTTCAGATTCCATTCTAAAGTATTTTATAGGCAAGGATGGTGGCATATTGACGGACAAACTGGAAAATGACCAAATTGTAAGTACGGCCAAAGGCCTAGAGGTCATCAAGGAGCAAGGCACCAATTTGATGGGCTTTGTAAAATCGTACCGTACCTTCTTGAACGTCCCCGAACCGGACAAGACCATTGTCCCTGCCCTTAAGCTGTTCGAGAAAGTCAAGCTGCTCATTTTAAGGACCGAAACCAACAAAAACGTGGAAGTTACCCTTCAAGTAGTCCCTCAAGACCTCGAACTCTTCATAGATGAAAAACAGATTACCCAAGTTTTGGTGAACCTCGGCAAAAACGCCATCCAATCCATCGGAAAGCAACAGGATGGCAAGATAACGTTGGTTGCAGGGATCAACAATGAAAGACAAAAATATATTGAGGTCTGGGATAACGGGCCTGGCATACCCGAAGATGTGATCAATGAGATCTTTGTTCCCTTTTTCACCACCAAACATTCCGGAACGGGCATCGGACTTAGTCTATCCAAACAAATATTGCAGTTGCACGGGGGAAGCCTCAATGTAAGGTCCATTCCGCGCAAGGAAACCGTCTTCACGTTGGAGTTTCAATGATTTTAGGTCGTGCTCTGCGGAGAAGGGGCCCTTTCCAACTTTCCATAGCCAACTTACTGCGAATCATTCCATCTTTTTGTACAGCAAGGGTCCTCCCTTAACTCCTTTTTTGATTCGGCCCGTACTTTTAATGGCATCCATTTGAAAGATTTTTTTGCGAAAATTTCTACGATCGAACTGCTCTTCCAATATGGATTCGTAGAGTGTTTGCAACTCGTTCAAGGTAAAATATTTTGGGAGCAGTTCCCCAAATATGAGTTGGTTCTTCAAATTTCGTTTTAATAGTTTATGTGCATCCTGAATGATCTCTTTATGGTCGAATCCCGTATCTTTGGGCAGCTCGTTCAGTGGGAACCATTTAATTTCGGTAACGTTCAACTTACGTTCAACAGGATGGCTCTCAGGTTTTATCAGGGCATAAAAAGCTATGGTTCCAACCCGCTTTACAGGATGACGGTTGAGTGCAGTATAGGTCTGTACCTGTTCCACGTTGACATCCTTGATCCCGGTAAGATACCACAACACCTTTAAGGCACACTGTTCTGCGGTCTCATCAGCCTCCATCACCCCTCCGGGCAACAACCAACAATCTTTCAGCTTTCCAACACTTCGCTTGGTCAGTAGAACTTTTAATGCCCCATCCAAAAAGCCAAACAAGGCCACATCGGCGGTAATGCTCAATCCATAAGAGTCCGGTTTTACCTGCAACTGCTCCAGACTGCCTTCTGTAAATTCCTCCATTGGAAAAAATATGATGCTTGCTACTTCAAACATAAAGAAAAAATGCATACTTTTATCTGTGTATTTTTTACACAGAATTAAATTTTAACCCAAAAAATGAAAATATCAACCGCATCATTGGAAGGCAAGGTAGTCGTAATTACGGGAGGAGGAGGTGTTCTGTGCGGCGTATTGGCAAAGGCCATTGCCCGCCAAAATGCCAAAGTGGCCATATTGGACCTCAATGAAGCCGCAGCACAGGAATTGGCCGAAGAAATTTCCAAATCGGGTGGGATTGCGATGGGCGTTAAGGCCAATGTGTTGGACCCAAAAAGTCTGGAAGAAGCCAAAAGTCATATCCATAAGGTATACGGAACTTGCGATATTTTGATCAATGGTGCGGGAGGAAACCATCCTGATGGTACTACCACCAACACCAGCTTTAGGCCCGGGGATGAAACCCAAAACGGTCTGAAAACATTTTTCGACCTCGATCCAAAAGGCATTCAATTTGTATCGGACCTAAACTTTATGGGCACATTTTTACCCACACAAGTCTTTACCAAGGACATGTTGGGAAAATCTGGGTGCGCCGTCCTGAATATTTCATCCATGAACGCGTATCGACCTTTGACCAAGATACCGGCCTACAGCGCGGCCAAGGCGGCCGTGAGCAATTTTACCCAATGGCTGGCAGTTCATCTGGCCCCAATGGGGATACGGGTAAATGCCATTGCCCCCGGTTTTTTTGTGACAGACCAAAACCGTTCCCTGCTCCTTGATGAAAGGGGAGCACTTACCCAAAGGGGTCAGACAATCATTGAGCATACCCCTATGGGCCGTTTTGGTAAGGCGGAAGATTTGATCGGAGCCTCATTGTGGCTCCTGAGCCAAGAATCAGAATTTGTAACCGGTACTATCATCCCCATAGATGGTGGATTCAGTGCCTTTAGTGGTGTATGATCATGGGATTGGAACAAACTTGGAGATGGTATGGCCCAAAGGACCCCGTTTCACTTTCCACCATAAAAATGGCAGGAGCCACCGGAGTGGTCACGGCATTGCACCATCTGCCCAATGGCACCGTCTGGCCCGTATCGGAAATATTGAAACGAAAACAGGAAATTGAATCCGAGGGACTTACTTGGTCCGTGGTGGAAAGCATCCCCGTCCACGAGGACATCAAGAAACGTACTGGTGCCCATCAGGAATATATTGAAAATTATAAACAGAGCATCGCCAATCTGGGGGCCTGTGGTATAGATACGGTCTGCTACAATTTCATGCCTGTTTTGGACTGGACACGAACCGATTTGGCCTATCCCCTTCCGGACGGTTCCAAAGCCCTTTATTTCGATGTTAACCAATTTGCTGTCTTTGAACTCTTTCTTTTGAAAAGAGAGGGGGCGTTTCAAAAATACTCGCAACAACAAATAGATTATGCCCGAAATCTTTACATGCAAATGGGCAATGACCAAAAGAATCGTCTGATATCCAACATTATTGCCGGCCTACCTGGTGCGGAGGAAGGCTACACGTTGGACCAGTTTGGGGAGGTCCTTGCAGCTTATCAGGAAGTGGGTGAGCAGGAATTGCGGGAGCATCTCTATGATTTTATCCAGCAAATTACCCCCGTTGCCGAAGAAGCCGGTGTTTACTTGGCCATACATCCCGATGACCCTCCCTATCCCATACTCGGACTGCCAAGGGTTGTCAGCACTGAATCCGATGCGAGAGCTCTTTTAGAGGCTTATAAAAGCCCACACAACGGTCTTTGTTTTTGTACGGGCTCCTATGGCGTACGGCCCGATAACGACCTGCCCGGCATGGCAAAAAGACTGGCCGCACATATCAACTTTGTCCATTTGCGGAGCACAAAAAGAGATGCTCAGGGCAATTTTTATGAAGCAGACCATCTGGATGGCGATGTGGATATGTACAGTGTGATGAAAGCCCTTTTGGCAGAACAGGTCAAACGCAAACAGTATAAAAACGGCAGGGCCCGTATGCCCATGAGGCCTGATCACGGACACCAAATGCTGGATGACCTTCAGAAGACCACCAACCCTGGATATTCGGCCATTGGACGATTGAGGGGCTTGGCCGAGCTAAGAGGTCTTATGTTGGGCATTGAAAAATCAATGGAACCATGAGCTTCATAACAGAGGATTTTCTTCTTGAAACGGATGAAGCAAAACGGCTCTTTCATGACCATGCAGCCCATCTGCCCATTATTGACTATCACAGCCATCTTTCCCCAAAAGAGTTGGCCACCGACCACAATTTTGAAAATATTTCTGAAGCTTGGTTACGATATGACCATTACAAGTGGCGGGCCATGCGTACCATGGGCATTCAGGAGCAATACATTACCGGAGATGCCCCAGATGTGGAGAAATTCCAAAAATGGGCTGAAATCGCACCCTATACCATCCGGAACCCGCTGTACCACTGGACACAACTGGAACTCAAGCGGTATTTTGAAATTGATTCCCTGCTTTCCAAAAACAATGCGGATACCATTTATAAGACCACAACAGAGCAATTACAATCCTCGAGCCACAGTGCTTTGGGTTTGTTGGCCATGATGAATGTAGATGTGGTCTGTACCACGGACGACCCCACCGATAATTTGGAGCATCACAGGAAACTGCGGGCAATGGGAACTAAGGTTCAAATGCACCCCACTTTCAGGCCGGACAAAGTGTATGCCATCGATAACCCTGAAGAATACCGGAATTATCTGGAGAAACTGGGGAATAGTAGTGGCAAGTCCATCAACACCTATGCAGACCTGTTGGATGCTTTGGAAGATCGTATCTCTTTTTTTCATGACAACGGTTGCAGGATTGCGGACCACGGATTGGAGTTTCTCAGTTTTTTTGAGTCATCTCCCCATGATGTGGAAGCCCTTTTTTCAACTATTTTGGAAGGAAGGATTCCTTCTCCGGATGAAGTCCGATATTTCCAGTATCATACACTTTCCCACCTTTGCCACATGTACCATCAAAAGGGATGGGTGCAACAGTTCCATTTGGGGGCCTTACGCAATACCAATAAGCAGATGTACCACAAATTGGGGCCGGATGCAGGTTTTGATTCCATTGGCGATTTTCCACAGGCTCAAGGACTTGCCAAATTTTTAGGATCTTTGGACGGTTCAAACCAATTGGCAAAGACAATTTTGTATAATTTGAATCCGGCTTGGAATGAAGTATTCGCAACCATGGCCGGAAATTTCAACAGCGAAGGTGTGAAGGGAAAAATCCAGTTTGGTTCGGGCTGGTGGTATAATGATCAACTGAACGGGATGGAACGTCAGCTAAATACCCTGTCTAACATGGGTTTGTTGAGTTGTTTTGTGGGGATGTTGACCGATTCACGTAGTTTGTTATCCTTCCCAAGACATGAGTATTTTAGACGTTTGCTTTGCAATATGTTGGGAACTGAAATCAAAAAAGGGTTATTGCCCTACGATTTGGATCACATAGGTTCAATTGTGAAGGATATCTGTTATTTTAATGCAAAAAATTATTTCGATTTATAGAAAATATGGCACAATTAACAAGATTACAAGTGGTTGCACTCATGGAAGAAACGGGCCTGGTTCCCCTATTTTACCACCCAGACCCCGCATTGGGAAAGAAGGTTTTGCAGGCCTGCTATCTTGGAGGGGCGCGTTTACTGGAGTTTACCGCACGGGGAGAATTCGCCCATGAAGTATTTGCAGAACTCCGAAAGTATGCACGTGTTGAGCTTCCAGAAATGGCTGTAGGAGTGGGCTCCGTCACGGATGCTGCTGCGGCATCCCATTATATGGCCATGGGGGCAGATTTTGTGGTGACCCCCGCTTTCAGGGAAGATATAGCCCGGGGCTGCAACCGAAGGAAAGTGCTTTGGGTTCCCGGTTGTGGAACTCCCACGGAAATAGCCCAGGCTGAAGAACTTGGTTGTGAGATCGTAAAACTTTTCCCAGGTTCAGTATACGGCCCAGAATTTGTAAAGTCCATCAAGGGACCCCAACCATGGACAAAGATCATGCCCACAGGTGGAGTGACCACGGATAAAGAAAATTTAAAAGCGTGGTTTCAGGCTGGGGTGAGCTGTGTAGGTATGGGTTCCAATTTAATCTCCAAGGAAATATTGCTCCAACAAGATTTTAAAGGCTTGGAAGCAGACGTTCGGTCCGCATTGGCTACCATCAAATCCGTTCAACCTTGAAAATTGCTGGGGAAACTTAAAATAGTATTCTTGTCGGCCATTATGATGCTTGGCTGCCGAAATGTGGAACAGGTTCGGGTAATTCATCTGGCGCATGGTTTGGATGTGACCCATTCTGTCCACAAAGCCATGGTCTATATGGGTGAAGAATTGGCACGGTTGTCCAATGGCAAAATGCGGTTGGAAATCTATCCGAACCAACAATTGGGGAGCGAACGGGAGGTTTTGGAACTGCTTCAGATCGGAACATTGGACATGACCAAGGTCTCTGTGGCCACATTGGAAAATTTTGCACCCAAGACCCGTGTCCTTGGCCTACCCTATTTGTTCAAAAACCGCCCACATGCCTTTAGTGTGCTGGATGGTCCCATTGGTCAGGAGTTGCTGGACGATGGCATCAAATACTGGCTCAAGGGTTTGGGGTTTTATGATGCGGGCTACCGAAGTTTTTACACCATGGACAAACCCATCATGAAGCCCAGCGACTTAAAGGGACTCAAGGTAAGGGTCATGGAGAGTGTCTCTGCCATCAACATGGTGCGCGGCATGGGAGGTTCCCCAACGCCCATTTCCTGGGGAGAGCTCTACACTTCGCTCCAACAGGGGGTGGTGGATGCCGCAGAAAACAATCCTCCCAGCTTTTATTTGGCCCACCACTATGAAGTCTGTAAATATTATTCCCTGAACGAGCACACTTTTTCACCTGATGTGCTGGTGGTAGGGACCCGGTTCTGGGAAACCCTTTCCAATGAAGAGCGACAGTGGGTGCAGAAAGCTGCCCGAAAATCCATTGACTATCAACGGAAACTTTGGGCCGAAGCTGAAGCTGAAGCGTTGGAAAAGGTACAAGAGGCCGGAGTGACCATCTACCATCCTGACAAAGAACCGTTTGCAGAAAGCTCCCGAGAGGTCTATCAGTTGTATGAAAAAGACCCTACCTTGAAGCGCATCATCCAGCAAATCAAAGAAATTGAACCATGAAACGAATCCGAAAAAAAATCGATACAATCCTTTCCTGGACCTTGATCATCATCATGTCTTCCATGGTCCTGAACGTATTGTGGCAGGTTTTCAGTCGTTATATTGTTGGAAAACCCAGCTCCTTTACGGACGAATTGGCCCGTTATCTCATGATTTGGCTGGGTGTCTTGGGGGCCGCCTATGTATCTGGAATGAACAAACATGTGGCCATCGATTTGTTGCCAAAACGCCTTGCACCATCCTCCCAAAAACGTCTCAAACAACTCGTTGGATGGATTATTTTATTGTTCAGCCTGTTTGGTTTGGTCATTGGCGGCAGCCATTTGGTGTATATCACGTATGTGCTTGAACAATGCTCCCCTGCCCTTCGGCTTCCATTGGCCTATGTGTACCTTGCCATTCCCCTGAGCGGTCTGCTCATCATTTATTATAAGGCCATCGATCTTTTAGCAACCGAATAAGCCATGGAATACATTCCTCTTTTGGTCCTTATCCTGAGTTTTATTGGCCTATTGGCCATAGGAACGCCCGTGGCCTGGAGCATTGCCATTTCGGCAACGCTCACCATGCTTGTCAGTATTCCTGCCCTTCCAGCACTTACCACGGTTTCCCAACGCATTGGGGCCGGGTTGGATAGTTTCGCCCTATTGGCGATTCCCTTTTTTGTGCTTTCCGGAGAGTTGATGAACCATGGGGGCATTGCCAAAAGATTGATTGCCTTTGCCAAAACCTTGGTGGGGGCACTACCCGGTGGGCTGGCTCTCATCAATATCATTTCGGCCATGCTCATGGGCGCCATCGCTGGATCTGCATTGGCTTCCGCTTCGGCCATGGGGAGTATGTTGGGACCCGAAATGGAAAAACAGGGCTACGACCGTGAATTTGGGGCCGCGGTGAACATTACATCGGCCACCACGGGGTTGGTGATTCCACCCAGTAATATTTTGATCGTGTATTCCCTGGCGAGCGGTGGGGCTTCCATAGCCGCACTTTTTCTTGCGGGTTACATTCCCGGTATTCTTACAGGTTTGTTGTTGATGGTGGTGGCATCCCTTTGGGCCAGAAAAAAAGGATATAACGTTGGGGAACGGAGTAAACTGCGCGATGTGTTCCGAACCTTTGTGGATGCGATCCCCAGTCTTTTTCTTCTCGTTCTGGTAATCGGCGGCATTGTTGCTGGCATATTTACAGCCACCGAAGCTTCGGCCATTGCGGTGCTTTATAGTTTAATCTTGGGGATAGTATACAGAGAGATTTCATTGGACAACCTCCCCAAAATCACCTTGGATTCATCGATTACCACAGCCATTGTAATGCTGTTGATAGGTGCCTCCATGAGTATGTCCTGGGTCATGTCATATGAGCATATCCCTCAGGAAATAAGCACTGGATTGCTGGCTATGACCGATAATAAAATCTTGATCCTTATCTTGATCAATCTGATTCTGCTCGGAGTGGGCATTTTTATGGACATGACCCCTGCTGTCCTCATTTTTACGCCCATTTTTCTTCCTGTGGTGACCAAATTGGGAATTGACCCTGTCCATTTTGGGATTATCATGATCCTAAACCTTTGCATTGGACTCTGCACACCTCCCGTTGGATCGGTACTCTTTGTTGGGGTGAGCATAGCCAAAACCAGTATCGAAAGGGTTATCCGACCCCTATTGCCCCTATTTTTGGCGATGGTCATTGCACTGTTCCTGGTAACCTACATCCCAGCATTGAGCCTTTGGCTTCCCTCCCTTTTTGATTTGTAGATGCCTTTGGATGGCATTTCGGGGATAGATCTTCCAATGGAAGGGAAACAATGTTCCATGCCCTGCATGATGTAGATCATTTACTTGGATAGATCCCTCCCCTACCTTGTGTAAAAATTCATGATCATGAAAAAGACCTTTTTTTACGCAGCACTGCTTTTTATGGTATTGGGCTTTCTGGGTTGTGGCCCCGTCATCGTCTCACATAGATTGGCAGATCCCCCACCCCCATGGTTTTATCCACATAGGATAGAAACCGTTCGTTACGTATTTTTCCCCGAGTTCAGTATTTACTACGATCTATCATCCCGGACCTATCTTTATCTTGATGGAGGAATATGGGTCAGGCAAAAAGTATTGCCTCCCCGATATCGCTCTTATGACCTAAGCAAATCTAGATATGAGAGGATACGGAATTACTATGATGACGATATCAAACGCTACCACGATCAAAACAATGCGAACAAGGGGCGCAGTAATAAAAATCTTAGCGGAAGGAGCAATTAGGCATCCCTTGTTTGTGGACATAGTTGACGAATATCATAAAAAACCATTCCCATGAATTCTACTTTTAGGGAACAAAAACTTTTGGCATGCTCAATTCAGAGAAAATAGGAAATGAGTTCTATCAAAACCTTGGCAAGCTTTTCTATGCCGTGGCCATGGCGGACAAGGAAGTGAGGCCTGTGGAGGTCGAGCGGTTGAGAAACTATGTTAGGCAACATTGGCTGGATATCGATGGGTTTGAGGATGAATTCCATACGGATGCCGCCTATCTAATAGAAATCGTGTTTGATTGGTTGCAAGATGAGGAAAAAGAAGGCGATGCGTATTTTGATGAATTCAAGGATTTTTACAAGGAACATCCCGAAAAATTCACGCCCAAACTAAAGTCATTGATTATTGAGACCGCTGAATCGATAGCCAGTTCCTTTGCTGGAAAAAATAAGTCGGAGATGTTGATTATCTTTAGACTCAAACACCTCTTGGACCAGTAGTATGTCGTTAGCGGATTATATAGACCACACCAACCTAAAACCCACTGCCAGCATTGCCGATATCAAAAAACTGTGCGAGGAAGCCCGTATATTTCAATTCTACGCGGTTTGCGTAAATGGGTGCCATGTGGCCTTGGCAAAGGAAACGTTGAAAAATACCAAGGTAAAGGTTGCCGCCGTGGTCGGATTCCCACTTGGGGCCATGTCCACCAACGCCAAGGTTTTTGAAGCCAAGGATTGTGTTGAAAACGGTGCGGATGAAATAGACATGGTCATCAATATCGGTTGGTTGAAATCAAACAGGGATACAGCGGTACGGGATGAGATAAAGGCCATAAAACAAGCCATTGGAGATAAAGTCCTGAAGGTAATCTTGGAAACCTGTTACCTTACCACAGACGAAAAGGAACGGGCCTGTACACTGGCTGTTGAAGCGGGGGCGGACTTTGTAAAGACTTCCACGGGTTTCGGAAGTGCGGGAGCCACTTTTGAAGACATTGCATTGATGAAAAAGATTGTTGGGGAAAAGGCAAAAATAAAGGCTTCCGGCGGCATCAAGGACAAAGAGACCGCCCTAAAATATATTGAACTTGGAGTTTCCAGGATTGGGACCTCCTCCGGACCATCCCTATTATAATAGATTGAATCCATGAGCATACATATCGAGGCCAAAAAGGGCGATATCGCCGAAACCGTATTGATGCCGGGAGACCCGCTGCGCGCCAAGTGGATAGCGGAGACGTTTCTGGAAAACCCCGTTTGCTATAATAGGATACGCGGGATGTTTGGGTACACGGGCATCTACAGGGGCAAGAGGGTATCCGTCCAAGGGAGCGGTATGGGCATGCCCTCCGCCATGATCTATTTCCATGAACTCATTAAGGATTATGGGGTAAAGAGCATTATCCGCGTAGGTTCTGCAGGCTCATACCAAGAAGATGTAAAATTGAATGATGTGGTATTGGCCATGGCAGCTTCCACAACTTCGGGGATGAACAGTTCAAGATTCATCAATTCCGATTATTCCCCCACCGCAAATTACGATCTCTTTCTCAAAGCGGTGAACTATGCCCAAGACAACAAAATTCCCATAAAGGCGGGCAATGTGCTTTCTTCCGATGAGTTTTATGGTGATGACCCCAATGAGTATAAACTTTGGGCGCAATACGGGATTCTTTGTGTTGAAATGGAAACTGCAGGACTCTATACCATAGCGGCCAAGTACAATATAAAGGCCTTGACCATTTTGACCATTTCCGATTCTTTGGTCACCGGTGAACATCTCTCCGCTGCAGCCCGTGAGACTTCTTTCAGGGATATGGTGGAGATTGCCCTGGCCGCAGCTTTGGATTAAATATTGCCCTGTGGTCTTGGAATCAAGTCTTCACGTTCCATCTCTTCAATGATCCTGGCCACATAATCATCAATCGTGAGGTAATGTTCTGTGGATCCACAATATCGAAGGACCCTACCCATACCAGAGACCGATCTTCCGCCCCTTCCAAATTATAGACCGCCGTCTCCACATGGTACACCTTATAATTTGAATAATACTCCGGCGTGTAGTAGATATCTTGGTATGCGTACCAATAACGGCCAAAACGATACCATCTATAGTCCATATTGAAGGAATTAGAGCGATAATCGGCCTTGTCTTCAACACCTTTTACTGCCGTTACAATGACCGCATCAAAACCTTCCTCTGCCAATTTATGGGCCATCCCTTCTATTTCTTCCAAACTTTTTTGGCTACGGGTAAACTCTTGGTCTATGATCCCGGTGCTTTCAAAGGCATTGATACCTCTTTTTACGAGCGCCAACCTAAGCTCTTCTTCAAAAATCTTGCGGGCGGTCAAATTATCCGTCATGCCGACCACCAAAAGTTTGTTGGGATCAAAAGAAGTAACTTCCTTATTCCTCCAACTATCTACAAATTTGGTGCTGGAACATGAGGCCATCAACAAAAGCCCAATGAGGAGTATCTTTTTCATAGCAATTTTTTTAAATCTTAGTGGAACATCAGTATATGTCCACAATATTAGGGCAAAGGTTACATCCAGTAAATGACCTCCGTCATCTGCCCAAGACGTTTCAATCCAATTTCTGTTTGTTGCTAAACCCTACCTTTAATCTGCTCGTTTATAAATGGCGACATCCAAGAGCGCAAACCAACTGAGAAAGGAAATAAACGTAATCTTTTGGATGACCGGAAGGGCCTCAATATAGATATTGGTTTCATAGATGTAGTAGTTCACCAAAAAAACGAGCAGGCAAAAAAGTCCAAAACGGAAAAATACAACATGCGCTGCCCTCAGGAGCTGGATCATGAGCAAGACCAAGGCCACTACCCCAAAGATTCCCGCAAGCCTCACGACCATATCATGGTTACTGTTGGTCATAAAAAGTGTGATGAACATGGAACCCATTCCTGTAGCCCTTATTGCCATACCATTCCCATTTTTCTCTCCAAACAACCTGGGCACGTAATACCAGAACAAGATAAGTCCAGAGCAAAGCACAAACAGTGCAACCCTTGAGTAATCTCGGGCTGGATTGGGCAAACCATTTATGGTTTCGATATCCAACAAGTCGCACAAATAGTTGTTCCAAAAACTAAACCCTGTTTCGTTGGGGTGTATCCGTGAACCACCCGGATATTGCAATGCGGCCATGACATAAAATAGGACAAACAGGGCCAAACCTAGCAACGGTAAGAGAAATAAAAATCGATTTACTTTCTGGATTTTCGCTGATTCTTTTTCCATTGGTCCGTGTTTTAGAATCCATTAGCAATTGGAGCTTCTGTTCAATTGGCAGGCCTGCAATACTTGATTGGCCTTACTGCCATCCCTGTATACCGTGATCCCCTTAAGTCCAAATTCCCATGCGGTCCTATAAATTTCTGAAATTATTTCCTTCGATGTACCTTCGACTAGATTTATGGTTTTTGAGACCGCATTGTCCGTATGCTTCTGAAAGGCTCTTTGATGCAGCAAATGAAACCTCCACGGAATCTCCAAACTGATTTCAAATACCTTTCTGATTTCTTCCGGAATGGTTTTTAAATGCTGGATACTCCCAGTGTGGAGTACCTCCTTTTTCAACGCCTCGGTCCATAGCCCCATTTCTTTCATTTTCGCAATAAAAACAGGGCCGATCTCCAGCTGGGTCTCATTTTCCAAGATTCCCACCCTTTTGTAGGCCAGTGCATACAGGGGTTCTATGGAATAGGAAGTGCCCGCAAGGACCGAAATGCTTCCCGTTGGTGCAATGCTGTTGCATGTGGCGTTTCGCATAGGTCTATCCGGGGCGTAAATGCTTTCTTTCCATGCAGGGAATACCCCTCGTTCTTTGGCCAATGCATGTGAGGCATCGTAACTTTTGGATTGTATGAATTGCATGAGACTGTCCGCAAGGTCTATTGCTTCATCGGTGGCGTAGGGTATACTCAGCATGGCCAACATCTCTGCCCACCCCATGATTCCAAGGCCAATTTTTCTATTTTTCTTCGTCCTGGATTCTATTTGGGGCAGCAAGTAGTGGTTCACGGAAATCACATTGTCCAGAAAACGAATGGCAGTGGAGATGGTCTCTTCCAATCTGTGCCAATCAATCTGCCATGCCCCTCCTTCCTTCTTCAACATTTTGGATAAATTCAAAGACCCTAGGTTACAGCTTTCGTATTCAAAAAGCGGAACTTCCCCACATGGGTTTGTGCTTTGGATATTGCCCTGGTCAGGAACGGGATTTTCCCTATTGATGGTATCCAGGAAAATGAGTCCTGGGTCTCCGGTACCCCAGGCCTGCGAAACGATCAGGTCCCACAATTTTATTGCCTTGATGGTCTTGGCCTCTTTTTGGGTTCTTGGGTTGATCAGTTTCCAATCGGTATCGGCCAGTACCGCTCTCATAAAATCATCCTTTATGCCCACGGACAAATTGAAGTTTTGCAGTTCGGTTCCCTCCGATTTGGCTGAAATGAATTCCTCTATATCTGGATGGTCCACATTGAGGATTCCCATATTGGCACCGCGTCTTTTACCTCCTTGTTTCACATGCTCCGTTGCAGTATCATAAATTTTGATGAACCCCAAAGGTCCCGAAGAGGTGCCACCAGAAGAAGAAATTCTATCTCCATGAGGCCTGAGCTTGGAAAAATTGTATCCCGTTCCACCGCCACTTTGGTGGATCAATGCCGTATGCTTCAGCGTGGTAAAAATACTTGCCAAACTATCCTCAACCGGCAGCACAAAGCAAGCACTCAATTGTCCATTGGGCAACCCTGCATTCATCAAGGTAGGGGAATTGGGCAAAAAATAGAGATTGTCCATGAGGTCATAAAACTTGCTTTGCCATGTGTCTTTTTCACCTAATTCAGCACTTGCCACATGTTTGGCCACCCTTTTAAGAAGTCCATCTGGAGTTTCTATGACCTCCCCTGTGGCATCCCTGATCAAATACCTCGCACGGAGAACCTGTTGGGCATTTTTCGAAAGTTTCATCGCTAAAGTGTCTGGACAACTGCATGTTACATTTCCCATAAAGATACGACTGTGCAACCCAGTGGCCCATGATCTGTATCAGCATTTGGAAATGGAACATCCGAGGAATAAAATGCATAATGACCCAAGTCATTGCCGATAAGGCGTGCACAAAATATATTTAGTACCCTGGACAAAAACCGTCCATGGACACACTGAATTGTTAACTAAAAAAATTACGCCATGAAAAAGTTAATGTTAGGTCTATTCTTGATAGGACTGACCATCCCATCATTCTCCCAAATCATTAAAACCGAGGAACTTTCGGATGTGGTTGTCTACGCCACCAACTACAAGTACCTCAACAATGCAAATTCCCAAGAGGTAGCCTCAATTCCGGTTACCGCATTGGAACGAAAAGTTGCAGCGTACGACATCAAGAACTCAGACATCTATATGGATGAGTATGATTTTTATGAAGTGGCCTTCTATATTCCCGAAGGAAAAATATTGGCCGCCTATGACAAAGATGGCAAGATCGTGAGGACTGCCGAGAAATTCAAAGATATCAACCTTCCCCTTGCCGTGAAAGAAGCCATATTGGATAGATTCCCCGAGTGGACCATTACCAAGGATATCTATTTGGTAACCTATCATGACGATAAGGGCATCACCAAAAAGTTCAAACTTAAATTGGTGAACGGCGATAAGGTCATGCGGGTCAAGTTGGATGCCGGAGGCAATTTCCTTTAGAATTCCCTTACATCATAAACTTTGATTCCATGCTTCGGCATCCATTTTGAAAGGCCTAAAAATTTTGGGGTGTATTCTTTATCGTAAGATTGGAATCACCCCAATTTTTCTGACTATTTTTATGCATTGCGTTTGTTGGTGCATATGCACTTGCAGGCCCAACATCTGAAAAATCGATTTTGATGATCGTCCACCGTTTTGACCATACGCATTCGCTACTCAACACCTTTATTTCGGAAATACGGGACATGGAAATTCAAAAGGATGCCATGCGCTTTAGAAGGAACATAGAGCGTATTGGGGAGGTCTTGGCCTATGAGCTGAGCAAGACCCTTTCATACAAGGACGTGGTGGTGCAAACGTCATTGGGCACCAAAAGAACTTCATTGCCCTCGGACAAATTGGTGCTGTGTTCGGTACTCAGGGCGGGTCTTCCCTTGCACCATGGCTTGTTAAGTTATTTTGACGGTGCCGAGAATGCCTTTATCTCTGCCTACAGGCACCACCCGGATGGTGGGGATGATTTTGACGTCATTGTAAAATACTTTGCAGCTCCTTCGTTGAATGGGAAGATATTGGTACTGACCGACCCTATGCTGGCCACTGGAAAAACTTTGGAAAATGTGCTTAAAGCCTTGAAAAACCATGGTACACCTAAAAAAATCCATATTGTTTCCGTGATTGGCTCCGAAGCAGGGCTGAAACATGTACAAGAAGTCTTTCCCGTGGATACCCAATTGTGGATCGCGGCCGTTGATGAAGAACTGACCTCCAAAGGGTATATTATACCAGGGCTGGGTGACGCGGGCGACCTTTCCTATGGGGAAAAGCTATGATCAGAGCAAAATTTCCACGATTTCATGGAGTTTGGGAATATGGCAATGCCATCCAAACCTATCGCGAAGCTTTGTCTTGAAAGCATCCAAGGCCGTAGTTTCTCCATGGATCAAAAAAACCTTTTCAGGAATGTTCTTGATATTCCCCACCCAATGCAAAAGCTCATCCTGGCCGGCATGGGCAGAAAGGCTTTCCAAGTGTTCAATTTTGGCCTTCACTGGAACGTATTTTCCAAAAAGCTTCAGCTCATGCGCGCCTTCCAACAGCTGTCTTCCCCGGGTACCTTCTGCCTGAAACCCTACCAACAGCATCGTGGTGGAAGCCTTGTCCATAAGTTGGCTCAGATAGGTAAGCACCCTGCCCCCAGTGACCATACCACTACCGGCAATCACGATTTTTGGTCTGGAATCATCGATGGTCTCCCAGGTTTCCCTGTAGGAGGTTACTAAGTTCACATGGTTGCACATATTATGGTATTCGCCCAAGGAAAGCTTATGCCATTTTGGAAACTGTTCAAAGACTTCTAGAACATTGCTTCCCATGGGGCTATCCACAAATATGGGCAAATTGGGAATCTTGTTCTTACTGTACAATTTCCAAAGCAAATACATTATGGATTGCAGCCGTTCCACGGCAAAGGATGGAATGATAAGAGTACCCTTGTTTTTTAAGGTCCGCCCAATAAGTTCCCTAAAAATGGATTCCAAGTCCTCTTTGGGGTGATTTTTGTTGCCATAGGTACTTTCCACAAAAAGGTAATCTGCCCATTCTGGTTGTAGGGGGGATTCCAGCAAATCATCCTCCAACCGGCCCACATCGCCTGAAAAAACAAATTGTTTCCCAAAGAGATCAACTTGTATGAACGTTGATCCAATGATATGTCCGTTGTACCTAAAACGCACATTGCAATAGGGTGCCAACTCAATAGTTTCATCGTCTTCCACACTCCTGAAAAGCTTCAATGTCCGCTCAACATCTCCCATATCGTAAAGTGGAAGTGCGGGTTTGTGACGGCTATACCCTTCCCTATTGGCATTCTCTGCCTCTTCTTCCTGTATTTTGGCGCTATCCCTCAGGATGATCTCCGAAATGGCCAAAGTGGGGGCCGTGGCAAGAATGTTTCCCGTAAATCCCTGTTTTACCAATAGGGGAAGATATCCGCAGTGATCCAAATGTCCGTGGGTCAACAGAACCACATCGATTTTGGGAACCTCTATGGGCAAGGGTTGCCAGTTCTGTTGGCGCAACTCCTTGGCGCCTTGAAACACCCCACAGTCCACCAAAATATTGATGGCATCGGTTTGGAGGTAGAACTTGGATCCGGTCACCGTGCCCGCCCCTCCCAAAAAATGGACGCGAAGTTTTTTCATATGGAATTTATAGGATACACAACGATTCCATTTCCTTGATGATCCTCTCCTTTCTCCCATTGGAAATACCCAAATGGTCCAAATAATAGAGGTCTTTCAACAATTCTCGATACAATACCACATTCCGATCCAACAAAAATTGCTTTTCCCTACTGCTGAGCAAGGTAGATACGGTTATCGGGTACAGGCCCAATCGGTCAATTCTTTCTTTTAGTCCATCACCTTCAGGATAGTCCCAACTTAACAGGTAGAGTCCAGCACATTTTCCATACTGCAGGGCATCCGTGGTGAAACGGGTGTTGGTGACCACCCAACTTGAGGTTTCCTTGTAATCCCTATCTTTTTTGGCATGCAGAGGTCCTTTTACATCATTGTACCGAGAATGGATATAGAGAGGCACTTTTATATTGCAATTGAGCCCATTTTCGCTATGAAACTTGCATTCAATGATATTCAAGGTCCCATTTTTGATGGCCAAAACATCTATTTCGTGCGATACACAGGTTCCCTGGACTACCTCGCCCACTTTGGTACGGTACCCTGAATAATGCAGAATGCTCGCAATAAAACGTTCAAAAGGGAATCCAGTAGGCCCCAACTCGTAAATGGCCCTTTTCAATTTATATTTTGAGGCGTAGACCGATTTGGCCTTTTTCAGCATGGCAAAAGCCCGGTTATAGATTTCCTTGGTGCTGATGCTAGGATACAGTTCATCCATGACACGATGGACTATCTCCTCCACCAAAGCATCATTGGCACCACTGGATCTCAGTGATTTTTGTAACTTGGCCACAGAAAACCGTGTCGTTTCCCCAGTAGATTTGATGATATCGAATTCTTGCCTTTCCATGGTACTAAAATAACATCAATTCACTTTCTTTTCAGCCTTTTGCTGTTGTTTAAAGTAGCGCCGTGTAAGGAAATTATGCTTCAGGGCTTCCATGTTTTCATTAAAGCGGGCGGTTCCTTCCTCAACGTTCTTCATGGTCCTTTCCAATTGGTGCACCAAAACTGTATCCGTTGTCAAATAATCCACTGCTCCGTGCCCTTTTGAAATCTTGTTTGAAAGGCTATCCAATGATTGGGATATGGAAACCATTTTGATGCTCGTGGTCTCCAAATTCATCAAAATATCCTTCATTTGCTGACCAGAAATGGAATCGCCGACCAATATGTGGGCCGCACTGTTTTTAAAATCAATCCCCGCTATCATCGTATTGAGTCGTCCCAGGGCCAGATTTGCCTCTATGCTCATATTTTTCAGGTTTACGGAAGTTTGCATCAGGTTTTTTGCCATTACCGTATCATTGAGCAACATGCCCAAGGTCCCCTTTCCATTTTTCAACGTCTCGGTGATCTGCAAAAGGTCCGCGGTCAATATGGCGGCATTTTCATTGGTGACATTCAGTGTGCTCATCATGTCCTTAACCCCAATTTTGCTATAAGATTCAATTTGGTCCCCGTTCAGAATAGGGAGTCCTTCCCCATGACCTGGCACAATGTTGACGATCATACTGCCCACTAGCCCATCGGACCCAATGGTGGCAATGGCATTCTTCCTAATATGCTGCAACATTTTTTCTTGGATGACCATGTTGACAATTATGGTGGTGTCGTTCACCATTTTGATGTCGTTCACCGTGCCGATATCGATGCCTGAATAGCGGACATTGTTCCCTTTCTGAAGACCGTTTACATTTTTGAACACAGCATTTATGGTAAACGTATTTCCGAAAAGATTTTGCCTGTTGCCAATAAAATAGGTTGCCAAGACCAACAAGATTGTTCCCAGAACAACCAAGATCCCCAATCTCATGTTTTGTGCCGTTGTTTTTTCCATTTTTTCATTTTTTAAAGAACGCCTGAACCTTTGGATCTTTGGACTTGGTGAGTTCCGTAAAGGTTCCTTCGGCATAGTTGATACCGTCCACCAATAAGATCATCCGCTCAGAGATTACCCGGGCACAATCCACATCGTGTGTAATGATCAAGGAAGAGGTGCCGTATTTTTTTTGGATGCTTCGCATGAGTTCAATAATCTCTTTTGAAGTAATGGGATCCAACCCGCTGGTGGGCTCATCATAGAGAATGATCTTTGGTCGCAATATGATTGCGCGGGCCAGGGCCACTCTTCGTTTCATCCCTCCTGAAAGCTCCTCGGGCATTAAATCCATGGTGTGCTCCAGACCTACGCTCTCCAAGGCTTCCAGCACCAAAGGGGTGGTATCTGCTATATTTCCCATTTTCTTTCGGTGCCTTCTCATGGGAAATTCAAGATTTTCCCTCACGGTCATAGAATCGTAAAGGGCACTCCCTTGAAACAGGAAACCGATATCCGCCCTCAGGGTGTCCAAGGCTTCTTGGTCCAGTGCATTGATATCTTTCCCCATAATGACAACGCGGCCCGAATCTGGTTTCATCAAACCCACCAGACATTTAATCATCACCGATTTCCCTGAACCCGATTTCCCCATGACGACCAGATTTTCCCCTTCATACAACTTCATGTTGAAACCGTTGAGCACATGGTTGTCGCCAAAGCTCTTGCAGAGCCCTTCAATGTCGATGACCGTTTCCTTTTGATCAAATTTCATAGTTCATAAAATATATCGGACACAAATACTGCGATAAAGTCGATCACAAACAGCAACATGGAAGTAAAGACCACCGCGGTATTTGCCGCCATCCCCACTCCTGCTGTCCCTTTTTTGCTATTATACCCTTTGTAGCATCCTACCAAACCAATGGCAAAGCCAAAAAAGAAGGATTTTATGGTAGCCGGAATCAAATCTCCATACGATAGCGCATCGAAAACAGTATTGAAGTATAGCTGAAACGATACGTTGCCCTTAAAATTTTCCACAAGTGCAGAACCATAAAGGGCCACGGCATCGCCCAAAATCACCAAAAGCGGTAACATCAAGGTTGCCGCCATGATTCGGGTGACCACCAAAAATTTAAATGGATTGGTACCGGAAACCTCCATGGCATCAATCTGTTCGGTCACCCTCATAGAGCCCAATTCTGCCCCAATCCCTGAGGCAATGCGTCCCGCACAGACCAAAGCCGTAATCACGGGGCCCAACTCGCGAACGATGGAAATCCCCACCATATTGGGCATCCATGAGACCGCACCGAATTCTATGAGCGTAGGCCTGGATTGCAAGGTGAGTACAAGGCCTATGATGAATCCCGTGACCAACACCAATACCAAGGACCGATTGCCCATGTTGTAGCATTGCCTCAAAAATTCCCTGAACTCAAAAGGTGGCTTAAACCCCACTTTGAAAAAACGCGCGGCAAAATAGGATAGCTCCCCTATTTCCGTAAAGAACTTTCGAATGCGCGAAATGGCCTTTGATGAACGTATCATAACCGTCCTTTTATGCAACGTCTTGCCTCCAAATGTAAAACTTGCCCCAAGATTCGGGAATGATGGATATCATGATACTGACATGCATCATTTTTGCTGAACGATCCAACCGTTACCTTTAAAGAAAACTTTAAACAATGACCATCATGGAAACAAAACCTGTTTATAATTCTGATCTACATTTTGAACATCAGCAATGGGATCGGGAATTGGAATTTTGGGAAGATGAGATCAAATCGTTCCAAAATAGGCTTGATGAGTTGGTAAACCGCTGGACCGATGAGAAAGTTTTGGCCGAACTGAGTGAATTTCAAAACCAATTTTTCATCCATGAGAACCAGATAGGGTATCTCAAGGAAAGGATCCATGAACATGAACTCAATATCTCAAGACATTTGAAAGCCAATGAGGATGTCATTAATCGATTGCATTTTGAGCATCATTTGAAGATGAGGGAAAGCATTGAAACGCAACGGGAAATTTATTGTGACCTGAAAAAGCGATTCTTCCAGTTTTTATCAAAAAATATGTAGCCCAAAATTCTATATGTGATACCGGGATTGGAAAGAATGGAATTTTTGGTCAAGGATTCCCGTACCATAAGACAGAATCCAGGCCCAATAGGGGAAAATTCCTTGAAACCCTAAATTTATGGCTATGCCAAACTTATTTCTTCGTTGAGCACGTATTGATCCCAAATGGAGCGTAAAGTGGGCAAAAACTGATAAAACTTGTCAACACAAACACCACTGCCAATACCAAAAGTACAATACCCAATGTGCCGCTCACGGTTCCGGTAAAATAAAGGATGGCAAAGATGGCCGCTACAATGATTCGGATAATTCGGTCCGCGGACCCCATGTTTTTTTTCATGTCATTGAATTTTAGTTAGATAAAAACTCCACAAGCGAAACAATTCCCCATATCAGGGTTATGCAAATGATGCATGCCACAATTAGTTTTATTGCTTTCTTGCCCATGGTTCTTTTTCTCAAAGATATTAGCAGAAAAAATTATATACTGTGACAAAAGTCACAACTCTATTTATTCCAATATTTTAATTTTGTTTCCCAATTATTTCACACATACCAACCTCATTTATCTTTTTGAAGAGTGCTTGACTGGAATAAAACGGGAATGCAAATCAAACTAAAATGAAACTTCTGGGATTGATTGGGGGTACATCATGGCACTCCACCATAGAATATTACAAATTGATCAACCAAATGGTCGCCAAAAAAATTGGAGAGCAGGCTAATCCTCCCCTGATCATTTATAGCCTCAACATAGAACTGATGCGTGCGCAGGACAAGGAGAAAATCAATGCAAAGTACTTAGAGGTGTCCCAAAAGCTTCAGGAAGCAGGGGCCACTGCCATTGTAATCTGTGCCAATACACCCCACATGGTGTATGACTTTGTGCAACCAAAAATCGATATTCCCATCCTGCACATCGCCGATGCCACTGGCAGGGAAGCCCAAAGATTGGGACTCAAAAAATTGGGGCTGCTGGGCAATCGGCCTACAATGACCGGGGATTTTATACCCAATGTGCTCCAAAAAAACTTCAACATAGAAACCATAATCCCTGAAGGTGGCCATATCCCCCAAGCCCATCACTATGTATCCACCGAACTCACACAAGGTATTTTCTCGGATGGGGCCAAGCAGTTTTTCAAGGACCAGATCGGCATGCTCACGGCCCGGGGTGCGGAGGGAATCATTTTGGGCTGTACAGAACTGCCCCTGTTGATAAAGCAGAACGAGGTTGACGTTCCTGTATTGGCCACAACCGATCTACACGCCCAAATGGCCGTTGACTTTATTTTTCAGGATTAAGACCATCCCATTCTCTAGAACCGGTCAATGACCATCACCCCCTTATGCTCAAATTTGTCCATATTGGGCAATGTGGTGACAACATCTTCAAGGGAAATGGTCCTATCTACCAGTTTTTCAGGTTGTAGTTTGCCGTTTTTGATCATTTCCAGCATCTCTGGATATTTGAATGCCTGCATGCCATGGCTTCCGATGATTTCCAGTTCATCCGCCAAAACCTTGTCCATAGGTACTTTTGGATGTCGGTGGTCGCCAGTCATCAAGCCCACCTGGATATGTTTTCCCCTCTTTCTAAGATTGGCCACCGAATTGAAACAAGTGGCCTGGCTTCCCAGTGCATCTATGGATACATGTGCTCCGCCATTGGACCATGATTTTATGTCTTCCACCACGTTGTTGGATTTTGTGGCATTCAGCGTTGCCACAGCTCCCAAATTCTTTGCCAAATGCAGGGCTTCCTCGTTGATATCCACAGCCATTACCTGTGCGCCCAATGCGTTGGCGATCATGATTGCCGAAAGGCCCACGCCACCGCAGCCATGGATCGCCACAAATTGACCTCCCTGTACCTTTCCCTGTTCCACCACCGCCCTAAACGAGGTAATAAACCTACAGCCAAGGGTTGCGGCCGTAACATTTTCAATTTCTTCTGGCAGTTTCACCAAATTCACATCAGCATGGTCCAGAGCCACATATTCCGCAAAGGAACCCCAATGTGTAAAGCCTGGCTGCGTTTGGTTCCTGCATACTTGATGGTTTCCCGAATGGCATTCAGGGCATTTTCCACATCCACAGACAAAGGGAACCGTTACCCGATCTCCTTTTCTAAAATTTTTCACGTCCTTCCCCGCAACTTCGATGGTCCCAACCAGTTCATGACCTGGAACATGGGGTAGCCGAATATCAGAATCATGTCCCATCCACCCGTGCCAATCACTACGGCAAAGGCCTGTGGCCAACACCCTCACAACCACTCCGTGACTTTTTGGAGTGGGGTCTGGAACGCTTTTTATGGAGATGGGTCCCTGAAATTTTTCATAAACAGCTGCTCTCATGGGTTATGTTTTGGTGGTTCGAACAATGTGGGATCACTGTGTACCTAAAATGAAAATCCATTGGTTTAGATTAAGGTTGTATCCCAATTCCAAAGTAAACCAAAAACCTTAAAGGCCAAAGTGAAATTATAGTGTTGATCCACCTTGTGAATATTCATCAATTGAACACCACCTCATCCAAAAAAATAAAACTATTCCCACCGGGTACAGCGTGCCAGTCAGGATTTTTCAAGGTGCTTTCCACAAGGAGTTTTACTTTTTTTACCTCCACGGGGTCGAAATTGATATTGTATACCTCTCGCTCTATGGGGTCTTTGGGAGGTTGCGGCTTGGGGAGTTTAATCGTTTTCAGCTTTTTGTAAGTTGTTCCATCAACAGAGCCCCACACCGTATAACCCGTAGGAAAGAAAATCCAGTTATTGGGAATGGAAAGGCTCCCCACAGAAACTTTGGAGATCGTTGATTTTTCCTTGAACTCGATGGTAGCGGTACAATGCCGAGCTTCATAACCCAACCAATTGCCATCCACAAAATTGGTGGTCCCCCGTTTCTGGTCCATAAGGGTCAGACCACCCTTGCCACCATATTTTGGGTGTGGGGCATCGGCCAAGGAAATACTTCTGATCTCCACCTGGCTCTTCAAAAAATCAGCCGTGCTCAAAGGGCTTGGCTCCCATCCCTGCATGGACACATAGGCCTCAAGACGTGAAGTTTCCTTGATGTAAAATGGCCCAGTGTACAATTTGGGGACCGTGTCATTTTTGTAATCGTTCAGAACATAATAAATATCGGCACCATCAATATATTGTTCAAGGGATACCCTAAGAGAGTCCTTAAAAATTTCACCGTCCGTAATGATGGTCGGAACCCCCAGATTGCTGGCCGCAAAAACGCTGTCCGCAACCTGGCCCTGTACCATTAGATCTTTGTTTGTTTGCTGGAACGCCAAAAGTTCCTCTCCCGTCATTTGGGTCTGCCAAACGTAAAGTTGCTTTAAATTGGGCAACATGGCCAAGGATTTCAACGCAGCATTGTCCAATTCTGTTCCGAAAAGGTTCAATGATTCCAAATACTCCATTTCCTTGAGCACTTTGGCCGATGCATCGGTGATCTGTGTTTGCTGTAACTGCAATTTGGTAAGATGCTTGAACGATTTCAACTGTTGGGCAAGGGTATCATTGAAATTGGTATAGGCCAAATTCATTTCAACAACATTTTGTGCATAGGGTTTGAGTTGCTCAAAATCCTTTCGGGTAAGATCTTTCCGTTGTGAAAAATTTACCAGTAAAAGAGGAAATTCTTCAGAAATGCGTTGCACGGAAAGTCCTTTTTGGTTCAGCGATGCCACGTCTTCCAGTGAAACATCGCCTACCTTCCCTGCAATCTGTGCCCTTAGGGAGGTATCCTTTTCCAAGGAATGAAGGACTGCTGCCACACGGTCATTGGCAGGCAGTTCCTTGGTGATACAATCAAAGCAATGATTATTTTCCATCCACCACTCCAACAATGTTATCTCTTCTGGGGAGAGCTGCACTTTGCCTTTTGGCGGCATGTGTTCCTTCTCTTCCAAAGGAAGGCCGATACGGTGCAGTAATAAGGGGGCGGCATTTTCCAAGGAGTCCAAAAGGGAGCCGGAATCTCCCCCTGCCAACAATTCTTGTGGGGAACCTAGCAGAAGTCCACCCTTGGTCTTGCCCTTGTTGTGGCAGCTCACGCACTTTTTCTGGAGTATGGGTTGCACGATATCCGCAAAGACCTCTGCTTCATCCACGTTCTCTATGATGGGCTCCTCATATTTGGTCTGGAACAGAAAATCTTCCCCATGGGTAAGGCTTCCCCCATAATGTCCAGTGACCATCATTAAGATCAACACCAATGCAAAAACCGGAAAAAAGGTCTTTTGTACTTTAGGATTTTTGGATCTTTTGAGAAAAAAAAGGAACACACACCCCAATGAAAATGCAATGGCCATCCATCTATGCCAGGACAACAGTGTTTCATCATACCCTCCATTTTCGCCCAAGAACCAACCGGTGCTTGCGGAAAGCAATGCGCTCAAGGCTCCAATGGCCAATACAAAAAAGATAATGCCATTATCTTTTTTGGATGGGTGCCTCAAGTAGTACAACTCCATAAGAAATGCCAGCACCAGGATTCCGATGGGCAAATGGACAACAATTGGATGTAAGTTACCAAACTGCATAGGCCTGTTCTACGTTATTCAACCAGAATTTCATCCATGAAGAGCCAAGGCTTGGTTCCTTTGCCAGGATGCCAACTTGGAATCTGATCCAAGCTTTCCACGGTTATCTTCAATTGATCATAAACTGCATTTTTGATGGGAATCTCAATAAAATCCATTTTTTTGTTCGCTTCCTCACCACAATCTTCAATGGTCTTGGACCCGATTTCCAGCCCCTTATAATTTATCGAAATATGGTTTGGGGAAAAAATCCATGACCCTTGATCTTGCAAAACACTAAGGACCACTTTTTCCAGCAAAAGGGCTTGCATAAATTTCAAATCAATCTCCACTTGTTCGGTTTGGAAGCCCAACCAATCATGTCCATTCCTAAAATTAATGCTTCCTTTCTTTCCGTTGATAAGGGTTTTGGGCCCTGTCCCAAGGTAATTTTCATGGGGAAGGGGGTTGACTTCTATTTCAGCAGACGAAATATCGCTGTGGATTTTTCTAAGGTTCACTATTTGTTCAACACTGGGCTTATAATCTGGGTGAAAGGCCATTGCCCTCAGTTGAACTGTATGGGATATGACCAAAGGGCCTGAATATTCGGATGATGTGGGGCCCACTTCTGTTCCATCCAACGTATACCGAATTGTGGCTCCTTGCGAAGTGCTCATTTGCAGGGTGCCGGACTTTTTAAATAACATGCTGTCCATCCCAATTTTCGGGGCGGCCAACTGTACTTCATCAGCACTCAGAAAAATTGGCTTTTTGGATTGGCCCCACAAAACAGGTGCCCCCAACGCAGCTACGAATACCATGGACATCACCTGTTTGCGCCATTTTTTCCACAGTGCCTTCCTCATACACGATATAATTTGATAGGATAGGTGCCCCAAGAGTTCCATTGTGCCACATAGAGGTTCTCATCATTGTCCACACATATATCATGCGGGTGCCGGAAAATGGTCAATGCTTGGTACATGGGTTGCAACACACCATTTTGGTACACGGGATCATTGCCTCCAGGCGCGGAAACCAATTGATCGTTTTCATCCAAAATGGAAACAAAACCCGTGCCTTCGGAACCATCGCCAGACCAAATGGTGGCCAAGTATACATGTTTGTTGTGAATCACCGGTCGGCAAATGTACGCCCCGGGCAGATCAATGGTGCTCATATAAGTGCCATCCAAAGCAAAACGTTTCAATTTATTTTGTTGTCTGGCGGTGATCAAGAGTATGGGATCATTGGGATTTCGGTCGTCAATGCAAATACCGTGCGCGTTGTTGAACAGATGGTCGGCCTCACCTCTACCGCCAAATACATTCTTCACATTGCCTCGGGCATCATAATGGGTGATGTATTGTGCCCCATAGCCATCCGCCACGTAGATGTCCCCATTTGCGGCTATAGCAGTTTCGGTGGGAATGTATTCTTCCTTTTTTTGATACTTTCCAGTTTCCTTGGGATAGGGAAAAATCTGGATTACCTTTCCATCGAGGGTAGTTTTGATCACTTCATGACGCTCATTGTCGCAGATGTACAGAAATTCGGTCCCGTTCTCATCGTGCAAGGTCAATCCATGAGCTCCTGGATATTCATGTCCCCAAGAATCAAGCAACTTCCCGGAACGATCGTAGATGAGGATATTGTTCTGGGTGTGGTTGGTCAATAAAATGATACGCCCTTTGGCATCCTGTACCATTTCATGGCAATCCTTTACCGGAAACTGTTTGCTGTTGAGCTTGCCCCAGTCCAAATCTATTTTGTACCGATGGCTTCCATGCCCGATAATGGCGTCTTTATACCAATTCCCATACAATACGCCGGCATTTAGCGATACTATCCCCAAAGCTGCCAAGCTACCCGTTCCAACAAATTTTCTACGTCTCATTATGCCAATATATCCTTTACCACGTTCCCTTCCACATCAGTGAGCCTGAATCTTCTACCCTGATATTTGTAAGTAAGCCGCTCGTGGTCAATTCCAAATAAGTGGAGCAACGTGGCTTGAAAATCGTGTACGTGGACCGGTTTGTCTACAATATTATAGCCAAAATCATCGGTTTCGCCGTATACCAGTCCAGGTTTTACCCCACCACCGGCCAACCACATGGTAAAACATCTCGGGTGGTGGTCCCTTCCGTAGCTGGTATCGGTCAATATTCCCTGCGAATAGTTGGTCCTACCAAATTCACCGCCCCAAATCACCAAAGTGTCCTCAAGCATTCCTCTTTGCTTAAGGTCGGCCACCAGCGCAGCTGATGCTTGGTCTACATCCCTTGCTTGGTTCTGGATGGCAGCAGGAAGATTATCGTGCTGGTCCCAACCCATGTGGTAGAGCTGTATGAAGCGCACATCTTTTTCGGCAAGCCTCCTTGCCAACAGGCAATTGGCTGCATAGGTACCGGGAATTTTTGCCTCCGCCCCATACATTTTGTAGATGTAGTCGGGTTCATTCGCGGTATCCATCACTTCTGGTACAGAGGTCTGCATTCGATACGCCATTTCGTATTGGGCTATTCGGCTCTGTATTTCCTCGTCCCCAAATTCCTTGTACTGTTTTTCATTCAAGGCGGCCAGATTATCCAAGATGGCCCGTTTGGCTTCTTTGGATACCCCTTTGGGATCATTGAGGTACAATACAGGGTCTTTCGCCGCCCGAAACTGCACGCCTTGGTGTAGGGAATGTAAAAACCCATTGCCCCATAAACGGGTATACAACGGTTGTCCATTGGGCCTTCCCGTTCCGCGGGACAACAATACCGTAAAGGCCGGGAGATTCTCATTTTCACTGCCCAGACCATAGCTCAGCCATGAACCGATGCTGGGCCTACCAGGTTGCTGCGATCCAGTTTGAAAAAAGGTGACGGCAGGGTCATGGTTGATGGCCTCGGTATACATGGATTTCACGATGCAGAGATCATCCACCATTTTGGCAGTATAGGGCAATAGATCACTGATCCATGTGCCATTCTTTCCGTACTGTTTGAAGCCAAAATTGGAACCCACCAATGGAAAACTATCCTGTCCAGAGGTCATTCCCGTAAGCCGTTGCCCATTGCGTATGGATTCCGGTAGGTCCTCCCCCCTTCTCTTATTGAGAAGTGGTTTGTAATCAAAAAGTTCCAACTGTGAAGGTCCTCCACTTTGAAAAAGATAGATGACCCGTTTTACTTTGGCAGGGAAATGGGGAGAGCTCAAAATCCCTTGGATTCCCGTGGGATTGTTGGATTTAACCATCAACTCGCCTTCTTTTCTGTAAAAATTGCATCCCAACAACGACCCCAAGGCCAACCCACCAATACCCAAAGCCGACCTTCCCAAGAAAGCCCTCCGGTTCAGGTTGATGGCATTATCTGTAATGATTTTCTTTTCACCCATGATTATCCTCTTGATATGGTTTCGTCCAAATTCAAAATGGTCTGTGCCGTTAGTGCCAAAGCTGTTAGTTTTTCTGGGGAAATATTGTCTTTCGGAACAGACACTCCAATGGCCAAATATTCGTCCGGTGCAATTTTGCCTTCCGATATTTTATCCAACGCATCTTGATAAAAACTGTAGAGCACTCCAATCTCTTCGTCATTGGGAACCCGTGAGGTCCCACATTGGAAAATATAGGATATCTGTTCTTTGGGCTGAGACCCAACCTCCTCCATGGTCTTGAGTGCCAATGCCCTAGCCGCTTCAATCAATTGTGGGTCGTTCAGCAAAACCAGCGCCTGTAGCGGGGTATTGGTTTCCTGTCGCTTCACCGTACACAGATCTCGTGATGAAGCGTCAAAAGTCATCATGCTGGGAGGGGGAACCGTTCGCTTCCAAAAAGTGTACAGGCTTTTTCGGTACAAATCCTTCCCTTGGCTCAAAACATAGGTGGCGGTACTGCCACCGCCACCGCCCGTGGTCTCTTCCCAAATACCTTCGGGTTGGTATGGTTTTACACTGGGACCACCCACTTCGGTGTTCAGCAGACCGCTAACCTTCAAAGCTTGGTCTCGAATCATCTCCGCACTAAGCCTCAATCTGGGAGCCCTTGCCAAATAGATGTTCTCTGGGTCCCTTTCTTTCATTTCTTTTGAAATTTCGCTGCTCTGCTGATAGGTTGCGGACATGACCATAAATTTGATGATCTGCTTGATGTCCCATCCTTCCGATTGAAACTTGATGGCCAGAAAGTCCAGTAGCTCTGGATGGGAGGGCAATGCACCTTGATTCCCAAAATCGTATGAGGTCTCCACCAATCCCTTTCCGAACATTTTTTGCCAAATACGGTTCACCGCCACTCTTGCCGTTAAGGGATTATCTTTATGAAAAAGCCACTGTGCCAGCCCTAGCCTGTTCTTGGGAAAATCCTCGGGAAAAGGCAAAATAGCCTCTGGGGTTGACGGAAATACCTGCTCTGTGGGTTGATCATAGACCCCTCTGTTCAGCACAAAAGTCTGTCTGGGTTGGGGCATGTCCTGCATTACCATGACCTCAACCTTGGGTCTGGTGGCCTTCGCCATGTTCACAAACTCCAGAACACCCTTGGCATCTTCTTTGGTCACATTGATATAGGGTTTGGGAATTTCCTGGGCGTTGGCCATAAGGCCCTTTTCATCGATATTGTTAAAAAAGCTGAAGAGCTGAAAGTGTTCTTTCTGACTCAGGGGATCGTACTTGTGGTCATGGCACCGGGCACATTCCATGGTCATCCCCAAAAAAGCGGTGCCAAAGGTATTGGTGCGGTCCTCCACATATTCAATCCGGTATTCTTCGGGAATCACCCCACCCTCTGCCGTAATTTTATGGTTTCGATTAAATCCCGTGGCCAAAAGGGATTCTTTGTTGGCATTGGGAACCATGTCCCCTGCCAATTGGTAGGTTACAAATTGATCATAGGGCATGTTTTTGTGATAGGCATGGATGACCCAATCACGCCAAGGCCACATGGTGCGCTCAAAATCATCTTGGTAGCCATGTGTATCGGCATAGCGGGCTACATCCATCCAGTCTGCCGCCATGTTCTCGGCATATGCCATGGTGTTGAGCAAGGAGTCCACAATCTTTTCATAGGCATTGGGATCATCACTTTCCACAAACGTACTCACCTGATCCACTTCGGGAGGCAATCCAGTGATGCTAAAGAACACTCGGCGTATGAGTTGTTCCCTTTTGGCCTTTTCGGAAGGAGAAAATCCCAAATCCCCAAGTTTTTTTAAAATGAACTTATCTATCTCGTTTTGGCTCCATGCATCGTTTACCAAATTAGGTACTTTTGGTTCAACAGGGGCCACAAAAGCCCAGTGCTTTTTGTAGACTGCTCCCTGTTCAACCCATTTTTTCAGCAATTCCTTCTCGTGGGCGGATAGCGTGAGATTGGACTCGGGAGGTGGCATCATCAGGTTGGGATCTTCCTCATAGATCCGTTTGATCAATTCACTTTTCTCCAAATCGCCCGGAACAAGGGCATACCGGTCCTTATTCTCTCCCAAGGGAGCATAGGCATCCTCAGGTTTGTTCAACGATAGGCCACCTTCGACGGCGTTCTTATCCGGGCCATGGCATTTAAAACACCTATCGGAAAGTATGGGTTTGATGTGGAAGGAAAAATCAATACTATCTGGGATTTTTTCCACTGTCTTCCCCAATGAAATATCTTGGTAACCTTCCGTTTTCTCCTTACAACCTTGGACAAGGCACATGAGGCCGCAAATAAGGAACACCGACAACTTACCCATTGAAAAAGGCAGGAAAACCTTCACACTTCATTGATTTTGATATCCTTAAAATACTGATACTGCCAGAAACCCAATCAAAAAAATCGACCAACAACTATACAGAAGGAATCAACGCAATGTCAATCCACATGATGGATACTAAATTTGGAAACTCTATTTCCCGATTTACACTAACTTTCAAGACCTATAATTTCGAAAATATCAATTATGTCCTCGCAGAATTCATTTTTAAAGGAAGAACGAAAATTTTTAGGAGGTCCACGTTCCAGGCTTTCCGAACTTAAATATGTATTGGGCGTAGTGGTCCAGTTTGTCAAGGGTTTTCGAACCTTGCATTTTTTGGGGCCCTCGGTGACCATTTTTGGCTCGGCACGATTTAGTGAAGACCACGAATATTATAGGCTTGCCCGTAAGGTTTCGGGAAAACTGGCCCATGAGGGTTATGCCATCATTACCGGTGGGGGACCCGGTATCATGGAAGCGGGAAATCGAGGTGCGAAAGATGTGGGTGGAATTTCTGTAGGTTGCAACATCGTGCTGCCCCACGAGCAAAAAGAAAACCCCTATTTGGACTATTTTGTGAACATTGAATATTTTTTTGTGCGAAAGGAATTGCTCAGAAAATATTCCTTTGCCTTTGTGGTGTTCCCCGGGGGCTATGGCACTTTGGATGAGTTCTTTGAAACGATCACTCTCATCCAAACGGAGAAGATCGAAAAATTTCCAGTGGTCATCATGGGCAAGGAATACCATCGGGACATTATTGAACATATTGAGAAAATGAAGTTGGAAAAGACCATAAGTGCGGCCGATCTGGACCTTATCCTTTTTTCCGATGATCCCGAAGAGGTGGTGGGCCATATCACAAAATATGCCTCACAATATAGTGGGCTCAAACTACGGCCGGCCAGAAAGACATCTTGGGTCTTTGGTGAAAAAAAAATCAAGCAAAATTGACCCTACAATTATTGGCCAACAAATGCAAAAAAACGCCCTGCACTGGATCTCCAAAAAACGTAAGATATCTTTTTAAAGTTTTTGAAACCATAAACCATTTTCTGGGGGAGTCCATTTCCTTTATCTTTAACGAATACTAATTATTACACCATGCGGATACTTTCTTGGAACGTGAACGGTATTAGGGCGATAATGAAAAAAGGCTTTTTGGAGAATATCAAACATATTGACCCGGATATCCTTTGCATCCAAGAGACCAAGGCCCAGGATGACGAGACCGAGAATGAGCTTTCTGAACTCAACAATTATGCGCTTTTTTTTAATTCGGCTGAAAAAAAGGGATATTCCGGTACAGCCCTTTTGAGCAAAAGCAAGCCGATTTCGCTAAAAAATGATATGGGGCACACCGAGCATGACATGGAGGGAAGGATCCAATGCGCGGAATATGATTCTTTTTTTCTTGTCAATGTCTATGTTCCCAACTCAGGACAACAATTGGATCGTTTGGATTACCGAAAGACCTGGGACACGGATTTTCTAAAATATCTCAAAGATTTGGAGGCACGAAAACCCGTTATCGTTTGTGGGGATTTTAACGTGGCCCACAGACCCATTGATCTGAAGAACGATAAAGCCAACTACAATAAGACAGCTGGTTACACACAAGTGGAGATTGATGGGATGGACAATTTTCTCAATGCCGGATTTGTGGATGCCTTCCGATATCTTTATCCCAATGAAATCTCCTATACCTATTGGAGTTACCGTTTCAAGTCCCGCGAAAGGAACGTAGGTTGGCGGATCGATTATTTTTTAGTGAGCCCATCATTAATGGACAAAGTGGAATCTGTCAGGATTTTCTCTGACATCCAAGGTTCCGACCATTGCCCTGTTGGGTTGGATATCAACTTATAATTTCAACAGAACTGGCTCCAATTTAGTGTTTGATGGTTACCGCCAGTGGTGCCAAATCTGCATAATCCAGTATAGTCAATATCCTCTAAAAACTTTCATATCGCCTTAATTCTTTCGGTGACTTAAATCTTAGTTTTTGACGCTGGATAATCCGTACTGTAAATGTTGTTGATATCGATAATCACTGACCTCCAATCGAGTTTTAACCACATATCTGGTGTGAGCTTTTACGTTTCCAGTCGCGTTAAAAACAAGATCATACTCCCCTATGGACTTTTGCACAAATTCCTCTTTCCCAGGTCTGAAGCTTATCACTACACCTGTTTTGGTTCGATTCACTTCATAATTTACCGGTTGATCGGAATTGGTCCTCAAATCCACACGCCAAAGCTCGGGATCAAAATCGTCCAGATAGATATGATAGTACGGCGGACACAACTGGGTTGAATCACACCCTGGACAATCAAATTTAACAAGGCAGTTTTTTGGAACAGGGTCTCTAATCTGGCAAAACTCACCTGAAGCACATTCCAAAATCACCCGACCGGGTTCCATGGTAGCGACGGTACAACAACTCGGGCATAGCTCGCAGATACTCCTACGGAGCCCAAATTCTATTTTAAAGAAAAATGGATCTATTGAAACATTTACATTACCTGTATTTGCAGTATTTCGCAGGACCTTGGTAGTAAAATTTGCATTTCGTTGGTAAATGACACCTTGGGGAAAGTTATTGGTGTCTGGCAAGTTAGAAGCTGAGAACACGCCATAAAAATTTTTCCCTACTGACATCAGATCGCAATAGTCTCCAAGATACGGCTGGAATGTTGGAGCGGGATTATTGTCAAGAAATTGGGATAGAGTCATATCGGTCCACAAACCTCCATCATTCGAAGATCTCTGGAAATGCGTTTCCCACTTCTGGTTGGAACCAGTTCCCGTAAGTTGTTGATAGACCACTCCGACTACACCCAGAGAATTCACCGCTAAGGCTGGATTCAATCCGTTTGTGACCGTTAATAGATCGGCGGACCAATTGACACCTCGGTCACCCGAGCGGCGAACGTGAAGGTTTGTTCCTGTGGTTCCAGCTCGATCTGTCCAGGCAATATAGACTTCATTGGAATTGTTTGGATCTACACTTATGGACATATGGCTGCCTAGGCGATTCTGTCCCAGACCCCCTGCCGCATTAATAAATGGCATATTTACCCCAGTCGCAACCAGGACACCGCTATTGCCATCACCCCCTGTCAAAGCAGTAAACGGAGCTGTTCCAGTAGCAAAGGAATCATCTCTCACAACCGTAACATCACAAGTCCTGTTAGTGCCAGAACTGGCTGTGGTTCTTGCAAATAGTGCATAGACTGTTCCATCTATGTTTGCCGAGCATCGTACACTGGGCCTGTCCTGACCGTTGGTCGTTCTACTTTCAACGACAGTGGATGTAAATCCGGCAGGAGGTGGAGCTGTACGTGCACTGGCCGAATGATCTACCGTTGCTGTTTGGGGGCTTGAATTAAAATCATTATTTCCCACGAATACGCGGTCACGATCCAAGAAGAACAGAGGTATCAAGGAACTTCTGGATACAGTGGGAATGAGTTTCATTTCTATCAATTGATTGACCAATGGGGGTCTTAGTACCAACCCCGGTGAGGTTATGGCATTCACATAAGGTTGATCTACATTCGCCCTGGAGACCAGTACTGTCATGTTGGTTGATCCAAAAGGATTCGAAGACCGAAGAATGTTCATGGTGGTGGGATTGGCCCCTCCAAATAGAATGCCAGTATATAAAGTATTTCCCTGTGTACCGAATTTCAGGGAAATATCATTTGTGCTTCCGTTGCCACTGGGAACAATATTATTGAGTGCCCATGTGTTTCCACCATCAGTGGATATATAAATTGGCGCGGTAGCGGTACTGCCACTTGGATTTGGTGTAAAGGCAGAACCGACAATCCTCGAAGTATTCGCAGGGTTTACCGCAATATTAGGTTCGCTATCCTGGTTGGTCTCATTGCTTTGAAGATTTGGTATCATATTGATCACCGTAACTTTAGTGCCCCATAGGGAAGCCAGCGTATGGCTAATCTCATATTCTTCAGCCAAAATAAACCGATGCTGACTCTTTAGGGTGCTTACCGAAAAAAGTAGAACAGCAAGCAATACTGTTATTTGTGTTGTGTGCTTTTTCATGACTATGTGCTTAAAGCGTTGAAGGGTTATTTGACAAATTTCCGTATCTTGGAAATCGACTCTTTGTCTTTATAGAATTCAGCTTTATCCACTAGGGACAAACGGTCTTTCAGAAAAGTTTCTTCTGATTGTCTTCGGAGTAAAAAAACACCTTTGTCCCCCTCTCTGAATTTAGGATATTGGTACCAGGCGACATCTGAGCTGGCCGCAAAGACAAAGGAAGTCGTTTTATCGGTATTGCCTTTTAGAGTTTCATCTACCTCTATAATCGCTTCGGTCCACATTGGATCATGCTCCGAGTCCCGTCCTGCATCTGTCTCCAATTGAACTGTTCGCGTCACGGTACCGTATAAGATAAGTTCCGAGGAGTGTACCAACTCGCGGAGTTTTGCATCGTTATTATCCTGATCGGCTTCAATGGCATACTCCTGCAGTGCTTTGTTGGAGTAGCGCATATCATCAACAGCCATGTTCCCAACTTCAGTCACCGCAATCTCATCTCCAAGAACACCCACTATGGAATATAGGATGAGTTCTTTCCCTACGGCCATCTCGCTTATGTTTGAAAAAAGAACAGTGATATCCCGCCCAACAATATCGGAAAGATTTGGAGGGGCCTTAATAATATCCATTACCTGTACAACCCCCATTGACTCAGCATCGGGAGAATCAGTCGTAGAAGTATGCAAGATGCGAATCTTGCCTTTAAAAATAAAATCGGACTTGGGTCCATATACAGCCATTGCCGGTGGTATTTGTTTTGCGTTAGGACAGCCTTGTAAAATAAAGGCTATACCAATTAAATAGACGGTGAAGAGATTTTTCATGTGAAGTATCTTTAATTGTACTAAGAGTAAGTAGAGAAAAAAGGTAATCGAATTTGGCAATGCGGGGGCCTATGTGAAGACAATCCTTTCCCTCCTCCGGGCATTGGCCCGTTAAAACATCCATCGATACTCAATGCCGTAACAACAATAAGTCGTCACTATTGCATTGCTATATTAGTAGTCTGTTCGGGGGAAATAATTGAATTTAAATGTATGGATAATATTTGAATAAAGCAAGATTATTCTTATATAAATAATGTATTTATCCTATAGGAAGTGCTGCACTTACAAGTTACAATACGCGGTAAGGGGCCATATTTTCCTAATTGACTTAAAAATAGTCCATTTTTTTAGAGCATGTAAAAGCTGCTAGCCACAATACCGTCTGTAATATGGAATATGATTCCTAAAATTGCATTCATTCGTGTAAGATTATTATAAGAAGATATATTGCCCCTTTAAAATTCCATCCCACCCTTATTGGAAAATCGCCATGGCCCAAATAAAATATTCTTTTGTTTTATTCCATTAATTACAAACTTGGTATTCATGATGGTTAACTTGAAAGGCAAATGCCACATATTATTCTTATTCCAAACTCTAAGAACAGGTATCGTAAAGTACACGCAATGAGAAATTTGCCTTTTGGTAAGAACAATTGAAGGAATTAAATACAAAATCATTTCAACAATTCAAATTTTGTCAATCCCTACAGATAAAGTAGCAAGAACCCATAGGCAAGAACCCATGGGCCTTAACTACATTAACTAAACTTATTCTAATTACTTTCAGATAACGCTACTATTTACTTATAATCAGAATAAACTTTTAAATCAAACCGATAAACTAGTTTAAAAATACTATTGCTTAAAAGAACAGGTTTCCTGTACTATGCTGCTCATAAATTTTCATGCTTTTCAATCTACCAGCCTATACGGATTGTTCTACAAGACGTATTATATTCAATCCGGTGGCTTGAGTGCATTTGCCATTTAAAACAAAAATCGTAGGCCCACCTTGCGTTAGCCGTCAACAACCTAAGCAAACTGTACCTTGGTTCAGTGTATGAGAGTTTAGCTTTGTTCGCTGCTTTGAACCTAAACAATAATCTCTTATTCCTCTTTCTTTTTATAATCCCCTTCCGTGAGACTCAACAGCACGGATTCCTGCCACGCTTTCATCTGTTTTTCCAAATCAAGGGCAATGTCTAAATGTTCATCGATAAGGTTATTGGTTTCTCCTGGGTCTTTATGCACATTATACAATTCCTTGATAACTTTGCCATTACGGTCATCTATGATCAGTTTGTATTCGTTGTCGAGAATGGACCGATCTCCCAGAAAATCCTTTTCATCAATTTCAGGATGATGGAAATTCTTAAAAGATCGTGTAAACTTACCCTCCGAAATTTTTGCCAAAGGAGTTGTCCCTTCCTGCAATTTGAGATCAATATATGGGTCGTTATCGCTCAAGTGTCCTGTATCAAAGTTCCAAAATTGGATAGGTATTGAACGCTCTTTTGCTTCCCCTCGAATGACCGGTAAAAGACTAATACCATCCAATGGCCTTTTGGGTGGTTTTGCACCCGCTACCTCACAAACTGTCAAGAAAATATCAGTGGTAACCGCATTAATTTCAGACACACCTGATTTTTTTATTTTTTGCGGCCATTCTATAATGCCTGGGACTTTTGTTCCACCCTCGTAAACGGTTCCCTTTAAACCTTTAAGTTGCGAATTGTACAACCCACTGGGCGGGATTCCATTATCACCGCAATACCAAATGAGGGTATTTTCTTTAATACCTTCTCTTTCCAGATAAGTCCTTAGCTTACCTATTGCGCGGTCCATGGCCGTTATTTCTGCATAACGTTCAGGAAGTACGGAATCCAGTGGTCTTCTCACCTGTTCTCCTGTTTTTAAAGAGGTGATACGGACATATTTGTTGCCCAAACTATCTGGCAAATCTTTATAGAGTGCCAAATCTTCGGGCATTGCTTCATAAGGTTCATGGGGCGAGCCAAACCATACCACTGAAAAAAATGGCTTGTTATCTTGCTTGGCTTTATCTATAAAGGCGATGGTTTCATCAATAATGACTTCTGAGCCTTCACCTTTTATTTGAACAGGAGGCGCACCATTTCTGGAAAGCACCGGATCTATCTCAAAGAAATTGTCGTGCGATACCCAAGTATCAAATCCCATTGCACCCGGATTGGTAGGAGAACCTTCCTTTACAGGACCCAAATGCCACTTGCCAAAATGTGCCGTTGTATATCCTACATCTTTAAGCAACTGTGCAATGGAGATTTCCTCTGGTCTTATGGACCATCCTGGGGTATAGACCCCATATCTGTTTGGGTGGCGACCGGTAATGATACTGCCCCGCGTGGGCGAGCATGATGGATGCGCGGAATAGAACCGGTTCAATACCAACCCTTTTTCTGCCATATCATCCAATACAGGGGTTTTGATAAAGGGGTGGTTATTGTAGCCCGTCTCTTCCCATCCATGGTCATCTCCCATCAACAGGATGATATTGGTTGGTATTTGTTGACTTTCTTCTTTATCAGTTTTTGATGGTTTTGAGGAACAACCCACTGCACAAAAAGTTATACCCATCAAAAAAAAGATGATATGTATGATCTTTTTCATTGTAAAATCAGTTGGTATTGTAAGGTTAACATGTGTATTATTCTATAGTACGACTCGTGGGTAAAGACTTTATTTAGATGGTCCTCATCTGTAGTCAGTATATTGTAGGGTAAATGAACCTCTTCAGATTTTTTCATGGTTGGATTATTTATAAATCTGGCATTTTACGTATTGGCCTGATTCGAATATTTCTGTAGAAAATCTCTGCTCCTTCAGATTGTAGCTGAATCTTCCCTTTGGTTAAGGGTGCGGATTTACCATCCTCAACAAATTTTATGTCTTTCAGGTGCATATTTTTTTTACCATTCACTACGTGAATGCTTTCATCTCCAAAGGCATAAATATCCACGGTATTCCATTCACCGTTCGGTTTTTCATGGTCGGAAAATCGTTGGCAGTACCTCGAACCCCTCCAGTCGAATTCTTGCAGCGGCCCGTATGGATTGTACTTGAATTTTCCATTCTCGTCAGTTTCTACGTTTACTTGGGCGGTAGTGGCCTGCACACACCATAAATCTCCCGTATCGCCTTCCTGAATCTGGCATTCCACAGAACTCATCCAAACACCTCCTCGGGCAGCTTCCTTGCCGAAAGAATGGTAGAGAATCCCACTGTCCCGTTTGCTATCCTGCCGGGGCGGATATCTCTCTTCGCCCCATTTGAACTGCAACGTAAGGTGATAATTTTCATAGGCTTCATCAGTTACCAATATCCCAAATGTCTCGCCCGAAATTCGAATAACTTTCCCACCATCCAATTCTGTTACAGTGAACACTCCGAGTGGATCTTTGTTCAAGCCAATGGATTCCACATATTTACCATCTTCCATTTTAAGTCCCGCCACCTTGGAGGTCGGTTCTGGTCTTCGCTGATATGTGTACCATCCAGTCAGATCTTTACCGTTAAACAGTTCCTTGAACCCTGATTCGGTTGAAGTGCTCTGCGACCATGCACATAAGACTGTAAGCATGCCTAGCATTGTGAGTGCCCAATTCATCAAATTTCGGGTGAAGTTTGTTTTGATCATTTTTATGAGGTTTTGTTCCTTTATTCTGTGATCAATTGTTGAATCATGATTTCTGCATATCTCTTGCCCAGTTCCCTTTGTGCGGCCGAGTTAAAATGAAGGTGGTCTCCTTTGTGATCCAACCCTTCGGAAGAAACAAGAAACAAGCGACCATCCTCTTCTGCAATCTTGCCCAGAACAGTATTGATGTCATTAAAATATGCTGCTTTCTCATCTGGCTCAGCAAACCTTCCCAACTCACCCATAGCAATAGGGATTTCATCGTTTTGGACTATGTTTCTAAACTTTGTGAACAAGCTGAGCAGCGCATCTGAATAAATGGGCAAATCATCAGCATTGGCATTGCGTTCTCCCTGATGCCACAATATCCCTTTGATAACACCTTTCTTTTTGGCCAAAGCCATCTTCTGATTAAAATTGGATAATAGAGTGACCCCTCGATGATCCTCATTGTTCAACCATTGAAAAACGGAACTACCTCCCACTGCACATGGCACCAGGGCAATCGTGACCGAATCTGGGACTTTTGTCAATAGTTGTTGGGCAAAGCTCATCCCGCAATCCAAACCTGCGGCATTGGGTTCATAAAAATGCAAGGGTTCCTTTGCCTCGACCCATTGATTCTTGTTGTTTATGGTAATGATTCGATTATTGGCAACCTGATCTTGTGGTTCTATTGTTCCCCTGCCCGCCATATTAGATTGACCGGCCATCAAAAACACCCAAATGTTAGGATTCCCAAATTCAGTTTCTTTTGCATCCGTATCCTTAGGCCCATCTTGTTCTGATTTACAAGATAGGGTCACCACCAAAATCAACATGAGAAACGGCCACCGATATTTGATCCTCCTTTTTATCATTGCCGGGAAATTGTAATTTGATTAAGGCCTGAACCCATATATTGCCCAAAATAAAAACCATTGCCCATGCTCTTAAAATTGAACTCACTGCTACTGATTGATTGATTGCCCGAGTACAACATTATGTTGCCAGGTTCCTCCATCCCAATCACAAGTTCCTCTTGGGACGATTGAACAATCTCAACAGTGGAAGGACTTAAGTATTTGTCATTTCTACCGATTACCGCCCATCCATTATTCATAGGACTGATAAGAAACAATTTATGTCCAAATCCATCAATTTCAAAATCAACTCCTTCATCAACAAGTAGTTGCCCTCTTTGTTCGCCCCAATCGTAAATGACCAACCCCTCTTCAGGAAGCTCCCAAAATCCTGGGAACGGCTGTTCCATTGCAGATGCCTGGGTATAATCTTTTGGGGTTATGGTTCCTTTCAAAGGCCCATCAGTAACAATACTTAGATTATAGGCAACAATTGCACAAGATTTGTTCTTTAAGGGAGCTATTGTTTTATATGCCGCATTGGGCTCATACAGCGCATCATTAAAAATAGATTCTGGTAAGGGAACTCCAGGTGCCTCTGGCCTGATCAGCTTACCATTGGTATAGCACAGTGGATCGATTACCCTTGGCTCAAACTCAGAGGGGTCATCCGATAAATAGATGGGACCTCCTGACAATGCCTTGGTGACGGACATTGTCTCTCCAACTTGACTATCGGAGGAATGGAACATGTCATGATCGGGCCATAAGGTTTGGCCCAGCCACAATACATTAAAAACCGATTGTAAAATTTGGGACTTGGAGGTTTCCAAGTCGTTTTTGATGTAATCAGGGCTCGTTCGCATCGTAGCACTATTACCGGTATTGAGCATATCTATGGTGTTCTGGGCACTACAATTCATCAAACCAATTCCTTCTTCCAAACAAGCTTCTTCCAATGCCAATACATTTTCTCTTTGGGCCCTAGCTGCATTTTCGCTTCCATAGTATTCCATAGTGGACCTGGAAACATTGTCAGTCTTCATAAAATCAAACCCCTGCTTTTTAATGGTGGATACCATGTATTCATAAAACGCCCGGCTTGACTCCATATCATCTTTGGGCAATAGGCCATCTTCCCTATTGGGATTTTGCATGAGGTATGGTGAAAGCTTGTCCATGGTGTGATCCACGTGTACCCCGTTCCAATGCGATAAAAAGCCATGCCAAATGCCCATCCACTTAATACCATCATCACTTTTTCTGGAAATTATTGGGTCCCAACCATGGGGAAATTTATCGCGGTTGGGAGTAAACGATAGAAGCATTTTATCATCATCATCCTGATGACCATCATCGATCAAAAACCATCGAACCGGCACATCTGATTTCTCGATATTATCAATAGCACCCACCAATGTAGGCTCATTTATGTTCTTCTTATATTGTTCCCAAGTACACCAGCCTAGATACTTCAGCGGCTCTGGATATTTCTTTAAAGACCGTAGACTTGCCGTAGCTCCCACAGCCTCACTATTTATTGCCAATTCCCAGGTCTTCGCAATGGATTCGTATACATTTTCCGATTCATACCATGCCAACAATGGCACGTTCACATTTTCTGGGACAGGCTTGGTTCCCAAAGATCCATAATCCAAGATTAGTTTGCCTTCTTCCGTAACTTCCAACCAACTTGTACTGGCTTCCCCAGAGAGCGGGAGCAGTGTCAGGTAATTGCCATTGGTCAACTGGAACACCATGGTCAATGCCCGTCGGTTGGGATCGGGAATCCTCGGAGGCGCAGGGTCTTTTTCCCCGAAAATCGAGGTGAGGTTATTGCCCCCCACCCAAGGGAACATGCGGTTGCTGGCCCCGATCCATCTATAATGGTCTGCGTCTGCGGCCACATGACAAAAAGCCTCAAATTCGGGCAAAATGATTTGCCGTTGGGATGGCACATTCAATGGTTCAGGAGCCTCAAGCACAATGACATTTTCTTCCTCTCCTTGGGCAAGGTTGATGCTTTTACCCACAGAATTGTCACTTTGTTGTTTTTCAGAACAGAATATCAAAGCAGGTACCATTAAAAGTATGGTGCAAAATATTTGTACTGTAACTTTCAGTTTCATATAGAAATTGGTTTGATCTGAGTGATCATTATAAAATGAGCAAAAGAAACACGCCCTGTTAGGTTAGGGCGTGCTTTATCTATACAAAGATCTTAATCCACCCCATCTGGTTTTGTTTGATTTGGATCTGTTAGTGGTGGAATATTTGTTTCGGACCCTGGATACCCCAAGGCCTGGTTTATATGCCCCAAGGAGTTGGCCCTAATTTCATCCTCTTTTATGGGCCAGTAAACATGATACGGTAATATTCTATAAGGGTTTGGACCTTGGAATATCTCATCCCGGTAGAAATTATTGTGACTGATTACCCGATCATAATACCAATTATTTTCATGCATGTTATCTATTGAGTAACCGTTCAATCCCAGTTGAGCCATTATATAGGCAACACGGGTAAGTTCAGTCTTTCGTGGGGTTTCCCTATATAATTCCCTAGCTCTTTCATCAAAAATATAATCAATGTCAACATTGGCAGCCTGTGTGGCTTGGGCCCTGGCCCTTACTACATTGACATCGGCGGTGGCGCTTGCCACATCCCCATTCCACCAGTGAGCCTCCGCCCTTAACAAATAAAGCTCAGCCAATCTAAAAACATATTCATCACTATTTGCTCTTGACGGTGTAGTAACCCCTGTCTCGTCTATATAAACCATTTTGTTGTACGCTATAGGGTACCACTGGCGAATGTCCGTAACCGAACTTTGATCGAACGGTTGTCCAAAATAGGCTGAATTTGGATCGTTATAGACATAGCGTTCCATCCCAAAATAGTTATTGTGGGAGTAACGCAAATCATTGGGGTCTTCATTTCTCAAATCCCTGAACTCATAAGAAGGCACCATTCTGCCAACTCCGCGACCAAGTTGTTCCACCATTCGGAGCCCTGTCCCAAAATCGAGATCGGTACATGCGCGTGTACCATTTGGGTCTCTGGCCTGCCACCATACTGGCACCCAGTCCCTCATCTTGGCTGCCCCATCATTGTTACTATTTCCATTTACTAAATATCCATCTTGTACCACAAGAATGGCCTCAGTATTTTCGGGAAGACTTTTGTTATTTTTCTGATGCAGATCCCATAGTACATCGAATCCGTTCGGATCCAGGAACGAATAGCTAAAAAACTCGTCCTCGGTAGTTCCAAATCGTTCCGTCATCAAAGCGTATTGTCCCCCATCAATAACCTTTGAGGCTTCTGTGATGGCATCATCAAATCTTCGTAACGAGAGATAGCATTTTGTCAATAAGAAAGAACCTGCAGCTTTGTTAATATCACCTGGTTGGGCAAAATCTGGCAACCATTGTACGGCAAATTCCAAATCCTCAGTAATTTTTTGAAGAATAGTTTCCCTGGAATGGGAATAGAAATCGAGCCTAGGTGTATTAATTTCTTCCAAGACCAAGGGCACATCGCCAAATTGGTGCACCAATCTATAGTACCAAAATGCTCTTCCAAAATAACCTTTGGCACGTAGTTCATTCTTGACTTCATCGGGCTCATCTATATCATCTACCCTATTGATAATCAAATTTGCATCCTTTATGGCCTGCCATGCAAGTACCCAATACTGCCTTGTTGCTTCATCTTCAGTAGAATTGGGAGTCATCTGAAGCTCTAAGTTATGGGGTTGGTTTGCAGGAGGTGCCCCATTTACCGCAAAATCCGAAAAATTCCATTCAGACATCAAGTAATGAGCATCTGTTTGAGCGTATTCCTCCCTAAATCGGCTGTTCATATTAACGATTACCGATTCTATGCCATCCCTGCTAACAAGCGTATTTTCAGGTGAAAAGAACGACAGGGGATCGGGTTCCAAACGTTCCTTGGAACAGCTAAATCCCAAAAGTGCCGTTATGATAAGAAGATATTTATATTTTTTCATTGTGTACATTTTTAATTAAAAACTTAGATCAAAACCAAATGCGGTTATCAGCGGCGTTGGTCTTCCAGTTTCAACATCCCATCCGTAGTTCCAACCACCAAGTGTAAATGCCTGAAAGTTTTGGACATTTGCATATAACCTCAAAGATTGAATATTGAGCTTTTCAGTAAGTGTTCTTGGAAAATTATAGCCCAAGGTGATGTTTTGGATTCTGATAAAAGATTTACTATCATACCAATTCGTTTCTGGCGAAGAATTTTTTGAATCCAATCTTGCCCATTCGTTTGTGGGATTATCAGGCGTCCAGAATGGTGTTTTGATCTTGTTCAGTCTTTGTTGCTGGATCCTAAAATTGAAATGCTCATTATTTGCCCCTTTATGCCCCAACAAGGCATTTGCAAAAAGTGAAAGATCAAAATTTTTGTAGGTGAAATCATTTCTAAAGCTTGCCCTATATTTAGGTCTTCTATTACCTTGAAAAACCTGATCATCAAAATCGATAATACCGTCGTCATTGACATCCAAAAGTTTTACATCACCGGGCACCCGACCGTAAACAGCGGCTTCGTCCTCTTCCCCTAACTGCCATATTCCTGTAATCTTATAATCATATATCTCATCAATGGCATGCCCTATGTACCAATTGTTTGCTATGTCATCTTCTTCCCGTTGTCCAATAACATTGCCTTGGTCGTCCAGTACATCGACCATATCCCCATAAAGGTGGTTTATTTTGTTTCGGTTATGTGATAATATGAAGCTCGACCTCCATGAAAAATCATCTTTATCTATGTTTACCGTGTTCAAAGAGAGTTCAAATCCTTTATTTTCTACTTCACCTAAGTTGGCAAACACGTCTCCATATCCTGTAATTATTGGCAAAGATCTTTGGAGCAATAAATCATTGGTCACACTGGTATAGTATTCTACGGCTCCGGATACACGCGAACCAAACAAACTAAAATCCAGCCCAGCGTTATAGGACTCGGTGGTTTCCCATTTTAAACCAAGATTGGCAAGATCGGTAGCATTGATGCCTATAACAGTCGATTGGTCATAGATGTAATTGGTTCCCTGCAATCTGGACAAAGCTGAATATATCCCTATATCCCTATTCCCATTTCTACCCCAAGAGGCCCTTATACTTAGATTGTTTATAAAATCGGCATTCTCCAAAAAGCTTTCGTCCGAAAGTCTCCAACTAGCTGATAATGCCGGAAATGTAGCATAGGGGTTGTTTGTGCCAAAGGCTGAATAACCGTCCCTTCTAACCGTTGCAGTCAAATAATAACGATTGCGGAAATTATACGCCAACCTTGCCATCATCGCATCCGCGGTAGAATGAGTGTCATCAGCATCAATGATTGGATTTGACCCAATTCCCAAATTGTGATAGGAAAGATTGTCGTTAGGGCTAAATTCTGAATTGGATTGAAAACTCTCGTATGTTTTGGCCTCTTCAATATTATACAATAACGTTAGGTCGAAGTTATGTTCCCCAAAACTTTTATTCCAATTGATAATGTTATCCACCATCCATCGATTTTCATAAATGTCACGTCTAGATCCTTGGTCACCTCCATCTCCCAATGTGGCAATAACAGGTCTAAATCGGTAATCCTGGACATAATTGGAACGATTTGACCAGTTGATCCGGTAAGAAAACCCAAAAGGTAATTTTAATTTTGCATAAAGATTAGTAAAATACTCACGCTGTCTAAAGAGATTGTCCTGGTATGTCCATAAATAAGGATTGGATGCCAAGGTATCATCATAGGGTAAATGCTTATATTCGCCATCATCATAAAACAAGTCACCAAAGGGGCTCTGATATTGATAACTCAGCAAACGATCTGGCAAATTAACGGGTTCTTTTAAGAAAAGGGTCTGCATATTAAGCCCAACCGACAATGCATTGCTGATTTTGGTCTCCAGATTCATTCTCCCTCTTAACGATTCACTTTCCTCAAAAAGCATGATACCTTTATTTTTTACATGACCCAAAGATCCATAGTAACTTACGTTATCGGTTTTTCCAGAAATACTAATGGTGTTGTTCAACCGAAGACCTGTTTGAAAAATGAGATCCTTCCAGTCTAGAGAATTTCCTGTCTTGATGTTTTCTTTTTCAACATCGCTCAATTCCAACCTATCATGCCATATGTCAGAGGGGTCGGTAGCAGTTCCCCCCAGACCGTCATATTCCAACCAATCGTTCAATGTAACGCCGGATGGAAGATTATTGGGGGCACTATAGTATCCTGTCTCCCTAGGGACAACCTGACCGAATACAGCACTTTTATAACCCAAAAAGTCGTCCGGACCATAAACTTCCTCTACCGATCCTGCATGTGCAAACCCTGCTGAACTTCGCAGATTTATTATTGGCTTGCCCGTAGTACCTTTTTTAGTGGTGATAATAATTACCCCTGAGGCAGCTCTTGATCCATATACCGCTGCAGCACTTGCATCTTTTAACACATTCACACTTTCAATATCCGCCGGATTGATACTGGAAATGCTTCCTTGAAAAATTACGTCATCTACAACCAGTAATGGTGCGTTATTGGCTCCAAGTGAAGTCTCACCCCTAACCAATAGGTCGGAGTTTCCCGAAGCACTGGTACTGGTACCAACGTTCAATCCAGGCAATGACCCCCGCATAAGTTCAGAAACATTGGTGGCACTTGGCTGCCTGTCCACGGCTTTTTTATCAAAAGAAGATACGGCCCCCGTTAAATCTTTCTTAGCAGCGGTACCATATCCTATTACGACAACTTCATCAAGAGCAGCTGTATCCTCCTGCATCTGTACCATTAAAGTCTCATCTTGGCTGATGGTGAAGCGTTGGGGCAAAAAGCCCACGTAAGTGACCTCCAATACGCCACCCTGGGGCACCGTCATCTCAAAATTACCATCAAAATCTGCCTGTGTTCCCCTTGTGGTTCCTATAATAACTACACTGGCCCCCGGTAAGGGCACACCCTCCTTATCGGTAATGGTTCCATTGACAAGGTATTCTTGTTGTGGTACCGTATTGACAGGGGAAGAATCCTTTGTCAGTCTTTTTTTGCTCAGGGAAATTTGACGATCTTCAATATTGTATTCAATATTAGATCCACTGAACATTATGCGTAGGATGTGACCAATTTTTTTGGCCTTGACATCAATGCTTATTTTTCTATCCAAGTCCACCTCATCCCTATCAAATAAGAACCTGAACTCAGATTTGGACTCAATGGCCTCAATCACTTGGGCGATGTTCGCACTTTCCATTTGCAGTGTCAACTGTTTATTCTGTGCGTAAGTGGAGGTTGTGGCTTGAATCTCTACAAACGAAACTAGAAGTAGTATAAAAGAAAGTTTCATTTTGAGGTTATAGTTAATACACCATAGCCGTTTGAGCAATGGCTTTTTATGTTTATTTTCCATACTTTTGGTTTGGTTTTAAATGTTAATCGCGTTTAATCCATTTCTATCCGGAAAATACTGGTACTATTTTCCGGTTTTTTTTATGTCAGTTCTTCATATAGGTTTCGTTTTAGTTATAGTTTGGTTTCAATAGCTTATTGCCGTTTTTTAATGAAAATTTCCTTCCCTTGTATATTGTAATCAATGGGGGCCACTCTTGACAGGTGATGCATCACTTCTTCAATATTTTCCAAATCCACTTGAAAACTGGCATCATATCGTTTATCCGCAAATTCTTGTAGATTACAGTGAATGGTTACATCGTATGCGCGTTCCAGCTTTGGAACAATGGATTCCAATCCTGCATTCCTAAAAATCAATTCACCGGTCAACCAGCCCGTATAAAGCCTAATGTTAGCCGGAGAAATGGAAATATTACCATTTTCCTTATGCCATTCCGCTTTGTGACCGGGTGTCAAGAATTGTTTTCCCTCTGGCTGTCCATTTTCATAAATGGCCACTGAGCCCTCGACCAAAACCGTTTCAACATCAACACCTTCAGCATAGGTGGAAACATTGAATTGGGTGCCCAGAACCTCAATGTTCAAATTATCTTGAAAGGATACAACAAAGGGTCTGGTACTGTCTTTTTCGACCTTAAAGTATGCTTCCCCAGTGATTGTGACATCTCTTCTTCCTTTTTTGGAAAAGGCGATGGGGTATCGCATATGTGTTCCTGAATTCAGGCTCACTTGGGTACCATCCGATAAAATCAGTTCAAACCTTTTGCCCAAAGGGACCGTTAGTTCGTTGTAAACCAGTTCTTCTCCTACTTGTTCATTCTTCACGGCTGAATAGTCCAGTACTTTACCCTTCTGTACTCCAATTTCATTACCTTCCCCATCCAACATTTTAACTTCCGCTGTATGCTCATCCGATAAAATCTTTTTGCTTCCATCCGCTTGGGTCAAAATAATCTGGTCTTTTCCCAGATTCAAAGTCTCATTATCAATTGAGTTTTTGGATATGGCCCAATAAATTGAAAAAGATCCTAAAATCCCACCAATGAATATGGCAGCATACTTTAAAATCTCTTTTCTTGCCAAGGCTCTTACTTTACCCGTATTGGTTTCTTCTATCTTCAACCTATTCTTCAGAGTTTCCCAATTACTTTCTAGATCGGTGTCCTCAATAATCTGCAACGCCTGGCCCACCAACCCTTCTTCCTGAAGTTGTTTAACCAAATTCTCTTCCTCTTTACTTAGGAGATTTTTTGTCGTTTCATCAAGAGAGCCTTTATCAATAATCTGACTAAGGGCAATATGTAGTGTGTGTGTTTTCTTCATATCTATATATATGTTCCCAAATGTTTAAAAAATAGCTACAGAAAATTTATTTTTTTTAATTTATTGTGCCTTTTTGAGGTGGTATGTAAATACTAGGTGATGATTTTTATCAAATCATCATAATCGCTTGACTGATACAAGCGAAAAAATAAGGTGGGTGTGTATACGTTAGATAAGATTGCTTAGGTAAAGAGCAATTATGGAGATTTTATCCAGTTCTGTACTTCTAATGAAGTCATAAGCCCTTCTCATTTGAGCCTTTACAGTATTGATGGATATGTTGCGCATTTCGGCTATTTCCTTATAGCTGAGGTCTCCCAAAACAAAATCCAAAAAAATGTTCCTTCTTGATTCTGGTATGGTCTGAATAATCTGATTGATTTTCTCAAATTGAGATTCATTCATATTTGTGCTCTCATGTGACTCATTGGAAACAAGAATCAATTTACTGAAGACGTGTCTTTCTTTTTCCTTTTTACTCACCTGTTTTAGACTTAGCTTCCTTACTGCCGATATTCCATAAGACCTGAAGTTTTTGTGCACCGTAAGGGTTTCCTTTTTTTTCCAGATCGTTTCAAAAAAGCTTTGTACAATATCCTCAGAAATTGCCCTATCCTTTACAATGGTCAAGGCTGCAAATAAAAAATGGATATAATTCTCTTTGTACAATTTTTCAAATTCCTTTGAACCAAAATTTTTCATAAAGCTCATTTTACCAAGAAATCACATCTAACTCTTTTTTTATGGTGCCGAAGCAAAAGATTGTTCCTGTACACCTTTGAAAAGTAGCTAACTCAAACAATTTAACTTTTCAGGAACCATAAGGAATCACCCTTACGGCACACCTTAAACCAAAAACTTTATAAATCACCCCTTTTGTAATTATTAAGGCCTTTCCTGCTTTCGGGCAATTCTACATTATTTTTTGGCACACGAACAAAAAAAGATTTCCTTTCCTATAATGCCGCAACTTTCTGCGTACTTATTACACAGTTATAAATATATAAATTTTATCTTTTATTTTATAAAAATCATAATTATTAACCATAAAAAATCAAGAAAACTCAAAAAATATAGAAAAAGTACTATTCAACAAAGGTTTAAGTATCATATAAAAGCACTTAAAACCATATTGGATTTTCTCGTGAAAGAAAACTCTGCACATGATTCTAAGAAATTCTATGCTAAAACCGGAAGGGCCCAAAAATCATTGGCATACATCTTCGATCATCACAGATTTCAGCTCTTCTTAATTTATCCTTTTAGGTCTTAATTGAGTTTCAGTCTTCTTTGTAGTTTGGAGGATTGGAAGCCCTGTTAAGTTTTAACACCCCTCCTTCGGATATTTGACTTTGATGAATTCTAAATGATTCCAAAGCTACATCATTACAACTGGCCCTTTCCAAATAAATCTTTTCCATGCTACCTTGTGCCTCGATAATGAATTGATCACCGTTGTAATATTTGGGATTCAATACAATTTCTATCCGTTCAAAACTTGGAGTGGTTATCTCATAAACTGGATTTGCCTCTGCGCCTCCTGTCATCTGGAAAAGTCCTATTTTCATCAAAACGGCCAATGCTCCCATCAACCCCTGGTCTTCATCCCCGTTATAGCCGACATCAGTTCCCAAGTTCCCATAAACCGAATTTACCACCTTTTGGACCCAATACTGTGTTAGATCTGGTCTTCCCAACTGGTTAAATACAAATGCGGTCTCAATAGACGGTTGATTGCCATAATTGATTGGAATTCGTGAATACTCTGGATGCAATTCCTTGTCGTGTGCATCTCCCGAAGTAAATCCTAGTTTTTCAGCTTCCTCAAACTGACGATTCAGCTTCTCAACGGCTTTGTCCTTGCCACCCATGAGTTCGGCAAGACCTTCCAAGTCATGTGGTACAAACCATGTCATCTGAGCGGCATTGGACTCCACAAATCCCGTTGCGTGTTGATATGGGTCAAAAGGCTCCAGCCAAGCTCCAGCCACATCTTTTGGCCGCATCCAACCTTTTTCAACATCAAATACATTACGGTAGCTTTGGGATCGATCCATGAAATATTCATAGTCTTCATTCTTGCCAAGTGCTTTGGCCATCTGGGCGAGGCACCAGTCCTGATATGCATACTCCAAGGTCATACCCGCCCCTGCCTGGTGAAACCCAAAGGTTCCTTCAGGGATTGGATATGGCACATATCCTTTTTCAAGGTAATGGCCCAATCCACCGCCCGTGTTTGTTTTATGCTCATAGCCCGCTCTCTCCATAATACCGCCGGGCATGTGGTTCTTCTTCAATGCCTCGTAAGCTTCCTCCATATCAAAACCCCGAATACCTTTTTGATAGGCCCCAACTATAAATGGTGTGCTGCTCGCCCCCGTCATCACGTAGGTATAGTTACCGCCAGCTGGGCCCCTCGGTACCAGTCCGCCATCTCGATAGTATTGCAACAATGAATTGACAAACCCTTCCGCAACCTCTGGATAGACCAATTGCCAGAGCGTTTGGATGGTCCATTGGGCACCCCAAAAGGAATCTGAATTGTACTGCTCAAAAGCTGGTTTTCCATCAGAATTTAGAGGCAGTCGCCTCACTTGAAGGCTATCTCCAGTGTTATCTGGATAAAAACCATTGGCATCACTGATCACTCTTCTGCCCTGAAGGGTATGCCACAAATCCGTGTAAAAGCGTCGTTGATCATCTTCTGTTCCACCTTCCACTTTTATCCTGCCCAGATAAGAGTTCCACTCTGCCCTGGAATCTTCCACAACTTGATCGAAGTTCCAATGGGGAATTTCTTCTTGAAGGTTGTATGCAGCATTTTGCACTGAGGTATAGGAAAGTCCAACTTTCATCTTGACCTCGTTTTGTGGATTGTTCATGCTGATCAGGAACTTCCCATTATCATCGGAGGTGTTTATTTCAGCTATATCAGAATCAAGTTCAATCCTAAAAAACACTTTGGTAGGTTTGGGCCTCCTAAAGGTTGGAGCATTGGAAAGTTCTCCCTCAACTATCCGAGCACTTACCTGTTTCAACAAACCATCCGTAATCTTGGAAGGACCAAGTGGCCCTCCCAAGTTTATCATAATGGCGGCTTCTCCTTTATCAAATCTATAGCGATGGAATCCGCATCGCTTTGTACTGGTAAGTTCCACATCAACCTTATGCCGCTCCAGATACAGTTGGTGGTAACCTGGAAAGACCTTTTCCTTAGCATGGTCAAAATGCGAATAGTAATCCGCAAAGATGTCTTCTGAAGAATTAGGGTCAACCGGCAGTACGGCCAACCCAGCCAGCTGCCACGCATGGATGTGGCTCAGGGCTTTGATCGTGTCGGTCTTATAGCGATAACCGCTTCCCCAAGCGCCATCAATCTCCGTATCGGGACTTAGGTTCACCATCCCAAATGGTCGGCAGGCAGATGAAAAAAAGAACCAGCGAGAGTTTTCCGTATCCAGTAAGGGATAAACCAAATCTACAAACTCAGTTTTTTCTTCAGATGGTGGTTTGGGATTGGAACAAAAAGTCAATACTGTTAAAGACAATATAGATAACAAATAGCTATATTTCATTACTTAGTATTAAAATTCCAATGATGGGTAGTGATCCCAATACTTTATTTCCCCATCAAGCAAGGCATCCAGTGAAATATGTACACATTTTGCAGTCTGGGCCCCCGTGGCTATATCGGATATTACGGCTACATTCTCTGTAATTGAACGGTAGAATTGACGAAGTGCATCTATGGTAGGGTCGTTACCGGGTGCTTCAATGGAAACTCCATCTCCTTTTTTCCAAGCAGATATCGTTGCCCCAGAAACACCATCCACAATTCCTATTTCCTGTTTTAGCTTGTTCTCAGCATAGATCTTTCCTTTCGTATGATCTAATATCATGGTAGCTTTTGAGCCCAGTACTTTTATTTGGTAACCCTCATAACTGTTGGTGGTCGTACACGTAAATGAAGCAGCTAATCCAGATGGGTATTTATATAAAAGATGTACATTATCATACGTCTCTCTTCCATCCTTCCAATGATCTATACCCCCAAAACCTGATATTTTATCCGGAAATTCTTGTTGTACCCAATTGATAAAATCAATCTGATGGGACATAAGTTCGGCAACCAGGCCTCCTGAATATTCCCTGTACATTCTCCAGTTGATCATTCGCTCCCATTTAGGGTTGGGCACAGGTCTTCGCCAGTCTCCATTGCGGTTCCATTGGCATTCATAGGCCGTTATCTCTCCCAAATGCCCAGAACGAATGATCTCGAGTGCTCTGTTGTACAATGGACTACAGTGATACTGATGACCTGTTTGAAAGACCAAATCCGAAACTTTATGGGCATCTATTACCGCTTGGATTTCTGTTAAGCCCCTTATCATGGTTTTCTCGCAGTATACATGTTTGCCCTCTTTCAAGGCCATTAAAGCGATTTCTCCATGCGTGGAAAAGGGAGTGGCTATTAGTATGGCATCCACATTTTTATCTTGGAGCAATTCCTTATGGCTTGGATAACCTTTGGCATTTGGAACTTTTGAAAGGGCACCATTAAGACGGAAAGGTATGGGGTCGGCCACAGCGGTTATTTCAAACCCATCAATCTTTTTCATCAGGCTCATGAGCCCCATTCCACGATCACCTGTTCCGATAACCCCTACTTTCACCTTGTCCTTGCCAAAAATCAACTGGGCATTACCCAGATTGGTGGTCACTAAAGAGCCCCCAACCAAAAGTCCCGTGGATTTTATAAATTTTCTTCTCCCTATCGAACCCATACTTGCCTATGAATCCTCTTTAACGACTACTAAATCTCTGGCTCCCATCCATTTTCATATTCCCTTTTCCAATTTTTCATCACAGTATCGTTGTTGAGCACCTTTCCTGTTTTGGTGTCGATCTTCAGAGTATGGCCCGCATCCTGGGCAAAATTGCCCAAATGGCACAGCATTGTGGTGATGCTAGCATCATTGATTTCCGAGTGCAGGGATTCGTCCTTTCTAATCCCGTTGAAGAAGTTCCTCACATGGTCAACATCCAATCCGCCTATTCCCTGGGTGTTTGTGGTGGCGCTCAAGGACCGTTCAAATTCAAATTTGATGGGGTTTCCGCCCAAATCATATAATTTGTAGAAGTTCCTGCTGAGTTCTATGGTTCCCTCACTTCCATAAATGGTCACCCCTCTCCCCGGACGTTCCGGTTTCATCATGCTACGGCTGTGTCCGGACCATGTGAGAAACTTATTTCCCGGAAACGTATAGGTTATTTGCTGATTGTCCACATATTCCCAGTCATCGTCATAACTGTATTTCCCACCAAATGAGGTGATGGTCTCCGGTAAGTCCACTCCCAACGCCCAACGACAGATATCGATTTCATGTGTGCCGTTGTTGTGGATCTCCCCTGTGCCCCAATTACGGAACCAGTGCCAGTTATAGGGGTGTATGTTGTCTCGATAGTCCTCCCGTGGGGCCGGCCCCTGCCAAAGATCCCAATCCAAAGTCTTGGGTACGGGAATCTTTATTCCCTTTCCGATGGATTCCCTGTTATTGGAATAATAGGCTTCCGCTTTGAACACATTGCCTATGATTCCGTTCCGGATATCCTCGATTGCTGCCATGGAGGTCCGGGCCGACCGTTGTTGGTTGCCCATTTGAACCTTTTTGCCATACTTGTTTTGGGCGGCGACCAACAGATCATTTTCATAAGGGTTGTGGCTGCAGGGCTTTTCAACATAGACATGTTTACCTGCCTGCATGGCCATGATCGCCATGGGAGCATGCCAATGTTCTGGTGTGGCGATAAAAACGGCGTCCACATCCTTATCCTCCAAAATTTTTCGAAAATCCTTTTTTACTTTAGGTACATAACCAATATTTTCCTGGCACCACGCATTGTGTTCCTCCATAATGACATCATCCACATCGCAATTGTACAGTATGGTGGCATTGGTATCTTGATGAATGGCAATTACATGGGCCTTGGCCCTGCTGCGCACTCCAATGACCGCTACACGGAGCCGATCATTGGCGCCGATGATATTTCTATAGCTAGCTGCTGACAAGCTACTACTGGTCAAGGATATGCCGGCAGTCGCCAAAGTTGATTTCTTGATAAAGTCCCTTCTAGTGCTCATGATACTCGGTCTTTAGTTTTGTTTGATTTTTATATTCCTAAAAGTCACCTTATTGCCATGGTCTTGCAGTAGGATGTTCCCTTTATCGGCTTCTCCAAAACCCGGCCATATTTTATACTTGCTTTCCGATACCAGTTTTCTATAGGCATCGCTTTTGCGTTCATACTCCAACACTTTCATGCCATTCAACCAGTGTTCAACATGGTTGTTATTGGAAATAATGTGGGCGGAGTTCCATTCGCCCATGGGTTTCACATATTTTGTGGTATCCGCCCTGATAAGATCGTAGAGCGATGCCAATGTCCTGCTACCCTCATGGTTTCCCAATTTGGCATCTGGATGGCGGGCATCATCCAATAGTTGGTATTCCAGCCCAATGGCCGAGCCCTCTCCTTTGTTCAAATTGGTATCCACAAAGTATTTTATGCCACTGTTGGCCCCTTCGGTCAATTTAAAATCAAGTTTGAACTCGAAGTTGTTATATTGTTTTTCCGTTACAATATCGCCACCAGCCGTGGATTCTTCCCCTCCGGATGGCAACACAACGAGTTCCCCATTTTCAATCACCCAACCTTCCTCTGGGAAATGATCTAATTTGGCACCCCTCCAGCCGTTGGTGGTCTCTCCATCCCATAACAACTCCCAACCATTGTTTTTTTCGTCCTCGGTCAGATGGTTTTTGGTGATTACAGGTTCCAAAGGGGATTTCATGGTGTAGTTTTGCAGACTGTCCGTAAGTATCCGTAGGTTCTTCCACTGTATTTCCGTACCTGCTTGTTGGTCCTCGCCAATGCTATGTACCTGAAGGCCTATAAACCCTGTAGCCGTAGCATCATCAATAAGGTAGGCCGCGGGCACACCGTTGATCCATGTTTTCAGGGTATCGCCTATGGCCTCAATGCGGTAATGGTTCCACTCATTTTGTTTGAAGGCTGCCTGAGCTTCCTGGTTACTGGTCAACGGAACCAACCACCCTCTTCGGCCTTCTTCGTAAAGGCCTGCACTCCATGCCCGTTTTGAGGGGTCGATCTCCACCTGGTATCCATGCACCCTCCCATTCTGGTACTCGGGAATGCTATTGCTACGGATTTGAATCCCTGAATTCATGGTGGAATCCACTAAATATTCAAGTTCCATGATAAAATCACCGTACATTTTGTCCGTGGTGAGAAAGGTATTGGGTGTATCGTGCTTGGTCGTTCCCACGATGGCCCCATCACGTATGGAATATTCGGCGTCTCCGTTCAATACGGTCCACCCCTCCAGGGTCTTTCCATCAAACAAGGGATGCCAGGGCGTATTGTCCTTTTTATTTTCTGAACAACCCAAAATGGCCATAATTACCAGAAAGGTTATTGTTTTGATAGAATTTTTAATTGTCATCATCTAGGTTTCTATTTGGTTATTCTTAATTTATCTTGTTACAAATCGAACAATCCCGGCAACCATACATTCAATTGCGGAAAGTACATCATCCGAAACAGGGCCACAATCATGGCTACGAACATGGCACCAAGGGTTTACCACTTTTTCGATAGTGGTCTTTGCCACCTCTTCTACAGATTCCCTTTTTAAATCCAATGTGGCCAGTTTTGCTCCTTGGTCTCCGATAACAACCACAACTTTGTCCATTGGTAGTTTGAATTTTGGATTTTCCACGGACTTTAGGCTGTTGATTTCTGGTTTCACACACGGAAAATATTTTCTGTGTATTTTTTACACAGTTATAAATATATAAATATTTTGTCATTCAAATGTTAAAAATTCATCTTATCTCAAAAAAAATTATGGAAAGATAAAAAAACAGTGGGTTTTTTACGGGTCGTCTCTATACCCATGAATTTAAAACCTTCATGTTTGTTGATAAATGGAGCATGAAATACACTTCTAGGTAAACCAAATGGCAAAATTCCTCTATACTTCTCTCAAGGTACTTTAGCGCCCCTTTAAAGTCTATTCCCCAGTAGCTCGACCAATGGAAAAAATAGCAATGGTGTTTTCTTCTTTCAATCGATTGGGGGCAAAGGCAAAAAGTCCGTCCGACGATATGTGAATGTCAGCACTTTGATAAACTCTTTAAGATTTTTGCTATGCGAAAAATAGGGAAGCCTTCGATTAAACAGTCACAGCAGAACCCGTTGATGGTAGCATGGCAAAAAGTTTTTTCTGTGACGTGTACGAAAAGTTTAAAGAAATTATGAGCTAGATGGTTTTTGAGAAACCGAAAGAGAGGTGATCATAAAAGTAAGGATACTAAAAAAAAGCATGCTAGATGCAAGACCCAGGATTATTCCCGTGGACGATAAAAAAATTTTAGTGCTTAGGCGATATTTTACCGCCAATGGCCTTTAGCAAGCTTAAATCCCCACGGACATCTCCGGAAAGTTCCCATATCATAACCCCTGCACCATGCTGCACAGCATATTCTGTTTTGGCCTCCATGGTAGGTATACCATTGTATTTGTACCCATTGTATTCATCTACATATGCCGCATCGGGGTTTTGAGCGATTAAATCTTTATAGGGTGCGCTATTCCCCCCAACAGTTTCAAAATACCCATAAAAAGGAACCCCAAGGACCAGTTTTTCTTTTGGACAGCCCCAGGCCAACCATTTTTGTATATGATCCACGGCATCCGAATAGGTGGAATGATGCGCATTTGTTCCCCACCCAACATCATAGGACATTACATTTACAAGGTCAAAATACGGGATGGAGCCCACTGGGATGCGCCCACCATCATAGGTAGCAGTGGCACAGGTTACCAGTTTTCCCTTAGGCGCCATCAAAGCCCTCATCTCTTTTATGAATGGGATATAATTCCCGGATTGGTCTATGGCGGTAAGAAGCGCCCCTTCAATGTCCACATCAATCCCATCAAGATTTAAATCCTCTGCAAAGGAAACCAAATTATTGACCAGCATAGTCCTGTTGGTGGGTTCCAAAAGTGTTTCCCAATTTCCAGAGCACTCGGGAATACCTCCCCCTCCAAGGGAAATAAGTACCTTGATACCTTTTTGATGCGCCTTTTTAACGACTTCTTGAATCCCCGATACTTTAGCAGGACTGCATACGAGTTCACCCTCTTTATTTAGGATATCCCCAGAAGAGTTGGGATTCACAAAAGCAATGTTTATGTGCGTCAGAATATCCAAATCAATACTATCCATGATCTTTGGGAGATCATTTCTGGAAGCTGACAAGTATCCAATTACCACTTTTTCTTTTTCGACTATAGGTTCTTCTAAAGCTCGCTGTTGTTGGATACCCCCAAGAACATGCTGGAAGGAAATGACCATACTTAGTATAAACCAAAAATTTTTCTGGAGGTACATAAACTTATCGATAAGATTAATAGCCCTTTTATGCTTCATCAATAAAGTAACAAGATACAAAACCGCTACCTACAATCCATCGAACAATCAAAAAAAGGAATATCCAAAATTGTTTTTATCAGATTAGTCCAATGGATATTTTCCTTTTAATCCAATTGGCAATACCCTGATCAATTGACCCTGTAATGATAATTACCATTCGTAGTGGCAAAGGTGCCCTAAATGACACCTTTTAATGTATACTATTAAAAATTGAAGCATTTTAGAGACAGGAATAGAAAACAAAAAGGATTGATAATCAATAGACTACCAATCCTCTTAATCGTAAAGTCGGGGTGGCAGGCCCATCCCAATAAACATAAATAGTTGATTTTCATTTTTTTACACCGTTAACTGAGACCAGTTAACCGAACCCTGAACCGTGTCCAAATCGGTACATCCAAAGGCAAAACTTATGAATGTTTTACATCATAAATTTAGGTAAAATCTACTAATTCTAAAATAGCGAATCTCTAAAAAAACCATAATTGTGGTCAACAATTATACTCCTATCAAGATATTGATTAGAATACTCACATGTGGTTTCAGGAGTTAATGCGCAAGAATGACAAGCCGCCAAATTTAATTGTCCAACACCTTGTCCTTCGGATTCTATGCAAATTGGGTCGGAAGAACAGTCTGTTGCTCTGAAAATAGCACTATTTATAATGTTATTCAAATTGTCTAAATCATTGCATAAATTTGAAAGCCCACCCAAATAACCGTCTGTTCCGTCAAAAGCAGAAATTAACACTCCATTCATCGTTTCACTTACATACAATCTCTCTGATAACGAGGAAACAGGATAACCACAAACATATTCCAATTCCCTCATTAACAAGTGTGAAATTGTATGGATTAAGACTTTTCTTGGTGTTAATGTTTTTGCAATAATTTGGTGTGATTTCCAATCGGCACTTTCTGCGTTTGATTTTATTCTTTCTGTTCTATCAATTACCTCTTCTTGTTGTTCCCATTGTTGCAATTTCTGTTCGTCCAATACAAACAAAATACCTTCACCATAGCTTTCTAATGCAGGTAAAGTTTTTGTGTCAAAATTATTCTTTGACACCGATTGTCTTTGTACCGCATATTCATATGCATTGTCTCCATCTTTTAACAAAATTGAGTCCACGTCAATTGGCTCGTTTCGGGTAAATGAAGTTTGTACAGTTGTCTTTTTTAGTTTATCGATTTTTATCAATTGGGAAAAGCCCTTGATTTGCTCACTACAATCAATAACACTGAATTTGATTTGTCCATTCTCCGGCTGTGTTTTCAGCAAGAAGTAATCATATTCAGCTTGTCGATAAATATTATCGGGAATGTATTTAATGTCCCCTGTTTCCAAATATTGGCGAACCAATTCTTTCCCTACTTTCTTTTGAATGCTTATTAATTGAATTATCTGTTCGGTAGAAAATTCACCGCTTTCTACCATATTTTCAATATCAATTCTGGTTTCGGGTGAAAGAGGATTTTGTTGTTCAGGAATAAACAAACTGCTTAAGCTATTCGTATAGTAAACACTGTTGCTAGTTCTTAGTTTTACATTGGTAATTTCTGAACATTCTTCCTCGTAAAATTTACCGTTTATTTGACCTAACCAAAATCTCTTACCTCTACAAATTTGTTCATAGTTGAAAATACCTTTTAAATTAGCTTTCTTATTACAGTTTTCACATTCAATCCAAATACCTGAAAGTTCGGTGTTTTCTCTACTAATTTTATAAGTCAAATCTTGGCTATTACAGCAGGTTTTTGAAAAATCTAATTGAGGTCCTTGCGGTTTTTCATAATTACCATCACCTTCTTTTTCATCTTCATTTGTTCGGTCGTTTGGTAAGCGGTTGTTCCAAAATTTCCAAGGCAAATCGAGAATATGTCCATTCTTACAGGTCATCACAAAACGGACTTGTTCCAAATTATTTTCTTTACAATCTTTATTGCTGCACTTTGGTGGATTAAAAAAATCGAGTTTTTTTCCTGCACTACGCCAACGGTCTTTCCACTCATTGTAACTCGCAAAACGCTTACAATAAGAGCAAAAAAACCATTTAGGAAAATAGTTTGCTTTTGGTCTGACTTGATACAAAAAAGAATCTCTATCAGTAGGAATAGAAACCAAATGCTTCAAATTGGGAAACCTATTTTTTAACCGTAGCAATAAACGGTCGTCTTTGATAATGAAATGAGCTAATTTTTCGTTTAAATCTGTATAACCCCAATTATCAAAGGTTTCTATAATAATAGAGTTGTCAGTTGTTTCAATCAAAGAGCCAACCCCTCCATAATTTGAAATGTGTTTACTTCTCCCGTGCTTTATTTTGTCGTTTGGCATTAGTATTAATATTGTCTGATTAATATTTCAGCACTAGGCTCTACACTTCGCATAGACTGCATAGCAGTTAAAGTTTCATCATCATTTTTCTTTTCCTGCATGGGCACAATCAGTGATTCTTTTGGGTGATCTTTCCAAAAATATTTCAAGTCTTTTTGCGCATCAATTTTGTATTTCCAATCCCTCAAAATGACATCTAATTTCTCCGTAATCAGCTGTATATCGTTTTGGGCAAACTGATGATTTTGAAAAAGTTGTACCAAATCATTTCTCAATTTATTTTTCACCTTGTCATCTATCAGAGCCGTTGCGGTATTGTTGGCCGTATAAGGGGTGGAGTGTCTGAAATAGGCAAGAATGAGCGTGAACAACATTTTATCCAAAGCATTTTCCGCAAAAGGCGTTACGCTCAACGGCTCTACTTGCTTATAAAATGTTTTATGGAATTGCACAAAGTCTTCAAAATAGGATAAATCACGACTATTAAATGGGTCATAAAGAGTAAATACCAAACCTTCACTTTTCCGTGCCACACGACTACTTGCTTGAATATATTCTGCTGTATTTGGTGGCATTCCGTTCATTATCATAACACCCAATCTGCTAACATCGAGTCCAACACTGATCATATTGGTTGCTAAAACCAAATCATAAGCCTTATGTTCTTTAATGTTTCCATTAAATTTAATTTCTAACTTATCTAGATTCTTCTTGATTTTTTCATTCGGAATACGGCTTGTTAATTCGATGTTTCGATAGGAAAGCTTACTGTAATTATTTCTTTCACTTTCAGAATTGTTTTTCAAGTACCGGACTTGCAATTGTTTGATTATTGGTTTTAATTCAGTATTTATTTTATTTGAAAAACGTCCGATTTCTTTCAAACTTTTAAAATAGGAAAGTATCGTCCAAAAACTGTCTGCTTCTTTTTTATCCCTTAAACACTGCCAAACTTCCAATCTCGCATAAAGTAATGAAGCTAATAATTGTAAATTAGTTACAACGGTTGTTTTCCCTGTCGGTAAAATCCCGATGTATTTTCGCTTACTTTCTTCCATTACTTTTGAGAAAAATGTATCGTCTGCATTTGTAGCGTATTGCGGAAAAACTCTTGCTTCTCGTCCGTACAAGCCTTGAATTTGTTTGTTCACGTTTTTAACGGTTGCTGTTGAAGCTATTATTTTAGGGTTGTCGCATAATTGTAACAAGGCGTTTTCAAACAGTCCTACCAAACTTCCTAATGTTCCATTCAACAAGTGCAATTCGTCTTGAATAATCAACTCGGGTTTACGATTTGAATCATTATTAAAAAATTTTGTGGCTTTACCTTTCCAAGCTAAAGAAGCAAATTTGTCAACGGTTGCAAAAAGAATAGTTGGGGGTTTAGAGTAAATATCTTCATCTATTAAAACTATGGGCAAACCACCATTTTGTTCCGAAAAATGACAGTCTTCATTTAAGCAATGACTGTGTAGTTGGGTTTTACCAACTCGATGTCCAATATGATAAGTATTATCATATTCATTAATTTTAGAAATAATTTTAGAGTTACACCATTGACAATTAGATAACTGCAATGGATTGACATCATAATTAGGGTTGTATGTGTTGTTGTTGAATTTTTTTAGAAGTTTATTCAACTTGGTTTCAGCATCATCTCCTTTATATCCATCTCTTAATTTGTTAGGTAATGTTTGATTTCCTACCCAAAAACCAATTGAAATTCGTTTGTCACCTAAAACATTTTGGCTACTTCTGATAAATTCACACGCTAAAATTAATCTTGAAGCCCGTTCAAATTGTTGAGCAGAAAGCAAACGCAAAGTGTACCGAATAATGATATTTACACCATCATAACTTTCGGGATATTCTAATCTACGCCAAAAGATTAGAAATGCAGAAATTGCCAAATATGCTTCTGTTTTACCTCCACCTGTCGGAAAATAGAGCAAGTCTATCAGCTCTTTTTCGTTACTCTTTTCATCTATGAATGAATCCAAACATTGCAAGATGAATGCCAACTGAAACGGTCGCCATTCTGGTTCTTTAGTTTCACCTTTGCTATTTGGCGGAAATGGTAAGTTTCCATATTCTTCAAAGCTATATTGCAACACTTCATTCCGTTCCCAAATATCAAAACCTTCCTTTTTCGTACTGAAGTGCAGTTGACTTTGAAAGAATTGTAAATAAATAGCTGTATTCGCAAATTGAAATGCACGCAAGGCATTTTCATTTTCGGATAATAATTTTATCCCGTTTCTAATCCGGCTATGAATCTGCTCGCATTTTTCAATGTTCTGTATACCTAAATCATTTCCATCAGCCTCTACTCTCTCCTCTTCAATCCAGTTTTTATAGGCTTCTGCAACTTGTGTTAGGTTTGAAATGATGTTTTCAATGTCAGAATTATAAATCGACAATTTTTTAATGTTTAGGATTTCGCCTTTTATCTTGTCGGTTTCCGAACTTTGGCTTTTTACGTCATATTCTGGCAAAAATTTGGATTGAATCCATTGGGGAGTGTTAGGCGATTGTGCATTTTCCCATGTACAAGCCGTGTTGTGACCAATTCCGAAAGCCAATTTATCTCGATAGAGGTAGTCCAACATTTTATCTTCATCGGTTTTGTATAAATGTGATTTATAATCCCTAAAGGGCAATAACTCCTTGCTTCTAATTTTAATTTCAGTCTGAAAACATGATAATTGATTTACCTTTTCTTTAGAAAGCGAAAATTTATCTTTCGGGATGAGCGTTTTGTTTTCAAGAACAGCTTTAATGTAGTATTTGTCTGGATAATTGGTGTAAAGCTTTAAATGAAATATCAGGTTTTCTTTCATTTCCTTTGTCCAATCATCAGTGTTTACATTTGGTTGTTCTGATAACTTTAATTCAAGGTGATGATTGTCAACCGAATGAATGTCTGCAATATTTATTTGAAGTTCAATTTCATTATCGATACGCTTATACTTGTCTTTAAAAAAAAGCTTAGAGATAATTTTATATAAAGCGTGGTCGTAAGATGTAACTTTTCCTAATGATTTTAGACCGTCTTGAAAAGCCTGATATTCTGAGGTGATTTTTCCAGCTTTTGTTCGTTGAATTTTTTTTGTTTGTGAAAGTGTTTTGTTTCTTTCATCATAACTTACAATTTCATTCAAACCGTGCTCTGCCAGTAGATTTATTCCTTCCCCTTCATAGAATATTTTGACTATTTCAGGTTTCGCTTTCACATAGTTTCCAAAACTTATAACTGTTTTAAAGTTTTCACAAGATTTTTTAACGGCAAACGTAATCCCAAAGTGTGAAGGAAAAAATGTGTTTGATGTGTATTTTGGTTGAGTGTCCGTCTTGTCTGTTTCGTCCACATCGTCTTCAAAAACCTCTTTTGTTTTATTCTCTTCTACAATCGTTTCAGAGTTTAAGTCGGTTAAATCTTCCGCATCTTCGTCTTTCATTTCATGCTCACCATTATCACTTGCATTTAGCTGCAATTGCTTTGGAAACAAAATGCCAGAAAAATATCGTTGCAAAGGTTTTCCCTCAATAATCTCATCACTAAAATCTTCCTTGCATTGAAAAACATCAGATCCTGGACCGATAATTTCTTTCCGAACTCGTTCAATAACAATATTCCTATTTTCTTTTACGCTCATAATTCAATTTGTTCGATAACATTTTCGTCCAACTCTTCAATATTTTCGGTAACAACTTCTTTACTAATTACAGTATGTATCGGCATATTTTCGTTAATAAATGTTTGTAATGTTGTGGCATTTAAATTTCTTTTTTGAAGAATTTCTCCCACTTTTTGTTCTTTCAAAAACAAACGTAATTCTTCTTTCAGTCCACGACCAAGAACAATCATTGTACTATTATATATGGTTTTTGATTGCAGAATTGGCTGTAAAATTGTATCAATTTCGCTGTCTGATTTCTCGTGATAATACAATCTGAAAATTGCTCTCAAATCGTTTTTATACATCGGAAACTTCCGAAATCCTTTTCCATATGTGTTCAAAGTATTTGGCAAAACTTTCAATCCCTTTTCTTTCAGCTTTTGATAAAGTTGCTCATCTCCAAAAATATTTCTCAAATTAGATATGATAACTTTCCAAAAATTGGCGTGCTCTTCAACTGCTCCAAAAATATCGGGTTCGGTTTCAATAGCTACTTGATATAAATTCTCGGCTAATTCTTCTTTTGGATAAATTCTAACTTTATCGCCAATTTTGATTTTATATGCTTTCATCAAATTGCCTTTATCCGTAAAAACAGTATCGTTGCTATCTAAAAACAGAATTGCCTTATCGGAATTAACCTTATAAATCAGCTTTTCCTCAATTTCGTCAAGCAATAAATCACTTTCATTTTTGTAACTTTCATATGCCCTACCACTCATTTCGTCCAATCGAGAAACGATTCCGTTTATTGTGGAACTGATATCTGTGACATTATCTCTAACCTCTTTGTATTCTATTCCACAAATTGCCAATCTGTCGCTTGATTTTATTTCAGCTTCAATCAGTTTTTTTCTTTGATCAAGATATTTGTGATAAAAGTTCTTTTCCTGTTTATATACAACTAGTCTTATCTCATTATCCAAATCATATAGAAAGTCAAAATCCTTTTGTCCGTTGAATGAATGAAAGACCAAAAGTTTATTTTGAATTTCTACTTTTTTTAAAGCAGAATAAGTAATGATTTCAACTTTTCTGTTTTTAATTAGTTTTTTCAGGAAATCCAAATCATTGTTGTCAGAAATTGCAATTGTTCTTCTCTCTATTTTATTTAGAAAATCAGCAAGAACATGCTGTTTTGGTTGGTATTCTTTTATAAATTGAAGTAAGTCAAATAACGCTGTTTTAGGATTATTTTCATTGAGATAATCTGTCGTGTATCCGCCTGCATTATCCAATTCTTTCTCTAACTCTCTATTGATGTTTAGTCTGTCAATAAGGTTTTTAACTGTTTCTGTTTGGATGGCATTTAACCCAATTCGCAATATGTTTCCGTAGGAATTTAATTCAAAGCCAAATTCCGAATGAACATAGGCAATTTTTCTATCAAGTATTTTGATCAAGTTTTCTATTTCGTTGCTTGGTATATTTCGGAATTTAATCATAAGGAATTCACAATTTCAACTTCTTCTTTAAACCAATTCCAACAAGGAATAGATTCATTTTTTATAGGGTTAACACTATTGGAAACAATAACCAAATTGAACCCAAAACGCAATTTATCTTGAAGTATCTGTTCAATCTTATCAGCTTCGGTATCAAATACAATTATTGTTTTAATCTTTTCCCCTTTGCATATGATGTTTTGATAACAAACTTCATATTTTGGTGTGAAGTACGCCAAACTATCCTGAAGTGCGGGTATTGACTTGGTTTTCGATGCATTGTTTTCTTCTCGTGGATTTGGCAGATATGTACAAGGTATTTTGTTTCTGTTAGGTAAATTATCCCAAAGTGATTTTTTGGCAATAAAAACAGTTTTCTTTTCAAAGTTAGTAGGTGTAAATTCCATTTTTTTACCCCCATTTAAATCAGAGAAATATTGGGTATAACCTTTTAACTGTCTTGAGCTTTTTTCTACAGGAATAAAACATTTGACCAACTTGTCATATTTAAAAGAACAGGTAGCTTTGGTTTTAACATCTTGAAGATGAAAAGTGTTACTGTTGATTTGTTCAATTACAGAGTAGTGTTTTTTACCATCTCTATAATTTCTTAAATCCCGTAGTTTATCTCCTTTTTTTAGATTGGGTAAATCATAATGATTAAGATAAATGTCATTGGTAAATTCAATAAAAAGCTGCTTCCCAATTTCAAGTATATTTTCTTTGGAGCTTTGAAAATTAAAATGTATTGGCTCTCCATTTTCATAATTAGATATAATCATTTTAAGCGTTAAACTTAAAATATTATTATCAGCTGATTTCAAGGTCTTTACATCTGCATATTTATCCCAAATTAATTGATAATACTCCTCATTTAGAATCATTTGTTTATCTATTAAATATGCTCAATGGTTGATATTTATGGTTCTTTTTCCATCAATCCTAAAAAGGAGATGACTGAACTATTTAAATCGGGGAGACTCAACAAATAAATGTAAGCATTTAATTGTTAATTGATTTACAGAAAAACACAATGAGCTATTTAGTAGGGGGCGAATGTAAGTCTTCAATTAAAAGACGGTAAAGAACAATATCAAACAGAATAGCGGATTCAGCATTTTGCAATCAAATCTTGTGCTTTTCGTATAAAAAAAGCTTTTGCCCTTCAATTGCTTTATTCAACTTTTTTCGAATCTTTTGTTGATTTGCATGTTGCCTATATCCTTTATCCAATGTAATAGATTGAATATAAAATTGGAATTCTGCTTTTTCATTTTGTTTGTCTTCGTAATCAGAAAAAACAAATTCGACAACACAAGAACCATTTCCTTCGGAAAGTTTAAACTTATATCTGATAGTTAAAGAACTAAAAACAATCTTTGAATGATATTCCTTTTTCGATATAAGCATATGTCTTTGTAATGCCTCTCCTTGAATTCTTAATTTGTTGATACCATCCAAAAAATCCTTAATTTCTTTAGGTGGATCCTCCTTTAGATCCGGTCCAACTGTCAAATCAGTCAGCTTTACAAAATCCATACTACCATGAAATGCATCTGTAAATCCAAATAAGAATTGTATGCGATTCTCGTTCAAAAAATGGTTAAACTGAATTCTTTCAAAATCATCTTCGTTTCTAACGTATCCATTGTCTTTAAAGTGTGATTTCAGATTCTTTAATATATTCTCCCCCAACTCATTAGTTTCTTTTGCTGTATGAGTTTTTGTCAGTACGAGCTGTATGTTGTCTGAAGCCGTTTTTTCTAATATTAGACTTCCCTTGTGCCTGGTCTTTCTCTCATCCCACCCTTTGGTATTATTCTCTCTTTCAATAATATATTCAAGTTCAACCCTATTAGAGTTACCATCAATTTTTTTGAACTGTGGAGAACCAAGAACTTTGAAGGTTGGCTTATATGCAGTACTTTCTTTAATAATTTTATTGATATTAAAATCTTTTGGAATTGCTTCAAATAAATCAACATCGTTTTTCCAAGGCAACTTTAATGTTCTATACTTTTCATTATCTTCCTTCGAAGATTGCATTTCAACTAACTCTTGAAATTCTGATGGATCGAGAATAAGTTTCATCAAAGTCGGCACGGTAGTGTTTTTTTCGTAATCGCCTAAAAAAACACCTTTATTTTTCAATAGGGATTTGTGGTTAGAAACTGATAACTCAGAATGGGCTATTAATACCCTAAGACTATCACCATATGGCAAGAATGTTCTTTTGTCCTCTTCCATTAAACTTAAATATTTCTAAAATCTAAATTATAGTTAACTATTTCAATCTGGGACCTAAAGCTATCATCAACAAACTCCATTAAGATACTATTTACAGAATCAGAATTACTAAGCTTGTTATAATCAGGAAAGCCAATTATTGTTTTTGTGGTTGCTTCCAGATGATTAAAACTTTTAGCCAAACCAATAATTTGAATAAGTTCATCTTCATCAAATGGTTTGCGACAAATTAAAGCAAACAAAACTCCTTCATTTATAGTGTTAATTCGAATTGGAAGTATATCATACGCAAAAAAGTCCATTGGAAAATATTTGCCAAAACCTTCATTGTGCTCAGGAAAAATATTTCTACCTGTTCTTGGGTATACAAAATCTAAGCTTTCTCGGCCATACTTATTTTTTAAAATTTCTAGAACATTAAAAATAAATGCCAAACGACTATTGTCTACAAATAGGATTTTATCAAAAAGCAATTCGTCGCCTTCAAATTGAGATTTTGAAATTTCTGGTAATAAATCCGCATTCTTAGAATTTTCGTTGTCTGACAACCAAAATAGAACACCCGTTATTGTGGTCTTGTCAATATCCGAAGCTTTACTTTCTATACCAGATTTTAAATCGGTATGTCCAAAGCATTGTATTGTCCATGCTAGTTCCTTAAAAAAATCTCTAAACTTACTTCGGGGAGAGTTTGGGTATTTATCTTTTGTATATTTCACTGAAATTACCCCAATGTCCAAGACGGTATTTTCAAGCGGATTTTTGTAAGAGACCAAACCATCTATTCCATGGGTTTTCCGCTTTTTACCCTTTTTAATGCTATGATCTAATTCATATGAGCAGTCTATAGATAGGTTTGTTCTGTAATACGGATAGCCTAATAAGTCTTTAAAAAGGTATTCAACTATTTCTTCACCTCTTTCTCCAATTTCTTTTGAATATTCCCCCATTTTCCGGATTGAAAGTTTATTAAGTAATTTACTACCAAAATATTAAGAAAACTTAAAACCCTGAAATTTGTTTTTAAAAAAGGTGAGAATTAAATTTAAAAGGCAGTTAACCTCAGATTTGGAAAATAAGACAATGGTTTGGATATTCTGTTTGACCTGATTGTGATTTCAAGTGTCAACAATATGAATTGAACCTATTTTAAAGATTGATCATCAAAATATGCACATTATTGGGATTTCCATATTCTACCATCAGCCGTATATCTCCGAATAATCATTTACAACTATAATCGTAACTCCTAAATTTTGCATTAAGTTTTGGGTGGTTGGTTCTGGCATTCCTTTAGATAAGTAATATACTTCCATTGGATCATGGTGAATATTTAAGTAACGTCTTCTTTCGATTAGCAACCATCTCAAAAAAACCTCATCAATGCCATAACCAAGACCAAAAATGACTATCGGTAAATTAAACCAAATGTGTAGCCAAGATTGATGACCTTTCCAATAAGGCTGCCTCTTTCCTTTAAAAAGGCGGTCTTCACCTTTATGAAATAAACGTCTAGCCCTTTCAACGGAACCCATGTAATCTGTAAGACCTAGTCTAATGCTATCTTTATATCTTACATCTCCATGTATTTTCCAAATTCCAAATCCATCTGTAGGTAATTCATACTTTTTATAACCATAATACGATCTCCAAGGATAAAATCGAGTAAATCCCGTAGTACCAATCCTATATAATTTAGCACCAATTGATTTTTCAAAAGCTTCATCAAAATTTGTCGTCAAAACGGGAGAATCATATGTTCTCGCTAGATTCATTAGTCTAGAATGTAGGGATAAATCCCGCTCAGGAAGCAATCTCAACTGATATATTACTTGTTTTTTAACATCATGATTTTCATGGGAATGTAGCTCTACCAAATCATAAACTTCGGTATTTGACAACCCACTAACATCAAAGCTTATTGGTGGATTTGAAACAGATTTTAAAAGTTGTTTCCATGAAGGCATAATCTCAGATGCTAGATTTGGACCGTTCCCTATTAACATTGCAACTTTCTCATGTCGATTCAATATTTGTCTAATTGCATCCATATTTTCAGCCAGAAAAGTCTCGAACTTATAAATTAATAATCCTTTTCCTTCTTTCTACTAAAGTAGACAAGTTTTTTAATTCCCAATGCGAAGAATATATACTCATTGAATACGAATGAATTGCTCCTTTTTACAAATGCCAATCTAAATTTAGTAGTCCTTTATTAGAGTAAGCTCAGTTAAGGTAATCCTTTCTTAAGAGCCTATTGTTGTTTTCAGGCTTTCAAAATAAGAGAGCCCACGCGTTGTATATGCCACTAGCATTTAGTGAGTGTCATTGACCTCACCTTACGGGTGTACAAGCACCCTCGACCATTCTATTCAATCAATAATTAATTCAAGGCCAGCTTTCTTTGCCTTGTATTCTATTTTGGTAATCAAATCACAATAGCTCCAATTTCTTAATACAAATCCCTCTTCTTTAGCAATCTCAGTTTTTTCCTCCTGATTCATAAGTATGAGGGTTCCTGCTCTATGTTTAACACAAAAATCAATCAACCTCCGGCTATAGACATGCAAACGGTTATGGACATATTTACGTTCCGTTTGACCAAGTCTGTCAACTGCCTTTAGTTTTCTTTTGATGCCTTTACCCGATTTGGAATAGGTTGCCCCGATCTTTGCCCGTCTGTGTGCCGATTGAATTGCTAGTCTTCGATATAAAAATTCTTCCTTTGTACCAATGGTAAGCCTTGCCTTACCGACCTTAACAACAATGGGATATTCAAGGGACAGAGAAGCCTCTGCGATAATCTCTGGTCTTATTCGATTGCTTTTTTTTTCAATTTCAAATACCGCCAACAAGAAAATCTTACCGTCCCTTAATTTGATGTGTGAAGTGCATAGTTTAGTCTTACCCTCCACTACCCGCTCCAACAATGTCCGTTTATCCGTAAAATCCTTGCCCAAGTAGGTTTTAAACGGAATCTTAAACAAACGAAAGCAGAAGGCTTTTTTATCTTCATTGAAGTGTAAACCACTCATGCCCTCCAAATCAAAAGGAAAGGCCATATCCCTCCTGAAGTTTTTCAATGAACGTTCACCGTTCCAATACTCCGGTCTGTTCTTCTTGAAAGATGAAAGCAAGGCTTGGTTCAAATTGGACAAGATATTTGTGGGAATTTCTCCTTTAAAGCGGTCTGATACCACTCGATAAGTGGTGTTTATCCTAGAACGGTTAAGTATTCCTAGTTCATCTTTCTTTTCATCTGCCAATTTATATTTTATCCCCTCTGCGAGATAAAAGAATTCCTTTATCATTTCCTGTACATAAAGATGGGTCACTATTAGGTTAGCTGCCCTAAAGCATCTGTTCTGCCACTGGTATAACGTATCCAATGCCTCTTTTTTCTCTTCCTTGGTAGGGAGATCGATCAGTATTTGGATTTTTCGAGTGAGTTTTAGCGTAGACTTTTCCATGTTAGGCTGATTGCAATTCATGTTTTGCTTCCATTAGCCTGTATGCTATCATGAATTCCTGATGCACCTCCTTTTCAGAGATGTTAAGTTCATTCGCTATTTCGGAAAAGGAATATCTTAGTTCACAACGCATTTTAAGCACCTTGGTCTGCTCTTCGGTCATCTCGCCAGTAAACTTTATCTCATCCATATTGTTATTACTGGAATCGAGCTTATTTCCTCGATGAAGAATGGTTTTAATATCTTCAATGGCTTCCCTGATCTCTCTACAGGTTTCATTGATACCTTTTCCCATTGCCTTGGATATAGCTTTGTATTGAAAGCCATATTTCAAACAGAGATTGATCACATGTCTTTTGCTGTCATCCAATAAGGGCAGGACACGTTTGATACTTTCGAACTTATCTTGTTCCCCTTCCTGTAGTTTAAAATTGTTGTTGTCTTCAGCAGGGTCATACCCCACCATATAGTCTTGGTAATTCTCAAAATTCTCCAACGAGTGGACTTTTCTGAAAAACCTGTTCTTAGGACGTGTATAGAATGAAATGCACTCCCTTTTCATCACAAACCGCAAGAAAAAGTAAATGTGCTTGGGTGATTCCAAGCTATCCCTATTAACCCACAACTTCAAGAATACATCTTGAACCAATGTCTCCACAACAAAACCATCATCGAGAAAGCTCTTGCCCAACCAGTAAATCGGTCTATTGTATTTTGTATAGATGTCCGCAAAAGTTGAAGGGCAACCTTTCTTCAATAATAAAAGATGTTTGTGGTCAATATTAGAAATCATGAGGATGAAATTACAATAAATACTTACCAAATGTAATCATTTATTTATTATTCGTAATTATTAACTTATTATAAGTATATTTTACAGTACTATAAATGAATTACTTGTCATTTTAGGGTTAACAAATACGCCCATGACAAAAAAAGATGATCATAAAGACCCTGCACTGGTTTCCATAGGTTCAATGTTCGAGACGGGAAAAATTCGAAAGATGTACACACTTGCAGAATTATATCCGACCCGAATAGCAAAATCACTTGGTATAAATTATGGCAGGTATATGGTCAAGCTGAACCATCCTGATAAGTTTACAATGGGGGAAATTGTAAGGCTTGCAGACTTACTCGATATAGAACCTGACATGATAACCAAGGTCATATATGCTGAATTAAAGTAAAGATTGAAATTTGCTGAAGAATAACTTTTTCCTGACTATTCCTCTAGAGTTTGTCTTATACAAGTTCAAATAAACGATTCTGACCAAATCAATGAAAAGCTTAGTTGAGAAAACACTTTTGAAAGAATCCTTTGAATTTAAAGGTTCGTTATCTGAATTGAAAGAACATATTCG
>JAWKNC010000006.1:0-301439 GCA_041391945.1 Allomuricauda sp. | reverse complement strand
GGCTTCCTGTAAATAAGCCTTTTGATGCGAAGCCAAACTATTGGGGTCACTTTCATCTCCTGAGGAATCGTTTCCTATGGTTTTTGAAAATTCCACCAACTGCTCAATGGCTTTTTCTGCGGCCATCAATTTTTCCTTGGCATGTTTGTCAAAGATTGCGGCCATTTCCATTTCCATGGAATTTTGTTCATCCTCCTTGTCATCTACATAGGCTTCATGTTCCAGGGTGGTGTCCGCACTGTCCATAATGGTCGCTGTTGTGGAGGTTCCCAAGGTGCATTCATCAAGAATGGTGATCAATTCATTGATTTGGCCCATAGCCTTTTTGGTAAAGTACCTGCCGGCTTCCCAGTCAACGGGTTCAATGGCCTTGTCCAAGGTTTCCATGGCATCCAAGGTTTTGTCCATGGATTTGGCACAGCCGCATTCGGCCATAAATTCCTTTCCTTTTTCAAGAGCGTCCAACGCCCTTTCGGCATAATACATCTGATGTTCAAAATTAGTGGCTGTCATGCCCTTTTTGGTATGGTTAAGGGCATAGGTGACCTTTGCATAGAAATTATCACACTGATTGGAGAGAGCAATGTTAAGGCCAAAAAATAGGACAAAAGCCACTACGGCGTAAGTTTTGGTATTCATTGGTTAAGTATTGATTTGGGTTCAGTCTGTTATCTTAACGACAATATGCCATCAATATTTTATAGAATTAAAAATCATCATTGGGATACCAATCCAATTGCACCACTTTAATGTTGGGATTGCCCTTGTTCACAAGTTCCTTGAATTTTTTAACATCACTTACCTCAGGTCGCCCCCTAAAGTGGTATGGGTACACTTCCTTGGGCTTGAATGCCAAGGTTGCGTCCGCCGCACTTTCTACGGTCATGGTATAGGGCAGGTTCATGCAGATAAAGGCCTTATCGATGTTCTGAAGAGCCCGCATCTCGGGAATATCCTCAGTGTCCCCTGAAAAATAAATACGCTGGCCATCCAAATCCAGAACATAGCCATTTCCCCTCCCTTTGGTATGGAAATCCAAGGCTTCCTCCCTGAGGTTGTACATGGGAATGGCCTCTACGGTTATTCCATAACGTTCTTTGGTGTCCCCGTTGTTCAATACATCTATTTGTGGGGTAAATTCCTCGGGAATCTTATCGGCAACGGCTTGGGGAACCATGATCTTTGCCTTCGCCGTGTTGAGTTCCTGCAGGGTTTCCAAGCTGAAATGATCTCCGTGGATGTCCGTGATCAAGATCAAATCCGGTTCTTTTTGGCCTTCAAAGGCTTTTTTTCCACCCACAGGGTCAATATAAATGGTAATATCATTCCATTCCAGCACCGCCGTGGCATGTTCGATGGGTATGATTTTCAAGGACGAAATAGCTTCAGTGTTGGCCTGCTCCTCTTTTTGGGCCTTGGTTTCCCTACATCCCAATATCAGAACTAAGGGTAAAACGAATATGCTGATAATTTTCTTCATCGAACTTTGTTTTGGACTTTCACTAAAATTAAGGCATCCCGAACACAGTGAAGAATTTTTTTGAGAATATTTCAACCGAGATAATCCAAAATGGATCATGGAGCGTATATAAACCAAACACAATTGATTAAAAACCTTAACGAGAATCAATTAAATTAAAAGTTATGACTGAAACAAAGAGTAACAACGGTTTGAAGGTAATTGCTGGTTTGCTTGGGGTGGTTCTTTTGGGAACTATTATCTATACAGTAAGCCTTTACCAGGATAAGAAAAAAACAACCCAAGCTCTTACACAAGAAAAAGAATTGGTTGTTGAAGATTTGAACAACTTGAAGGCTGAGTATGACAAGGCCATCTTGGAGAGCAACGCCACCAATGAGGAATTGGTTGCTGCAAGGGACAACATTGCAAAGTACATCGACTCTGTACAAGGCATGAAGGCCGATATCGCTACACTATCTCGATACAGAAGACAAGTTAGCGTTCTTAAAGAGGAAAGAGAAAAACTATTGAGACAAGTGGATTCTTTGACACAGTCCAACTCTTTGTTGGCCATGCAGAGGGACAGCACTTTTGTGGAATTGGAAAAACAGACTGTATTCAACGATTCTTTGATCGTACAGAACACCCAATTGGCCGATGCTGTTGAAAGAGGTTCTGCTCTTAGTCTTTCTAGCTTCTCTGTAGATGCCGTTAGGGAAAGAAGCAGTGGAAAATTGGTTTCTACTTCCAGGGCAAAAGCTACCGATAAATTTAAAGTTTGCTTCACCGTTGCCGATAACGTGATTGCTGAGGCCGGTGACAGGGAGTTCTTTATCGAGGTATTGGACCCACAAGGAAATGTTTTGGGAGACAGCTTCTCAAAAAGCAGTGATGAAGGTGCATCCATCACCTACAGCAAAGGAACCAACTTCTACTATGAGAACAGTTCTTTGGACGTGTGTGATTACATCAACAAGCCTGCTTCAGATTTCCAAAAAGGAAATTACATGGTAAACGTTTATGACAACAAGTTGAAACTTTTGGGTACTTCCAAGTTCGCCTTGAAATAATATACACTATCCATAATGTTAAAAGCCCGATTCAATAAAGAATCGGGCTTTTTTTATAAAGGGCCCCAATACTTATTTGAGGCTTCCCACCATATCTTCGGGTTTTACCCACTCATCGTATTCCTCTGGGGTCACATAGCCCAAATTAATGGCCTCTTCCCTCAGCGTTGTACCATTTTTATGGGCAGTATTGGCAATTTCGGCAGCCTTGTAATAACCAATTTTGGTATTGAGGGCAGTAACGAGCATCAGTGAATTGTTCAAAAGTTTTTTGATCATCTCGTGGTTGGGCTCAATACCAACGGCACAATGAATATCAAAACTTACGCAGGCATCCCCCAAAAGTTGGGCAGACTGCAAAATGTTGGCGGCCATAAGGGGCTTGAACACATTGAGTTCATAATGTCCTTGTGTACCCCCTATACTTATGGCAACATCGTTGCCCATTACCTGTGCGCACACCATGGTCAAGGCCTCGCATTGGGTTGGGTTGACCTTTCCGGGCATGATGGAACTACCGGGTTCATTGGCAGGAATGATGATTTCGCCGATGCCCGAGCGTGGACCTGAGGCCATCATCCTGATATCGTTGGCAATCTTGTTCAAGGAAACCGCCAATTGCTTCAATGCACCATGACTCTCCACAAGGGCATCGTGCGAGGCCAATGCCTCAAATTTGTTTTCGGCGGTCTTAAAGGGAAGCCCTGTAAATTGGGCGATATATTTTGCGACAAGTACATCATATCCCTTTGGCGTGTTCAGCCCTGTGCCCACTGCAGTTCCACCCAAGGCCATCTCGCTCAAATGGTCCAAGGTGTTTTTCAATGCCCTTAGTCCATGGTCCAACTGGGAAACATATCCAGAAAATTCTTGGCCCAAGGTTAGGGGAGTGGCATCCATGAGATGTGTTCGCCCTATCTTGACCACATTTTGGAATTCCTTGGATTTTTTGGCCAAGGTATCCCGCAACTGTTTGACCCCGGGAATCGTGACCTCCACTATTTTCTTATAGGCGGCTATATGCATGCCGGTAGGGAATGTATCATTGGAGGATTGGCTTTTGTTGACATCATCATTGGGTTGAATGGTCTTTTCACCTTCCCCTATCTTTTTACCGGCCAGTTCATGGGCCCTATTGGCAATGACTTCGTTCACGTTCATGTTGCTTTGGGTACCGGAGCCTGTCTGCCATATGACAAGCGGAAATTGGTCATCATGCTTCCCGGAGAGGATTTCATCGCAAACTTTGGAGATCAGGTCCCTTTTTTCCACAGAAAGCACGCCAAGCTCATGGTTGGCATGGGCCGCGGCCTTTTTCAAATAGGCAAAACCATGGATGATATCCAAGGGCATGGATCCCGGGGCACCTATCTTAAAGTTGTTTCGGGACCGCTCCGTTTGCGCTCCCCAATATTTATCAGAGGGTACTTTTACCTCACCCATCGTATCTTTTTCGATTCTGAAGCTCATCTTAAAAAGTTTAATGTTACAAAGGTAGTTCTTCAAAAAATTATTTGGTAGAACATCGTGGGAAATACACTTTTTTTAATCCGAGATTTGTTTTTTTTGCCTAGATCAAGGTATCTTTGTACAACAAAAGGAAAGTATAATGTTCGAATTTGACCAATATTTAGGTTTTTTAGCTTTTTTGACCATTTTGACCATAGGTTTTTGGTTGATGATTTTCTTGTTGACCTTTGTGGTGCCCTACTGGCTGGTAGGCAACCTTAGGGAAATGTACAAGGAAAGAAGAGAGGCCAAAAAAGCCGAACTAGAACAATAAAAAAAGAAGCCATTGGCTTCTTTTTCATTTTGGATCAATCCCCAAATTCCCCTTCCTCTTCCCCAGAATCATTAGGCCGTTCTCCCCGTTTTCTATCCTTGGGCTGGTTAAATCGATATATGAACGACAGGTTGAACTGTCTCTTTCGCCATTGAAACTCACTTTCCGAAGTAAAAAATGCGGTCTCTGTGTAGGACACGCGCTTTCTGGAGTTGAAAAGGTCGCTTATATTGAACGACAACGTTGCATTGTCCTTGAAAAGGTCTTTGCTCATGGCCACATTCAAGGAAAAAATCCCATTGGTTTCAGTTTGTGAGTTCTGCATTGGACCGCGATAAAAGGCATTGGTCTGAAGGTCTATTTTGGTGGGAAGCGTAAATTTTGAACTGAACCGTGCAAACCAGCTGGTATTGTCCGTTCCATAATCCACCCCATTGAATGTCCCTTCCGAACTGAATGAGAAAAAATTGAAACTGCTGTTGATGCGCAGCCATTTGAGGGGGTTGTAGATCATGCCTGCTTCTGCACCCACCCGCTCGTTGGTGGAAAGGTTGATAGGGATTGAACGGATGATGCGGATACCGTCCGAGGTCACTTCACCGGTCTCTTCCTGTACTCTGTCAAATGAATTGGTCTCTCGCTGATAATACACCGATGAAGTAAAAGTGAGTTTTTCCCATCGCTTTAAGTAACCCAAATCAAATGCATTGGCATAAGCGGGATCCAAGTCTGGATTTCCCTGAAATATATTGGTACGGCTAGATCGGGAAGGGAATGGATTGATGAACCAACTCCTCGGCCTGTTGATCCTACGGTTGTACCCGAGTGACACATTTTCAGTCTCCGAAAGCTCGTAGATAAGATTTACAGTGGGGAAAAGCCCAAGATAGTTTTTGTCAAAATTGACATCCACATCCACCCCGAACAGGTCTTCCAAGGTTTGGCCATCAAATTCGGAATCAAGTTCTCCCTTGAGCTGCGTATTTTCCAATCGCAATCCCAACAAAAAGGAAAATTTACCATACTTGTTCCCGTATTGGGTATACAGGGCATTTATATTTTCATGATAGGTAAAGGTATTGGTCAAATTTTGATTGGTTTCAAATTGACCCGATGTCTGGTTCAGGGTGTCCAATCGGTAGTCGTTCACCTCTTTTTCGAAATTTCCCCGGTAGCCGGCCTCAAATTGCGAATCGCCCATGGGCAGCACATAATCCATTTGGGCCAAAATATCGTCTTGTGTCTGGGTCTCAAAAATATTTTCAAGGGCCAAGAGCTCAGGTGCTGGAAAAGTGTTGTCTTCCTGAATTTCCGTGAAAACGGACTCATCGTCGTAAGAGTACTGAAAATCAGCGGTCAGCTTGTGCCCATCATCATTGATATTATTGGTGTAATTGAGGGAAACCTGATAGCTTTTATCGTCTTCGTTTTGTTCCTCGCTCCTAAAAGTACGGCTGTCCAGATTACCATCCACAAAACGTTGGTTGTCATTATCGGTGCCATCAAATTCATCTGCAAACCGATGGAAAAAGCTACCCGTAACGGATGATTTTTCAGTGAGGAAGTATTCCATCCCTATATTGAGGTTGAAACCGTCATCGTTTCTGGTGATATCCCTGTCCTCGATGATCCTGTCGTATTCACCCATGGCGTAGGTATTGTCAAAGTAACCGCCTCCTGGGGGTTCCCGGTGAAAATACCCCAGCGTGTTGAAAATGTTGAATTTTTCGGTGCGGATGTTGAAATTGGTGGTGGCCCTAGCTTCAAAAGGGTAGCCAATGGTGGTATTTATTGAACCGTTGAGGCCCAAGGTCTTCTCTTTTTTGAGAACAATGTTCAAGATTCCCGCCGTTCCTTCGGCATCATAACGGGCAGAAGGACTGGTGATGACCTCCACTTTTTCAATGGCATCGGCCGGTAGTTGCCGCAAGGCGTCGGTAGAGCCGAATCCTGCCAGGGCGGAGGGTTTTCCATTGATCAATATCCGTACATTTTCATTTCCCCTAAGGCTGATGACACCCTCCACATCCACAGAAACCGAGGGAATATTGTTGAGGGCGTCACTGACGTTTCCTCCGCTTGTGGTAATGTCCTTGCCAATATTGTATATCTTTTTGTCCAACCGGACCTCAACAGTGGTCTTTTCCCCAACCACCTCAACGCTTTCCAATTGGGTTACATCGGTCTCCAGTGAAATGGTACCCAAATCCGTTGACGAACGAAATGTCTGCGCATCCAGGGTAAAGGTTTTGTAGGATATAAACTCAACACGGACATTGTACCTGCCTGGCTGGGCCTCCACTTCAAATTTGCCTTGGGTATCTGTAATGCCCCCAGTGACCCTTTCGGGATTTTGCACACTTTGCAGGACCAAGGTTGCGTATTCCAGGGGTAGCCCGGATTCTTTGTCGATAACTGTCCCTGTAATCTTGATGGGATCTGGCCTACTGCCTTGAAATTGGGGTCTTTGTGGATATGCTGCGAGAACTTGTAGCAATAGGACTAGAAGGAACAGTTTTTTCATATTATTCTTTTGACTTTTTTTTCTTCTTTTTTTTCTTTTTTGGCTTGAATTTGTTTTCCTGCAGTTCCAGGTAGGCATTGTACTTGTCTTCGGGCAGGCCCAATTTTATCTCCTCATCTTGCCGTTGTCTAATTTTCTCCAGTTCCTCCTGCATCTTCAAGGGCTCCAGGCCCAAAATGTCCAGCTCAATGCGTTGTTGCACGGATTGTAATAACGTTGTCCGCACAACGGCCTCTTCAAAGGGGTTCAATCCCAATGCCTCGGTGATGGAGGGCATCTGCCCATCCACTATTTCCTCTGCTGTGAGAGGTTCCTCTTTCTTTGGTGTTTCCTGTACCTGTGGCAAAGTACTTTGCCTTCTGCCGTATGGATTACCATAGCCATATTGCGCCATTAGGTCACCCATTGAAAAAGTTGCCAATGCCAAGGTCAACAAAATCGTTACTTGTGTTTTTTTCATGGCTGTGCTTAGTATGATTTTAAAGTTAGAATATGGTTTAACCGTAACCGGTTAAAGTTTTGTTAAATGAAATGTTGTACCGCGAATGCTTACAAAAACCCTACCATTCTTTACAGCTGCAACAATTCATTGATTTTATCCGCAGGTCTGCCAATGACCGCTTTATTTCCTTTTACAAGGATGGGCCTTTCAATCAGTTTTGGGTTTTCCACCATGGCCTTGATGATTTCCCCATCCGATAGTTTTTTGCCCTTGTACTTTTCCTTCCAGAGAGCTTCGTTTTTACGGACCAATTGCTCTGGGGAAATGTCGAGATGCCCAATAAGCTCCTTCAACTCTTCTTTTGAGGGAACATCTTCCATATAGCGGATCACTTTAAATTTACATCCTGATTTTTCAAGGAGTTCAAGACCTTCCCTAGATTTTCCACATCTTGGATTGTGGTATATTTTGATCATCTTCAATTAGCAATTAACAGTTATCAATTAACAGTTATCGGTTATGAGTCATTCTTTATTGATGATTGTTCATTGACTTTTTATCATTGTTCATTTTTTTGTCCCATCATCATCAAATAGGCTTTGAGGAATGGGGTGATTTCTCCGTCCATAACGGCATCCACGTTACCGGTTTCCTCACTGGTGCGCACATCTTTCACCAATTTATAGGGATGCATCACATAATTCCGTATTTGTGAGCCCCATTCGATTTTCATTTTTGAGGACTCGATTTCAGCCCTGGCCTCCTGCTTTTTCCGAAGTTCGATTTCGTACAACTGGGATTTCAGCATTTTTAGGGCCGTTGCCCGGTTGTCATGTTGCGAACGCGAATCGGAACAGGAGATTTGTATGCCCGTGGGCTTGTGTACCAGTTGTACCTTGGTTTCCACCTTGTTCACATTTTGGCCACCGGCACCGCTGGAACGTGCCGTGGTGATTTCTATATCCGCTGGGTTGATCTCTATTTCAATGGTATCATCCACCAAAGGATACACGTATACGGAAGCAAATGAGGTGTGGCGCTTGGCATTGCTGTCAAAAGGGGAGATGCGTACCAATCTATGGACCCCGTTCTCTCCTTTCAGCCAACCAAAGGCATACTCGCCCTCAATTTCAAGGGTCACGGTCTTTATGCCCGCCACATCGCCTTCTTGATAATTGAGTTCCTTGACCTTATATCCATTTTTTTCGCCCCACATGATGTACATCCGCATCAGCATGGAGGCCCAGTCGCAACTTTCCGTACCCCCGGCACCAGCTGTGATTTGGAGCACTGCCGTAAGCTCGTCCCCTTCATCGGAGAGCATGTTCTTGAATTCAAGGTCTTCTATGGCCAGCAATGCCTTTTCGTATTGCTGGGTCACTTCTTCTTGGGAAACTTCTCCTGCCTGTTGGAATTCTATCAATACCTCAAGGTCTCCCGCCAAATTCTTGGCGGTATTGAAGCCTTCCACCCATTTTTTCTTGGATTTCAGGGACTGCATTTGCTTTTGGGCCTCTTGTGGATTGTCCCAAAAACCTGGAGCGAGGGTTTTTTCCTCTTCATTTTCTATTTCTATGAGTTTGGCATCGATGTCAAAGATACCTCCTTAACGCACCAAGGCGCTCAATAAGATCTTTTTGCTGATCTGTTGTGGTCATGTAGTAAACTTTCGGGCAAAAATACGCTTCTTTCACAACATAATTATTGCTGCTCCGAAGCTTTTACGTTGACAGAATATTTGGTCTCATTTTTTCCCATGGTGTACACTATGCCCTTCAGAGGGGCACAATCTGTGTAATCCTTTCCATGGGATACCTTTATGTGGTTGTGGTTGGACAAGATGTTGTTGGTGGGGTCAAACCCGATCCATCCCACCATGGGTACATGGGCCTCTACCCAAGCGTGCATCTGTGAATCCCCGAAGAATCCATTGCCTTGGTGCAGGTATCCCGATACATAGCGAGATGGAACCCCATTTTTCTTGGCAATGGCACAGAACAGATGTGTGAAATCTTGGCAAACCCCATGCCGCTCTTCAATGATTTCTTCCAAAGGGGTATCCACTCCGGTGACGCCAGGCTTGAAAAAAATTTTATTGAAGACCCACTGGTTCAAGGCCAGAAGGTTTTCAAAAATGGATTTGCCATAGTCAAAATCAAAAATGGAAGCATATTTTTCAGGAAGATCGGTAAACTTGGTCTTTCTCAGATAGGGCTCATGGTCCACTTTGTAGTCGTGCTCATTGAGCATGGCATATTCTTCTTCCAGGTTGTGGGGCAACTGAAAATCAAAAGGATTTATTTCTTTCTTGATGAGCTTGAAATTTGCCTTGAAGTTGATGTGGTCTATCTTTGTCTTTGAACGCACCTGTACCGTTTTAAAGCCAAGACCATTGATGGAGAGGCTGTTCTTTTCCCCCAGATCGTTCTTAAAGTCCCAGCGAACCAACTCCTGGGTCTTATTGTCCTCCGGAATGATCAAGAACTGCCAAAAGGCTTCGCTCAATCCCTTTTCATAGGAATTTTGCGTTGCATATTCAATTTCATATTCATAGAACATGGAAGAAAATTTCAGTCAGGCCAAATTAGTCAAATTGGTCTAGTAGTTGAAGAATTCTTTTTCCATGTTCTCACTAATTTTGAACATTTTGTTAAGGATCCCGTTCAAGCACCCTTGAATGTCCTCCTGTATCTCCTCGATCTGTTTGAACTCGAACTCAGCCTTTATCTTACCTACCAAAAACGCGGTGGAATGTTTTGCATACTCGGCCTTTTTGTCCAGTTCGTGAACGTGTTTGTACACTTGGTTGATGCAGTTCATGAAGGAGCGGGGGCATTTTTCGTTCAATATCAAAAACTCTAGGGTGGAGGTACTGTTGGGCGATTTTTTATAAAGCCTTCGCATCATGTCATAAGATTCAGCGCATTTTAAAAGGGTTGACCATTCAAAACTATTGCCAATGAGATCTCCATAGCTTCCATGGGCCATTAGGGCATCGTTGTACTTGGTGTTAATGATCCTTGTGATCTGAATGGCCCGTTCGATGTTAACGCCCATCATGATAATGGCATAGACCTCATCGTGCAGAAGTGTACCGCGAATTTTGCCCCGGAGCACCGCACTCATTTCTGTGACATTCACGGTGAAGTCATAGAGGTTGGTCTTTACAAAGGTATCCTTGGGATAGTTGATCACAAAGTGATAAAACTTGTTCAGGCTTTCGTAAAGCTCCGTTGAGATAAGATCGCGGGAACTATTGGCATTTTCCCTTGCAACCTTTATGCTGCTGATTATGGAATAATTCTTCCCGGGATTGAGCCCAATGTCATATAAAACTTGTTCCTCATCCAATTCCAATGAATCATCCTTTACGGGATCGCCGACCATGAACAGAATGGAGCGCAGCACAAATTGCCTGGATTGTGAAAGTTGGTTGGGCGCATCCAATGAGGAAAAGTAATTTACGTTCAAGAAACGGGCAATATGTTCCGAACGTTCAATATAGCGCCCCATCCAAAAAAGATTATTTGCAACTCTGGCCAGCATAGTTTATGGTTTTAGTACCCAGGTGTCTTTGGAGCCGCCACCTTGGGAGGAGTTTACAATGAGATTTCCTTCTTTTAGGGCCACCCGGGTGAGTCCACCTTTGAGCACAAATTGTTTGTCTTTGCCCAAAACTGTGAAGGTTCGCAGATCTACATGTCTTTGCTCAAAGGATTCTTTTTGGTCTATATAGGTTGGGTGGACAGAGAGCGACATAATGGGTTGGGCCACATACTTTCTAGGATTGGCCTTAAGTTGTTTTTTCACGGTTTCTATCTCTTCCTTGGTCAACCTGTTGCCGATGGAAATGCCATATCCTCCAGCTTCGTCAACGGGTTTCACCACAAGGGTCTCGATGTTATCCAGTACATATTGCAGCTCTTTGGGCCTGCTGCAATGATAGGTGTGTACGTTTTTTAGGATAGGTTCCTCGTCCAAATAGTATTTTATGATATCGGGGACGTAGGTATAGATGGCCTTATCATCGGCAACCCCGGTTCCAGGTGCATTGGCCAAGGTCACATTTCCTTTTTTGTAAGCTGCGAAGAGTCCGGGTACGCCCAATGCCGAATCGGGGTGGAATTCCATGGGGTCGATAAAAAGATCATCGATCCTACGGTATACCACATCTACCCGTACAGGTCCATTGGTGGTCTTCATGTACACAAAGTCGTTTTCCACGAACACGTCCCGACCTTCCACCAATTCAACCCCCATGGCCTTGGCCAAGTAAGAGTGCTCATAATAGGCGGAGTTGAACATGCCCGGTGTTATCACCACACAGACTGGCGAGTCAACGCCATGGGGCTTGACACTTTCCAACAGCATAAGGAGATTCTCTGCATAATCCGTAACCGTATAGGTCTTATAATGGTTGAACACTCCAAAGAGGGCCCGTTTCAGCGCGGTGCGGTTGCAGATAACGTAGCTTACCCCGGATGGACATCGTATATTGTCCTCCAAGACATAATAATCTCCATCGGCATGTTTTATCACGTCCGTACCGGAAATATGGTTGTAAATACCGCTGGGTGGGTCCACGCCCATCATTTGGTGCAGATAATTTGGCGACGAGCTCAAAAGCTCCAAGGGCACTATCTTATCCTTTACGATTTTCTTGTCATGGTATACATCCCACAAAAAAAGGTTCAGGGCAAGGTTGCGCTGTATGGCTCCTTTTTCAATTTTTTCCCATTCTTTTGGGTCGATGATCCTGGGAAAGAGGTCAAATGGGAATATTTTCTCTTGGCTATCCTTATCCCCATACACCTGAAATGTGATCCCTTGGTTGAAAAAGGATGATTTTGCCTTGTTGTTCAACTGAACATATTCATCAATGGACCGGGACCCGTAGAGGTCCAAGAGCTTCTGGTACACGGACTTAACCTCGCCATTTCCATCGAATACCTCATCGAACAGCCCCTCTTTCCGCTTGTAATTGGAAAAGATGGTTTTTTCTGTGGATAGACCCATATTGTTTTTTTATTAAAATATGGATTTCCAACGTCTTATGAAATAGCTAGGGCTTAAAAATTGTGGCAAGAAAAAATCAAAGACACAAAAAACACCAGCTAATTTTATCAAAATGGATTTTACGGTTGAAAAAGATATCGGAAGGGATTTATTAAAATGAATTACATATTTTTAGGATCAATTCCACTCGATCATGAAGAACACTTTTACTATTGTAGCACTACTTTATTTTTTTTCCAGTGCGCTTACTGCACAAACCTTTGAAAAGGCAAAGGACTATCAAAAGTTCAATGGGTATTTCAATTTCTATTACGATGATAAATCGGACAAAATATATCTGGAGGTCAATCAACTCGAAAAGGAGTTTTTGTACGTCTATGCCCTGAGCAGCGGTATCGGCAGCAATGATATCGGATTGGACAGGGGGCAGTTGGGCAATGAGCAGGTGGTCTATTTCAAGAAGGCCGGACAAAAATTGTTATTGGTACAGCCAAACCTGAGGTACAGGGCCATTACCAACAATGATTTGGAGCGAAAATCTGTGGAGCAGGCCTTTGCCAAATCCATACTTCACGGTTTCAAGATTGAGGAAGAATCAAAGGGAAGTTATTTGATCGACTTCACCGATTTTTTGATGCGGGATGCACATGGAGTGGCAGATCGACTGAAGAGCACAAAACAAGGATCGTATGCCTTGGATGCATCCAAAAGTGCATTGGGATTTGACCGAACCAAGGCTTTTCCAAAGAATGTGGAGTTCGATGTGATCCTTACCTTCAAAGGAAATCCAGAGGGCGATTGGATACGTTCAGTGACCCCCAACCCCGATTTGGTGACGGTGACCCAGCACCATTCCTTGATAGCATTGCCGGATGACAATTACAAAAAAAGGGAATTCGACCCCCGCAGCGGTTCATATCCGTTTTCATATTATGACTATGCCACGCCGGTACAGGAGCCTATTTTAAAACGGTTTGTGACCAGACACCGGTTGCAAAAGAAGAATCCGAATGCCGAAGTGAGCGAGGCCGTGGAACCCATCATCTATTATCTGGACAATGGAACGCCGGAGCCAGTGCGTTCCGCGCTGTTGGAAGGGGGGAAATGGTGGAACCAGGCTTTTGAGGCCATTGGCTATAAAGATGCCTTTCAACTAAAAATATTACCTGATGATGCCGATCCATTGGATGTGCGCTATAATGTGATCCAATGGGTACACCGATCAACAAGGGGGTGGAGCTACGGAAGCAGTATCACGGACCCGCGTACCGGTGAAATCATCAAAGGGCACGTAAGTTTGGGAAGTCTGCGTATTCGACAGGATTTTTTGATTGCCCAAGCCTTGATGAACAAACCTTTTGCGGAACGAGACGATAATTACGGGCCTATGCTGGAAATGGCCTTGGCTAGGATACGACAACTCTCTGCCCACGAAATAGGACATACCTTGGGTTTTGCCCACAATTTTGCAGCCAGTACCAACAACAGGGCTTCGGTGATGGATTATCCACACCCCTTGTTCGAACTACATGGGGACGCCATTGATTTTCACAATGCTTATGACACGGGAATCGGTGAGTGGGACAAAGTGACCGTGGCCTATTCGTATGCCGATTTCCCTACCGGAACCAACGAAAAAGAAGAATTGAATGCCATTCTCAAAAAAGCCCAAACGGATGGATTACGGTACATCACCGATCAAGATGCAAGGCCCATGGGAGGAGCCCATGCACTTGCCCATTTATGGGATAATGGAAGAAATGCCAGTCAGGAACTGGAAAAAGTGTTGCAGATCAGAAAGGTGGGTATTCAAAATTTTTCCATGGACAACATTCGCTCTGGAGAGCCCAACTCGGTTTTGGAGGATGTTTTTGCACCCTTGTATTTCTTTCACCGATACCAAACCGAAGCCGTCTCCAAATTAATAGGAGGACTTGATTACAACTATGCGACGAAGGGAGATGGACAGCGCACGGTGGAACCCATCAGCCAAACCAGTCAAGAAATGGCATTGAAGGCCCTATTGCAAACGTTGAATGCGGAGGTAATTGCCATTCCAGAGGAAAAGTTGAGGCTTTTTCCACCAAGGGCCATAGGGTACGATCGTACGCGGGAATCATTCAAAGGCAGGACAGGGGTCAGTTTTGATGCCTTATCGGCCGCGGAGACGGCAGCTGACATGACCTTGGAGCTTCTGTTACATCCTGAGCGTGCCTCACGTTTGGTGCAACAAAAAAGCCTCGATAAAAATCAAATGGGTTTGGAAGAGGTACTTGCCGAACTCTCTAACGGAACCTTGGAGGCTTCCCATAAAGATCCCTATTTGACGGAAGTGCAGAATACCATCAATTTTAGGGTGTTGTACCATATTATGAACTTGGCCGCGCACAATGATGTCCATCCCCAGGTAAATGCCCTGGCCAATGAGGCCCTAAAAAATATTAGAACCCGTTTGTTGGGGAATGGCAAAAATGCCATTTCGGTGGAGATGGTACGAAGGATCGATGCCTTCCTTGAAAAACCGACTGCCTTTAAGGTAGTTCCCGCTCCAAAGATTCCCGACGGGTCTCCAATTGGGATGGATTGTATGAATTAAAGAGGGAGATTATGCAAATCAATCTGATCAGTGATACTGTGACCAGGCCTACGGCAGGAATGCTCGAGGCTATGATGAATGCAAGGGTAGGAGACGATGTGTTCAAAAACGATCCCAGTGTCAATGCATTGGAGGAAAGAGTGGCCGATTATTTTGGAAAGGAAGCTGCCCTGTTCTTTCCCAGTGGCACCATGACCAATCAAACCGCAATTAAATTGCACACCCAACCGGGAGAGCAGTTGATCTGTGATAAATATGCCCATGTGTACAACTACGAGGGCGGAGGGGTCAGTTTTAACAGCGGGTTATCCTGCAAATTGGTAGACGGCAACAGAGGAATGATGACTGCACAACAGGTGGAAGAATCCATAAACCCTCCTGATTTCTATCACAGTCCCTTGACTTCTTTGGTCTGTATTGAAAATACCACCAACAAGGGCGGTGGTGCCTGTTGGGATTTTGAAGAGCTCAAAAAAATCAAAAATGTATGTGATGCCCATGGACTTGGGTATCACCTGGACGGTGCACGTCTATGGAACGCCTTGGTGGCCAAAAAAGAGGACCCAAAGGCCTATGGGAAGCTTTTTGATACCATCAGCGTGTGTTTCAGCAAAGGCTTGGGCTGTCCCGTAGGTTCCGTTTTGGTGGGGAATAAGAAGTTGATCCATGAAGCGCTTCGCGTACGGAAAATTTTGGGAGGCGGAATGCGGCAATCCGGCTATTTGGCCGCTGCGGGCATATACGCTTTGGAAAACCACATAAATCGACTGGCCGAAGATCACCAAAGGGCCAAAGAGATCGGCGAGGTGCTCCGCAATCTGGCATTCATCAAAAAAGTGGAGCCCATAGAGACCAACATCATCATTTTTGAGGTGGATGAATCCAAATTATCTTCCAAGGATTTTCTGGCCAAATTGGAAGAAAACCAAATTTCCATTATTGGAATGGGGCAGGGAAAATTGCGTATTGTGACCCATTTGGATTACACAGATGCCATGCACCAATATTTTTTGAAAGTTTTAAAACAAATAGGATAGTTGGCCTTGTCACTTCGAGCGCAGTGGAGAAGTAATTGAAAGTTCTTAAAAACGGTCTCGACTGCCCTCGACCTGACATGATTTCTATTTTAGAAAAGAGTCCAACCCCGGAATGTTGGGCATACCCTCTTTGGCCACAGCGGCCAATTCCGTTTCGTTTACGTTGGTAGCCTTTTCAATGGCCTTGTTCAGGGTAAGGATAAGATAATCCTCAAGTTGTTCTTTGTCCTGAAGCAGGGAATTGTCAATATGCAGGGATTTGATTTTCCGGTTGGCCGTGATGGTCACCTTTACGGAACCATCTGCCGATTGCTCATCGATCAAGACCGTGTTCAAACGTTCCTTGGTCTCCTGTACCTTCTTTTGGGTTTCCTTTAATTTACCCATCATCCCCATAAAATCTCCAAACATAGTAGTCTATTTTGTGACCAAAAGTAATAAATTGGCATAAATCAAAGTTGATGAAACATCTTGTCCTGGGCATTTGTTTTCCCGTTTTATGCCTTATTTTTGCAGGCTCTTGCCAAAACAATAAAGAAAAATCCATGAACATAGACCCCCCAGTGGCACAGAAACGCCCCACCAAACTTGAAAAACATGGCGATGTGCGCATTGATGAGTATTACTGGATGAACAACAGGGAGGACCAGGAAGTGATCGATTATCTCAATGCCGAGAACGCGTACTACCAAAAAATGACGGCCCATACGGAAAAATTCCAAGAAGAACTTTTTCAGGAAATGAAATCGCGGATCAAGGAAGACGACTCTTCTGTTCCCTATAAATTGAACGGATATTGGTACATCACCCGATATGAGGAGGGTAAGGAGTATCCTATTTATTCAAGAAAGAAGGAAAGCTTGGAAGCTGATGAAGAGATCATGTTCGATTGTAATGAAATGGCGAAAGAGCATGAGTATTTTCAAATGCGGGGAGTTTCGGTGAGTCCGGACAACACATTGGCTTCCTTTGGAACCGACACGGTTTCACGCAGACAGTACAACATCCAGATTAAGAACCTACAAACTGGGGAGATTTACCCGGATAACATGGAAAACACCACTGGAAGCTCTGTTTGGGCAAGCGATGGAAAAACCCTCTTTTACACCAAAAATGACCCGGTTACCTTGCGGTCCGATAAAATTTTCAAACATATTTTGGGGACCCCGGCGACCGAGGACGAACTGGTATTTCATGAAAAGGATTCCACCTATACTACGTTTGTGTACAAGACCAAATCCCGAAAATATATTGTAATCGGTTCTGTGAGCACATTGACCTCCGAATATCAGATATTGAACGCCGATGATCCACAGGGCACGTTCAAGGTTTTTTCCCCCCGTAAAAAGGGAGTCGAATACTCCATTTCGCACTATGATGGTAACTTTTATATCCTCACCAATAGGGATAAGGCCACCAATTTCAAACTCATGAAAACCAGTGAGGGCAACACCACATCAGAGCATTGGGAGGAATTTATTCCCCACAGGGCCGATGTTTTGTTGGAGGATGTGGAGATTTTCAAGGAGTACTATGTGCTTTCCGAAAGGGAGAATGGACTTAACAATCTAAAAATTTCACGTTGGGACGGTACGGACAGCTATTATTTGCCCTTTGACAGTGAAACCTATGTGGCCGGACCTTCGGTAAACCTTGATTTTGACACAAAAGAGCTTCGCTATTACTACAATGAAATGGGTGCTCCCTATGCAATTATCGATTTCAACATGGAGGCCAAGACCAAAAAGGTCTTGAAGGAACAGGAAGTTCTGGGGGGCAGGTTCAACAAGGGCAACTATAAAACGGAAAGATTGTGGGCCACTGCCCGCGATGGTGCAAAAGTGCCCATATCACTGGTATACCGTAAGGACACCCCATTGGATGGCTCCAGCCCCTTATTGCAATATGCCTATGGATCCTATGGGCATACCATAGATCCCTACTTTTCCTCGGTCCGGTTGAGCCTGTTGGACAGGGGTTTTATCTATGCCATTGCCCATGTGCGTGGTGGGGAATATTTGGGCAGACCTTGGTATGAGGATGGAAAACTCTTGCATAAGAAAAATACCTTTACCGATTTCATTGATTGTTCCAAATTTTTGATTGAAAAAAAATATACCTCTGCCGAACATCTGTATGCCAGTGGAGGGTCTGCCGGAGGATTGCTGATGGGAGCGATCGTGAACATGGCTCCCGAGCTCTACAATGGTGTAATTGCCTCGGTTCCGTTTGTGGATGTGGTCACGACCATGTTGGACGACACCATTCCACTTACCACAGGGGAGTATGATGAATGGGGAAATCCCAACGAAAAAGAATATTACGATTACATCAAATCCTATTCCCCTTATGACAATGTCGAGGCCAAGGCATATCCAAATCTATATGTTTCCACAGGCCTCCATGATTCCCAGGTACAATACTGGGAACCAGCCAAATGGGTGGCCAAACTAAGGGAGTATAAAACCGATAGTAACCTGCTGTTTTTGGACACCAATATGGATGCCGGTCATGGCGGTGCTTCAGGGCGTTTTGAGGCTTTGAAGGAGACCGCCAAGGAATATACTTTTATTTTGGATTTGGAAAGAAAGGTTCTTTAAAAATAAAAATGCTATTTTTGTCCCGAACGAATCTTGTTTTTGAGCCAAGTTTGTTCCTTACCTAATACCAGTTATGAAAAAACAGATAAATGCGTGTAGCAATATCCTTGACTTAATTGGAAATACCCCCTTAGTTAAGCTTAACGAAATCGCAGCCCCCCTTACCGGAAACTTTTATGCCAAATTGGAATCCTTCAATCCTGGGCATTCCTCAAAAGACAGGATAGCTGTCTATATCATTGAGGAAGCTGAGCGAAAGGGATTCCTTAAACCAGGAAGCACCATTATTGAGACAACTTCTGGCAATACTGGCTTCAGCCTTGCCATGGTAAGTATCGTAAAGGGCTATAAATGTATTTTGGCGGTAAGCTCAAAATCATCCCCAGATAAGATAGACATGCTTCGTTCCATGGGGGCCAAGGTATATGTCTGCCCCGCACATGTCAGCGCAGACGACCCCCGTTCCTATTATGAGGTGGCCAAGCGTTTGCACAGCGAGACCAAAGACTCGATCTATATCAACCAATACTTTAACGAACTCAACATAGAAGCCCATTACCAGACCACCGGACCGGAAATCTGGGAACAGACCAATGGAAATATTACCCATTTGGTGGCCTGCAGTGGAACAGGGGGCACCATCTCAGGTATTGCACGCTTCTTAAAAGAGAAGAACCCTGACATCAAGGTTTTGGGAGTGGATGCGTACGGGTCCGTTTTGAAGAAATATCATGAAACTGGTGAGTTCGATCACAATGAGGTGTATCCCTACAGAATTGAAGGATTGGGCAAGAATTTGATACCCGATGCCACAGATTTCAACGTCATAGACAGATATGTAAAGGTAACCGATGGCGAAAGTGCCCATATGGCCCGAAAAATTGCCCATACCGAAGGCATGTTTGTTGGCTATACCAGTGGAGCTGCCATGCAGGCACTATACCAGTTGAATACAGAGGGCGAGTTTACCAAGGACAGCAATGTTGTGGTCATTTTCCCCGATCATGGATCTAGGTACATGAGCAAGATCTACAGCAATGAATGGATGGAAAACCAAGGCTTTTTTGACATCCAAAACGCTGAAACCCCAGAAAAGATAGAGTACATCAAATAATATAAGATTATACTGATGACCAAAGAACGACAATGGCTTTCATTGTCGTTTTTTTTATGTTTAAATTTCGTTATGCGAGGAATACAAAAATCTATATTTTTGCATTTGAATCAATTTTAAGGTAGATGAGAGATTTATTTGACAGGATCATTGAGAATAAGGGACCATTGGGAAAATGGGCATCGCAGGCAGAAGGATATTTTGTATTCCCAAAATTGGAAGGACCCATCTCCAATCGGATGAAATTCCAGGGAAAGGACGTCATAACATGGAGTATCAATGACTATTTGGGTCTCGCCAATTTGCCTGAAATCAAAAAAGTAGACGGTGATGCCGCCAATGAGCATGGTGCCGCGTACCCCATGGGTGCCCGTATGATGAGCGGTCATACCGATTTTCATGAGCAACTGGAGCGTGAATTGGCGGATTTTGTCCACAAAGAAGCTTCCTATCTCTTGAATTTTGGCTATCAGGGATTCATGTCCGTCATCGACGCCTTGGTCTCAAAAGATGACATCATTGTTTACGATGTGGATTGCCACGCCTGTATCATAGATGGGGTACGTTTGCACATGGGCAAGCGCTTTACCTTCAAGCACAACGATCCTGAAAGCCTTGAGAAGAACTTGGAGCGTGCCACAAAAATGGCCCTGGAGACCGGTGGTGGAATTTTGGTGATTTCCGAAGGAGTATTCGGTATGCGTGGTGAACAGGGCATCCTCAAAGAAATCGTGGCCCTAAAGAAAAAGTTCAAATTTAGATTGTTGGTGGATGACGCCCACGGTTTCGGAACCCTTGGAAAAACGGGAGCTGGAACAGGCGAGGAGCAAGGAGTTCAGGATGATATTGACGTGTATTTGGCCACTTTTGCCAAGTCCATGGCCGGAATAGGGGCCTTTGTGGCCGCCGACAAAGAGATCATAGAATATTTAAAATACAACCTTAGGTCGCAGATGTTCGCAAAATCCCTGCCCATGATCTATGTAAAGGGAGCGTTGAAGCGGTTGGATATGCTACGAAATAGACCCGAATTGAAGGCCAAACTTTGGGAAAATGTAAACGCACTGCAAAATGGACTTAGGGAACGTGGTTTTGACTTAGGCACTACATCTACCTGTGTTACCCCTGTATATCTGAACGGAAGTATCCCGGAGGCCATGGCCTTGGTAAAGGATTTGCGTGAGAACCACGGCATCTTCTGTTCCATTGTGGTATATCCGGTAATTCCCAAAGGATTGATCCTATTGCGTTTGATACCAACGGCTACCCATACCATGCAGGATATTGCAGAAACCTTGGATGCGTTTTCATCCATTCGGGAGCGACTGCAAAACGGTACCTATAAAAGACTTTCGGCTGCGGTTGCTGCCGCAATGGGGGAGTAACTTCTTCCTTTCCCTATACCTGAAAATCAGAGTTCCCGTGCCGTTTGGGAGACCCATTTGGGGGCGTTATCGATTTCCTGACGGAGCAGTAAATTAAGCTGTGCGGAATGATGTTGGACATGCCGCATGTTGTAAAGCAAAATTTCGAAAACAGAATAATCCTTGTAGTCATTTACCCAACGTGATGCTGCAATTTCATCTGTCATGGTGGGTATTAGATCATGACATTTGCTTTTGCCGTACTGGAGATAGGAAAGCAATTCTTCTTGAGAATAAGTTCTATCGGGCATGGCACCCGAAGGATCAAATTCTGAAAGCGTAAATGGCGATGGGGGAGAAAACGTTGCGGGTTCCAGGGTAAGATAGTAGTCCAGATAAAACAGACAATGGTAAGCTATGTACCAAAAACGTTTTTCGGTGTCCCAAAAATCTAGGGGACATAATTGAATTGCATTTTCCAACATATCGATACTTGCCCCAAATTGTTTCCAGATGGATTTTTTGATGTCTTGATTCATGATCTATCAGGTTTCTACATATTTTGGTCTAAAACAGGCTGCCCACATACCGTTCCTTTTTTCTGGAGGAATGTTTATTGCTCCAGACATTTTTAGGTATTCTTCAATGATGCTATGGTCACCACGTGGTAAAGTCATTCAAAATTCACCTAAATCACTCAAAAACTTAAAACCTATGCCGCATCATTACTTTTATGGTATAAAGAAAAGCAATGGCCCACCCTGTAAGGGATGGACCATTTCAGATAATTAAACCATTGTGCTACCTTACTTTTTTCAATAGTGTTGCGAAGGTAAGGGATTTTAGATCTCTTGTGGCAAGGCCATCATTAATTGCCTTCATGGCTTCTGCGCTGAGTTCGGGTCCATTGTCGGGACCTCCATTGAAAAATTGATCATATCCGGTATACATGTCAACGGCAAAATGGGTTGCATAGGATTCAGAGGGGTAGCCCATCATATCCCTAAGAAGTCCCCAACTTGCCCTTCTCCCTGCATCAACGTCTTTTTGGTGCATGGGTTTAAAGACTTCGGACTCTGCTTTTTCATAGGCGTCATAGTTGCCATCCTTGACCTTCATAAAATTTATGACGGCCAACGTACCAATCGGCATGTCAAAATTATCTTTGGTTGCATCTATTTGACGTAGAAAAACACGATAGGAGAGATCCCTACTTTTGGCCGTCGATTCAAATTTTTTGGCCGTTTCCTCATCGGATAGCTCTGGATAGGCAGCACTCCACGCTTTGGCAAAGTCACCACCATCCATCATTTTAACCGGATTGTTGAACAAGGTCACTGTTAGGTATTGGGCCCCTTGCTTTTCCCCTCCAGGCGATAATTGCCAAAGATCCCAGCCAATACAGTCTCCATTCTTAACACGTTGTTCATGTACTTTTTCCCAAAAAGCCTCAGTGTCAGCATAAGCTGCTTCCTGCTCGTTGTCCACGTGCATAAATTCGAAAACCAAAAAAAGTGGTTTTTCGTCCTGCGCCGAAATTGCAAAAGTACCTAGTACCGTTGCAATCAGAAATAAGAATTTTTTCATGTTGAAGTTGATTAGTAATTACAACATATAAGGTAGTGAAAATAATTGATAATCAGCAACTTATGTTGTGAAGGACTTTGATTACAAAGTATTTGGAAAAGTCTTAAAGAATTGTTAATGAACTCTGGTCGAAGAGGGTGGTTGCATGTAGTCATTTTCCCTATCCCTTGTATCCTTTTTGCTGAGGTTTATAGTATGGGAAAAATGGACCCACAGGGCATTGGTATGCACATAATGTCCGGCAGTGGTTGTACTGCCGAATTGATTGTTCCACGCAACGGCAACGGAAACCGATTTGTTCAATTGAAAGGTTGGGGTAATGATAAATCGGTTCTTGTCGAACACGTTATAAACAACATCCTTTCCCGCATTGATCATCAATTCATCACTGATGTTCAATACAAATTTGCTGTCCGGATTGGTTTTGGATAGCTTAAAAAGTGTGAAGCCGGTCATGATCGCATACCGAAACCTCAGTGCGAAACTATTGTCTGACTGGATGTCCCCATCAATCACCGGATTGTAAAATCGCTGTTCAAACCTAAACCGATGGTTCAGCCGAAACCTAAGTACACTTCCTCTGAGTAGAATCTCTTCATAGGGCCGAAATTCGACTTGTTGCCGATTACCATCATCATAAAATTCCACATAGGTAAACCCTGTGGCCAACATTGTTTTGTCGCTGAGGGAAAATCCAGCGCCAATTCTTCCAAAAAAAATGGTGAATTCTTCAAAACCATCCTTCCATCTTCCACCTCCATTGATGAACAAATCCCATTTTTCGCTGATGTGGGTAAGATTGTTGTATTGCAGCCACTGCTCTCCTGCATGGGTTATGGTCTTTTCTTGGGCCAAGAGCCTTGTTGAGCCAAGGAAAGTCCAAATAAGAATAATATGGAGTGCTCGGTTGGTTTTGTTCATAGATCCTTTCGGTAGGTTCTGCGTCTTTTATGGGTGACAGGGTCAAAATGTTTCCACATTTGGCGAATGGCGATATTGTCTTCCAGTTCTGGGGTACGGATGCAGTTCACGATTCCCTTTTGTGTGAAGGTCTTGTGGTATTCGTTGAAAATAATGGCCGTGACCCCTTTATTTTGATAATTGGGGTGAATCCCTATCAAATAAAAAATGACATCCTTACTTTCCTTTTTGGCCTTTAGAAGATGGAATATTCCCGTAGGGAACAACCTGCCCCTGGCCTTTTGCAGGGCTTTGGAGAAAGAGGGCATCACAATGGCGAAGGCCACCAGTTCATCCTTTTCATCCACCACAAACTTGATGTACTCCGGGTTGATGAAGCTGATATACTTTTTTTTGAAGTATTCCTTTTGCACATCGGTGATCTTTACAAAGGAGGAAAGTCTGGAATAGGTCTCGTTGAACAAATCGAACATCTTGTCTACCCAAGGCATAATATCCTTGCTCCTCTCAAAATTTACTTCCCGGAGACCATAGCGTTTTTTGACCAGCAAATGGGCCTTGTAAAAGAGCGTTGGGTCTGCATTGGCCGCTAAGAATTTGTTTTCCAGATATTCCTTTTCCTTTTTGAACCCATGTTTTTCATAATGGGATTGGTAATAGGGATGGTTGTACCAGGTGATCATGGTGCCAATATGGTCAAACCCTTCGATGAGCACGCCCACCTTGTCCAAATTGGAAAAGCCAACCGGACCTTCCATATATTCCAGATGGTGTTTTTTGCCTATTTCTTCAACCTTGTCCAAAAGGGCCTTGGAAACTTCCAGATCATCCACAAAATCAAACCAGCCAAACCTCATTTTTTTCAGGTTCTGCTCTTTTACTTCCAACCAATTGATGATGGCGGCCACCCTGCCCACAACCTTTCCATCCCTATAGGCCAAAAAGAATGAGGCCTCTGCATTTTGAAAAACGGGATTTTTGGTTTCATCAAAGGATTCCATTTCATCCTTGATGATAGGGGGTACCCAATACGGGGAATCTTTGTACAGCGCAAAGGGGAACTTTACAAACTGTTTCAGGTCAGCTTTGGAGCTGACCTTTTTTATGTTGACCATACAATGCGATTTGTAAGGCCAATATTAGGAATATTCCCAACAGTAGAAAAATGATCGGTATAAAACTTAGAAATCGATGGTGTCTTTCTTGTTCTTCTTCCGGTCCTTTTTGCGCTTTTTCTTCGAGGCACCTTTTCGGATCTTCCCATTTCCACTTGTACCGGGTGAATCGGTACGGATTATTTCGTCTTTGTGGAAATCCAATCGGTAAGAGAACCCCGCAACGGCGAAGAGACGGGAAGGGGCACTTTTAAAATTGGAACCTACGTGAAAATCGGCCTGAAAGTTCTTGTTCAAGAGATAGGCCAATCCAGTCCGGACCAAAATATCGGAATAACGATCACTTTTGATGCCCTGATTTTCCACAAACACACTCCATCTTGGGTTTCTAAAGGCATGGGTAACGGAAATGGCATAGCTCCATTCTGGAAAATCGGTTCCAATACGGTCATAGGCAATGTTGGATATCAACACAAATCGGGGAGAAAGTCTACTTTGGGTGGCAACAGCTCCACGGTAGGAAACCACAGGGTCTCCAATATAAAACGGATTATCCCCCAAAGTAAAGGTAGCCCCTCCATACAAGGATACCGCAGGAATCAGGTTTTTCCATTGAAAAACGTTGTTGGCCCTCCAACTGTAAAGATTGGGTTTGTTGCGCTCTGGATCTTTATACGGGTCAAAAATGAGATATTTTACCCCCAAACGGTTCCTGGAGAAGTCCGTCAAGGTCTCGTCCTGGTCCAGAAAATTCCCATAGTCGATGCTCTGCGAAATGAAGGAACCTTCATAAATGATCTCCAGTTGTTCAAAAAGAAATCCGTATCGCAATGCAATATCGGCCCCAAAAATATTGGAATCAAAATTCAGATCTGAATCATTGCGTTGTTCGTAGAACAATCCCGTTTCTACTTGGGCCACATTTTTGCCCACGGCATAGGCGCTTACAGCTCGTCCAGGTCTGTTGGAGTTGATAACATCCGTATACTGTGCGCTTGTAAAAGCAGGGATAAGAACAAGAATGAGAAGGCTCTTTTTGAAAAGGGAAAAATCCATATAACCAGATTTTAATACTATTTTATGATACGTTTTGGCTTTTTACGGGACTAACAGTGTAATTTTGGATCAATAGTTGAAGTCATATGGTTGTACTACAAACGATTTTAGTCCTCATATTAGTATACTACGCACTAAAATTGCTCCTAAAATGGCTTGCACCCAGATTGCTGAACTATGCCGTAAAAAAAACACAGGAACGTTTCGGCCAACAATTTGGGGGCTACCAGGATTTTAGGGATACTCGGGACAACGAAGGCGAAACCACTATTTTTAAAAAGCCTTTCAGAAAATCCAATCCTTCAAAAAAAGTTGGAGAATACATAGATTTTGAAGAAATTGACTAATATTTGTCGATTCAAAACCTATCCATGAACTTTTCTCCCAAGGCCATTATCACCCACATTTGTGTAATTGCTTTATTTGTTCTTGCTTCCTTAGTTTACTTCTATCCAGTGTTGCAGGGGAAGGCCATTTTTCAGTCCGATATTGCCCAGTACAAGGGAATGTCCAAAGAACGGGATGATTTCAAGGAATCAACAGGTGAAGAGTCCTACTGGACCAACAGTGCCTTTGGAGGTATGCCCACATACCAATTGGGGGCAAATTATCCAAATGACTACATCAAGAAGCTGGACCGCTTGATTCGGTTTTTGCCGAGGCCTGCTGATTACCTCTTTCTGTATCTTTTGGGCTTTTATATTTTGATGTTGTGCCTCAAAGCAGATTTTCGGTTGGCCGTTCTTGGGGCGTTGGCGTTCGGTTTTTCCACATATTTGATCATCATATTGGGAGTAGGGCACAATGCCAAGGCCCATGCGCTGGGCTATATGCCCATGGTACTGGGGGGAATTGTACTTGTATTCCGAAAAAAATATATCTGGGGCTTTATTTTGACCGCATTGGCCATGGCTTTGGAAATCAATGCCAACCATTACCAGATGACCTATTATTTTATGCTGTTGGTCATGCTCATGGGGTTGGTCTATCTGATCTATGCCATCAAGGATAAAAAAATCAAGCATTTTTTGGTTTCCGTTGGGATTTTGATTTTGGCGGTGACTCTTTCCATCACCACCAACGCCACTGGGTTGATGGCCACAAAAGAGTATGCGGATTGGAGTACCCGGGGCAAATCGGAATTGACCATTAATCCGGATGGAAGTCCCAAACGGCCTTCCGCAGGTTTGGACAGGGACTATATTACCCAATATAGCTATGGCATTGCAGAATCCTTGGATCTGTTTGTGCCCAGAATGTTCGGAGGTACCGGGCAGGAAGATTTAGGGAAGGATTCCAAAGTATATAAATATTTTGTGGACCAAGGATTGGCTCCCACCCAGGCACTTGAGGTTTCGGGGCTTTATTTGTATTGGGGACCGCATCCATTTTCAGGGCCCGCTGCGCCTGCCTATGTTGGGGCCATCATAATTTTTCTGTTCATTCTAGGTCTGCTTTTGGTGAAAGGCAAGGCAAAGTGGTGGCTACTGTCAGGGGCCATACTGTCCTTGTTACTTTCTTGGGGAAAGCATTTCCCGGCACTCACTGATTTCATGATCGATTATTTTCCCTTGTACAACAAGTTTAGGGCGGTTTCATCCATCCAAGTGGTATTGGAACTCTGCCTGCCTGTTTTGGGAATTTTGGGACTTCGCGAACTTTTTAGATCAAAGATTGGAGCCAAGGAAAAACTGACCGCCCTGAAATGGAGTTTCTTTTTTACCCTGGGGTTGGTGGTATTTATCTTTTTGCTGATGGGTATTTTCGATTTTTCAGGGGCAAACGATGACCAATACCGGCAATATTTTGGGGATTCGGTCCTAGAGATACTTAAAAGCGACCGTAAAGCGGTATACGTGAACGACACCTTGAGGTCTCTGATCTATGTAGTCTTGGCCGCCACAGCCTTATGGTTCTTTATCAAGGAAAAGATAGGTAAGAATCTGCTCGTGTTTATTATGGGGGGATTGATTTTGTTTGATTTGGTAGGGGTGGACCTACGCTACGTAAACGAAGATGATTTTGTACGTCAGCGGCAGATGAACACGCCGTTCCAAGCAAGTCCGATTGATCAGATGATCCAGCAAGACGATTCCATATTCAGGGTTTTCGATCCACAGGAAGGCCTTAATGGCGCCCGCACTTCGTATTTCCATAAATCCATTGGAGGCTACCATGCGGCAAAACCAAGGCCGCTTCAAAATCTGTTCGACTACCATTTGTACCGCAACAATCTACAGGTGCTGAACATGTTGAACGTGAAATATGTGATCCAGCAAGACGAGGAGGGAAAAAGTTTTCCGGCAGTCAACGATAAGGCCAACGGCAATGCATGGTTTGTGGAACGCCTGATTCCCGTGAAATCTGCAAATGAGGAAATAATGGGATTGAAAGATTTTGATTCCAAGTTGGAGGCCATTGTCAATACCCAAGAATACCCAAGGGTAACCAAACTTAGCTTTGATTTGGATTCCTTGGCCTCTATAAAAGTGGTGGACTATCGCCCCAACTATATAAAATATAGGTCCAACAATGCCAATGACGGCTTTGTGGTATTCTCTGAAATGTACTACGCTTCTGGATGGCATGCCTTTATTGATGGAAAACAAGAACCGTTCTATAAAGTAAACTATGCGTTAAGGGGTATGAAGGTACCTTCCGGAGAACATGAGATCGAATTCAAGTTTGAACCGGAAATAATAAAGACCGGAAGCCAGATTGCCTTGGTGAGTTGTATTGTCTTGGGACTTGTCATCGTAGGGGGGATAGGATTTTCGGTCCTGCCAAAAAAATCCAAAAAGGAGTAATGCAAAAGGTTCTGGTCATAACGTACTATTGGCCTCCCGCAGGAGGGCCAGGGGTGCAGCGGTGGCTAAAGTTTGTCAAATATCTCTCCGGTTTTGGAATCGAGCCCATCGTTTATGTTCCTGAAAACCCTAGATATCCCATAACTGACCAATTATTGGTCAATGAGATTCCGCCGCATATCAAGGTACTAAAGCATCCCATAAAAGAGCCCTATGCTTGGGCATCGATGCTATCCAAGAAAAAAACAAAAAGCATCAGTTCGGGCATCATTCCAGAGAAAAATCCATCCACATTGGAGAAATTGTTGCTTTGGGTCCGGGGCAATCTGTTCATTCCAGATGCGCGTAAGTTTTGGGTAAGGCCCTCCATCAAATTTCTTTCAAATTTCATAGTGGAAGAAGGCATTACGAAAGTAATTACCACAGGGCCACCCCACAGTGTGCATCTCATCGGTCTTGGGCTAAAGGAAAAATACAATCTACAGTGGATTACTGATTTTAGGGATCCCTGGACCTCCATTGGGTACCATAAAAAACTTAGGTTGACCAATGCATCGCAACGCAAGCATCGTAACCTGGAACGGCTTGTGCTTACTTCAGCGGATAAAATTGTGGTGACCAGTAATACCACCAAAAAAGAGTTTGAAGAGATTACGGATATGCCCATAACGGTGATCACCAATGGCTATGATGGAGATCATGCCCATATTGCCTTGGATGCAGAATTTACGATCTCCCATTTAGGCTCATTGTTGACAGGACGCAACCCCATCTCCCTTTGGAAAGCTTTAAAAGAATTGGTCCAGGAGAATGAAGCTTTTCGCAATGCACTGAAAATCCAGTTGGCTGGGGTAGTGGGGGAGGAAGTTATAAAATCCCTAAAAGCTTTTGGACTCGAACCCTATGTGGACCAACTTGGGTACCTTTCCCATGAAAAAGTGGTGGAATTGCAACAAAGATCGCAAGTCCTCCTATTGCTGGAGATAGATTCAGAGGAAACCAAGGGCATCATCCCAGGCAAATTATTTGAATACCTGAATGCCCGACGGCCCATTTTGGCCATTGGTCCAGAAGGCTGGGAAGCTGGCACCATAGTGGAGGATACCAACACCGGCACTGTGTTGACCCATGCCGATGTTGACCCTTTAAAAACTGTACTTCTGGATTGGTTTGGCAGTTACCAGAATGGAACGTTGGAATGTCACTCCATCAACGTTGAAAAATACCATAGAAAACAATTGACCGAAAATTTGGCAAAATTCATACAATGGGAATTGTCCTAAAGCAATCGATAAGCAATGTAATTGTGACCTATATGGGGTTTGTGTTCGGGGCCGTGAACACTTTGTTTTTGTACACCCGTTTTCTACCCGATGAATACTTCGGTCTTGTGACTTTTATTTTAGCCTCGGGAGCCATATTGATGCCTTTGATGGCATTTGGTGTGCACAATACCTTGGTGCGTTTTTACAGCAATTATGAGGAAGGGGAGAAAGACAGTTTCCTTACTTTGATGTTGCTGACACCTATGCTGGGCACCCTGCCAGTGGCCATTATAGTGTTCTTTTTTCAGGGTTCATTGGCAAGTCTGGTCTCCAAGGTAAACACCATGGTAGGCGATTATTTATGGTATGTTGTTCTGGTAGGACTGGCCATGGCATATTTTGAGGTTTTCTATGCTTGGTGCCGGGTATATTTGAAATCCGTTTTTGGGAATTTTATGAAGGAAGTGTTTGGCCGTATCGGGGCATCCATACTCCTCATTGTATTTCATTTTGAAATGATATCCCTGGACACTTTTTTTAAGCTCTTGGTTGTACTTTATATTCTACGTACCATTATTATCATGCTGTATGCCTTTAGCCTGCGAAAGCCAAAGTTCAGTTTCCAATTTCCTGGCAATACCAGGGAGATTTTGTATTACTCCCTATTGATTATCTTGGGAGGTTCTGCGGCACTGATTCTGTTGGAGATTGATAAAGTGATGCTCAATCAGTTCATCAGCATAGAAAATGTGGCTTATTATGGTGTTGCCGTATACATCGCAACGGTGATCATTGTTCCATCCAGGGCCATGCACCAGATTACCTATCCCATGACAGCGGAGCTATTGAATTCTGATGATAAAACAGGGCTGGAAAGGTTGTACCAAAAGTCTTCCTTGACCTTGTTCATAGCCTCTGGGATTCTTTTTATGCTGATCATCTTGAATTTGAACGACCTCTATCTTTTGCTTCCAGAATCTTACAGAACGGGTTTCACCATTGTTTTTTTGATTGGTCTGGCCAAAGTCTTTGATTCGCTTCTGGGGAACAACAATTCCATTTTGTTCAATTCGAAATATTACAAGACAGTCTTGGTATTTGGCATTTGTTTGGCCGTGCTCACCATCGCCCTGAATTATATTATGATTCCTGAATTGGGCATGGAAGGTGCCGCTTTGGCCAGTTTTATATCCATCGTTTTGTTCAATATTGCCAAAGTGATTTTTGTGAAACGAAAGTTTGGTTTTTCACCGTTCACCCAAGCAACGTATAAGGTTTTTGGTACGCTGGCATTGCTGGGCGTATTGTTCCAGTTTCTACAGTTTCCTTTCCACCCGATATTGAACATCATGTTGAAATCCACAATGATTGTTGTGATGTACCTGGGGATTCTATACCGTTTCAATATTTCGGAAGATATTTCCGGAGTACTTTCCAGGTGGCTGAAACGAAAAACCCCGTAGCGGATAAATCCAACCACGGGGTAAACAACTAACCAACCTAAAAACTATCTTTATTGCTTTCTGGAACTTCTTTTGGTGGTCCCAGAGTTGCTTCTGCTGTATTTTGTGTTCCCTGAGCTCCTCTTCACTGTGTTTGTGGTGCTTCTGGAAACGTTTTTTGGAGTATTTTCCCTGCTCACAACCGTCCTACTTGTATTGCTCCTGGTCTCGGGCTTTTTATAGGTGCTTGTTGTGCTACGTGTTACCGTTTTGCGGTCTGGTGAAGTGGTCACCTCCCGTTTGGTCACCGTTTTGCCATTTGGGGTACGGGTAACCTTTTTTTCGGTAACGGTTCTTTCATTGCGTGAAACAACATCTCCTTTTCTATAATTTCCCTGTTTTACGGTACGCTCTGAGGAAACCTGTCTTTTTACCGTATTGTTGTTGGAACGACTCATGGTGTTTCCTTTTCTGTAATCGCTTTCCGCAACAGTTCTATTGCTCCTTCCAGTATCGCCACGTTTTACAAGATCGTTGTTTCTTACAGAGACCCTCTTATCATTTCTATAGATATTTTCCCTTCTATAGCGATTGTCATTTCTATAGTTCTTTCCAATTTTGACATAGGACCTTCGGTAGTTGTCCCTATATGGTGCATAATAGGTATATCGGATAGGTCTATAATACCTTCTATAAGGAGTGTAGTACACATTACAGAACCCTACTGCAGGTCTTATAAAGTATCTGTGGTAAGGCATGTACACATAATGCCTGTTGTAGATGTTGATGAACCCGGTACAGTGGCTGAACACTCCTCCGTTATAATAGACATACAACCCACCGACTCTGTGTACCCGTCCGTTGTTGTACCAGATATCCACATTGCCGATCTGGGTTACACGACCATAATAATCGTAATAGATAGGAATATTCTCCACCTGTACTACGGCACCGTAGTCGTCATATTGTACATAAGGGTCATAGTTATATCCTGAATTGAAGGTTATACCGACATTCCCGATTCTCGCGCCAACTCCAATATTGGCTCTACCGTCCATATAGAAATCAAACTCACCATCTGGGTATACTGAAAAAGTTACACCATCTTCCACAAAGATGAATGAGTTTCCATATTGATAAGTGCTGCTGATAACAACCTTATCCTCTAATTTGGCGGCTTGGGCACCCAAGGTACCGAAAGCTACCGCTGCCATAATGAGTACTAACTTTTTCATACTATAAGGTTTTAAATTTTGGATGCAACTATTTACATCCACCTAATTAGTATCAAGCAGCGTGCCAAAAAAATATTATGTTTTTAACTAATTGTAAATCAATCAATTAAAAATTATTTTTTGATAATGAACATAGATCTTCTGTTGCGTTGGTGCTCTTCCTCGGAACAGCGTACTCCGTTGGAACATTGGTTCAACAATTTGGTCTCTCCGTATCCTTTGGAGGTAAGCCTCTTGCGGTCAATTCCTCTCTTCACAAACCATTCCAGGGTCATCCATGCCCTTTTTTCGGAAAGCCTAAGGTTAAATAGATCGCCTGATCTTGAATCTGTATGGGATTCGATATGGATTTTTAATTGCGGATATTTTTTCAAGGCCTCCAAAATCTTTGCCAGTTCCACTTCGGCATCTTTACGGATATCATATTTGCCATAGTCAAAATAGATAGGTTGAAGGTTTAACCGACAGCCTAGATCATTGACGGCACAGTCTGGAGGGTTAAGCTCCAGATTAACTTCCGTTGTGGGGTCGTCGCCGGAAACCAATATGGTCTTTTCGGTTGGATCGTATTCCATATCTGCATGTTCCGCACGGATCCCATACCGTTCGTTGCAGTCCAAAATAGTGTCAAAACTATACGTTCCATCGGAAGCAGAGGTTGTCTGCGCAACAATGCCATTGTCTTCATCCAACAAGGTAACCTGAGTCCCTTCCAAGGGTAAATGGGTCTTGGCATCTGTAATGGTTCCCTGAAGAGTCTGTGGCACACACGCTTCCCTAAATCTATAAATATCATCAGAGGCACTGCCCGCATTGCCATTTCTATTGGAAGAGAAGAACCCAATCTGTTTTTCTTCATCAATGATAAAACCAAAATCATCTTCACTGGAATTGATAGGTTTTTTTAGGTTGGTCACTTTTTCATAAACGCCATCTCCATTCAAGGAAATTACAAATACATCCAAGCCGCCCAAACCCAAATGTCCATCACTGGCAAAGTATAGGTTGTTATTTTTGCTGACGAATGGAAATGTTTCCCGTGCTTCGGTATTGATTTCTGGACCAAGGTTTATCGGTTTGCCAAAAGAACCATTTGCGCCAATGTCAACATACCAAAGGTCGGATTCCCCATAGGTTCCCTTCATGTTCGATGAAAAATACAAACGCTTCTCATCTGGACTGAGGGCAGGATGGGCCACGGAATAGGCATCGTTGTTAAAGGGCAGTTCCTTGACATTGGTCCACTGTCCCTTTCCATCCTTTTGGGCTTTGTATATCTTAAGGGTGACCTCCCTTTCCTTATTGATTTTTTTCTTCCCGTTGAAATAGTTGTTCCTCGTAAAATAGACGGTTCTGCCATCTTGGGTAAATGCGGCCGTGGATTCATGGTATGGGGTATTGATATCTCCTGGCAATGGGGTAGGATTGGTCAAATTGTAGTTCTCATCCAATTTGGCCTCAAAAAGGTCCAGATATTGCAGGCCGGTCCAATCATGGATTTTGCTGCCCTCCGTATTTTTGGATGCTGAAGCGTAGACTAGCTTGTCCTGATAAAAGGAAGGGCCAAAGTCTGAGCTTGACATGCCGTTGGTGATATTGACCACCTCAAATCTTTTGGACTCGATACCGACCAAGCTATCCAGCGCGGGGTAACTGCTCATAAAATTATGGGCAAGATTGGTCGTGGATGATAGGGACGAGTATTCACCCATCATCTTTTTGGACAGATAGTATTCCCCGGCACTCTTGAAAGTTTGCGCTGCCCGGTAATAGTATTCCGGTTCCATTTGATTTGGATACTTTTCCATCAGTTTTTTGTACCATTGGGCCGCATCATTATATTCACCATTGAAATAGTAGGTATCTCCCAATTTTTTGAAAATTTGGGCGGACTCATAACCACTCTGCACCACTTTTAGATAAATTTCCCTGGCATCAATATAGGCGTAGGCTTCAAATTCCTCGTTGGCCCTGTCCATTTTATTTTTTTGAGCATGCAGGCCCATTGCGAATAGGCTGGTCAATAAAAATCCGATAAGAACTTTAGTCGTCATCAGCATTGTGTTTTAAAAAAATCTTGGGGTCAAGACCCTATCCAATCTGTTGAATACATCAAATCGGAGGAAAGCCTCATAAGAACCGTTGCTATAATCTGTAATAGCAGTGGTTTCATAGTCATAGGCCACACCTGCAAAGATGGATTTGGAAATTTGGAATCCAACCATGCCACTGACGGAGGCATTCCATCGATAGGAGGCTCCCAATGCCAATTTTTCATGGATTAGAAAGTTGGCGGACATATCCCATTGCAAGGGAGATCCGCTTACTGCCTTGACAAGGGTAGCGGGTTTAAACTTGAGATTGTCTCCCAAATCAAATACATATCCCATAATGTAGAAGTAATGCAATCGTTCCACGGCAATGCCCTCCACATTTGGATCATCCAGGGAGTTTTCGTCAAAGTGTTTGGTATTGAGGAAATTGGGTACTGAAAGGCCCGCATAAAATTTTTCTGTGCGGAAATAGATTCCAGCTCCTACCTGTGGAGAGATCTTTTGATTCGGATTGCTGAGGAACAAGGGGTCATTGGGGTCAAAAATATTGAGCCTGCTATAATCCACATCCAAAATATCCACTCCCGCTTTAAGGCCAAAGGACAACTTGCTCAATGACCATTGCGCCATGTTGATGGAATAGCTATAGTCTACCACGGCATTGGATTCAATGGATGGCCCGATTTGATCGTGCACAATGGACAGGCCCAACCCCATATTTCTATATAGGCCCGTAGGGAAGTTGACACTGAAGGTGCCCGTTTGTGGGGAACCGTCCAAACTCACCCATTGTGTACGGCCCAGCACCCCAAAACTTAGCACTTCCCTAGATCCTGCATAGGCAGGGTTCACAATTTGGGTGTTGTACATGTATTGGGTATACTGTGGATCTTGCTGGGCCCATCCTGAATGGATCATAAGAACCAAAAATAATGTGTATAGCCAGTTGTTATTGTACATATTATAAGTCATCAATCGCTCCAAAAATTTTATAGTTAAGCTCATTCATTTAGTTTCAATCCCTGTTTATATAGAGGTATCCTGAATAACTTTCCTTGCCGGGATTATTCCCCATAAAGGTGAGGGTATAGAAATAGGTACCGCTTGGTAGTTCCCTGTTTTCAGCCACGGTGGCTCTTCCTTCGGAATGCCCAGCGAAAAGGGAGCCTGTTGTGCCATAACCCTCTGCTTCAAAGACCAAAACACCCCATCTGTTGAATACCTTGAGGATATTGTCAGGATAGTTCTCAATACCGTTGATCCTGAAATAATCATTGATGCCATCCCCATTGGGCGTAACACCGTTAAAGATTTCGAAAGCAGCATTGGAATTGATACAGAAATCCGTTATAGTGATAATAACTGTATTAGAGTCATCGGTAACAGTATTGTTGGTACTTACTTCCAAGGCAGAGACCCGTGCTTGGTTGGTGACCTCTCCTTGGTCATAATTTTCTTGGGAAATGGTATAAAGGGCTTCATAAATCCACGTTTCATTGACAGACAGGATATTGTCTCCATCGATATCGCTTCCGGAAAGAGGTCCCTCTATGGTCACGCCTTCCAACAAATCATCATTGATCACAATTTGTTGAAGATTTAGGGTCCCCATATTCTGTACGGTAAACGTGTATCGAATACTTTCTGGGCAGTCATCCCCATCAAGATCTACCAAATTTCCAGCCTTGATCAGTTCAACTTGGCCCTGTGCTGGGCATGCACCAGCCACCGAAGTAATGGTTTGGTCATCCTCATCAAAGCTATTATCATCAGATGCATCCTCCACTTGATTTGTAGTTCCGAACTCAAAGGCACTGACTTGTGCCTGGTTGGTGACCGTATTAGCGCCGATATCCGATAGTGTTATGGGATACAGTGCCTGATACGTCCATGTCTCATCGATGGATAACAGCATATCTCCATTGATGTCATTTCCAGGTAAGGGGCCCATTATGGAGCCTGGCCCCAGCTTACTATCGCTAAGCACCACTTGTTCCAAGGTAATGGTCCCGGTATTCTTTACGGTAAAGGTGTAGCTTACATTCTCAGGACAGCCATCTCTATCCACATCTACCAAAGCACTGCCAGCAGTTTTAATGAGTCCAATAGACGCTTGTGCAACACATGCTCCTGTAACATCGGTGATAACAACTTCTGAACTGTCGCCAGCCGGACTGTTGGTGTTTTGGGCAACAGCAGAAACATTCGCTTGGTTGGTTACATTTACACCATCAATGTCAATTTGTGTGATGGGATACGTTGCCTCGTATGTCCAAGTTTCGCCAACAGAAAGTATTTGATCATTTCCAGTATCGCCTTGAGGGCCAATAATGGGAGCATTTAAATCCGTATCCGTAAGTACTATTTGAGCGAGATTGATGGTCCCTGTATTTGCCACGGTAAACGTGTAATAAATGCTTTCTGGGCAGTTATCGCCATCCAAATTTGCAAGAGAGCCGGCCTTAACAAGTTCAATCTCCGCTTCTCCGGGACAGACATTCATACCCAAGGGAGTGGTGATCTCATCCATTATGGATACTTCATTGGAAGTATTACGTTCAAATGCGGTGACATCGGCTTGGTTGGTGACCTGCAGGTCTGTGATATCCTGAGGGGTCAGGGAGTAGAGTGCCTCATAGGTCCATGTCTCGCCAATGGAAAGGATACCGTCATTGTTGGTATCGCTTATGGGGATAGGTCCGCTGATTGGTCCGCCCCCCAGATTGTTGTCAGTCAAAATCACACCCTCCATGTCGATGACCCCTGTGTTGGCCACTGTGAAGTTATAGCGGATGGTCTCGACGCAACCGTCCATATTTTGATCAAGAAAGTCTGAAACCCCCACAAATTTGGTGAGACTTATGGTAGCCTCTGCCGGACAGACATTAACTAGAGGTGTAATAACAGTCTCCCGATCTTGATCATAGGCTGAGGGATCGGAATCATCAAAAACTGGAGCATCACTGATTACTTCTTGGGCACTTACTTGTGCCCGATTCCTTATTTCATCCGCAGTGATATCCGATACCGTTATGCCATAAGAAGCGATGTAGGTCCATTCTTCACCGACCGAAAGGATACCATCACCATTCGTATCGCTGCTTTGGACCAATCCAGTGACCTCGCCGTTCAAATGGATATCGGTAAGTAGTACCTGATCGAGTTCTATGTTCCCTGTATTGGCCACCGTAAAAGTATATTGGACCGTTTCGAAACAGCTATCTCCATTTAGATCCATCAAAACAGCGGTTTTTAGGAGTCCTATACCGGCTTCTGCGAAGCAAGCGCCCGCAGTGGACGTAACGGTTGATTCGTTTTCATCATAACTGTCGTCATCGGAGTCATCCATAACTTGATTGCTGGTACCCCATTCATTGGCCGTTACCTGGGCCTGATTGGTAACCTGAGTGTCTATAATATCCTGTTCAGTAATGGGGTATAGCACTTGGTACGTCCATTCTTCACCAACGGAAAGAATCTGGTCGTTGTTGTCGTCACCTTGAAACGATGTAAATACCTCTAGTATTCCCCCTAACTTATCATCATTGAGTACGATATTTTCAAGGGGTATGGTACCGGTGTTGGCCACATCAAATGAGTAGCGGATGGTTTCGGGACAGCCGTCATTGTCCAAATCTTCAAAGCTTCCGAAAGGCGTACGTTTGATCAGCCCTATTTTTGAGGTGGCCGGACAAAAGATGCCACTCAGTACCGTGACGGTCTCCCGGTCTTCATCAACATTGGTATGATCAGATATATCGGACACAATGCCATTGGTGACAAGTTCAATGGCGGTGACCTGTGCTTGGTTGGTGACCGACCCCGCATCGATGTCCGACTGTGTGATGGGGTTGGATGCTTGGTAGGTCCATGTCTCGCCAACAGAAAGGATTTGGTCATTGTTGATGTCACCTTGTGGACCAATGATGGGTGCATTCAAATCTGGATCGGTAAGGACCACCTGCCCAAGGTCTATACCTCCCGTATTGACCACCGTAAAGGTGTAACCAATGGTTTCGTAACAACCGTTACTATCAAGGTCTTGCAAACTTCCAAGAGGTTTAATAAGCCCAATGCTTGGAGGACCGCAGTAATTCTCCATTTGTTCCCCAGTTGCATCATTTTCGTCAAAACTGTTGTCATCGGAATAATCGAAAAGAAATATGTCATAGCCCACTAATTTTGCGGTGACAAGGGCTTGGTTGTTGACCGAACCATTGACCACATCGGCTTGGGTCACTTCATATTGCCCTTGGTAAACCCACGATTCCCCAACATCGAGAATTGCATCCCCATTGCCATTGCTGATGAGGTTGGATATTTCCCCACCCAATAGGGGATCACTCAATACAATGTTTTCGAGAGGAGCATCCTTAACATTCCGTACGGTAAAGGTGTATTGAATGGCATCAAAACAGCCGTCATTGTTTAAATCCAAGGAATCTGTCGCCTCTTTGATCAACCCTATCCGGACAAAAGCTCCCATACATACATCATCGTAAGGTGTATGGGTTGCTTCATCTTCAAAAAAACTATCGTCATCGGAAAGATCGGAAACCGCTATATTTTGGACCAAAGTATAGGCGGTTACATTGGCTTGGTTGATTACCTCCCCTGACTGCTGGAGATCGGTAGAGAACAAGGCCATATACTGCCATTCCTCCCCAGGGCTTAAGATACCGTCATCCCCAACATCGGAATTGGGTAGGGGGCCAGGAACGGCGCCTCCCAATAGAGGATCTTCCAAAACGATATTGTGCAGGCTGATATCTCCCGTATTCCTTATGGTGAACGTGTATAGAAAACTTTCGGTACAAGCGTCACTATCCAAATCAAAATATTCCCATTCCAAGAGCAGTCCTATGTCAGGGTTTTGGCAATTTGTCAAATCCACTATGGTGGGACCATCGTCAAATGGGTCGGAAGGATGGGATACATCACCAACTTCAATACTGGGATTGGATACCAACGCAGCATTGACATTGGCCGGAAACTGGCCAAATTGTCCATTGTCCAAATCAGTTTGGGTAATGACATGATCCCGGTTGGTGGTCCAAGTTTCCCCCGCATCCAAAATTCCGTTACCGTTATCTCCGGTGAAATCCCCAGGATTGGGCCCTGCCACTATTCCACCAAAATCCATGTCGGTAACAACCACATCTTGGAGATCTTCCCCCAAGGACCCTTGATTGGTGATGGTGTAGGTAAAAGGAATTCCGCCACAATCCCCTCCATTGAATACTGGAGCGGATTTTACAATAGAAATGCTGGGAACGTACATATTGGTCCCCAATGGGGAAGCACTATGGGCAACTTCTGGGGTTGTCGTATCCATTGCTTCTGGATGAAGTCCATTCGTTGGGAGATTGAGAAATACTATGGTCAGCAGGACCGTGGAAGCAAGCACAGTTGCTGTTTTTTGATTTTTTTTGAGTAGTAAGTCAAGGAGCATGGCAAGAGCGTGTTAGTGAGCAAAAGTTTTGTTAAGTGGATGTCCGGCCATCATTTTCAGCCTAAAAGGTTCGGAGATGAATGACCTAACCCCCAAAATTTTGCCTTGAGCTTTAAAACCCTATATAAAATGCTATCCGATGCTGGGCCTTTATTTTTTGGCCCTTTTATAAAGTAAAATGTGTAGAGTAGAATCAATACCAAGGCAAATCTGTGTTAGTTAGCGTTTCAAATACAAGTATGCTTTTGGCATACCTGTAAAATGCTTTTTTACACAAATTTTTTGATTTTCGGTTTTCTGTGGATGCCTAACTTTATAAAAGGGTCTTGTGGCTTGACGAAGGAGCCATTTAGGTTGATTGAGTTTTCACCTTTTGCCCAAAATCCGTGTTTTGAGGTATATTTTGGGGGTATTTAATAAAAGTTTACCCCAAAAACTGATTTTCGGGGTCACCCTTTGTGATAAGGGAAAATGACAGGATTATAAATTGAAACCGAGGTTTTGGTTATAGTTTTCCCACTAGGTATTTGGCCGTTATGGATTCCGTTTTGTCAATGAGTTCCTCAGGTGTTCCTTCCGCTACCAAATATCCACCGTTTTCCCCTCCTTCAGGGCCCAAGTCAATAATATAATCCGCACACTTGATGAGTTCAATGTTGTGTTCAATCACAATCACTGAGTGGCCCTTGGCAATCAATTCGTCAAAGGATTTTAAGAGCTTTTTGATATCGTGGAAATGGAGCCCTGTTGTAGGTTCATCAAAGATGAACAAAGCCTTTTCCTTGGTGGTTCCCTTGACCAAAAAAGAGGCCAGCTTGATTCGTTGTGCTTCTCCTCCGGAAAGGGTAGAGGAGGACTGCCCCAGGGTTACATAGCCCAAACCAACATCTTGCAAGGGCTGTAATTTGCTTACAATTTTATCTTGTTTGTGGATCTTGAAATGGGTAATGGCATCATCGATGGTCATATTGAGGATGTCATCGATGTTCTTTCCTTCAAATTGCACCTCCAAAATATCCTTTTTGAACCGCTTGCCATCGCAAACATCGCATTCCAAGTGCACATCAGCCATAAATTGCATCTCCACGGTGATCTCGCCCTCACCTTTACATTTTTCGCAGCGACCGCCATCCACATTAAAGGAAAAATGTTTGGCCTGGTATCCACGCAATTTGCTCAGTTTTTGGGAAGCAAAGAGATTACGGATGTCATCATAAGCCTTAATGTAGGTAACGGGATTGGAACGGGATGAACGGCCAATAGGGTTCTGGTCCACAAATTCCACATGCTTTATGTGTGAATATTTCCCTTCCACAGCAGTAAACTGGCCCGCTTTTTCGCCATAGCCACCTACTTCCTTCAATACGGTGGGATATAGGATTTTCTTTACCAGAGTGCTTTTTCCACTACCGGACACCCCAGTGACCACCGTGAGCATATTCAATGGAAAGGTCACATCAATATTTTTAAGGTTATTTTCCCTGGCCCCCTTGATTTGAATGTACTGTTTGGAATTCCGACGCTCCTTGGGAACTTCTATAGTCTTGGTGCCATTAAGGTAATCCGCCGTTAGGGAATTGGCTTGCAGAATGGCGTCCATATTTCCCGTGGCGACCACTTCACCTCCCAATGTCCCAGCTTCGGGACCAATATCGATGACCTCATCGGCTGCTTTCATGATATCTTCATCGTGCTCCACCACAATAACGGTATTCCCCAAGTCACGAAGGGATTTCAACACATCGATCAGGTTTTCAGTGTCCTTGGGATGCAGGCCAATACTGGGTTCGTCCAAAATGTACATGGAACCTACCAGACTACTGCCCAGGGAAGTCGCCAAATTGATGCGTTGGCTTTCCCCACCGGATAGGGTATTGGATTTTCGGTTGAGAGTGAGATAACTGAGCCCTACTTTGGTCAAAAAGTCCAAACGGGTCGTGATTTCCTTCAACAAGCGTTTGGCGATTATGGTATCATGTTCAGAGAGTTGTAGGTTTTCAAAAAAGGGCACCAACCGCTTTATGGGGAGTTCGATCAAATCTGAAATGGATTTATCGGCAATTTTAACGTAATTGGCCTCTGGACGAAGTCGCTTTCCCTTGCAGACGCTGCATCTTGTCTTACCGCGGTAACGTGATAGCATTACCCTGTTCTGTATTTTATAGCTTTTTTCTTCCAGCATTTCAAAAAACCTGTGAATACCCATAAAATGTTCGTTACCGTCCCAAACCAGTTGTTTTTGATCTTCCGAAAGCTCAAACCATGGTTTGTGGATGGGAAAATCAAACTTGTAGGCTGCGTTGACCAATTGGTCCCGGTACCAGGACATGCTTTCCCCGCGCCAAGGGAAAACCGCATTTTCATACACAGAAAGTGATGTGTCGGGTATCACCAAATCCTCATCGATTCCAATAACATCTCCATAACCCTCACATTTGGGGCAGGCCCCGTAGGGGTTGTTGAAACTGAAAAGGTGTACATTCGGCTCCATGAATTTCATCCCATCCAATTCAAATTGGTTGCTGAAGGTCTTGGATTTGCCAGTTTCCAAATTTTCGATGGTGCACTGGCCCTTGCCCTCAAAAAAGGCATTGTCAACGGCATTGGCCAGACGATTATAAAAATCCTCGTCATCCTTTACGACAATCCTGTCCACCACTAGGTCAAATGCCCTTCCTATATTGGTCTGGGCTTGATCAATGCGCAATACCGCTCCTTTATATTTGATACGGGCGTAGCCTTGCTTGGAAAACAATTGCAGTGATTTTAGGGGATCTCTATCCTCTTTAATATGTACGGGGGCCAATAACAATAGCTTTGTCCCTTCCTCCAAGGGCTTTATGTGATTGATGACATCCGTGACGCTATGTTTTTTTACCTCCTTGCCAGAAACTGGGGATATGGTCTTGCCAATTCGGGCATACAGAAGCTTTAGGTAATCATAGATCTCTGTGGTAGTGCCCACCGTGGATCTTGGGTTGGTGGAGTTTACCTTCTGCTCAATGGCAATGGCCGGGGCTATGCCTTTAATGTAATCAACTTTGGGCTTGTCCAATTTTCCCAAAAACTGACGGGCATAAGAAGACAGGCTTTCCACATAACGGCGTTGGCCTTCGGCGTAGAGTGTGTCAAAGGCCAAACTGGACTTTCCAGACCCCGATAGCCCTGTGATGACGACAAGCTTGTTTCTGGGGATGACCACATCTATATTCTTAAGGTTGTGCAGCTTGGCACCTTTTATAATGATATTCTGCTTTGGATCTACGTTTGTAAGGGTCGACATTTGTTAAAATTAGGGTCTCAAAGATACGATACACCACACTTAATACGTATATTGTACCAGTTAACATCTAAAATTGCCCAGATCACAACATAGTTTTTTCATGAGCACACTGTTTTTCTATCTTTGAGATGTAATTAAAATTCTGATAGGCCTATACAGCAATAATTACTTTTTTTAAAATTAAACTGATAACCCCAGAGTCCTTCCCCAAAAGGAATGACGCACTGATTTTAACCAAAAAAGTAATTTGTATGGAACTACAGATTGATGACTCGATATTAGTAAAGAATTACATAGCCGGAGATGAAAAGGCCCTTGAGGTGCTCATCAACAGGCACAACCAAAGGATTTCCAGTTTTATTTATTCCAAAGTATTGGACAGGGATGTTGCAGAGGACATCTTTCAGGATACCTTTATCAAAGTAATCAAGACCCTTAAAAGGGGATCGTACAGCGAAGAGGGCAAGTTCCTGCCCTGGGTAATGCGCATAGCCCATAACCTGATCATTGACCATTTCCGTAAAAACAAGAGAATGCCCAAGTTTGAGGGCAGCGACGATTTCAACATCTTCTCTGTGATCAAGGATGAAAAGCTGAATGCCGAGAAACAGATCATCAAAGATCAGATTGAAAGCGATTTGACCCTTTTGATCGAGGAATTGCCCGAAGATCAGAAAGAAGTGTTGTTAATGCGTATCTACAAGGATATGAGTTTCAAGGAAATATCCGAAAACACTGGGGTCAGCATCAATACAGCTTTGGGAAGGATGCGCTATGCATTGATCAACCTGAGAAAAATCGTTGCCCGTAACAACATCGTTTTAACGAATTAATCTGCATTCTGTCGAATGCTGCAATATTTCCATTCTAGCGGCGTTATCTATTTGAAACATTAATGCTAGAATATGGAAAATATTTACTCTGAAGAACAAAAAACCGTAAAATCGGTAAAAGCTACACAGGAAACCATAGATTTCTTGTTGAGTTATTCGAGATCAATTCATGTAGTTGACAGCAAAAAGCACAAGTTTGAAGTTGTATTGAACTGATACACTTCAAAAACTGCACAAAAAGAGCCGCAATTAGCGGCTCTTTTTGTTTTTATAATATTCGTCGATCACGGATTTTCGCCCTATGGTCTTGGTGATGATGTCCTTTCCCAGGTCCCAACCCCTTGCAGGCGAATATTCCCTCCCATACCAAATAATCTGTAGGTGAAGTTTGTTCCAGATTTCCTGCGGAAAAATACGCTTGGCATCCCTTTCGGTCTGGACCACGTTCTTGCCATTGCTGAAACCCCAACGGTACATGAGTCGATGGATATGGGTATCCACGGGAAACGCTGGAATGCCAAAAGCTTGGGATACCACAACACTGGCCGTTTTGTGCCCCACGCCTGGGAGTTCTTCCAACAGTTCAATCTCCTTGGGAACCTCCCCGTTGTACTTTTTGACCAAGATTTGGGATAGGCCATGGATTCCCTTGGATTTCATAGGGGATAGACCGACCGGCTTTATGATTTCCCTGATCTCTTCCACAGAAAGCTTTGCCATATCATAGGGGTTATCCGCCTTTTTAAAAAGAATCGGTGTTATCTGGTTGACCCTGACATCTGTGCTCTGGGCCGACAAAAGGACCGCTATTAGTAAAGTATAAGGGTCTTTATGGTCCAATGGAATGGGAATGGTGGGATAAAGCTCATCCAAGGTTTGGATGGTAAAATCAATCTTTTCTTGTTTGGTCATTTTCGTTTAACTTTGAAATAAATTCATTAAACAATTATTTAAATCTAAACACATATGAACATGTTGAAAGTGGGGGATAAAGTACCTGAATTTTCCTCAAAGGACCAAGATGGCAATGCCATAAATCTGAGCGATTATCGAGGGAAAAAACTAGTGGTCTTTTTTTATCCACGGGCCAATACACCTGGTTGTACCTTGGAAGCCTGCAATTTACGGGATAATTATAGGGTATTGCAGGAAAAGGGCTTTGAGCTTTTGGGAGTCAGCGAGGATTCGCAGCGAAAACAGGCAAATTTCAAGAAAAAATTCAAATTCCCATTTCCTTTGTTGGCCGATGTGGACCACAGGGTCATAGATACTTTTGGGGTATGGGGCCCCAAAAAATTCATGGGGAGGACTTTTGATGGCATCCACCGGACAACTTTTGTATTGGATGGCGAAGGTGTGGTTGAAAGGGTCATAGATAAAGTAAACACGATGGACCATGCGGCCCAGTTGTTGGGGTAAGACCAATAAAAAAGGCGCTTGATCAAGCGCCTTTTTCTATGCTTCTTCTTTTTGCTTTTCCTTTTCTTTTTGGGGAAGCTCTTCCCTCCTAAAAAGGTGTTTTTCTTTGATGATTTTGGCTACACCTTCAGGCAGTTCTTCTTCCCATCCTTCTTCCCCGTTCACGATTTTCTTCAGGACATCCCTGGAAAAAATATCCATCACATCGGGATCATAGTCTATGATGTCCATGACCTTTCCGTTGTATTTGAAGAATTTGTACAGTTCCTTCATACGCGGGTGCACCTTTACGTTATTGCTGGTCATGATCTGCCCGGTTTCGGGATCTTTCATGGGGTAGAGGTATACTTTCAGGTCTTTAAAGAACAACTTACCAAAAGCCTCCAAAATGCCCCCACTCAAATCACGGTAGTATTTTTCATCAAAAACCTCGACCAAATTGTTGACACCCATGGTCAATCCGATCTTCGCCTTGGTGTAATTATTGAAATATTCCACCAATTTATAGTACTCCTGGAATTTTGAGATCAGTACCGTATGCCCCAGGGAACATAAAAGCTCGGCCCGATCCATGAAGTCCTGTTCATCGATTTCGCCCGAGGCCTTTAAGTTTGAGAGGGTTATTTCAAAAACAACGATGGTATTTTCATATTCAACGGTCTGCTCCCGGATAAAAATGTCGTACGATTTTTTGAACATGTCCATGTTTACCTTGGTAACCGGCCTAAAACTTCCCCTTAGGGCCAAGATGTTTTTCTTGTAAAGCACCGCCGCGGGCAGCAGGTTGTTCCCATCTGGATCAAACATGACCGCATCGGTCATATCGTTCCGGATCAGCTGCAAACTCATCAATCTGTTGTCAACATCCTTAAAATTGGGCCCAGTAAAATTGACCATATCTATTTCCACAGTATCCTTGTCAATATGGTCATAAAGGTATTTCAGAAGTTTTTTGGGCTTGTCGAATTTAAAGTAGGCTCCGTAAATAAGATTGACGCCCAGAATTCCCAAGGTTTCCTGTTGCAGCCGTGCCTCATTTTGTTTGAAACGGATGTGCAGGATTATTTCATCGAACTCTTTTTGCTTGGGATCCAATTGAAAACGGATACCTACCCAACCATGTCCCTTGTATCGCTTGGAAAAATCTATGGTCGCTACCGTATTTGCATAGGAAAAGAAGAGGTAATCCGGATTGTTTTCCCTGCTGATACGCTCTTCCACCAATCGCATCTCATGGTTCAGCATTTTTTTCAACCGCGACTGGGTCACGTACCTTCCATCTTCCTCAACGCCATAAATGGCATCACTGAACGATTTATCGTAGGCGCTCATCGCCTTTGCGATGGTTCCAGAGGCCCCTCCGGCCCTAAAGAAATGTCTTGCGGTTTCCTGCCCCGCCCCAATTTCGGCAAATGTTCCGTAGATATTTGGGTTTAGGTTGATTCTAAGGGTTTTTGCCTTTATGGACGGTATGTTTTCAAAAGCATCCTCTCTGCTCAGTACGGTAGGCATATCCGGTTTTTTAATAAGGACAAAGTTACACTCTTCGTCCAATCTATTAAATAAATAAGTCATAATTTTGGTTTTAATGGATGATCAGTTGACGATTACCTTTTTGGGCACGGGAACCTCCCAGGGAATACCTGTAATCGGAAGCAAACATCCCGTGTGCATGAGCAAGGACCCCAAAGACAACAGATTGCGTGTTTCTGTCTTGGTTTCCTGGAAGGACCATAACTACGTTATCGACTGCGGCCCCGATTTTAGGCAACAAATGTTGGCCAATCCCATAGATAGGTTGGATGGTATCCTGTTCACCCATGAGCATGCCGATCATACCGCTGGGATCGATGATATCCGTCCCTTTTTTTTTAGGCAGGGTGATATTCCCATTTATGCCCATGAAAGGGTGATCGCTTCCTTGAAGAGACGATTTGATTATATTTTTGCCGATGAAAACAGATACCCTGGGGCACCGGCCGTAAAAGTGGTACAGGTTGAAAAGGATACCCCGTTGCAATTGGGAGGGTTGGAGGTCATCCCCATTGAAGCGTACCATAACCGGTTACAGGTTTTTGGCTATCGGGTCAAGGATTTTGTATACCTCACCGACGTGAAAGAGGTGGAAGCCAATGAAATCAAAAAAATGGAAGGGGCCAAGGTGCTGGTGATAAATGCATTGCGAAAAGAGGCACACCATTCCCATTTCAATTTGGAGGAAGCCTTGCATTTTGCCAAAAGGGTAGGGGCGGAAAAAACATTTTTGACTCATATCAGCCATTTATTGGGATTTCATGAAGAAGTGCAAAGAGAACTTCCCCATAATGTATTTTTGGCCTACGACAATTTAAAATTGAAGATCTAAGAACCATGAAGAATAAAATATTCCTATACCTGTTTGTATTTGCCGCCTTGTTGGCCCTGTACCAATTTGTAAGTGCCAATAACCTTCAAAAAGCACTGAATGCCGATGTGAAAAGCCTACAAGATGAAGTGGGGGAGCTCAAGGATTCCCTGCAAAAATCCCAAATGAAGATTCTGGACATGCAATACTTTTCCTTGGAGAACAATGACGATGCCTTGGCCTATTACGACCATCTCAACCTGAAAGATCCAGCTAGGTACATTGAGGACAAGCTATTGGAGACCAATGAACAGCGAGGCGACAATCCCTTGATACCCTATGAAGGGATGCAGAGTGATTTCAAGATCAATAAGATCAAGGTGTTGAACCATAAATGGATCTTGGCCGATTTTTCGGACGGGAAATACTGGGGCGACTTGGTCATCAGCTATGAGCTTAGGGATGATCTGAGCGTGCATTTTACCCTATTGGACCATTTGCTCTACACGCGGAGCAATTAGCAATGGACAATTATCGATGAGCAATATGCAATGTTTGAAATTGGAAGTATTCAGCTTTTAGGCTATAAATAGTTAGAGGATAACAGACCATAAAACAGTGTCATTTCGAGCTGTCATCCTGAGCGCAGTCGAAGGAGCAGTCGAGAAATCTATTTTTCAATTGACACCGATAGCAAATTGCTATCATTCAATTTAATATTGGCTTTTTTCCACTTATCGTATCAGAGATGTTCCACCAACCATTTTCGGAAGGAATAAAAATTTTGCTGGGATACCCCGTGTCCAATGGGAAACTCCTCGTACACAAAGTCGACCCCCAACTTTTTTAGAAAATCAGGGGTTCTTTGGGCCCATTCCACCGGGATGACTTGGTCTACCTGACCGTGGGAGGCATAGATGCTCAATTTACTGTGGTCTTTCCGATCATAACCTTCCAATAGAATATTCTCATTGATGTAGCCGCTGAGGCCGACCACATTTTTTATTTTTTCTGGAAAGGAAAGCGCCACCGCATAACTTAAAATAGTTCCTTGGCTAAACCCCAAAAGTGTGATGTTCCCGTCATCCAGATTATAAGCTTCAATGGCCTCATCCATAAAAGCGACGATTTTATCCCGTGATTCCTTGGCCTGTTCAGTATCGCTCCATTTTCCGAATTCCGCATCAAAATTAATGGCATACCAGGCATAGCCGAAAGGGTCCAAAAAATAAGGGGCCCGCACAGAGATGACCATTAATTCTTCGGGAAGCTCGGAGGAAAAGGAAAAAAGGTCTTCCTCATTACTTCCATATCCGTGGAACATAAAAATAGCAGGAACCTTGCCAGAATGAATGGAGGAAGGACGGAGCAAATATTCCAAGGACAATGGGGTGGGGGACATTGGCAAAGATTATGGAATAAAGGTAAACCATTTTTGAAAATAAGGCCCCAAAATGGGAACCGGGCTGGTCTTTTCGTTAAGGGCCTGGAGGAAACCATATCCCCATAGTCCCAAATACAGCAAATAAAGTGGTATGGAAAGGTAGGCCACCCCGGTAAATGTGAGCACAATGGCCAATGCATGGAACAGCAAATGTATGCCAAATGCCTGCCGAATATGAAAACGGGCGAAGGCATTTTTGGGCTCCATGTTCATGGTAATTGCGATCAAACATCCAATGATGGTAACATACGCTACGATTGCCGTGGTTTTTCCAGGTTTTGCTTCGCTCAAAATATCAGATTGACAGTTGGTTGTTGTTGATGATTCCGTACACCTTGCCCTTCATTGGGAGTCCCAAGAACATACTGTTTTTGGAAGTGGACCGTATATCATCTTTCCCAAATTCTGACTCAGGTGCCGGGTTGAACATTGTTAGGCAGGCTTTCCCGCCTTCTTTTAAGGTTGGGCGGTCGAGGCCAAATCGTTCCCGACCCTTGGTCAGCAGCGAAATGGTATCCTCCATGCCAAAAATGGGGATCAGGCTTCCAAAGGCGGACTCCAATCCAAGTGTTCCGTCCACAGCATTGTCAAACTCAACCCTTTTTTCCTCAATGTCTATTGGAGTATGGTCCGTGGTCACAAAATCGATGGTGCCATCCTTCAAGCCTTTGATCAAAGCCTTGCAATCAGCTGCACTTCGAAGGGGAGGGGACACTTTATAGTTGGTGTCAAATCCTTGCAAGGCCCCATCCGTAAGCAAGAGGTTATGGATGGCGACACTACAGCTCACATTCAACCCCTTTTTCTTGGCATTTGCGACCAATTTGACCGAATCCGCCGTGGAAATCGTGGGAATGTGCAGTTTTCCACCCGTGTATTCCAATATAAACAGATCACGGGCAATCTGAAGCTCCTCGGCCATGGAGGGAATTCCCTTGAGCCCCAACATGGTGGATACTTCTCCCTCGTTCACAATGCCCTTTCCCTTGATTTGGATATCCTCCGGAAAGGAAAAAATCAACCCATCGAAATTCTGGGCGTACAGGAGGGCCAATTTCAGAAGATTGGGATTGCACACCTGTCTTTTAAAGTCGTAAAAAGCAACCGCTCCTGCATTTTTCATATCGAAAAGTTCTGCAAGGTCATTGCCTTCAGAATTTTTGGTAAGGGCCCCAAGAGGAAATAGGTTTGTGGCTTTTCCAAGCCCTCGTTCCTTTAAGAACACCACATCAGAGCTTGTATCCGGAACAGGCTTGGTATTGGGATTGAGGACAATATCCGTAAAACCGCTTCGGCTTGCCACATATAATCCGTTTGTTATGGTTTCCCTTTCCTCGTAACCAGGCTCTCCAAAACTTACCCCACTGTCAAACCACCCCAAGGAAACATGGAGATTTTTTAAATCGATTAGTTTGGTATTGGGAGGTGCTTCAACCGATGTGGCAATGGTTTCAATAATTCCCTTTTTGATGAGAATGTCCCGCTTTTTCAAGTGCAGTTCCTTGTTTTCCGGGCACACTATTTTTGCCGACTTCAGCAGAATGTTCATGTAACGAATTTTTGAATGATCACTTCCGTGAGCGCCAGAAGCAACGCTAAAATAACAAACCATTTCCAATAAGCAGCTATATTGCCCTCAGCTTCCAGATATTCAAAAAGAGAGGCGACCGAATCTTGGGTATTTGCACTTTCCAGACGCTCAAGGTCCATATAGCTGAGCTTGCTTTCCGTCCTTGGGTAGTTAAAGCTGATGTTCCTTAGGCCAAGCCCCTCCCTTTCAACAGTAAAAATACCGTCCATGGTTGGGTTTTCATCAAAGGTTAGCCTGACTTTGTTATGGAATGTCTGCTGTAAGGGGATAAATCCATATCCTTGTTTTGAAACCTTCAGGATTTGGTCATTGCCCAAAGCAATTGGGATGTCCACGACGGTTACCTGCCCCAAAGTATGGTAAAGGTCAGAATTCTTGAGACTGGATGTGGCCATATTGTAGAATGTGGGAACAATCAGGGGCGAGTTTTTGAAGTTAGAATTTTCAGTTTCAAGGGATGCGGTAAACAGGTAAAAACCATCCATTCCTATTAAAAAAGGATCATTGCTTTCCAACGAAAGGATTCGGGGCGCCCTGGATTGTATCCTAAAATGTTGTTCGGTATGGGGATATTGAAAATTGGAGACCTCCTTTTCAAACACTCCTCTGTACAACGGATGCTGGAAGGAAATGGATGTGATCCGCTCATCTGAGACGACGTTTTCGACCAAGCGGGTGGCCTCAAAGTTTGATAAGAACGGGTTGTAGGAGCCAAGATTACTTTGAGCGGCAGGGATCACGATTACAGTACCGCCATTTTCCTTAAAGGTGCGCAATACTTTTTGCAAACCTGTGGGAATGGTCTTCAAATTGTCCAAAAGTACCACATTTTGAGAATCCAAAGCGCTGTAATCCAATTGGTTAATAGGATATTTCACAAAAACAAACTCATCTTCGGGATAGAGGCGTTCCAGATAATCCGTATCGGTGTCACTGATTGCCAACACCTTTATTTTTTCTTTCGTGTTGATGTTGAAAAAGAATTGGTTGTCATAGGCCAATCCAGTATCGTTGATCCGTACTTGTCCATTGATTTCTTGATGTGCCGGGATGGAAAATGCCACGGAGGCTTTTCCACTGCTTTGAAAATTAGCCGAAGTTTTGGCGATCAAAGTTTCACCATTGTACAAAGAGATGGGTAAGTTCTCTTTGTCCCTTCCTCCGGAAAGCATCACCAGGAGTGTTGCCTGTTCTGCCAAATCATCCTGTAAATGTACCGAGTCAATGGCAATATTTCTGTTTTCACCGGATCTGATCGGAACCAAGAATAGATTCTCACTGGAATCCTGGACGTTGTTGATGGGTTCCATACTTTGTTGAAAATCAGATAGTATGATCAGGTTTTTTGTTGTCACTTTGGATTTGGAAAATAGGCTGTTGGCCTTGAGCTGGATTTCTTCAAGGGTCAATTGCCTGTATGAGAAGGGGAGTGACAATAAGGTGTTTTGGACATCTTTGATGGTCACATCCCTATAGGTGTTTTCATTGGTGAAGAGGCTGAAATTGGTCTCTCCATCCACATTTTTGATCAGATCCTGTACAGCTTTGGTGAGCAGGGTCAGACCATTGTTCTTGGCCTGCATGCTGAAGGAATCGTCCAGATATACCACGGTTTCCTTGGTCTTCAACGCGGTGGTACTGGCAGAAAAGGGTTGCGCAAAAGCAATGATGAGGGAGGCCAATAGCAACAATCGGGTAATCAGCAATAGCCATTTCTTCAGGGTGTTGCTCTTTCTGGATTCCGCCACCACCTTTTGCAACATGGCCACATTGGTGAACGGGGTCTTCTTAAAACGCCGTAGCTGAAAAAGATGGATTAAGATGGGGATGAGAAGAAGAAAGAGAGACCAAAGGATTTCTGGATGTTTAAACTGCATTCCCAACTGTGATTGGGCAAATATAGGGATTAAAACATTCTGCTTTTCAAAAGGGCGCTGTTAAGAGTTTGATAATTTCAAGGAGGAGGGTTAAAGGTTAAGGGTTAAAGGTTAAAGGTTGTTGGTTGTTGGTTGGTGGAGGGTGAATGGCTAGCAAAAGAAAAAATAGTCTTGCATGGACAGTTGGCCCAATGCTGAAAAATAGGCCCGAATGTCTTCTTGGGCCGATTCGTTGGCAACCGTTACAATACTTTGTGGATTTGGTAAGTTCTTGAGATATTCAAAATGGACAAGTTCCTTTCCGTAGATTTTTTTTCCAATTTTTAGGGGATTGTCGCATAACCAGGTAAAATCAATGCCATGGCTTTTAAGTCCCTTGGCGATGGCCTTTCCCTTGAATCCCGCACCCCACACTACCAATGGCCTTGATGGATCATGATCCAATTTTAGGAAATAGTGAAGTTTTATATCGAGAAAGTAATTTTGGGCATAATGCACATGGGTACGCGAGGTTCGGGTGTCATAATCACGCCATAGGTGCAGCATTTCGGTACAGGGAATTACGTTGAGTCCTTTTTCGTAGAACCTGAAGGTGAGGTCGTAATCCTCGGGATATCTACCGGGATTGAAGGCACCGGATCGTTCAAAATCCTCTCGGTACACCATCCAACAGGGGGAAGGGATGACACATTCCTTGTAAATTTCATCATAATTGTTGCCGGAAGCCGTGAGCTGGTTCAACCAAGTTTCATACCGCTCATAGCCATTGCTGATGCCCCGATCTGAAAAATAGTGTACTTGGCCTACGGCCACATGCCCTTTACCGCTTTGCAACAAAGACTGTACCATCACCTCCAAACGGTTGGGCATCATGATGTCGTCAGAATCCATCCGGGTTACCAAGACACCTGTGCTTTGGGCATACGCCGTTCGCAATGCCGGGATGATACCAATACCACTATTTGTAAGAACCTGGAATCGAGTATCATTTTGTGCATATCTGGCCAACAGTTCCAAGCTTTTGTCGCTGGAATGATCGTCCACGGCCAAAACTTCCCAATTCCCATACCCCTGTCCCAAGATGGAATCCAGACATTCTGGAAGAAAATGTGCAGTGTTCTTGAAGGGGATCAAAATACTTACCTTGGGACTTTGCATGACACAAATAAACAAAATCCCAAGGCAAATACACCAACTCAGCCAAAAGGCAGCAGATCAGGTTCCAAGTATTGGACCTTTGCTTTTTCATTGGAATAAATGTTGAATCCATAATGTTGATCCAACAACTCTTTAAATGAAGTTTTCAATCGTGGAAACTCTTTTATAAAATCCACAAAATTCCCGGCTTCTGATTTTTGGTGAAAATGGAAAACCGCTTTCACCGCCGCTACTGTTATCGTAACGTGGAATTTATCCCCTTTTCCATGCAAAAGGTCATACCTTTTAATATCCTCACAGACTTTTTCAATGGCTTTTGCCTCCCCATACTTTGTGATATATACCCAAGCCAATCTCAAATGGGCTTCATGGTCAAAAAGGGCAGGAGGCAAGGATCCATTTTCAAAGCAATCCTCAAATTCAGCATCGGTGAGCTGAAAGTGACTTGTCAAGAACTTTCGGCGTCCGTAACCATACAGAGTGCATGACATCTTTACGCAATTAAATGGTTTAGGCCGATTTTTCCTTGTTCACATCCTTAAAAGTGACCATGTCCCAGACCTTGGCGGATGCACCGTGATAAAACCCGGTTTCATGTTCATAACCTTTTGGGTTGTTGAAGGTTCCGAAAACCATGTCGAACAGAGGAATATCGGAATAGTTGTACGCATGGATTCCCTTGGCATGATGCACGGTATGGGCTTCAGGGCGTTGAATGATGTAACCGATCCAGGTAGGAGTCTTTATGTTGGCATGCTGAAAAATGCCCAAAAAGGTGGTGATCAATATAAAGAGCGTAGCGGCTTCCGGTGTGAACCCGGCAACAACCACCAAACAAAGGCTTCCCAAAAGCGTGAAACCGATCATGTCCATCGGACTGAAATAAAAGGCTCCATAACTGTCCATACGTTCCGCACTGTGGTGCATTTGATGGAACACTTTCCAAAGACCATCGTTTTTGTGCATGGCGTAGTGCCAGATGTACAGGCCAAATTCGTAGATCATGACGGCCACAAAGGCTCCCCATCCTGCGCCCAAGGAAGTCAGGTCAAAAATTTGATAATCCACCAGATAGGTGTCCCATATCAAGGGAAAATAGGTGGACAGATAGAAAAACACACCAAAGGATGCAAGTCCCCTAAATTTCCAATTCTTCACGGAAGGTAATTTTCTGGCGGGAAAAACGGCCTCCCATAACATCAATACTCCGTACATGCCCAGTACGATCAATGAGATGGGATCAGTAAGCACTTCCCATGGGTTGGGCAAATTCTGTAAAATCTCTAACATTTTCTTAGTTTTTAATTACGTTGTTCAACCCTATAGGCAAAAGTTTTTGCCTTACATTGTAAGTCGGGGGTGTAAGTTTTACAATGTCCAATCGTGCGGCACCTCTGGGGTGTAGCTGCAATATGCCCCGGTCTTGATGGAATTTGATAAGTGCTTGCCCAATCTTGGGTGTGCTTTATCGATTCTTTTGATGGCCGTACGGATCCGCCAAGTGATCGCCGATCTTGCTTTTTCCAAAGAAGAACCGGTCTTTCTTGTTTTGCTGGCCATGCCAGTAACTTGGGAAAGGTGTTCCAGTAAGGCCTCATATTCCTCACTGAGTTGTTCGGCCCGTTGGTAATGTCCCATTTCTTCCGCATCCGAGATTTCAGCTTGCAGGGTGCGTATCTTTACCTTGTACTCCCTTAAGGCTTGATCATCTATCACTTCGGCCCCATCACTGTCCAATACGGTTCCCATCAGTTCTGTGCAGTGGAGCTGTTTTTCAGGTTCCTGCATTAGCCTTGCTATGTCATGAAGACCTTTGCAATCCTTGAGCATGACCGTTTCGTTTAGATAGCCCAATTCCCAGATTTCACCATTGTTGATGAAATTACCAGTGACCTTGGCACTGGATTTCCTTGGTTTTGTAATCTCCAGAGTCTGTTTTCCCAGGATATATTCCCAGAAAGGCTCCAAATGGGTCCCTGATTTAAAGGGGTTTACAGTTCTCTGCCAATTCACGGCCTGTTGGTAGGTGGGTTCCTTCCCGTCGTTGATGTTCTTTTTGAACAGGGCCAGATATTTTTTCCAGTAGGCCTGCATTTTGTCAAATTCGGACAAATGATAATAGGTGGCTGACATAAATGCGGTGAAATCGGTCCAAACAGTGGGGTCCGCCACCTTTTCGGCCAGGACTATGGATTTTTTGTAATCGCCCAATTCAAAATAAACGAACATACCACAGGGGAAATAGGCTTCCGGATGCAATGGATTCAAGTTGCTTGCCTTCAAATACAATTGCTCTGCTTCTTCCACATAACCCAAATATGCAAAACAAAAAGCTATGAGTACAAGGTTGTCGGCATCATTGGGGTTCATTTTCAAGGACTTCCTCAAAAGATGCTCGGATTTTTCATGGTCCCCCAAGTACAGGAAGGTTCGGCCCAAGACCGCGAGGGATATGTAATCGTTCTCATCCAATTCTATGGCCTTAAGGGCATAGTCATGCGCTCCTTTTTGGCTCACTTCCCAACGATCCCACAGTTGACAGCTCCATTCATTGAAATAGGACAGTGAAATTCCCGTATAGGCGCGTGCAAATTGTGGGTCAATTTTCAGGGCGGCCTCAAAATGTTTTCGGGCAGCAAGGTCGCTTTCCACCGTGCCTTTTTTTAGCTCATTCATGCCTAGCAACCAATTTTCATAGGCTGCCAGTTCTACAGATTCCTTTTTATACGAGTAGGAAAGCAGGTCATGGTCTATTTGTTGCTGGAGCACGCTCACCATTTGCTGGGTAATGGCATCTTGGCCATTTAAAATGGTTTCCAGCGTCTCATCATGGTTTCCCGCAAAGACAACTTTCTTGTCCCGGGTCCGAATAAGTTGGATCCCGATCCGAAAACCACCCTCCATGGGCCTAAAACTGCCGGTAATGATATAATCTGCCCCTAACTGTGAAATGGCTCCAGTATCGGCAACGCTCGAAATGCCCAAAGTAGAGTATTGAGAGATGACGGACAGCCCAACAAACTTGGAAAAATTGATGATAAGGTCTTCCGTAAATCCCAAGATCATGGGACTCAGGTTTTTCGCATCGCCCAAAATCTGAAATGGTAAAACTGCAATTGTAGTTTCCTTGTTACCAATTAATTCCACCGCGCCGAAATTGAAGACCCAAAGATACAAAAGATCGGGGTGCCATGAAACTGCCTACTTTAACCCTTCAATATCAAGGGTTGCCCTGTACAGTCTACTATTGCCATTTTCATAGGCGTTGAGGAACCGTTGCAGCGAATCCATGGTGTTGAATGGCTCGGTAGGTTTTTTGGTCCTTCTGCTGGTAAAGTACAGAATCCGGTTCTCTTCATCCATAAAAGGACAATAATCCATGTATTTGGAGTTGATGGGCTGTGGCAAAGGTTTTGCCTGGGACCATTTCCCGGCTTTGTCTTTAAAGCTGATGTACATATCGCCACTTCCTTGTCCATCATCCCGGTTATATCCTCCAAAAATTAAATAAGAATCTTCTTTGGATATGTAGGCATTGTATTCGTATCCTGCGGTATTGATGTTTTCATCCAAGGGAACGGGTTTGGCGTAGCTCCCGTTTTGAAAGGCACTGAAAAAAATATCATCCTCTCCCACAGCCTCTGGACCGTCCGATGTAAAATAGAGGTTTCCGTTTTCGGCAAGGGAAGGGTAAAACTCATTATGTTCAGAATTTATAGGGCTTCCCAAGTTGATGGGTTGGGACCAGCCGGTTTGGGGGTTGCTCCGCTCCACATACCAAATATCAAAATCCTTCGCGACTGTTATAGAATCTAGTAAAGGGCGGTTGGATACAAAATAGAGACGGAGCCCATCTGGCGAAAAAAAAGGCTCCAAATCTTTATATTTCCCTGAAAATGAAGCAATTTCAGGTTGTTTCCAAGTGTTGTTTTCTTTGATGGATAAGACTATGACCGATATTTCTTCGGTCTGGGATTGAATGGTGAAATAGGCTTCCGTTCCTGACCGATTTAGGGTAAAATCCCGGATTTTGTCAAAATCATTTAGAACATCCATCGCTGGTTCGACTTTGGGATTTTCTTGGCCGAAAGTCAATGCCGTAACCCAAAAAAATACCAGCAAAAACTTAGTTTTCATGATGTAATGCATCTGCGATGGCTTTGACCACCATTTTTTCCATGACCGTATAGCCCTCTTTGGTCAAATGCACCTCATCGGTGGTGTATTGTTTCGGCAGCCCATTGCGATCATCGGCCATGGCCGTAAAATAATCCAAGTACGGAACATCCTTTTCTTGGGCCATTTGTTGCAACATTTCGTTCAGTTTGGGAATTTTGATGTTGGGTTGCAGACCAGGACGCCATGGATAATCATATGCAGGTAGTACCGAACAGACGATGGGGCAGATGCCGTTTGCTTTTGCCAATTCCACCATGGAAAGGATATTGTCCCGAATCTGTTCCAAGGTCATGGGACCGGTATTTCCGGCAATGTCATTGGTGCCGGCAAGGATGACCACAATTTTGGGTTGCAGAGCGATCACATCCTGCCGAAATCGTAACAGCATTTGCGGTGTGGTCTGTCCGCTGATACCACGATTGATATAAGGGTTGTCCTCAAAAAAAATGGGATTGGCATTGGACCAACCTTCGGTGATGGAGTTGCCCATAAAAACAACCCTGTTTTCATTTTCCGTTGGATGCATGAGTGTACTGTTGGCTTGTTGGTATTTGCCGAGATTAGGCCAGTCTTGGGCCGCTACTTTTTGAGATTGAAATAAGCCAAGAAGGGAAATTGCTGATAGCATTAAAAGCGGAAACTTTGTCATTTTATACTTTTTTTAAAAGTAAAAATATTTACCGTAACAAAAAGTACATAACTAAGATTAAAAGTATTGTCACAAGTAGAGCAAGCAAACTTATAGCCAATGATTCTTTTTTATATACTGCTATTTTCCGTTTGATTTTCAAAATATCTTTAAAAGTTGATTTTTTGAAATGTAAACGGGTTACATTTTTTCTCCCATAGACCTCCTCTTTGGTCCTAAACTTCCTCTTTGGCAAAAGAGACCTGTTAAACTTATCGGCTATTTTTCCATGAAACCCAAACCCCATTTTTCGTTTATTAATAGGTATTTGAATTCTTTAATTTGTTACACTGACTTCATACATCAAAAAAATGTGAAAATCAGATAAAAAGCTAGAACAAAGACCTGTGCTATGTATCAATACTTCGCACTTTTCCCATTAGCCATGGTGCGTAAAATAAAGGCTCTTAAATCTTCGTTGGCCTTTTGAAGATCTTCTCTTCGCAGATACATCATGTGTCCAGAACGATATCCCTTAAATTCAAATCGGTCCTTCATACGGCCACTCGGATCCACTTGTGACATACTGTATTTTGCCCCAAAATAGGTGCAGGCACCATCATAATAACCCGATTGTACCAAAACGTTCAGATACGGGTTTTGCGCCATGGCCTGACGGAGATTGTCCCTTACGTTGTCATCATCATTGTTCCAAGGGTGTACGGGACCGAACATGTTGTATTTGATGTCGGTCTTGAATTTCAGCTCTTCCTGCAGATAATAATTGATGGCTGGGGTAAAACTGTGCAACCATGAGGTCAACTCGGGGGAATAATCCGGTTTTTCGCCAAAAAGCTGCCTGTCAATGCCCAAATAGCGACTGTCCAATCGTCCTAGGGTGTACCCACCCTTATCCTTTAAAAGGGCCTTCCAGAAAAACTGGGTCGGCACCACCAAATTTTGGTCCAAAATGTCCTTTTCATCCAATCCGGAATAATAGGCCATTTTCTTGGCCACTTCGGCACGTTCAGCCTCGGGAATAAAGCCTCCCTTGGCAATGGCCGGCAATAAAGTGTTGATGGTGTATTCCTCGGATTCGGGCAATATTTCCAAAAGGTCTTTGCTTTGCAGGGCAGGTGGAAGCGCCTTATGGTGCCAGGCTGCCGCCGTAAAATAGGGCAGGTTCAACGCACTGGAAACGGGATCTTCGGTACGGAATACCCTGTAATCTGCTGGGGAGACCATAATGACCCCGTTCAGGTACATCCATTGTTGGTTCTGCAATGCCAAGGAAAGCCCCATGACCCGGGTACCGCCATAGCTTTCGCCGATAATGTACTTTGGAGATTGCCAACGATTGTTTCGCGTGACAAAGGTGTTCAACCATTCTGCCAGATATTTGGTGTCCGCATTGATTCCGAAGAACTTATCCCTGTCCACCTTGTCACCGCTTTCGGGGATGGTACGGGAATATCCTGTGTTTGCTGGGTTCACATAAACAATATCGGTAACGTCCAACACGGAAAAAGGGTTCTCTTGGGCACCATAGGGTTGTACGGGATACCCTTCCTCATCAATTTTCAATACCCGTGGGCCGGTGTAGGCCAAGTGCATCCAAACCGATCCTGATCCAGGCCCGCCGTTGAACGAAATCAACAAGGGTCGCTCTGCTCTATTTTTTACATTGTTGCGGGTATAATAGGTGTAATGCAGTGAGGCAGTGGGTTCCCCCACTTCATTCCATACAGGCTGTGTTCCGGTCGTGGCGGTGTAGCTCATGGTAACACCATTTATGGTCACCGAATGTTGGGTGGTCACCGTGGTATCGATAGGCAATTTTCTGTTTTGGGCAATGGAAATGGAAGTGCATAAAACTATGCAAAGCAAGAGGTACAAGTTTTTCATGGTATTGTTTGAATTAGTCTAACGCTAAAAATAAGGATTTTGAACCGTCCCAATCTGTTAAAGGAATCGTAAAAACAAGGAAATCTGTAGGGATTTGCCCTTTATGTTTAATTTTAAGGAGAACCGAAAAACCTTTACAATGAAAACATTATCTAGACGGGATTTTAACACCACGCTGGTAAAAGGGATGGGGGGCGCGGCTTTAATGGCGGTCTCTCCCATGGCATGTGCCATGGGGAATGGGCAAGATAAAAAGAAATTGGGAATCGCCCTTGTGGGATTGGGCGGCTACAGCACCCATCAGCTGGCTCCCGCCTTACAGGACACCCAATACTGTTATCTGGCAGGTATTGTGACCGGCACACCTGAAAAAGAACAGATATGGGCCAACAAATACGACATCCCGAAGGAGAATATTTATAACTATGAAAATTTTGATGACATTGCCCATAACGATTCCATAGACGTAGTTTATGTTGTACTGCCCAACAGCATGCATGCCGAGTTTGCCATACGAGCTGCCAAAGCTGGAAAACATGTTATTTGTGAAAAACCCATGGGCATAAGTGTTGCGGAGTGTGATGCCATCATCGATGCATGCCGACAGGCCGGCGTAAAGCTTGGGATGGGTTATCGGTTGCATTCTGAACCCTATACACAAGAGGTGAAGCGGTTTGTGAAGGAGAAAACATTCGGTAAGATAAACTATGTGTCGGCGGAAGCCGGCTATCATTCCATGTCCGACCCTGATCAATGGCGATTGAACAAGAAACTGTCTGGGGGTGGCGCTTTGATGAACATGGGGGTATATGCTATCCAAAGTTGTATTTACAGTACCGGTGAAAACCCTATTTCGGTTTCCGCCCAAGAATTCAGTACCCGTCCAGAATATTTTAAGGAGACCGATGAGACCATCACGGCCCAGTTTGAATTTCCAAGCGGCATTGTCGGCAATATGATAACCTCGCACAATATTAGGGCCAATCGCTTGTTTGCCTCCTGTGAGCATGGTTGGTTTGAACTAGATCCCGCCAGCACCTATATTCCGTTGGCCGGAAGAACATCCAATGGACCTTTGGAATTTCGCCAAGAAAGCCAGCAAAAATTGCAAATGGATGATTTTGCCAAACATGTGCTGTTGGGCACACCCAATTTGGCTCCAGGCGAAATGGGAAAACGCGATATGGTGATAGTGCAGGCCATTTATGAATCCATAGCAAAAGGGGGACAGAAAATCCAATTGGATTTTGCCCCCCAATTTGGTTTTGGTGGTTGATCAGTCCAACAATGCCTGAAAAAGTTCTTCACGCTTTTGGGCCAAACTGATGTGCAAAGGACTTTCGGTCACAGTACCGATGTTGATGCCCACGAACATGTACAGATCCTTTTCTGGAAAATACCGCAGTTCGCAACCGGCACCGATTCCGCCCCCAGAGTGCCCAATGGCGGCATGGCCTGCAATTTCGGTCAATCCCAGCCCCAAACCATATCTGGGTTTGCCATCTGGTCCCTTGACCCAAGTCTTCATTAAGTCCAAAGTGGCCCCTTGTAGCAATTTACCTTCCAAAAGACCTCTTAGAAATTGCACGGCTTCCACGGTAGTGGTCACTATGCCATCGTCCCCGACCATGTAGGTCACATTTTGACGCTGTATGTACGTGACGTTTTCAAGAAAGCCATCGCTATAGCGGTCCCAATAGCTGTCGGCAAGTTTTTCGTTCCTCAACTTTTCGTCATTGATCTGGTAATAGGTATGCCGTAACCCCAATGGCTTGAAGATCACTTTTTCCAAATAAGCGCCATGGTCTCCCGTTATCTGATCCACGATCATGGATAACAGTACAAAATTGGTATTTCTATACGAATACTGGCTTCCGGGCTCAAAGGTCAATTTTTTTCCTTTGATGAATTTGATGTAATCCTTCGCCGTAAATGGGATTTCCGGATGTTGCAACAGTTTACTGGCATATTCTGGGTCAAAGTTGTACTCTGGCACACCCGATGTATGGTTGAGCAACATTTTGATGGTGATCTCATCCGCTCTATCCACCATTGCCGAAATTGAGGGTTCAAGGTGCTTGGATATGGGATCTTCCAATTTTAGCTTTCCTTCCTCATAAAGTTTGAGAACGCCAACCGCCATATAGGTTTTCGCCACACTTTGCAGATAATGAAGATGCTTGTCCGTCATCTTATCCTTATTTTCCAGGCTTGAATAGCCAGTACTTGCCATCCACCATCCATCCTTGTCAAAGATGGCCAAACTGGCCCCGGGAACTCCATTGTTGGTCAGTGCTTCCAGCACGGGCAACACTTTTTTAGCTTTGGGGTGGTTAGGGTTGATCTGAACGTCTTGGAAACTGTCCTGGGCCGAAATTCGGAATAAAATGACCACGAAGAGGACTGTGAATATGATTTTGTTTTCTTTCATGACAGGTGTTTTTTGATTAAAAATGGATTCTTGAACCGAATTCCAGCAGGGTAAAGGGGACTACAGGAACACTGTTGTTGTATTTGGTTGCCAATAGAAATTGATAGTTGGCAAATGGGGACACATAGGTACCCTCATCATAGGTATCGTAACCCAATCCGATCCCTACGGGAAGTACAAACATGCCCTTCCCTTTTTTGCCCACATTTTTCCAGCCATCTGCTGTGGGCTGGTAAGCATCTTTGGGCCTTTTGGCATAGAGATAGCCCACCCCAAGCTTCACTTCAGAAAAAGCGTCCGAAACAATATCCGGTCTCCAAACCGCTTGGGTATGGAACATGATTCCCCCGCCGACCGTTTTGTTGCCGTACCAGGTCATTTTGAACTGTTGTACCCAATTGCGGTTGCCGTTATGGCTCACTTCAGTTCCCAAACCGATGCCCACATTGGAAAAAAGCGGTTTCTTGTTTTTGAAAGGGAGTGAAAGGGAATGAAATTCAAGGCTGATGATCAAGGGAAAATTTCTGTGGTTTCCATCGCCGCTGTCCTGGGCGTTGACCATACCGAACATAAAAATGCTCAAGAAAAATAGTGTAATTGTTGTTCTCATTTTTGATTGATTTGATAGGCCAAAATTATTTCGGGAGCCCGCAGAAAATCAAGTAAAAACAGGGTGTTTTCCTTAAAGTGTAGTAAAATTTGGGCCGAAATGTCAGTCGGATGCCCGAAACCAACGTTTAAATGTAGGGGCCTTGGTGCGGCTTACCGGGATTTCATCAGGAAGATTGTCTTGATTTGAAATGGAAACACTGATTTTTCCATTTTCCAGCTTTTTGAACCCTGTGATCAAGTTTCGGTTGACGGTATATTGCCTGTTCAACCTAAAAAATAGATCTTTTGGAAGCTCATCGGTTATCTTATCCAGGGGGCTATCCAAATAAAATTGGTTTCCTTCAGAGGAATGCAACACCGTATATTCATCTTCCACTGCAAAGGCCAATACATCCTCATAGGGAACCCGTATCTCATTTTTTCCCTCCTTCACCAAGTAGCCAGTCTGCAACTTTTGTTTTTCCAGTAAAACCTGCTGTTCCGTTCCCTGCCATTTATAGTAGTAATGGATCATAATGTAGATGGCATTGATCACAAAAAACCAAATGGCTATGATAAAAAGGTCGTAATCGTAAAAACTGGGGTGTGCCCATTTTCCCAATACAATAATACTGGAGAGTTCCGTTAAGATGCTGATGGTAAAAAGGCCGACAAATGTTGTCAACAAAAATTGCACAATGACCCTTTTGGCAAAGTTTTTTGCATAGGGCATTCTTTTATCCAACCAAAGAACAATTTTTCTGACCACCAACCAAGCAACATACCCCATGAGGGTGTCCAAAGTATAGGTGAAGACAAACCACCAGTCTGGCTTTACGTTGGAGTAGGTGAGGTAATAGTTGAACCCGCTTATAAAGGGAATGAGCACCAAAAAAAGGGGAATATCCGGATAGTATGGCGATCTTCTTTTTTGTTCCATAATCTTCAACCTGGGGTAAAAGTAAGTTTAAGCCACGAAACTGTAAAATCCCATTTGGATTTAAAACTTTTCAAAAGCACCCAAACCGAAGAGTGCGAAATCATATTTAACGGGGTCCAAAGGATCCAGGGTTCTTAGATTGGCATCCAATTCCAACAGTGCCTTGGCATCATTCTGTTTCCGCTTTAAGAGACCCAGTTTTCGGGCCACATTGCCTGAATGCACGTCCAGAGGGCAGGAAAGTTGGGCAGGTTCCAATTTTTTCCAAATCCCAAAATCAACCCCGGTCCCATTGTTTCTGACCATCCAGCGCAAGAACATATTGATGCGTTTGGCAGCCGAACCTTGACCAGGGTCCGAAACATGTTTTGCCGTCCTGGTCTGATGGGGCAGTTCAAAAAATATTTTTTTGAATTGGGAAATGGCGGGCTGCAGGGAATCTATTTGTTGATGTTTTGCAAAAATGGCCTCCAGGCCATCGTGGCGTAGATAGATGTTTTTAAGACTTTTTACAAAGTACTCCAGGTCAACACCATTAAAGGTCCTATGCACAAATGGCGTAAGTTTTTCTAAGTCAGGGTCGGTATGGTGCACTACAAAATCATGTGGGGCATTGTCCAAAAGTTCCATTAATCTGGAAGCATTGTTGATGATACTTTTTCGGTTTCCCCAGGCAATGGTAGCCGTTAAAAACCCACTGATCTCAATATCTTCCTTTTTGGTAAACCGATGTGGAATCTGGATGGGATCGTCCTCCAAAAATCTGGGGTGGTTGTATTGGGCCACCTTTTCGTCCAGAAAGTCTTTCAGTTCAGATTGGGTCATATACTGTCTTAGGAAACGATCATTCCATCCACCATGGTAAGCTTTCGGTCTGCCATATTGGCCAATTCCATGTTGTGTGTAACCAACACAAAAGTTTGCCCAAACTCGTCCCGAAGCTTAAAGAACAGCTTGTGGAGATTATCGGCGCTTTCAGAATCCAGGTTTCCACTGGGTTCGTCTGCCAAAACCACCGAAGGGTTGTTCATTAGGGAACGCGCCACGGCCACACGTTGCTGCTCCCCGCCCGAAAGGGCATTGGGTTTATGGTCATAACGGTCCGATAGCCCCAGAAAATCCAAAAGTTCCTTGGCCCGTTTTTCCGCTGCGTCCCTGGGTGTATTTTTGATAAAAGCCGGAATGCAGACATTTTCCAAAGCTGTAAATTCCGGCAGCAATTGGTGAAACTGGAAAATAAAACCGATATGTTCATTACGGAACCGCGCCAGATTTTTGTCGTTCAATTGGGTCACATCGGTATCATTGACCAATAAGGAACTTTCCCCTTTGTTTGAAGGCGCGTCCAATGTGCCCAATATCTGCAATAAAGTGGTCTTCCCAGCTCCCGAAGCTCCCACAATGGACACTACCTCTCCTTTTTTCACCTCGAGGTCAACTCCCTTCAAAACCTGCAGGTTTCCATAATTTTTTTTGATGTTTGTAGCTTTTATCATAAAAAAACCGCTTCTTGCGGTGAAAGTAATGATTACTGCCGAGTGGACAAAAATTGAAGTTTCAAATAAGTTTTTGCACAAGTTTGCGACCATTGGCCAAGAAACAAGTTTTTAAATTTGGATTGTTGAATCATAATCTTTGTTTAACTTTGAGAACAAATGGATAAACAAAATAACCTAATTGTAGAGACCGCCATATTTGCCGGCGGTTGTTTTTGGTGTACCGAAGCCGTTTTCCAAAGGCTCAATGGGGTAAAGGAGGTCATTTCTGGATATACGGGGGGCACTATTAAAAACCCTGGGTATCGTGAAATTTGTTCAGGAAGGACCGGGCATGCAGAGGCCATCAAGATAGTTTTCGATCCTTCCCAGGTTTCCTTTGTTGAATTGATGGAAGTCTTTTTTGCCACCCATGATCCCACTACCCTGAACCGGCAGGGCAATGATGTGGGCACCCAGTACCGCAGTGAGATATTCTATACCACTCCTGAACAGAAAGATCAAGCAGAGGAATTCATTGCATTGTTGGAAAGGGAACGCATCTTTGGGTCGCCCATTGTAACAGCCATATCAGAGGAGAAGCCATTTTACAGGGCAGAGGAGGAGCATCAAAATTATTATAATGACCACCGTCAACAACCTTATTGCCAGTTCATTATTGATCCCAAGATCAAGAAGTTGAACGCACATTTCGCAAAAAAACTGAACACCGTAAATTAAAGGCATGGCACCGTACAGATATTTAGAAGAGTACAACATTGAGATTACCAATGAGGTTAAGGACCATTTTGCAAAAATAATGGGGGATATTGGAGAGGACATATCTCGGGATGGCCTATTGAAAACGCCTGAACGGGCGGCCAAGGCCATGTTGTTCCTTACCCAGGGATATAGGCAAAACGCGGCAGAGATTCTTAAGAGCGCCATGTTTGAGGAAAGCTATGATGAAATGGTGCTCATCAAGGATATTGAGGTCTATTCGCTCTGCGAGCACCACATGCTGCCATTTTTTGGCAAGGCCCATATTGCCTATATTCCCAACGGACATATTGTGGGGTTGAGCAAGATTCCCCGTGTGGTGGATGTTTTTGCCCGTAGATTGCAGGTTCAGGAGCGTTTGACCCATGACATTTTGGAATGCCTCAACGACACCTTGAAGCCACAAGGCGTGGCGGTGGTCATTGAAGCGGCGCATATGTGCATGATGATGCGGGGAGTACAAAAACAGAATTCAGTGACCACTACCTCTGGTTTTAGGGGTCAGTTCGAAAAAATTGAGACCCGAAACGAGTTCTTAAAGCTGATCAGTTCCAATTTGTCGTAACCGATTTTTCCATTTCATTCGGAATTGCTATTTTTCATCAATGGCAGAAGAAAAAGACCCAAAGTATCGCAACCTTCTTTTAGGACTATTGTTCGATGGTATTGGTATGCTGTCATTTGTGATTCCTGGCATTGGGGAGTTTTCCGATGTTATCTGGGCACCCATTGCGGGTTGGTTGATGACCAGAATATATAAGGGTAGGGTAGGCCAGGCGGCCGGAATCATCACCTTTGTGGAGGAATTGGTCCCTGGATTGGATGTGATTCCCACATTTACCTTAACCTGGATATACACTTATTTGTTGGCCAAAAAGAAGGGCAACAAGTAACCATGTTTCCTTGCTGCCCCGTTTCTTCTACAGGCCTATGCTCAAATTGAAAGCAATATTCCTTCCGATATTCGCTATCCCATCCGTTTTTAAACGGGATAGGTGAGCGATGTAGTTTTTGTCAAAAAGGTTGTTTCCACTAACCCTATACCCGATGGGTTGGTCAAAGATCTTGATTTCCCCACCTATACCCATATTCAACAGGTTGTAGCCTTGGGTGGTGGATTCAAAAGTTGCCACTCTGTTCTGATCAAAAACTGACTGTAGGGTGACAAAAGCGTAGTTTTTGGATTTGCTGCCTTTTGAGGCATTCCATTCCACCCTTAGTGTATTGTTCCACCTGTTGGCCGGAATAAGGGGTAGGTCGGTCTTGTCCTTCAATTCCCCAAAGACCATGTCAAAACTGCTTTCAAAATGCAACCAATCCAAGGGATGGGGGTGTAAATGGAATCCAAATTCACCTCCATAGAGTGTGGCATCCTGCTGTTGGAACACGTAAATGGGATCTTCGCCCCTAAATTCCCCATTGGGCTCAAGGAAAATATAGTTGTTCACATTGTTGTAGAACGCATTGGCATAGAGCTCTATATGTTGGTTTCCATACTCTAGGGCCAAATCAACCTGTAGGTTCTGCTCGCTTTTCAAATCTGGATTTCCAATTTCAACGCGATTGGCGCCACTGTGCAGGCCATTGGATGTCAATTCGGATAAATTCGGTGCCCTAAAGCCAGTAGCCAAATTCAATCGGGCCAGCACATTTTTGGTGAGATCGATACGGTATCCCACTGCGGCGTTGAAACTATTGAAATCCTTGTTGATGGCATCAATGAACTCCACATCACCTTCAGCACCGCTCTCTTCGCCATTGATGGACCTCAGATCGTAGCGCAATCCCAATTGAAGGTCGCTCTTCTCAAAATGGATATGGGATGTTGCCAATGCCCCAAAATCATTGGTAATGGCATTGGGGATCAATACTTCCTCACCGAAATTCTCATTTTTTTGATGCATGCCCTGAACACCAAAAATGGTGGTCATGTTGCCCCACTGTGGGTTAAAATGGAGGTTATAACTAAAAGTACTCAGTTCCATGTGCAGTGCCGGGCCTTCCTCTTCCATTGCCGGTTCTTCCTCTCCTTCATGATGTTCCTCAAATTCCTTACGATCATTGAAGATGTACCCAAAGGTGGCTTCCAGACTGGATTTTTTAAGGAATACATTGCTCTTTGAACTTAAAATATGGGTAGTAAGTTCCTGATTGGGGAGCAGTGGATCCCTGCCATTGTTCTGTACTCCTATCTCTTCGGGAATCCCCAATTTTGAATAGTTATAATTGTACCGTAATTCCGTTTTGAACTTACTGGCCTGGTAGGCCACACCTGTTTTTAGGTCGGACTCTTTAAAACGTGAATTTGTGACACTGGTTCCATCGCCTGTCTCGTAATCCACATTGGAACTGTGGGCGCCCCTCACCAAAAATTTAAACTTATCCCCCGATGTTTTTATACCGGCATTGGCGCCATAGCCCAACGTATTGGTAAAATAGTTCAGGTTTATGTCCCCCGAAGTTTGGTTGGGCAGTTCAAAATTTTCAGGATTCAGATAAAGCACCCCACCCAAGGCATCGGAACCATAGAGTAGGGAAGCCGGTCCCTTGATGACCTCCACACTGGAAATACCGGCATCGTTGACACCTAGTCCATGCTCACTGCCAAACTGTTGGTTTTCCAATCGTATTCCCTGGGTGTAGACCAAGACGCGATTAAAGCTTAGTCCCCGTATAACCGGTTTTCCAATGCCCACACCAGTGGATACCGTGGAAACGCCCGGTATGTTGGTAATACCGTCTGCAAGGGTTATGGCCCCGTTGCTTTTCAATTCGGCTATTGACCTCTGCTCTACCTTCATTACGTTCTCCCGTTCCAATTTATGAAAAGGGGTGGAAAGTACCACTTCATCGATCTCAATGGCCGAAGGCACCATTGCAAAGTTGAGCAGATTCTCCCCTGAACTGATTTCCAGGGTAGTGGAGTAGGTCTCGTACCCCAAAAGGGCAATAACTAACTTGTATTTGCCTTCAGGCAGATCTTTTATGGTATAGTTTCCATTTTCATCCGTTACGCTACCTTTTTCCAATTGTGGTATGTAAACGGACACTTGTTCCAAAGGCTGGCCGTTATCAGAATCGGTAATCGTTCCCGTGACCTTATGTTGTGCATGTATAAATAGTGGTAACAATGCCAAAAGCATTGAAGTATATAGTTGTTTCATAGTAGAAATTATAAGTTATTGAATCTTCTAACGTGTTGTTCCATTATGAAACCTGAGGGGGGCCCCTTAAGGCAAGATATGCCGTTTTATAGGGTTTGAATAAGGAGGTATAAAATGTGTTGGGGCAGTCAAATGAAGGGGCTTCCAACGGGGTATACGCAAAGGAAGAAGCGAAAAAAACGTTGGATGCCAAGGTAAAATCGTGGAAATCACAATGAACATCAGCACTATGGATATGGTCGGTGCCATAAGCAACACATCGTTTTTCCTTATTGTGACCATGAAGAGCGTGGGCAAGTTTAAGCCCCGAAGGAGCGAGTATCCCGATGGTAAGTACCAGGGATATGTAAATGGCAATGCGTTTTGGAAAAAACGAGGTCATATCAACAAAGGTAGCCTAGACCAGCCTCTTTTTTATGTTAACAAAACCATAAACTATGGAAAAAGAAACCCGAACCCCATCCGTTTCAGCAATTTCTTTTCAAAGTTCCAAAAGAATTGGAATTGGCCGAACAGCCATCCAATCAGGACCAAAAGAATTTGGTAGATGGGAAATATAAGCAGGATCCTGGCGGTCCAAAAAATAAATCCATTCACGGAATCCTTCCCTAAGCCAACCCATTCCACTAATGGTCCCGCGAGCTTGGCGGACAGGCTTCCGGTTATGGCAAATACGATGAAAATGGCTATCATCTCCCATTTATGCTCGACGGGCCATTTGTTTTCCAGTTTCTTAAAACACCAAAGAAAAAAACGAAGCATTGGAAAATAAAGTCCAATCGCAACCCCAATGGTAAAGACCCATTCAAAGGAAGTGTTGTTCAGGTCAAAAAGATGCAGCAGTCGTCGTGCAATGACATAGGAGGTAAGCAACAGGGAAACAACACCCAAAAAGGGAAAGAGAAATTGCCAGCTCTCGGCTATTTCCCAGCGTTGTCTTATTTTTTCCATCCCAAAGAATTAGATGGCAAAAATAGCATATTAAATCCTTGGGATAAAGGGGCCCAGACGTTGTTTGTATTTGCGCTGGAAATAGATGAAATAGTTGTACAGTTTGTAGTTCACATCGTAACCATAGTCAATGCTGGGATCATAATTGACCTGCATTTCATATAGGCCTGAGCCATACCTCATGGGTTGGAGCACGCGCCTGTTCCACTCCATTACATACAACATGTTTCTGTTTTCCAGGAAAGATTGTGAATAATATCCTTCGGGCCGGGCAATGCTCAAAAGCCACGTATTGAACCCAGGCTCAATGATGATGATCTCATATTCCGATTCTTCATCCTTGATCTCCACCGGTTCTTCTTCCTTGGAATTGAACACGGCCTGTTCATCAGGGGAAATGTCAAGAGCCTCTTTTTGTGCTGAGCAGGCAGCCACCAAACCAAACACAGCAAATAGGGCGATAGCCTTGGTTAAAATCTTCTTTTTCATAACCTTAAATTACAAAAAAAGCCATTTGAGTGTTCAAATGGCCCTGTTAAATATAGTTAAAGACGATTCTCTATTTTCCAAAAAGGCCTCCCAGAAGACCTCCAAGCCCGCTTTTTTTGCGTCCACCTCCGTTCAAAACCATTCCTGCAATGTCGTCAATGACACTGCCATCCCCGTCAGAATCCAAAAAGGTCTCGATCAGGGATTGCTGTTTGTTGGCGGTCCTGCTGCCACCCATGAGGCCTCCCAACAATCCATTTAAGCCATCTGGGCTGTTCACACTCTGCTGTCGGGTCTGCCTTCCCAAATAACCCAATAGGATAGGGGCGGCAATCTTCAATATCTGGGAAATTGTTCCGGCATCGATTCCCGATTTGCTGCTCAGGGCATTCTCTACCTGGGGTTGTTTGGAACCAAAGACATGGCCAAGGATCCCGGCTCCGTCATCCATCACACTTTGATCGACCCCTCCACCAAATAGGCCTCCCAAATCATCCAAAATACTTCCATCATGTTTGGAAGAAAGGGCATTCATCAAGCCTTGAGCCCCTCCGGGCGTTGATGTATTCTTTTTCATGGCACCCATCAACAGGGGCATGGCCATGCTCAAAACATCGGCCGTTTTGTTCTCGGACTGGCCTGTTTGACCTGCCACTCCACTGATCAATTGTTTGCCCATGGGGCTGTTGAGTAAATCTAATAATCCGGACATTTTATAGTGTTTAGTTAAGACTTACAATGTACAAAAAGTAGGTTTCAAATAGGTTTTTAAAATGTAAAATGTCACTTTAGCAGGGCTATGACCTGGGTAGCGAGTTCAACCCCGATCCGCTCTTGGGCTTCTTGGGTGGATGCACCTATATGCGGGGTCAACGAAATCTTTGGGTTCATCAATATCTTGATTTCCGGATGCGGTTCGGATTCGTAGACGTCCAGCCCGGCAAAGGCAATCTTGTCCTTGTCCAGGGCATCAACCAGGGCCACTTCATCCAGTACCCCTCCCCGGGAGGCATTGACGATCCCTACCCCTGTTTTCATAAGGTCGAATTCTTTTTTGCCAATGAGATATTTGTCCTGTGCCGGGACATGCAAACTGATGAAGTCCGACTGTGTAAGGACATCCTCCAAAGTATCCCTCTTAAGATCAAAGCTCACCGATTGTCCATCGAAAAAAGGGATTTCCAAAGTAACCTTGGAAACGTGATGATCGGCAAACAATACTTTCATCCCAATACCCAATGCTATTTTCGCTGTTGCTTGTCCGATCCTTCCAAATCCAATAACCCCCAAAGTTTTTCCCCTCAGTTCGGTTCCTCCTGCATAGCTTTTTTTCAATTGTTTGAACTTACTGTCGCCATCCAAGGGCATGTTTCGGTTGGAATCGTACAAGAAACGGACGCCACCAAAAAGATGGGCAAAAACAAGCTCCGCCACGGATTCTGAAGATGCAGCTGGGGTGTTGATGACATGGATTCCCTTGGATTGGGCATACTCCACATCGATATTGTCCATACCGACCCCACCACGACCGATCAGTTGGAGATGGGGGCAGGCATCCAACAGGTTTTTTCTCACTTCAGTGGCACTGCGCACCAATAATGCGTTGATTCCGTTTTCATTGATGAATTTTGCCAATTGCTCTTGGGCCACCCGTGTTGTAACAACTTCAATGCCCTCTTTTTTCAATACATCGACCCCAGCAGGTGCCAGACCATCATTTGCCAATACCTTCATATCATAGGTTTGAGTTCTAAATTTTGAGTCTTAAATAGTTTCCTGACTTGTTTTGACAATTTTGGTCAAGATTTTAATAATCTGATTTATTTCATCAAGGTATTTTTCCAAGTTTAGGTTGGATAAGTTTGCTTTATGGATAAGACGGAGCCAGTATTGGGTTTCACGAGCTTCCTTTGAGGCAATGGCCATCTTAGAAATGAAATCTTTTTTTGATTGACCGGCACCAGCTTCTGCTACATTGGCACCAATGCTTGTCGATGCGCGTAGCAACTGGTCAGCAAAGATATATTCATGATTTTGCTTCAAGTCTTTTACCAACTTGATAATTTGTAAGGAAAATTCGAAACTTCTTTCTTCAATCAAAATTTAAAATTTGCAACTTAAAACCAAATTATCCTTTCTTTTCCAATTCGCTCATGATGTCCACGAGAACCCCAACACTTTCCATGGGCAGGGCATTGTACATGGAAGCCCTATAGCCACCGACCGATCTGTGGCCATTGATTCCACTGATACCGGCTTGCTTGCACATGTTGTCGAAGATATCCTTCAGGGCATCATCGGTAATGTTAAAGGTGGCATTCATGATGGATCGGTCCTCCTTGGCCGCAAAGCCTGAAAACACCGGATTCAAATCTATTTCGGAATATATGAGATTGGCTTTACGCTCGTTGATTTCCTCTATGGCGGCGATACCTCCAAGATCCTTGAGCCATTGCATGGTGAGCATGGACACGTACACGGCAAAGACGGGAGGGGTGTTGTACATGCTCTCCTTGTTTGCATGCACGGAATAATCCAACATGGATGGGATTTTTCGGGATACCTTGCCCAAAATGTCCTCTTTCACCACTACCAAAGTGGTACCTGCAGGGCCCATGTTCTTTTGGGCACCGGCGTAGATCAGGTCAAATTTTGAAAAGTCCAATTGTCTGGAGAAAATATCCGAGCTCATATCACACACCAGCGGAACCTTGGTCTTTGGGAATTCCTTGATCTGGGTTCCAAAGATGGTATTGTTGGATGTAAGGTGCAGATAATCCAAGTCTGTCGGGACCGAATAGCCTTTTGGGATATGATTGAAATTTTGCTCCTGTGAAGAGGCCACTTCCACAATCTCACCGAACAAGCGTGCTTCCTTTATGGCCTTTTGGCTCCACGTCCCTGTGTTCAGATAACCGGCCTTTTTCTCCAAAAGATTGTAAGCGGCCATCAAAAACTGCATGCTGGCGCCTCCTTGTAGGAACAGGGCCTGATATCCTTTGCCTTCCAATCCCAGTAGTTCCAATGCCAAGGAACGGGCCTTTTCCATGATGGCAACGAACTCCTTGCTTCGGTGCGATATTTCGATGATAGATAGGCCGATGCCATCCAAATCCAAGACGGCCTCGGATGCCTTTTGCATTACCTCTTTGGGCAAAATGCAAGGGCCTGGACTAAAATTATGTTTTTTCATTTTCCAAAATTAAGGGGTAAAGGTCTTAAAAAAACTTGGATCTAAAAACGATGGGCGCAAGTGTGTATTTTCAAATTTTCAACAAAAAATCCATAGTGTCCATTCCGTCCGCATAGTCAAGCAATTTAGGTTTTTGGGTCTCGCCGAAAGGAATATCATCTTTGTTTTTCCCATGGGAAACAATACACTGAATATGCTCTTTTTGACTCTCCAACTTTCGTCTCAGGTCATTTTCGGAATCATAATGGGAATAGAACAGGGTAGCGATGGGAGAGGAGAAACCCTCATCTTTTTTGAGCATGAGAAAGCCGTTGTCCAAAATCTTGAAATCGCTCATAAGGTACACCGCTTTGTTATAGTCATAGTTGTTGGCATATTTATGGTGCACTATACTATCCTTGAAAGCGAAAAGGGCATTAAAAAGGGGTTCAAAAGCATAGCCCTCAGGGACAAATATTTTTGAAACGTTGCGACAACCCAGCCCAAAATACCTAAAAATGTCCTCGCCAAGCGCAATCAATTGTTCTTTGGATTCAGTTCCCGTAAGTATGGCCACAGAATTCCTGTTTTTTCGGATAATATTCGGTTTTTTTCCAAAATAATACTCAAAATAACGGCCCGTATTATTGCTTCCCGTGGCGATGACGGCGTCAAAATCTTCAAATTTACCTTCAGTAAACGATATCCTATCTTTCAATTGGGGTTCCTGTTGGATCAAGTATTTTGCTAGAAAAGGAAGCAATACCTTATCATTGGAAGACAGTTTGGCCAAGACCTTGTTGCCCGACATCAGCACGCATAAAAAATCATGGAACCCCACCAAAGGAATGTTGCCGGCCATCACGATGCCAATTGTTTTGGGGGCATGTTCCGCGGACAGGTCATAGTTGGAGAGCCACTGGATCAGTTTTTCCCTTGTCAGTAAAGAAGACCATTGCCCAAGGGCAAAGAGGATGTTTCCCTGGGTAAACCATCCATTTTGTTGTTCAGCTTTTTCGACCGCTTCCTTGAAGTCGACATCTCCCTTGAAGTCGTTGGAATAACAATTTTCACAAAAATCCGTTATTAAATTTCCAAGTTTAACAAAAGCTTCCAATATTGGGAGATATGTGTGCATTATATTTGTATACTAATTTAGTAGGATTTACTTTTGGCAAAAGTAAGCATGCTGAAATGATTCGGCACAAAGGAAAAGAAAATTATGGCGATTATAATAACAGATGAGTGTATAAACTGCGGTGCCTGTGAGCCCGAATGCCCAAATACTGCTATTTATGAAGGAGCGGATGAATGGCGTTATAGTGATGGAACTTCCTTGACAGGGGATGTGGTACTTCCCAGTGGAAAGGCTGTGAATGCAGATGAGGCCCAAGAGCCCATCAGTGATGAGATCTATTATATCTCTCCCGATAAATGTACGGAGTGCAAGGGGTTCCATGAAGAGCCACAATGTGCGGCCGTATGCCCGGTGGATTGCTGTGTGCCCGATGAGGACCATGTGGAAAGTGAAGAAGTGCTATTGGGCAAGCAAAGGTTCATGCACTCAGGATAACAAACAGTAAAAAATCATGTAATTTAGCCCGGACCAAAAAGGTTCGGGTTTTTTATGCACAAAAAGGAAGAGGTTTATAACGGGTTTTGGAAACGATTGGGCTGCATACTTTCCTTAGTGGCCATTGTGGGCATCGTCACGGTTTTTGTCATTGGGGTTTATCTTTTGGTCAAAGGCTTTTAGTGCAGAATAATATCGTTGCCATACAAAACTTCAACTTATATTTGCAGCCTTAATTTAATGATCAGTTATCAATAATCAGTTGACAGTTGCGCATAACATTGCGTTTTTGAGTCTGGAATCTGAGATCTTGAATCTGAAACCTAACATCTAGCCAATGAAAGCCGGAATCGTAGGATTGCCCAATGTGGGAAAGTCAACTTTGTTCAACTGCTTGTCCAATGCCAAGGCCCAGAGCGCCAACTTCCCATTTTGTACCATAGAGCCCAATATTGGCGTGGTGAACGTTCCCGATACCCGTTTGGAAAAACTTGAGGAATTGGTAAAACCTGAACGCGTAGTGCCAGCTACTGTGGAAATTGTGGATATAGCAGGATTGGTGAAAGGAGCTAGCAAGGGAGAAGGTCTCGGAAACCAATTTTTGGGAAATATCAGGGAAACCGATGCCATCCTTCACGTTCTGCGCTGTTTTGACAATGACAATATTGTGCATGTGGATGGTTCTGTGGACCCCATTCGGGATAAAGAGACCATAGACATGGAACTCCAGTTGAAAGATTTGGAGAGTGTGGAAAAAAAGTTGGACAAGGTAAAACGGGCCGCTAAAACAGGGAACAAGGAAGCACAGAAAGAAGAAGCGGTCCTGACAAAGTTGAAGGAAGGTCTGGAAGCAGGGATTTCCATTCGTGCCATCGAGATTGCCCAAGAAGATAGAATGGAATATGTAAAGCCCCTGCAGTTGATCACGGACAAACCGGTGATGTATGTTTGCAATGTGGATGAAGAAGCTGCCGCCACTGGAAATGCCTATGTGGAGAAGGTGAAAGAAGCCGTGGGCAATGAAAAAGCGGAAGTTATTTTTTTGGCGGTAGGCACGGAAGCTGACATTACCGAACTGGAAACCTATGAAGAACGCCAAATGTTCCTGGAAGACATGGGACTTTCAGAGCCCGGATCTTCAAAACTGATACGCGGGGCCTACAGATTACTGAATCTGGAGACATATTTTACGGCGGGGGTGAAAGAAGTTAGGGCATGGACCATTCCAGTAGGTGCTACGGCTCCCCAAGCCGCCGGTGTAATCCATACAGATTTTGAAAAAGGCTTTATCCGCGCCGAGGTCATTTCGTATGAGGACTATATTAAGTATGGTAGTGAAGTCAAGGTAAAGGAAGCCGGCCGTATGCGCGTGGAAGGTAAGGAATATGTGGTACAGGATGGGGACGTGATGCATTTTAGGTTTAATGTGTAGGCCATATTAATGTTCTTTATCGAAAACTGTTTCACAATAAATATTTAACCCATGCCTTTCCGAAATAAACTACAATTCATGATTAAAAAACTTACATACGCTCTAATTACTCTATTTATTTTTGCTTGCTCCAGTTCTGATTCCAATGAGGAAATCCCCAATACAATAAGTTTGCCATCTGTGAGTACATCAAGTCCTTCTGAAGTTGGTGAAAATTCTGCAAACGTTGGCGGGTCGGTGACCGATGATGGCGGCGGCAATGTAACCGAACGGGGAATCGTATGGGGCCTGAGTTCAAATCCGACCACGGCTGACAATAAAAAAAGTTCCGGCTCCGGGACGGGGAGTTTTTCAACTTCCTTGACTGGGTTGGATTCCAAGACTCAATATTTCATTCGTGCTTATGCCATAAACAGCAAAGGTACCGCTTATGGCAGCCAGCAACAGTTCACCACATTGGACGGAGTTGTGTCGCAAAAAATTTATGAAGGAGATGTATTGCTTACCTCTCAAAGTGAGGTGGACAGCTTTGGCGCCCAGAATTATACGGATATTACAGGGACTTTGACTATAAAAGATTCCAATAATCCATCTTCTATTTTAAGTTTAGAAGCGCTCAAAACCCTTAAGGTCATCGGGGTTGACCTTAGAATTGAATACAATGATATATTAGAGAACCTTAGTGGATTGGAGAATTTGGCAGAGGTAGGGCGCGAAGTCTTAGTTTCAGGTCAGGCAATAATGACTAATATTGATGGCCTTGCCGGAATAAAAAATGCTTCATTTATTCAAATAATAAACAATCTGCTTTTAGAAAATTTAAACGGTCTTGAGAATATTGAGCAAGTCTCTTCGGGATTTGCCATATTAGGGAATCCTTCCATTCAAGAAATTGATGCTTTTGGTAAAATAGAACAAATATCCGGGTTACTTTTAATAGAATACAATGATAATCTAGAAAGCATTTCTGGATTTCAAAATCTAGTAAGCATGGGCCAAGGGTTAAGTATCGAAGGCAACCCTAAAATTAGGACGATTGAAGGATTCAAAAAATTACAAAGTGCTGGCACCATTGCAATTGTTTCCAATGATTTGTTGGAGAGCGTTGATGCATTTCCAAGTCTTGTTAGTCTTGGTTCCAATAGTGGTTATGACATATACTCTGGTCTAAATATAGCTGAAAATAATTCTCTGAACGGTATTGACGGATTTCCCCTTTTGGAAGAGGTCCAAGGTAAAATACGGATTTATAGAAACTCTCAGTTATCTTATGTTTCAGGCTTTCCCAAGCTTAGGACTCTGGTACAGGATTTAAATATTGACTACAATGATTTATTGATAACGATTGGCGGATTTGAGGCATTGGAAACAATGAACGGTTTCACTACTCATTTTAGTGGTTCATTGGAAGTTATACAAGGTTTCTCCTCATTGCTAGTGGTTGGGGGGCAAATTTCTTTGAACGCGAGTAATCAAAACTTCAATTTGAAGTCTTTGTCCGCCTTCACTTCATTAACAACGGTTGAGGGCATGTTTACAATTGTTGGATTTAAAGAGCTGGAAAATCTTGACATGCTGTCAAATTTGGAAACTGTAGGAGGCTTGCAAATTGGATCCAACCCAATACTAACCAATGTTAATGGCCTCGTCAATCTTCAGACAATCGGCGGCAGCTTTTCCATTCAAAATAACACTTTGTTAAATGATATTTCTGGGTTGTCAAACATTATGACTGTTGATGGGAATTTGGACTTTTCTAGCCAGAACAGTATAACTTCTTTGGGAGGTTTCAGCTCGCTGACCTCGGTTCAAGGAAATTTGACCATTAATTACAACACAGGTTTAATGAGTTTAGATGGATTGGAATTGCTAACAAATCTTGGGGGAAGCATTCAAATAGTTGGCAACGAATCCTTAAATAGTTTTTGTGGACTGAATGCGCTTTTCGAAAATGCTTGGTCTGGCAATTATGACGTCTATGATAATTTGTTCAACCCAGTGTCTTCAGAAATTACAGCAGGTAGTTGTAGCAATTAGTCCTTGTTAAGTTAATGACGCTGTTTCTTCTATCAACAATGAGATTTATTTATTGTTGATTACTTTCCCTACGCTTCATTTTGAATTTAGGAGTGAAATTTTATATTAGCAAGGTTAACCCTTAACTAATGGCAGAAACCCAATATACAGAGGATAACATTCGTTCGCTGGATTGGAAGGAGCATATCCGTATGCGCCCTGGGATGTATATAGGCAAATTGGGCGATGGTTCTTCCGCTGACGATGGTATCTACATCCTCCTCAAGGAAGTCATTGACAACTGTATCGATGAGTTTGTCATGGGGGCCGGAAAGACCATTGAGATCAATATAAAGGATAATCTGGTCCATGTGCGGGACTTTGGTCGTGGCATACCCTTGGGCAAAGTGGTGGATGTGGTCTCAAAAATGAACACGGGCGGAAAATACGATACCCGTGCCTTTAAAAAGTCCGTGGGTTTGAACGGGGTAGGGACCAAAGCGGTCAATGCACTGTCCACCTATTTCAGGGTTGAATCCAACCGCGACGGTAAGTCCATGGCTGCAGAGTTTGAAACGGGCAACCTGGTCAATGAGGAACTGTTGGAAGAATCTTCCAGACGCAGGGGGACCAAGGTAAGTTTTACCCCGGATGAATCCATTTTCAAAAAATACAAGTACCGGAACGAGTATGTGGAACGCATGCTCAGGAATTATGTATACCTGAATCCAGGGCTCACCATTGTCTTTAATGGGGAAAAATTCTATTCGGAGAATGGCTTGAAGGATTTGCTGGAGGACAACAACAGTGAGGACGATTTTTTGTATCCCATCATCCACCTCAAAGGAGACGATATAGAGGTAGCCATAACCCATAGCAAGACCCAATACAGTGAGGAATATCATTCCTTCGTGAACGGTCAGCACACTACCCAAGGAGGTACGCATCAAGCAGCCTTTAGGGAAGCTGTGGTGAAGACCATCCGTGATTTTTATGGCAAAAATTACGACCCTTCGGATATAAGAAAGTCAATCATTTCCGCTGTTTCAATCAAAGTGATGGAACCCGTGTTTGAAAGTCAGACAAAGACCAAACTGGGATCCACGGACATGGGCGGGGGGTTGCCCACGGTACGCACCTACATCAATGACTTTTTAGGGAAACATCTGGACAACTATCTCCACAAGAATCCCGAAACCGCGGATGCACTGCAGCGAAAAATAGTTCAGGCAGAGCGGGAGCGCAAAGAGCTTTCGGGAATCCGAAAATTGGCCAGGGAGCGTGCCAAAAAGGCGAGTTTGCACAACAAAAAACTAAGGGATTGCAGGATCCATCTCCAGGACATGAAAATGGACCGTAGGTTGGAGACCACCCTCTTTATCACAGAGGGGGATTCCGCTTCAGGATCCATTACCAAATCGAGGGATGTGAACACGCAAGCGGTTTTCAGTTTGCGCGGAAAACCTTTGAATTCCTATGGAATGTCCAAAAAAATAGTGTACGAGAACGAAGAATTCAATCTGTTGCAGGCGGCACTGAACATCGAGGAATCCATGGAAGACCTGCGCTATAATAACATAGTAATTGCCACCGATGCCGATGTGGACGGCATGCACATCAGGCTGTTGTTGATCACCTTCTTTTTGCAATTCTTTCCAGAATTGATCAAAGAAAATCACCTGTACATCCTACAAACACCCCTGTTTCGGGTCAGGAACAAAAAGGAAACCATCTATTGTTACAGCGAGGAGGAAAAACGTGCTGCCATACAAAAACTCACTGGAAAACCTGAAATCACAAGATTTAAGGGATTGGGAGAGATTTCTCCGGACGAGTTCAAACACTTCATCGGAGATGATATTAGGCTGGAGCCCGTGATGTTGGACAAAGCCATGAGTATTGATAATTTATTGCAGTTCTATATGGGGAAAAACACCCCCGACCGTCAGGAATTCATCATAAATAACCTTAAAGTAGAACTTGATTTGGTGGAAGAAAACCAACTGTAAACCATATAAACACACATCCTTCTAAATGGAAGAGAACGAAGAACTGAATGATGAAGGTTTAGAAAACCAGGACACGCTCACCAAGGTGACCGGGATGTATAAGGACTGGTTTTTGGACTATGCCTCCTATGTAATCTTGGAACGTGCGGTTCCCGCAATCGAGGATGGGTTCAAACCTGTTCAGCGCAGGATTATGCATGCATTGAAGGAGTTGGACGATGGGCGATACAACAAAGTGGCCAACGTGGTGGGGCACACCATGCAATACCACCCCCATGGAGATGCCAGTATCGGGGATGCCATGGTTCAAATAGGACAAAAAGAACTGCTCATTGATACACAAGGGAACTGGGGCAATATCTTGACAGGGGATGGGGCCGCTGCCCCCAGATACATAGAGGCGCGACTATCCAAATTTGCACTGGAAGTGGTCTTCAGCCCAAAAATCACCGAATGGCAGCTCTCTTACGATGGTAGAAAGAAGGAACCGGTAAACCTACCGGTCAAATTTCCATTATTGCTGGCGCAGGGTGCCGAAGGGATTGCTGTAGGACTGTCCACCAAGATTCTTCCGCACAACTTCAATGAATTGATCGATGCCTCCATCAAGCACTTGAAGGGACAGCGTTTTAAACTATATCCTGATTTTCCAACGGCGGGAATCATAGATGTGACTGGTTATAGCGACGGTATGCGGGGCGGCAAGATACGGGTACGGGCCAAAATATCGACCTTGGACAAAAGTACGCTGGTCATCAGTGAAATTCCTTATGGTACCAACACTTCCTCATTGATTGATTCCATCCTCAAAGCCAACGAAAAGGGGAAAATCAAGATTAAAAAGATTGAGGACAATACGGCCGCGGAAGTGGAAATTTTGGTGCATTTGCCCAGCGGTATCTCTCCGGACAAAACCATCGATGCCCTATATGCCTTTACGGCCTGCGAGTCTTCCATTTCACCGTTGGGGTGCATCATCGAGGACAACAAGCCCCTGTTCATTGGAATTGCAGAAATGTTGGAGCGTTCCACGGACAATACGGTGGAACTGCTCAAGGCCGAGTTGGAAATACAACTCGGAGAATTGGAAGAACAGTGGCATTTTGCCTCTTTGGAGCGGATATTCATCGAGAATAGGATATACCGCGACATTGAAGAGGAAGAAACCTGGGAAGGGGTCATTGCGGCCATTGACAAGGGATTGAAACCCTATATCCAAAATCTGAAAAGGCCTGTCACGGAAGAAGATATCGTTCGCCTTACAGAAATACGCATCAAACGTATCTCCAAATTTGATCTGGAAAAGGCACAACAGCTCATTGAAAGTTTGGAAGAGCGGATTGCCCAAACCAAGCACCACTTGGAACATTTGGTGGAGTTTGCCATAGATTACTTTAAGGAACTCAAAAAGAAATATGGGCAAGGCCGTGAGCGTCAATCGGAAATAAGGATTTTTGACGATATCGAGGCGACCAAAGTGGTCATCCGCAATACCAAACTCTACATGAATCGAGAGGAAGGGTTTATCGGAACCTCGCTCAAAAAAGACGAATATGTCACAGATTGCAGCGATATTGATGATGTGATCGTATTCACCCAAAAAGGGGAGATGATGGTGACCAAGGTGGACTCCAAAACCTTTGTTGGAAAAAATATCATCTATGCAGGTGTTTTCAAAAAGAAGGATAACCGTACCATTTACAATATGGTATACAAGGAAGGCAAAGGTGGCCCAAGTTATATCAAGAGGTTCAATGTAACGGGAATCACAAGGGATAAGATGTACTTATTGGCAGGGGATAAGGCTTCGGCTGAAGTCTTGTATTTCTCCGCGAACCCCAATGGTGAAGCCGAAGTCGTTACAGTACTGTTGCGGCAGTCGGGCAGCATCAAAAAGTTGAAGTGGGACCTGGATTTTGCGGATGTCCTGATCAAGGGTAGGGCCTCCAAGGGAAATCTGGTCACAAAATATGCGATAAAACGTATCGAACTCAAGGAAAAAGGTGTTTCTACCTTAAAGCCGAGGAAGATTTGGTTCGATGATATCGTGGGACGGCTAAATGTGGATGGCAGGGGAGAACTGTTGGGAGACTTTAAGGGCGATGACCTGTTGTTGGTGGTAGAACAAAGCGGAAAGGTAAAAACCATCCCTCCGGATTTACTGACCCGATTTAACGAAGATATGATCGTGTTGGAAAAATGGAATCCAAAAAAACCGATATCCTTGGTACATTATGAAGGGGAAAAGGAACGCTATTTTGTGAAGCGCTTTTTGATAGAGAACCCCAACAAAGAGGAATTGGTGATCTCTGAACACGATAAATCCTTTTTGGAACTGGTATCCACAGACTGGAGACCGGTCATTGAAATTGAATTTGCCAAACCCAGGGGAAAAGACGCCAAGCCCAACCAAGAAGTGGACCTTGAAGGTTTTATTTCAGTAAAAGGAATAAAAGCTATTGGAAATCAGCTGACTACAGAAAAAGTAAAAAGTATCAATGTATTGGATTCGCTTCCGTATGAAGAGCCGGAGGAGCAAGCTCCCGAGGAAATGGAGGTAGTGGATGAGGAATCCATAGACGCGTCTGATGACGCTATTCAATCAAATGATGAAAGTTCTGGACAACCAACGTTGTTTTAATGCATTATTATGCCTATTTTAAACCACAAGTAACACACACCAGACTTATCATCATCTTTTAGCACTCTTTATGGACCTCACAAACCCGCTGGTATACGGCGTACCGGCCTTTATTGCTTTTATCTTATTGGAACTGACCTATAGCAAAACACATGGAGACGACCATCTTTATAATTGGAAAGATTTGGCGGCCAGTGGTTTTATGGGAGTGGGCTCCGCAATTCTTGGGCCACTGTTCAAAATAGTATTTGCGATTGCCCTTTTTGAAACGGTCTATGAATATTGCAATCCTGTTGTGGATGGTGTCCGGCAAAATTTTTTGGGTTTTCAATCCTTCAGCCATGCTTGGTATGTTTGGCTCTTGTGTCAATTGGCCGATGATTTCACCTATTATTGGTTCCATAGGGCCAACCATGAGATACGGTTTCTATGGGCTGCGCATATCGTCCATCATTCTTCCGATAATTTTAACCTGGGCACTGCGGTACGCAATGGGTGGTTCACCATTTTGTACAAGCCCCTTTTCTATATGTGGCTGCCAGCCATAGGCTTTCCTCCAGAGATGGTGGTGATTTGTTTGGGCGTGGAGGCCCTGTGGCAGTTTCAACTGCATTCGGTCTACGTACCCAAATTGGGATTCTTGGAAAAGATTTTCAACACACATACAATGCATCAGGTGCACCACGCCCAAAATGTGGAATATCTTGACAAAAACCATGGAGGTTTTTTAAATATTTTTGACAAACTGTTCGGTACTTGGAAGGAACTGGACGACGATATCGACGTCAAGTATGGGGTTATCCATTCCCCAAATTCCTACAATCCGGTCGTGATTCTCACCCACGAGTTCAAGGATATCTGGAACGATGTAAAGAAGGTCAACAAACTGTCCCACAAATTCATGTATGTTTTTGGACCCCCGGGATGGAGCCACGATGGCAGCACCCTCACCGTGAAGCAACAGCAGAAATTACAGAAAGAGTACAGAGAACTATACCCAGAACTGGTGTACCAACGCCCTAATTAAGCTCTTTGTCTTCCAAAATGTCCTCGTTCTTTTGTTGGTTCCTTTTCATTCTAAGGTCCAAAAACTCTACCATCAACGAGAATGCAATGGCAAAATAGAGATATCCTTTGGGTATGGCTCCCACTTCACTCTTAAATATTACCAAATGGGAAAGATGGGCCGCTTCGGCAATCAGCATAAAACCTATCAATATGAGGAAAGACAGTCCCAATACCTGAATGGATGGGTGTCTGTTCACAAACTCACCAACCGGATTGGCAAACAACATCATGATGATCACAGAAGCCACGACAGCAGTGATCATCAGTATCAAGGCATCGGTAGGGTTGGGAGATATTCCATTGGTCATCCCAATGGCTGTTAAAATAGAATCAAAGGAAAAAACAATATTGATCACAGTAATCTGGATTATGGCATTGACCAACGAAGAGGAGCGCGACTTGGTCACCTCGCGTTCATCATGCCCACGGTCCTCCACTTTTTCATGGATTTCCTTGGTGCTTTTGTAGAGCAGGAAAAGCCCTCCCAAAAACAGGATCAAAGCCTGCCAGCTTATGCCTCCCGTAACCCAAGACTCATCAATGATCAAAAAAGGTTTCTTCATCTGTGTGAGCCAGGTTATTCCGAAGAGCAGTAGGATCCGCAGTCCCATGGCCAAGATCAATCCGAGATTTGTTGCCTTTCGCCTATCCTTTTTCTCGAGCTTGCCAGCGGCAATGGAGATGAAGATGATATTGTCTATTCCAAGGATTATTTCCAAGAAGGTTAAGGTCAGCAGGGCCATCCAGGCATCTGGGCTTGCAAAGATTTCAAACATGGTCAGCGTATTTTGTATGCGGTTCCTTTAAATTTTCGACTGTCGCCAATGGCGTTGTACTCAAAGGTATAAGAAGAATCCGTTGTGGTCAATATTTTTATGTGGATTGATTTTTCCTCAGCCATGTTTTTGGGCTTTTTGTTCTTGAGAACATATTCACAATCATTGATCCACCTGATGGATGACGTGTCTCTTTTGCCTTCAAAAAAATCCACCTCTGTATCCAAAGTTCTGTGGAAGGTGGTTTTTTTCTCCTCTCCCTTCAGTACCGTTGTGAATGAAAATTCACCGGTCTTAAAATCACTACAGTTACGTTGTGGGGGAGCGTCGCATGCCAAAAATACTGTCAAAAATATGACTGAAAAGAGTTTCCGTACCATGGCCGCAAGGTAAGGGGAAACACGGAAATGAGACAAGAGAGCCTTCTATTTTTTTGCGTCAAAGGACTGAAAAGTACCATCATTGTAGAACATCACGATCCTGACGGGCTCTTTCTGGGAGGCCTTAGGTTTTTCAGGAGAGGAAATCTTTGTTTCACGTGGTTCTTCCGTAATGGTATCATCGGGAAAGTTTAGGGTAGGGGAATTTTTTGGCCCATCTGCCCTTGGAAAACTACCTGTCCCGTTCAAAAGCCAATATAGATCCACCTCGGGATAGGCATCCACCAACTTCATCACAAAATCCAGGCTGGGTTTGTTTCTTCCATTTAAAAGATGAGAGACACTGGAACGCTGTACGCCAACGGTATCGGCAAAGGCAGAAACGGTCAGTCCGTAATGCTCCATTACCTCTTGAATGTGCGCCACAATATCTTTGTTCACAATTGTAAATTAATTACACTAAAGTTAACCCAACACAAGCCATTTTCCAAAAAGGAAAAAATAAAATCCTTCTTTATTGTTAAACTTAGCACCTATATAAAAGAGTTTAAATAACTGTTTTATAGTATTTTATATATCAAATCTAAATGTTTGGGTTTTTTTGCGTCCAACCACATAACATATGTGAAAAATATGCCTTTCAGGAGTATATAATTGTGTACAATTGCATTTTCAAATCGGTACATTTGTAACCGGAGCATAGTTTACTTTTGTAATCCTATACAACCTATATGATTGATCATAGAAAATACAAACAACACAATGTTCAGGGCAGATATATCACTTTGGAAAAACTTCAGGCCCATTGGTTGGGCAATTTGGAAAAATCCTTAGTGCAGGATGTCGGCAACTCGGTACAGGGCCGTGCTTTGAAGAGCATTACCTTGGGAAGTGGGAACAAACGCGTTTTGATGTGGTCCCAAATGCACGGCAATGAGTCCACAACTACAAAGGCAGTGGTGGATATGATCAATTTTCTGCTGCAAGATGATCCCCTCGTGAGGGTTATACTGGGCAGCTGCACCCTTTTTATAATTCCCATTCTCAATCCAGATGGGGCCAAGGCCTATACCCGGGACAATGCAAAGCAGATGGACCTTAACAGGGATGCCAAACTGCTCACCCAGCCTGAAAGCAAGGCATTAAGAGCTGTTTTCGAGAGATTTAAGCCAGATTATTGTTTTAACCTTCATGACCAACGTACCCTTTTCAGTGCGGGTAAAACCAAAAAACCGGCCACGGTCTCCTTTTTGTCGCCCGCAAGCAACCTTGAAAGGGAAGTGACTCCAAGCCGGGAAATTGCCATGAAACTTATTGTTGGGATGGAGAAAAGGTTACGTTCCATGATCCCCGGTCAAATTGGAAGGTATGATGATGCCTTTAACCCAAATTGCGTGGGAGATACCTTTCAGATGTTGGGTGTACCCACCGTTTTGTTTGAGGCAGGCCATTATCCGGGTGACTATGACCGGGAACTTACCAGGGAATTTATTTTTCATGCCTTATTGGAATCGCTCAAAACCATTGCTTTGGATACCCTACAGAGCTACAGTACGGAAGACTATTTTGACATTCCGGAGAACCAAAAGCTCTTTTATGATGTTTTGGTAAAAAATGCCCAGATGGTCAACCCTACTATAAATCCCAAACACCAGATCGGAATCCGTTTTAAGGAAGTTTTGGAAGGGGACGCTATCCAATTCACCCCAGAAATAGTGGACATCAAAGATCTTTCAGGATACTATGGACATGAGACCTTTGACTGTGAAAACCCTGAAGATCTAAAATCCCTGGCCGCCAAAAGCCAGGTTTTTCGATTGGTGAAAGGCGAAAAAAAATGAAGATATTTTAGTTGCACCTTGCATTTTATTTAAAAAAAAAGCATTTTTATTACGTATATTTTCTTAATTAACTAATTTTGCTGAAAATATCAATATCATGAGCAAAGTAAAACTAGATGAAATTGACCACCAGATACTGGACATGTTGATTGACAATACACGAACCCCATTCACCGACATTGCCAAAAAATTGTTGATTTCGGCCGGGACCGTGCACGTTAGGGTAAAAAAGATGGAGGAATCTGGGATCATAAAGGGCTCATCGCTTACACTGGATTATGTGCAATTAGGATATTCCTTTATTGCCTATGTAGGTATCTTTTTGGAAAAGACCCATCAGACCAAATTTGTACTGGAACGTCTAAACCAAATACCATACGTTACGGTGGCACATATAACCACAGGAAAATTCAATATCTTTTGCAAGATCAGGGCCAAGGACACCACGCATGCCAAGAACATTATTTTTAAAATAGATGACATTGACGGTATCAGCAGAACCGAGACCATGATTTCTTTGGAAGAGAGCATCAATGACAAAAAACGTCTGATGCATACCATTTTTAACGAGCTTTAAAGTCACGTTTCTTAACCATCATCAAATGATACGCTCTGAATTGCCCACTTCGGAATACAATCCATTTTACCATAATTATGTTCTTTCTTTGGGGGAAGACGTGACCCTAAAGGGAGAGCTGGAATCCGGTAGGGACGATTTTTTGGTGATGTTGGAAAATGTTCCAGACACCAGGTTGGGTTTTGCCTATGCGGACGGTAAATGGACCTTGGCGGAACTTTTGCTCCACATCATTGATGCCGAGCGGGTTTTTCAGTATAGGGCATTGCGGTTTGCACGAAATGATAAAACTCCTTTGCCGGGTTTTGACCAGGATGAACATGTTCCACAGAGCAATGCTTCGTCCAGGACCAAGCAAGATTTGATGGAGGAGTACAAGGCGGTGCGGGAATCCACCATTCTTTTGTTCAAATCTTTTGATGATGAAGTCTTAAAAAGGGTAGGGGTGGCCAGTGGCTCCAAGATGAGCGTTAGGGCAATGGGCTTTATAATATGCGGTCATCAGGCCCACCACCAAAGAATTATAAGGGAAAGGTATTTGTAGCGTAAAGTCTCAGTATAGGCTGTCGTTTTCAAGATCTGGATCTGATTCAAAGTCAGAATCGTTCAGTTGATTGTCCTCTTCACCGAGTACGGCTTCCTTAGCGAGGTTCCTGTCCAATTCTTTTTCAATGTTCTCCTCAAAATTGGAAATAAAACTTGATAGGCTTTTGCTGATCTTCACCAAGTATATGGTATCCTCGGTACGCACTTCAACGGCTTCAATAATTTCGCCGTCGGGCTTTTTAAGTGTGATGATGTCATCATCTCCATATCCGTAAGGGTAGGAGTCGATGAGGACCGCTGCGGTTTTGTGGTCCAGCTTCTTATAATCTATCAGTATACGTTTCATAGTGGATGGTTTATTGGTTTGCTATCCTAAACTATGAATTTTTGGATACCGCAGATTCAAAGAGTTGTAAACGCCATATTTTAGTATATGTAGTTCTTATTCCTTGTAGTAAGCAAAGGCTTTGTAGAAAAGGTCCTCTGGAATTTTCACGTCCGTAACCGCCTCACCTATAGACTGTAGCAGTACAAAATTGATATCGCCATGTGAATTTTTCTTGTCGTATTTCAGGAGTTTTATGATGGAATCAATGTCACTGTATCCAAAGTCCACCTTTTTGAAATGCGCCAAGAAAGTGTCCTTAATTTCCTGAAGGGACAAACGGGATAGGCCCTTGAGTTCGTGCGAAAGGTAGGCTTCCAAAATCATACCTATGGCAATGGCCTCACCGTGCAGGAGTGTTTTCTTTTCTGGGTTGTCCAAACAGTATGATTCGATGGCATGCCCCAAGGTATGTCCAAAATTCAAGATTTTACGAAGGCCTTTTTCCGTGGGATCCTGCATGACCACCTCGTTCTTGATGGCAATGGACTTTTGTATATAGGGGGCATCCATAAAGGAACTGGTGTTCCGAAGGGCGTCCCAATAGGAAGCCTGTTGTATGAGTCCATGTTTAAGCATTTCAGCATAGCCGCTCAATACCTGTCTTCTGTCCAAGGTTTTTAAAAATTCTGGAAATATCAAGACCATTTTGGGTTGGTTGATGACCCCTATCTGGTTCTTTAAAGAACCAAGGTCTACACCGGTCTTCCCCCCAATGGAGGCATCTACCATGGAGAGCAATGTGGTCGGGATATTGATGAAATCTATGCCTCTTTTAAAAGTGGATGCCACAAACCCTCCCAAATCCGTCAAAACGCCACCGCCAAGGTTGATCAAAAGACTTTTTCGGTCCGCATCGTTATTGGACAGCTCCCTCCAGACCGTCAAACATGTGGCTATGTTCTTGTTCTCTTCGCCTGATGGGATTTCCAAGATATGGTCCACACTCCTTCCAAGCTTGCCAAGAAAAACGGACAGACAATATTTCTTGGTGTTCTCATCCACCAATAAAAACACTTTGGAGTATTGGCTTTTGGCAATGTGCTGTCTCAGGGCCGCTTCCGCCAACTCCTCCAGGTGTACGTCGTAGGAATGGGATTTAATGGATTCCATAATTCAATTTGCACCGCTAAATAAAGATTATTTTAATAGATAATGTTATGGAATACCGACTTATATTTGATTCTTTATTAGATTCATAATAATGCATCCAAATTTTGAGAATACTGCAATAGCATTCCAGTTAAAAACCGATTCGGAATTAGAGCGTGCCTACTTCTTGTTCAAACTTATTGCCAGCGAACCCTTGGTCCGTATCGGCACTGCTGTCACCAATTTTGCCATTAAGGCCCATCTTCCCATTGAAGGGCTGATCAGGGCTACTGTGTTCGATCATTTTTGTGGTGGGGTGAACGAAGAGGATTGCCTCCCCATCATTGACAAAATGTATGAGAAAGGCGTGTGCTCGATCTTGGATTATTCTGTGGAAGGAAAGGAGGTTGACAACCAATTTGATTTTGCCCTCCAAAAAACCTTGGAAATACTGGATTTTGTAAAGGAAAAGGATGCCATTCCCTTTGCGGTGTTCAAGCCAACGGGGTTTGGTCGCATCAAATTGTACGAAAAGGTAAGTGCAGGGGAAAAATTGACCGATGTGGAAGCTTCGGAATGGCAGCGTGTCTTCAATAGATATGACCAAGTCTGCAAAAAGGCCCATGCCCTTGAGGTTTCCCTTTTGATAGATGCCGAGGAGAGCTGGATGCAGGATGCCGCCGATGACCTGGCTTTGGAGATGATGCGAAGGTACAATAAGAAGAAGCCCGTTGTTTTCAATACGGTCCAGATGTATCGGTGGGACAGAATGGATTATCTAAGGAAATTGTACGACACTTCCATTTCCGAAAATTTCAAGATAGGTATGAAAGTGGTCCGCGGAGCCTATATGGAGAAGGAAAATGAAAGGGCCAAAGAGTTGGGGTACAAAAGCCCGATATGTCCCTCCAAACAAGCAACGGACGACAATTTTAACAGCGCGGTGGAATATATCATGTCACATTTGGACCAAATTTCCATATTTGCAGGTTCCCACAACGAAGAAAGCTGCCTAAAATTGATCGATAGGATGGAGGCAAACAATCTAGATGCTTCCGACCCAAGCGTTTGGTTTGGCCAGCTTTATGGAATGAGCGACCATATTACCTTCAATCTGGCGGAAAAAGGGTACAATGTCACCAAATATGTGCCCTATGGTCCGGTCAAGGATGTAATGCCCTATTTGATCCGTAGGGCGGAAGAGAATACCTCGGTGGCCGGACAGACCACTAGGGAACTTGCACTGTTGCAAAAGGAAAAAAGGAGGCGTAAATTGGATTGATTTTTTCTCCTAGAATTTGTTAAATGCTGTTTTATTGATTAAGGGCTCTGGTTTTACTGTAACAAATTTGTGTTTTTAGATACCTATCTGTAAATCTTACCCTTATGAATTTGGATACATTAAAACAAAATTGGCAAAGAACGACGTTTGACAATGACAATTACGAAAAAATAGATTTTATTCAATCTTTTCATAAAAAATCTATTTCCATCACCAAGTTTGTCACCAAAAGGCTTTTCATATTTTCTTTATTAGAGTTTGTTTTTTGGGGGGCAATAAACATATGTTTTCAGATATATTTTAAAGAATATGAACCGGAGTCCTTTACTGAGCTACCTTTTTTGAGGTATATTGATAGGCTTAATTATGTAGTTCTCGGAGGTTTTGTTGCCACTTTTTTGGCTGTTTATAACAAAATTGATTTGAGTATGAGTGTAAAACAGCTAATGAATCGCATTTTATTCACAAAAAGCATTGTTAACTATTACATCAAATACAACATTGCACTTTTTGTGATAACCTTTTTGGTCAGTTTTACTTGGGAATTGTATAATAATGTCGAAGTAATGGAAATTCTAAAAAAGGAGGGGCTTTTTTTCCATTTCAGCATTATTGTTTTTGGAGTTGTATTATCTCTACTATTGGCCTTTATAATTTATAAGACGTATAATTTCATTTATGGAAGATTCATTAAAGATTTTGTGGATATATCTTCCAATCTTAAAAATCTGGATTGAGACAGTTTTTTAGAATAATAAATAAAAAAAGCCAACAGTATACTGTTGGCTTTTTCACGATGACTTCTAATCAAGTTTCTAGATAAATATATCGATAATATCTATAAGAATCTCAACCAACTTTTTTGCAGCTCCTGCCATAAAAACAATTTTTAAGGGCAATGCAAACTCGAAAAGAGATGATTGCAGTTAAACAAAACATAATAGTATTCTTGTTAATTTGAGTAAGAAATGTACTTCATATGCTTCGTAAACTACCTTGTCAATTGATGTATGGTTATTATGATTTGATGTATTAAATTGGTGGATTGACGGTTAGATTTCAATCTTCAGTAATTGACATCAATAATATCTTATCCGGGCAATTCAAAATTTCCAAAATATAGCTCCTTTCCTTAATTTGGTTACCCACATAATAAGTTTTACAGGGTTCTGAGTGGGTGTCGCTTTTCCCAAAATCAATATGGCCCTCGGTCAAAAAAGATTGGATAAAGAGGGTATCACGGTACTCCATGGGAAGTTCTTCGCCGAAAACCAAAGGTTTGGAGCGCATATCCTTAAGGACCCTGCAATTGGGGAAATAACAGAACTCTATCCCGTTTTCCCCGGATTTTTTCTTAAGGAAGAATACTAAAAAAACTATTCCAATGGATAGGCCAACCAAGTACCATCCCAATCGACGTAAAAAAGCCATTTACATTAAAAAATAAGAAAATTAATATCGCTGTAGCTAAGACCGAACCATTCCCCAACCGATTTATTGGTCATAATGCCGTGGTATAAGTACAGCCCGTTTCGCAGCCCCTTGTCAAAACGAAGGGATTGCTCAAGGCCACCATCCTCGCCGATTTTCAACAGGTAAGGCGTAAAAATATTGCTGATGGAAATTGAGGATGTCCTCGGATAGCGGGACGGGATGTTGGGCACCCCATAGTGGACCACTCCAAACTTTTCCACCGTTGGCTTGTTATGGCTTGTTATTTCAGAAGTCTCAAAACAGCCACCCATATCTATGCTCACATCGATGATGACAGCCCCCTTTTTCATGTTCTCAACCATGGAACTGGAGACAATGATCGGGGAACGATCTTTGCCACGGGTGGCCCCAATGGCCACATCGCAACGTTTTAGGGCCTTGATAAGGTTTTTGGGCTGAATGGTGGAAGTGTAGACAGTACGGCCTAGGTTGGTCTGGAGGTTGCGAAGTTTGGTGATGGAGTTGTCAAACACCTTTATGTTGGCTCCCAAGCCCAAGGCAGATCTAGAGGCATACTCTCCCACGGTGCCCGCCCCAATGATTACAACCTCTACAGGGGGGACACCACAGATATTGCCGAACATCAATCCATTCCCCTTATTGGTGGCCGCCATCAATTCTGCAGCAATGAGGACGGCGGATGTTCCGGCAATCTCGCTCAAAGACCGTACCGCAGGGTAGGTCCCGTCATCATCCCTTATATATTCAAAGGCGATGGCGGTCAGTCTTTTCTTTGCCATCATCTCAAAGTATCCCCTGTTCTGTGTCTTGATCTGAAGGGCAGATATAATGATGGTCTGGGGGTTCAACAAATCTATCTCGGAAAAGGTAGGGGGTTCCACCTTTAGGATGAGCGGACAGGAAAAGACCTTTTTGGTGTCCCTTGTGATTTCCGCTCCTGCGTTGGTATAGTCACTGTCCGAAAAATTGGCGCCATCGCCTGCTCCGGACTCGATCAAAACCCTATGCCCATGCGCGGTAATGGCGTTTACGGCGTCTGGGGTAAGGCAAATTCTTTTTTCTTGGTATTGATTTTCCTTGGGAAGGCCTATAAAGAGCTCTCCCTTCTGCCTAAGGACCTCCAAAGTCTCTTCTTGGGGCAAAAGTTGCTGTTTGCTGAATGGAGAGGACGGTTGGTTCATACAATGTAAATCTGGGCACCTTTTGTTAAGGTGTTAAGGCAAATTTACATTTTTTTTGAAAGGGACTTCTGGCGTTGTTCCAGTTTCTCCCTTTCCTTGCGAAGCTCTTCTTTTTCCTTGAGTATTTGAAGCTCCTCATCCATTGCCCTGAGGTCTATTCCGTGCACGTGCTTGTCAATGAGTTTTATCCTGATAAAATAAACGATGGGCACAACCACCATAGTCACGGCTATGACATACATGATCTCGTTTTCATCTATTTTGCCTGAATCGTATGTCAAGACGCTATAGAGCTGAAAGCTGTACATGGCTATGGGGATGAGAATGGCGTGGTACCACCAGTTCTTGGACGTGATGAACCAAATAACAAGCAGTAGCAAAGGCACTATTTTATTAAAATAGTAGTAAAATGCATCACTTACATCATTGAATCCATTGGAGGAGAACTCTATTCCCAAAAAACTCCAGGATTGACTATCAATGGGCAGGTATTTATAAAAATAGAACATTAAGGGTGTAATGGCAATCGTCAGTGATACCAACCCCTCAATAACAAGTTTTTTTCTAATCTGGGCTTTATCCTTCATTACACTCTTAACTAAAAAAGTGAAGGATTATTGTAATAAAAAAAATAATCCCTTCCGAAAAAGGGATTATTTGACACGTTAGATAAATTGGATTTACAATTTTTTCAAATCCTTTTTATCAATACTGGTTGTTTGACCTTTCTTCAAATCAATCCCTGTAGTAGAAACAGCAGTCATCGCTAAAAAGGCAACAGCCAACAACCCAAAAAATAATCTTTTAGTGTTCATCGTAAAAGAGTTTTTGGTTAATAAATGAATTCATTTCAAGAACAAATGTAGGAAAATTTTTCAACTCCCCATGCACTTCACCGATAAAAATTGCACTTTAACTTAAAAAAGTTACTTTTTATCGACCTATTTGCAGTTCATCGAAATGTTGTCAAAAGATATATTGAAATGGCCTCATTCCTCATTAAACTCGACTGAACGGGTGTTTTCGTCGATAAAGTGTAAGTAAATGGCTATACAATCTTCAGGTAACAATGATCGGATTTTTTCTGGCCATTCCATAAAGAGCCAGGCCCCAGAATTTAGGTAATCTTCCAGCCCCATATCCAAGGCCTCTGTTTCATCTTCTATCCGATAAAAATCAAAATGGAAAGCCAGCAGGCCGCCATTTTCATCATGGTATTCATTTACCAAACCGAATGTTGGGCTATTGCCCGTATCCACGGCCCCAAGTTGTTGTACCAAAGCTTTGGTGAGTGTAGTCTTGCCAGCGCCCATTTCTCCATACAGGCACAAGGTCTTACCGGAAATGGTCTGCAGAATTTTCTGGGCGACCTGATCTATTTCATTGAGATGGAATGTTATTTTCAAGGAATGTTATTTTGCCTCCAAAACTACAAAAGGAACGATCATTTCCTCCAAAGAAACCCCACCATGTTGATAGGTATTTCGATAATAGCTTACATAATGGTTATAATTATTGGGGTAGGCAAAGAAAAGATCGTTCTTGGCAAAAATAAAACTGCTGCTCAAGTTTATGTTGGGCAAATGGATGTCCTGGGGATTCCTGCTGGCCAATACGTCCTTATCCTCATAGGTGAGGCTCCTTCCGGTTTTATACCTCAGGTTGAGACTGGTGTCACGATCCCCTATGACCTTGGAGGGTTGTTTTACGTTTATGGTACCGTGATCCGTGGTCAAAATCAATTTCATGCCCAGATTTTGGGCCTGCTGCATGATTTCCAAAAGCGGAGAATTTTTAAACCAACTCAACGTTAAGGATCGATAGGCCTTGTCATTCGAGGCAAGTTCCTTGACCACATCCATCTCTGTCTTGGAATGGGAAAGCATGTCCACAAAATTGTAGACCACTACCGTGAGGTCATTATCTTTTTGGGACCTAAAGTTTTGTGCCAACTGCTTCCCCTGTTTCAGGTTATTGATTTTGTGGTACTCCCATTTAAGCCCCAACCCTAATCTTTTTAACTGTTCCCGAAGAAATTCGGCCTCAAAGAGATTTTTGCCTCCCTCATCCGTGTCGTTTTTCCACCAATTTGGATATCGTTTTTCCATGTCCAAGGGCATCAAGCCAGAAAATAGGGCATTCCTTGCATACTGGGTGGCCGTTGGCAGGATACTGTAATAAGAGGACTCCTGTTTCTTCTTGTAATGCACGCCCAGGGTTTCCTCAAAGGCCAACCACTGGTCGTAACGGAGGTTATCGATGACCACCAGTAATGTTTTGTTCCCATCCAGTTCAGGTTGGACCTTTTTTCGGAAAAGGGTGTGCGACATGATGGGTCCATCGCCATCCTGAAACCATGAACTATAATTCTTGTCCACAAACTTGCTGAACTGAAGATTGGCCTCCACTTTTTGCGATTCCAAAATTTCGAACATCCCAGAATCCTCGATTTCCTCCAACTGGAGTTCCCAATAGATGAGTTTTTTGTATAGCTCTGCCCATTCTTCATGACTGTTCACCATGGATAGGTCCATGGCTATCTTACGGAACTCCTGCTGATAATTGGCCGTGGTCTTTTCGGAGACCAGACGGGAGTTGTCCAGGCTTTTTTTTAGGGATAACAAGATTTGGTTGGGATTGACCGGTTTTATGAGGTAATCGGCGATCTTGGAACCGATGGCCTCATCCATGATGTATTCCTCCTCGCTCTTGGTGATCATCACAACCGGAATGGAGGCATCGTATTTTTTGATTTCGTTCAAGGTTTCCAACCCAGATATCCCCGGCATGTTCTCATCCAAAAAAACAATATCGAAAAACGAATCTTTGATTTCCTCCAAGGCGTCTTGCCCACTTTGACTGGTGACCACCTTGTAATTTTTGCCCTCCAGAAAAAGGATATGTGGTTTTAGGAGGTCTATTTCATCATCGACCCATAGAATTGTTATCTTGTTCATATAGTAGTTATCTTTGTGGAATTAAAACAAACTCCTTGGCCCAAACCAGCAAGCTTAAAGTTTTTAACGATCCAATTTACGGTTTTATTGGAACTCCAAATGAACTTATTTTTAGCCTGATCGGGCACCCTTATTTCCAAAGATTGAGGAGAATTTCCCAAATGGGAATGTCCTATCTGGTGTACCCTGGGGCACACCACACCAGGTTCCACCATGCCTTGGGAAGCATGCATTTGATGACCAAGGCCATCCAGGTACTTAGATGGAAAGGTATTGAGATCACCCCTGATGAGGAAACAGGGCTACTGTGTGCCATTTTGTTGCACGACATAGGCCATGGCCCATTTTCGCATGCCCTTGAAGGGTTTATAGTGAGCGGGCTGACCCATGAAAGGCTTTCCTTGGAATTTATGGAAGAATTGGATAAACAGTTCGACGGCCAATTGCGGATCGGTATTTCCATATTCAAGGGAGAGTATCCCAGACCGTTTATGAACCAATTGGTGTCCAGTCAGTTGGATATGGACCGTTTGGACTATCTAAAAAGAGACAGTTTTTATGCTGGCGTTACCGAGGGGAATATAAACTCCGAAAGGCTGATTTCCATGCTCAACGTTGTGGAAGGAAACCTTGTGGTGGAGGAAAAGGGCATCTATGCCGCGGAAAAATTTTTGATGGCCAGAAGGTTCATGTACTGGCAGGTATACTTACACAAGACTGGGCTTGTGGCGGAACAGTTACTGGTCCGTATTATGCAGCGCGCACGGCAACTTTTGTCAAGTGGGAAAAAGCTGGATGGCAGCCCGTCGATTCTGTTTTTTTTAAACTATCAAGGGCAGGGCTCCATTGATTCAAGTTTTTTGATCAAATTTGCGCAATTGGATGATGTGGATATTTTGGGTGCCATCAAGTTGTGGCAGTTCCATGAAGATCGTACACTGTCCAAGTTATGTGGGATGGTGTTGAACAGGCGACTTTTGAACATCAAACTTAAAAAAAGACCTATGGATATGGTCAAAATGGAAGAAAAGCTACGCGGAGTAATGCATGCTAACAACCTTTCCGAAGAGGAAGCTTCCTATTTTGTGTTCCATGGGGAGGTATCCAACAAAGCCTATAATGAGAACCACCAGACCATAAAGATCCTCAAGGAAAATGGTAAGGTCACCGATTTGCTCAAGGAATCGGATCAACTCAGCCTTAAAGCGCTCTCCAAAACCGTTACAAAATACTATAGCTGCTACCCAAAGGAAGCCGTTTAACAAATTTTGTTACTTTTGCACAGATGAAATTTACAGCTACCCAAATTGCCGGAATCCTAGAGGGGGAAGTTGAGGGAAATCCTCAAATAGCTGTTCATAAATTGTCCAAAATTGAGGAAGGTGAAAAAGGGTCGCTGACTTTTCTGGCCAATCCAAAATACACTTCCTATATATATTCCACAAAAGCGTCCATAACCATTGTAAACAAGGATTTTATACCAGAACAGTCCTTGTCCACCACATTGATCAAAGTGGACGACGCCTACAAGTCCTTTTCCAAGTTGCTTGAGTATTACAATCAGGTAAAGAACAACAAGGTTGGCATAGAGAGCCCATCCTTCATATCCCAAAGTGCCACCTACGGTGAAGGTTTCTATTTGGGAGCCTTTTCATACTTGGGGGAAAATGTGAAGATTGGAAAAAATGCAAAGATCTACCCCAACGTATACATAGGGGACAATGTGGTCATTGGCAACGATGTATTTGTTTTTGCAGGGGCAAAAATCTACTCCGAGACCATTATCGGCAATGGCTGTGTCATTCATAGCGGCGCGATCATCGGTGCGGATGGCTTTGGATTTACGCCCAATTCGAATGGGGAATACAGCAAGGTGCCGCAAACTGGCAATGTTATCTTGGAGGACAATGTAGATGTAGGGGCAGGAACCACGATCGACCGTGCAACTTTGGGCTCTACCATTCTCAGGAAGGGAGTAAAATTGGACAATCAAATACAAATTGCCCACAATGTGGAAATTGGCGAACATACCGCCATTGCAGCCCAGACAGGAATTGCGGGATCCACCAAGATTGGTAAAAACTGCCTTATTGGAGGCCAAGTGGGCATTGTGGGGCACATAACCATAGGGGATAGGGTAAAAATACAGGCCCAATCCGGAATAGGCAGAAACGTTAAGGACGATGAAGTCCTACAAGGTTCACCCGCATTGAATTATGGTGACTACAACAAATCCTATGTACATTTTAAAAATCTACCAAAACTGGTCAATAAAATCACCAGCATAGAAAAAAAGATTGAAGGTGAGTAAGATTAGCAACAAGCAACGCACCATAAAGGAAAAAGTAACGCTACAGGGAGTAGGGTTGCATACCGGGGAGAACGTGACCATGACCTTTGTTCCTGCAAAGGAAAACCATGGATTTGCGTTCAAAAGAGTGGATTTGGAGGGGGAACCCATTATTGAGGCCGATGCCAACTATGTGATAAACACACAGCGCGGCACCAATCTTGAGAAAAATGGGGTAAAGATCCAAACTTCGGAACATGTATTGGCCGCCTTGGTTGGACTGGAGATCGACAATGTATTGATTGAGTTGGATTCACCCGAACCGCCCATCATGGACGGATCTTCAAAATTCTTTGTACAGGCTTTGGAGAAAGCTGGAATCGTGGAACAGGATCAAGAGCGGGAAGAATACGTGGTCAAAGATGTGATCTCCTATAAAGATGAGACCACCGGTAGTGAAATCACTGTTATTCCGGCAGACCACTACCAAATCACCACTATGGTGGATTTTGGCACCAAGGTGTTGGGCACCCAAAATGCCACGTTGGAAAAGATATCGGATTTTAAAGAGGAAATAGCCGATGCACGCACCTTCAGTTTTCTGCATGAGTTGGAGATGCTTCTGGAACATGGTTTGATCAAAGGAGGCGACCTCAACAATGCCATCGTGTATGTGGACAAGGAAATATCCGAATCCACTATGAAAAAACTTGAAAAGGCCTTCAACAAAGAAAAGCTTTCAGTAAAACCCAATGGTATATTGGACAATCTTACCCTGCACCATCCCAATGAAGCCGCACGGCACAAGTTGCTGGATGTGGTAGGGGATTTGGCCCTAGCAGGTATTCGCATTCGCGGAAAGGTCATAGCCAATAAACCTGGACACTACGTAAATACCCAGTTTGCAAAAAAACTGTCCAAAATCATCAAAATAGAAAAACGCAACAAGGTTCCTTCCTACGATTTGAACCAACCTCCGCTGATGGATGTTACCCAAATCATGAACATGCTGCCCCACAGACCCCCATTTTTATTGGTGGATAAGATTCTGGAACTTTCGGATACCCATGTAGTGGGCGTAAAGAATGTGACCATGAACGAACCTTTTTTTGTGGGACATTTTCCGGGAGCACCGGTAATGCCGGGCGTGTTGCAAGTGGAAGCCATGGCACAGACCGGAGGGATTCTGGTGTTGAGTACCGTTCCTGACCCAGAGAACTATCTCACGTTCTTCATGAAGATAGACAATGTGAAGTTCAAGCAGCAAGTGGTTCCAGGAGACACCTTAATATTTAAATGTGATTTGGTATCGCCCATCCGAAGGGGAATCTGCCATATGCAGGCCTATGCCTATACCAACGGAAAGCTGGCATCAGAAGCCGAACTAATGGCACAGATTGTAAAAACAAAAAATTTAGATTCTTAGATGAACCAGCCTTTAGCTTACGTCCACCCCGGGGCAAAAATCGCCAAAAATGTGGTCATAGAGCCTTTCACCACCATCCATAACAATGTTACCATTGGAGAGGGGACATGGATTGGTTCCAATGTTACCATCATGGAAGGGGCCCGCATTGGGAAAAACTGCAACATTTTTCCGGGAGCTGTAATCTCCGCAATGCCTCAAGATTTGAAATATCAGGGAGAAGAGACCACGGTCCATATTGGCGACAATACCACGATCCGTGAGTGTGCCACCATCAACAAGGGTACCGCGGACCGTATGAAAACGGTTATTGGGAACAATTGCCTCATCATGGCCTATTGCCATATTGCCCACGATTGTTTAGTGGGCGATGGGAGCATTTTTAGCAACAATTCCACTTTGGCCGGTCATGTTACCATAGGCAAGAACGTGGTGCTGGCAGGTATGGTGGCCGTGCATCAATTTGTTTCCATTGGCAACCATGCTTTTGTAACGGGAGGCTCCTTGGTCAGAAAGGATGTTCCACCTTTTGTGAAGGCGGCAAGGGAACCGCTGTCCTATGTGGGCATCAACTCCGTTGGATTGCGCAGAAGGGGTTTTGAAGCGGACAAAATCAGGGAAATTCAAAATATCTATAGAATACTTTATCAAAAAAACTACAATAATTCACAAGCGGTTTCCATCATAGAAGCTGAGATGGAAGCCACTCCAGAGCGTGATGAGATTCTTCAATTCATCAGGGACTCGCAACGTGGAATTATGAAAGGTTACTTCAGTTCAAATTAACATTTATGGCAAATACTTCTGATATAAGAAAGGGGTTGTGCATCAGGTACAACCACGATATCTACAAAATTGTAGAGTTTCTCCATGTAAAACCGGGCAAGGGCCCAGCTTTCGTCCGAACAAAATTAAAAAGTGTCACTACAGGAAAAGTGTTGGACAATACGTTTTCTGCAGGGCATAAAATTGAGGATGTGAGGGTGGAGACACGCACCTACCAATACCTTTATCCCGAGGGCGATACCTTTCATTTTATGAACACCGAGGACTATAACCAAATTTCCTTGCCAAAAGATGCCCTGGACGCTCCTGATCTTCTCAAAGAAGGGGAAGTGGTCACCATCATCTTCAATGCGGAGGACAATACGCCCCTTTCCGTGGAAATGCCCGCGAGTGTTATTTTGGAAGTTACCCATACTGAACCTGGTGTAAGGGGGAACACGGCCACCAACGCAACCAAACCTGCCACCGTTGAAACGGGGGCACGCATCAACGTACCGCTTTTTATCAATGAAGGGGATAAGATCAAGATAGATACGGAGAAAGGTGCTTATTTGGAACGCGCAAAAGAATAGCGGGAATGAAATTTCCTAAAGCCTATACCCTAAAGCAGATTTCAGAGATCATAAACGCTGACTATGTCGGCGAAGACGTTTTTCCCGTATTTGGGATGAATGAGATCCATGTGGTGGAAGAGGGCGATATTGTATTTGTGGACCATCCCAAATACTATGATAAGGCCCTGCAGTCCAAGGCCACCGTGGTGCTCATCAACAAAAAGGTGGAATGCCCAAAAGGAAAGGCATTGTTGATTTCCGACGATCCTTTTCGGGATTTCAACAAGTTGACCCTATTTTTCAAACCTTTTCAGGGCGCAGGCAAATCCATCTCAACAACAGCCGAAATTGGGGAAGGCACCATCATTCAGCCCAACGTGTTCATTGGCAACCATGTGAAGATTGGTAAAAATTGCGTCATCCATCCCAACGTAACGATTTACGATAATTGCATCATTGGCAATCATGTCACTATCCATGCGGGTACAGTGCTTGGAGCCGATGCATTTTATTATAAAAACAGACCAACTGGGTTTGACAAGCTCCTTTCTGGGGGAAGGGTCGTCATTGAGGACCATGTGGATATCGGGGCCTCGTGCACCATTGACCGAGGCGTTACGGGAGACACCACCATTAAGGAAGGTTCAAAACTGGACAACCAAATTCAAATAGGTCACGATACCGTGATCGGCAAAAAATGTCTGATTGCTTCCCAGGTCGGTATTGCCGGCTGTGTGGTAATAGAGGATGAGGTGACCCTTTGGGGACAGGTAGGAATAATTAGCGGTGCCACCATTGGCAAAAAAACAGTGATCCTGGCCCAGTCAGGAATCTCCAAATCCTTGGAAGGTGAAAAGACCTACTTTGGCAGCCCTGCGGAGGAAGCCCGCGAGAAACTCAAACAAATGGCACTTGTGAAAAAGATTCCCGAAATCCTCGAAAAGCTTAAAAAGAATTAAAAAATCAATAGCGAAAACCCACTGCAAAGCCTAAATTTGCACCAAATTTAAGTTGATGATATGAGTGTTTTAGTAAACAAAGATTCAAGAATAATTGTACAAGGTTTCACAGGTAGTGAAGGAACCTTCCATGCCGAACAAATGATCGAATACGGAACCAATGTGGTTGGAGGGGTGACCCCTGGCAAAGGAGGGCAGGAGCATTTGGGAAAACCTGTTTTCAATACGGTTGAAGACGCTGTAAAAGCAGTTGGTGCGGACACCACGATTATTTTTGTGCCACCTGCATTTGCTGCGGATGCCATTATGGAAGCCGCAAGTGCTGGGATCAAGGTCATCATCACCATTACCGAAGGCATTCCCGTGGCCGACATGGTCAAGGCGAACGATTATATCAAAAACATGGATTGCACCTTGATCGGCCCCAATTGCCCAGGTGTTATTACCCCTGGTGAGGCAAAAGTGGGGATCATGCCCGGTTTTGTCTTCAAAAAAGGAACGGTTGGGATTGTTTCCAAATCGGGAACCCTTACCTACGAAGCTGCAGATCAGGTAGTCCGCCAAGGATTGGGAATCACCACTGCCATTGGAATTGGAGGAGATCCCATCATCGGAACCACGACCAAGCAGGCCGTTGAACTCTTGATCAACGACCCAGACACGGAGTGTGTGGTCATGATCGGTGAAATTGGGGGACAACTGGAAGGTGATGCCGCCAAATGGTACAAACAAAGTGGCAGCAAAAAACCGATAGTGGGCTTCATTGCTGGGGAAACAGCTCCCGCAGGAAGGACCATGGGCCATGCCGGAGCCATTGTGGGAGGCAGTGACGATACAGCCCAAGCCAAAAAAAGAATCATGCGGGAATGTGGTATCCACGTTGTGGATTCCCCTGCTGAAATTGGTGCCAAGGTGAAGGAAGTAGTCGGGTAACCAATCGTTAAAACTATTCTAAATCCCGTCTAAAGCGGGATTTTTTTTCGGCAAAACATAAAACAACAACTATATTTGGTTGATAACCATTCAAACATGACCATCCTATGAAACTTTTAGAAGGCAAGAATGTTATAATTACAGGGGCAAGCAGAGGAATTGGAAGGGGAATAGCCCTCATATTTGGTGAACACGGGGCCAATGTGGCATTCACCTATAGTTCCAGCGAAGCGCCAGCGTTGGAATTGGAGAAAGAACTAAAGGACATGGGTGTCAAGGCCAAGGCCTACAAAAGCAATGCGGCCAGTTTTTCGGAATCTGAAGCATTGGTAAACCAGGTTTTGGAAGATTTTGGTGGAACTATCGACGTGTTGATCAACAATGCTGGGATTACCAAGGATAACCTGCTCATGCGAATGGGTGAGGAAGATTTTGACACCGTGATCGAGATCAACCTGAAATCCGTGTTCAACATGACCAAGGCCATCCAGCGTACCATGTTGAAACAACGCAAGGGATCCATCATCAATATGAGCAGTGTGGTCGGGGTCAAGGGAAATGCCGGACAGACCAACTATGCGGCCTCCAAGGCTGGGATGATCGGGTTTACCAAATCTGTTGCCCTGGAGTTAGGATCGCGCAACATCCGTTGCAATGCCATTGCCCCGGGTTTCATTGAGACGGAAATGACCGAAAAACTGGATGAAAAAACGGTTCAAGGATGGCGTGATGCCATTCCATTGAAGCGAGGAGGAACCCCTGAGGACGTAGCCAATGCCTGTCTCTTCTTGGCTTCGGATCTTTCAAGTTACGTTACCGGACAGGTTTTGAACGTTGACGGCGGTATGCTAACCTAAAATGGATGGAATTGCGCACGGTACTTCTTATTGCCTTGGCTGCGATTGCCGCGCTAACCATTGTTTTTTATCAATATTTCTATAAAAATCCAAGAAAGGGGTCCCTTAGGGTCGTTTTGGCCATTTTGCGGTTTTTGACCTTGTTCTGTGGCCTTCTCTTGTTGATCAACCCAAAATTTGTCCACAAGGATTATTTTTTGGAAAAGACCAATCTCATCCTTTTGGTGGATGACTCATCATCCATGCAAAATGCCTCAACGGGGGCTGTGATTACGGAAAAGATTCAAAAAATTATCGGGGACAACGACTTGAATGAGCGTTTTTCCCTATATCAATATGCTTTTGGAGCAAAGGTTCAACCTACGGATACGTTTAGCTTCAATCAAGGAAACACGGATATCTCCAATGCTCTTTCCACAATGCAGGAAATCTTCGCCAACGGCAACAATGCCATTGTGCTGTTTACGGATGGCAACCAGACTTTGGGAAGAGACTATGCGTATACCAACACGGGCAATACAATGGCCGTTAACCCAGTGGTCGTTGGGGATACCACGGTATATGAAGATATGTCGGTGGGCTTGGTCAACGTAAACTCCTATGCTTTTTTAAAGAATAAGTTTCCCGTGGAGGCCACGGTGTTGTACACTGGGGCAAAGCCGGTTTCAAAAACTGTTACAATTTCGGTGGATGGTGCCCCTGTGCATCGTGAACGCGTTGATTTCAGCAAGACGAACACGAGTAGGACCATAAGTAGTTTGATCGAGGCACAAAGCGTGGGCATAAAAACGATAAAGATTCAGGTTGAGAGCCTGGAAAATGAGCGGAACCTGTTCAACAACAGCAAGGAGACCGCTATAGAGGTCATCGATGAGAAAACCAATGTGGCCATCGTGTCCAATGTACTGCATCCAGACATAGGTGCATTAAGGAAATCCATTGAGGCCAATGAGCAGCGCTCAGTGACCCTATTGAACCCAGCCAAGGACAGAATCGACCTAGAGAATATAGATCTTTTGATCCTGTACCAACCTGACCGCAATTTTGGAGATATCTACGATCGCATTGCAAAGTCGGGGATAAACCACTTCACCATTACGGGGACAAAGACAGATTGGAATTTTTTGAACAGGGCCCAACAAAGTTTCTCCAAGGACAATGTCAATCAATCCGAAGAAATTCTTCCAGTGCTGAACAATACCTTTAGCGTTTTCGGTCTGGGTGATTTTAAGGTGGATGGCTTTCCGCCCCTGCAAGGGAATTTGGGAAATATTGAGTTGAAAAAGGAAGCAGAGACCATCTTGTTCCAACAGATCAGGGGTGTGGATTTAGATCTACCGCTTTTTGCAATCATCCATGAAGGAAAACAACGGGAAGCTGTCCTTTTCGGAGAAAACATTTGGAAATGGCGCGCACAGACCTTTCGCAATGACCAAAGTTTTCAAGGTTTTGATGACTTCATGGGAAAACTCATGGTATACTTGGCCAGTAATGACCAAAGGAGTCGCTTGGAGCTGGATTTCCCTTCAGTTTTTAACAATGCCGGTATGGCACAGATCAAGGCATCCTATTTTGATGAAAGTTATCAATTTGACCCCAGTGCCAATATCCGAATATCGGTGAGCGGAAAGGGCAATGGTTTTCAAAGGGAATCACCTATGTTGTTGAAAGGCAGCTTTTACGAAGTGGACCTAAGCGATTTGGAAGCTGGTGAATATCTTTTTACGATGACGGTGGATGGTGAGAACCTAAAGCGTTCCGGCAGCTTCAAAATTCTGGACTTTAATCCAGAAAGGCAGTTGTTGTCGGCCAATTATTCCAACCTAAAAAGATTGGCGGACAATACGGGCGGCAAACTCTACTTTCCAAATGATTTGGATGCCATGGTGAACGACCTCTCCACTTCAGAGCAATATCGGCCCATCCAAAAGAGCAAGCAAAATGTCGTATCTTTAATTGATTTCCGAATGCTGTTCGGATTGATCGTGTTGACCTTGGCCTTGGAATGGTTCATCAGAAAGTATAACGGATTAATTTAAAACAGAATACAAATGGATAGATTGCCCAGAATTGCCTTGCCTGCCATAGTGGGAATAGTACTTTTAATCATTATCATAGCAAAATCAGCCGTCACCATTGGTTCAGGGGAGGCTGGTGTACTCTATAAGACCTTTGGGGGTGGCGTGGTAATCGATAAACCACCATTGGATGAAGGATTTCATTTGGTGGCCCCATGGAATCGTGTCTACATCTACGAAGTGCGTCAGCAAGAAAAGCTTGAAAAAATGAATGTGCTGTCGTCCAATGGACTGGACATCAAACTGGAGGCATCGGTCTGGTTCCAGCCAAAATACAGCGAACTTGGAAAATTGCACAAGGAAAAAAGTGAGCAATATATTGATCGTGTTCTACTGCCAGCCATCCGATCCGCTGCGCGAAGCGTGGTTGGGCGGTATACGCCAGAACAATTGTATTCAAGCAAGCGAGATGCCATTCAGCAAGAAATATTTGAAGAGACACAAAAGATCGTGGATGACCAATACATCCAATTGAACGAGGTGTTGGTAAGGGACGTGACCTTGCCTCCCACGATCAAAGATGCCATAGAACGTAAATTGAAACAGGAACAGGAGTCCTTGGAGTATGAGTTTAGGTTGGTCACCGCACAAAAAGAGGCAGAGCGTCAACGTATTGAAGCCCAGGGTAAGGCAGATGCCAATAAAATCCTCAGCGCTTCCCTAACGGACAAAATTCTTCAAGATAAGGGTATTGAAGCTACTCTAAAACTGGCACAATCCCCCAATGCCAAGGTGGTGGTGGTGGGTTCCGGTGATGACGGGCTGCCCCTAATTTTGGGAAATAACTAAATAACTCTTTTTTGATATAAAAATATATCCTACTTTTGGAGTGAAATGAGAAACAAAAACACACACCATCATTTTTACACTTGCTCTCAAGCGAGGTAGAGATGTATTGCTGTTTGTAAAATATATTCTAACCCGTTTGAGAAATCAAACGGGTTTTGTTTTTAAGGCCTGTTTGATCTCCAAACAAAATGTAGTTACAACATGACAAAAATTAGGATTGCGGTGCAAAAAAGTGGGCGGTTGAACGAAGACTCACTTACAATTTTGAAGGATTGTGGCATTTCCATCGACAATGGCAAGGACCAACTGAAGGCCACGGCCATGAACTTTCCGTTGGAGGTATTCTATCTCAGGAATGGCGACATTCCGCAATATTTAAGGGATGGGGTAGTGGACATAGCCATTATTGGAGAAAATGTACTGGTGGAGAAAGGTGAGGATATCTCCGTGGTTGAAAAATTGAATTTCTCAAAATGCCGGGTTTCGCTAGCCATCCCCAAATCAACAAAGTACAATTCGGTAAAGGATTTTGAAGGAAAAAAAATAGCCACTTCATACCCCAATACCGTGAATGAATACTTGCAATCAAAGGGGGTTACCGCGGAGTTGCACATTATCAACGGTTCTGTGGAGATTGCCCCAAATATCGGTTTGGCGGATGGTATCTGCGATATTGTTTCGAGTGGGAGCACCCTTTTCAAGAACAACTTAAAAGAGGTTGAGGTCATCCTGACCAGTGAGGCCGTTTTGGCCGTTTCCCCAAAAATTTCGGAAGAACGGAAAGAGATTCTAAAAAAAATCCAGTTTAGGATCAAATCCGTGTTACAGGCCAGGCAGAACAAATACATTCTGTTGAACGCCCCCAACGGCAAATTGAATGAAATTATGGCGATCTTGCCCGGAATGCGTAGCCCCACGGTATTGCCACTGGCCCAGGAAGGTTGGAGCTCTGTGCATTCCGTGATCAAACGCGATACCTTTTGGGAGGTTATCGATGAACTTAAAGCGGCGGGGGCCGAAGGCATCCTGGTCTGCCCAATTGAAAAAATGGTAGTGTAAATTTTGGAAGATGGAAACACAGCTGACCCTTGGATGGATTCCCACCGAAAACCTTAAGAGCATTTTGCCCTTGGCCTACATACTCAATGCGGAGAAAATATCCATGCAAGTATTGGAAAACCGGTTGATGGAAATGATTCCCATGGGATACCGATGTATTGGGGTATATGATCACGAAAGGTTGGTAGGAATCTGTGGGGTTTGGGTGCTCAACAAACTGTATGCAGGCAAACATGTGGAGCCTGACAATGTCATCATCGACCCCGATTACCAAGGCCAGGGCATCGGCAATTTGATGATGGAATTCCTTTTCAACTATGCCAAAGAGATTGGCTGCGAAGGGACCGAGGTAAATTGTTACATGAAAAATGAACGAGGGAAAAAATTCTGGGAGAGCCAAGGCTATGTAACCTTGGGCTATCACCTGATCAAAAAGTTTGAAAATGAATAAGATATACCGCCCAGATAGAAATAGCTGGAAGCTGTTGCTGCGACGGCCCACCCAGACTGTTGGTGATATTGAAGGCACGGTCTTGCAGGTCTTTGGGGAAGTTAAATCCCAAGGAGATGAAGCCCTTAAAAGATACACCCAAAAATTTGACGGCGTTTCATTGGATGTTCTTGCAGTGGCGGATGTGGAAATCGCTGAAGCGGAAAAAATGGTCTCCCCTCAATTAAAAAAGGCCATCTCTTTGGCCAAGACTAATGTTGAAAATTTCCACACTTCCCAAAAAACAGCCAAAGTTGAAGTGGAAACGATGCCAGGAGTGTTGTGCTGGCAAGAAAAAAGACCTATCCAAAAAATTGGGCTGTACATTCCCGGAGGTACCGCCCCCCTGTTTTCCACCATATTGATGTTGGCAGTACCCGCAACAATTGCTGGGTGTACCGAAATTGTGTTGTGCACCCCTCCCGATAAGGATGGGAAAGTCAATCCTACGATTCTGTATGTGGCAACTCTTTGCGGGGTTACCCAAATTTTCAAGGTAGGTGGCATCCAGGCCATTGCCGGTATGACCTTCGGCACGGAATCCATTCCTGAAGTGTACAAAATATTTGGACCAGGAAATCAATATGTTACCGTTGCCAAGCAGCTGTCCACCAAATATGGTGTGGCCATTGATATGCCCGCTGGTCCCAGCGAGCTTTTGGTGGCGGCGGATGATACCGCCAATGCCGCTTTTGTAGCTTCGGATTTGTTGAGTCAAGCAGAACATGGAACAGATAGCCAAGTACTTCTGGTCTCCACTTCTGAAAAACTGATCGACGCAGTGGAACAAGAGATTGAAAAACAAATAAAAGTGTTACCTCGAAAGGAAATTGCAAAAAAATCCATAGCGAACAGCAAATTGATCTTGGTGGAGAACAATCAAGAAAGTATTGATTTGATCAACGAATATGGCCCAGAACATTTGATTATTTGTGTAGAGAATGAGGATTTCTATCTCCAGGGCATTCAAAATGCAGGATCAGTCTTCATTGGAAATTATACCCCTGAAAGCGCGGGAGACTACGCATCGGGAACCAACCACACCCTTCCCACCAATGGCTATGCCAAGCAGTATAGTGGGGTTAACCTGGACAGTTTTATGAAAAGTATGACCTTCCAGAAGATATCAGAAGAAGGAATGGCGAGCATTGGTAACGCTATTGAATTGATGGCAGAGGCGGAAGGCCTGCGGGCCCACAAAAATGCGGTGACGCTTCGATTAAAAAGTTTGAAACAGAATTAAATGTCAGGTCGAACGCAGTCGAGACCTCAAGGAATGAATAAAGTATTCAACATAGCATCTTTGATCCGGGAAAATGTAAAAGGCCTAAAACCCTACTCCTCAGCCCGGGACGAGTATGTTTCGGACGGTTCTGAAATGATTTTTTTGGACGCTAATGAAAACCCCTTTGAAAATGGGGTCAATCGTTATCCAGACCCGTACCAAAGAAGTTTAAAATCACTGCTGGCGGAGCAAAAAGGGGTTTCAGAAAACAATATGTTGTTGGGGAATGGAAGCGATGAAGTTTTGGATCTTGTTTTTAGGGCTTTTTGCGAGCCCAATCAGGATAATGTCATCACCCTGCCACCCACCTATGGCATGTACAAAGTATTGGCCGGAATCAATGCAGTGGAGAACAGGGAAGTGTTGTTGACCTCGGATTTTGAACCCAATGTACCCGAAATCTTTAAGTTGGTGGATAAAAACACGAAGTTGTTGTTCCTATGTTCGCCCAACAACCCAACTGGGAATGCTTTTTCAAGGGAAAAAGTACAGGAAATATTGGAAAACTTCCATGGATTGGTGGTCATTGATGAAGCCTATATCGACTTTTCGGGGCAGGAGAGTTGGCTTTTGGGCTTGGAAAAATATCCAAATCTATTGGTTGCCCAAACGTTGTCCAAGGCCTATGGAATGGCCGGAATACGCTTAGGGATTTGTTTTGCTTCGGAAGAAATCATAACTATCTTGAACAAAATCAAGCCTCCCTACAATGTGAATCAGCTTACGCAACAGCAAGCCTTGAAACGGGTGATGGATCAAGATGCGGTTGAAAAAGAGGTAGTACAAATTTTAAAAGAACGAACAAATTTGATAAAGGCGTTGGAGACTGTGGGATTTGTACAAGAAATCCATCCCACCGACGCCAATTTTGTGTTGGCCAAAGTAGATGATGCGGATAAGCGATATCAACAATTACTTAAAGAAGGGGTGGTAGTCCGAAACCGGAGCACACAGCCGCTCTGTGAAAATACGTTGCGGTTCACTGTGGGGACCCCTGAAGAAAACTCAAAACTGATAGCTATTCTAAAACAATTGGGATAATGGGCAAGAAAGTATTATTTATTGACCGTGATGGGACCATCATCAAAGAAACGGCGGACGAGCAGATCGATGCCTTTGAGAAAATTTCATTTTACCCAAAAGTTTTTACCTATTTGGGGAAAATAGCCAAAGAATTGGATTACGAATTGGCGATGGTGACCAATCAAGATGGGTTGGGCACTGCCATTTTTCCAGAGGAAACTTTTTGGCCTGTTCAAGATTTCATTCTAAAGACCTTTGAAAATGAAGGGATCGTTTTTGACCAGGTTTTTATTGATCGGACTTTTCCAAAGGACAATGCCAATACCCGAAAACCTGGAACGGGCATGCTCACTTCCTATTTTTCCGACGCATACGACTTGGAAAAATCCTTTGTAATCGGCGACCGATTAACGGATATGGAGTTGGCAAAAAATTTGGGGGCAAAAGGCATTTTCATCAATGATGAAACCCATTTGGGAACGGGAGAGATTACCGTGAAACGAGATGAATTGGATGGGCATATTGCTTTGGAGAGCAACGATTGGGAAAGGATTTATGAGTTTTTGAAATTGGAAAACCGCGTGGCGGAAATCTCCAGAAAGACCAACGAGACGGATATCAAAATCAAATTGAATTTGGATGGAACCGGCAAGAGCGACATTCAGACGGGTCTGGCCTTCTTTGACCATATGTTGGACCAATTGGCGCGTCATGGACAAATGGATCTTTCCATAAAGGTGGATGGCGATCTGGAAGTGGACGAGCACCATACCATAGAAGATACCGCCATTGCATTGGGCGAAGTGTTTTCCAAAGCACTGGGGAACAAATTGGGCATTGAACGCTATGGATTTTCTTTGCCCATGGATGATTGCCTCGCCCAAGTGGCCATTGATTTTGGGGGGAGGAACTGGCTTGTGTGGGATGCTGATTTCAAAAGGGAAAAAATTGGGGAAATGCCTACGGAGATGTTCTTGCATTTCTTTAAATCGTTTACGGATGGAGCTAAGGCCAATTTGAATATCAAAGCAGAGGGCACCAACGAACACCATAAAATAGAGGCCATTTTCAAGGCTTTTGCCAAATCCATTAAAATGGCAGTAAGACGAGATGCTGGGAAAATGGTCCTTCCATCCACAAAGGGTATTTTATAAACCCCCGTCATTTCGAAGGAACTTGCGACTGAGAAATCTAGATTTCTCGCTATGCTCGAAATGACAATAAACGTGACTAAATGAAAATTGTAATCATCGATTACGGAGCAGGTAATATCCAGAGCATCAAATTTGCCATACAAAGGCTGGGATTTGAAGCGGCATTGAGCCATGATGTGGAAGAAATCCTGCATGCTGACAAGGTCATTTTCCCAGGGGTCGGGGAGGCCAGTTCTGCCATGGCAAAATTGAGGGCAAGTGGTTTGGATAAGGTCATTCCCACATTAAAGCAACCTGTATTGGGTATTTGTTTGGGGATGCAGTTGATGTGCAGATTTTCGGAAGAGGGAAACACAAAAGGACTGGATATTTTTGATTTGGATGTGGTGAGATTCCCAAAAACGGTTAAAGTGCCCCAAATCGGCTGGAATCAAATCACAGATTTAAAAACGGATCTGTTCCAAGGAATTCTGGACAAATCCTATATTTATTTGGTTCACAGTTATTATGCGCCCATAGGGGAAGAAACTATTGCAACATCGGAATATGCATTGCCCTACAGTGCTGCTTTGCAACAGAACAATTTTTACGGAGTACAATTCCACCCGGAAAAAAGCAGCGAAACGGGCAGTGAAATCCTGAACAACTTTTTAACCGTGGTTTAATATGGATTTTTATATTTCAGAAGATAAGGACAAGTTGGATATCCCCAAGATTCACAAAGAAGTGACATCAACCTATTGGGGCGGTAAAAGAACATGGGAAGAAACCCTTCTCACCATAGAAAAATGCGCCTGCTTTGGAATTTTCACGAACGAAGGCGAACAGATTGGATATGCAAGATTGTTGACGGATTCCTTGATTTTTGCCTATATCATGGATGTCATCATTTTTAATCCGCACAAGGGGAAAGGGTTGGGCAAGTTATTGGTAAAGCACATTTTGGATAGACCCGATGTAAGCAAAGTGAACACGGTAGCCTTAAAGACCAAGGATGCCCATAGTTTTTATGAAGACTTGGGGTTTAAAAGGATAGGGAATTCGGACATGTGGATGGCCATAGACCGGGTTAAATACGATTGATATGAGAATCATTCCTGCCATAGATATCATTGAAGGCAAGTGTGTACGGCTCTCCAAAGGGGATTACAGTACCAAAAAAGTATATAATGAGGACCCTTTGGAGGTGGCAAAACAATTTGAGGCGCACGGCCTACAATATCTGCATTTGGTAGATTTGGATGGAGCCAAATCCAAGCATATAGTCAACCATAGAGTCTTGGAAAGCATTGCTTCCAAAACCCATTTGAAGATTGATTTTGGGGGAGGTCTTAAAACGGAAGAAGACCTAAATATCGCTTTTGAGAGCGGGGCGCAACAGATTACCGGCGGCAGCATTGCCGTAAAAGACAAAGAAACCTTCTTGGGGTGGTTGGAAACCTATGGTACGGATAAGATTATTTTGGGAGCGGATGCAATGGATGGGAAGGTGGCTGTATCCGGATGGCAGGAAGAATCAGATCAGGAGCTGATCCCTTTTATAACATCCTATCAGAAAAAGGGGGTGAAATATATCATTTGCACCGATATCAGCAAAGATGGCATGCTGGAAGGCCCGTCCTTTGAGCTGTACAAAAAGATTTTGTCCAAAACCATGAAATGGGAAACCTTGGTCACTGGCAGTGGAGTGGAGGATAGGGAAACCCTTGGAATAAATCTCATTGCCAGCGGGGGCATTTCAACGTTTGAGGAACTGCCCATACTCGCCGAAATCGGCTGTGAGGGCACCATCATCGGCAAGGCCATTTATGAGAACAGGATCAGTTTAAAACAATTGGAAAGTTATATTCTAGAAAATGGATAAAGAAAGACAGCTACAAGAAGAGCTCATCTGGAATGCAGGCTATCGCATGGATGAGAGCTTTCGGATGATCAAGATATGTTTGGACCAACTTCCAGAAAAGGCTATTTGGCAGAAACCGAACGAGTCGGCGAACAGCATCGGAAATTTGATTTTGCACCTGTGTGGAAACATTACCCAATATGGCATTGCCTCAATCCAAAACCTGGAGGATAATAGACAACGCGACGAAGAATTCTCGGTATCATCCGGCTATACCAAGCAAGAATTGATGCAAAAACTGGGCAATACCATTGATGAGGCCAAAAGAGCGTTTTATGAGGCGCCTTTGCCTGAACTGTTGCGAAAAAGGTCGGTACAGGGATTTAATTTTTCTGGGGTGGGAAACATCATCCACGTTACGGAACATTTGTCCTATCACACCGGTCAGATTGCCCTTTGGACAAAATTATTGAACAATGCAGATTTGGGTTTTTACGAGGGTCTAGATCTAAACATCAAGAATGAATAACGTCATTCCGAACTTGTTTCGGAATCACACCACAAATAAATTGGTCATGCTGAACTTGCTTCAGTATCGCATTATACATATTTTATGAGACCCTGAAACAAGTTCAGGGTGACGAAAGAGGGAAATGAAGCAAAGTTTTGTTTACATAATGACCAACAAATACAGGACTACATTTTATATTGGGGTGACATCCAATTTGTCCAAAAGAATAATTGAACATACTGAAGGGATTGGTTCAAAATTTACTAAGAAGTATAATTTGACGGACTTGGTTTATTTTGAAACTTTTTCAGATATCAATCAAGCAATTGCCCGTGAAAAGCAGCTTAAAAACTGGCACCACGATTGGAAGATTAATCTGGTGAAAGAACAAAATCCAACATTAAAGACGTTAGATTACTAAAGAATAAGACCCTGAAACAAGTTCAGGGTGACAACAAGAAGCCATGCTCACAAAACGAATCATACCTTGTTTGGACATTAAAAACGGTAGAACCGTAAAAGGTGTCAATTTTGTAGACCTTCGGGATGCTGGAGATCCTGTGGAACTGGCGGCCATCTACGCCAAGGAAGGTGCTGATGAACTGGTCTTTCTGGATATTTCCGCCACAGAGGAAAAACGGAAGACCTTGGCGGAACTGGTTTATCATGTGGCAGAAACCATCAACATACCTTTTACGGTGGGCGGTGGAATTTCTTCTGTCGATGATGTGGATGTTCTCCTGAAAAACGGGGCTGATAAGGTTTCCATTAACTCTTCAGCAGTAAAAAGACCAGAACTCATCAACGAGCTGGTAGCCAAATTTGGGTCCCAATGCATTGTGGTGGCCATCGATGCCAAACAGATAGGCGGCCAGTGGAAGGTTCATCTGGTAGGCGGTAAGATTCCTACGGAAATTGATTTATTTATGTGGGCCAAAGAGGTGGAAGAACGTGGGGCAGGGGAGATTTTGTTCACTTCCATGGACCACGATGGCACCAAAAACGGCTTTGCCAACGAAGCCTTGGCAAAATTGTCCAAATTGGTGAATATTCCTGTGATAGCTTCAGGAGGGGCAGGAACCATTTCCCATTTTACAGATACCTTTAAGGATGGAAAGGCCGACGCAGCCCTTGCGGCGAGTGTTTTTCACTTTAAGGAGATAGAGATAAAAGATTTAAAAACCGAACTGAAACAAGAAGGGATTCCTGTTCGGATTTAAACAAGTGTCACATCGAGCGCAGTCGAGATGTGAAGTCTAATAAGCAAGAAATATATCACATATGAAAATAGACTTTACCAAAAACCCAGATGGTCTGGTACCTGCCATTATTCAAGATGCGCAAACCAAAAACGTGTTGATGTTGGGCTATATGGACCAAGAGGCTCTGGAAGTTACCCTAAAGACTAAAAAAGTCACCTTTTTCAGCCGAACCAAACAGCGATTGTGGACCAAAGGTGAGGAGAGCGGAAATTTTTTGGAATTGGTCAACTTTAAAGAGGACTGTGACAACGATACGCTTTTGGTCACTGTAAATCCTTTAGGGCCTACGTGCCATAAAGGCACAGGTACCTGTTGGGCAGAAGAAAATGTTCAGGGATATGGTTTTCTATCCCAGTTGGAAGATATCATCGCCTCCAGAAAAAATGACCCAGAAAACCCAGACAGTTATGTGGCCTCGTTGTTTCGAAAAGGCATCAACAAGATTGCCCAAAAAGTTGGGGAAGAGGCCGTGGAAACCGTTATTGAGGCCATGGATAATGACGATGACTTGTTTTTAAATGAAAGCGCAGATCTACTGTTCCATTTGCTTATTTTATTGAAGTCCAAAGATTATCAACTTGATGATGTGGTGAAAATATTGGAGTCACGACATTAGCCTCCATTTTTAATCCAAACCGTCTCTTTGACCCTTTTTCTGCTTTGGATTTCCCCATCTTATCGGCCATTGCCTTCTGCACTGAACAAAGATGTATCAAAAAAAGAATTCAAAAAATATAAGATGATGCAACCCTCCATTTTTTAGACTGTCTATGATGGTGAAATTAATTAGTTAAACCATCAAAACATCAAAAAATGAACAGTAAACCACAGTTAAGCCCGGCAATCAAATCCATCGTTTGGTTGTTGTGGCTTTTCTTTTTGGGCTGTATGCTGGCCTCGGGCCAGACCAGCCACACCGTAAGCGGTACAATTACCGACAAAAGTAACGGAGAAACCCTTTTTGGGGCTTCCGTATTTCTTTCTGGCACCACCATTGGCGGGGTCACCAACGAATATGGGTTCTATTCCATTACCGCCCCGGCCGGAGCGTATGAACTCAAGATTTCATACATGGGTTATAATGATGTTACCATCAAGATAATCCTGAACCAAGACCTTAAACACAACATTGAGATTTCTGAATTCTCCACCGAACTGGAAGAAGTTGTGGTCACCGCGGATGAACCAGAACGGGTTATCCTTCGGAAACCTGAAATGAGCGTGGTGAAAATGAACATTGGCACCGTAAAGCAGATGCCCGTGGTACTTGGCGAGGTCGACGTACTGAAATCCCTGCAAATGCTTCCGGGGGTCACCAATAATGGTGAAGGTACGGGCGGATTCCATGTAAGGGGAGGTGCGCAGGATCAAAACCTGGTGCTGCTAGATGAAGCCATTATCTATAACACTTCACACATGTTCGGTTTTTTTTCGGTCTTTAATGCAGATGCCATCAAAGATGTAAAGCTCTATAAAGGGGGCATACCCGCACGTTTTGGAGGTAGGGTTTCTTCGGTACTTGACATTCGCCAGAAAGACGGCAACAGCAAAAATTTTGCATTGACAGGGGGAATCGGGGTCATTTCGAGCCGTCTTACCGCCGAAGGTCCGGTTTTTGGTGACAATGGTTCCTTTTTGGTAGCAGGGAGGCGATCGTACGTTGATTTGATACTGAAAGCGGCCGGAGAAGATAACAGTGTCAGTTTTTATGACTTGAACCTAAAGACCAACTACAGTGTCAATGCCAATAACAAGCTTTTTTTGAGCGGCTACTTTGGCCGGGATGGCTTTACGCTGGACAGCAGTTTTGACAGTAGTTATGGAAATGCCTCTGGCAATTTGCGCTGGAACCATATTTTTAACGACCGCTTGTTTTCCAATCTGTCAGCAATTTTGAGTCGCTATGACTATGATCTGGAGTTTAGCGAAGATGAATTCAAATGGGTATCCTCCATTACCAATTACAATCTTAAATATGACTTTAGGTATTATTGGAGCGATGCCTTTAAGCTGGATTTCGGGGTCAACGGTATTTATTACGACTTTGATCCTGGGGAAGTGACCCAAACCGCCGACACATCGCCGGTAAATCCTTTGAAATTGGATCAAAAACGTGCATTGGAAAGCGGTGTTTACTTGAATGCGGAACATAAGTTGACCCCAAAATTGACCGCGCAATATGGCCTACGGTATAGTGCTTTTTCCAGATTGGGAGGTCAGCCCATCACCGAATATGCCAATGGACAGCCTGTTGTATACAATCCAGGGTTGGGAATTTATCAACGGGGTGAGGCAATAGGTGAGACTGATTTCGCCAGAGGTGATGCCATTGAAACTTTTGGCAATTTTGAGCCCCGAGTGTCCTTGGCCTATCTCTTAAACGAGGATTCTTCCCTAAAAGCAGGTTTCTCAAGGACCGCTCAGTACATCCATTTGCTGTCCAACACATCATCGGTGACCCCATTGGACGTATGGACACCCAGTGGGCCTTTTGTAAAACCACAATTGTCCAATCAATATGCATTGGGATACTTCCGTAATTTCTTGGATAAAACCTATTCCTTGGAAGTGGAGACCTACTATAAAACCGTGGACAATAGGATAGACTACATTGATGGGTCCGATCTCATTGGACAAAATACCATTGAAACGGAAATCTTGAATGGGGAAATGCGTGCCTACGGACTGGAGCTTCTTCTCAGGAAGAACGAGGGCGACCTAACGGGATGGATTGCCTATACACTTTCAAAATCTGAACAAAGAACCCTAGGAGGTATTGCGGGAGGCCCCGGCATCAACGATGGCGATTGGTACAATAGCTCTTTTGATAGAACACATGATGTATCCGTTTCTGGTGCATACCGCATGAATGAACAATGGAGTTTTGGTGCCAATCTTGTTTTTCAGACAGGTAGGCCCGTAACCTATCCCAATGGACAGTATGAATACGAAGGCCTTTCCATTGCAAGTTATGCCCCGAGGAACTCAGACCGTTTGCCTGCCTATCACCGGATGGATGTTTCCGTGACTTACGTTCCCAGAAAGTATCAGAACAAACGCTTTAAGGGAGAGTGGGTGCTCAGCATTTATAATCTGTACCACAGAAAGAATGCCGCTTCCATTTCCTTTGGCCAAAACTTGGAGACCGGAGCCAACGAAGCGACCCGAACAGCCATTTTTGGCATAGTGCCCTCATTGACCTACAACTTTAAATTCTAAATCATGAAAACACTGAAAATATTCATAATTGCATGTATTGTTGCAACTTTCGCCTCCTGCGAGGATGTCGTGGATGTAGAGGTCCAAGACGGTCCCAAACGATTGGTGGTGGAAGCATCCCTAAACTGGGAAAAAGGAACGCAGGGAAACGAACAGACCATTCAATTGCGGGAATCGACCCCATTTTATGATACGCACAGCGTTACCTCGGTCACCGGTGCCTCCGTTGTGGTAACGAATACCACGAGCGGAGAAGACTACGTCTTTGAAGATGAGGGAAATGGTACATACCGCACCACAAGTTTTGAACCTGTCATGGGACAAGAGTATTCCTTGCGGATCGATTATAACGGCGAGGTATATTCCGCAGTGGAGACCATGACGCCGGTAACGGATATCACCGATGTTTTTCAGGACAAGGACCAAGGGTTCGACAAAGACATTCTGGAAGCACATGTAGTGTTCGTAGATCCCATGGAGGAAGGCAACAACTATCTCTTCAAGTTTCACAGGCAGGGTGACCTGCTTCCTGACCTGGAAGTAGGGGAAGATAAATTTGTGAACGGAAATGAGATTGATTGGTGGTACGAGATTGAAGAGGATAAGGGCGAAAATGTGGTTCCCTTTGAGCCTGGTGATGTGTTGAATATTGAAATGTATGGCATTTCAAGGCCTTATTATGACTATATGAAAATTCTGGTTTCCCAATTGGGGGGAGTAGGGCTTTTTGAAACTGTTCCATTGGCCGTAAGGGGCAACTGTATCAATGAAACAAATCCCGGAAACTATGCTTTTGGCTATTTTAGGTTAACAGAGTTTGTCAAAGCTGAATACACTTTTGTGGAAGATTAGTTTAGGTTGTTTTGATTTGATGTTGGAGTGTCGGGTTCAAACAGCCCGACATTTTTTTTATACTCAGGCAAGGGGACACTGCAAGCGTTAAGTTTTTTGTAAAGGCCCAGCCGTTACATCGAAATAGCTTAATTTTATGTAATGGCTATGAACACAAGAAAAGGGTTTCGTTTTACCACGTACGAGGCCCCGGACCAAACCCCATTTGAAAAGCTCTTCGAGATTTTCCAAGAGCTCATCACACATACTTCGGGCGATGTGGAGGAAGCCTTGGACTGGCTCCGTGAATTGGACAAGGAATACGAGCTTACCGATGATGACTACACCATCGATGACTTTATTGAAGACTTAAAGGCCAAAGGATACATCCGCGAAGAATTTGATACGGATGACCCTGAAGGTGATCGAGGTGAGGGGGAAGAAGGGGATGAAGATGGTGGAGGCAAGGGAATTTTGTCCATTACGGCAAAATTGGAACGTGTCCTCCGCCAAAGGGCATTGGACCAGATTTTTGGCAAGCTCAAACGCAGTGGCTCCGGAGACCACAGAACTGGAAAATCAGGAAAGGGCGATGAGCATACAGGGGAATTCCGGGAATATCGGTTTGGAGATTCCCTGGAGCATATCTCCATGACGGAAAGTCTTAAAAACGCCCAGGTCAATCACGGGTTGGACAGTTTTGCCCTGAATGAGGATGATTTGGTGGTGGAAGATACCCAGTACAAAGCCCAAATGAGTACAGTGCTGATGATCGATATCAGCCATAGCATGATACTTTACGGCGAAGATCGGATCACCCCGGCCAAAAAAGTTGCCATGGCCCTGGCGGAGTTGATCACGACCCGATATCCAAAGGATACCTTGGACATTTTGGTGTTTGGCAACGATGCTTGGCCCATTCCCATAAAAGATTTACCCTATTTAAAGGTCGGTCCTTACCACACCAATACCGTGGCTGGACTCCAATTGGCCATGGATATGCTCCGTAGAAAGCGAAATACCAACAAACAGATTTTTATGATCACCGATGGCAAACCATCCTGTTTGCGGTTGCCCAACGGTGATTACTACAAGAACAGTGTGGGCTTGGATGATTATATTGTGGAAAAATGCTATGCCATGGCCCAACAGGCCCGAAAACTCCATATCCCCATCACAACCTTTATGATTGCCCAAGACCCTTACTTGATGCAATTTGTGCGTGAGTTTACCCAAGCAAACAGGGGTAAGGCATTCTACACAGGGTTAAAGGGATTGGGAGAGATGATTTTTGAAGATTACGAACAGAACAGAAAGAGAAGAATTAAAGGATAACAATTGATATGAAATTTGATCATACCAAAATAAAGACACTCGGGGATTTGAAATCATCTGATTATCAGAGCAGGGGCATTAAGGATGAGCTACGTGGAAACCTACTGGAAAAAATCGCCAAGGGGGAGCATACCTTTCAGGGCATATGGGGCTATGAAAACTCGGTGATCCCAGAGTTGGAACGGGCCATTTTGTCCCGGCACAATATCAATTTGTTGGGCCTCCGTGGACAGGCCAAGACCCGGCTGGCCCGATTGATGGTGCAGCTCTTGGACGAATGGATGCCCATTATTGCAGGTTCTGAAGTGCATGATGACCCTTTTGCCCCCATTTCAAGGTATGCTGTGGAGCTAATCAAAGAAAAAGGGGATAAAACCCCTATTGATTGGATCCATAGGGGGGAGCGTTTTTACGAAAAACTGGCCACCCCAGATGTCACCGTAGCAGATTTGATCGGTGATGTGGATCCCATTAAGGCCGCCAACATGAAGCTTTCCTACGCTGACGATCGGGTAATTCATTTTGGGATGATCCCCAGGGCCAATCGCTGTATTTTTGTGATCAACGAACTGCCAGACCTCCAGGCAAGGATCCAAGTGGCACTCTTTAATATATTGCAGGAAGGCGATATACAGATCCGTGGATTTAAGGTGAGACTGCCCTTGGATCTTCAATTTGTGTTCACCGCCAATCCCGAGGATTATACCAATAGGGGCAGTATTGTGACCCCTTTGAAGGATAGGATAGGCTCCCAAATTCTTACGCATTATCCCGAAACCATTGAAATTGCCAAGAAAATCACCAAACAAGAGGCGCAATTGGACCAAAGGCAGTCCGATAAGGTATATGTTCCTGAAGTGGCCCTGGATGTATTGGAGCAGATCAGTTTTGAAGCCAGAAAAAGCGAGTATGTGGATGCCAAAAGCGGGGTAAGCGCCCGTATGAGCATTACGGCTTTTGAGAATCTGTTGAGTACGGCCGAAAGAAGGTCCCTAATGTCAGGAGACAAAAAGACCACGGTACGCCTAAGTGATTTCATGGGGGTGATCCCTGCCATTACGGGCAAGATCGAACTGGTCTACGAAGGAGAGCAGGAGGGAGCGGGATTTGTGGCTGAGACCCTGATCGACGAAGCCATTAAATCGCTTTTTTCAAACTATTTCCCAAAAATTGACAAGCTGCAGCGAAAAGATGCAGAAACGGCATACGATGATTTGGTGGGATGGTTTTTTGATGGACAGGGGTTCGAATTATTGGACGATAATCCCGATGAAAGCTACAAAGGTAAATTGGATTCGATAGGACCACTCAACGTCCTCATAAAGGAATACCAACCTTCCATTTCAAAGGAAGATTCATATTTCATGAAGGAATTGTTGCTGTGGGGACTGGTGGCCCACAAGAAATTGAGCAAACACCGTTTTGTGCAAGGGTTTCAGTTCAAGGACCTGTATGGCAGTTATATCCGTGGACTCTAGTCTCTTGGCCTATTGCCAGATATTTAGATTGTCGTTATAGTTTTCAAAGTTATAGACCCCCACATGTCGTTTCCTTTGCCAAAACAGCAATAAGGTCAACAGCGGCAATAAAATGTAAAGCACCAGACTCAAAATGGCAATGGGCATAAACGTCGGGGGAATGACATGCTCCCAATATTCCGAAGAAGAGACCAGAACGTCGGCACTGTCGTAAATCTTAAAGAAATATACAATCATCAACACGTAGAGTGCATATTCCAAATTCCGCATTTTTGGATCCGGCAATTCCTTTTCCGTTATTTTGAACCATACGACATACAGATAAAGAAAATGTATGAAACTGAGTATGGGGAAGATATAATTATCGGGCTTCAGAAAGTAAAATCTATTGGTATAGATTCCGTAAAAATTTAAGATAATAAGGATTATCAGGATGATCAAGATGACCAGACTGTTTCTCTTCCACGTCAGGATGTTGGAAAGTAGGTTCATACCAATACAGTTTTTTTTGATTTGGGTCTAAAAAACTATATAAAGAACGGGGTTTTCCTACAGTTATTTTTAACTGATCGATGAAATATCAACAATGTTGGATAACCCGAAAAAAGTGCTGTGAAATACTTTCCTTTTTACTTTTTTAAAGGGAAGATGCGCAAAAATGTAGCGCTTCTCCAAAGCCATTCCAACGGACCGTATTCGAATTTTTTCAACCACCAGTTGCTCACCCACATTTGCCCTGCAATGACCAGGATCGCCAAGCCGAAAGTATAGACATTTGGCAGTTCGCCAATATAGCCAAGCCCCCATCCAAACAAGAAAAAGGTTCCCACGATACTTTGAAAGAAATAATTGGTCAGGGCCATTTTTCCATACGGCGCAAACTTGGCCAACCATTTATGGGGCTTCAACCTTTTGTACAGGATCACAAACACACTGATCAAAATGAAGGTCATCGCCACATTGTTCAGGTCAAGTGCGGTCAGTCCCAACATGGCCATCCAATTGTCAAAGGTCACGTTTTCGCCCATGCTGCCAAAGATGACGGCCATCAAGGCCCCAGAGACCAAGAACAACACCAAGGACCATATCCAGGTGCGTTGCACCAACTTCTTGTTCTCTTTGTATTTTTTGAAGAACCCTGTCCTGCCCACATAAAGTCCCAGTAGAAAGAAACCGAAGGTGATGTACCCGCGCCCAAAGATTCCAAATTGAAAATCCATTTTGTTCATATGGCTATAATAGGCATTGGAGCGAAAAACATCCATGAGAGATCCATCCTTCAAAACATTGTAATATTCCAGGATTTGGGGATCATTGCCCATAAGGTTCAAATTCCCGAACATATTTGCACCATGGGTAAAGAAAAATACAATATACCTTCCCAACCCTAAAAATAAAAGGGCGGCCACCCCAAGTACCCAAGTATCCTTAACCTTATAAAAGGGAATCAACAGTACGCCCAGCATGGCATAAATGGTCAAAATGTCCCCGGCATAAAAAAGGCTGTGGACATAGCCAATCAATAAGAGCAGTGCCACCCTCCAAAGAAACCGACCTCCAAAATAACCACCCTTTTGGGCCGCATTGTCCATTTGGATAAAAAAGCTCAAACCAAAGAGGAATGAAAAGAGCGCAAAGAATTTACCGCGAAGAAACAGTCCGATAAACACATCCACTATGTTGTCCCCGATGCCTTGATGGACAGCTTCTGTAAACACTTCGGGGGGAGGTGCCCCAATATAGTTTTCCACCATGTGGACGATCACGATTCCCGCAAGGGAAAATCCGCGGAGGGCATCCACGATCTCAATTCTGTTTTTTGGTAAACCGATGCTGGTCGATGTCATGATTGTTCTTTGATTGATTGTTTATGGTCAATAAGACTACGTTTTGGTCAAACTGTTACAATATAAAGCCAATTATTTGATCCATAAGATCATATCATGTAGTATCTGTATTTTTTGTATTTTGGATGAAACACACTTGGTATGCAAAACTGGCTCTATATTTTGCTGATTGTACTCGGAGTCTATCTTTTGATAAGTGTTTTGCTTTATTTTCTCCAGGATTACTTTTTGTTCAAACCCGAAAAACTGCCCAAGGATTTCCAGTTTTACTATGATAATCAGGAAATTGAGGAATACAATGTGGAAACGCGGGACGGAGCTACGATCAATGGGCTTCGGTTTAGATCGCAGAACCCAAAGGGTGTGGTCTTTTACCTAAAGGGAAACTCAAAGAGCATCAAGGGTTGGGGCAAATTTGCCGTCGATTTTACCCGGCATGGGTATGATGTGATCATGGTGGATTACCGTGGTTTTGGAAAAAGCACCGGCAGGAGGACCCAGAAAGCCGTGAAACGGGACATGCAAGTGATCTATGAAAAAATCAGGGAAAAGGTGGCCGAAAAGTACATCATCCTGTATGGCCGCTCCATGGGCTCGGGGTTTGCTGCCAAACTGGCCTCCATGAACAATCCCAGAATGCTCATTTTGGATGCGCCCTATTACAGTTTGAGCAAGGTGGCCAAAAAATTTATTCCCTTTATGCCGTTATCCCTACTGATCAAATTTCCCATGCCTACCTACAAATGGTTGAAATACGTCAATTGCCCCATACACATCATCCATGGCACGGACGATCGATTGATCCCGTACAAAACCAGTGTGAAACTTTCCAAAATAAAGCCCGAACTCACCAAATTGTACACCGTGATAGGTGGTGGGCACAAAGACCTGAACAATTTTGAATCATACCATAGAATGTTGGAGGAAATTATCTCCAGTCGGCCCAAAAAAATAAATTTGGAAGGCTCCAGTATCAATGTAAAGCATTCCTCACAACGTGCCAAGACCAAAGCTTAAACGAATAGGCCTCTATGGGCTGATTTTTTTATCCCTGATCGTAGCCATGCTCTATTTTTTGCAAGAGAAACTTATTTTTTTGCCCACAAAGCTTCCCGTGGACCATAGCTATTCCTTTGATGCCAAATTTGAAGAGTTATTTCTCGATGCTCCGGATGGGGCTAGGTTGAATGCCCTGCAATTTCATGCTGAAAATCCGAAGGGATTGATCCTGTACTTTCATGGCAACGCGGGGGATTTATCAAGATGGGGTGAAATTGTGATGCCTTTGATGGATTTGGGCTATGATGTTTTGGTCATGGACTACCGTGGGTATGGGAAAAGTACCGGAAAACTCAGTGAAAAGGCTTTGTACCAGGATGCCCAGCTATTTTACGACCATGCGCTTAAAACCTACCGGGAAAAGGACATTGTCGTCTATGGCCGTTCGCTGGGGGCCAGTATTGCGACCCAATTGGCCTCAAACACCAATCCCAAAAAATTGATTTTGGAAACCCCTTTCTACAGCCTGTTGGAAACTGCTCGGGAACGTTTTCCTTTTTTGCCCGCAAAACAGCTTTTGAAGTACAGAATGCCTTCTTTTGAATATATACAACGGGTTAAGATGCCCGTGGTTATTTTTCATGGTACCAAGGATAATGTGATTTCCTATGAATCTGGCAAAAAGCTTTTTGAATCCATTCCACATGCCCGAAAAAAGATGTATACCATAGAAAATGGGGGACATAACAATCTCAGTGATTTTAAAGTTTATTGGGAGGGAATCAAAATGGAACTGGAATGATTTAATCGAATAAATCGGAGGACAAATACCGATCGCCCCGATCGCACACAATGGAAACTATGGTTCCGCTTTCCAGGGATGCTGCCAATTTTAAGGCAATAGTGGCCGCACCACCACTGCTGACCCCCGCAAAAATACCTTCTTCCTTGGCTAATTTCCGGGCCATATCCTCGGCTTCTTCTTGGCTCACCTCCATGACCGTATCCACTTTTTTTGGATTGAAAATTTTGGGTAGGTATTCTTCGGGCCATTTTCGTATCCCGGGAATCCGGGAATCATCCGTAGGCTGCACCCCGATTATCTGAACGTTTGGATTTTGCTCTTTCAAAAACGTAGAGGTGCCCATAATGGTACCTGTAGTCCCCATACTGGAGACAAAATGGGTTATCTGGCCTTTGGTATCCTCCCAAATTTCGGGACCGGTGGTCTTGTAATGGGCCATCCAATTGTCGTCATTGCCAAATTGGTTCATCATGAGGTAGCCCTCATTTTTGACCTTTTCCTCTGCATAGTCACGAGCCCCTTCAATCCCGATATCGGCAGGGGTAAGGGTGACTTTGGCGCCATAGGCCCGCATGGTCTGTACGCGCTCCTTTGTAGAATTTTCGGGCATGACCAGCTCAATATCCAACCCATAAATCCCAGCGATCATGGCAAGGGCTATACCGGTATTGCCGCTGGTGGCCTCGATAAGTTTTGAAGATTTGCTGATATCGCCCCGCTCCAGACCGCTTTTGATCATGTTATAAGCAGGCCGATCCTTGACACTTCCTCCCGGGTTCTGGCCTTCCAGTTTGAAAAACAATTTTACATTGGGATTACTGTTCAACACCTTGGATTCCACCAAAGGAGTGTTGCCAATAAGGTCTAGAATGGAATTAGGCATTGCTTGGCGCAGTCTTGATTTTGATTTCGGGCGTATGGAAGACCGTTGAATTGGGTGGAACGGATTCTGTTACCCATGCATTACCCCCAATGATCGAATTCTCACCAATCACCGTTTTTCCGCCTAAAATGGTGGCATTGGCATAAATGGTGACATTGGACATGATGGTGGGATGCCTTTTGGTCTTCTGTAAATTTTTGGCTACGTAAAGTGCGCCCAAGGTGACTCCCTGATAAATTTTGACGTTATCGTGTATGACGGCGGTTTCTCCAATGACCACACCGGTTGCGTGATCAATAAAGAACGATTTTCCAATGTGGGCCCCAGGATTGATGTCCACACCGGTCTGCCGGTGCGCATATTCCGTCATCAAGCGTGGAATCAACGGCACCCCTTGAATATATAATTCGTGGGCAAGTCGGTAGATGGCAATGGCATAAAAACCAGGGTAGGCCATGTAGATTTCTTGAATGGACAGGGAAGCGGGATCACAATTCAAAATTGCCTCTGCATCCAAATTGAGCATTTCCAAAATTTCAGGCAGGGAGGAAACATAATTTCCCCAAAGTTCACTACTGGGTCTTTCCAAATCCCAACACGCCATATCCACCAATCTATTGAACTGTTTTTCCAACAACTCAAGATTTACGGCGACGGGCGTATTGGCATCAAAAAGGGTATAAAATAGGGTATCGGTAAAATCTTCCGTTTCCTGTTTTAATCTATAGTCTAGATAGGGTAGCTTTTTGTGCCTATTCAGTTCTTCTATGATTCTTTTCTTGTCCATACTTTTTTTATTGTCTTAAAAGTAGACAAATCCTTACCATGCTCCGTGATAAAAGGCTAACTTTAGTTTAAAAATAACATATTATCGATATACGGTGAGCAATTCCATGATTTCCAAAAAAACTTTTGATTTTTTAAAAGAACTTTCCCAAAACAACAACAAAGAGTGGTTTGAGGAACACAAGACCGCATTCAAAACCTGTGAGGCAGAAGTGAAATCTTTTTTTGAACAGGTAAAGGAGCTTTTGAGCCATCATGACGATATTGAAAAAATGAAACTGTTCCGTATCTATAGGGATGTTCGTTTTTCAAAGGACAAAACTCCATACAAAACCCATTTGGCCGGTTCCTTTTCTAGATTGGGGGCCCATTTAAGGGGAGGCTACTACCTGCATCTTACACCGGGAGGGTCGTTTTTGGCCACTGGCTTCTGGGAACCCAATGCCGAAGATCTGTATCGCATACGAAAGGAGCTGGAAATGGATGCTTCGGATTTTAGGGAGGTGATCAATGAACCCTCCTTCAAAAAAGTGTGGGGCGAATTGGTAGGTGATGCGGTAAAAACGGCTCCCAAGGGGTTTGACAAGGAACATCCTGATATTGACCTTATCAAGCGAAAGCAGTTTATTTTTGTAAGGAAATTTGCTGATAAGGAAGTGTTGTCGGCTTCTTTTATCACCGAGGTGGATAAATCCTATAGGGCCATTAGGCCGTATTTTGATTTGATGAGCAACATCCTGACCACAAACCTAAATGGAGAATCAGTGTTGGATTAATGCCTCATGATCCAACAACTGCACCTGGTCTTTCAACCTCTCTATGACCATGTTCATCATTCTTTTGTTCAGGGCGGAAGAGTTGGAGATATAATGTTGGTATTCCTCCACAGTAAATTGGCCAATGACCATTCCCTTTAGGGAATTCCTGAATTTGATGTCCTTTTGGATGGCCCGCTCTATGTATTCCAATCTTTTTTCCAGCGAAAGATCATGAAAAACGCCCTTGTGTTTGTTGACGTAGTTTTTAAAAGCCTCGACCAACAAAAAGTTTTGGAGCTTGATCACAGGGCGCAACGTTTGGTTCTGAAACCGCTCGTCAAAGCTCATATCGCTGTTAAAATGGGATTGCTGAATTTCAGGACGGATGTCCAAAAGACTCTTGGATCGTGAATCCATGCTCGTAAGTTTTACTAAAATTACATAATCGAAAACCGTACAATTTTTAAGGACCCAATAGTTTTTAACGATGTTATGAACAGAGCCCTGCCATTGCTACTGTAGTTGTGGAATGGTACAGCATCTGACCCGAATTGTACCAATCTTCACGAATCATCATGGGGTTTTCCCGTCATTTCGAACCGAATCCCGATGGCTATTGTGAGAGTGTGGGAAATCTGATCATGGCAAGGGATTTCTCAATCGTCGTTGCGCTCCTCATTTCGAAATGACATATAAATAATTGACAAATGTCCCATTTTCTGGAGAATGCGTCTAGTTGGCCAAACTTCTTTATTTCATATCTTAGGCTGCAGATAAATGCTTTATGAAATTGGAAAAAGCAGGACGCACAGAGTTCCTGGACGATATCCAAGTGACCCTATCAAAACAATCAAACCAAAAACCAATGCACACAAAACTTATTGGCCTTATATCTCTTATACTTTTAATTGCTTCCTGCAAAAATGAAACTAAAAAGGACGGTGAAGCCGTTTGGCACACCAAAAAGGTGGCAGTGGAAAATGAAACACACAACCAATTGCTCGATATCGAAAAACAACAAGGGTGGGAGCTGTTGTTTGATGGCAAAACCCTGAACGGTTGGCATGTGTACAATACCCCAAACGAAATTTCTGTGTGGGAGGTCAAAAATGGGGAGCTCCATCGCAATCCGAAAATTGAAACCCAAAACAATGAGGATTTAGTCACGGATAAAGCCTATAAAAACTACGAGCTGGTATTAGAGTGGAAGATTTCCAATAGGGGCAACAGTGGCATATTCCTTAACGTTCAGGAAAAACCCGAAGTGGCCACGGCCTACCAAACGGGACCGGAGTATCAAATTTTGGACCCCAATCATATGGATTATGGGCTACCCCTTAAAAAAACCGGTTGTCTGTATGGCTTTTCCCCACAAAAAAATGAAGCCATCACCAAAGCCGGACAATGGAACCAAACCCGGATCGTACAGCACAACGGAAAAGTGGAATTCTACCTCAATGGAACGCTTACGGCAGAAGAGGATTTTACCCTACCGGGCTGGAAGGACAAAATTGCCGATACCCATTTTAAGGATTACCCAGAGTTTGGCCAGGCCACCCAAGGCAAAATTGCCTTACAGGATTGGTATTTTGAGGTTTGGTTTAGGGATATTAAGATTAGGGAGCTTTGATTTCTATTAGGGCTCGGATATGGGTTTAAGGTAAGGATAACGATTTACAGCCATAATCGTTTCAGATATAGGAAATTTCGAAGCAATCAGGGCAAGGTATAAGCAATATAGCTACTTGTCAACGAAAATTAATTTTCTATAGGAAAGGTCCACTGCACCGCATCACCATATTCCCTTCGTAACGGAAAATGAAATACTCCGTTGGGAAACACCTTATTCTCATAGTTATAGATACGAAGTTCCTTAGGACCCATATTGTTCCTTGTTCCAATTTCCAGCCCTCTTTCGGTCAAAAATGCAACGATTTCGGCCGGTATTTCTAATCGTTCAAAAGGAATATCAATGACATCTTGGGATGCGTTTTTATATATCATCCGAAAGGTCTCGTTATTTGCTGGGTCTGGGTGCGATACCACTAAATTCAGCTCTGAAAAATCATGTTCCCCGGTAATTTCAATGTCCGTGGCATTTCTTTGAATGGTAAGATTAGGAATAGTGACATTAGGAGTTCCCTTTTGTTCGAAAAGAACCATATTTCCATCAGAAAGTTCTAGGCCTATCCGTTTTACAGTTATGGGATATTGTTCTAAGATAGGATAGCTTACTAGATGGCCAGAACTTGCTGTTTCTATACCATTCAAAAAAAGCAGCCTGAACATATCTTCACGGTATTCATCCTCATTGGCAAAGCCGTAAAGACTAATAGTGGCTCTATCAACCGTTTCTGGTAGTTCTAATGTTTGAATATTTGTGGGTTGAAGGCTAGACATTTCATCAAATTGCAAGGTCTGATTGGCAAGGTCATCGATATAGGCATAACGGTAATTATTAAGAATATCCTCATTGAATTGATTTAGGTAATACAAAAAGACATCCGATGCTAGCGTTTGATCAAGATTGATCTCAAGAACAGGAAAGGCAGAGCTGCCAAAACTGTAATTTCTGCCGAGCAAAGAAAATAGTCCAGAATTGGAAGTGCCCTCCACTGTAATGTCAAAACTGGAGCTTTTGTTGGTAGTGATAAAGTCAAGCCCCAACTCTTCGACAATTTGTTGAATGCTGATCAATTCTGTGCCTGGTTGCACGTTACCGTACATCCTGGCCACGTGAAAACTTGAGTTTGTTCCAAGAAGATATTGGGTTACTATAATGTTTTCTTCAATAAAACTATCTTCCGCATGAAAGAAGATAGGATCATCATAAGTGACAATTTTTTTAAAGGCTACCAATTCTCCTGTACTTTGAAGGTTTATGGCCAAATACGAGTCCACCGATGTGCTGGATAACCCTCCAAAGGAGCGAAATAGTAATTTTTTAATTTCAAATTCTTCACTTTTTACACTTTCCTTTCCCGAAGCCACAGATTTCACCATGAGTTTTGAATTACCGTTGGGGTAGTCGAACGGATTTAGCACAAAATCAAAATTCTTTTGACTTGTTGAAACAACCTCATCTTCGTTTATGAACACCGTGGTTTTTGTTTGTTCACTAATGCCTGAAATAGATATTCTAAAGTTTGTTGTTTTCTCTATCAAATCATTGACATTGGAGATGGAAATTTGAGGTAGACCGTCTTCATTTCCATTCGGTTCAGTAGGGGAATTATTCTGACCTTCCTTGGAACAATTGGTCAAGAGAATCAGATAAAAGATAGCCAATATTATTTTCTTCATATTTCGAGGGTTGTCTCTACGGTAATTAACAATTTTTTGAATACGTATTTTAGATTTTTTTGCATAATTCATCCAACTGGAATTGAAACAACATCAAACATAATGTAATTGAGTGGAAGGGAACTGGCGGGTTTCATTGTTTTCGTCTAAAAGTAGGAATTTTCTATAAACGCACCGGTATGAACTATAGAATATCAGCAGTGCCTTCTTTTTTATACTTTTAAGCCTCTAAACCCCGGTCCATGAAATTCGGCAAAGTAGACCACCCAGAACATATCGATTTTACCATTCCCCAAGATCATCCGGATACCGAAGTGGTCCTGTCAAAATACAAGCAAGAAGGGGAAACCAAGGTATTTGTGGGCTGTGCCAAATGGAACCGGCAAGATCTAAAGAATTTCTACCCACGGGGCACCAAAGATGAGTTGCAATACTATGCCTCCCAATTCAATTGTATTGAGTTGAATGCCACCTTTTACCGAATTTTTCCTCCGGAGACCTATGAAAAATGGTACGACAAGGCCCCGGATGGCTTTATGTTTTTCCCCAAAATGACCAATGAGGTCAGCCATTTAAAGCGCCTTAATGATAAGGTGTACGAAGTGGTGGACCGTTATCTGGAAGTGACTTCGCTGCTGAAGGAAAAGCTGGGCACCATCTTCTTGCAAATGCACAACAATTTTGGCCCCAAAAATTGGGATAGGGTAGTGCAGTTTGTCAACTATTGGCCCAAAGAGTTTCCATTGGCCATGGAATTCAGGCATACCGATTGGTACAATGATGAAAAAGTGACCCAAGAATTGTATCATTTATTGGAAGAGAACAACATCGCCAATGTTTTGGTGGATACGGCAGGTAGGCGGGATTTGATGCATATGCGATTGACCAACAATGAAGCTTTTGTGCGCTACGTGGGTGCCAACCATGCCTCGGATTATCCTCGGTTGGACGATTGGGTAGAACGATTGTTGGCTTGGAAAACCATGGGATTGCGGAACACCCATTTTTTTGTGCACCAAAATCTGGAGGTGGAGTCCCCGTTGTTGTCGGCCTATTTTATCCAAAAGCTCAACAAGCAGTTGGGCTGTGATCTTGTAATCCCAAAAACGCTCTCCAATCCCCAGAACACGTTATTCTGATACAATCTTTTGGGTTCCGTGGTTTCAAAAACCCAATTTTGGAAGCTGAAAATTAGATACTTCCCATTGCGCGATCAAGATTTGTTCCGAATTCACAATTCCAAAAAAAACAGGAGGGGCGTCGGGATAATCTATGCAGTTATAGGCTAACTTTGCCCTCAAATTATTGGCTAAAAGTTTCTACAATGCGATTTCATACTAGAAAATGGGTAAAACCAGAAGATTTGAACGCCAATGGAACATTGTTTGGCGGAAAAGTGTTGGCTTGGATTGATGAAGAGGCCGTACTCTACAGCATCATACAGCTTGAAAATAAAAAGGTGGTCACGAAATACATGTCCGAAATCAATTTTATGAGCACTGCCATTGAGGGCGATATCATTGAAATTGGGATAGATGTCATAAAGTTTGGAACCACCTCAATATCCCTGAACTGCGAGGTTCGTAACAAAATGACGCACGAGAGCATTGTAACGGTGGACAACATTATTATGGTGAACCTGGATGACAAAGGGAATCCGAAACCACACGGGAAGACCAAAATTGAATTTGTAAAGGATCGCTTGGCCCAAAAGGAAAAGGAAGGGGAGGAGAAAGCCTAGTTCAAGGTAGCGGCCACGGCCTGCACTTCATCCAACACCCTTAATAGATTTCCGCCCCATAACTTGGCAATTTCTTCTTCGGTATAGCCGCGTTTGACCAGTTCCAGGGTCACATTAAAGGTTTCCGAAGCATCGGACCAACCTTCTATGCCACCACCGCCGTCAAAATCGGAGCTTATGCCCACGTGGTCCACTCCAATGAGCTTCACCATATAATCAATATGGTCCACAAAATCGGAGACATTGACCGCTGGAGGCGCATTGGGATTTTTGGAGGCCAATCCATCGCTGATTTTGGTGACCTTGGGATAGTTATCAATGAATTCGTCCTGTTGTTCCTTGGTGAGAAAGGGAAATTCGGAAAAATCATACCAATCCATCCCCAAAGAATCGGCCACATGTTTATAAATATCTTTCATAAACGCGGCGCGTGCCTCATCCTTTTCGGCATTTAAGTAGGCAGCCAAGGCCACGGTCTGTACCACGCCTCCATTTTCCTTGAGCAATTGCAGTTGTTCATCATCCAGATTTCTGCTGTGGTCACATAAGGCCCTTGCCGAGGAGTGGGAGGCAATTATGGGCGCTTTGGAAAGGGCCACCATTTGTTTCATGGACGCTTTGGAAGGATGGGAAATATCTATCATGATTCCCAATCTATTTAGCTCTTTCACAGCTTCTTTACCCAATTCACTTAAACCATTATATAACCATATACTGTCTTTTTCCCCAGTATTGGAATCACAGAATTGACTGTGGCCATTATGGGCCAATGAAATGTATCTGGCCCCTCTTTTTTGGTATTCCTCAAACTTGGAAAGGTCCTCGCCAACAGGATAAGCGTTTTCCACTCCGATCATGGCAACTTTTTTACCAGACTCGGAAATCCTCCGCACATCATCGGAGGTCAATGCCAATCCGATCCTATCCGGCGCATAGGTTTCACATAGCCTGTGGATGGCCTCAAATTTGGCAATGGCATTGTCAGAAGCCCTTGCATAGCCTTCGGCATTCAACGAATCCTGCCCCGTATACACAATGAACCAGGCAACATCCAATCCGCCTTCTTCCATCTTGGGCAAATTGACCTGGGTTTCCAAGTCTTGGGTATAGTTGATACTGTCCGTAAAATTCTCCACATTGATGTCATCATGGGTATCTATGGCAATGACCTTGTCGTGTATTCTTTTGGCTTTTTCCTCAAGGGTTTCGGCCTTGTTTTGGTTTTTGTCCGCACAGGAAATCAAAAGAGCGATAAGGCCCAGGGTATAGAAGTATCTCATGGTCCAATGTTTACACCTACAACAAAGCAATTTGACAACAAAAGCACGGGCTACGGAACAATAAATTGTACTCGGGCCCGGTATAATCCACATTTTTAGGTTTTACAATTATCAATCTACGAATTTGGGAACACGGGAACTACTACGGTATTTGGAAAATGGAAATAGGGCTTAGCAGCTTTTCATATGAGTGGAATTGGGCATCGGAGGCTGGAAAACTGAAGAAATCTCTTTTGAAGTGTTCAAACATGGACTGGAAGACAAGGTTTTTGTACGGATGGAGCAGCTGGAGGTAATCTACGAACAAGTAGGTATAATAGGACCGCTGATGAAACAGCATCCGAAAAAGCAAATGAATCCGATGATGCGGACCAAATGCTCTCACTGATCAGCGCTTGGAACAGACAAACTGTCGTCCCAACAAAAGAAATAGCCAAAAAATTGAGAAAGATCGTCCAACAATCGCATACAAAAGACCAAGACACATGACGAGGGCCAACGCCCGCATTGTCCACGGAAAGATGGGGATCCGATTTTATTCGGACAAAGTGAACCTAAAACTGGTCCTTGAAGAGTGCATGGGGCACATGGAACTTTTGGAGGAGTTGATACGAATCTACAAACAGAATATTTTGGAATTTATAGGAAGCCTAAAAGTCCATATACAATCCCAAAATTTCAAAGAGATACGCATAGCCTGCCGCAAGCGCGCAGCCATGCCTGAGAATGATGCGGGACAGTGTCTAGCGGAGATCATCCAACCTATGGACAACGCTTGCAAGACTGATAACGACATCAAATACCTGACGTTTCTATACCATCAATTCCTACTTGGAATATCCTAAGGTTGAAGCGTTGGTGGATTTTGAGACGGAAGCCCTGAGAAATATGTAGGAACAAATCAAATACCATGGAAGATAGCGCATTGCCAGCATACCACCAGAGTATCTTTCATCAGTTGTTTGAACACGCCTCTGATATCGATTGCAAACTTTTACTCCTGGAACAGATTTGGAACTGGGAGATAAGAAGACATCCCCTGTTGGAGGAACTGGAAGCATCCGATAACCCCAAAATAAGACAGCGCGCTGTTCAGGTCAAGGATTTGTTGCTGCAAAACCTGGGAATGGAAGTTTCTGGGGACGACAAGCTTCTGCCCATGAACCTCTGCTTTTTGTACGATGAATTCAATATTAGCCCCACACGTGTTGATAGGGACCTAAATATGGATTTTGAGGTCACTTTGGATATTTTCAATACGGACCCATAGATTTTCCTGAAAAGTTGAGGATGATCTTTTTCATCGTTTCACAACTTTTATCAGGAATTTCACCACAATTTGTTGTTGGACTATAATCTTTCAAATAGGTTTACGTTATTAGTAAGACCCAAACAAAAAACACAGAATACCATGTTGTACGATACCTACGGAGAAGAATATTTGGCATTTCTTCAAGAATTAAACGAAATATTGAGCGTAAACGAACTTACCGGGAATTTGGATTACCTATAGAAATTCACCTCAAAACCTCAATTTTGGTGAAAACAGGAATAATGAAAATATTCGCGTATTTGAATTTCATTCACACTTGAACAGTATTCTTTACGGACTTTGAGATCAGCCAGCTAAGCTGCCCATGATATTTTAAGAATAGTGATTATCATAAAAAAGGGAACGCAAAAATTACGTTCCCTTTTTTATTTGGTCCGCTATTGACCCAAATAAGACTTCAGGATTTTGCTTTTTGAAGTGTGCCTTAATTTTCGGATGGCCTTTTCCCTGATTTGCCGTACTCTTTCACGGGTAAGGTCAAAGGTGCTTCCAATCTCCTCCAAGGTCATGGATTGTTGGTCGCCAATGCCATAATAGAGGCGCACCACGTCCGCTTCGCGGGGAGACAGGGTATCCAGTGCCCTGTTGATTTCAGTGTACAGTGATTGGTGCATTAGGCCCTTATCCGGTTTTGGGGAATCCCCTGTATTCAACACATCGTATAGGCTGGAGGATTCACCTTCCTTTAAAGGGGCGTCCATGGAAACGTGCCTGCCCGTATTTTTTAGGGATTGTTTCACTTCGGAAACGGTCATGTCCAGTTCTTTGGCGATTTCTTCTGCCGATGGGGGTCTTTCATGGGCCTGTTCCAAGTATGAAAATGCCTTTTTGATCTTGTTGATGGATCCTATTTTGTTCAAGGGAAGCCTCACCACACGGGATTGTTCCGCCAAGGCTTGGAGAATGGATTGCCGTATCCACCAAACGGCATAGGAGATAAATTTGAACCCACGGGTCTCATCAAATCGTTTGGCCGCCTTCACCAACCCCACGTTTCCTTCGTTGATGAGATCGGGCAATGTCAATCCCTGGTTTTGGTACTGTTTGGCCACCGATACCACGAAGCGTAGATTGGCATTGGTCAATTTTTCTAGGGCAACCTGGTCCCCGACCCTTATCTTTTGGGCCAGTTCCACTTCTTCTTGTGCAGTGATCAAATCAATTTTACTGATGTCCTGAAGGTATTTGTCCAGGGATTTTGATTCTCTGTTGGTAACCTGCTTGATGATTTTTAACTGCCTCATTCTTGTATCTGGGTTTCAATTTATTATAGCTTACATAATAGTGCATAAAACGTTATTTTCCAAGCCATAAATGTTATTGTTATCAAAATGTTATGAGCAAATGTGAGGGACCGAAGAAATCCACATCCCAAAACAATTGTTGATAGTATCTTAATAGAAATGCAACAACATTCTCCTTCGGTACTCCAAAAAACTCCTAATTTTGTAAGGTTTGTTAGTTTGGAACCTAAACCCGATCCTTTGGAGGTAAAAAGAGCAGAGAACAAAAAAACGCTATACGATTACCAATTGGAAGATCTCAAAAAGATCTTCAGGCAAATCAACGACCTACCTGACGGCACCAATATTTTGTACCAGTTGCCCACAGGTGGGGGAAAAACCGTGGTCTTTTCGGAAATAACCCGCAAATACATTCAAAATACGGGCAAAAAGGTCATGGTGCTCACACACAGGATCGAGCTGAGCAAACAGACTTCGGAAATGCTCCACGGCTTTGGCGTCACCAATAAGATCATCAACAGCGATGTGAAAGAGCTGTACGACCAGGATGATTACATGTGCTTTGTGGCCATGGTGGAAACGCTGAACAACCGTCTTCAGGAGGAAAAAGTCACGATCAATAATATTGGGCTGGTCATTATCGATGAGGCCCATTACAATTCCTTCCGGAAACTCTTCAAATATTTTGATAAATCCACAATTTTGGGCGTTACTGCCACGCCCTTGAGTTCCAACATAAAGCTCCCCATGAAAGATCATTACAAGCACTTGATCATTGGGGAATCCATTAAATCCTTGATCGAGAAACGGTTTTTGTCCAAGGCCAATCTCTTTAACTATGATGTAAGCCTCAAGACCTTGAAACTGGGCATTCATGGGGATTACACCGTGAAATCGTCCGATGAGTTCTACGGAAACCATAGCATGTTGGGCAAGTTGCTGGCCGCCTATGAGGAGTTTGCCAAGGGCACCAAGACCCTGATTTTCAACAATGGGATAAATACCTCATTGTACGTCTACGAAACCTTCAAAAAGGCGGGATACAACATTCGGCATTTGGACAATAAGAACACCGCTTCGGAAAGACGGGAGATTCTGGATTGGTTTTCCGAAACCCCGGATGCCATATTGACCTCGGTAAGTATCCTCACCACCGGTTTTGATGAGCCCACGGTGCAGTCCATCATCCTGAACCGGGCCACAAGGTCCCTTACCCTGTATTTTCAGATGATAGGAAGGGGATCACGGATCTTGCCCGACAAGGACGAGTTCAACGTTATCGATCTTGGGAACAATATCGCACGTTTTGGACCATGGGATGCTGCAGTGGACTGGCAGGAAATTTTCCATTTCCCGGATTTTTATTTGGAAAACATCAAAAACGATGAGGAGATTGAACGCGATTTTGTCTATGAAATGCCCGAAGAACTCAAAGCCAAGTTCGGTAAGTCGGACAACATCTCCTTTGATGTGAAGGAGGAATACAAAAAGGTCTTCGCGGAAGGTAGAAAATCCAAGGAAGTCCTAGAGCGCAGTATAGAACAGCATGCGCAAATCTGTGTGGAGAACAGCGAGGATGTATTTGATGCCCGCATATTGGCCAAGGAACTCAAGGATGATATTGCCTATAGGGTGAAGCAGTATTCCTATTGCATCATGAACAACACCAAGAACTACAAGGAATGGCTGGAGGAGGATTATGAACGCAAACTTCGCTCCAGTATCTCCAAAAAATTTGCGGCCATGTTATAGTTGGACATTGGATTGCTGGACACCTTGTCACATCGAGCGCAGTCGAGATGTCTTGATTGCTGGATTCTTGGAATTCGGGATTTCAAGTTTGTCCTTTGTACATTTACCCTTAAACCATATACCCATCGCCCTTGAACCACCGTCTGCTTGTTATAGGACACGTTTGGCCCGAACCCCGAACCACTGCGGCCGGTCAACGGATGTTGCAGCTTTTGCGGGCTTTTCTGGATTTTGGATATGACATCACCTTTGCATCCACAGCTGTCAAGACTGAGCATAGCCATGAATTGGAAAATATGGGCATTGCTGTTGCCCCCATTGAACTCAACCATTCCAGCTTTGATCAGTTTGTACAGCAATTGGATCCCGCAGTCGTGGTTTTTGATCGATTTATGATCGAGGAGCAGTTTGGATGGCGGGTAGCTGAATTTGCGCCCCAGGCCCTTCGCATACTGAACACGGAGGATCTACACGCCCTGCGAAAGGCTAGGGAAGAGGCCCATAATCAACATGAAACTTTCACCTTGGCACATTGGAAAAACCATCCGATGGCATTACGGGAAGTGGCCAGCATCTACCGTTCCGACGTTGCCTTAATGATTTCCTCCTTTGAAATGGATATCCTGGAGCAGGAACTGGGAATTCCGAAATCGTTACTGCTGCATCTGCCCTTTATGCTGGATTTTATTGTTGAGGAAGACCAATCAAAATGGCCCAATTTTGAGGAACGGAAGCATTTTATATGTGTAGGGAATGGCAAGCACGCACCAAACGTAGATTCCGTAGCAATTTTGAAAAGTGGGATATGGCCCTTGATCAAAAAAGAACTGCCCGATGCGAAGCTATTTGTTTATGGGGCCTATTTACCGAAACATATCGAAGCCCTGCACAGCCCCAAAGAAGGTTTTTATGTGGAAGGATGGTTTGATGACTTGGATACTGTATTGCAGAATGCCCGATTGCTACTGGCACCTTTGCAGTTTGGTGCGGGAATCAAAGGGAAATTGTTGGATGCCATGAAAAATGGCACCCCAAGCATCACCACATCCGTTGGAGCAGAAGGGATGCATGCCAATTTGCCCTGGAACGGAGCAATTTGCGATGTATGGCCCGACTTTGCCCACGCTGCGGTGGAACTCTACCTGAACAAAACCAGTTGGCAAAAAGCCCAGACCAATGGGATTGCCCTGATTAATTCCCTGTACAACAAACAAAGCTTGCAAAATAGGTTGCAGCAAAAAATGGAAGCGGTGCAACAGCATTTACAGGACCACCGCAACCAAAATTTTATGGGACGGTTGTTGCAACATCATACATTAGTCAGTACAAAGTATTTGGCCAAATGGATTGAGGAGAAAAATAAGAGGTAGGATATACTGCTTATTTCGGTATCTGCTGACTCAGGCAATGCAAAGTTCCAAATCCCCAGATAAGATCTATGGCACTGATCCCGATCACTTCGTGTTGTGGAAAAACATCTGCCAAAATATTTAATGCTTCTCGATCCCGGGAGTCATTGAATGTGGGCATCAATACGGTTCTGTCCAAAATCAAGAAATTGGCATAACTGGCTGGCAGGGCAATCCCGTCAAAATCAATACGCTTGGGCATGGGCAAGGTTACGATGTTGGGTTTTTTTCCATTTTCCAGAACCGCGTTTTCCAATCTTCGCAAATTATCTTGCAGGGCTTTGTAATTGGCCCCTTTTTTGTCGGATTCCACTACGGTTACTATGGTATCAGGGCTGACAAAACGGGCCAAATCGTCAATGTGTCCATGGGTATCATCTCCATGGATGCCTTCCCCCAACCAAATGGTGTTCGTTATGCCAAGGTATTCTTTAAAAACTGTCTCATAGTCCTCTTTGGTAAATCCAGGGTTTCGCACCTGCACTTTAGCGTCCAACAAGCATTCTTCGGAGGTGATCAGGGTCCCTTTTCCATTGACATCAATGGCTCCCCCTTCCAAGATCACAGGTTTTCCCTTATACCGAGCCTGCTCCATGGGAATCTTTAAAAAGTGGGCCACTTTTGCCGGAACATGCCGATCCAATTGGTAATTGGCATATTTGGCCCATCCGTTGAAATTAAAGTTCAAGGCCTTGCGATTCGTACCATTTGTGACGATGATGGGGCCTGAATCCCGCATCCAACTGCGATTGGTCTTGTGGATGATGAAAGAGATTTGGTCTAAATCAACATGCGCCATTTCCAACATCGATTCTACCTTGATTTTCAGTTTTTCGGAAGCAACCACAAGAATCACCTCTTCACGGACCGCAATTTTTTTGATGAATTCCACAAAGGCCCATTGAATGGCCCCATATTTTCCGGGCCAATCGTTTCCGTTATGCGGAAAGCAGAGTAAAATGCCCTGTTGTTGTTCCCATTCCGCAGGAAACCGCCAAGCAGTTGTTCCCATATCAGTCAATGACCCGTTTGGTGATTCCCCCATACATGTCAATCCTTCGATCTCTGAGGAAAGGCCAGTTTTGGCGCACATTTTCCTGAAGTTCCAAATCCACCTCGGCCAACAATATCTCTTCCTGATCGGTGGAGGCTTGTGCCAAAATTTCCCCTTGCGGGCCACAGATAAAGGACGAACCCCAAAATTCAATGCCATGTGTATTGGGCAGATACTTTTCCAAACCGATGCGGTTTGCGGCCGCCACATAGACCCCATTGGCCACGGCGTGTCCCTTCATCACATTCATCCAGGCTCCGTGTTGCTTCTCACCAAATTCTTCCTTTTCTTGGGGATGCCATCCAATGGCAGTAGGGTAGAACAGCACTTCGGCACCTTGCAGGGCGGTCAACCGCGCCGCTTCGGGATACCATTGGTCCCAACAGATCAGGGTTCCTATGTTGCCCTTTTGGGTGGAAATGGTCTTAAAACCTAAATCGCCTGGGGTAAAATAGAATTTCTCATAAAAATGGGGGTCATCTGGAATGTGCATTTTACGATACAGACCCGCCTCGGAACCATCCACATCAATAATATAGGCACTGTTATGATACACCCCGGCCATGCGCTTTTCAAAAAAGGGCACTATAATGACCACGCCCAATTCCTTGGCCAATGCACTGAAAGCTTGGAACGAAGTGCTGTACAAGGGTTCAGCCAATGCGAAATTCTCGGTGTCCTCGCTCTGGCAGAAATAGTGGCTGCTGTACAGTTCGGGCAAAGAGATGACCTCGGCACCTTTTTTGGCAGCCTCACGGACCCATTGTGTGCATTTTTTTAGGTTCTTTTCCGGCGTACCGTTTAGATTGAGCTGTATCACCGCAATGGTATACTTGTTTTTTTTCATGCTATTCTGTTTCGTCCTAGGCTTTGTTTGAAGGTCCTTAAAACGGCGATAAAGATATATTTTTTTAATTCCGGGTCTAAGCGAAGACAATCAAAATATTGGTTTCTTACCTGAATTGCCCTGATTATCTTTCCCCTGCGTTGGGTAACAGGGAAGGGTCATAGGTAGCCCCCTTGGCCACTTGTATCATGGTGATCCTAACCCGTGTGGGGAAGAATTTTTCATGATCGGCACGTTTATGGGCATGTCCTTGGCCACCACTGTCATCCTTGATCACCAAATCCACTTGTTTGATGCCTTCCGACCAGATAATGGATTCGTTTTCCCAGAACTCGGTCATGGAAACATCCTTTTCAAAAATGCCTTCATCTAAAAAAAGGTCGGTGGCCGTGCAGCCATATCCATTCCCCTGTCCTTTGTTGGGAATATAGCAAAGTGTCCATTGGGTAGGTTCCCTTCCCGGTGGTTTTTCCAGAACTTCCAAACGGATATGTACCGTACCATTGCGATAATCCACAGGAGTGGTCCAATCTTTGGGTACGTCCGGATTCAGCTTATCCCCGGTAACGTAATAATGGGATTTGCTCGGCGCGGCATTGTCAGCATCCTGCTTGGTATAGGTAAATTCCACATCAAAAAGGACAAATTGTGTTGCTTCAGATTGGGCCCAAAAGATCAACGGAAGCAAAAAATGAATGGACAGCACATATTTTTTCATGACAACAAAAGTTTTTTAAATAATTACCAAGCCAATTTCATTACATCCCAAACGTCTTAGCCAGATACAAATGCCACATCAATCAAATCCTTGCTCTGGAACAATTTTCCAGTTTCCCCGCTATAGAAATCTATTGAACTGCGATCGGAAGTGTCAAAGCCTTTAATCTGAAAAAGCAATTTCATTATTTCGTCCGCCTTTCTGGGATAATTATCAGTCTGGTCCCAGCAAGGATACCCAAAAAGCTTGTCCTCTCGACTGCATTGCTTGTGGTCGAGCTTGTCCACCAGGTCAATATTTTCCCATAGGTAATCCAAAGTTTCTTCCCCGATTATGGGGGCCAAATAATCCACTTTTTCATTAAAATCAGCGCCACATGGATAGTCATCAAAACTCTCCCATCCCAGTATTTCAATTTCCGTTGGCAATTTTTTCAATAAATTGTTGATAAAAGTGCTTTGGACTTCAAATATCAGATTAAAATCAACCGGTATTTCGACCGGCCGACCCATGATCTTGATTTTTCGAAGACAAGCACTGCCCACTTTGGGATAACCGATTTCGCATCTCCACGATGCGCTCGAATCCATATTGACACATTGGAAGTATTGCACCAGATACCCCTCTTGCCTGTGGACTGGAATATCGGACAAGTTCAGTTGGAAAATCAACGGCATCAGCTTTCCGCAGATGCCACAGTGGGGCCAATCCTTGTCATTTCGCAAGTAGGGGTAGCCATTGTATTTGGAACGGGTTGAGAAATTGGGTTGAAATTTGTTTTGTTCGACAATTGGTCTGTAGGCAGTTTGCCTTAAAGAATCAAAAATTGCCTCTAATTCTTTGATCTGCATAACCGGTTAATTACTTTGTTTTTAACGATTTGGGTGAATTTTCATTAGGGTTGATTATTTTTCTGACCATCCAGGTCCATGGACCACACGACCCGGAAACTCCCCGGTATGTTCCCCATCCTTAAGTACCTGGGTGCCGTTCACAAATACATGTACCATGCCCGTGGCGTATTGGTGGGGTTCTTCAAAAGTGGCATGGTCCTGTACGGTATTGGGGTCGAATACGGTAATGTCGGCATAGTTGCCCGGAGCCAACTCCCCGCGTTTTTTGATCTTCAAATTGGTGGCGGGCAGTTTTGTAAGTTTATAAATGGCCTCTTCCATGGGAATCACCTTTTCATCCCTAACATACTTGCCCAATAAACGGGCCACATTGCCATAGGTCCTGGGATGCGTGCTCGATTTTAGAAAAACACCCTCCGTGGCTGGTGATCCTGCATCGGAGCCAAAGCTTACCCAAGGTAGGGCAATCTGTTTCTTTACATTGTCCTCGGACATCAAAAAGTAAATGGTGCCCACGCGACTGCCATCCTGTACCACCAAATCCATGGCAGTTTCTTCGGGAGAGGTGCCACGCATTTCGGCGACTTCCTGCAATGTTTTTCCTGTCAAGTATTTCAAGGAATCGTTCTTGAATCCCGCCAAGAGGATTTTACTGGGATTTCCGGCCGCCTGCATCAGGCTTTCCCATTTATCCGTGGGGGTGCGCATTTCTTCCATTACTTTCTTGCGAATGGCTGGATCTTGCAAGCGCTCTGCCCATTTATCGTATCCTCCTTCCTGTACCCAAGGCGGCATGGAAGCATCCAATCCGGTGGCCCCGGCCACATAATTGTACATATCGGCCGTGATGCTCAATCCGGCTGCCCGGGCTGAATCCACTTTTTGTACAACCGCATCAAACTTGTCCCAATTGTCTTTTCCACTCTGTTTTAGGTGATAGATTTCTGCCCGAATATGGGCCTTGTCCGCAATTTCAATAAGTTCGTCCAGACTTTCCAAAAGTTTGCTGCCCTCACTCCGCATATGGCTGATGTACATCCCATCATATTCCGAAGCCACCTTGCACAGTTCAATCAGTTCCTCGGTGCTGGAATAAAAAGCCGGGGCATAGATCAAGGAGGATCCCACACCCAAAGCGCCATCTTCCATGGCCTGTTTTACCATCAATTTCATGGAATCCAATTCTTGTGGGGTAGGGGCCCTGTCTTCATATCCCACGGTATGGACCCTCAGCGTGGTTGCCCCAACAAAGGAGGCCACATTGGGCGAAATGCCCTTTTGGGTCAGATATTCGAGATAATCGTTCAGTGTGGTCCATGTGATGTCGTATTTAATATCACCTTGGCTTTCCAACTCTTCTTTTTTCATTTTTTCGTTCAGGGGACCCATGGACCAGCCCTCCCCAAAAACTTCCAAGGTGACCCCTTGTTTGATGTCGCTCATGGAACGGCCATCCTCGATAAGCGATTCCACGGCCCAACTCAGCATATTGATGAACCCCGGTGCCACTACCTTGCCTGCGGCATCGATTTCCAAATTGCCGGTGGCATCCTTCAAATCCCCAATGGCCGCAATCGTGTCCGCATTGATGCCGACATTGCCCAGATAGGAAGGTCCTCCTGAACCATCCACAATGGTTCCATTTTTAATAAGGACATCAAAATGCTGTGGTTTGGAGCAACTGCCCACCAACACAATAAAAAGAAACAGGAAAAATTGTTGGATAGGTTTCATAACATGGTTATTCAGTGACAGATAACCAAGTTAGGGTATTATCCTTGGATAATTTAATTTGAAAAAGAAAAATTTACGCAAGCTTCATATCAATCCACCTCTGTCTTCTCCAAGGTCAAGGAATCGATACAGTTTGCATTTATTGAACAATCTGGATAATATAACGTCAATAGATCTGTTTTGTCATCAAGCGTGAACGTGATAGTTTCCATCCTGGTTTCGTTCGATAGTTCCAGATCATCAATATTTGAGTAGTTCTCAAGCGAATCGTCGTTAAAATAAATTTCAGAAAGATCAATATTCAATACATTTTTTTGAACCTCATAGGTCCCGATCGCCCTATATCTGAAACCAACCGTTTGGGCCGTCATGGAATTCTCGATCACGGTGGAAATGACCAAGGTTTCATCTGCATTAAATTGGTATTGATGCAATTGGGATAAATTAGAATCATCAACAGGTTGGGTAGCAACCCACTCGCCGACCAAGGAAATAGTGGGGCTATTTTCGGAATCTTTTGAACATGAAACAGATCCGGCCAATATGCAGACTACAAGGGCAAACTTTCTCATTTTTTATCCATTTTCTGATTAGATGCCCAAAAAGCGATGGGTTGCTTTCTATATATTACATAAACGTTAAATTGTCCAGGGAATTGATCGTTACAGCCAAGCGTGATATGACCTGTACCATCAATCATAGATTCGGATAATTTGTCCATGGTCTTTGCCCAGCACACTTCGGACATATCCATTCACCACCTTGCCCATGGGAATAGGGTTGTGCCCAGGGAACAGTGTCTTGTACCTTTCATAAGCATCTTCAACTACGCCTGATGAAACCACATTGATCCGCATGCCATTTTCAAGTTCCAGTGCCACTGCCTTGACAAAACTATGAATGGCCCCATTGACCATGGCTGCACTTGCCGTTTTTACCACGGGATCATCGGCCAAAATTCCCGTGGTTAGGGTTATGGAGCCGTTGGATTTTAGGTAGTGTTGGCCCAAACGTACCAAATTCACCTGTCCCATGAGCTTGCTCTTGAATCCGATGTAGTAATCCTCCTCCGAAAGTGTGGTAAACTCTGCCCATTTGGCTTCCCCTGCGATGCAAATGATGGCATCCACCTTTCCGGTTTGTTTGAACATCTCTTCTATGGAGGAACTTTGGGCAATATCTACCGCCATATCGGCATTTGATCTCCCAGCAATGATCACTTCATGGTCTTTTTCAAAATAGGAGACCACTTTTTTACCAATGGTCCCGTGACCACCAACTATCAATATTTTCATGGCAAACAATTTAATTGCCCAAATATATCTATAATTCTAGATATATAAAAACAATAAGATGGTTTCCTATAGATCCTTTGCCATGGCCAAGAAATGGAAGTTTTCCCTGCCAATTTGAAAATCGTGTTTCCCTATCTCCCTAAAACCATTCTTGGCATAGAACTGTATGGCCCGTTCGTTGGAGTATAGGACCGAGAGCCAAATCTGTCCAAATTTTCTATTTTGTGCTTCGGCCAATAGTTCGTACTGTAGTTTGAGGCCAACTTTCTGGGAAAGAAAATCCTTGAGCACGTAAATTTTTTGCAGTTGACAAACATTTTCAGAATCCAAAAAAGGTGATTTTGAATACAGTTTCAGCTTGGCATAGCCTACGGGCAGTTTATCCACAAAGGCTATCCAAAAGATGTTTTCCGCTTTCTGTAGGCCCTTGGCCATCTTTTCCACCGAAAAAGTTTCGTTGAAGTAGTCCGTTAAATCCTCCTTATACCTAAAGAGGTGTCCAAACGTCTCCGTAAAGGTAATACGGCCCAAAAGGGCAATAAAAGAGGCATCGTCCACGTGGGCTTTACGAATTTCCAACATAGCTAAGATTGAAGATTACTTAAAATTCAGTGGAATAAACGTACTCGAAACTATTTTTCCATCCTTGACCTCGTACACCGTAAAGCCTGATCGCATTTGAAAGCCATTGAATTCAAACGAATCAGGTCGGGTAATGGCCGATGTTTGGGCAAAAAGTGTCGCGGTGCCTATGATCTGCCCCTCCTGAGCCGAATGGTAATGTCCTGAAAGGGCGAGGGGGTAGGGGTGGTCCCCGATCCGGTTTTTGACCTCTTCAAAATTGTAAACGATATGTCGGTGCTCCAGTTTGCCATCCTGTTCCAGCAATTGTGGACCGTAGAAAATGTGGCTGTCATAATCCTGAAATGAAAAACCAGGGGACACAAAAGGGATGTGGTTGAAGGTGACGATGGGCGTATCCTTCGGAAGTGCTTTCAAGTCTTTTTCCAGCCACTGCAATTGCAGGGAATCCACCCCCCCAAAATAATAGAGGTTTTGATAGTCCACCCCGTCAACACCCACAAAATGAATACCGCCATGATTGAAGGAGTAATAATCAGGGCCCAGGAAATGGCGGTACATTTTCTTTCCGTAGAGTGGATGTTCCGAGCTTACCAAGGACTTGTCGCGCTCAATTCCAAAAATCTCATGGTTGCCCACAGTGCTGTACACGGGCACCTTGAATTTTTTGATTTCCTGCAAGTACATTTTATAATAATTGCTGGCCGTTTCCTCGTTCACCCGAAGGGCATCCCGAATCAAATCGCCGGTAACGATCACAAAATCAACCCCTATGGAGTCCACCATCTGCCGAAACCTATTCATACGGGGAAGATTTAGGGAATCGACATGGGTGTCGGAGGCGTGTATAAATTTGAAATGCGCTTGGTACTTGTCCTTTTGCAATGGAAAACTGACCTTCGCCGCTTTGGGCAGGTAAAAATTCCCTGTATATCCATTGGGCATTGAAATAAAGACATTGGGCAGATTTGTAGTGGATGTCAGCGTAAAAGAACCCTTTGCGTCGGTCACAGCGGTGTCCGCCTGATCCGACACTACCACGCCTGGAATACCCTTTTCATTTGACTCTTGAATGCCATTGCCGTTGGAATCGTCAAAAACGGTGCCTGAGATTTCCAGGTTTTGAGGGTAAAGGTGTAATCCCAATAGAAGGGTGGCGAAGAGGAGAAGTCTTTTTTGCATGATTTAAAACTAGCAAAAAAGAATGGAAGGAAGGTGTTTTTAATTTTTGAACGCAAACTTGTTCACGGGGCAAGGAGCTTTCGTTATCGGCTCGAATATGCGTAGTGCGAGATTTTGGGGCACTTCACTACCAAACCGCTAAATTGTTTATTTGATGCTTTAATGCTCAAATTACCATATTGCCCTGCATTACGTATATTTTATTGTTGGCAAGCGTTTATTTTATTTTCTCTCTGTATTTTTCGAATATTTTTGTGCTTACCCAATAAATTTCTGATGGTTTGCTTGTATTTATTGATTCACGTCTGGTAAATAGAAAGTATTTTCCATCCGGGGTCAAAGCGGGAGCCATTTCAATTCCTGTTGTATTTATTTGATCTCCCATATTGATTGGATTTGTCCATTTACCTGACTCATTAAAGGATATATATAAATCACAGTGAATTACATCTTCATCCTTATCCTTTATACCAAATCCTCCCGGTCGATTCGAATGAAAAATAAGAAAACTCTCATCTGGTGCGATCAAGGGGTCGCTTTCATGATATTCAGTATTAATGATTTCCGGAAGTTTTTCAAGTTCTTGCGTTTGGCCATTTACAATTTTTGCTTTATAAATATCTCCATTCCACGCACTCGTGCCTTTTTCCCGTTCTGAGCAAAAATAGATTGTATTATTATTTGAGCAAGTGACATTCCATTCACTTGCATTACTGTTTATTAGTGAATCCATCTGTTCTGGCTTACTCCAGCTTTTGCCAGATTTTTTCATATAAAAGATATCTGAATGCCACCTGTTTTCGTTCGGAGGCAATACTGCTGTAAAAAATAAAATCTGCCCATCTTTTGAAAAACATGGTTCCCCTTCAAAATCACTTCCTATAAGACTAAGTGTATCTTTCCATTGAAGGTTATCACTACTTACTTTTATAAGTCGCGTTGGAAACCATGAATCAGTAGTAATGGTATAGTATAAATCAGAACCGTCCTTTGAAAATTCACAATATCCTACATGTTCATTATTTGGACTTAAAACGCTTTTAGCAAATATTTTAGGTGTTATCCCTGGGACGTTTGAATCGAACTTTAAATATTGCTGTTCGTGTGAACAGGATAAAAATATAAAAGTTGTACTAAAAAAAAGTCCTAATCTTTTCATTTTTAAATGGTTGCCAACGTTAAAAATATGAATCGTTTTAATGATTTATATTACCCGACACCGAATCAAGTTCGGCACAGGTAACGAAGTTCGATGAATTTTCTTTAAAATCAATTCTACATTTCATGCGATTGTCCAATACTCTTTTCTGTTTTTGACAATCCAATCAAACATTCACATCAAACAGATATCAGGGAAATAAGGACAAAAGTTGCCAGGACAATTCGGTTCCCCAGTGCCGCTTTCAACGGCCATGCGCATTCACCTAAATAATTTCATCTCATTCCACACAACCATCATTGTCCTTATCATTTAAAATGCTTTTGACATTTCAATTGCGATATGTATGTCCTTGGCAATAAGTTCTTTGCTTATAAATTGATACAGGTCGTACTTTTCAAAGTCCTTCAACAACTCATCGTTTACCCCAGAAATGATGACTTCTATACCTTTCGATCTGTAGGTTTTGAGAATTTCCTTTAGACTCCGAAATCCAGTCGCATCTATCAATGGGACATATCGCATTCTTAATATTACTGCTTTGGGGTGAATATGCATTTGCGTAATGGTTTCTTGAAACTGTCGTGCTGCACCAAAAAACAAAGGACCATTAATTTCATAAACTGCGACATTCTCGGGTATTCCCATTTTTTCATTGTCGAAAAGATCTTCACTGTCCACACCCTCAGATGTGATATTTTGGATATTGACGGATTCACTCATTCTTTTCATAAACAGAAAGCTTGCCAATACAATTCCTATCTCAATGGCGATTACCAAATCAAACAAAATGGTAAGAAAAAAGGTGGTCAACAGGATTATAATATCCATTCGGTTTCCCTTTAGAATGGAAAGGAATTGTTTCCATTCGCTCATGTGATATGCCACAACAATCAAGATACCTGCCAAACACGATAACGGAATCAGTTTGGCGTAGGGTGCAAAAAGTAACATTATGGCCAACAAAACCAATCCGTGAACTATCCCTGAAATTGGTGTACGCCCACCATTTTTTACGTTGGTGGCGGTTCTCGCTATGGCCCCGGTGGCGGGTATTCCACCAAACAATGCGGAAAAAATGTTGGCAGAGCCTTGGGCTATCAATTCCATGTTGGAACGATGCTTGCCTCCGATCATTGAATCGGAAACTACAGCGGAAAGCAATGACTCTATGCTACCCAACAATGCAATGGCAAATGCAGGCTGGATAAGGGATTGAACCGTATTATAATCTAGTGTGGGGATTGAGGGGAGGCTCAATTTATTTGGAATTTCCCCGAAGTTACTTTCAATGGTATCAACGGGTATATCAAATAATTGGACGGCCATGGTAGATAAGACGATGGCAATAATTGATCCCGGTATTTTTTTGATCAATTTTTGAAAATGAAGTGTCAACAGGACCGTACCAATGGCAATGGCAACGGCATACCAGTTCAAATGGATGAAATTTTGGAAATAGACCTTCCATTTTTGTACAAAATCCGCTGGGACATTTTTAATTCCCAAACCAAAAAAATCATTTACCTGGGAGGACAGAATAATAAGGGCAATGGCACTGGTAAAACCAACAATCAAAGAATATGGAATAAATTTTAGAAGATTGCCAAGCCTTGCAAGTCCCAATCCGATAATGATAAAACCTGCCATGAAAGTTGCAACAGTCAACCCATTTAAGCCATATTCCTGAACAATACCGTATACTATGACAATAAAAGCCCCGGTCGGACCTCCAATTTGAACTCGACTACCGCCAAAAGCTGAAATAATTATACCTGCGATAATGGCTGTTATCAAACCTTTTTCCGGAGAAACTCCAGAAGCGATAGCAAAGGCAATTGCCAGCGGCAAAGCCACAATTCCAACAATCAGTCCAGAGATTATGTCTTTAGATAGTGTTTCTCTTGAAATACCTTCTTTAAGGAGCGAAAATAATTTTGGGGTAAAATCTGCCTTCATTTTCAAATGGCCTGCAGGAATAAGTTAGAAATCGTTTAAATGATTGCCTAATGGAATCCGGATAAACTTTAATACAGTAACGAAGTTCGATGATTTTTTTTAAAAAACAATTTATCATTTATCGCTATTTCGCAATGCCTTTTCCTGCGATTGCTTTTTAATAATCCAATCAAACATCAACCCCAAACAGATAGCCCACCAGTGCGGTCAAACCCATGGCCACGGTGCCCCAAAAGGTAATCCGCAAAATGGCCTTGCCAATGCTCGAACCTCCTGTTTTGGCCGCCAAGGCTCCCAAAACGATCAAGAAAAAAAGGGCAAAGCCATATAGCCAATACTCCATGCTCCTCAAAGGTAAAAAGAGTGCGACCAAGAAAGGCAGTATTCCGCCTGAGGTAAATGCCAACCCAGAGGCCAATGCAGCTTGGATGGGCTTGGCCTGGCTTATTTCATTGATGCCCAACTCATCCCTTACATGCGCTCCTAATGCATCTTTATCCGTCAATTCTTGGGCCACGGTCATTGCGGTATCTTTTTTCAATCCCCTTTTTTGATATATCTCTGCCAGCAAACGGAGTTCAACTTCGGGCGTATCCTTCAATTCTTGTTTTTCCCGTTCTATGTCGGCTTTTTCAACATCGGTCTGGGAACTTACGGAAACATATTCTCCCGCCGCCATGGACAGCGCCCCTGCCACCAAGCCCGCCAAAGTAGCCAGAACAATGGGGTCGCGGGTATCACTGGCCGCCGCGACACCTATGGCAATACTGGCGGTGGATAAAATCCCATCGTTGGCGCCAAGAACGGCAGCCCTTAACCAATTGCTGCGGTGAATGTAATGGGTTTCCAAATAGTTGTCGATCGTTTTTATTTTCTCATCCATGGTATAAATCTGTTTGAATGTTATGCCTGACGAAATTTTGAACCACCATGATACAGTGTCCATGTTTGGTCAATTTCGACAATAAGGTATGAAGTTCGATGGATTTTTAATTCCAAACAATGACCTAACACCATAGTCTTCTTTTTTCAACAAAACCCCAATTTATCAACCTTTTGCCCTTCACCCTGTATCCCGAACCTTCATAATCGGGAATTTCCGTTAATTTGTGGTTCAGCAAATACTTTCAACATGAAATCACCCAATTGGCAGACCGCCATGGAATTTGAGGACATCACCTATAAAAAATGTAACGGGGTGGCCCGTATTGCCTTTAACCGCCCCAATGTGCGCAACGCGTTCAGGCCCAAGACCACTAGCGAACTCTACAAAGCCTTTTATGATGCGCAAGAGGACACTTCCATTGGTGTGGTACTCCTTTCTGCCGAGGGACCATCCACCAAAGATGGCAAATGGGCCTTTTGCAGTGGCGGTGACCAAAAAGCCAGGGGGCATCAGGGCTATGTGGGCGAGGATGGTTACCATCGTTTGAACATTTTGGAGGTGCAACGCCTTATCCGGTTTATGCCGAAGGTGGTCATTGCCGTGGTACCCGGTTGGGCCGTTGGGGGAGGGCATAGCCTGCACGTGGTCTGCGACCTTACCTTGGCCAGTAAAGAGCATGCCATCTTTAAACAAACCGATGCCGATGTGACCAGTTTTGACGGAGGCTACGGTTCTGCATACTTGGCCAAGATGGTAGGACAGAAAAAGGCCCGGGAGATTTTCTTTTTGGGGCGTAACTACTCCGCCCAAGAGGCCTGTGAAATGGGGATGGTAAATGCCGTGGTTCCACATGCAGAGCTGGAAGATACCGCTTACCAATGGGCACAGGAGATATTGGCCAAATCGCCAACTTCCATCAAAATGCTCAAGTTTGCCATGAACCTCACGGACGATGGCATGGTGGGCCAACAAGTGTTTGCAGGTGAGGCCACACGTTTGGCCTATATGACGGACGAGGCTAAGGAGGGCCGGAATGCCTTTTTGGAAAAACGAAAGCCCAACTTTGGCAAGGACAAATGGATCCCATAGGTAACTGAACACATGAAATGTTTATACAGGTTCTTCTACTGGTAGGTGCTGTGCAAGCCGTTTTCTTGGCCTTTGTTTTGGCGTTCAACGAAAAAAAGGGCCTAGCCAATGAATGGTTGATGGGATGGCTCCTGTTCATCGGGGTCCATTTGACATTTGTATATTTTGGATTTTCCGGGGTATATAGGACATATCCCTTATTGCTGATTTTCGGCTCGGCTTTGATGCTTTTGCAAGGACCTTTTCTATATCTCTATACCGCAATAGCAACAAACCATACCAAACAAGTAAGGGCCAAGGATTTGCTTCATGCGGTTCCCTATCTTGTTTACACGGTATATGTGGGCTATCTGTTGGTGGGCATAGCCCCAGCCGCTAGGTATGACCATATCAGCAACATCCTCAATGAATCCAAAAATCCAATGGTACTTTCCCTTGGTCTTCTGAACCATATCCACATCATTGTTTATTTGTTTTTCAGTTTTAGGCTCTTAAAAAGCTATTCCAACCATTTGACGAACACTTTTTCCTATACGGAAGATATCAACCTAAAATGGCTCAAAAACCTACTAATCGGAATGGTGTCGGTTGCCATCGTGATCTTGATAGGATTGTTGACAAGCGATCTTTTCCCCTTGATATCCCATTATTTCAAAGCGACTTTGATTTATTCGGCCCTGGCCATTTTGCCATTTTACATGTCATTTTATGCGATACGGCAAAAATTGGCCTATCCTTCCCATCCTGATCTGCTGGGCGCAAAGTACGAAGCCTCTAAATTGACCAAAAAAGAGTCGAAAAAAATGGCAGAACAACTAAGCCGATACATGGAATCGGAAAAACCCTTTTTGAACCCCGTACTGAGCATCAAGGACCTGTCGCAGGATTTGGATGTACATCCAAAGGATCTGTCTCGGGTAATCAACGAAAACTTTGACATGAACTTCTTCAACTTTGTCAATCAATATCGGGTGGATGAATTCAAAAGGAGGGTGCAAGATTCCAAGAACAGCCATTACACCCTCATTGCGATAGCCTATGATTGTGGGTTCAACACCAAATCGTCTTTTAATAGCATTTTCAAGAAAACTACCGGGATTACCCCTTCTGCATTTAAGACGCGTCTAGTTTAGGATTTCCTAAAGTTGGACCTGTTCAGGAGGTCCAACATCATGAAGTTTGACCTTGTGTTTTGGGATTTGGGATACTTTCCCCACTCAAAACAACATCTCATGAAACCAATTTTAATTTTTCTGATCGCATTGTTTACCAATAGCTTTTCGCTTTGCGCACAAAAGGAGACTTCATCCCAGCTGGAAATCCGATTTCAACCGGATTCCATTGTGTATGTTTTTGAAAACATCGGGCCCGAAATGTCCAAAACATTATATACGGCAGTAATCCAGAACATGGCATTTATCAATACATCGAACTCTTCAATTATTGTCGAAAAAATACAGGTAAGGGCAAAAAAAGATGGGGAAATTCTTCAACTAAAGAACATTTCTCCACAAAAAGTACGGGCAAGTGCAGCCAAATTCCGTACCCTCCAAGAGCTGGGCTATTTGAAATTATATGATTTTCAATTTCAAACATCGCAGTACCTAAAGGGTTTTTCCCTGGCTGCCAGTGACACACTGGACAGGGAACAAGCAGTGATCCTTGACCATGAGGCCTTTTTATTTGAGGAATTGCCAAGTTCTTTGGAGGTATCTTTGGAGGGTAGGCTATTGAATGGTGAAAAGGCAACGACAACAAAATCGCTGAAAGTGATTGACCACCATGGCAAAAATAGTTATATGCTACCGTTGAAAGGCACTTGGACCGCAGCCGCCGGACCTTCGCTAATTGGGCACCACCGGTGGGGCAGCGTGCAGGAATTTGCATACGACTTCATCAAGATAGGAAAGGATCAAAAATCATTTGCGAACGATGGGACCCGTTTAGAGGATTACTATGCATATGGAGCTCCCATTTTTGCAGTGGAGGATGGGGTAGTGGTATCAGCGTTGGACGGAATGGAAGAATCATCGGACCATTTAAAAAGACAGGACGAAACAGAGGAGGCATACCTTCAAAGAATGATTCCCTATCAAAATAGCCTAATGTCCAAGGGGTTTGAATATATTTTTGGCAATCACATAATCATTCGCCACGCCAATCATGAATACTCTTGCTATTATCATCTAAAGAAAGGAAGCCTGTCCGTAAGCGTTGGGAATACCGTCAAAAAAGGGCAATCCATAGGCCAATTGGGGCATAGTGGAAACAGTACAGAACCGCATTTACATTTCCATCTCTCCGATGGCCCGGACATCATGCATTCACGGAGCATTCCCATTGAATTTGACAACGTAGTGCTCTATCCAGCCGATAATGGAAATGTTCGCCATATACATTCTGGGCAGATTCTAAGCAGTAGGGAATAACGGATATATAAAACCAAATGGAAAGGGCATAAACTAAAAAGAGTCTTGCCACTTGGGTCAAGACTCTTTTACGAGAACACTATATGAAAATGAAAAAATTTACTTTCGTTATTATTACATGGTAAAAGTACCACCAAGGTTCCCGCAAATGAAATTATTGTTGTGAAACCCCGTATTGTTGTGGCGACGGGAATTTTTCTTGTAAGTCATCCGATTTTTTAACGACTTAATCTAGAAACAACCATGCCATGAAACTCAAATTTTTAACACTGTTGGTACTTCCAGTTCTATTTGCCTGTTCTTCTTCGTCCACATCGGATGATATGCCTTCCACTATACCAGATACCTCCCAAATGGACGATTCCATGCAAATGGAAGAGGAAATGGAGCAAGAAGAAGAAATGGAAATGGAGGAGGAAATGGAACCTTCGGACATGTTGATGGGCGAATTTGTAGCTGCTGCCCATCCCACCATGGGAAAAGTTGTACTGAGTTCTGAAAGGACAACACTCCAAATCACCAATTTTAAATCGGACAATGGGCCCATCCTTGAAATGTATCTTTCCACGGATACACAGGCCACTGATTATATCTCTCTAGGAGAGCTACAAGGTCTGGAAGGAGATTTTACCTATAACATCCCGAATTCTGACACTGTGGATTTTACCCAATACAAATATGTGATGGTGTGGTGTGTGGAATTTTCCATTGATTTTGGTCATGCCCTATTAGAGTGATCAATCCTTAATGGCATCAACCACTGCCTTTAAGATGTTGTTGGCATCAAATTCTGGTTCTTCTGCCAATCCGGTACGTACAATCACCAAATCCTTGGATGGGATCATGAACACATGCTGCCCTTGATAACCATTGCAGGAGAACAGGTCCCGGGGTACATCGGGATAATGCCCTTCTGTATTGAGCCAAAAATGGGCACCATACCTACCATCGGAATGTAAAGTGGGTGTTGTGATATAATCCACCCATTCTGGATCAAAGAGCTGCTCCCCGTTCCAATTGCCCCTGTTCAAGTACAGCTGTCCAAACCGGGCCCAGTCCCTTGTGTTGGCCCAGGCATAGGAAGATCCCACAAAATTTCCTGCAATGTCGGCTTCCACCACCATGGAATACATCCCAATCTTGTCAATAAAGGCCGCATAGGGGAAATCCAGATATTCTTGATGTGTCCGGAACTGCTGCCGTAAAATCCCCGAAAGCAGGTTGGAGGTTCCCGAAGAGTAGTTCCATATTTCGGTGGGTTGGGCAACAAGTGGTTTCTTTCTTTGGGATAGGCTCATATCGCTTTCCATGAACAGCATTCGGGTAACATCGGACATTTTGGTGTAGTCCTCATCCCATTCCAGACCGCTTTGCATGCGCAGCAAGTTGTTCAACGTGATTTCTTTACGGTCATCATCTTTCCATTCCGCAATAGGGGCAGGCCATTCCATCTGCAATTTCCCTTGATGCTCCAATACCCCATAACAGGTGGCCAACACACTTTTGGTCATGGACCATCCCAAAATGGGGGTTTCGGGTGAAAATCCATCCAAATATTTTTCGGCCAGTAGATGCCCTTTGTATAAAATAAGGAAAGTGCGTGTTTTTTGTACTTCCGGATTGGCAAAAGCCAGTGCAACGGCTTTGTTGATTTGGTCCATATCCACTTCAGGGAAGACCGTATCCATTGGGGCCGCCTGCCCATAAGGGTAGGGGATGGTGTCGGTTGGTTGGTTGCGATGGGGTCTTATGGTGAGTTTGGCCGGATCGTAATCATCATTGGTCAGTACCGCGCCCAAACCCTCCCGGTACACAGCGGTGCGTTCCATGAGACCATAAACTGTTGAGGAGGCAGATTTAGCTTTGGCATCCACCTCGGTGACCGCCAATTTAATCAGGGGCACGTTGTTGTCATTTTGGGTTATGGATGCTGCGGGACGTCCTGCAACAAAGACACTGGAAGCCATATTTTTGGCCGCATAACCGGAAATTATGTTCAATTTGGGGTAATTTAGATAGCATACCACCCCTACAACGATAATGAGGAGCAATAGCGCACGCTTAAGTAGTTTCATGGGTTCAGAATTATTGTAACTTTCTAGTCTAAAGATAAACATTTAACACATGTCCAACTTAGGATTGATCATAGAAGAACGGAGTAGGGATATCGGAGATTTTTTGGTGGGGAGACTTATCCCATTTCGCAAAAAACGCATGATAGGCCCCTTTATTTTTATCGATCATATGGGTCCCACCCAATTGGGCCCTACCAAATATATGGATGTGGACCAGCATCCGCATATTGGACTTTCTACCCTCACTTATATGCTGGAAGGGGAAATCATGCATGAGGATGGTTTGGGCACGCATCAACGTATACGTCCAGGGTCCGTAAACTGGATGACGGCCGGAAAAGGGGTTTCCCATACCGAACGTACACCAAAAGATATGAGAAATGGCAAGGTCTTCACCGCCCATGGTTACCAAATTTGGGTGGCCTTGCCCAAAGCTTTGGAAGACATGGAACCCCAATTCCATCATATTGAAAACACAGATTTGCCCAAATGGCAAGAAGGAAAAACAGAATTTACCCTAGTGGCCGGGGAAGGCTATGGAAAAAAATCCCCTGTACCGGTACATTCCGCACTTTTTATGGTGGAAGTGAAGAACATCGACGCTTATTCGCTTAACGTAAACGGCAATCTGAAAGGCGAAATTGGAATCTGTATTGTGGAAGGGGGTATCAAAGCCTGTGGAGAAATGGTTGGAAAGGGAAATATTTTAGTGTCAAAAGTTGAGGACACCTGCAACATCGATTTACAGCCCAATACGCACTTACTGTTGTTCGGGGGTGAGCCCTTTCCTGAAGAACGCCATATTTACTGGAATTTTGTATCGTCCAGCCCTGAAAAAATAGAAGTTGCCAAAAAAGCTTGGAAGGATAAAACTTTTCCCATGATGGGAAATGACAACACCTATGTACCGCTGCCTGGTTAGAAAATCAGGATTGTGTATCTTTAAACATGTCACCTATTTAAAGGCCTATTGAAAAAGTTACTCTTTTGCTGTATTCTTCTTGTCTTCGGTTGCCAAAAAAAGGAAATCGAAAAACACGGGTACCAATGGATAGCCCATGAGGTTACCGCATCGGCGTACAATTCTGTTTTTTGGCAAACGGATAGCATCCATCCTTCCATAGCGGCCTGGGGAGATACCTTAAAGCCCGGCATGAAATGTATCGCGGTCTCCAGGGACCTTATCAAGTTGGGATTGACCCACAATACCATGGTGAAAATAGATACCTTTCCAGACACCTTTTATGTGAAGGACAAAATGCACTACCGATGGAAGAACAGAATCGACATCTATATGGGTGTTGATGTGAAAAAGGCTAGGGAATGGGGCAAAAAGAAGCTTCTTATCTGCTACGCCGTTCCAAAGGACACACTATTGACCCTTATACCCAATTAGATGAAAATCGTTCCGTTCAGCTTTCTTTTGTTACTTGTGGCGACATCCTGTTCGGTGCCAAAAAATCTTGTGGAGATTCCCATCATCTTTGATGAACAGCGAATTGAACTGACCAAGGAATACCTTTCCCAACGCTATGGGCTGGAGCAGGAAACGCCAGAGATCGTTCCCAGAATGATCGTGCTGCATTGGACCGCCATTCCCACCTTAAAAAAATCTTTTGAGGCATTCAACAGGTCCACATTGCCCAATTGGCGACCCGATATTGAAAGTGTGAGCGGGTTGAACGTGTCCGCCCATTTTTTGGTGGATAGGGATGGCACCATTTACCAGTTGATGCCCGAAACCACAATGGCCCGTCATACCATTGGGCTGAACCACTGTGCCATTGGCATTGAAAATGTGGGGGGAACGCCAGAGACCCCATTGACCCGGAAACAATTGAAGGCCAACATCTTTTTGGTGGACTATTTGGCCTCCAAATACAACATTGAATATCTCATTGGGCACCAAGAGTATACCCTATTTGAAGGACACCCCCTTTGGCTGGAAGTTGACGATGGTTACCGTACCACCAAAACAGATCCTGGGATGGATTTTATGGAAAAAGTGAGAAAGGCGACAAAAAAATTTAACTTTAAACCCGTTCCTTCAAAATAACGTTATGCTGAAAAGACTTGTTTTTGCCTTGGTGGGGATAATATCACTGTCTTCAAATGCCCAAGAGGCTTTTACTTCCTCGCTTTATGAAACCTATTCCAACTACAAAGAGCCAACCTTGGATAAAAGGCGCATCAAACATGTGCAGATACAGCCCTTGATCCAAAAATTTAGGGCCAATCCAAAATTTAAGGTACAAAAGGTGGGCGAGTCCATTGAGGGGCGAGATCTGCATTTGATCAGCATAGGTTCTGGGGACATCAATGTTTTCTTGTGGTCCCAAATGCATGGGAACGAACCCACGGCAACACAGGCCATTTTTGATATCTTGAACTTTTTGGATGCTCAGGGCCATGAAACAGAAAAACAGGAGATTTTAGGCAAACTGAAATTGCATTTTCTGCCCATGCTCAATCCTGATGGGGCAGAGGTTTTTGACCGTAGAAACACCTTGGGCATCGACATCAACAGGGACGCCCTGAGACTGCAATCGCCCGAGGGGCAAGCCCTAAAACGACTTCGGGACAGTCTGGATGCGGATTTTGGTTTCAACCTGCACGACCAAAGCACTTATTATAATGCCGAGTTGACGGACAAACCGGCCACTATTTCCTATTTGGCCACGGCCTTCAACTATGAAAAGGACATCAATGAAGTCCGTTCCAATGCCATGCAGGTAATTGTATACATGAACGATATTATCCAGAAATATGCCCCAGGGCAAGTGGGGCGATACAGTGATGATTTTGAACCCCGCGCCTTTGGTGACAACATTGCCAAATGGGGGACAAGCCTTATTTTGATAGAATCGGGTGGCTATGCCAACGATACGGAAAAGCAGGAAATACGGAAACTCAATTATGTGTCGATTCTTTCCGCGCTGTACACCATTGCCAAGGGCACATACAAAAGCATACCGGTTGAAGATTATGAGAAAATCCCAAAAAACGACCGCAAACTGTTCGACCTGAAACTGGAAAACGTCACATACGAGCTACTGGGCAAGGAATACATTCTGGATTTGGGCATCCAAAGGCAAGAAGTAGATTTTGATGGGCACAATAAATTCTATTACAAGAGCATGATCGTGGACCAAGGAGACCTGTCCACCTATTACGGTTATGAAACCTTTGATGCCTCTGGATACAAGATTGTGCCACCCATGGGACTGAACCAATCTTTTGAAAACCTCGACAAAAAGAAAAAGGTTGATGTTTTGGAAGAATTGAAAAACGGTAATGCCTTTGTGCTGATGGACAAAGTGCCCGAAAGTCAACTATATGCCGAATACCCCATGCACATTTTTGAAAAAAAATTGAGCTTTCAAAACGATTTCAAGATCAATGTGGGCAAAAACCCAACGTTCTTTCTTGAAAAAGATGGTGTGTTGACCCATGCAATCATCAATGGCTTCCTTATTGACCTGTCCAAACCCATTGAGCAACAAAACTTTGGCAATGCCCTAATTTACCGTTAGTACCCATAATGGAAGGTTAAGCTAGATCCGTGTAGGATCAACAAGACCAACATTACCAAAAGTGTACAAACAATCGAGATGAACAGGGAGAGCACCAAGCTTTTATAACCATTGGAAAGTGGTCCTATGGCGCTGTTCTGAATTATTTCCTTTACTACATCCATAACTATTTATTTTAGTTAAACATATCCTTAGTCTATTAGGATGTAATCAGTTGTTGTTTGTATACTGTAAACAACTGTTGGTCTAAAAACCCTACTGCCAACAGATTGAATCTATATAGATTCATTATCTTAAAAACCTTAAAACAAACAATATTATGAAACAAGGTCTTTTTACACTTCTACTACTATTATTGTGCCAAATTGGCAAAGCCCAAGAAACCACCATCAATTTGTTCAATGGGGAAAACTTGGATGGATGGATAAACCATGGAGCGGAAAAATGGTATGTAGAAGATGGGGAATTGATTTGCGAGAGTGGTCCCAAAGCCGAATATGGATACCTATCCACCAAGGATTTTTACAAGAATTTTGAATTGACCCTCGAATTCAAACAAGAACAGGATGGCAATAGTGGCGTTTTCTTCAGGTCTACTTTTGAAGGAACAAAAGTATCGGGTTGGCAAGTGGAAGTGGCCCCTCCAGGGAAGGACACCGGAGGAATATACGAATCTTACGGTCGTGGCTGGTTGATCAAACCCGATCCTGAAAAAGACAAGGCTCTTAAAATGGGAGAATGGAACACCATGAAAATACGGGTACTTGGCCCCAGCGTTACCACCTGGTTAAACGGTGTGCAGATGGTACATCTGGAAGATGAGACCATTGGTCAGGGAGATGGTGCCATAGCGCTGCAAATCCATGATGGTGGAGGCATTAAGGTCAAATGGAAAAATATCAAGATCCAACCTCTGGAGGTTCAATAAATGACGGTTAAGGCATTTATTATTTTGCGGGCGTAACCACAAAACTTCTGTACTCAATAGGGCCGTGGTCTCCTTGAATCATGAAAGGGCCCGGCTCTCCTTCTTTACTATCCAATGCACCTCCGGTGATGCCGGGTATGGTACTGTCTGAAATAACGGTCTTGCCATTGAGGACCACGGTCACCCTACGACCGATCAGTGTTACATCATAGGTCTGCCATTCCCCAGCAGGTTTGGCGGCATTTTCATTGGGCTCCAGAAAACCATACACCCCACCTAAATAGATGTCCAGGGGTTCCAATCCTTCACTGTCCACAACCTGTACCTCGTATCGACCTCTAAGATAGATGCCACTGTTGCTGCCTTTGGGATATCGAAACTCCACGTGCAGTTTAAAATCCCCGAATTTTTGATCTGTGATCAGGTTGGAGCCCGATTCTGGGCTCATCAAAATCCCATCCTTTATGACCCACTGATTTTTTTCGCCATCCACATGCCATCCCGTAAGATCCTTTCCATTGAAGACCTCCATGGGTTTGTCCCATTTTGGATTTTCGGTATGGGCCAATTCCGGCGCCCTTACCCCAGTCCAATGCGAAATGGAGCCATCGGTATAGACCATGGTGCCCTTCAATGAACCGTCAACCAGTTCGCCGTAAAAAGCCATATCGGTACCCTCGGCCTCCCATTGGCGTGGAATACTGAAAGAGAATTGGCCTTTACCAAAAGTCTTTACCTCTGCTACCGGGCGTGCACTGCCAAAGGCAAAAACAAAACGGCCAATCAATGTTTCATGTCCAGAATGCCTTATTTCCAACCAAGACGGAATGGTCTTGCCCTCGAACTGCATTTCCAAGTCCCACCGGCCCTCGAGGGGGCTTATATGTTGGGCATGTCCCTTAAAGGTCAAACAGCATAAAAAAGCAAAGCATAGGGAATTGAAGAATTTTGTTCTGGAAATCATGGTACAAATTTTTGATGCTGTCCAAGATACGCATTAATTCAAATGCCGTACCCGCGAAAAATCAAAAAACCAACTTATTCACATCCTCCCGTAAACCCATTGGCACTGAATTTGGTCTGTACGGCTCCCTGAAGACTGCCATCCGTAAGTTGGATGACCAAATTGTTTTCACCGCTGCCATCTCGCTTGGGTGTGCAATATTCAAACAAATAAAAGCTGTTGGCCTGTTCGGAGACCCGTTGTGAGATTTGGTTGAAGGTGGTTTCCAGTTCCTCTTTGTTCCCTGCGAACACGCTTGCGGTTTTTCCAATTTCCGTCAAAATTTCAGTATCAATTTCGGCACCTAGACCAATGGTGAAAAAGGAAATATTCTTGTTGGCGTCCTTTACCGCCCGCAAAGCGGTATCTTCGGTATATCGGGATGCTTGATCGGTACCATCGGTAAAAAGTACAATGGACGCGGCTCCGATGGCTTTTGAGCTTTCTTTGATATAGTCTTCGGCAATACGGGTGGATTTGATCACGGCACCATATAGATCCGTGGAGGGATCATTGCTGATATCGGCCGTAATACCATCTATCGAAGCCAAAAGCTCTGCTGTGGAGGAGGTCTGTTGATTCAGTAAATGGAGTTCATCCTCCCCATCAAACCAATAAATGGCCATTTTAAAGGAAGGTGTTTCAGGAGAGGGCATCACATTTTCTACAAAACTGGATGAAGCGGATTTCAGCTCTTCCAAACTTCCTTGAAGCACACTGTTGCTCAAATCCAAAACCAAGATGGTATTGTTGCTGAACACTTGGGTATTGGGCGAAATACGGGCCTGTGACTCTGAAGAGGAAATGATGTTGAAACAGTCATCGTTCCTGCCTTGCTCATAAATGGTGAATTGATCTGCCGTCAATCCAGAAATGGGATTTCCCACTAAATCAGACACCTTGAACAATATGGAAACCTTTCCCGGAAGGGTGGTGAATTCATTCTGAATGGACAGCAATAGCTCATTTTCATCAAAACCAAGACAATCATCGGGTTCCTTGCCCAAGCCCAATTCGCGTTGGTTGATGTCAAAACTCACATCATCCTCGGCATTTCCACAGGAAAGAACAGTAACGATCAAAAAAGCGGTAAGGAAGTATCCAAATAGATTTTTCATTTTCAAAACAGTTTGAGGTTCTCCTCACAGAACGATCAATTTGAATGAAAATTATTTGGTCATTCCACAATTCATTTAAAGAAAAGTTAAAAAAAATCCGCTCCTGTTAAAAAAAACACATTCAAATCATTTTTTGGTAATTTCAGCAAACTACTAATCAATTCAAAAAACTATGCCAACGTATCAAATCAAAGTCAATGGAACCACAAAGGCCGTTGATGTCGCTGAGGACACACCGGTTTTATGGGTGCTTCGGGACCATCTGGATCTTGTGGGCACCAAGTATGGGTGCGGGATAGGTCAATGTGGTGCCTGTACCATCCATGTGGATGGCAATGCCATGAGAAGCTGTTCCCTTACCCTGGCACAAATCAGTGGTAAAGAAATCACTACCATTGAAGGGCTCTCCGAGGATGGAAGCCATCCGGTCCAAAAGGCCTGGAAGGAAGTGGATGTTCCCCAATGTGGTTATTGCCAAGCAGGACAGATCATGACCGCATCCGCATTTCTGGAGAAAAACCCCAATCCTACGGAAGAGGAAATCAAAAATGCCATGCACGGCAATATTTGCCGGTGCGCATCGTACAACCGTATCAAGAAAGCAGTGATGACCGCTGCTGAAAGTATGGATTGATCACAGACTGATTTTTCCAATCAACTAAAACCATAAAAATGTCAACAAACAATAACAATATACTAAGCAGAAGGGCCTTTATGCGCAACTCTTCCTTGGCCGGAGGGGGCTTGCTCATAGGCTTTAACCTTTTCCAGGCGTGCAAGCCCAAGGTCATTGCAGAACCTGCCATTGACCTGGCCAGCCTTGACTATAATGATTTCAATGCTTTTATCAAGATTGCCGACAACGGCGCAGTCACCATTTTCTCCCCAAATCCGGAAGTAGGGCAAGGGGTTAAGACCTCCATGCCCATGATCATTGCCGAGGAGCTGGACGTGGCCTGGAAGGATGTCTATGTGGAGCAAGGTATTTTGGATACCGAAAATTACACAAGACAGGTGGCAGGTGGCAGTCAGTCCATACGTTTTGGATGGGATGCACTGCGCCAAACGGGGGCCGTGGCAAAACAAATGTTGATTAGCGCGGCCGCTGCCCGTTGGGGTGTCGATCCCTCGGAATGTACCGTGAGTGAAGGTGTCATCACCAATGCTGCAGGGGAGACCTTGGGCTATGGCGACGTGGTCAACGAGGCAGCCCTTTTGGAAGTGCCAGAAAATGTAAAGCTCAAAGAGCCCAAGGATTACAAAATAATCGGCAAGGATGCCACCAATGTGGATATTGACAAGATCATTACGGGAAAACCCCTTTACGGTCTTGATTACAAGGCAGATGGAATGGTCTATGCCTGTGTGGTCCGTCCACCTGCTTTTGGGCACACATTGGTATCCTATGACGCCACAGAAGCTAGGAACATGCCCGGAGTCATTGATATTTTCACCATAGGGGAGAAACTGCGGGGTTTGACGAAAGAAATCCCTAGAATCACCAACATCACCAGTGAAAGTGATAAAGTGGTGGTCATTGCGAACACCACTTGGGAAGCCCTGAAGGCCAAGAATGCCGTCAAAGTGGAGTGGGAGGAGACCACCAAGGCGGAAAGCACCCAAGAACATGACAAAATTTTGACAGGGTTATTGAACGGGAACAAATTTGAAACACTTCGTAAGGATGGGAACATCAAAAAAGCCTTTGCGGAAGCCGATCAAATTTTGGAACGCACCTATGAATCCCCCTTTTTGCCACACAGTTGTATGGAGCCCATGAACTTCTTCGCCCATGTTACCGATGAGAAAATCCACATGGTGGGGTCTATCCAAACCCCAGAGGGGACGGCGAATCTCGTTGCCCAAATGTTGGGCCGCGACCCCAAGGAAGTGCATTTGGAAATGACCCGCATTGGAGGTGGTTTCGGCAGAAGGCTCTATGGCGACTTTGCCATAGAAGTGGCAGAAATAGCCGATAAGCTTAGGAAACCGGTAAAATTGGTCTTCTCTCGCGAAGATGATATGGTGGACGGCATTTACAGAATGTCCATTAAATATAGAATCAAGGCCGGGGTAAAGGACGGAAAGGTGACCGCCTACCATTTAAAGGAAGCCGCGGTAAACTCCAACATGTATGGCCTGGTTCCCAACTTTTTCCCCGCAGGGGCCATAGAAAACTATCAAGTTGATGTTGCTGCCTATGACAGTAATATTACTACGGGAGCATGGCGTGCACCCTACACCAATTTTTTGGCCTATGCGGAACAAAGCTTTTTTGATGAGTTGGCCGAACTGATGGAAGTGGACAAAATCCAACTTCGACTCGATTTGCTGGATAAGGTGAAACCCGAAGAGGATGAGCGTATCCAGTATTCTCCGGAACGGATGAAGGAAGTCATCAAAATGGCGGTTGAAAAATCGGGTTGGGGCAAAAAACCGAGCCATGTATACCAAGGTTTTGTGAACTATTACTGCCATAACACCCATGTTGCCGAGGTGGCCGATGTAGAGATTGAAAATGGAGAACCTATCATAAAAAAAATCACTTGTGTGGTGGACTGTGGCATTGTAGTAAATCCTTTGGGAGCCAAGAACTTGGTGGAAGGCGGTGTACTGGACGGCGTAGGACATTCCATGTACGGCGAACTCGCTTTTGCAAACGGTAGGCCAACGACCACCAACTTTGATGGATATCGATTGATCAGGATGCGTGAGGTGCCAGAAGTGGAGACCTTTTTTGTTGAGAACGACCTTTCGCCCTCTGGACTTGGGGAACCTACCCTGCCACCCGCCGCAGGTGCGGTTGCCAACGCTTTGAAGGCCGCAACGGGCAATAGGCTCTACAAGCAGCCCTTCACCAAAACCCCTGAGCTTTTAAAAGTTCAGGCCAAAGAAATAATTGGTTAACTTTATGACAATACTTTTGTTTGGAATAACGAAGGACATCGTGGGCAGTCCCACCTTGTCCGTTCCACCTTCCAATTTTTTGGGCAAGAAAATGCCACGTACCGTCAAGGAATTGAAAGCATATTTGGGCAAGACCTATCCTGAGCTGAATACGCTGTCGTCTTTGGCAGTGGCGGTGAACAATGCCTATGCTGATGATGATGCAGTCATCAATTCATATGATGAGATTGCGCTTATACCTCCGGTAAGCGGGGGTTAGTACAAAAATGGACCTATGTTGATAGACAATCACGGAAGAAAAATCAACTATCTGAGGCTGGCGGTCACGGATCGTTGCAACCTGCGGTGCAATTATTGTATGCCCTCCGAAGGTATCAATTTTGTGGATAATGACAGATTGCTAACCATTTCCGAACTGGTGCGGGTCAGCCAAATCCTGGTCTCACAGGGAATCGATAAAATCCGCATCACTGGGGGCGAGCCGTTTGTCAGAAAAGATTTGATGGTATTGCTCAGGGAATTGAGCCAAATGAAAGGTCTGAACGATATTTCGGTGACCACCAATGCCACACTCATAGGTCCACACATTGATGAACTCAAGGAATTGGGCATCAAGAATGTGAATGTGAGCCTGGATTCCATCAACAGGGAGACCTTTGAGCGCATTACCCGCAGAAAGCAGTTCGATACCGTCCACAACAACCTTACCAGGCTCATCACCGAAGGATTCAATGTGCGCATCAATTTTATAGTGCTGGATGGGCAAAACGAACAGGACATCATTCCCATTCTGGAACTCATGAAGCATTACAATGTCTCTGTCCGATTTTTGGAGGAGATGCCCTTCAATGGAGGCTCCAAGAAATTCAACGCCATCAAATGGGATTATAAGACCATCCTAGACCATATTGGCAAGGCATATCCAAACTATAAAAAACTAGAGTCGCCAAAGTCGTCCACCTCCATCAATTTCAAAATTGACGGTCACAACAGTACTTTTGGCGTGATCCCTTCTTTCAGCAGGACATTTTGTGGCAGCTGCAACCGGCTTAGGGTCACAGCAACGGGCGATGTCATCACCTGTCTATATGGAAAACCCAAAGCCAATCTCAGGGATATTCTACGGAGCAGTGACGGCGATGAAACTGCAAGGGAAACTATTCTCCAAGCCATTGCCAATCGCGCCAAAACAGGTTTTGATGCCCAAAAAGAACATGAAAAAGAGGTGTTCGACAATTCCATGACCTCCATTGGGGGGTGACAAATCAACAAAAAGGCTTATTTTGGAGGAATGATGGGAGAAAATGGACAAGATATGGAGAAAAACAGCCCAAAACTTTATGGGTTGGTGCTCGCGGGCGGCAAAAGTACCCGAATGGGTTCGGATAAAGGGTTATTGACCTACCATGATGTTCCACAACAGGAGCACCTCTACTTTCTTTTGGAACAAATCTGTGATGCTGTTTTTCTCAGCGTGCGCAAAGAACAACGTCAATCCATTCCAGAAAGGTTCAATTTGATTGTTGATAAGGACGAGTATCGGGGTCCCTTCAATGGAATGCTCAGCGCCCATGCTGAACACACAGAAGTTGCTTGGTTGGTCCTTGCGTGCGATCTCCCATTGATGGATAGGGAAGCCTTGGAAAAGTTGGTGGAACAAAGGGATGCAACAAAGTCTGCCACTTCTTTCGCCACCAAAAAAACAGGATTACCAGAACCGTTGATTACCATTTGGGAACCCAAAGGACTCAAAAAGGCCATGGAGTATTTGAAGACTTCCGAAAGCTCATGCCCTAGGAAATTCCTTATCAATTCTGAGATACGACTGGTCTTTCCTGAGCAGGACGAAGTCCTGTACAATGCCAATTCCGTTTCGGATTATGAATTCATAAAATCAAAAATACACTAAACCCATGGAATCCAGATACATCAGACAGACCCAACTGAAGGGCTTTGGACCAGAGGCACAGGCAAAGCTTGCCAAAAGCAAGGTCTTGGTGATCGGATTGGGAGGGTTGGGGCTTCCTGCCCTGCAATATCTCAATGCTATGGGCGTGGGCACTTTGGGGTTAATGGATCAGGATGTGGTTGAGTTGCACAATTTGCAACGCCAAGTGCTCTATTCTGAAAAGGATTTGGGAAGAATGAAATTGGAAGTGGTCCATGAAAAGTTGGCTGCTCAAAACACCTTAACAACGTTCCACCTCCACGATAGTTTTTTGGTCAAGGAAAATGCATTGGACATTATTAGGGAATATGATCTGGTCTTGGATGCCACGGACAATTACCCCACCCGCTATCTGATCAATGATGCCTGTGTTATCCTGAACAAACCTTTTGTGTATGGGGCACTGCATGGTTTTGAAGGCCATGTGAGCGTTTTCAACCATCAGGATGGCCCAACCTATCGCTGTTTATACCCCAACATGCCCAAGGCAGAAGAAACACCCAACTGTAATGAAAATGGGGTTTTAGGGGTAATTCCGGGAATTATTGGTACCCTTCAGGCGTTGGAGACCATAAAAGTGCTGACTGGAATAGGAGAGGTCCTATCTGGAAAATTATTGGTGTTTGACGGATTACAGCAGCAGTTCACAACAATACGGTTCAAAACCAGATCCCATAACAAAACCCTTACCAAACTTCAAGAGTTTTATGAGGATGTGGACTGTGCCCTGGTTCCTTCCATAACGGCCTCAGAATTTCTGTCCCTACGGGAAACCATGGAAAAAATGCTTTTGATCGATGTTAGAACCGAGGACGAATATACGGGAAACCATTTGGGGGAGGCCATCAATATCCCAATGGAGAATTTGGAACTACATCCCGATTTACAGGACACCAATACGAAAATCTATATCATTTGTCAATCAGGGATACGAAGTGAAACCGCTGTGAGACAATTTCAGACCAAATATCCCAACCTGAGTTTTTGTACTATTTTGGGGGGAATGAACCAAATGAGCGCCCTATGTCCTTGACCCTTAGCGAACTCATACTGCTTACCCTTTCCTTTTTTGTGGTAGCCACTTTGTATTCCGCTGTAGGGTTTGGGGGAGGCTCCAGCTATTTGGCCATACTGACCTTGGTTTTGACCAGCTTTTTTGCCATACGGACCACAGCGTTGCTTTGCAATCTCACCGTAGTCTCAGGCAGTTGCCTTCTGTATTACAAAAGTGGGCATCTCCATCTCAAAAAATTCCTGCCCTTTGTCATCACCAGCATTCCCATGGCATTTTTGGGCGCTGCTTTTAGGTTAAAGGAACAGATTTTTTTCATCCTTTTGGCATTGGCACTCATTGTCTCGGCAATTGCACTTATCTATCAAACCCTGTCTCTCAAAGCCAACTTTGGCATTAAGGAGTATCCATCTTACACCCCTTACCTATTGGGCGCCGGCATTGGTCTTTTGTCTGGACTTGTAGGTATAGGAGGGGGGATTTTTCTAGCGCCGGTGCTCAACCACATGAAATGGGACAAACCCATCGTCATAGCCTCTTTGGCCAGCTTCTTCATACTGGTCAATTCGGTTTCTGGCATAGGTGGGCTCTTCATCAGCGATTCTTTTGAAATATTCTGGCCTGAGATATTGGCCCTGCTTTTCGCGGTGCTTTTGGGAGGACAACTGGGAGTGCGTTTGAGCCTAGGGAAACTCTCCGCAAAACGGATACGATTACTGACCGCATTATTGGTGCTGTTTGTGGGGATTCGCGTCCTGCTGAAAAATGGATTGGAAATAACCTTTTTCTCATGATTTCTTTCGAAGAAGCGTTTCAAAAAGTCATGGACAACCCCTTAGACCTTGGGAATGAGAAGATACACCTTGATCAATGCATGGGGAGAATCCTGGCCGAAACCATTATAGCGGATAGGGATTTTCCACCCTTTGACAGGGCCACAAAAGATGGTATTGCCATCAGGTTTGATGCGTTGAAATCATCCGAACAGGAGTTTAAGGTAGTCGGGGTTGCGCAAGCGGGAAGCCCACAACTCACTTTGGAAGGCGATTCAAACTGCATTGAGATCATGACAGGGGCCATGGTTCCCAAAAATGCAGACACTGTGGTCATGTACGAGCATACCAATAGAAAAGGGGATATATTTACCATACATAAAACCGTCAACAAGGGGCAGGACATTCACTATCAAGCCAGTGATATTGCCAAAAACGGGGCATTGTTACAGGAGGGCACAAAAATTACCCCGGCCGAGATTGGGGTGTTGGCCTCGGTAGGGAAATCCGAGGTTTTGGTCAAGAAATCGCCCAAAGTTGCGGTAGTATCCACAGGCAATGAGCTGGTGGATGTCCATGAAATCCCAGAACCCTATCAAATCCGAAAATCAAATTCACATACCTTGATGGCCTTGTTGGAGAAAGAACATGTCAAGGCCAGCCTCTTTCATCTTGTAGATGAACCCAACGCAATCAAAGAGACTTTGAAAAAGTTATTGGGCCAATTTGATGTTTTGCTCCTAAGCGGGGGGGTCTCCAAGGGCAAATACGATTTTTTACCCGAAGTTTTTGATTCTCTGGGTGTGGAAAAGGTATTTCACAGGGTACTGCAGCGACCTGGAAAACCCTTTTGGTTTGGAAGGCACGCTGGCCACCATAGTATCGTTTTCTCATTTCCGGGAAATCCGGTTTCAACCTTCGTCAATTACCATACGTACTTCAAGCCTTGGCTTAACAAAACTTTGGGAACGGATACTCCCCATTTTACCGTAATTTTAGAAGAAGCTTTGACAAACCAAACGGATTTATCCATTTTTGTTGGGGTTGCGGTCAAATTCAAGGAAAGTGGACTCTATGCCAAAAGCTTGTCCACCTCTGGCTCCGGGGATTTGGCCAGTCTTGCACAAGTGGACGGTTTCATACAACTGGGTCCATATGAGGAAGCAAAGAAAGGCATCAACGTTCCGTTCATCCCAACCAGAAGTATCATTTAACATGACACACGAATTAAAGACCATCATACAGCAATACGAAAAGAGGGCACATGAGGCCGCTGTATTGGCCACTGTGGTCGCTTTGGATGGCTCGTCGTACCGAAGACCTGGCGTGCGTATGCTGCTATTTGAAAATGGGGATATGGTTGGGGCCGTAAGCGGGGGATGTGTAGAAAAGGAAGTGTTACGGCAGGCCCAATCCGTGTTTTCTTCAGGTGTTTCCAAGGTTATGGTGTACGATGGCAGATATCGCTTGGGGTGTGAGGGCATTTTGTACATCCTGTTGGAAACCTTCAGTCCGAACAAAACATTTTTGACCCAATTTTGGAACGTTATCCAAAAGCGGAAAACCTTTTCCATCAGGTCGTATTTCAGAAAGGAGCAAAGTGATGATGCAAATTTCCGAACGGTTTTCCAATTAACGGACCAACCTTTTGCCATTTCCAACCAAGAGTCGGAGGCTATCAGCGAATTATCCACCTTTGAGCAGCAAATGCATCCTTGCTTTCAACTGGTCATCATTGGGGCTGAGCATGATGCGGTACAATTGTGCCAATATGCCGCCCTTACCGGATGGGAGGTCACGGTTGTGGCCAATCCGAAAGAAGAAAAGAACGAAAAGGATTTCCCTGGAATCCATAAGCTCTTGCAAATGGCACCCGAACAATTCCATGTACGGTTGGACAATCAAACTGCTGTGGTTATCATGACACACAGTTATGTAAAAGACCTTCAGTATTTGATAGCATTAAAAGAGGAAAAAGGAGCTTACATTGGCTTATTGGGCCCCTTCAGAAGAAGAGAAAAACTGTTTGAAGAGCTTTTGGAACGTTGCCCAGACATTTCAGAGGGTTTTCTGGAATCCATCCACGGACCTGCAGGCATTGATATTGGCGCTGAGACCCCACAGGAAATAGCCATTTCCATCCTATCCGAAATTTTATCGGTCATCAACGATAAAGAACCATCACTCCTCAAGGATAAAATGGGTAAAATCCACAGCTAGCCCATGTATGATTCCGTTGCAGTCTTGATTTTGGCAGCCGGGGCCTCTACCCGAATGGAGGGAAAGATAAAACAGCTGTTGCCTTGGAACAACCAAGCCCTTTTGGCGCACACCATTCAGCAAGCCATTAAAGTTACGGATAAGGTTACAGTGGTTTTGGGGGCAAATTCGGAGATTATCAAGCCAAAGATCCCTCAGTACATAGAAATCCTGGACAATCCCCATTGGAAAAATGGGATGGGAAGCTCTATTGCATTTGGGGTTCAGCATTTGCTACATACTAAAAATGTCATGGATGGGCTACTCATTATGCTGGTTGATCAGCCCTTACTGGATGCAACGTATTTGAATGAAATGACAAATCACTTTATAGCGGGAGAGCATAAGATTGTGGCAACCGACTATGGAGGCAACTTGGGCGTCCCAGCAATTTTTCATAGTTCGGTTTTACCAGAATTGACCGAACTTGACCAAGATTTTGGAGCAAGGCATATCCTCCTAAAATACAAATCACAGGCCAAAATTGTCTTTCCCAAAGGTAGGGAAGTAGATATTGACACTATTGAAAAATATAATCAACTTATTGATAATAAATAACTTGACAATGAAATTATACATCTTTACTTTAAGTTTTTTTCTATGCCTTTTCGCCAAAGCCCAAGAAATGGGTTTTGAGGAATACAGCCCAACATCGACCCTGGTGGTGCCAAAACATCCTGTGAAAAGAGCAAAGTTCACCTTTATTGATGTGCATAGCCATCAATTTAGGATGGCCACCCAAGATCTTTCCACTTTGATCAGGGACATGGATAAGATGAACATGGGTGTGATGGTCAATTTGAGTGGCGGCTCTGGCGATGAACTTCGTGCTAAGTTGAAAAACGTGAATGAAAATTATCCCAATCGGTTTGCAGTTTTTGCCAATGTGGATTTCAGCGGGGTGGGGGGTCCCAATTGGGGTGAACGGGCCGCTGCACAATTGGAATCGGATGTAAAAAGTGGTGCCAAAGGGTTGAAGGTGTACAAAAGTCTGGGGCTTAGGGATACCGACATTACCGGTAAAAGAATCGCCGTTGACGACCCCAGATTAGACCCTGTTTGGGAAAAATGTGCCGCATTGGGCATTCCTGTATTAATCCATTCCGCAGATCCAAAATCTTTCTGGGATCCGATGGACAAGGATAATGAGCGTTGGTTGGAGCTGAAGACACATCCAAGGCGTAAACGTTCTGACACAGACCCTGCACCTTGGCAGCAAATCATTGACGAACAGCATAGAATGTTCAAAAAACATCCAAATACAAAATTCATCAATGCACACATGGGCTGGTATGCCAATAATTTGGGTAAGTTGGGGGAGTTGTTGGATGAAATCCCCAACATGTCAGTGGGGATAGGGGCCATCATCGCTGAATTGGGCCGACAACCGAAACAGGCAAGGGAATTTTTCATCAAATACCAAGACAGGATCCTATTTGGCAAGGATAGTTGGAACCCGGATGAATTTCCCACGTATTTTAGGGTACTGGAAACCGATGATGAATATTTTCCATACTACAAAAAATACCATGCATTTTGGGCCATGTACGGGTTAGGCCTTCCTGATGAAGTGCTCAAAAAAGTATATTATAAAAATGCCTTGAACCTTATTCCGGGGCTGGACAAATCTTTGTTTAGGGACTGATTCGGGCTATCTGGCAGATGTCTCCTTTTTGGAATCCATTTCCAAAGTCTCCAAATCTTGGAATATTCCACAGGAAACCTGCTTCTTGATCAATGATCTGGCTTTTTTGCGCTTGGCCAATGCTTCTATTTCCTTGTTTAAGAACTGCATGTTGGATTCTTTTTTCAACTAACGAAATCTAAGGGATTTTATTTTGATTTCAAACATCAGCCAATCCTATTCTGAACATATTCCAAAACGGTCATCCAATTCATTTTCAATATCAAGGTGGCAGTGGGCACATTGTCCTCCTCAATGGCTTGCAGGATGGCCTCATTTTGGTTGTTCATAAGTCCGTAAAAGGAAGTATCCTCTCCAAATCCCTGTTCATAAAAGTGCAACCTCACCTTTAGATTGTCCAAAACCTGTAATAAAACCATATTGGAACAGTTTTTCACCAACAGTGCATGAAAATCGAACCTAGCCTTCAACCTATCCATTGGTGCAGCCATTTGTTGTGTCCTAGACTGCTGTAATCGCAACAGAGCCAGGTCATCTTCGGAGAAATTTGAGCTTTCCAAGGCCATCATTTCCAACTGCGCAACGGTATGGTATAGATCGGAGGCCTCCTTTTTGTCCAAGTGGGCTACAACAAACCCTCTTTTTGGAATGGCTTTGATGGCCTTTGCGTGTTCCAGCTGGCTCAATGCTTCCCGAATGGGTGTTACACTAATGCCCATACCACGGGAAAGGGCTGCTAGGTTTATGGTCTGCCCTACCTTCAATTCTCCCTTTTGTATCTGACCGAGTAAATGGTTTTTTACTTGGTTCCTGAGTATCTGAGATTGCATTATGATTCAAATATACACGATCGTCTACGATTCATACATAATCCCAGTTACATTGCTATCTTATGAATAATTTAAAGCAATAACAGAAAACACTATATCATGAAAAAGACAACCAACCTCGGTCTTATCCTAGTTTTATTTGGCCTTATTCTCTTGGCCTGTAGTAAAAAATCCGACGATTACGAACCACCCAGCAATGAAGAGGAATCCGCAGTTCTTGACCAAAACCAAGTGGCCACGGATAGCATAAGTGCCCTAAATGCAAAGACGCAGGAATTGGACAACTAACCATAGCCTTTCCAAAGTGTTTCCGGGCCCTTTGTTTTGTTTGGTTTGACGGTGATTTGAGTCTCAAAGGCACCTACCTCATGATTTGTTGTGAAAATTTAGTACATTGATGTTTTCATCAAACAAATCAACAGCTCATGAAACGTAGTGGCCACCGCATTTTCCTAACCTTGTTTTTTTCACTTCTGTTGGCAGCATGCAGTTCCAGCGAAGCTCCTCCCATGGACAACAACCAACAACAAGGTGACGAACAACAGCAGGATGATGACCAAGAACCGGAAGAGGAAAGTTTTGAAGAGAAGCTTCAGAATATTATCAATTCCAAGGCATATGCTGGTGGATTAAAGGGTGTTTCGGTCTCAATTAGGGTAAATGGCGAAGAACGATGGAATCTGGCCGGTGGATTTTCAAATCAGACCCACTTGGTGACCACCGACATGAAATTTGGAATTGCAAGTATTACCAAGACCGCTGTGGCAGCCACCATCCTGAAACTGGAGGAGGAAGGGATTTTGACCCTCGAGGACACCGTTGGGGATTGGCTTACCTTGGATTCTGAATACATTGATGAATCCATCACCATTTTTCAATTATTGAACCATTTGGCAGGATTGCAGGATTATTTTTTGCATCCGGATATCTGGCCTAGGGTAGAAGGGGATTTGGACACGCCAATCCCATCGGAAGAACTGGCCGGCTATATTGGGGAACCTGTCTTCGCTCCCGGCGAGCAGTACGAATATTCCAATGCCAACTACCTTATCTTGGGCTTGATCATCAAGGCGGCAACAGGCCAGACTGTTGGCGAGGCCATGAGATCCAGATTTTGGAATCCCCTAAACCTTGCAGATACGTATTTTGGAACGGACGAAGAGGTTGTTGGCCCCATTGCGGATGCATGGAGGGATACCGATGGAGATGGGACTTTGGAAAACATTACCGCCGATTTTAGAAGTGCCTATCACAGTGTGTTCTTCACCGCAGCCGACATCTTTACCACGGCCAGCGACCTTTCCATGTGGGCCTATCATCTATACGGGGGTGATGCCCTGACAGAGGCTTCAAAAACCAAGATGCTGAACTTTATTTATATAGACACCGGAACCGAAGTTTTTGACGGATATGGCCTAGGGGTAAGAAGAATCCATTTGGCAGGAAGGGAAACCTGGGGACATACCGGAGGTATGAGGGGATATGGTTCCTATATGGTCTATGAGCCCATCAGCGGAGTTTCCATTGCCATGCTCAACAATCAAAGTAGGTCAGAAAATGGCCCTTTGCTCAGATTTGAGTTAGTGGAAGAACTACTGGCAGCAGTGTTCACCGAATTGAATTAAATGCGTATTTTTCCCTCTCGAAACTCATTTGAACAATAATTCCATACAGGATTTTATGAAACTTTTACGCGTTAGCCTTTCTTTAGCCCTTGTCCTATTCATTTCATGCAAAAAAAATGTCCCTGCTGATGAGGTTGGAAATTTTTATGGGACCCAACTGTTCAAGGATGTGCAAATGTCCGCCATTTTCAAGGATTCAAAGACTTTTGTGGATTTAGTCCCTAAAACGGACGTTTCGGAACTTGAAAAACATTACTTGGAAGAAAAGGACAAGCCTGGGTTCAATCTGACAAAATTTGTGGAAGAAAATTTCGAGGACCATTCCATGAAGGCATTGGACTTTGAAACCGACACCACCAAAACCATGTACGAGCATATTTCCCAAATGTGGGATAAGTTGACCCGCGAACCCGACAGTATTGTTCCGCATTCCTCGAGGATTCCCCTTCCAAACAAGTACGTTGTGCCTGGGGGGCGGTTTCAGGAAATCTATTATTGGGACAGTTATTTTACCTTGGAAGGGCTTTTGGCAGATGAAAGGGATGATTTGGCAAAAAGCATGGTGGACAACTTCACTTTTTTGATAGACTCCATAGGTTTTATACCCAACGGTACAAGGGATTATTATACTAGCAGGTCGCAACCTCCATTTTATGCCTTGATGGTGGATGCGTTGGCAAAGAAGGATAGAAACCTCTTGTTGTATTACCTTCCGGAACTGGGCAGGGAATATGATTTCTGGATGCATGGGCTTAATACGGTAGCACAGGGAAAACCCCAGCGACATGTAGTTGATTTGGGCGGAAATCTGTTCCTAAACCGTTATTGGGACAAGGGGGTTACCCCCAGACCTGAAGCCTACAAGGAAGATTTTCACCTGGCAGATGGTCTCGAATCTCAGTCTTCGAAGGAAGCCCTTTACAAAAACTTGAGGTCCTCTGCAGAATCTGGATGGGATTTTAGTTCAAGATGGTACGGGCAGGAGAATGAATTCGGCAGCACCGAAACAACCTCCATTTTGCCCGTAGACCTAAACTGCCTCTTGTACTCCTTGGAAGACATCATTTCCAGGGCTTGTGCGATGAAGGGGGACGAACAGGCCAGAGCCATTTTTCGCAATAAGGCACAACTGCGGAAAGTGGCCATTCAGCGGTACCTATGGAATGAAGAAACCGGATTTTTCCACGATTACAATTTTGAGGATTCAAAAATGACCCCAGAATTGACATTGGCAGGGGCATACCCTCTTTACTTTGGTTTGGCCACCAAAGAACAAGCGGAAAAAGTGAAGAATGTGCTCATGGGATCCTTCTTAAAGGATGGCGGTCTGGTAACAACTTTGGAAAATACCGGACAGCAATGGGATGCCCCAAATGGTTGGGCGCCCCTGCAGTATATGGCCGTGCGGGGTCTTTTGCGATATGGGTTCCGGAAGGAAGCCATTGAAGTTATGCAACGCTGGTTGGCCCTCAACGAAAAAGTATACAAGGACACTGGGAAAATGATGGAAAAATACAACGTTGAAGACCTCTCCTTGATTTCCGGGGGCGGGGAATACCCCAATCAAGATGGTTTTGGCTGGACCAACGGTGTAGCCATCGCCTTTAAAAAGATTTTGGACAGATTCGAAAAAATAAAATACTGACGGTCAGTCCGTTTTTGCATCCAAGAAAGAACCCAAATTGCCCAAAGCGGTATCCCAGAACTGTTCATAGAATTTCACCCATTCCTTGATCTGTTTCAAGGGTTTCGCATCCGCAATGCAAAACCGCTCCCTTCCCATGGATGTGATTTCCACCAAACCGGCATGCTCCAACGTTTTAATGTGTTTGGTCACCCCTTGCCGGCTTATCTCAAACTGACCGGAAATCTGGGTAATGGATAGGGCAGAGGAAGCAATGATCAAGGCGTGAAAAATTTCACGCCTTTTGGGATCTGCAATTGCCTTCAAAATTTTTGTGATGTTATCCTGCATGGACTTTTCTTGATAAAAATGAGACAAGTTCATCAATGCAATGACCCCATCCTTGCTCAAAATTAGTAAAAAATGACACGGCAGAATCTCCTGGATACTTGGATATCCCGGAATGCTCCAAGTGCAGTTTGGTGCCCTCTGAAGTCTCTTTCAAATCCCATTTTACAGTGGTTTCCGTATTGGTGTTCTGTACAATCCATGTGTAGATCAAAGTGTAGGGATTAGCACTCTTCACCTCGCCGGTTATCTGGGTACAGCCATGTTCCTCACTTGCGGTAAAGGTGTATCTGTACCCTTTTTGCGCCTTAAAATCGGCTTTGATGAACCAAGTGGAAATTTCCTCTTCCTTGGAGATTGCGTTCCATACCTTTTCGATAGGGTGCGGAAATACGTGTTCTTTTGTGATTACATCTTTCATGTTGTTCAATTTTATGATTAATTATGCAACTATTTGGTTGCAAAAATTACATAATATTTTTATTCATGCAACTTTTTGGTTGCTTTTTTTTATGATACATTGGTTATTTTTATCCAGACTCTTAAACACACCTTTTTGAAGAATACCGCAGGATACTCAGGGACCCCGTTGGCGAAAAAATTGGGAATCAAGGATGGCCACTCTATCCTGTTGTACCGTCAACCAGACCATTATTGGAAGCTGTTCTCCGATGTACCCCCCAATCTTACCGTGCACAAGGGGCTGGGGGATGGCACGGTAGATTTCATCCATATCTTTTGCACCACCTTCGAAGAATTGTCGGCCATTTCCAGAATGTACAAAAAGGCACTCAAAACAGATGGCATGTTGTGGGTAAGCTGGCCAAAAGGCACATCCAATATTGCGACGGACCTAAAACGAGATCCCATCCGAGAACACTTGTTGTCCATCGGTTTGGTGGATATCAAAGTTGCCGCCATTGACGAGGATTGGAGCGGATTGAAATTTGTGTACCGGTTAAAGGACAGAAATTAATTTTTTTACGAACGTCTCCTTTTTTTACATTTTTTTTAGAATGAAAAGAAGTGCTTTTGGTTATCTTTCAATGCTAATTCAACCAAAACAACTTCACATGAGACACTATTTGAAGATTTCTGCTCCTTTTCTCCTTTTTTTTGCCATTTCCTTCCAAATTATTGCACAAAGCCCAGATTCCATTGCGTATAAAGGTCTGGAATTTAGAAATTTAGGACCTGCATTCACTTCAGGTCGTATAGCGGATATTGCCATTAATCCAAAAGATGAAAATGAGTGGTACGTTGCCGTGGGCTCAGGGGGCGTTTGGAAAACCGATAATGCAGGGATTACTTGGAATCCCATTTTCGATAACGAGTCCAGTTATTCCATTGGGTGTGTGACCATAGACCCTTCCAATCCAAGCAATATATGGGTGGGAACCGGAGAAAATGTGGGTGGAAGACATGTGGGTTTTGGCGATGGGGTCTATGTAAGCCATGATGAAGGTAAGACTTGGAAGAATGTTGGGCTTAAGACCTCTGAACATATTTCCAAGATCATCGTGCATCCCGATAATTCTAATATTGTTTGGGTAGCTGCCCAAGGCCCTCTCTGGAATAAAGGAGGGGAGCGAGGACTGTACAAATCCACCGATGGGGGCAATACATGGAAAAAAACGTTGGGCAACAATGAATGGACCGGGGTTACCGATATTGCCCTGGATCCTACCGATCCAGAGGTGCTCTATGCCGCCACATGGGATAGGCACAGGACCGTAGCCGCCTATATGGGGGGTGGTCCGGGTTCCGGAATCCATAAAAGTGTCGATGGGGGAGAAACATGGACAGCACTTTCCAACGGGATTCCCACATCCAATTTGGGAAAAATAGGCTTGGCCATCTCTCCTTTTGAACACGAAACCATTTATGCCGCCGTAGAATTAGATCGTAAAAAAGGGGGTGTTTACATGTCCAGCAACGGCGGAGCTTCCTGGAGCAAGCAATCCGATGCGGTTTCAGGGGGTACGGGCCCACATTACTATCAGGAACTTTATGCTTCGCCCCATCAAGAAGGTAGATTGTACTTGATGAGTTTTATGGTTTTGGTCTCTGACGACCATGGCAAACATTTTTCTCCAATGAACGAGGATAAAAAGCATGTGGACAGCCATACCATGGCCTTTAAAATGTCAGACCCCGATTATGTAATTTTTGGTACGGATGGTGGTCTATATGAATCTTTTGACCTCACCAAGACCTGGAGGCATTTTGGAAACCTTCCCGTAACGCAATACTATAAAATAGCGGTTGACGATGCTAAACCCTTTTACCATGTTTTTGGAGGCACACAAGATAATGGCTCCCATGGAGGGCCATCACGTACCCTCAGTAAAGCTGGAATATTGAACTCGGATTGGTGGATCACTTTGGGAGCGGACGGCTACCAAACTGCAACCGAGCCTGGCAATCCGGACATAGGCTATGGAGAGTTCCAAGAAGGTTGGCTATGGCGGATAGACCAAACCACCGGTGAAGCTGTCTTTATTCAACCCCAACCCGCTGCAGGCGATCCGCATGAACGTTTCAATTGGGATGCGCCCATTCTGGTCAGCCCGCACAATCCGAAGCGACTTTATTTTGCTTCGTACAGGGTGTGGAAATCTGAGAACAGGGGTGATGATTGGACCGCAATCTCTCCAGACCTCACAAGAAATGAGGAACGGTTGACCTTGCCCATCATGGGAAGGGAACAAAGTTGGGACAACCCTTGGGATGTCGGCGCCATGTCCAACTATAATACCATAACTTCTTTGGCGGAATCCCCACAACAAGAGGGACTTATTTATGCCGGTACCGATGATGGCATTCTCCAAGTTACCGATGATGGTGGCAATACATGGCGAAAAATCATGCTTGGAAGCATTAAAGGTGTACCAGCTAGGGCGTTTGTGAATGATGTCAGGGCCGACCTTCATGATGTGAATACAGTTTATTTGGTGCTGGACAACCATAAAGAGGGTGATTTCAAACCCTATCTCCTAAAAAGTACAGATAAGGGCAATACGTGGAATTTCATCAACGGAAACCTGCCAAAACGGTTGATCACGTGGAGGATTGTCCAGGACCACAAAATGAAGAACATGCTGTTTGCGGCCACGGAGTTTGGGGTGTATTTTACCAAAAATGGAGGGGCCAGTTGGATAAAACTCGATGGTGGATTGCCCACCATATCGTTCAGGGACATCACCATTCAGCGAAGGGAAGACGATTTGGTGGCAGGATCTTTTGGTAGGGGCATTTATGTTTTGGATGATATTTCCGCATTGCGCGATTTTGATGCCTCCTCCGCAAAAGAACCAGTACTTTTTAAGGTAAAGCCTGCCTATTGGTATATAGAAAAAGACGAAGTCTACGGTCAGGGAAATTCACAATATGCTGCAAAAAATCCTCCTTTTGGAGCAACGTTCACCTATTACCTTCCCGACGCATTGAAGACAGAAAAAGAGTCCCGGACCGAAAAGGAAAAGGACCTTAACAAACAGAAAGGCAACATTCCATTTCCAGGTTGGGATGCTTTGGAGGACGAAACCAATCAGGAAAAACCAGCCATCGTTCTTTTGGTGAAGGACAGCGATGGCAATGTGGTGAACACGGTGGAAGGTACCAATAAAAAAGGATTCAATCGGGTGGCCTGGAACCTTACCTATGCCGATAGAAATGGGGTGCGTTTGGTAAGCCCCAGTGGTGGTGGGGATGAGGATTTCTTCACTTCGCCCTATATGGCCACTCCCGGAACCTATTCCGTGGAATTGTACCAACGGGTGGATGGGGAATTGAAGCCACTTTCAGCCGCCCAAAGCTTTGAGGTAAAACCACTGGGCAAAGGAGCCTTACCTTCCAAACCTATGGCAGATATTGTGGCCTTCCGAAACGAGCTCCAGCAATTCCAACAAGATTTGACGGCCACCAATACCGTCTTGCAAAAAAACATTACAAAAATGGATGCTATGAAACGGGCTTTGGAACAGGCAAAAAAGCCAAGCGCTGCACTTTCATCAAGAATTTACAATGCCAAAATGCAACTATTGTCCCTCAACAGTGAAATGAACGGCAATCCGGCCAAGAACGAAATAGGGGAAAAGAACCCACCATCGCCCCAGGATGGTAATTTTATTGGTATTGTGGCCCTTGGAAATACGTATGGCCCAACAGGAAACCAAAAATCGGCCTTTCAGAGAGCGGATGACCAACTACAGGGCATTAAGAAAAAACTCTCGGTATTGGTCAAAAATACAATTCCGACGCTGGAAAGTGAGTTAAAAGCCGCTGGAGCTCCATGGATTGAGGGTCAGGATCTCATTGAAGATTGATCTCCATATGAAAGGCATTAAAACCGTCGCATTCTTAAGTCTGTTTTCGGTGTTTGGGCTATGTGCCCAATACACCGAAACGGATTGGGAACAACGGGACCAGTGGATGAAAACGGATTCTCTCCTAAAAATGGTCGGAGTAGGACCTGGGGACAAAGTGGCGGACATTGGCTGTCACGAGGGATATTTGAGCATGCACCTGTCCCAGAAAGTTTCCCAAGAGGGTAGGGTCTACGCGGTTGACGTTCGATCAGATCGCTTGGAACAATTGAGGATCAACGCCAACAAAAGAAATTTCAGAAACATCATTACCATTTTAGGGGATACGGACGACCCCAAATTGCCCGAGAGGGAATTGGATGTCATTTTTATCATCGACACCTATCATGAGATGGATGCCCATGTGAAAATGCTCCAACATGTTAAAAATGCCCTGAAGCCAGGAGGGAAGGTCATGATTTTGGAAAAATTGAAGGACTGGGTGCGGGGAAAATCAAGAAAAGAGCAGGTATCATCCCATTCATTGGGTCCAGACTATGTCCGCAAAGAATTGGAGCAAGCAGGTTTCGTTATAATCTCCGAAATAGCGAACCATGGCAAATGGGAGCGGGAGCAAGACAAACAAATGTGGGTCATGGTGGCACAAAAACCCTAAAAAATCCTTATTCCCTGTCCAATTCCTCCATTAACTGATCGTAAGACAAGATCCAATCATACAATTTACCGCCCAAACTCACAATAGGTTGGGAAATGGTATCCATTTCTTCCGGTGATTTGGCCAAGAACGTTCCCAATTGATCTTTAACTTCCGGTGCCTCGCTGAGGACAACATTCCTAAATATATAATTTTCGGCAGTGAGCTTGGTCACAATGCTATCACAGGTAGCACAATCGTTCGTGGTATAGATGGTGATTTGTCTCTTGGGCGTAATTTTTGGGGGCGGGATGTCCAAAATCTCAAATTCCTTTTTCAGGGCCCTTGGGGATAGACTATCGCTTACCTGAAGACTTTTGGTGTAAACCGGTTTTTTATCCCTGAATAAAATGATGGTTTTCAGATGCACTTTTGAAGTGGCCGGAACACGAATGAGCCTTGGTTTAACAGCACTTTGCCTAAAATTGCTGCCCTTTACGTCAAAAAGGACATCATAGTCCTTATAGGTTTCATTGACGGCATAAAAGGCAATACGGTTGTTCAACGGTTCTTCCACGATCTTTATGGGATTGGCCTGGGCCAGTCCAAGAACAGGAAGGCAAAAACTAATTAAGATAACGATTCTATACATGGTTCCATCTTCATTAAAACTTGATGTCACCGTCAGGCGACACCAAAAAATGTGGATTTATTGCCTTAGTTCATAAACAAAACTTTTAACCCCTGGCAAATCCTCATCAATAGTATTGACCAGTGTCTGGCCCACGATGCGAAAGCTGCTCAAAGTGCTACTGCCCTGGAACCGTATTTCGGTGGCGTCGGCAAGCCACGTTCCAGAAGCTGTAATGGTCCCGGAACATTGGGCATTGTATTCCCCATTGGTTATGGGTGTGATGAACAATCCGGTTTGCTCAAACGTCCAAGTCAAATCGGCATCGATCAACAATGTGCCCGAAATACAATCCACCTCATCGACCAAGTTGGTGGAGGAGGTCCCATCCATGTTCACATCCTGCGCGGAACTGATATTGACTTCGGTCAAATCCCACACCCCAATGACTTCAAAATTGATGGTGGCCGACCCGCCGCCATCGTCTTTGCTGCACGAAAGTACCAAGGCCATAAGGGTAGAGAAAAGGGCTATTTTCTTAAAATTTTTCATAGAAACAATTCTTTTGGAGGTCTTTAATGTCTAAAATAACACAATTCAAAGGAATATTCCCTGAATGGACATGGCATTTTGTCGATAAATGGACAAACGGCACACTAAATGCCATCGCTTTCCGTTAGTCCTGCGTAACCCCATAACTAAAGTAATATGAGCAGAGCTATGCAAAAAATCTGTGCGATTACCTTCCTAAGCTTAACCTTGACTTTATTTCAATCTTGCAGTGAGGATGCTAAATCTGAAAATGACCAAGAACTGACACAGGCAGAATTGAAGACCATCATGGAGACCGATGATATCACCAGCGTGGCCGACAATGCCCTGGCAGAACTTTTTGCCGACGGCGGCAACAGTGGAAAATCCGCCAAAACCAATGAGTGTTATAATGCCGAGTATTCTGAGACCGGTTTTGTGGCGACTTTCAACAATTGTGTGCTCAACGGAACCGACAATGTGAACGGCACCTTGACCGTCACTTATGAAGTGGGCAACGAATCGGCCTCTTTTACGGCCACTTATGAGGATTTCTATGTGGGCACCATCAAAATAAACGGAACCCGCAGTTTTGTCATCGATGGCAATACGGACCAGAACAGCATCTCCTTTTCGGTCACCAGCAACGTATCCGTTGAACTGGAAGACGGCAGCACCGTTTCAGAAAATGGTACCAAGACCTTTGAATTCACCTTTGGCGCAAGCCTGCAGGAAAGTACATTCAGCATTTCTGGAAATTGGACCGTACAGGCAGGGGGCAACACCTATGCCGTGGAGACCGTGGACGATTTACAGGGCAATCTTTCCTGTGCCAATCTCACCAGCGGAAGCATGGTGGTTTCCAAGAACGGTCTGGCAATTACCGTGGATTTTGGTGATGGCGAATGCGACAACAAAGCCGTGCTCATCTACCCAAATGGAGCAACAGAGGAAATAACTTTATAAGTTTCTTTCATAACCAGAGGAAGCACCGATGCAAGTCGGTGCTTTTTTTATCCATATACCCCAAAGCATCTTTGGTAAGATCTCTGCAATTGCGTGGAACAGTTTGGTTATATTTAGGGTACAGATTTATGCCATGATGGTGAAAGATATTGTACAGGCCCAGAATGCTTTTTTTGCTACCCAGAAGACCAAGGATGTGGCTTTTCGGAGGCAGTTTCTGAAAAAGTTGAAGCAAGAGATCACTACCCAAGAGGATGCCATTTGCGATGCGCTCCATGCCGATTTCAAAAAGCCCAAGTTTGAGTCCCTGGCCACAGAAACGCAGTTGGTTTTGGCAGAATTGGGCTATGCCATCAAGCACGTCACATCTTGGAGTGAACCCACTAGGGTAACGGGGCCGTTGACCCATTTTCCCTCGTCGGACTGGATCTGTCCAGAGCCCTATGGAAAAGTGTTGATCCTTTCGCCATGGAACTATCCCTTTATGCTGACGTTTTCTCCTTTGATAGGGGCCCTGGCAGCAGGCAATACAGTTGTGTTGAAACCGTCCGAATTGAGTCCGAACACCTCTCGAATAATCACACAGATCATCAAAAAAGTGTTCCCGCCCGAGTATGTTGCGGTAGTGGAGGGGGGGGTATCGGTCTCCACAGAACTTTTGGCCGAAAAATGGGAATATATCTTCTTTACCGGAAGCACCGAAGTGGGCAAGATCGTCTATAAAAGTGCCGCGGAACACCTGACGCCCGTAACCTTGGAACTCAGTGGGAAAAGTCCCTGTATTGTTGATGAAACCGCATCTTTAAAACTGGCCGCAAAGCGCATTGTATGGGGGAAGTTCATCAATGCCGGGCAGACTTGCATTGCTCCAGACTACGTCTTGGTGCAGAAGGGCGTAAAAGATGCCTTTGTGGGGCATTTGAGACACTATATTGAAAAGTTCTATGGGGTACATGTGGAACAATCCCCAGATTTTGCCCGAATTGCGACAGACCGGCATTATGAACGATTAAAAAATAAACTGAAAGGGCAGAAGCTTTTGTACGGGGGAGCTTCCAATGACCTGGAATGGTACATTGAGCCCACGTTGGTGGATGAGCCAAAATTGGATAGCCCGTTGATGGAAGGGGAAATTTTTGGCCCCATTTTGCCCATTATTTCCTATGAAACGGAAGAAACGTTGCGCCAATATATTGACCATTACGAAAAACCCTTGGCGTTTTATCTTTTCTCCAACGACAGAAAGTTTCAAAAACGGATGATGGCCCAATATTCTTTTGGAGGGGGCGCCATCAATGATTCGGTGGTACAGATCACCAACAAGCGATTACCGTTTGGCGGTGTGGGACATTCCGGCATGGGCGGCTACCATGGCAAACATTCCTTTGATCTGTTCTCACATCAAAAAGCCTTGGTAAAACGCGCCAATTGGTTGGATGTTCCATTGCGGTACGCACCGTATAAACTTCCAGTGGGTTGGGTAAAGAAATTTAAACACCTGTTTTAGTATTCTGGAACCCAACGGACGCATTTAGATTCTTGTAAATATGGAAAGGATAGTGGTTTTACCCGCTCTTGCGAATCTTTTATTTTACATAATGTAAATTATAGTACAATTACTATCGTACGCAAATCCTGTATTATATCAATAGAACTATCTTCAATCATTTAACTATCCTCATCATCTTTTTCTTTCTTTCTCTCTACTTTTAAGCTAAACCCACCGACAAACCGAATGGCAAACTGAAATTGGGTATCCGTTAAACCATCAATATCACTTTTTGATGCGCCACCAATCATGGGCATGGTAAACTCGGCAATAATATTGTTCAATCTAAAAGCAAAAGTTGGTTCCAATCCGCTAAAATCCTTATCTATGGTACCTAGAAACTGCTCCCTCAAGGCATCGTTGCTCTCTGAGGAAATGTCGCCCGTAATATGCCTTGAACTATAGTTTAAACCTACTCGGATACTGTATTTTCGCTTGTTTTCATCATCCCGTATCTTATTGTTTGGCAGAAACTCATGGAACAAACCAAACCTGAAACTGATCGCACCACCATATTTGCTAATATTGGAAGTTCCGTCATTCAGATTCCAAAGCACATTTGATGCATTGACCCTTACATTGGCTCCGCTGAACAATTCCGTAATCCATTTTCCGTTTTGCCAATCCAATTGGGGATTAAAAAAAATGTTCGTATTTATAAAAATGGATTGTTTTGGACTGACCGGATTTAAGATATACGTTCCAAATTTTCTCTGCTCGGCAATCGATCCTGTTCCATCTATTTCTGCAGACAAAGAATCTACACTGGAAGCTACATTGATATATGCTTCCATATCTAAACTCTCGATAAATCTGTGTTGATATTCCGTTTTTACATAACCATCTTCATCCCTTTCCAAAAAGTAACGCTCGAAAATTACTCCCAGACCAGCAGACCCTTGAACCTCGTCACTTGCTTCGCTTATATTTTGTTGCAAGTTGGCTGTACCAACAAAATCAATATGGAATTGATTTGGGGCATTGGTCGGCCCAGCCGTCAAACGATCTTCGACAGCTTCTTTTGTCTTTTTACTCAAGATATCGTAGGTATCATCATATTGAAAAAAAGCCCATGTGAATTGAAAAACAAATAGAAAAATAGAAAACAGTAAAGTGTTCGACCAATTCTTCATAATATTTGGATTAAATGATTAATTAAATTGGGGAACTAACTAGCAGGAGTTCAGTAATTTGGAGAGTTTACAAGTTAGGAATTATCATTAAAAATCCATTGCACAAAAACCTTAAAAATTCTGGGGTTTTTACCCATTTTTACAAGGCTGTTCTTGGCTCAACTTTTCAGACACTACAATTTTTAAAGAATGAGATTCTTTAAAAATTTAGGCGAGTTGGCACGGTGGCAATAGTTTTTGCTTTTTCCAAAGCAAAGAAACATAACGCGAGAACATTATAATACAAATAACTCTGCCGGCTCTTTATAGTGTATTTCCAGAAGATACAATAGCATCCACTTCAATTTCTATCAACCAATCCGGGTTGATAAAACGGGATACCTGCAGGATTGTATCCACGGGTTTTATGGACTTAAAATAGGATGCCTTTACCTCGGCAGCGCGTTGCCAATCCTTAATATCGGTCAACAACATTCGGGTCCTCACCACATCGTTTAAACTTGATCCCGCTTTTTCCAATGCGGTTTTGATGATTTCCAGACACTGTTTGGTCTGGGCGGAAACATCACCGACACCGACAGTATTTCCATTGGCATCAAGGGGTGCTGTTCCCCCTACGGTAATATAGGGTCCAACACGTACGGCACGACTAAATCCGACAATATCCTCATAAGGGCTTCCACTTGATATCAATGTTCGTTTCATGTGACTACTTTTTGGACTATTCATTTTTCATGTTACGCATTTGCTCATTGGCCTTTCGGAAAATATCGCGTATCACTTCCCCATTGGAAGGTTCCTCTTTAAGAGTCTCTGGATCCCATTGACTGCGTTCAGTAGCGAAGAAATCCCCGCCATAAATGTGAAGCCCTCCCGTAAATCGTTGCAGCGGATTGGTCACGGAATGGATCGCATTGGCGTTCAGCATGGCCACATCCCCTGCAAACAAGCATTTTACATCATTGGCATCCAATCCTGTATCGTTCCGTTGCCAAAGTATATTGTCTTCCCTCCCTGTGTATATCCCAATATTGGCCCACATGAGATGGTTGTGCGGCATAAGGTTCATTTGCGGGGTCCAGGATGCGGCAAAAATGGTGAGGTCTTGGGAGCGGAGAAAAACTTTCAACCCTGCCTCTGTAGACGCACCAATGGCTTTCAACATGGCTTTGGGATCGGATATGCCCCTGGCCAAAACCTCCTTGACCGCCTCTTGCGGGTCAGATTCTTTGTTGGCAGCCATACAATCCTCAATAAATTTTTGCATTTCCAGAAGTTCCCTTTCCTCCACGGGAATGATTCGTTCCCCATGCTCCAATGCATCAACGGATACTTCCGTCATAGCCCCGCCCATAAAGGAAGGTAGTGCCGTGAGGCTCAACCCAAGTCCCATGGTCCTGATCATTCCCCTACGGGACATTTCGGGGCCATTGTGTTCCAACATGGCCCTGGAGACTGTATTTGAACTTGACATACTATGTGTTTTTGGTTTTTTGATATTCCCTATAAAAGCGTTCATTAAAGGGAATGGCCTTCAACGACGCTTCAATCCTATCAAGATGCTTGATGATGGAAAGGTCTTCGTCCAACATTTTGTAAATGGCATTCTCGCAGCTGTCCCATATCTGTTCCAATTCCGGAAGGAGATCATAGGACTTTTGGGTGAGTTTGATGTTTTGCTTTCGTTTATCATCAGGGTCCTTTTCAGAAATTATATACCCTTTGGCGGTCATCTTTTTGAGCATCATTACGGTTGATGGATGTGTGTACCCCAATTGTTCTGCGATTTCCACCATGGTCAACCTATCATTTTCCCTCAACAGTTTGAATACCAAATGCCAACTGGGCTCGACATCCATAGCAATCTGTTTGAAAAACTTCCGGGTATCGTGCGACATCCTATCACTGATGCGTTTTAACCGATTGTCCAATGCCCTGTAGCCAAGCTCTTTGATAAAATCTCGTTCCATTTTTTGTAACTATTACGCTAAGATAACCAAAAAATAGTTAGTTAACTACATAGTTGGTTAAACATATCACTTGATCCATTAGCAATAAAAGGGTCGTAAGGCTCGATTTTCTGAAAGTTTGGCGAGATAGGTTTTGCTCTTTTTTGGGCAAAAGACACCATCTTGTGGCATTAAAGCTCAGAAATGGAAAGAAGAGGTTGAGGGACTATTCCTTTGTCAAAAATTCCGTGTGGGTATTGCTGGGCCTTCCTGAATTATCGAGAAAGCGCGTAATGGTTGTTATTTTAAGTTTTCCCTCAATTATTTCATATTCCATTTCTCGCTCTGCAAATTTACTGGCCCAAAGAAAATGGAAACTTTCAGTATCTTTTTTTTCAAGATTTGACGCTTGTTCGCCCCAATCACAATCTTGAGGGGTGCAAGCACCCCATACATGCACCAAAAAACGGTCATTTTTGTATTGAATATCGCATTTTGTGATACCTCTGGCTGAACTATCATTATTTACCCAAATACCAATAAGCGGAAATTTATCATTTTCAATTGTGATGCCTGGGTTTTCAGAATTCCAAATGGCTAACAGTGTAACAAGAACAAAGACAAACATTTTCATGGTCAAGGATTTAGTATTCAATCAATATACTTAAATTCCTAAAAAACTGGGCGTTTATTTTGAATAAATTATGACTGTTAATCCCACTTGTATGAAGAATAAAAAGTTACATCACCTGATATATTCATTGCTGTATCCAGCCGTATTGGGCACCTTGATCATGTTTATTCTTTTGGGGGCAAGCAAAGGAGTGTTACCATGGTTTAGGTTTAGATTTTTCTACGCCTGTTTTTTGGCGCTATACTTCAGCTCCCAGCATATTCAAAATTTTGAATACACCTCTGAGTACAACGGATGGGATTTCTTCTTTGATATTTTAGAGTTGATAGGTATGTTTTTCCTGTTCCACTTTTTGGGTATTATGGACCAGATATCGGAACCCAACTGGTTATATTTCTATATAACCCTGGCAGTTTCATTTTTAATCCCTGTGTTTGGCCGTCTATTAAAAGTGAACTTCAACTGGTCAAAACTGGATGAAAACAAAAAGACGCTAAGCCTGCTCTCCATGACGGCAGCAGGCTTTACGGTTATAAGTATTTTTTGTGTGGACTTTAGGGAAGCTGCACTGGTTTTTTTATACCTCATCTTTTTTTATTACGCCAGGTATAACGTGCTCAATTAGTGCCAAAGTCCGGTGCTGGCCGCAGCTAGCGCCCCTCTACAAGGCAGTCCCTTAATGGACCTACTTGCTTTCCAAAATCAATTTATTGGACAGATACATGTAGCGTGCATACGATTTGGAACGCTCGCCGGCAAATTCATAGGCCTTCTTAAAATGATAGGTTGCTTTTTCCTGGTCCTCTGCCTTGATGTAATATTCCCCCATGGCCAAATTGGCAATCCAATTGTCGGGGTCCTTTTGGAGCATCCCGGATAAAAGGTCGTAGGTTTTCTGGATATCACCCTGCAACAGCATAAAACTTAGGGGGTAGTAGTAATAATAGTAGAACCCCTCTCCTATTTCCAAGGCCTTGGCCTTGTATTTTTCACTCTCTTGGCTTGATCCCTTTTGGGCCAACAGTTCCGCCTTCAACATAACATTTCTAAAATCTTCCTTCATCTGTATGGATTGTTCCACATACTGCAAGGCTTCGTCCACAGCCGTAGCGTCCTGTTTCACTGTAAGTTGGGCAATTTTGATATAATCATCGACTGTTTTTTCCTCTTTGGCCTTTAAATCTGCCAGAATGTTCCGGTCAACATCCGTGGAGATCTCAATACCACATTTTACGGTCGACCATTGCAGTTCCAACCGGGCCGATTCAGGTTCCCTCGTCACAAATTCATAATTGAGCCATTCCCGATAGGTGTTTTGTTCCGGTATGGCGCTCACCCGCAACGCATCGTCTTTTTTGTCATAGCTGAAGCTGCCCCAGTTTTCTGAGTTTTTGGAAAAAATAAAAATCCACTCTTTTTCCTTCACAAAAATGTGAAGCCCGTAGGTTCCCTTTGCCAAGGGCGCCCCCTGTACTTTTACATCGTGCGTAAAGGATATGGTCGTGTTCTCATTGGCCCCGGCCCGCCATGGGTATTCCACCCCATCCACCACAAAATCATAGGGCACAATGCCCCCGAATATTTTTCTTTTCTTGGCAGAGGGGCTGTTGTACACCACGGTCACATCGGTGGTTCCAATGCGTTGGGTAACACTGGCTCTTGGGCTCACCTTGGTGGCCACCAACATATCTTGGGACAGGCCCACAAAACATCCCACTACGGTAAGACACAGGTTCAGCAATACAAACTTTGGTTTCATGATATTGTTTTTTGGGTTACTATTGAAAATTTTATTTGATTTTTAATCCTTCGGGAGCCACAAACTTTCCAGTGACCAGCCAACCTCCAAAATCTTCGGAAACGGCCAATAAAAGGGTGTTTTTACCTTTTTTCAGGTCCAAGTATACAGCATCGAACAAGCCAATGGTGCCCAAATAGCGGTAGTCCCTGGTTCGATATCCATTAGTGCCCCTGTAGATGGGTTTGCCATTCAGCAGGACCACTACCCTATCACTATAGCCGAATTCAAAAAGCTTGGTGGAATTTTCCGGTGCATCAATTTCAATTTTCGCAAAGACAGTATCTCCTGAGGTGTCATCATAGCGCTGTACCAATCTTGAAATATTGGCGGCTGTACCTTCTTCCACGGTAATCTCGCCCATCCATTTTCTCCCATTGATGATCGATGAAATTTGAGCAGGGTCATCCAACGACTTTTCCTCAAACTTGTCGGAGACTTGCCATTCCTGGACCAGTCCCTCGATGGGTTTTCTGTCCAAAGGCCTAAAATCTTTTATTTCATGGTTGTCTTTGTCGATTTTGATATTCGCCAAATGCAACCCTTGGGTATTTCCGCCGGTCAGGGATATATCCCCTTCCTTTGGATCATGGAAAAGTTGCCATGAAAGATTGGGCCTTTCCGAATGGTCCAGGTACACTTGGGCCATATCATCCTGTACCACGAGTTTAACATGGGTCCAATCATCGTAATGGTATTTGTACGGGAATGCATATTTTTCACCGTAGTAGAGTTGCCAGGGCGAAATCCCCTTGGTCACCGGGGCCGCTTGGTTGGCATCGGGGTTCCCGGATTGGTGCGGCCGGACGTAAAAATGTTCCGCCTCAGAGCCGTTCACCCTAAAATAGACCCCTGGAAAGGCTTGTACCTCTTTCAGATAGATGTCGTACTCAATGGTGCCGTTCAAGAACTTCGTGTTTTTCAATCGAATGGAACCGTTCTGAAGGTAGATGGCCTCTTGGCCCTCAAAGTTTTCCAACATGTAGGATGTAGCTTGAATATTCCAATTCAGGGTATCCAACGGAATACTTTTCTGTGCGTTACCATGGCCAAAGCATAGGAATGTTATGATTATGATCGTTTTTTTCATGATGATTCCAGATTTACACCGAAAAGGTCCTTTATATATTCGGGTTGGGGCGAAACAAATTGGTGCAAGTTGATTCATTCCCGTTCAGGTCTTGATTTTTTTTCAACCTTTGCGGTAGTGGATTCTTTAAAAATGTACTCGGAAGATAAATTGGTACGGCAATGCTTGGGTCAAATTGAGGAAAGTCTCGGTTGGGGACCTTCCGACCACTGGCATAATGACGTATTCTCAGAATTGAGCGAGAAGATCCAACAGAAAACCCAAGTGTTGTTGAGTCCGACCACATTGAAGCGGGTATGGGGCAAGGTCAATTACAAAAGTGCGCCCAGCATCACCACATTGAATACCTTGGCGCAATTTGCCGGCTATGGGAATTGGAGGGACTTCAAGAACCGATCAAGGACCAAAAAACATCCTTTGCGGAACCGTCTAAACTCCAACATGGGCATTATCATGTTGGCCGCTTCCTTGATGACCGTTGTGTTCATATCATTCTTCTCTTTGAGGGGACCCAAACACGGTGAAATGGATTTGGATGTTTCCGAAATACAGTTTCAAAGCAGGCCCATTACCAAAGGTCTGCCCAATTCGGTGGTCTTTGATGTGAATCTTGGCACCATTTCTTCGGATAGTGTTTACATTCAGCAGTATTGGGACCCAACGAAGACGATCAAACTGGAAAAAGGCCAAAAACAGGCTACGGGACAATACTATTTTCCAGGGTATTTTAGGGCAAAACTTCTGGTCGATGGAAACATCATAAAACAACACGATCTCTTTATCAAGTCGGAAGGATGGTTGGGAACCTTGGACTACCAGCCCATCCCCAAGTATGTGGAACAAGCCTCGATTCTAAACGGCAAGCTTTCCCTGCCCCCTGCTCTTCTGGGTGAAATAGCGTCCGCAGAAAAACCGTTGAGCTCCACCTTTCACTTGGTGGATGATTTCAAGGCTGTTTCTGGGGACAACTTTAGACTTCTCACCACATTGAAAAGCAGTTTCCACGAAAAATGGGCGGTGTGCCAACGGGTGGACATCATCATTTTGGGCACCAAAAGTTCCATAATCCTTGGATTGTCCATCCCCGGTTGTGTTTCTGAACTTGGGGTGTTGATGGGCGATGTCTACCTGAGCGGAAAAAAACATGACCTATCCGGCTTGGGAGTGGACCTTTCTGACTACACGGATATCAAGATTGAGGTGGTGGAAAAAACCATGACCGCCTATGTGGGGGACAAACTGGTTTTTACGGGTAGCTACAAGGAATCTGTTGGAAACATTGTGGGCCTCCGCTACGGTTTTTTGGGAGCTGGTGAAATAACCCGCGTACATCTTCAGGATATTGTGGACGATGGGACGATCTTGGATGAGGATTTTGACGGAAAACCATAGGCCACTTTTTTCAGAAACAAAAATACCTGCCTTAGAGTAAGGCAGGTAACCCATGAACATTCCTGTGCCTATCTGCACAACATGCATCACACTGTTCCAAAATTTCTTTTCGCCAGTGTCCAAAGTAAGTATTTTAAATAGATGCAGTAACGTATGTAGTCGTACAAACTTTTTGCCTTGTTTAAAAGTTTTACCATTGTTGTTGGGATATTAAGTTCGAATTTATGACGAAGCCAAGTCTACCCTAGTGTGGTATCAAGAATGACCTCAATTATCATCACGATGGTCCTTGCAATAAATAAAGCTATTGTTTCCATAGTTGTTTTTAAATAGTTTATTTTCAAACACTTGATTATTCCACGGTGTAGCTTGCCTTAACCACTTGGGCCAGTCTAAAATATCCGTAAGCAGGGTTGTTCGGATTGGTACTGTTGATGCAGTTTCCTTTCAAAGCAACCGGTGTTGAGCTAAAAATATCTCCTGCAAACTCAACCTGCTCAATCAACAGCCTGATATAATTGTAGTACTGCTCCGATATGCCCAACAACTGGATGTCCACAATGTCACCGGGCTCCAACTCTTCTTCGTTGGTGTTTTCATTGTCCGTTTTTTCATAAAAGACGGTCATTTCATTGCCATTTGTGAATTCGTCGTCCAAGTCGTATAGTTCGGGGAACAGGTCTCCTTGTTCCTGAAACTTCATCATATAATAATTCTCTTCATTTTCTGGGTCGGAGAACAGGACGTTTATATCAACGACCTCATCATCAAAACCGCCCTCAACGGACTGGTATATTTCTGTAATGTCCGTTACGGGCATCAATGTTTCATGGGCCACATAGACCTCGTTGTTATAGACAACCTCCAATGTATAGGATTGATTCAGGACAGGAATAAAATCTGATATGGTATAAGTCCCATCGTTTTGGTCAACAAACACATATTGGGTCAGGTCATTGTCATTGGTTACCCTAACCGAAGCTCCGGTTACCTTTGAGTTTACCGTAGTATCAAAATATGGGGTAGACGTACTTAATTTAATGGTCTGTTCGTTTCCCTGTGTTCCCTTTTCCCAGTCCAATGAAGCTTCGATCACCAATCTTGGGGCTTCATTTTTCACCGCTATGTCCACGACATCCTCACACGATGTTAAAATGATGGATAGGAGTATCAATGTGGTTTTCAAATATGTTTTCATTTTGTTAGAATTTAAAGTTATAGGTTACCGATGGCACTATGCCAAAAACTGCAGTCCTTGTGGCCTCATTGATTCCGGTATCACTGTTTTGTCCAAATGATATCGAAGCCGCGTTTTTTCGATTGTAGACGTTGTAGATGCCAAACACCCACTCCCCTTTCCATCTGCTGTTGGGCTTTCTGTTGGGTTGATACGTGGCAGAAATATCCAGTCTATGGTAAGATGGCAATCTGTTCGCATTTCTATCGGAAAAGCTGGCGATGGATTGCCCCTCATATTCATATTGGCCATCAGGATATGTTACGGGCCTCCCGGTTTGGAATACGAGGTTTGTGCCGAAGGACCATTTGTCATTGAGCCTATAAGAGCCGGTAAAGGAAACATCGTGGGTTCTGTCATAGGCTGAATTGTACCAATTTCCGTTATTGATTCCCGGTCCCCCTGCACTGCCGCCCAATGTCCTTTGTTCGGATTTGGAAAGGGTGTAGGCCAACCATCCTGTAAAATCTCCCTCGCTTTTTCGCACCAACAGCTCCAGTCCATATGCCCTGGATTCCCCGTTCAATATCTCGGTTTCAATGTTGTTCTGTCCGATCAAATCGGAACCATCGATATAGTCTACCCTGTTATCCACCGTTTTGTAATACGCTTCGGCCTCAAGGGAGATGGCGTCGCCGCCAAGGTTCCTATAATATCCCACCGCATATTGGTTGGCAAGTTGGGGCTTAATGAACTTTCCACTGGGCGCCCACACATCCAGAGGGCTGACCGAGGCGGTATTGGATATAAGGTGGAGGTACTGCGCCACCCTGTTGTAGCTGGCCTTAACGGATGAATTTTCATCGATTTGATATGATAGGGCCAAGCGGGGCTCATACGTGGCATAGGTCTTAATTGCATCTTTTTTGTCATATTGGGTTTCTCCCAAGACAGTGCCCCTTTCGTAAATTCCCAACGTCTCATTGTATCGTACCGGCTGATCGTTTTCATAGACATTCAGGGATTGGCCGCCACTTCGCACAAACGTGCTGTATCGCAGACCATAGGAAGCGGTAAGTTTATCGGATACTTTATGTTCCACAGCCACATACGCTCCTTCTTCATACGCCCTTTTTTGGTCTAGCTTCAAGTAGTTTACCGCAGAGCTCTCCGAGATTGGCTTTACCTCACCGGGATTAAAATCATAGTTGATGTCACTAATTCCAAAGTCAATGCTCAGCCTATCGTTCACATAATAGGAGAGATCGTATTTGACATTGTAGTTCTGAATGTCAGATACCCAATCAAGTTCCACAAAATCCAATATCATCTGATAATCATACTTGCTGTAGATCAATGATAGGTTGGAAAAAAGTTTATCGTTAAAAATGTGGTTCCAGCGTAAATTTCCGGATAGATTGCCGTAGTTGCTGTTGAACTTTCCAGAAAAATCGAAGACATCCCTTCCAAAATACCCTGATAGGAAAAGCTTGTTGTTCTCATTGACCTGGTAATTTGTCTTAAGGTTGAGGTCGTAGAAATATACACTGTTCTTAACATCGGCAAGCTTTAAGAACAAATGTGCGTAGGAGCCTCTCCCTGCCACCAAAAAGGACCCCTTATCATGAAACATGGGGCCTTCCATGGCCAAGCGGCTCGATATGGCCCCAATACCTCCCGTGAGATCAAAATTTTTGCTGTTGCCATCTTTCTGACGGACATCCAAGACCGAAGATACCCTACCCCCAAAACGTGCAGGTATGCCCCCTTTGTACAATTTGACATCTTTGATGGCATCGGCATTGAAGACGGAGAAAAAGCCCAACAAATGGGATGTGTTGTAAATAATGGCCTCATCCAACAAGACCAAATTTTGGTCGGAAGCACCACCCCTTACATTGAAACCGCTGGAAGCTTCCCCATTGTTGGTAACTCCGGGAAGCAACTGGATGGATTTGATAAGGTCCACCTCTCCCAAAACCACAGGGATCTGTTTAATGGTGGAGACCTTAAGCTTGGAAGCACTCATCTGGGGCTTTTTTAAGCTCATCCTTTCACCCTCCTCAGCCGTAACCACTACTTCATCCAACTGTGTGGACACCTCATGAATTTCAATATCCAGCTTCTGGTCCCTGTCCAGCACTATCTCTTGGACGAGGTCTGCATAGCCCAAATAGGAAATCACCAAAGTGTAATCGGCATTAGGAGCCGTAACAGAATAAAAGCCATATTCGTTGGTTACAGCTCCAATCGTCGTATCTTTAAAATAGACTGACGCGCCAATCACGGTTTCCCCATTGTCCACATCTTTGATTGTGCCGCTTATCGTGAAGTTATCTTGGGCCGATAACCATGATGTGGATAAGATAAGCAGGAATAGTAACTGTTTCATTTTTTGATTGATTTAGACGTTTAGTGCCATCCATTGATCTGAATGACGGGGCAAATATCATTTGGAATGAAACCGATTAAAAAAAGAAATGACAAGTAGTCCTAAAATGATGATATGCAGAGAATTACACGCAAAAATGTCTTGGTCACCAAAATGGGTGCGTTCAAAATGAAAAACCAACCATTCATCATTTTAATGATAGGACATCCAAGGCTAAAAATTATATTTAGCACATAATTCTATACGCGGAAAATGTTGAGATCAACTCTATGGTTTGAGGATAAACGCATACAAAATGTTGCCATTTGGCTCTTTGTTTATCTAATTTTTTTATTGTTCATCGACTCGGACAATAAGTTCCTGGTCCCTATCCTGGGTCTGGGATTTTTGGCCTTGCCCATCTATATCAACAATTTAAAGGTATTGCCCCTTTTTGGCAGGAAAGACAAAACGTTGGGCATTGTGTTGACCTTTGCCAATGTCATCGTGTTCACGGCGATAGCAGCATTGCTATTGTATAGGTTTGATGAAGAATTTGAATGGGACAGGGTACCCAATGTCTCTGGCATTCTAGTCTTTTCATTATTGTTCAGTTCTGCCATCAAGATTTCCAGGGATAGTTTTATCAAAAGACAGAATATCAAGGAAGCGGAGCTAAAACTTCTGAAAGCACAATTGAATCCCCATTTCTTGTTCAATACCTTGAACAATTTATATGGTTTGGCAAAAATCAAATCGGATAAACTGCCGGACCTAATGCTAAAGCTTTCCGACCTGCTTCGGTATGGCCTTTACGATACCAAAGAAGAATTGGTTCCCATAAAAAAGGAAATACAGTATCTGGAAAATTATATTTCTTTGGAGCAGATCAGGTTGGAAGATAAGACCAAGATAGAATTGAGCATCTCCGGAAATGACGATACCATACTAATCCCACCCATGTTGCTGATCGTTTTTGTGGAAAATGCATTCAAACATCTCGGCACGTCGCAAAAAGGAGAGAGCAAGGTATCGGTCATGCTCCAAATTTTCAAGAAGGAGCTGCTGTTTACCTGCATCAATACCATTGACAAACACAATATGAACTATAACAAGTTGGAGACCGGCAAAAGTGGCATTGGGTTGGACAATGCCCAAAAACGATTGGACCTTATGTATCCAACTGCACATTCGTTGATCATAAATACCAGCGACCTGTACCACACCGTCCAATTAAAAATAAAAGTCTGATGAGAGCCCTAAAGTGTATCATAGCCGATGATGAGCCCATTGCCCGCCAAATTCTTGAAGGTTATATCGCTGAAATACCCTATCTAGAATTGATCGCTTCCTGTAAGGATGCCTTTGAGGTAATGAACGTTTTGCAAAATGAGGTGATCGACCTACTCTTTTTGGACATCAACATGCCTAAATTGTCCGGATTGAGCCTTTTAAAGACCATGCTCATAAAACCGGATGTGATCATCACCACGGCATATTCTGAATACGCCGTGGAAGGTTTTGAACTTTCGGTGACCGATTATCTCTTAAAGCCCTTTTCATTGGAACGTTTTGTGCAGGCGGTTCTAAAGGTCCAGAACAAACGTACATTGGATAGGGAACCCATCCATGTGCCATTGGAAAACACTCCCGTGGAATCCTTGTTCGTGAAAAGCGACAAGAAACTGATCAAAATAAATTTAGAGGATGTGAATTATGTTGAGGCCTATGGAAATTACATTAAGATATATGCCGATAAGATGATACTCACCCCCGAAACCCTGACCGAGTTCATCGACAAGCTCCCTCCCAACAATTTTTTGAGAATACATAAGTCCTATGTGGTCAATTTGAAAAAAATCAAATTGATAGAAGGAAACCAACTAGTCCTGATTGACAATTCCAAACTTTCCATAGGTAAATTGTTCAGAAAAGCTCTCTTGGAAAAGATAGCGGGGGGATAATCGCCCCCTTTCTATAATTTTTCCATTTTTCTGGAAAACCATTGCCTCGTGTTGAGCAACGGACATACCCAATAACTCAACTGACAATACCCTCAAAAACTTTAATGAGCAAATACAAAAACTCAATGCTATAGTGCAATAACAGAGAAACGTTGAATCTCAAGCACAAAGCCTACATGTCCCACAAGATTATGGCGAAATGTGGGCTATTGATACTTATAGTCTTCGTTCGTTTGCAGCGATGGGCACATCGTTGATGCTGGCATAACGTTTCTGCATCAAGCCGTGTTGGTTGAATTCCCAATTTTCATTGCCATAGGCCCTGAACCATTGCCCTTGACTGTTCTGATATTCATACTCGAACCGCACAGCTATCCGATTGTCCGAAAAAGCCCAAAGTTCCTTTTTAAGCTTGTAGTTTTTTTCCTTTTCCCATTTGTCGGTCAAAAAAATGATCACTTCTTCCCTCCCGTTTACAAATTGGGAACGGTTGCGCCATTCGGTGTCCACGGTATAGGCTTTGGAAATTTTCTCTGGATTTTGACTGTTCCAAGCATCTTCGGCCAACTGTACTTTTTCTCGAGCGGTTTCCTCGGTAAAAGGCGGTAACGGAAATTTTTGTTCTATTGCCATGGTATGTTTTTAGGATGAAAAAGGGGCAAGCTGAAGACTTCAACCTGCCCTGAATGCATTATTTACTGTCTTTGATGTTGGGCCAATTGGCTTGTGCCGCTTTTTCAAGCTCTGCAGTCCGGGCTTTCCAATCCACAGAAGTGTCCAGTGGCTCTCCATTGAACTCCCCATCGAAAAACAGGTAGAGTTTTCCATCCACAATGTCAAAAGTCTCCGGGTTTATGGGAAACTTGGCCGCCTTGGCCCCTACGCCCCATGCACAGTACCCATCAAATTGGGGTAAATACCTGTTTGGGGATTTGGTAAAGGCTTCCTGGTTGGCCTTACTGGAAAAATAATAGGTCACCTCATTGTGCTTGGCTGCATAGGCCTTTTTTCCTTCTTTGGCCTTTCCAGAAAAATAGGATACCACATCGTATCCTCCCAGAGCCAAGCCTTCGGAGTCTACAGGATCAATTTGGGCCTGGGCAAAAGCTCCCCATGTAAGGGCCACTGCCAACACGAATACTTGTTTTAATGTTTTCATGATTCTTGTTTTAATGTGTTATTAATTGATGCACAAAATTCCGGCAAAGGCGCATGGAATTGCGTGGACAAACTTCACATCTTCTTGCACACATTTCCCGAAATATCCCCAACCAGCAAAACAAGGAGAACAAAATCTACAGGTTGTTAAATATTGGCCATACTGCAATTGATGGTCCATGTCGCCTCTATTCCATTATCCCATTTTCTGAAATTTGACTCTTGGCACCACGGGAATGAGCCTTGTGCATACTGCACAAATGCCTTTTAATTAAGTTTTTTTAGTTGGATATTAATGTAATTAACCTTTCCATAATCTTTATTAATCTATCATTAATCCCAACCAAGGATGGTAACTCTAACTTGCGGGCTTTTATGGATATACATATTCCACTTTCAACAAGAAACCAAACAAAACGATTTTATGAAACGATTAATACTCGCAAGCGCCCTACTTTTAACTTCCCTAGCAACATCCCATCTTTCGGCACAAGGCTGTGTGGCCATCCGGGGGTTCTCTACCTGTAGTGGGGAATTGGCCAACAGAAGTTCGGGCGGATTCCAAAAAGGGGAATGGTCCATCAGTGGAAACTTTAGACATTTTAAATCCTTTCGGCACTTTGTGGGCACCGAAGAGCAGGTGGAACGGGTGGAAGAACATACCAACGTTATCAACCGTTCCTCTTTTTACGATCTATCCGTAGGTTATTCGTTTACGGATCGACTTTTTGGTACCCTTATCATCCCCTATGTGGACCACTCCAGGGAATCTGGAAGGGATGAGCGCACTAAGGTGCATTCCCAAGGTTTGGGCGATATCCGCGCCAGTGTGGGGTATTGGCTGTTCGATTTCAACAAACAAGTACGCTCCAACCTGTCCATAAGTTTGGGCATCAAGACCAATTCCGGGAAATCTGATTTTACCGATGTGCATCCCCCCAGGGAAGGCAGACCGGACGAAAGACCCGTGGATCAATCCATACAGCCCGGAGATGGTGGTTGGGGGTTTACTTTTGAACTGCAAGGCTACCATTTGATCACCAATAACCTGTTCCTGAGCGGTGGGTTCTACTATTTGGTAAACCCGAAGGAAATGAACGGGGTACCCACCTACCGATCTCGGGAAACAGAGGCCATTATGTCCGTACCGGACCAGTTGGCCGGACGTGCAGGACTTACCTATATCTTTGGCACTTCAGGGTTTGGGGTGTATGGTGGTGGACGCTACGAATGTGTCCCCGTGTACGACCTTATTGGCGGAAGCGATGGGTTTAGAAGGCCCGGTTATGTGCTTTCCGCAGAGCCCGGGTTGAGCTATACCCATAACAAACTGCAGGTAAACGTGGATGTGCCCATTGCGCTCGTACGAAACCGAACACAAAGTGTTCCCGATATGCAGACCGAGGCCATGACCGGCGAATCGCAACACGGCGATGCCGCTTTTGCGGACTATCTGGTCAGTGTTGGGCTTACCTACCGTTTTGGCGGCAAGGGACATGCCAATATGAATATACCCGTGGATGAAATTGAATCCACTGCGCCCATAAATTAAGATTATCCTTGAAAAATCAGCCGCCCTTTGTGATGTATTTGCGAAGGGCGGTTTTTATGTACCCCTTACCTGCCTGAAAGCTATTCCGGCCAGTGCATCTGATTGTAAAGTGCCATATACCTCGGGTCTTGGGCTTTTTTGAACCGTTGTAGCAGATATTCGGTCTTTAACCACAAAATTTCAACGTCTTTGCGATCAAAGGATTTTTGCAACCACTGGAAACCGGTTGCATCGTCCTTTATATAAAAATGGTACATGGCCAAAAACCATGCGGGTGAACCTGCCATGCCCATATGGTATTGATCTTCTAAAAGGTCCAACTTTTCCTGAATTTTGTTTTGATCTGCGCCATCGAGGTGCATTTCAATGGCGTCATAGTAAAGATGTACGGCGGCATTGTCCAGGAAATTGGTCTTCAAGATATCGTTCATTTCCCTAAAAGAATCCAAATTGCCCATGTTGAGGTGCACCATGGCCACATCGCGCATGTAAAATTGATCATGACGGAATTTGGCATCATACCGGTTCATCAAACTATCCGCTTTGTCCCACCGATCAGCAAGAAAATAAGCCCGAATCATCTGTGCGAAACCGTTGCCCGCTTCGGGAAAGCGTGCAATATAATTCTCGGCATAGCGAATGCCTTCGTCATATCTCCCTACAATATTATTGTAGACCGCATAAAAAGCCCCATCGGGAAACGGCGGCAAAATAGCTACCAACGACAAATGCTCTTCTGAGTATTCAAAATCAAAATCAAAGAAAAATTTGGTGATCAACACATATTGGTAGGCTTCCAAAGTCGGCTTCAACGCCATGGATTTTTCAACATATTCTTTGGACAGCTTTTCAGCTTCCTCCTGCCGAAAAATGCCCCAAATAAGCCCGCCAATGGTATAGACGCGTGCCATTCCCATGTACCCATCGGAAAGGTTGGGCTCCAACTGGATCACTCTTTGATACAACGCCATGGCCTGATATAGGGATTCCTTATCCATTTTATCGGCTATGGTATTCGCCCGTACCAGCAGCTCGTTGGCATCTTTATTATCGGTGGGATTGGGCGAGGTTGTAGTCTTTGTGCTACTCAAATGAGCGTTTAATTCTGCAGCAATGGCACCACTGGCATGCGATTGTAATGTTTTGGCCATAGTAGCATCAGAAACATGGTCATATCGTTCGGACCAGAGGTACATGCGCTCCAAGGCATCGGCCAACCGAAGGTCCAAATTGTAGAGGCTATCCGAATGGTGCAGCGCACCTTCCAAAATATAGCCCACATTCAAAGCAGCGGCCATTTTTTGCATCGGTTCGCCCTGATCCAGATAATCCTTGATCAAGGATTTGGGCACCACCTTTACCTTTCCGACCCGATCCGACAATTGCCCGATCAGATCATCCGTGATCGACTCGCACAGCACATCATTTTCTGGAATACCGGTGAGGTTCTGTACTGGCAATACGGCCATGCTACGTAGCACATCGTCTCCACTAGCGGGCAACCGGTCATTTTTAGCGAAGGTAAAGTATAGACCTGCCAAGATGGCTAGCCCCACTACCAAGGCGCCGCCCCATCGCAGCAGTCTTCTTTTTCCGGGTTGGCCGTTGCCCTCTCTCCTACCCAAGATAGCGGCACCGACCTTGCTTTGGGTCTTTAGATATTCCTTGCGGTCCGGCACTACGATATGATCATCCACGAGGGCAAACACCGGAACCGGCTCTTTTACATTCTTAAAATGGAAAACGTCGAGGAATCGGGTCTCAAATTTTTTATGGCTGCGCAACTGATCGTTCACATGGCCAGAAAAGAAAATACTGCCCGGTACGCTGGCCGCTTCTATCCGAGAGGCGACATTTACCGCATCACCCATAATATCATCCTCGGAAAGCACAATATCTCCCACATGGATACCAATACGCACGGGAATCACAGGCGCTTGCTGAAACTCCCTTTGCAGGGCCAGGGCACACTCCACGGCATCCACCGCACTGTCAAAAGTGGTCAAAGTACCATCCCCGAAATACTGCACCACGGTGCCTCGGTATTGTTCGGTAAGTTCCTTGAAGAGCTTTCTGTGTCGGCTGCGCAGCGATAAGGCCCGTTGCTCATCCTCGTGCATGATGGCAGTATATCCCTGCACATCGGTAAACATTATGGCGTTCAATTTACGGTATATGCCCATGAATGAGGTTGGTTCTACGTCCCTAAAATAGTGAAATGAGGCCATACAGCGACACCCAACGCCTAGGAAATGGAAAAGGGTTGACCGATGAAGGGTTTTGGTTGAAGGGTGAAGGGTTTTGGGTTAAGGGTTTAGGGGTGTTGGGTAAAGGGTGAAGAGTGAAGGGATAACGGATGAGGTTATGAAAAAAGTAATGAGTTGAATTAGAGCTAGATTATTCAAAGAATATAATATGGCACAACATGCGGATCAATTTAACAAATAGATATTGTTCATTTCATCTTTAACGATTTCTGCAATAATACCATATAAATAAAAATGTAACTTCACTTTCACCTTTTGGCCTAGTTCATATTCTTCATAATTACCTTTAACTAGTTTGAAATGTTGCTGAAAATCTTTAATTTTTACTGCTTTGTATTTGGTTTTAAACCATCTATCCATTAAGCCATCAAAAATAATTTGTTCTCCCTCGGGATCCAACCATACATAATGAAAGGTTGGATTTAGCCCATTAAACTTTCCTTTAATTTGTTTAAGTGACTCTCTTCCTTCATGAAAATGTCTATCATATGATTCAGCGATGAAATTAAAATAATAATATCTCAACGGAGTTTCTTCTTCTAGAAATGGATTCTTTCTACATAAAGAAAAAAAATTGATTCTATTATTTGCAATATGCAATCTTCTACCGTAGTATTTTATGAGAAACTTTACGACTTCATCATTATCAGTGTAATTGGTCATTTCATCTATCAATTCATGTCGTGAAATTTCCGAATCTTCAATATCTGCTTCATTATCTACATAGTAATTATAAAGTAATATGCACGCATAAGGCCGTAAACTTGAATCTTGATATAAGTCATCTAAATGTTGCTTATATTCTACTAGACTGATCGAATGTCGTACAGTTGAAATATAATGTGATTTTAACTCCAAAATTCTATTGATTTCATCAGTGACAGTTTTTTCTGCTAATTCTATGAGTTCTTCTATTGTGATTCTTTTAGATAGAATATCTTCTTCTATAAAACTTAAATTCTTTATTTCCCATATTAGTAATATTACATAATCAGTATAGCTGTAAGCAGAAAAAGGGTCTAATAGTTGTTTGACCTTAAAAAGTTCTTTGGCTTCTTCAAGATACAGGCCAACATTTACATTTGATTCTTTCTTTTCTTCGAAAAATAATCTAGCCAAATCAAAATTTATTGCTGCTCTTCTATGAATGAATCGATGATTTCGAAATTTTAAGAGCGATTCAGCATAAATTAATAAATCTAACGCCTTTTTAAGTGAAGACCGAGTTCTTCTTTTCTGTAGGTTAATGGCATAATTAAGTAAAAAATGGGGGTCATCAGATAGTTTAGCATATGCTAAATCATGTAATTTATCAATTTTGGATTCCGTGTAATCTCCAGATCTAACTAGGGTTTTTAACAAATTATTTATCCAAAAAGTATTGGAAGAACCTACTTCAATAGAATTGAACATCCTTTGGAATATTCTGTATTGCTTATCCTTACTCGGTTCAATTCTTTTTATTAATTCGGTAGCAATAATTGGATGCTTGGTTCTAAAATACAGGTCAGGTTCAATACCATATGAATCAACATTTTCCTGAATTAATATTCCTTTACCTTCTGCCTTTATTACATTTTCTACAAAATCATCCCAATCGCTTGATATAATACTTCTGAGCCAACTAGCTGGCATTAAGAGCTTAAATTGATGTAAAATTGCTGTGTATAGAAATGCTTTTTGGACATCTTTGGATAGTTCGTTGTAAGCAGTTATTAAGTCCTTAATGTGTTTGCCATCAGTCACTAATTGCAATAATGAAATGAAAGAGTCATTATTATACACATTTTTGACAGTGTCCAACAATTCCTTTTTCTCCGAAGCATCGCGATAATTGACAATTCCTACATTCTTTAACTTGGTTAATAGCTCAGATATCTCATCATCTGAAAAATTAGCAGTTACTTTTATTTCAAATACTCTTTTAAGTTCCCTTTGTCTTTTATACTTTTCCAAAATGTTCTCTCTAATCGGAACCAAAAAGAACACATTTAAATCATTAAATTGCTCTATACTTAAGTCCCTTCTCAGTTCAATCATTGCTTTGAATGAGCTCTCAACTTCCAATTCATCACAGAACAGTATAATGTTTTTGGAATTACTGACAGTGAATAATCTAACTAGATAATCTGCTTTTAAACGGATAAAATCTAACACCTCAAAAGCAATCAATTCCAAATCCTCACGGTTGGTCAATTCATTTATCAATCTGAGTGTAAAAGTAGATTTACCAATTCCAAAATCTCCTTTTAAGAAGAAAATGGGCAAAAAAGTCTCATGGGTTCCATTAATGCTTTCTTCTATCTTCTTGCTAACTTCCTCAAAGAGACTTTTCTTTATTACATCGACGCCTCTTTTTATAATATCATAATTAGGCTCTTCTCCTTTGTAAAAATCTATGTCATTAATATATGCAACAGAACTTTGGGAGTTCAATTGTCTAATTGAATTTTCTAAGTCAATTGCAAGTTTATTAGGGATTTTTATCCTATGATTTTTACTAGTTCTATATAAAATTCTTTTTCTATTAACAACGGCTTCTAATTGATTGTCCAACCAACTCTTATATTTTTTGAAGAAATCCTCAAAAGAGCATTTTATGATACATATTTTGTTTTGGCTATAATATGGAAGTGCATTTTCATTGGGAAAGGGATCCACGTTGTAAACCCATTTTCTATCTCTAAAATTGTATGAGTCGTATTTTTCTAACAATTGTGCTCCGAACGGATCATTAAATGAATAACCACATGAGACCAATGATATTTTATCGGAAAGAGATTTTAGATCGTTTAAAACAACCTTATAAAACTTGTTCGCATTTTGAAAATCATCAGATGAAAATACAAATGGATACTTTCTTTTGTCAGATAGACACCCATTGAGCTTAACATATTTTATCTCAGAATTACTCGATGCATAATTATAATCTCTGTGTTCTCTAATACTTACTAAGTCAAAATCCGTTCCCGATTCTCCTTTAATTTGGTCGAACGCTTTTTCGACCAATAAATCATAATTTGTAGTTATTATTTCTCTCCATTGAATTGAAGCCATTATCAAATGACCTTCATTGGGCGTGTATTTTTCAAGCATTTTTGCAACTTCACCGTCAAAATGATCTCTACTAAACTGTGGGTCCGCAGATAAAATATCTATAAAGCGAGTTAAGTTGGGCTCATTGTAGGATTTACCTAGGTAGCTTTCATAATAATCTATAATTTCTTTGCTCAAGTATTTTTTTTCACCAATTGAGGCTCCTGCTCCAAGAAATAAAATAGTATTCCCTTCAGAAATTTTTTTAAACAAATTATTTAACTGATCTGTTTGTTTACCTAAATCCAGAATGTGATTCATACAAAAATTGATTACTAGTCTTGAAATCTTAATTGCTAAATTCCTATCAATGATAAATAAGGGGAGATGTTTAAATATATAAAAAATTGATTAGCAATCGATTGCATGAAAATCTTAAAAATTCTATGGTTTTTCTACAATCAAAAAAAGGAAGACCCTTCGGCCTTCCCCTTTTTCTAATTCTTAACTCTCAAATTACCTACGGTACATACAGTTCCGGTAGGCCGGCGCTTTGGATCAGGGCGTTTACCGCAGCCACGTCTTGGGTCTTTATTTGTTGCAAGTCCGTTTTTAGCGCGCTCCAGTCCTGTAGGTAGTCGCGGGTCACGTCGCGCATGCCCTGGGTCACCGGCAGGTTGCCCTTGCCGATCTCGTCCAAGAAATCCTTAAACTTGATCAGGAGCCGCGCCTCAAACATATAATTGCTCTGGTAGGTGCGCATCTCTCTTTGTAAAATTTCCGCTATCCAGTTTTCTATTTTTTGGTTCAAGGCACTGCCTTGTTCCTGCAGTTCGGCAGAACTGGTCTCGCCCAACACAAAGTGCAGTTGCTGCTGCAGCTTTCGCAGATCGCGCACGCCTTGGCTCATTTCGGTGGCGGCCCGGTAGAGGGATTTGTTCAGGGCATCACGCTCCACATAGGCGGCCTCTACATTGTCCACGCTTATTTTTATGCGGGGATCAATGGTAATGGTAAAGTCCTGGGTCTGGGTAAAATCCCCCACGGTCAACCGCACCTTATAGTGGCCGGGGGCAGCATCGTAGGCGCTGCGATCGCGGTTGGTGGTGTAGAACTCGGTAAAGCAGTCAAACTGCCCCACTTTCATGTTCCAGCTATAGCGGTATGCGCCTATTTTCTTTTTCAATTGGGGTTTTATCAGCGTATCGCAGCCTGTTCTGGGGCGGTTGCTATACTCCGCATGGATCACCTCGCCGGTGCTGTCCAAAATCTCCAAGGAAATGGGCGTGTCCTCCCCCACTTCCTTGTTAAGCACGTAGTTGATCTGCAAGCCTTGGGGCGGGTTCTGCCCTTCCCCATCGGCACTATAGGCCACCGAAAGCTCGGCATCGGTATCGCGGGGTTTGTAGAGATAGTAGTCGGACTTAGCCACGGCATCCGAAATCTGGTGCAGCGGGGTCAGATCGTCCAAGATCCAAATGGCACGGCCCTGGGTAGTCACTACCAAATCCTTGCGCTGTACCCGTAGGTCGGTAATGGGCACTTCGGGCAGGTTGTTCTGCAGGGGCAGCCATAATTGGCCCCCATTAAAGGAAACAAAGGGTCCGGTCTCGGTGCCTGCATAGAGCAAATCTTTTCGGTCCGGGTCCTCGCGCACGGTGCGGGCAAAGGTATCGCCGGGCAATCCATTCACAATTTTGGTCCAGGAAGCGCCATAATCGGTGGTCTTGTAGATTTGGGGCGTAAAGTTGTTCATTTTATAGCCTGCCACCGCAATATAGGCCGTGGCGGCATCGTGGGGTGAAGGTTCCACCACGTTGATGATGCCCTCCTTCAGTCCCTTGGGGGTGACGTTGGTCCAGGTTTTGCCCCCATCTTGGGTCACATGCACCAACCCACAGTCCGAACCTACCCAGACCACTCCCTCACGTACGGGGGACTCTTCAATGTTAAATAGATTGTTGTAACTTTCTGCGGTAATCTGCTCATTGCTAATTGGATACCCTCCTTTTCCTTGATGGTCTTTGTCGTTTCGGGTAAGGTCGCCGCTCATGGTTTCCCACGTGATGCCGCGGTCGGTGGACTTCATCACATACTGCGATCCGTAGTAAATCACATTGGGGTTATGGGGCGATACGATCACGGGACCGTTCCAGTTGGCCCGAAGCTTTAGATTTTTGGGCTGCTCCCCACTGATACGCTCTGGATAGGGCCGCACCATTCGGGTATTGTCGATATCGCGGTCCCACTCAATAAAATTGCTCGCAAAATAGGTGGAGTACACATAGCGGGGATTGTTGGGGTCCACAGCAACGGTGGAGGATTCCCCGGCCCGCATGATGTTCCAGTGCATTTCGCCAATGCCGTCGTCCATGGAACGGCTGTCGATGGCGATGGTGCTGTTGTCCTGCTGCCCGGAATACACCCGGTATGGATAGCCATTATCCGTAAGGGCCCGGTAGAACTGGCCCGTGGGTTGGTTCATGACCGTGGACCAGGTCTTGCCCCCGTTGTAGGTGACCGAAGCACCCCCATCGTTGGCATTGATCATGATATCGCTGTTATGGGGATTGATCCATAGGTCGTGATGGTCCACATGGCTCCCGGGGTTTCCGGTAAAAGTCTTGCCCCCATCAATGGATTTCATGGCGAAGCTGTTCATCACCCAGCATTCGTCCTCGTCGTTGGGATCAGCAATAATGTGCATATAGTACCACGCGCGGGCATAGGTAGTGGCGTCGTTGGTGGTCTGTTTAAACGTTTCCCCTGCATCGTCGGAGCGGTATACCCCGCCTTCACGTTCGAACGCCTCAATGGCCATGTACACCACGTTGGGATTGGCCGGTGAAATATCGATGCCCATCTTTCCCTTGAGTTCGGGTAGGCCTTTGGTAATCTCTTTCCAGGTTTGGCCGCCGTCGGTGGTCTTAAAAACCTTGCTTCCAGGGCCGCCACTCTGTACCACCCAGGGTTTGCGTTGGAAATCCCACGAAGTGACCATCATAAAATTGGGGTCACTCTCACTCACGGTCATGTCCACAATCCCGGAATGGTCGTTCACATATAATATTTTCTCCCAGGTCTCTCCCCCATTGTTGGACAAATAGAGTCCACGGTGTTCATCAGTGCCCCAGGGGTTGCCCTGTGCGGCCACATAGACTTTGTTGGGGTCTTTGGGGTGTACAAACACCTCCCCAATATGCCGGGTGGCCTCCAAACCGATATGTTTCCACGTTTTTCCAGCATCGGTGGATTTGTACATACCATCGCCGTGCGAGGTCTTTACCCCACGGATGCAGGATTCCCCCGTACCCACATACACAATGTTATGGTCAGATGGAGCGACGGTGATGTCGCCAATGCCCGTGGTATTGAAAAAGCCATCGGAAATGTTGTTCCAGGTCTCGCCACCATCCGTGGTCTTCCATACCCCGCCACCCGTGGCGCCCATATAGTAGGTAAAAATGTCATCTGGGATACCCTCCACAGTAGTGACCCTTCCCCCTCGGAACGGGCCAATGTTGCGGTAGGCCATGGATTCATACAATTTTTCACTGATTTTGGGGACTGCAGTGTTTTTTTGTGCGAAGGAAACGTTGGCAATAAGGGACAGGGTGAACAAGAGGCAAAGTGTCTTCTTCATAAGGTTGATTTTTCATTTTCGTACCCTATAAATATACCATGAAAAAAGCATTTCATGGCATGGTTTTCCCATGGATGGCATTGGCAAAAGTGAAATCCGAAGCCGAATCCCTCAATTCAAATGGTACATCCATCAATTTGGAACATCATTTTATGGCTCTGGGTTATAGTTTTCGGGAAAATAAAGAAAATGACTACGTTAGAAACGATAAACCTCTTACAGGCCATCAGCATGGCGATGGTTGCCCTAATCCTTTATCTACTTGGTTTCCTCCATGGCACACACTGGAAGAAAAGAAATAATATATAGGCCCGGATATGGACCGTTATAAGACCAAACGCAACCTTGTACTGTGTGGCAACCAAGAGTTCATCATCAAAATTGATGAGCTGCATAACAGAAAGTTACGCTATACTTGCTGGAAAAGACCCAAAACCCCCATGGAAGCCCCTGATCTTATCCTCCTGAACGGTTCCATGCGGGAATCCATGGAACCGGACAAGACCGAGTTTGTTTTCCCCTTTGGGGAATGGACCTATACCTTGGAAAAAATTGAGACTTCCAGTACCATACACATCTACCTTGAAACCTCTGGGATCAATGGTTCTAACAAAGCTTGGAAAATGAACGACTTGACACAACCCCGGAGCTAGAACTATCAAAAAAACTGGAAAATCTCATCAAAACTGTCCTCCAGTTCTTTTCGATACCTGCCCACATCTTTTCCGATATGGCAGAAAATCTCCTTTTTCAACGTCTCATTGTCAAATGCTTTTAAAAACTCTTGTTTCAACTTCAGCTTTTGTGCTGCCGTTGCTCCCGCGTCAAGTACATGTTTATTGACCATCCATCGTACACCATCCTTCAACGAAAAGCCATTTACATGAGCAATAAGGACATCTTTGGCAAACTGTCTTTTAATCTTAAAATCGAACAATCCCTCAAGGTTTGAATACTCCTTCACCTCTACGATTTCAAGAATGTCGAAGTCATCGGCCCTTTTTTGAATCACCACAATATCTATGTTCCGGAAATTATCTCCCCAGAGCCCTCCAAAAATTCGTTGTTCCAGAATAAATTGGCTTGGGTCGTATTTTTTGGCCAAAGTGTTCAATGCATGCAAATGACCCATGGCTCCCGTAAAATTGGCGCTCCCAAATGAGCCAAGATTGCTCAATAGTTTTGGGAAGCCCTCCACATCCGCAAATTTATGGATCGTTCCCAGAACATCCGCGAAAGTATCGGGGTCGAAATTTCTGGATAGTAGAAAGAGGTCGTCCACAGCATCCACACTGCCCCTTCTGATCTTTGTAAGGTATGTGGCTATACCATTCAAAGCCTCGGTATTGCCGCTGCTCTGTTCCATTACTTGCAATACCTTGTTCAACAGGTCCCGATAATGTGTCTTGATGAATTCACGACCAGCCGGTGTTCCCCTTCTGAGCATTAGGGTCATGGATTCGACATTGCCCGTAGCGTCAATAAACTTGCGCATGGTCAGCAACTGTGTTGGGGTCAGGTCGCTCAAGTAAGACAATCTCTCTAAAAACTGCCCTACCATGACCACATCGCCCCCTTGTTTAGCTGCCTGTTCCACAACAGCGTTGTACAATTGTTTTCCCGCGTCCGTTCCTTCCAGCAAATTCTTGGCATCCGTCATGCGTTTGGAACTTGCGGTGGGCAGGTTGCGCTTTGGTGTACGCAAATTTTTGATGTAGTTGTCTATTTCGCCCCTGAACTTTTTTGCAGGGTCGTTGGTGGCCGCAACAAACCCCCTCCCCAACGCAGGGTTGGTCACAAACTCCTCAAAGGCTTTTTGGTGTTTGTTCAACTGTTCTGTCAGTTCGTTGATCTCATCAGAAAAACTTCGGGGGTTGAGATCATCAATCCCGTCGATCAGGCCATTGATTCGGCTTTCGATGATCTGATTCAACTTTTTAACCTCCTGCATCGATTCCCAGGCCGGAGACCCTAACGGAGGCTCTCCCTTGAAGGCCCTTCTGTACCAATATCTGATCTTTCGGTACAGGTTTCCAGCTCTTCCCGCCACAGCTTCATATTCCTTCATTCTGCTCAGGGCGGGCACATGTTCCGCTATATGTTGTGCGGTTGCCGCCTTTCCGGCCCTTATCTTGATATTGGACAGGAAACCGTTGGCGTCCAGTTCGTATTCCAAACGCACAGTGGTCCCTGGCAACGCATCATCTTTGATGATGGGCACTTCTTTCTTCAGCCCGGCGGGAAGACCCTCGCTTAAATCAGCTGCTACATCTCCAACAGCATTGGCCGCGTTCTTGGCCTTGGCGGCCACATCCAACTCACTGGCAAACTGCTCTGCTGCGGAAAGAAGCCTTTTCTGTGTATCGGTCAGTTGATCTAGGGGCAGCTTTTTGAGCTCTTCCGCCTCTCCCAATAACAGTAGGAACCTGGCCTTGTTGGTACTGGACATGGCCTGGTAGGCATCTAGGGCTCCCTTGGTATCCACTTCGCCCAGCAGTGCAGGAAGTCGGGCATATGCACTGGCCATATCCACTTTGCCCACAAACTTGAGGATATCAAAAGCGTCTCCCGCAACACCCAAACCCCCTCCAAAATAGGAGAGCATACGGGACCACGTGGGTGTAACCTTGAGTTTGGCCATGGCATAGCGTTCCACACCCAACACTCCATAGGTCCCCTCAGAAAAACTGACTTCTTCATCTTCTGCGGAGAATTTGAAATTGTCTCGAACAAGTTCACCACTGCCAAGGGCCGCTCCGATGACCGCGGTCGCCAATTTTGCCGAGGTCAACAAATATCCAGTTCCGGCCGTTATTGCACCAGCCATGGTCAAAGCGAAATCGAATTGGGCGGTCTGCCATTCTTCGTTGGCACGACAGTGTTCCGCAGTGTTGTTCATGGTCTTTACGGATGAACGCCCCACATTGTCCGGCTCCCAAATGTGCGGAACCACTTCACAGGCATATTCGGTATCCGTAGGATACTTTTTCATTTGAAGGTCCGAGGTGACCATATCTATCATTGCTTTAAAACCAAATCCAGTGAGGTCCAAAAGTTTTTTTATTTCGGTATCCTTGATGTCCTTGGCCGTTTCCAAAGATTTTTTGACGGAGTTTACGTATTTGACGAAGCCGTCCTTTTTGGCCGCCTTGATCCACTGGCTTGCTGCTTCGGGCGAATTGAAATTTTCCAGAATGTAGGTTTTGGAAAAGGCATTGCGCAAAGCCACATCATCATCCGTTACCTCGATATTTCCCAAAGGAAAACCCTCATTGGCCATTTGTGGGGTCATCATCTCCCAGAATCCATATTGAAAAACAACATCGTCCCTATACTTATCCAGAGACTGGTAGTAATTCTCCATCTGTTTCACAAAATACCTCCGGAGCAATATCATGGCCGCATAGTCGCCCAGCGTAACACTGCAACTGGTAGTAATGCCCCCATTGGGTATGGCCCTGATGTCCATGTTGGTGAATGTTTCCACCTGTTTGGTTATGGATCTTTCCCAGTCTTCCTCTGGAATGGTCAAGTTGGACAGGACAACCGCCTCTCCCAAAGCTTTATGCCAAATGGTTGATAGTGGATTCACCAAAGGTGCGGCAGCATTGGGGGCCAAGCCATTGTTGAAAAGCGTGGTGTTTGACACGGAGGCCTTGAAGACGCTTCCTATTTTACAGACACTTTCCACATTGCCCTGCAAACCCATTTGCAATTGCCCCCCATTTTCCGAAAACTCCTGAAGGGACATAGGACGGGTGCGAAACACATGTCCACTATTGCCATGCTTTTTCGCCAGAAGTTGCACACTACCCGCTTGCAACGGTTTGTTGTCCACAAAAAAGGAAAGTTCCAGCTCATTTTCCCCGATATTCTGCGAAGTGGTCACCTCAATATAAAAAGGGTCACCGGCATAAATGTTGGAAATGGTCTCCTCCTCTCCGTTGGGCAACACCCTTAAAAAGCGCATCGTGGCATTGGTATTGCCCACATTCATGAACCATTGGGCCTGGGCATCGTTCATGGTAAAGGACTTTAGCCCCGGCAGCACCCCTTCTTTGGGTGTGGCCAAAACCAGCATGTGGTCCATTTTCTTGATGGAATCCAATTGTGTCTGCCCAACGGAATCCTTGACTTTTTTCCAGGCTGCATCCCATGTTGTGGTCTTTAATCCGCTGTTCTTTTCCAACCAAAGGGGATGGTCCACATATTTTTTCTTCTGCTCATCATCCAGTCTATAGTTCCAGGTATCGTATTCTTGATAGGTAATCTTTGGATCTGATGAGGTGAAGACAATATTGTTGCCACGGTAACGGCGTTGGGGAAAATTCTCTCCCCAAATCAGCAACAATCTGGCATCGGTAAGGTTAAATTCCGATTCCCCCTTGGCATATTCGGAAAGCAAAACCTGATAATATACATCATCCCTTACCAGTTCCTGCAACATGGATTTTCCCGCAACCGCTTCCTTGATCAACATGCTTCCCTTTATCTTCACCTCTTCATAGGAAGATGGCCCCTTAGGACCTAGGGCAAGGTTGTAGATATCGTAGGTTTCCATGAAATCCTGCTTCCGTGGAAGTTTTACTCCGGACATGCGAACGGTTCTGGTGAGTCCATGTGATTCTACCCAATATATCCTATCGAAGCTATCATCAAAAAAGATGCTCCGGGGATCGTGTAGGTTGGAAAACACATTTTCCACGGTCCTTGATCCGCTTAACGGTATCCTGAAAATCCCTAGGTAGGTGGTGTAATAAAGATATCCTCCCCTTGCATCGATGGCCAGATAGGACGCCTCGTTGTTATCCTTAAAATCCTCGGCATTGGATCCATCCATATTGGACCTTCTTATTTTGTCCGAATGTTCCACCACCCAGTATAGTTTTTGGTTGATGGAGTCTATGGCCAGGCTTCTTGGAGAGTTTTGTTCTTCCAGCACCACCGTTCTCAGGTCATTTTTAAGTGGGGTGGACATAATTTTATAGCCTTCCACCCACAGAAGTTTTTTCTGCTTGTTGTCGATGACCAAACTATGGGGGGAGAAGACCTCCTCTTCCGCAGTGGTAATGGTCAGTTTGGATTTCCCGGTTTGGTTCACACTGAAAATATGCTTTCCTTCGGCCCAATAAACACGTTCTCCCATTCTGTCCACTATAAGGTCCCTAATGGGTAGATTTCCCTCCGCCAGGGTATCCTTCATTTCCAGATGGTTGGTAGGTGCCTTCAGAATCTTTTTTCCAGAAGCCCAGTACAGATAATTGATCGGAGTAAGTTCCACGGACATTGGGTCTGCGAGGGATATGAAAATGCCATTTTCGCAGGAAATCCGGCTGGGAAGAACCAGGGAACCTTTTATTTTTTTGCCTTCAACCTTAAGTTTCATGACCATGGCATATTGTGGATACTGTTCCAATTGCCCCATGATCTGCTCATGGCACTCTTTTTCTTCCTGCTTCTCCCAAGTATTGTCCAACGGTCTTGAAACTTCTATGGAATCGCCGTTTACCTTTCCTGAGAACGTCCACAATTGCCCATTGAACTGCATCCAAAGCACCAATTGGTCGCCGGTCTGTTCAATCCTGGCTTCGTTTTTTGTCCCTAACCCTAACTGCATCAGCCATTCCCCAGAAAGATCCCTGGCTTGGCCATGGGCCCCACTAAAGGTCCATCCAAATAGCAACAATGCTATGATGACCCGCAACTTTTTACCTGTAAAACTGTACACAGAAAACATTTTATCTTTTTGAGTGGAATCGCTTCTTCGCTAACCTCCAACAATGTCCTTATACACCTGATTCGGATACTCCATAAGCTCATTGACCTTGTTGATCTCGTCCGCTGACAACTCCCCTTCCCCGCTTGCCAACTCAAGTACCTTGTTCAGTTCTTCAATGGCACGGTCTACGGCATTTTGTGTGTCCGGTGATTCAATTTCTTCCTTTAAGGATTCCAACCTCTCTTTTAAGTCGGTTGCATTTTCCGTAATCTGTGCCTTGGTTGCCGTATCCACATCCACTTGGAGGGAAGCAAAGGGGTTTCTGTATCCTCCTTTTTCCTCCTCCTCTTCAGGGTCTTCTTGGGCCAAATCAGTGACGGCAGCTGCGGTGCCCCCGAGTTCTGCCGCAAATTCCGTTGAAACGGCACCGTGCGTATCATTCAACAAAATGTCCAGGCCTCCTTCGGGCCAAGTGCCATCATCCATGGCGAACAAGGAATCCACATCCAAAAACAACAGAAGTATGACCACTGGCCTCGCCACGGACCAATTGACAAGTTTGGAAGTGTATAGATATCCTCCAATGCTCAAAACCAAGAGCACATAGAAAATCTTGTTGCCCGAAATGATCAACAAAATGCTGGATACCAACACCCCCACGGCAAAATAAAACCATTGTAGGTTCTTGGAATCCGCAAAATAATTGCCTTTGGGTTTCCTGATGGTACCCTTGAACATCACCATCAAAATGGTCAAAGAGAAAAGTATAGGTAATTTACCATTGGGCAAACCATTGATCTTTGGAAGTAAAAACAACAGCAAGAGGTTGACCATGGATCCCAGAAAAATGAGTTCCCACTGCTTTTGCCGGAAAGCCGAAAGGCCTTTTTTCCAGTACCCTACAAATGCCCCTATATTTTTGTATACCCGTATGGGGCCGTATCTTCTGAGCAATTCTATGGCTCCCACCATAATAAATACAATAAGGGCCCAAATCAATTTGGGGTTGATCACATCGTAGTCGATCAACTTGCCCCTGTAATCTTCCAAATAGGTGTATGTTTTGTTAACAGGTTTATAATCAGGGTCTTTTTGCATTTTTTGACCAACCAGGCAATTATCCAGATTGATAAAATGCTGTCGATCCTTTATCAAAAAAAGCGATTGGTATTTATGAACACAATCAGGTCCAGTGAGACCGTTCCACCCACCATGCTTTCTATTTACATAGTATAATTGGAGCGACATGATCAATGCCCCAAAAAAGAACATATAAATAAAAGTCCTGCTCCATTTTTTAAAGGTCATTTTGTTTTTTTGGTTTCTTCGGAACCATCCGACCACCACGCCCAAGACAACCCAGAACCAGATGCCCCTGAACGGGTTCAGATAGGGGTTGTGGTATACAAGGAGAAATTCCCATTTGCTCAATATCCATACAAGGACAAACAGCAGGATATTAAAAACCAATCCCCAGAGGGTATAATAGAGAGTGGTCTTCAATATGGAATGCAATGCAGATTTGTTGTAATTCAATTCCATGACATTGGTTTATGGTTTAAAATTTTCCACAGGTTCATTGAGGATGAAAACGCTTTTCAACCGTTGGACATTAGTTGCCTTAACCTGAAAAATACCCGGTACGGGCATGTTCACACTTGTTTCCCCAGAGGGAGCAAGTTCAACTTCTCGATCGCCCACCAAGACTTGGAGCTTGTGGTTGATGTTTGTTTCGTTCTTGAGATGGACAACACCTCCTGAAGGCAATCGTACTATGGGCGGTACGATTTTATCGTCCTTAAAAATCAACATGGTATCGCCCCGTTCAACCCCTTTTAAGGAAAAAACAAGGATCAAAACTGCCACTGTAACCAAAGCGGACAGTGATATTAGGCCTTTTTTAAAAAATGTAAGGCTTTCCACAGACGTGTCGAAATTCTGAACCATCTTGCCCAAAGGATAGCCATAGGCAATATGCCCTACGTAGGCCGCGACCAATGAAAGAGGTTTCGAGGTCAATCCAAAAAGCTCCCCGAAGGGGGAAACCACAAAAATGGTTTCCAACAGCAAGGCATACCCAATGGCCCACCAGAAACTTCTTCCTTTCATGAAGAGGGCATACATAATCCCGAAAGTAATCCCGTTGGAAAAGTGGTATAGCCAGCCTATGGTATCCGTAAACCCATTGCCTTGGGCGGTATCGCCTATCCATACGCCATACATGTTTATGGGCACAAAAATTCTACTGCCCATGAGCATAAAGGGAACACGTATCAAGTCATAGCCAAAGGTTCCGAACAAACCACCTACGGCCCCCACAAGAACCAGATAAAAAACTTGTAAGTGCTTTTTGTGACAATACCATGATAGCACGAGGAGCAATAGCAGGGAAGGAATAAACAGCGAATAGGCCGTAACGTGCATTTGGGCCAGACCATATACCTTTAGTAAAAGTATTCCACCGGATGGCAGGCACAATGCAAAAAGCACAACTTTTAAAAAAAGATGTTTCACCTTGGTTGGTTTTGGTTGTCAGGCCTGCAAGTAGGTGAAAGGGGCTTCTAATGGACTGCTATCAAATATAACACAAATTTGGCTAAGGTGACCTTAGGGCTCATAGCGATGGAAAAATCCACAATCAAGGTTTATAGACCACCCGATAGATGGCATCCGCTACGTCATCCGAAATCAACAGCGAACCATCTTTCAAAAACAGCAGGTCCACAGGACGTCCAAAAGCCTCTTGTTTTTTCTCGTCCAACCATCCATCTATAAAAGGTTCATAACTTATGGCCTGATTATTTTCCAATTTCACCAAGGTTACCCTATACCCTATCTTTGAAGATCGGTTCCAAGAGCCATGTTCCGCAATGAACGCGTGCCCCTTATATTCCGCAGGAAACATGGTGCCAGTATCAAATTTTACGCCCAAAGGGGCTACATGGGGGCCTAGTGGCTGTACTGGGGCCACAAAATCAGAACAGGGAAATTGGTCTCCAAATTCCGGGTCCTTTATGGTCCCTGCGTGACAAAAGGGATAGCCAAAATGTTGCCCAGGTGCTGTTATTCGGTTGAGCTCGCAGGGAGGCACATCATCTCCCATCAAATCCCTTCCATTGTCCGTAAACCACATTTGACCTGTATCTGGGTGCCAGGTAAAGCCCACGGAATTCCTTACCCCTTTGGCATAGATTTCGCGATTGCTGCCATCGGGGTCCATACGGGTGATAGTGGCGAAACGTTCATCCTCATTGCTGCGTTCACAAATGTTGCAGGGTGCCCCTACCGGCACATAGAGTTTGCCATCGGGTCCAAAGGCAATGTACTTCCACCCGTGGTGGAATTCTGTTGGGTAATCATCGTAAATAAGTTCTGGATCGGGCGGATTGGACAGTTGCTGTTCTATATTGGGATAGCGGAACAATCGGCTCACCGCCGCAACGTACAGGGCACCATCCCTAAAGGCAACGCCGTTGGGTTGTTCCAAGTCTGTAGCTATCTCGAAGACTTTTTCGGCTTTGAAATCCCCATCCAAATCTTGCAGTGCATAGACCTTGCCTTCATTGCGGGTGCCCACAAAGAGCGTCCCGTTTTCACCCATGGCCATGGATCTTGCGCCGTCAATGCCTTCGGCATAGGTGTCGATCTTAAACCCTTGTGGCAAGTTCAACAACTCCAAGGGCAGATTGGATTCTGATGCCCCGGTATCTTCCTGTTGGGTCTGGTCATCCGCGCCTTCACCTTCCGTACTCTCTTTTTTTCCATTACAGGAGAGCATCCAAAGGGATACTAGCAGAATAAGGCTTGGTTTCAATGATAAACGGGCAAGTTTCATAATAGTCTACAGGTTTTCTTGGTTTCCAATCCCATAAAACTATGACAAATTGGGCTAAATCTTCTGCCTCAGTGCGAATTTCAGGACAGTTCACTACAATTTGGTGACAAAACCCCCTTTTTGTGTTTTATTTTTCGAAATAGTATGGTCCTTTAGGGTCAACATCAAAACGAACCGTTATGGACAGAAAGACATTTTTAAAAGGAAACCTTTCCCTGGGCAGCGTGGCACTGGTCTCCCCTTCCCTGCTAATGGCGAACCCATCCACCCAACAAGAGGAGCTTTTGGAAAAGGAATTGATCATGGATTTTGTATCCGCCGCCCACCGAAACTTGGAAGAGACAAGACAATTGCTTGAAAAGTACCCATTATTGCTGAATTGCAATTATCAATGGAAAAAAGGGGATTTTGAAACTGCCATGGGAGGTGCTTCCCATGTGGGGAGAAAGGATGTTGCTGAGTACTTGATCGGGAAAGGTGCCCGAATGGATATCTTCAACTACGCCTTTTTAGGGTATGACGGGTTCATCAAAAAAATCATCTCGGACCATCCACAACTGCTCCATTCCTATGGCCCACATGGTTTCACCCTATTGCACCACGCCGAAGTGGGTGAACGAAAAGAGCTCGCACAATGGCTCCGTGACCAAGGACTTTCAGAAAAAATTTTCAAAGGCCTGTTTGGGTAGATATTGAAGGGGTTGGTTACTATTTCAATGCCACAGGTGTTATCCCTATATTTGTTTAAGACCTGATTTAGGGAATATGCGGATAATCAAGAGTGAAAAGCGGTTTTATATCCTATCGATTACCTTGTTGGTGGTGGTGTTCATCATTACTTTGATCCAGAATATTATCCGTTACAGCCATCATGCCACTTACAATGTGTGGATAAGCGTCCTGTACCTCTGTATCTCCATTCTATTATTTATTCCCTTTATGATCCTGTGTTTTAACATCCAGAAAAAAATACAGCTAAACTATGGAAAATGGTTCTGGCCCTTGACCATTATATTGGCCTTCTCTTGTCTTGTTATTTTTTATTTGGTTTCTGGTATTGTGCTGCACTCATTTGGATATTTCAATCATTATATCGATTCCGAATATGCTGGTTACTATTTTGGCAGGGAAGCATTGTACCACCTTTTGTTCGTTCTGGGTTCTGGGGTGTTCGTATATGCCTCCAAAGAAAGAACAAGTACCATTGATGTTTGGAAAGGAAGAAAAATGATAACGCTGGGTGTGGATTTGATCCAATGGATTGAAGCGGAAGGCCATTATCTCAATTTTCATACGGAAAATGACACCTTCATCAAACGCGAGAACATTGGGTCCATGTCCAAACATCTACAACCGGATTTTATCAGGATCCATCGCAAATATATTGTGAACAAAAATCAGATAGTAGCCACGGAAAAGCACAAACGGGATGAATATGTGGTTCTATCCTGTGGTGACAAATTAAAAATCGGTCCCTCTTTCAAACCAATTTCCTGGTAGTCATTCCTCCACATATTCCGAAACGGTTCCATCATATTGGATAGACCTCCGGTGGGAACTTACAATGTTGAAGGTACAGGAATGGGATGGAAACAATTGCGCCGTAACCTGAAAGTTTTCCGCACCTTGGTTGACGGCAAACTTCATGGTATACCCCCCATTCTTTTCATTGGGTTCCAATACAAAGTCCTTGGGAGTTCCTTCAAATTCTATTCCTGCATTGTTTGGGTTGTACGGGCCTCCCATTTGCTGTTCCCCGTAGTAGGGCAATTTGGCCTCGACATGATCGCTGAGCACACGCAGATAGCTTGTAGATCCACTCAAGTCGATTCGGTTTGCCGTACTGCCGTAGGGAAGCAGGCCCGCATTTGAAATATTGTTGAGACTTTGGGTGGCCAAAGGCCTTGCCCATTTGGCATCGATCTCAATAGATCTGTTCGAGACCATGGTATCCAGTGCTTCAATCTGGGCCGGAGTTGCCGTGGATTTTGGATGTGAGGCACAGCCAAGCACAGTTGTGAGCAACATCAAAAAAAGGTATTGGGCAAATCTCTTCATTTTCAAGATATTGATCTTCTATACAAAGTACTGAACTTATGCAAGATTTCCGATTATTGAAGTATATTTAATGCAAAACCAGACCAATTTTTATGAATATTCCCCTAGGAAAGCATTTCCTTTTTTTTGTCATTCTCGGAACCCACACACTTTTTGCACAACAGGAACAACCTCCGATCTCCAAGGGAAACACACCCGACTATTATGCCACAGCACTGGAACAGGACCCCGATGTTGACGGAGATGTCATCAACGATCCGGTTTGGCAAATGATCCCTGCCATCACCGATTTGGTACAATTGCGCCCCAATTATGGTCAAGCCGTCTCTGAAAAGACCGAGGTCCGTATTGCATACACCAACACCACTTTCTATGTGTCAGTGGTCTGTTACGACAATGATCCCAAAAAAATTGTGGTCTCCGATTCGCGTCGCGATGCAGATTTAAACGATGAGGACAGTTTCCTTTTTATCATCGACACCTATCATGACCGGCAGAACGGCTTCCTATTTGGTACCAACGCCCAAGGGATGGAATATGATGCACAAATAGATAATGAGGGTAAGGGCAACAACAATGCCAACCGACAGCAGGGTGGTGTTATTGGGGGCACCAATATCAACTGGGACGCTACTTGGAAAGTACGGTCGCAATTGGGGGATTACGGCTGGAGCGCCGAATTTGCCATCCCCTTCCGTTCACTCCGTTTTGCTCCGGGGGAGAACAAGACGTGGGGATTGAATTTTCAACGGAATATTAGTAAAAATACCGAAACAGCTTATTGGACTTCCCTCCCTCTCGGTTTTGATATGAAACGATTGTCGCTTGCTGGAAGCTTAAATGGATTGAATCTTAGAAATCCGGGGAACCTGAAGCTGATTCCTTATGTGTTGGGGCAGTATGTGAATGATAAGGCCATGGACGAAAACGAAACCACTTTTGATGCCGGAGCCGACATCAAATACAGCATTACGCCCAGCCTTACCCTGGATCTCACCTATAACACCGACTTTGCCCAGGTGGAGGTGGATGACCAGCAGGTAAATCTGGACCGATTTAATCTCTTCTTCCCAGAAAAAAGGGCATTTTTTTTGGAGAATGCCGGACAATTTGGCGTGGGAAGCCCGGGAGAAGTAGATCTGTTCTTTAGCCGAAGGATCGGTATTGGGGAAGAGGGCGATTTGGTCCCCATTATCGGTGGGGCACGCTTGTCCGGTAAGGTAGGCCAGACCAATGTGGGCTTTTTGAGCATGTTCACGGACGATGTGGAAGAAGCCGCCATTGAAAAGAACAACTTTACAGTGGCCAGAGTCAATCATAATTTTGGCGGTACGCGTTCTTCCTTGGGCGGTATTTTTATCAGCAGGGAAGGACTGGGTGCAATGGAAGACGACTATAACCGCGTTTATGCCGTGGATGGTAAATGGGGTATCGGCAATAAAGCCGAAATTACAGGCTTTGTAGCTAAAAGTGTTACCCCTGGAATCGAAGAAAATGACCATGCCTTTAAAATTTCGGGGAACTACGATTGGAATGGCTGGCGTTTAAATGCAGGATATACCGAAGTAGGCGAAGGATTTAACCCTGAAGTGGGCTTTTTGCAGCGAACGGCCTTTAGAAAACCCGAGTTTTTGGTTTTCAAGACACATCGATTCAAGGATGCCGGTAAGTTATTGGAAATACGGCCACACGTTTCGTACCGGGGATACTGGAATTTTGATGATCAATTGGTTACCAGCTTTTTGCATGTGGACAATCATTGGGTCTTTAAAAGTGGTCTGGAAATTCATACGGGCATCAATTTTACCGCAGAGCAGGTGTTTGAGGATTTTATCATTTCCGATGTTACCGTTCCAGTGGGCTACTATAACAATGAAGAATTGCAATTGGTCATCATTACCAATCCCAACACAGCTCTTTCCTTTGATACCCGAACCATCATTGGGGGCTATTTCAATGGGCATCAAATCACCAACAGTGGAACGGCCAAATACCGTATTGGGGACCGATTCAACACTTCCCTTACCATGAGCCACAGTGATATCCAATTGGATACTGGTGATCTGACCGCGCTGGTGGGTGGATTGCGTCTTTCCTATTCCTTTACACCGCGTATGTTCCTGCAAAGTTTGATCCAAAGGAACAATGTATCGAACATTACTTCCGTAAACGCCCGTTTCGGATGGTTGCAAAATGCCAACACGGGACTTTTTGTGGTGTTCAACATTGTCAAGGACGATGATTTGATCGATGGTATTGACAACCAAGTGCTCACCATTAAATATACCCATCGGTTTGATCTGTTGAATTAGGTGCTACTTCGTCGTTTCAAGAACGCAATGTATCCAATACCGATAAATGCCAAAGCCGCACACCCATAGAGTGCATGTGGTATGTGTGAAATGGTTTCGCGGTAGTACAAACCCGAGAGCAATGCCCCCAAGCCAATACCGGCTTCCAAGGCAATGTACATGGTGGCCATGGCCTTACCCTTTTTTCCAGGGAGACTTAAATCTATGGTCCAAGCCTGTATGGCCGGCGTAACCACACCCATGGCAAGTCCGTATAGCCCGGCCCCAATCAGAAGCCCCGATTCCGTGTTGAAATATCCGATGGACAACAATGCAATGATCAATAGGGACAGCCCCACCACGATCACCTTTGTGCGTCCATACCGATCGGAGAGTTTTCCTGCGATAAACCGTACCAGCAAAGATGAAACCGTAAAAACAATAAAGAAAACCCCTTTGTTCATAAACCCAACGGCTTCGGTCCAGTCAGGAATAAGGGTAAGGATCACACCAAAACCTGCATAGGCCAGAAAGTTCACAATGGCGGCTGGCAGAGCCTCGGGGGCAATGATATCCGCTCTGGAAATCTTTAACAAACTCCAGCTAAATGGTTTTTTGTGGGGCAGGGTTTCCTTTAGGTTCATGATCAGCAACAAGGCCAAAAGGGCCATCAAGGAAGAGCTATAAAACAGGACGGCGTACGAAAAATACAGCTTGATAAAACTCCCCAAGGCCGGACCTAAGGCCATGCCGGTGCTAAAGGCAATCCCATGGATGCCCATGGCCTCTCCCAAACGCTCTTGGGGGACCACATCGGAGACAAAAGTAGAGGCGGCGGTTGGGGTAAAGCCTGTGGAAAACCCATGGAACAAACGCAACAACAAAAACCCGTACACGGTGGTCAGTATGGGATAGAAAAAACCACACACCAAGCACACCACGGCCCCGAACAGCATTACAGGCCTCCTGCCCACCGTATCCGTCAATCTACCGCTAAACGGTCTTGAAATGCCAGCGGTGAGGGTAAAAAGAGCAATGATCAAGCCAATATACTGGGCACCGCCCAAACTGGACAGGTAGGATGGCAGTTCTGGGATCAGCATGTTATAGCTTGCCGAAAACAACATGGATCCCGAACAGATCAATATAAATTTGGAAGTGTACACGCGGTTTCCACCCAAATTCTTTTCCTTTTTTACTATTGTCCCCACAAGTGGTATTGCTTACTTTTAGGACAAAGAAATTGCATCTATCTTGTACTAAAAAGGACATTTGTCCCACCCATGGAAAATGATACGTATCAATCCAGAATTAACGGCTTACACCGAAAAGCTCTTTAAAAAGGGGGTACACGACATCCTTGAGGAAGAATTTGATCCCAGGCGATTGATCATGGAGCAAGACCACAGGTATCAAAGGGTATACGTAATTCGGGAAGGGATTGCCAAATGTTATATTTCCGATGAGAACGGCAAAGAATTTATCCAAGAGTTTTTGGGCGAGGGAATGGAGTTCGGTGAACTGGAAGTTTTTAGTAACAAGACCACCATATGCTCTGTGGCATCCATCACCCATTTGAAGACGTTTTCCTTTGGCTATTCTTGCTTCAACAAGCTACTGGAGACCGATTTGACCTTCAACAAGCTCATCATGAAGGCCCTTGCGGATAAAATTCGGTATAAGGCGCCGAGACACTCCTATCAACATGCCTACCCCATCGAGGATAACATCATCCGCCTAAAAGAGCAGTTTCCGCAGGTTACCGAGGTTATCTCCAAAAAGGACATTGCCAATTACATTGGCGTTACCCCAAGAAGTTTGAACAGGGCCTTGAAAGAGCTCAAGGAAAAATCTGGATGATCATCTTTTGAACCGCTCAAAGATGGTCAAGGTCTTTTTGGTATTGATGAAATACACCCCTGTAAGCAATATTACCGCCGCCACCACAGATTGGAAGGTAATTTGCTCATCCAAAAAATACCATCCCAAAATAAGGGCCACAATGGGGTTTACATAGGTGGATGTCGCCACTTTTTCCGGGGAAACCGCCTTTAGCAAATAATTGAAGGAGGTAAATGCCACGATGCTTCCAAAAAGCACCAATAATACCATGGACAGCTGAACTTTTCCACCCCAAACCCAGGGGGTGGACCAATGTTCCCCAAAAACCATACTCATGAACGCCAAGATTGCACCTGCAAAAAACATTTGATACCCGGTATTGACAAAATAATTGGGTGGTAGGTCTGCTCTTGAAACAAATAAACTTGCATACCCCCAACTCAACATACAGCCCAGAATCATAACAATACCAATCATTGATTCCTCATTGGTGATGATCTGTTTCTGACCGATCAAAAGATAAATGCCAATAAACCCCAAAATAACCCCAATAACGGACATAGGCTGTATTTTTTTGCCCTGAAGGATACGCATCATCAGGAGTATGATCAAAGGTTGGGCGGAAATCTCCAAAGCGGCAAACCCGCTGTCCACATAGCGGAGTGCCCAAACGGCCAGACCATTGCCCAAGCTTAAGAACAAAAAACCGGCAAATACGGAATTCCCGAATTGCTTTTTGGTGATCTTCAAGGGGATTTTCATGAGCTTGGCCCAAATGAAGATCAAAATACCGGCCGTCATGAAACGGCATGAGGCCAACATAAAGGGAGGGAGTTCCGTTACCGCAATTTTATTCAATAAATAGGTAGACCCCCAGATAAAGTAGATGGCAAAAAAAGCAAGGATGACCAATGCGGAGTTTGAGGATTTTCCCATTCCATGACCTATTTAATGCCCTGCAATATTACGGATGTTTACAGGAGTAAAAAATAGATTCCCGATTACTTTTTGTTGGATTTTTTCAAGAATGCTGGCTCGTGCTCAAGAGATAGGCCGCTATTTCCTTTTCCAAAGCCTTGAAACGTTCCAAATGGAGCTGAATGTCCTCCTCCAAACTTTTGTTCATTCCCTTTTTCTGTTGCATCAGTTCCATGATTCGTTTTTGTTGGCCCGCAAACAGCTTGAAGCTCTGCTTCAAATTATAGCGCTGTTCAAAACAGGAAGGATTGTTGGGCTCGCAGGTATAGGAGTTGAGTTTTTGGGAAAGTCGTTGGATAATTTTATTGTTTCGGTCCATCCGGATCAACAGCTCCTGAACTTGGTAGGTGCTTTTTTCCACAATATTTTCCATGACGACCATGTAAGGGAATATTAGAATTGAAACGCACCATTAAGTTAGTGATAATCCTACATCCCCTGACAAAATTAACTTCAATTTTAGGTTAATTAACATCGGTTTATAAATACGAAAGCCCGGCGCATTGCGCCGGGCCTTAGTCTTGTTCAAAGGCTTGAATTATCCTTTGGTTTTTTCGTACGCCTCCTCTTTCAGTTCATCGCTTGCAATAATGGCGAGTTCCACACGTCTGTTCTTGGCCTTGCCCGCAGCGGTGTCATTGCTTTCAATGGGTTGGCTTTCACCATACCATTTGGTGGTAAACCGTCCACTGGAAACGCCCTTGCCCACCAAATAACTGGTAACGGCCTGGGCCCTTCTTTGGGATAGTCCCAAATTATATTCTTCACTGCCATCGCTATCGGTATGGCCTTCCACCAAAATAATGGATTTGGGATATTCTTGGAAAATCCCGGCCAATTTATCCAAGGTAGTGGCAGATGTTCCCTTAACGTCGGATTTGTTGGAATCAAAATAGACGCCATTTTCCCCGCTGAAGGTCACATTGATCCCCTCTCCCACTCTTTTTACTTCTGCGCCAGGGATCTCTTCCTCAATACGCTCAGCCTGCCTGTCCATTCTATTGCCGATATAACCTCCGGCAGCACCACCGACCACGGCTCCAATAATGGCGCCCAAGGCCGTATTTCCCTTGCCTACGTTATTTCCGATGACACCTCCAATGACCGCACCACCTGTAGCGCCTATGACGGCCCCTTTTTGTGTGTTGTTGGCATTTTTGACGGCATCACAGCTTAAGATCAGGGTCAATGCCAAAAAAGCTGTTGTACTCTTTACTATGATTTTTTTCATCTGATTATTTTTTTGAGAATTCATAAACTATGGTTACGGGCTGTCCGTCCACCGAAACATTGGATTTTAGGGTCATGGCCTGCTCCGTGAGGCTAACAATGTTCAAGCGATAGCCAAATCCGCCAGAAATGTCCTTTCGTTTATCATCAATAAACTTGAACTGTAACTGACTGCTGTAGTTTTGTGACGGTTCTACCACGGACCACCTAAAAAAACGGTCCCCACCTTGGCATAGTGTACTTTGTGCGATGGTATATCTGCCAGTACTGTTGTTGTCCCTGAAAAACCAATCGCTGCCCTCAAAACAGATGTCCTCAGCATCGTTGAAGATGACGGATTTAAAGTTGCCCGAGTTGTTTTCGTAAGAGATGTTGTCCAAAGTCCAAGATCCGCTGAAAAGGTTCCGCTGTGTCCTTGCACTCTTGGAAACAGAGCATGAGGTTAGGAAAAGCCCTGCTAACGCAATAATTAAGAATGTTTGTTTTACCATAAGAATTGGAGTTTTAGTTTTTATATATACGGCCCAAAAGCCATAATTATCCACTGAAATTATTAAAAAAATGTTAATTCATAATCACTAGTATTCATGAAGTTCGATCAATGCGGTCTCAAATCTTTTCTTGGGCAGATAGTTTTCTTCCAGCGCTTTTGCGAAAGGGAATGGAGTCTCCAAACTTCCCACTCTTTTGACAGGGGCATCCATGACTTCAAAACAGTTTTCCATGACCATTGCGGAAATGTCACTCGCAATCCCCCCGAACAAGGTGTCCTCATGGAGAATGATCAACTTGCCCGTTTTTTTGACCGAGGCATACACTGTTTCCATATCCAATGGTTGCAATGTCCGCAGATCAATGAGATCTGCATCAATTTCCGGATGCTTTTCCAAGGTTTCCAAAGCCCAATGCACCCCTGCACCGTAGCTGACAATGGATATGGACTCTCCTTGCCTAATCACGCTGGCAACCCCAAATGGCAACGTATAATAATCCGTAGGAACATCGCCATAAACACTTCTGTACAGTCCCTTATGCTCAAAAAATAGAACAGGATTAGGGTCATTGATCGCAGTCGCCAACAATCCCTTGGCATCATACGGAAAGGCAGGGTATACTACTTTAAGTCCCGGAGTCTTTGTAAACCATGCCTCATTAGTTTGGGAATGGAAGGGTCCTGCCCCTACGCCTCCCCCACAGGGCATCCGAATGACCACATCCGCATTTTGGCCCCATCGGTAATATACTTTTGCCAAGTAGTTCACTATGGGATTGAACCCGGAGCTTACAAAGTCTGCAAATTGCATCTCCACTATGGATTTCATACCGTTGATGGACAACCCCATGGCCGCGGAGACTATGGCAGACTCACAGATGGGTGTATTGCGTACCCTGCTCCTTCCAAATTTTTCGGTAAACCCTTCGGTTATTTTGAAGACCCCACCATAATCCGCAATGTCCTGCCCCATTATGATGGATTCGTTATGCCGCTCCATGGATTGCTCCAGACCTTGTGAAATGGCGTCCACAAAGCGGATATTTTCCACTTTTGAATTTGGTTTAAACTCTTGATATTCAATTTTTTGATAAACTTCTTCTAATTCTTTAGTTTCATCAAAAGAAACTGGAGGTTCATCGAAGGCCAACTGCAAATTTTCATTGATTTCATCGCTGATAGTTGCTTTAAGCCTTTCTATTTCGTCTTGGGTAATCACATTTTGCTCCAATAGAAAAGACTCATAATTGGCAATGGGATCTTTCTTGGCCCATTTTTTCATCAACTTATCTGGAACATACTTGGTGCCACTGGCCTCTTCATGCCCACGCATTCGGAATGTCTTGAATTCCAAAAGCACAGGTCTGGGCCGCTTTCGTATGGCCTTGGCCAGTTCATCCACTTTGGAATAAACCTCTAGGATATTATTGCCATCAATGATGCGGGCCTCCATGCCATACCCTTTGGCCCGATCGGCCAAATCTTCACAATTGTACTGTTCTTTTGTGGGTGTCGATAGGCCATACCCATTGTTTTCAATGCAGAAAAGCACAGGAAGGTTCCAGACCGAAGCCACATTCAAAGCTTCATGGAAATCTCCTTCACTGGTTGCGCCCTCTCCTGTAAAAACTGCCGTAACACGCTGGTTCCGTCGGAGCATATCCGCAAGCGCTATACCATCGGCCACTCCTAATTGAGGGCCCAAATGGGAAATCATCCCTACAATCTTGTATTCCTGGGTGCCAAAATGGAAACTACGGTCCCTTCCCTGGGTAAATCCGCTCTGTTTGCCCTGCCATTGGGCAAAAAGTCGATGCAATGGAATATTTCTTGAAGTGAACACGCCCAAGTTTCGGTGCATGGGCAATATGTATTCCTTGTCGTTCAACGCATGGGTCACCCCCACTGAAATTGCCTCCTGACCGATACCGCTGAACCATTTGGAAATCTTTCCCTGCCGCAACAGAATCAGCATTTTTTCCTCAATCATCCTGGGCTTCAACATCCCACTGTACAAATCCAGCAATTTTTGCCGATCCAAATCCCCAATATGGTATCGCATACAATTAAAATTCTACGGCCTAAAAGTAGTAAAAATGCCATCCATGGCATTCCAAAATTCACAAAGGTTTGGCATAATTCATTACTTTTGAAAAGAAATAAAATTTGAGAGCATGAGTGCGATTCCAAGTGTAAACCTAGAGGATTTTGTCTCTGGAGATCCAGCCAGAAAGCAAAAGTTTGTAAAAGAGATCGGAGCTGCCTTCGAAGACATCGGTTTTGTTGCCCTGAGCGGACATTTTCTTTCCGATGAACTTGTAGATAAACTTTACGCAGAGATCAAAAAATTCTTCCTGCTGCCACAAGAGGTCAAGGATAGGTATGAGATCGAGGGCATAGGTGGCCAGCGGGGGTATACTTCTTTCGGGAAAGAACATGCCAAGGGAAAAAAAGAAGGGGACCTGAAGGAGTTTTGGCATTTTGGACAATATGTGGAGGATAATCCAAGACTGGAAGCCGAATACCCGAACAATGTAACTGTTTCTGAGCTTCCAGATTTTAATGCAGTTGGCAAAGAGACCTATAAAATGCTGGAAAAGACGGCCAAATATGTTTTGAGGGCGCTGGCACTGCGCCTAGGGCTTGAGGAAACCTATTTTGACCACTATATCAAAAACGGCAATTCAATCCTTAGGCCCATCCACTACCCACCCATTACCACAGAACCTAAAAATGCGGTAAGGGCGGCAGCGCATGGCGACATCAATTTGATCACCCTGCTCATGGGGGCACATGGCAAAGGGTTGCAAGTACAGAACCACAAAGGCGAATGGGTGGACGCGATTGCCCGGCCCGATCAACTCATGATCAACGTTGGGGATATGCTTTCACGGCTGTCCAACAACAGGTTGAAATCCACCATACACCAGGTCGTAAATCCACCCCGTGAACTGTGGGGGACTTCAAGGTACTCCATTCCCTTTTTTATGCACCCTGTGAGCGAAATGCCTTTGAACTGTTTGGAGAACTGCATCGACGAAGAACATCCAAAGGGTTTCGAGGATACCACCGCCGGAGCTTATCTGCACGAGAGACTGATAGAACTTGGGTTGGTAAAAAAATAAACATGGATCTGCAAGATCAACTGAAAAATCTGTTTCCGGACCACATGCCGGAAGACAATGAACCTGATAAAGAATCGCCGGCCTATTGGCTCCAGGATAGCCCTGTTCTCTGCAAATATGAGAAGCGCAAGGGCAAACCTGTCACCATATTGGAAGGATACAATGGAGCTGATAGCGATTTCAAGAAATTGGCAAAGGACCTAAAAACCCATTTGGGCGTAGGCGGAAGCTTTAAAAATGACACCATAATCATTCAAGGTGACTATCGGGACAAAATCATGGCCTTTTTAAAGGATCATGGTTTTTCGGTAAAACGGGTCGGGGGGTAATATTACCATCTTTGAACCAGTTTCAATTTTGCCGATGTTAAAATTGAATATTGATAACCAATGTTTTACGAAAAAAATTTTTGTGTTCTTCGTATAAATCTTACTTTTAACACCTCTAACCAACGAAAACTGAACTGAAAATGAAATCACTGTTGCACATCACCAACGGGGACGCTTTCACTTCAAGACTGCAATCATTAAACCTAAAGGGGGACATCATTACTTGGAGGGAAATGCTGTGTGAAGGCAAGACCCTATGCGCAGTTGGCAGTGAATCTTTTTGGAAGACACGTTTTGAATTCCTCAACAAAAACTACAAGATCACAAAGTCTTGGTTTGTGGAAAAGACCCTGAAAGAGTATCGGTCACTCTGCAACCATAAGCAGCAAGACCATATAGTACTTTGGTTTGAATATGATCTTTTCTGTCAAATCAATATGCTGGCCGTACTCAGTTGGCTGAAAACCCATAGACAGTATGCAGAAATATCCTTGGTCTGTAGTGGCAAAGAGGACGAAAGTGATAAGTTCTACGCACTGAATGAGTTGAGTGACGAAAAGTTGTTGGAACTCTATCAAAATAAAATCAGTTTAACACAGGACGACATTGAATTTGCCGATTATGTTTGGCAACTGTACTGCAGTGACAACCCGATTCGTTTGGAGCATGTAGTTTCCCAGGAAGGGTTCCAGTTTGAATACCTCTCCGATGCCCTTAAAGCTCACTTAAAACGCTTCCCAACCATACGCAACGGACTGAACGAATTGGAAAACAGGGTCTTGAGAACAGTGGAAAACCAAAAACCAAAGACCAGAAGGGAACTTTTGGGCAACTTGTTGACAGATCAGGGCTTTTATGGATTTGGGGATACCCAATATGAACGCATCATTACCACGCTGAGACCTTTGTTCACTTCCTTCAATCCCGTAAAACTCACCAAAAAAGGAAGGGAAGTTCTTAAAAATCAGACAAATTATTACTCTCAAATACGTGATAATCAATTATATCTTGGTGGTTCTTTAAAGTATAACTTCCTATATAATTCTGAAACGGACCGCATATTAAAACTCTAGACATATGTCCTTAGGCAACTCAGAATTGATTCTGAACCCTGATGGCAGCATATACCATCTCAGCCTTCTCCCAAAAGATATCGCCCCAACCATCATCACCGTTGGGGATCCCGCTCGAGTGCACGCCGTGAGCAAATATTTCGATTCCATTGAATTCAAAAAGGAAAAAAGGGAATTTCTTACCCATACCGGACATTGCAAGGGAAAACGGATCACCGTCATTTCAACGGGAATTGGAACGGACAATATTGACATTGTTTTGAATGAATTGGATGCGTTGGCAAACATCGATTTTGCAACGCGTAAGGTCAAAAGTCAAAAAATACAGCTCAGTTTTATACGGATTGGTACATCGGGCTCCATCCAAAAAGAAGTACCCGTCGACTCCTTTTTACTGAGTGCATCCGCCATTGGTTTGGACAACGTTTTACACTTTTATGAGAGTGGACACGTACGAAATAAGAAATTGGAACAGCGCCTCCACGAATATTTGGATTGGAAGAAGTATGATATTGCCCCCTATGCTGTTGATTGCGACCAAAATCTCAGTGAAATTTTTACTTCAAATCGTATACGATTCGGTATAACAGTAACAAATTCAGGATTTTATGGCCCTCAGGGAAGGAGTCTAAGGTTACCCTTGAAGATCCCCGATTTCAACACCCGACTAGCATCCTTTTCCTATGAAAATCTAAAGCTCACCAACCATGAAATGGAGACCGCGGCTATCTACGGACTGGCAAAAATGCATGGACACAGGGCCGTTTCGCTAAATGCTATTTTGGCCAACCGAGCCACCGGAGAATTTTCAAGGCAAGGGCATAAAACGGTGGATGAGCTTATCAAATTCACGTTGGAAAAACTCACTTCTTGAATGAAAACGGTAAAAATGATCGGGGTGCCGGAACATTTCAATCTTCCCTGGCATCTGGCCCTGGAAGAAGGTGCTTTTGAGGACCGTGGAATTAATTTGCACTGGACCGATGTTCCGGAAGGTACTGGAAAAATGTCCCAATTGCTCCAAGAGGGCCAGGCAGACATGGCCATTATACTTACCGAGGGAATCGTCAAGAGCATTTCGCAAGGAAACCCAGTCAAAATTGTACAAGAATATATCTCCTCTCCCCTGCTGTGGGGCATTCATGTGACGGGTGGTAGTAATAAAAACTCCATAACGGATATACAGCACAATCCCGTGGCCATTAGCCGCTTGGGAAGCGGGAGCCATCTCATGGCCTACATCAATGCGCAAAACCATGGCTGGGATACCGAAAACCTTCAGTTTGAAATAATCAACAATCTGGAGGGGGCTATTAAAAATCTAAGTGGAGGTTCCAATGCCTATTTCATGTGGGAGCATTTTACCACAAAACCTTTAGTGGATCAAGGGGTCTTCAAGAGGCTGGGGGACTGCCCTACCCCGTGGCCCTGTTTTGTCATTGCCGCTACCGATATTTTCCTGAAAAAAAATAACGGGCTTTTAAGGCACATCTTGGAGATCATCAATACATACACTATCGAATTCAAACAAATTCCAAGTATTGATAGGACCTTGGCCAACCGTTATGGACAAAATTTGGAAGATATCCAAGAATGGCTTTCCAAAACAACTTGGGGACAGGAACAACTTTCCAAAGAAATTGTACAGGAAGTGCAGGAGCGGTTGTTCAACCTACGGTTGGTGGATGAAATTAAAAATCCCAAAGAATTTCTATATCTCTAGAAAATAACGGATGGCTCTTACCATTGAATGGCAGGTCTTCCCAACCGTGCCAGTAAGCTGTTTGTTTTACTAAAATGCCGATTGCCAAACCACAGTCCCCGGTTGGCACTTAAAGGCGATGGGTGCCCTGCGGTAAGGATATGATGTTTGGTCTTATCGATCAAAGTGGATTTCTTCTTGGCAAATCCGCCCCACAGCAAAAAAACAACGCCGTCCAGTTGATCCGAAACAATCTTTATCACTGCATCGGTAAACTGTTCCCAACCCTTATTTTGGTGACTTCCCGCTTGATGGGCCCTTACCGTAAGGGTAGCGTTCAGCAATAATACCCCTTGGTCTGCCCAGCGTTCCAAATTGCCACTTTTGGGATAGGGTTTTTCCACATCCACTTTGATTTCCTTAAAAATATTGACCAGCGAAGGAGGATGCGGTATGCCATCTTTTACCGAAAAACACAGCCCGTTGGCCTGGTTTGGGCCATGGTAAGGGTCTTGCCCAATGATTACCACTTTGGTATCCTGAAAAGGACAATGGTCAAAAGCGGAAAATATATCCTTGCCCTTTGGGTAACAGGTGTATTGTTGGTATTCGTGCTTGACAAACTGTGCCAACTGTTGAAAATAAGGTTTGTCAAATTCTTGTTGCAAATGTGCTTTCCAGCTAGGTTCTATGCTTACATCCATAAAATTCCGTTATTTCTTTTTGGTCATTTTGTAGACCAAATATCCAATACCGACAATGAAATGGAGCAAAATCACTCCTGCAACAATGTAGATCAACGTGTGGTCGTTTCCCATTACCGAATATTTTTATGACGGGCTATGCACTTTCAAATGTAAGCATAGTATGAGCAATAAATTGCCCCATACGCTACAAATCCTTCTTCCCCTCACGCTCCAAAATCCTATCTTTGCCCAGCCATAAAAGGAAAATGCAACGGATACATCCCAAAACACTCCAGGATTTAGAGTTTCCAACGGTGTTGCAACAGGTTTCGGCCCGGTGCAACACGGAATTGGGAAAAGGGAAAGCATTGGAAATTGAACCCTTGTCCAACAAAGAGGATCTCATGGAGCTACTGGGGCAAACATCTGAGTATCTATCCTCCTTTTCCAATGACAATCGGATTCCCAACCACGGTTTTGATGACATCCTCAAGGAACTGAAGTTGCTCAAAATTGAGAACACCACGTTGGAAATCCAAGGGTTCAGAAAAATTGGAAGTATTTGCAAAACGGTCGAAATCCATCAAAAGTTCTTTAAAAAGTTCAAGGAGTACTATCCTTTGCTTTTTAAAAAGGCGGATGCCCTGGAACCAAACTCCGAGATTCCTGTGGCCATTGATGGGGTTATTGACAAATTCGGGGAAATCAAGGATGATGCTTCGGATGAGTTGCGAAACATCCGTAGGCAGATGGGTGAAGTCAGGGGAAAGATCAACCAAAGTTTTGGTGCCGCCCTTGCCCGTTATCAGTCCTCTGACTTTTTGGATGACATCCGGGAATCTGTAGTGGAAAACCGTAGGGTTTTGGCCGTGAAGGCCATGCACCGCCGGAAGGTAAAGGGAACCGTCATGGGCAGTTCCAAGACAGGAAGCATCGTCTACATTATTCCCGAAACCACCTTGACCCATACCCGGGAGCTGAACAATTTGGAGTTTGAGGAAAAGGAAGAAATACAGCGTATCCTCAACCAACTCACCAACACCATCCGTCCCTTTACTCCTTTGCTAAAGGAATACCAATCCTATCTTTCCGACACGGATATCACCGCGGCCAAGGCCAAATATGCCTCCGAGATGGATGGGTTGTTGCCCGAAATCAGCGAGAAAAGGGAACTGTTCCTTCGGGATGCCTATCACCCCCTGCTCTACTTGACCAACAAGCGGAAGAATGAAAAAACGTGGCCCCAGACCATCCAATTGCACCCGGAAAACAGGATCATCGTGATTTCCGGACCCAATGCTGGGGGAAAAAGTATCACCTTAAAGACCATTGGCCTGCTCCAGGTGATGCTCCAGAGTGGTTTGCTGATCCCGGTGCATGAGCGTAGTAAGGTTTGCTTGTTCGATAAGGTTTTAACAGATATTGGAGACAATCAATCTATTGAAAATCATCTGAGTACGTACAGTTACCGACTTAAAAACATGAACCAGTTTCTCAAGAGGTGCAATGACCAAACGTTGTTCCTGATCGATGAATTCGGTACCGGTAGCGACCCAGAATTGGGAGGTGCGCTGGCCGAAGCCTTTTTGGAAGTGTTCTATGAGCGGGAGGCCTATGGGGTCATCACTACCCACTATGCCAATTTAAAGGCACTGGCCGATGAACTGCCCCATGCCACCAATGCCAACATGCGGTTCAATTCCCAAACCTTGGAACCCACTTTTCAGTTGGTGCTGGGCGAAGCCGGAAGCTCTTTCACCTTTGAGGTGGCCCAAAAGAATGGTATCCCCTACTCTTTGATCAACAAAGCCAAGAAAAAGATAGAACGCGGCAAGGTCCGTTTTGATGCCACCATTGCCAAATTGCAAAAGGAACGCAACAAGATGGTACAGACCGGATCCCGACTGCAGGAGGAAGAGACCAAGGCACGGGAAGAGGCCAGCCGATTGGAGGAGTTAAACGCCAAGGTCAAATCCAAATTGGAAAACTACCAAGAACTCTACGATCATAACCAGCGGATGATCCAACTGGGGAACAAGGTGAACGCCATTGCCGAAAAATACTTCCTAGACAACAAAAAACGACCCTTGATCTCTGAACTGCTCCGCATTGTGGAAACCGAGAACAGCAAACGGAAAAGGACTTCGGCCAAGAAAGCCAAGGAAAAGCAGTTGCAGCAACAACAGGTGGCCCAGGAAATGGAACAAAAAATAAAAACGGTCAGGGTAGAGAAGAAAATCGAAAAGAAAAAGGCCGTCCAAAAAGAACAAAACAAGCCAAGACCTGTCTTCAAGATTGGAGACCGGGTACGGATGCTAGACGGTAAGGCCGTGGGCAGTATTGACACGTTGGAAAAGGGCAAAGCCGTTGTAAACTATGGCATGTTCACCACCAATGTGAGCGTGGACCAATTGGAATTGGTGGAGGCTAAAAAGTAACTTCGATGTCATTTCGAAATGAGGAGCGAAGTGACGATTGAGAAATCTAACTTTCAAATGAGATTTCTCACATACGTTCGAAATGACCAGCAACTAGGATTTTGATGTGGAAAACTCCGCAAAATCAACCGCTCGCTCAGCTTGTCGTTTCCACAAACTTTGTTAGCCGTGCTATATAGTCATTTATGCTGCTTTTAGGTTCTAGCTGAGAGAAATTTAATACATTGTATACCCGACGAGCGGAAAAAAACGATACCAAAATTAGAGCAGTGATGATAGCAGGAGTTCACACAGTCATTTATTCGGAAAATGCCGAGGCCGATAAAGCGTTTTTTCGGGATATCTTGAAATTGACAAATGTTGATGTTGGACACGGTTGGTTAATTTTTGGCCTTCCCCCTTCAGAACTTGCTGTGCATCCGTCCGAAGACAATGGACATCACGAACTTTACTTAATGTGCGAAGACATACGGGCATTTGTTCAACAGATGGGCGATTATGGTGTCGCGTGTAGTGAAGTGCAAGGCCAAGGTTGGGGGCTGCTCACACAACTAACCTTGCCAGGGGGTGGAAAACTTGGTGTCTATCAACCCAGACACGTAAGACCAAAACCCATGTAACAAACACCGTTGCCTATCATGGTAATACGTAATTGCTTTTATAGGAATTTTCACCGAACTTCGATACCTGCACTGAACTTGATTCAGTGTCGGTTGATATAATTCATTAAAAACGAATCATATCTCTAACGTTGGCAAACATTTAAGAAAAATAAAAACCTATGAAAAAAACGAATTTGATTTTTGGAATTATACTTGTATTAATGACTTCATTGCATTGCTATGCACAAGAATACGAATTAGAGCAAAAAACAATTTCAGGAGTTTTCGAGGCAGAAGGAAAAACAAAGGCAGAAATATTCTCATCAATCAATAAATGGATTGCATTAAATTATAATTCGGCTCAAAATGTTGTTCAATTAAATGACAAGGAATCTGGAAATATAATAGTTAAAGGAATTAATGAAGCAGTATATAAAAATGTTATGAAGGAATTATATCCTAACAATAAATATATGCAGGAATATAATTCTGTTAAATTTAATCACACTTTAGAAATAAACGTTAAGGATAACAAGTATAGAATAATTTATACTTTGACTGATATAATAACGCCTGAACCAGTAGCAGGATATAATTTGGAATATCAGTATGATATGGTTTTTGATATGATAGATTTCACTGGTCTTAAACAAGACAAAGTTGTCAATTACAATAATTACATTGAGGAACTTTGGAAAAAAGCTTTAGTAGGCAAAAAAAGAGAGAGAACTTTAAAGAAATGACTAGACCAACTTTTGAGGAAATGAATAAAGGAGTAGCGGAAAATATTAAATCGACAATGCTTTCCGTTGAAAAAACTGTGAAATCAACTAAAAAAGACGATTGGTAAAAAACGATTTGCCAACACCGTATAACGCTCATTGCTGCTGATTTTCCTCCCTGAAAATCCTACGCATGAGCGCAAGTTCTACAAATTTATCCTGCTTTAGCGCTAAGCCTCCCGCAACGAAGGCTTTATACAACACCGATAACGCAACCCCTCTTCCTATTTTAAAACACCAAATCCGTCTCAAAAAACCAAGTAAATCCAAACCGTATTTTTTCTATCTTGTTGGGCAAATAGTAGTAGCCAACCTTTAACACACAAGATGAAAAAAACACCCTCCTCCTCCAGTAGAAGAACCTTTATCAAAAACACCGCAATAGCCTCTGGCATTTTTATTGTACCACGCCATGTGCTGGGCGGCCCTGGATATTTGGCCCCAAGTGATCGCTTGAATCTGGCGGCCATCGGTTCTGGCGGAAAGGGATCCAGCGATATTGCCAATGCCTCGGTCAATGGCCGTGAACGCGTAGCGGCTCTCTGCGACGTCGATTTTTCAGGATCGGCCAAACAATCGGTGGAACGTTTTCCAAAGGCCCAGTTGTTCAACGACTACCGTGAAATGCTGGATAAGGTCAAAGATATCGATGCCGTCACCATCAGCACACCAGACCACGTGCACGGTCCGGCAGCGGCTTATGCCATGGAACGGGGCAAACACGTTTATGTTCAAAAACCCTTGACCCATAACATACGAGAGGCCCGGATTTTGACCCAAATGGCACGTGACAAAAAAGTGGTGACCCAAATGGGCAACCAAGGGGGGTCCAACCCATTGCTGGGAATGGTCCAACGATGGGTGGATTCTGGGACGTTGGGAAAAATCACCAAAGTGGAAATATGGACCAATAGGCCCGTATGGCCTCAAGGGTACGCCATGCCGGAGCCAGACCCCACTGGTAAACCCGAAGACCTGTACTGGGACCTATGGTTGGGGCCCGCTCCCTTGCGTCCCTATACACCAAACCTTCATCCCTTTAATTGGCGGGGATGGTGGGATTACGGTACCGGTGCTTTAGGTGATGTAGGCTGTCACTTGGTGGATATTCCCTATAGAACCCTGAAATTGGGATATCCCACCGCTGCTGAATGTAGCGTAGGAACTGTTTTCTCACAAATGTGGAACCCCGATTACCATCCAGAGGGCTGTCCTCCCACCTCGTTCATCACATTGAACTATGACGCCACCGAAAAAACGGGGGCTCCCTTGACCATGACATGGAGCGACGGGGGAATACGTCCCTCGCATCCTGAAATCATTCCGGCCGACAGTGATATTGGAGGTCCAGGAAGTTACAACGGTGTGCTCATCCATGGGGAAAATGGCATTATTTCCACCAACATCAACGATAGTTCACCATTGACCCCCAAATTATATCTGAACGACGGCTCCACCGAATTCGGCCCCGAAGTGGAAGACATGCCCGAGCCTGAATATGGGCACCAACGCAAATGGGTGGATGCCTGCAAAGCAGGCTTTGGAAGCCCAGAACACCTGGAACTCACTTCCTCTTTTGATTATGCCGGCCCTATGACGGAAACTGTACTGATGGGCAACTTGGCCATCCGCAGTTATATGTTGCGAAGAGAAAATGTGAAAGGAGACCTTGAGTTCTATGGTCGTAAAAAATTGCTTTGGGATGGGGACAACATGAGGATCACCAATTTTGAGGACGCCAACCAATTTGTTACCCGAACCTACCGAAAGGGATGGGAAGTGTAGGATAAAAGCGGGGTGGCAAAATCAAAAAATACCATCATACGCAGTACATCCAGCTAGGTGTACTTGCATCGTTTACTAACAAAAAAGCATAAAATGAGGCCAAAATTTAATTTACCCGGTTTTATCCTAAGTCTTGTCTTTGTGGTGTCGGCACAAGTGTCGGCACAGGTAGGTGAAATGAAATTCCCCGATGGAGTGGTTCAACATGTTGTTCTTGCAAAAGAAATTCAATGGAAACCATGCCCACCAAACCTCCCGGGGGGTTGCGAGATGGCTGTTCTGGAAGGCAACCCAAAAGGTGACGACCTGTTTACGGTGCGTTTCAAAATAAGTGATGGTTTTAAGATGCCTCCCCATACGCATCCCAAGGATGAACGTGTTACCGTGTTGCAAGGAAAAGCCTATGTCGCCTTTGGAATGGATGCAACACGGGAAGAAGCCACCGAATTTGGCCCCGGCGATTACTACGTAAACGCCCGAAACGCCATTCATACAGTGTGGGCCGATCCATCCACCATAATTCAAATTACCGGGATCGGGCCATGGGAGGCGAATTTTATAGAAGAATAGAGCCCTGTCGCAAGCCAGATTCATTCTTACCTCTTTTGCAATTTTCGCCCAATCGTGTATCCTGGCAAGCCACTACAGGTTCTGTGAAATCCTATCACGCTTAAAAGACCATCAAAAATGAACCTAGGAATAAAAATAATCGCAGTGACCCTTTTGATTGTTTCCTGTAATGGCAAACAAAAACCCAATACTGCCTTGTCTCCCGAATTGAGTGAGGTTTCCAAATGGTTTTCGGCTTGGGAATTGGTGTCGAACCAGATTTATCAACTAAAAAAATACGAATCGGTAGATTTTGTCTTTTTTGATGAAAAATATGTTTATTCAACTTCCCCGGTTACCGTATCGGACGGAATCGCGATAAATGGACCATCGTTATTGGGCAAAGATTTTGTCTGGAAAAAAAAGGAGCACAGGGGAAATATTACCCTTCCTTCTGGAGATGTGGCCCCTCTTGGGCTCATGGTTTTTGCATCGCCTCTTGAGACCGGCCAAAAGAAGTCTTTTTTTATCATGCCGTTGCCTGACTTTTGGAAAAGCGCTGGGGTTAAAAGTAAGATTGCCTACGACCTTTTTCTTACCGGGGTCTTTCTCCATGAATTTTCACACTCGCAGCAGATGACCGGCATAGGTGCCAAGATCAGTGAATTGTCCGAAAATGTCAGCTTCAAGGAAGAGCTTAATGATGAAATCGTTGAACAGCTATTCTCCAACGATTCCTCTTACGTTGCGTGGTACAAATTGGAACACTCCAAGGTTTTTGAGGCCGTGGGCACGGATACCAACGAATCCAGGGCAAGATTGACCCAAGAGATATTGAATTCCATAAGGAGCCGGCAGGGAAAATATTTTGTTGGGGACTATGCCGGATTGACAGACCTGAATGCATTGTTCATGACCATGGAGGGCGTTGGGCAATACAACATGTATGCGTGGTTGACCCATCCCGAAGGGGGAAAGCTTGACAAGGCAGTTGCTTTGGACGCTACGCGAACAAAAAGCTGGATTCAAGATGAAGGTTTTGGGCTGGCCTTGTTGCTATCCGAATTTGAAGATCCCCAAGTATGGGGCAGTCAAGTTTTTGGCGATAATTCCAACACGCTGATAGATTTGATCGAAAATGTCATCAAAAAACAGTAAGTAGCTACATGGCCAACATTGTTTAAGAGGAAAAAATCCACGAACTTAGATATTTGCTGAGCGTACATTGTTTAAATGAGTCGGCACCCCTTATTTCGATGATTCATTTATGCTATTTTTTGGCTCAAAAGTGAACGACGGGGGTCTTGGCTTGTGGTAGGTTTGCATCGTTTAATCAATCAGGGGCTATCCCAACAATGTTATGTCAGTAATAAATACAAAATGACAAAAAAGTGAATTTGCAAAACATCCTTACGGAACTCGGTCCAGAAACTGAAAAACAAGGTTTGATCGAAAATGTCATCAAAAAACAGTAAGTAGCTACATGGCCAGCATTGCTTAAGAGGAAAAAATCCACGAACTTAGATATTTGCAGCGTACCGGGGTTAGGCCCAAAAATGCCAGCCGCCCCAGTGATACACTGCATTTAGTTTAATCGCTATACCAATTTCAACCTTAATGAAAACCAATAGAAAATCACCCTTAGAGATAGACAAAGAAGCATTCCGGAAAATTGGCCACAAACTCGTGGATGACATTGCCGACTTTATCTCTGACATTGACAATAAACCTGTGACTTTTGGGGAAACCCCGAGCCAGTTACAAGCTTTGCTTGGGGCAAACAGCCTGCCAGAGAATGGTAAAAGTGCGGATCAAGTGGTTGCCAACGCATCTGAGTTGTTTTTAAACCATTCGCTGTTGAATGGACACCCCAAGTTTTTCGGTTACATTACCTCCTCTGCCGCCCCTATCGGTGCTTTGGCCGATTTGTTGGCCTCATCGGTAAATCCCAACTGTGGGGCCCAGATATTGAGCCCGATAGCCACTGAAATTGAAAAACAGACCGTGAAATGGTTATCAGAGTTCATAGGAGTCCCGACAACCTATGATGGGATCTTGGTAAGCGGTGGCAACATGGCCAATTTCACGGCATTCCTAGCGGGAAGAACGGCAATGACATCGTCAAATACCAAGGAGGATGGAATTTCCAATTCCGTTGATAAATACACCGTTTATTGTTCAAAAACAACTCATACCTGGGTAGAAAAAGCAGCAATCTTGTTTGGTTTGGGCACAAAATCAATCCGATGGATTTCCACAACACCCTCCCATAAAATTGATGAACGCATTCTGGAAGACACCATTAAAGCAGATATAGAAAACGGCCATACTCCCATCATGGTCGTTGGCACAGCCGGCGATGTTAGCACGGGCGTGGTGGACAATCTTAGAGGGTTGTCAAAAATCTGTAAAAAATACAAACTATGGTTCCATGTGGATGGTGCTTATGGTATCCCAGCGGCCGTGGTTCCTGAAATCAAAAGCCTTTTTGATGGGATTGGCGAAGCGGACTCCATCGCATTGGATCCCCATAAATGGCTGTATAGCCCTTTGGAAGCGGGATGCACCTTGGTAAAAAACCGGCAGCACCTGATTGATACGTTCAGCTCCCATCCCGAGTACTATAATTTTGACAAGAATGACAAGGACATCGCAACGAACTATTATGAATATGGGTTACAGAATTCGCGTGGGTTCCGGGCGCTTAAAGTATGGCTATCCCTTCAGCAAGTTGGTAGATCGGGGTATGAAAAAATGATCCGCGAAGATATTGAGCTCTCCAAACTGCTCTATCATTTGGCAGAAAACCACCCAGAACTGGAAGCCGTTTCACAAAACCTCAGCATCACAACCTTCAGGTATATCCCCCAAGAAACCGGCAATATGGACAATGGGGCCTATCTGAACAAACTCAACGAAACCTTGGTGAATGAACTGCAAGCTGGTGGAGAGGTGTTTCTTTCCAATGCCATTGTAAATGGCGCATATTGCATGCGCGCTTGCATCGTTAATTTTAGAACTTCAGTCGCGGATATCCATGAAACCATTGACATCATTGTAAGGCTGGGAAGAAAAATCCACAACCAATTGCAGCAAACGTTTGTGGAAAAATAGACAACAGCCGGCATCAAACGGTTGAACCCCACTTGAGCGGTCTTTTTACGGATGACCCTCGCCACCAAGGAAATTGCGGCCACGCTGAATGTATTGTCAGACAACATCCCCGTTACCGCTAGATTTCATCTTGTAGCCACTTGTTTTTCAGCCAGAAATGGGTGAACTTAGGGGACAACTAGTAAACCTCTCACTCAATTTATACTACTCCCATGATAAAAAATTATGTAAAATTTTTAGTGGTCGCTGTACTTTTTAGCGGTTGCGAAAACAACAAAAAGTTAGAAGCAACCCCCGTTGAAGTAGACCAAACAACACTTGCCCATCACCTTGAACGTCTGGCATCAGATGAGTTTCTGGGCAGAAAGCCCTTCACCGAAGGTGAAGTGATCACCGTGAATTATTTAAAAGATGAATTTGAAAAATTAGGGTTGCTGCCCGGTAATGGCGATAGCTTTTTTCAAGATGTTCCGATGGTGGAAATTACAGGAACCCCTACAGAAAACATGGTGATTTCCGGTAAAAACGGAACTATCGATCTGGAACGCTTAAAGGATTTTGTGGCCACCACCAATAAAGCCGTAACCGAAGTCGGCCTTGAAAATTCCGAACTTGTTTTCGCAGGGTATGGCATTGTAGCCCCCGAATATGGATGGAATGATTATGGGGGCATCGACTGGAAGGGCAAAACCGCGGTGGTTCTGATCAATGACCCAGGCTTTCAATCTGGGGATTCTACCTTGTTCAAAGGCAATGAAATGACGTATTATGGACGTTGGACCTACAAATATGAGGAAGCTGCCCGGCAAGGTGCTGATGGACTTATTATTATCCATGATACCGAACCTGCCGCGTATGGATGGAACGTAATAGAATCTGGCTGGACCGGTGCCCGATTGACCATAGAAAGTGATGCACCGCTTTTAGATGTGGAATCATGGATAAGTGGAGAAAGCGCCCAGAAAATGTTTGATGCTTCTTCCATGAAAGGTCAAGATTATAAAACCATCGCTCGAAATAAAGATTTCAAACCAATTCCTTTGGACTTAACGGTTTCGGTGGGCATTGCCAATACAATTAAAAGGGACGTCTCTAAAAATGTGGTAGCACTATTGCCTGGCACAGAGCGGAAAGACGAATATATCATCTACTCTGCCCACTGGGATCATTTTGGGGTTGGGAAGGCCATTGATGGCGATTCGATCTATAATGGTGCTGTGGACAATGCATCTGGAACTGCAGGCTTATTGGCCATTGCGGAAGCCTTCAAGAAGAGTGGTGCACCAAAACGCTCCGTTGTCTTTATCGCTGTGACCGGTGAAGAACAAGGCTTGTTGGGTTCAGCCTATTATGCCGAAAACCCTATTTACGATCCTAAGAAAACCGTGGCAAATATTAATATGGACGCGCTGGACAGTCCTGGAAAGATGAAAGATCTGACCATTACCGGTTATGGCCATTCTGAAATGGATGACTATGCCAAAGAAGCTGCCGAAAAACAAAATAGGTATGTTATCCCAGATCCAGAGGCAGAAAAAGGGTACTTCTTTCGGTCGGACCATTTTAATTTTGCCAAAATTGGAATCCCTGCACTATATGCAAGCGGTACCTATGAAGGATTTGATATCAGCATAGAAGACATCAAAAAGTATAATGATGATTATCGTATACACAAGTACCACCAGCCATCCGATGAATACCACGCTGAAACCACGGAATTGAGCGGCATACAATTGGACCTACAGCTGCTTTTTAATGTAGGATTGAAGTTGGCCAATGAAGACTATTTTCCAAAATGGTATGAGGGCAGTGAGTTTAAAGCTGCACGAAAATAAAGATAACGATGTCAACATTCGTGTCAAACTCCCGCTACCGCAAGGCCATTTGCTTTGTGTGTACATTTATCCATAACCAAACCACCTTGTAAACTATGTTTGGAATCGTAAATTTTGAAACTTTTCTCATCGCCGGATTGATTTTGAACCTGACCCCGGGCACGGATACCATGTACATTCTTGGAAGAAGCCTTGGTCAAGGAAAAAAAGCTGGTGTGCTATCCGCCCTGGGCATTTGTACAGGATCCATATTTCATATCATCTTTGCCACCATGGGATTGTCCATCATCCTTGCCAAATCTGCCACGGCCTTTGAGATCGTGAAATATTTGGGGGCTGCGTACTTGATATTTATAGGGCTTAAGGCCATTTTAAAAAAATCCAATGGTGATTTTGAACTGAACACCAAGCACAAAACAGCGGATTACCGAAAGATTTATGTTTCGGGGATACTGACGAATGTCCTGAATCCGAAAGTGGCACTGTTCTTCCTTGCATTTTTGCCACAATTCATCGACCCTAATTATGCCCAAAGTCCGATACCCTTCTTAATTCTAGGGACCACCTTTTTAACCACCGGAACCATTTGGTGCTTGATTTTAGCATCGTTTTCCTCCAAACTATCGGACCGAATCAGAAAAAATTACAAGGCAAAGAAATGGCTGGACAAAATTACCGGCGGAATCTTTATTGCCCTAGGAATTAAACTCGCGCTGAGCAATAAGTAACGCCATTTAGAATCCAGTTTACCATAACCACATCCGGTACAATTGCCGGAATAACAAGTCCAAGAACTTGGGGGCAATCGCAAAACGCAGTATATTAGTCAGTTCTAAAACAGCATACCCTATGCCAATCTATATGGATCGCCATGATGTTCCTGAAGGATATACTGCAGAGCATGTGGCACAGATGCATCAAGAAGATCTTAGAGTGGAGCATCTTTATGGCTGTAAAGGAATGACCTATTGGTGTGACGAGAAAAGGAAAATAGCTTTCTGTCTTATCCAGGCGCCCAATAAAGAAGCCCTTGAAGAAATGCACAACCATGCCCACGGCGACTTTCCACATACAATAATAGAAGTGGACACAACCTTGGTGGAATCCTTTTTGGGAAGAATCGAAGATCCACAGAATACGGGGACCTCAGAACTCAATGTTATTGATGAATCGGCCTTCAGAATCTTGATGGCCATCAGGATTGAAAAAAATCAATCAAAGAGGGGTAATAAAGAAAACCTGAACAGTATCGTCAACCACGCAAATCAATCGCTTGAAAATACCATTGCGAAATATAGCGGAAGACCGATAAAACAAAAAGATGATTGTGTCCTGGTGTCCTTTGATTCCGTGACCAATGCCCTATCGTGCACCCTGGAAAACCACGCCCAGATCAATGTTGGCCCCAATGCCTTGAATTTGAAGATCAAAATCGGGTTAAGTGCCGGATTTCCCGTTACAGAAAAATTGAACATTTTTGAAGATACCATCAAGATGTCCAAATATCTGAGTGAAATACCCCAAGGGCCCATAACCATAACATCGGAAGTAAAGGAACTCTTCGAGAGCGAAAATTTTAACCGCACCATCGACGAATCGGTGGCCGTACTCGACTTGAATCTTGAGAAATTTCTGAGGATGATGATGGACTATTTCGAAAAAGAATGGAACAATCCGGCCTTGAATGTGGAAACGTTGAGTTCCGCACTCGGTCTAAGCAAATCACAGGCCAATCGAAAAATAAAGTCATTGACGACCAAATCCCCCAACCAGTTGATCCAGGAAATCAGACTGCAAAAGTCACTTGCCTCCATTAAACTGAACACCAAGACCATTTCCGAAATTGCCTATGATTCGGGATTTTCCAGCCCCACCTATTTTTCGCGAGCCTTTAAGAAAAGGTTCGGGCTAGCCCCAAAAGAATTTGCTGCATACCCTGTTTAAATGAGTCGGCATTCCATGTTACCATGACTCGTTTATGCTATTTTTTGGCTCAAAAGTGAATGAAAGGGGTTTTGGCTTGTGGTAGGTTTGCATCGTTTAATCAATCAGGGGTTATCCCAACAACATTATGTCAGTAATAAATACAAAACAACAAAAAGTGGATTTACAAAACATCCTTACGGAACTCGGTCCAGAAATTGAAAAACAAGGTTTGATCTGTGATGCCGAAAATAAATTTGCTGAAAAAAACTTTGCCCTTTTAAAGGAAAGAGGTGTATACAAAGCTTTGATCCCTGCCACATTGGGCGGTGGTGGCATACCCTATTCAGAGGTTTGCTATTTCTTAAAGGATTTGGCCAAATATTGCCCATCCACGTCATTGGCCCTTTCCATGCACATGCATTTGGTAGCGGTGCTGGTGTTCAAACACATGAATGGAGATGTGGCGGCCACAAAAACATTGGAAGCCGTTGTAGAAAAAGGGCTGATACTCCTAAGCACAGGCGGAGGGGATTGGGTGTCCTCAAACGGAAGTGCCACAAAGGTAGATGGTGGATACCTGATCAACTGTAAAAAATCCTTTTGCAGCGGATCGCCGATTGCCAACATCGCTGTGATGAGCTGTGCCTATAATAATGGCGCCGAAGAACAGGTACTCCATTTTTCGGTTCCCATGAGCAGTGAGGGAGTATCCATTATTGATGACTGGAACGCCATGGGGATGCGGGGTACCGGGTCCAATTCCGTAAACTTTAAAGATGTCTTTGTTCCAGAAGAAAAAGTCGCATTGATCAGGGAAAGAGGCAAATGGCACCCCGTGTGGGATGTTGTGAGCACCTTTGCGTTTCCAATCTTCATTGCCCCTTATGCGGGAATTGTTGAAGCCATAACCACAAAAACGATAGCGTTATTCTCCAAAAAAGAGAATCCTGAATCTTATGCAGTTTCAAACCTTGGGGATATGCACAACAATTACCAGATCACCAAAATGGCACTCCAAAAATTAATTGAAAATGCCAATGATCTAAACATGAAGCCAAGCAGTGCTTCGGCCGCCGTGGCATTGCAGGCAAAATCCATCATCTCAAAACACGGCCGCATGAGTGCCCAAGCCGCCATGGAGTCATTGGGTGGATACTCATACTTTCACAAAGCTGGCATAGAGCGTCTTTACAGGGATTTGCTGGCCGCTGAATTTCATCCCATGCAGTCGAGCAAGCAAAAAGAAATGCTGGGTCATTATCTCCTCGGGAAAACACTGGCAGGATAGCATAGTTACATCTAAATATCAGTATTGATGAAAACAATATCCATCACAATGATATTGGCTCTCGGGCTCATCGTCATTGGCCTGGGGCAAACGGCCTATGGTCAATCCGTAGAAGGGTCAGGGTCTGGGACCATCATGTCTCTGCAAAGGAAGCAGGAGGGCAAAAAAATGTTCGATTTGAGCCATACCATTGAAAACGGGCTTGTGACCTACAAAGGTTTGCCAGCCCCCATTATTTGCGACTTCCTAAGCAGGGAAGACTCAAAAAAGCGGTACGCGGAGGGAACGGAATTTCAAATTGGTAAAATTGAAATGGTCGCCAACACCGGTACGTATATCGATTTTCCTTTTCACCGGTATGCACACGGGAAAGACCTTTCTGAAATTGGATTGGAATCAGTTACGGACCTTGATGCCATTGTGATCCGAATTCCATTTTCAGAAACTTTGGAGATCACTGAAGAGCACTTTAAAAAGTTCGATATTAAAAACAAGGCCGTTTTGATCCATACGGGTTGGGACAGTAATTGGAATATGGAGCGGTATTACGATAACCATCCCTATCTGACGGAAGGAGCCGCCACCTATTTAAGGGACAACCATGTTACATTGGTGGGTATAGACTCTCACAACATCGATAGTACAACGGGAAATACAAGACCCGTCCATAGCATCCTTTTGGGCGCAGAAATATTGATTGTTGAACATCTTTGCAATCTGTCCTCACTGCCCAAGGAAGGTTTTACTTTCAGTGCGATTCCACCAAAATTTAAAGGCGTTGGAACGTTTCCGGTAAGAGCCATGGCCAAACTCGTGGAGTGAACGGGGGTCGCCTTTTCAAAATACGGACAAATCCTCTCCCCCAACCTTTGGGCTTTCATCCCCAAGCTCTGTATCTTTGTACCAAATGTCATTTCGAACTGCCATGTCGAACGCACTCGAGACAGTAGTTCGAAATGACATAGGGTAATTTATGGAAGAAGGCAAAAAAATAATCCTGTTTGACGGAGTCTGCAATCTCTGCAACGGCACAGTGCAATCCATCATCAAACGAGATAAAAGAGATATATTCCGCTATGCGACCCTGCAAAGCGAGATTAGCCAAAAACTGGTGGCCGAACGCCATATTGATACCTCACAAGTGGATTCTATTATCTTGATAGAACCGGGAGTGGCCTATTTTATCAAATCGGATGCCGCCTTGCAGATTGCCCAGGATTTTGGGGGGCTATGGAAGGGATTGGCACTATTTACCTGGATTCCAAGAGGTTTTCGGGATGCCTTGTATGATTTTGTGGCACGCAACCGGTATAAATGGTTCGGTAAAAAAGAAGCCTGCATGATTCCCACTCCGGAGCTACAGGCCAAGTTCTTGGGATAACTCACCCAAACACTCTCTTCCCTAAGCCAAAAGTCCCCTTTACGGATTTTTGGTTTCAAAAATTGGATGTTCACCATAGGTTTGGAACAACATTTAAATCCAACCGTTATGAAAAATCCAATCATCATCCTTTTACTTGTACCCTACTTCTTTTTTGCCAATAATCTGAAGGTTCCTTCAAAGATTCAGGAAGTGACTGTCTATCTAAGTGGCGCCCAAATCACCCGAACAGCCCATTGTCAATTAAATGAGGGGACCAATGAAGTTATTTTTATGGGCCTATCCAACAATTTGGATGAAAGCAGTATTCAAATCTCCGGACTGAATGCTGTGAGTATCCTTTCTATTGCCTATAACATCAATTATCTGGAAAAATCCGTAAGCAATCCAAATGTCATGGAATGGGAAAACCAGCTCAAAAATTTGGAACTGGAAATTGCCATGCTACAAAACACCATAGTAGGTTTGGAAGAAGAGGAAAAGGTGATCACCAGCAACAGATTGGTAAGTACGGACAATCAAGCCTTGAGCTTGGAAAAGGTAAAACAGATAAGTCAATACTATCGTGAACGAATTACCGCCATAAAGAACGAAATATTCAAAACCAACCTTCAAATCAATGGCAAAAAACTGGAAATTGGCTCATTGCATAAACAATTGGCCGAAGCAAACAATGCCCCCGAGAAGGAACAGGGTGAAATTACCATAAAATTTGATGCTCCCATTGCCACCGAATTAAATGTAAAGCTTACCTATTTAGTGAAGGATGCCGGTTGGGTACCTAACTATGACATCAAATCCACAGGGTTGAATGCACCCTTGAACTTGGCATATAAGGCCAATGTGTACCAAAAAACAGGTCAGGATTGGGACAATGTTAAGGTGGTGCTTTCCACTGGAAATCCCAACTACAACATCGCTAAACCAAATTTGGAAACTAAATTTTTGAACTTTGTAAGCTCTTACCAGAAACGGTATTCGCCTGCCACCATGAAAAAAGGTTATGCCTACAATCCCAATGTAAAAAAAGTGGTGGGCACTATCACGGATGAGTCTGGTGTACCCCTGCCTGGTGTAAACATAATGGTGAAAGGAACCAGTACAGGGACCACTTCGGATTTTGACGGCAACTATTCACTGGATGTACCCTATGGGCAAGAATTGACCTTCACTTATCTTGGTATGGTTTCTCAAGAATTGTCCATCTACTCCTCCATCATGAATGTCAGTATGGAAGAGGATGCAACACAATTGGAAGAAGTGGTGGTAACAGGATATGGAGGAGGTGTATCGAGTGTACTGACAGGCAGGACTACTGGAGTTGTGGTCAGGGGAAACTCTTCCTTGAATGCTACTCCACCATTATACATCATTGATGGCGTCCCTGTTGATGGCTTTTCAGATGGCGATTTGGATGTAAATGAAATTCAGGATATTGAAATTCTTAAAGGCGCAAATGCCTCTGCCCTATATGGGAACCAGGGCAATAATGGGGTAATCTTGATTACCACTAAAAAAAGTTATTCCAAAGAAGGTGCCACCAAAACCGAATTCGAAATCAAAAGACCCTATTCCATTGCCTCCGATGGTGATATCAATGCCATTGAAATCAATACTTTTAAGATACCGGCCACTTACGAATACTTTGCTGTTCCGGTAATCAATGAAAATGTCTTTCTTACCGCAAGTTTCAAGGATTGGGAAAAACATCAGTTGCTTCCCGGTGAAGCCAATATTTATTTTGAAGGCACTTATGCCGGTAAAACAGTTATCGACCCCTATACCACTAAAAAGGAGATGGTACTTTCATTGGGTATGGACAATAACATTACTGTCACTAGGCAGCAGGACCGTAATTTTAAGAGCAAATCGTTCACAGGTAGCAACAGAGTACTGGACCGAACCTATAATATTGAAGTGAAAAACAATAAAAATGTAGCCATACAACTTAAACTGATGGACAGAATTCCCATATCACAGAACAAAGAAATCAAGATAGATGATATTGTAACCGATAATGCCAAGTACGATGATAAAAATGGATTGTTGACATGGAATCTGGAATTATTACCTCAGCAAAACATAAAAGAAAACTTTTCTTTTCAAGTCAAGTATCCCAAAGGAAAATACATTTCATTATAAGTATATAAGAAAATGCCATTCATAAGGAATGGCATTACTTTTTTTATGCTATTCGGCAAAAAGAAGCCTGCATGATTACCACACCAGAGTTGCAAGCTAAGCTTTTGAGTTAACTTTTTTTAACGCAACCCTTTAAGCCCTCCCTTATCTCAGAAATAAATAAGAGCAATGAAAATTTGGATATACACGGTCATTTTTACAATTGGTCTTCTGGCCTGTTCCAGTAGCGATGACGATACCCAAAAAGATATCGTTGCCGGGACGTGGAACGTTCAAAACATCAGTGGAGGATTTGCAGGCATCAACGATGATTATGCCCCAGGAACAATCATCTGGGCTTTCAACCCTGCCAACCAAACCCTACAGGTAACGAACAACAATGAAGCCGATACAATCTACGACGGGTTGCCCACAGGCCAATACAGCTATTCCGTCCTAAGTGTGGAAAACGAATTGTTTCTCCAAATAAATGACCAAGAATTTTCCGGCATTACCATTTTCAGTCGACAGTTGCTTTTGGACGAGAATAAGAAATCTACGGGAACCGGGGCAGATGGTTTTCAGATTGTATTGAGTAGGTAATTTATCCCCCGTCACTTTGAGTGATTTTCGGAGAAAATTGTATCGAGAAGTGACAGGCTACTTGAGATTGTTCAAGATAAAATCCAAGGTTTTATTGGTATTCAGCTTTTGGTCAAATGAATAGCTCTTATGGGTCAACGGTTGCACCAAACCCAATGTCCTGAGATATTTCAGGGCATCTTCCTGTTCCAAGGACACCTTTCCAGTAAGCAGGATGTCGAGGCTTTCCTCTTTTTGGTATCGTTTATATATTTTCCGAAGCCCACTGAGGTATAAGCGGTCTTTGGTAAACCCTCCTCCCCTATGCGCCCTCAGGGTAATGCCAAAGGCCTCATCCTTGTTCAGCTTGTACTGCCCGTGGATAAGGTCAAAAGTGTCGGCGAAGTCATAACCTTTGATCAGACTATCCGCGGCCAAAACCCTGTAGGCCAGCTCCTTCAATCGTTTTAAGGTAAGGGCGCCTCCCATATATTCACTGAATACGGCCAACCCTTCCTGGGTCTCCACATTTTTGGGCAATCCATTGGAAAAAATCTTCAACGGCTGTTCCAATCCATTGAAGGTGGTCACCAAATGTACCCCTATCTCGTGGTTGGTCAGCGTCAATAATTGGTTCTTGCTGAACTTGATGTTCTTGCGGATCAAGAGCGTCCGGGAAGCATTGCTTACCATGGCCTCCGCAGCAATGTGCGCAGAATACTTGATCTTTAAGGGAAATTTATATTGCTTGGCAAAATTTTCAAAATAGTCCTTGGCTTCATCAGAGGAAAACACCTTTTCCATATCCGCAGATTCCGGTTCATCCGCAAAATGAAGGATAAATTTGGCGTTTTGGACGTCGCGTTCGGTAGGAGTTCCATAAACCCGAAGCGAGTTGAAGTAAAACCCTTTGCCCTTTCCAATGGTCTCAATGCATTGTACCATATTGGAATAGTAATAGATCACCTCTTGGTACAATTGGCGTATGCGCTCATCCGGAATCCTTTCCAAACGTTGGGAAAAGAACAGCCTATGCAATTTATAGGGGTCAAACTTGAGCTTTGGATATTTAAAATCTGGATTGGCGGTATATTTCGAGGCAAAAAAACGATGCTTCTCCTTTTCGATGTTCAGCGGGTTGATGTAACTAAGCAGTTCTATCCTGCGCACCAAACGATCAAGGTTGGCATCAATCTCAAATAGATGTCCAAATTCCTTTTCCAACTGCTGTGTTTCCCTTACCCCGATCATACGTTTGCCCGTTCAAATATAGAGGTCATTTCTGGAATCAAAACCTTTAGTTGTTCCTCAACAGAGCGAACCACCTCAGGAAAAATGATCCCAGTATACTCGTCACAATAAATCTTTGAAATTTCAGTCGCCAAAACTAAGGTATTCTTGAAGTTTTGGGTAATGTATTTTAGAAAATATCCCTTCCCATAAAAGGTATCATTGATTTTTGACGTAGATTTTATGCCATGTGGGAATTGTATCCCTGCCAATTTTGTGCGCCAGGTTTCGATCAGTTCCCCAAATCTGTCGTTATCCACATTGGTGGTGCCCAAATTCCAAACAGGAACCTCCCTGCCCCAACGTTTCCAATTGTAACTGTGCATATCAAAAACCAGTACTTTTGGAAATTTCTGTTCCAATTTGGAAATCAAGGCATGTACCACCTTGAAGAAATTTCCATGTTTCTGGAGACTCTCTTTTCTTTCTTGCTCGCCCAGAGGAGTCTTCCATAACTTTTTACCCCAAGCCGTATCAAAAACTGCTTCTTCGGGAGGTCTGTTCAGGTCGTATTCAAAACGGCTGTCACGTCCAGCGATCACAATGGGATGGGACTGCACCATTTCCTTGGTACAGGGATCCTCTTCGTGCCAACGATCATGTTCGGTGTGCAGACAATTGTCCCAAAGTGATTTTCGGAACTGATGCCCATCATGCACCGCTCCGCAAACAAAGGGCACGTACCCATCAATTTTTATGGAAAACGAATAATCCTCGGAAACCGCCTCAAAACATCGCTCCTCCTGAATGGAACGAAGTATTTCTTCAACAGTGGCCCTATGCATTCTCTACTTCGTTACGCAATCTTGATCTTCGGTCAAAAGCCTGCAACTTATCAAGGACCTTGCTTTCAACAAAATCAATGACCTTGCACTGTATTTTGGTTTTGTAGGCCTTATTGATATAAGTGATTCCACCGGGAGACATCACATTGACTTCCACCAACTTGCCACCAATAACATCTATTCCCACAAAATAAAGTCCATCATTGACCAATTTGGGGCCTATCTGTTTGCACAGGGCCTTTTCCTGTTTGGTCATCGTATGCTTGGCCACTGAACCGCCTGCGGAAACATTGGAACGATGGTCGTCCGATCCAGGAATCCTTCGCATAGCCCCAATAGGTTCTCCGTTCAGCAATAATATGCGGACATCTCCTTGGTCTGCACCTTCAATATATTCTTGAAGTATTACATAGTTAGATGTTCCATCTGAGTTGGTTACATAAAAATCCAATAAGGAATTTATATTGGACATGGCCGATTTTTCAATAAGAATGACACCAGAACCCCCGTACCCGTTCAAAGGTTTCAAAATCATCTTATCGGCCGAGGATTCCTTGATCTGCCGAATGAGATAACTCTTGTTTTTGGACACATGGGTCACCGGAATGATATTGCTATGGCTATCCCCGAAGGCAGCGGTATAGAGCTTGTTGTTGGCCTCCCTGAGCCCTTGGAGGGAATTGATGATAAATACATCGTCCTTGACCGAATCCAAAAAGTTGAGCATCAAGGGGTCCAAAGGAGGATTGGCCCTCATAAAAATGACATCGAATCCTGCCAAAGGCAACATTTCTTCGCGGGTCGTGGCCTGCTTGTAAAATACTTTTGGGCTGCTTGAAACTTTCTCCATCCTATTGATCACCGTGCAAAAAGCACTGGTAACACTATTGCGAATGGTCAAATTGGCGGGAGTGCAAATGGCCACTCCATGTTCACGCCTCACACATTCATGGATCAATGCCAAGCTGGTATCATTCTCGGGTTTGATCTCCTGCCATGGATACATTAAAAAACAAATGTTCATAACTAATGCATTTTGTCAAATTAACTCGCCTTAGGATAATTGTCGTCCCAGTTTTTCGCTTTGGGCTCTCCCAATTTGCCAACCGACTTGGCCACAACCATTGAAACTGTGGCGTCTCCAGAAACATTGACCACGGTACGGCACATATCCAAGGGCCTGTCAATTGCAAAAATAAGTGCCAAGCCTGCCTCCGGTATCCCCGCCTGTGCCAGAACGATGACCAACATCACCATGCCCGCTCCCGGTACGGCGGCACTGCCAATGGAGGCCAAGGTCGCGGTTACGATGATTCCCAATTGGGCTGTAAGGCTCAAATCCATTCCAAAGGCTTGCGCTATAAAAACGGCCGCAACAGCTTGGTACAGACTTGTGCCATCCATATTAATGGTGGCCCCAATGGGCAATACAAAACTGGTGACCTCTTCCTCGACACCCAAATGATCTTCCACCCTCTCCATGGTCACGGGCAATGTGGCCGCACTGGAGCTGGTTGAGAATGCCAACAACTGGGCAGGCGATATTCCCCTTAGAAAAAAGGATGGGCTTTTTTTGGTAAATACCCAAACGATCAGAAGATAAATGCAGACCATCAAGATCAATCCCAGTACAACACAAAAGGCATACCATGCCAATGCCTTGAAAAGATCCATACTGGGCGACTCCACAACCAAGGAGGCCAAGAGGGCGAAAACGCCGTATGGTGCCGCCAACATAATGATGTCTATCAATTTCAATATGACTTCATTGAACCCATCGAAGAATTTTTTAACCGGTGTTGCCTGTTCTTCTGGGATCAGGATGAGTCCAATGCCAAAAAATATGGCAAAGAAAATAACCTGGAGCATATTGCCATTATCGCTCGCCGCTCTGAAAATATTACTGGGCACCAAATCTTCCAAAGCCTGCAGTGGACCCGCTTCTTTTTGCTTGTCTGCCTTTGACTTTATGGAATCTGCATCACCCTTGTAGTTTTCCACTAATTCGTTTCGGGTATTTTCCGTGATGGAGCTGCCAGGCTTTACAATATTCACCACCATCAAGCCAATGGAAACGGCAATCACTGTCGTTATTATATAAAGACCTATAGTCCTGCCCCCCATTTTGGAAAGCTTGGAAATATCCTTCAGATCAGATACCCCTTTGATCAATGAAGCCAAGATCAGGGGTACTGCAATAAGCTTTAACGAGTTGATGAATATATTTCCGAAAGGTTTGATCCAATCGGCAATGAGTTTCGGGCCCCATTCAATTTGAACCATTACCAGTGCAAAAATGACGCCAAGGGCCATACCGATCAGGATCTGCCAATGCAGTTCTAACTTACGCATAAGTACTTTTTAGGAAAGTAAGATACTATTTTGATGGGAAACGCCCTAACCCTCTTCAGATTTTGTTGGTGCGTGCCAAAAGGGTATAATCTGCCAAAACCAATGCGGCCATGGCCTCCACAATGGGCACCGCCCTGGGCACAACGCAGGGATCGTGCCTGCCCTTTCCTTGGGTGGTCACTTTGTCTCCTTCTTTGTTGATGGTTTCATAAGCCTGCAAAACGGTGGCCACAGGTTTGAAGGCAACATTGAAATAAATGTCCATGCCATTGCTAATGCCTCCTTGGACTCCTCCGCTTCTATTGGTCTTTGTGGTTCCATCGGAATTGTAGGCATCATTGTGCTCGCTGCCCTTCATCTTCACACCTTCAAATCCACTGCCATATTCAAATCCCTTTACGGCATTGATGGAAAGCATGGCCTGCCCCAATTTGGCATGGAGCTTATCGAAGACCGGTTCTCCCAAACCAATAGGTACATTTTGAATGACACAGGTAATCACGCCCCCTACGGTGTCACCCTCTTTTTTAATGGTTTTGATATATTCCTCCATCCTTTGCGCGGTTTGGGCATCCGGACAGCGTACAGAATTGGTTTCAGTTTTTGAAAGGTCGAGCTCCCTGTAATCCTTTTCCAATTTTAGTTCCCCAACTTGGGAAACAAAGGCATTTATCTTGATGCCAGCCAAGAATTGTTTTGCAATGGCACCGGCCACCACCCTACTGGCAGTTTCGCGGGCAGAGCTTCTGCCACCGCCCCGGTAATCCCTAAAGCCATACTTTTTGTCGTAGACGTAGTCAGCGTGCGAAGGCCTGTACGAATCCTTGATATGGGAATAATCCTGGGATTTTTGATTGGTGTTATGGATGGCAAAGCCAATTGGCGTACCTGTGGTCACGCCTTCAAAAAGACCCGAATAGATTTCTACCGTGTCGGGCTCCTTTCGTTGGGTCACTATGGCAGATTGACCAGGTTTCCTGCGGTCCAATTCCATCTGTATCCGTTCCAAGTCCAGCTCTATCCCCGCTGGGCAACCATCCAACACCCCGCCTATGGCCGTGCCGTGTGATTCCCCAAAAGTGGTAAGCCTGAAAAGTTCCCCAAAAGTGTTTCCGGCCATTTGGTATATAGTTCAATGAAAACCAAAGGTAGAAGTAATTACTCGTTTTAAAAAACAACCGGGGCAGTTAATGTTAATCTAACATTTAACAATTATACGTGATGTTTTTTTAACAATAAACTTATGAATTATTGATTTGGATTTGATTTTCAATTTATTCCAACGCTCTTATTTTGCATTTAAACCCTATACGATTGAAAAGAAGGAGGATAGAACTGGCAGTGATTTCGGATGTCCATTTGGGAACATACGGTTGTCACGCCGACGAACTTATTGCCTATTTGAACAGCATACAGCCCAAAAAGCTCATATTAAATGGGGATATCATCGATATCTGGCAGTTCAGCAAACGCTATTTCCCGGCTTCTCACTTAAAAGTGCTCAGGAAGATCATCGGAATGGCCTCAAAAGGTACTGAAGTGTATTATATCACTGGAAATCATGATGAAATGCTCCGCAAGTTCAGTGATACTTCAATGGGGAACATCAAGATCACCAACAAATTGGTATTGAACCTGGATGGTAAAAAGGCATGGATATTTCATGGTGACGTGTTTGACGTTTCCATACAAAATGCCAAATGGTTGGCCAAGTTGGGCGGATACGGCTATGACCTCCTTATTTTGATCAACAGTTTTGTGAACTGGTGCCTGGCCAGATTGGGACGTGAAAAATATTCGTTGTCCAAACGGATCAAAAACAGTGTCAAAAGCGCGGTAAAGTATATCAATAATTTTGAGAAGACCGCGGCCGACCTTGCCATTGAGAATGACTATGATTATGTGATCTGCGGACATATCCATCAGCCCAAAAAAGAGCTCTATGAGAACAAAAAGGGCAGTTGCCTCTATTTGAACTCTGGAGATTGGGTGGAAAATTTGACCGCATTGGAATATTCGTTCAAACGCTGGAAAATATACCATTACAACCACGATAGACTACTGCCCTTCTTTGTGGACGAAGACTTAAAGGAAATGGACATGAACGAGCTCATCGCCTCCATCACCGATAAGGAAATCGAGGTGGAAGAAGACTCCCAAGAGTATTATGAAGAGGAGGAGCAAGAACAAGAGCAGGAGGATATCGATGAGAAGATCCAAAGCCAAAAGAGCCTAGACAATCAGGGCCTGACGCAGGATTGATACCGGATGCTGCGCATCCCTATCCGTACCATCCTTTATCTGGTGCCTACAGCTAGTACCATTGGCAGCAATCAAGGTTCCCCTATCACTTTTCTGTACGGCCGGGAACAGTTTTAACCCGCCCACTTTCATGCTGGTCCCATAATGTTCCTTCTCGTACCCGAAGGATCCTGCCATACCGCAACAACCAGATGCAATGATCGAGACCTTGTAGTTTTTGGGCAGGTTGAGCACATCGAAAGTTACTTTTTGATTGCTGAGCGCTTTTTGGTGACAATGGTTATGGATTTTGATCGTCCGTTCCTCAGTGGTGAAACTTTCGGGGGTAATTCGACCGGCGGCAATCTCCGAGGCCAAAAATTCTTCGATCAAAAATGATCGGGACGCCAGTTTTTTTAAGAGTTGTTTGTCTCCGTGCAACCTCTGGTATTCATCCCGGAAGGAAAGAATGGCCGAAGGCTCCAATCCTACAATGGAAATATCTCGCTCCAAAATACCTTTCAATCGTTCCATATTTTTGGCAACCAATTTTTTGGCCTGTTTCAAAAATCCTTTGGAGAGATAGGTCCTTCCACTTTCTGCATGGAACAATTCCACATCATACCCCAACCGGCAGAGGAGTTCAATGGCATCCTTGCCCACCTCAACATCCAGGTATTGGGTAAACTCATCAAGATACAGCACTACCTTTTGTTTGGATGGATGGGTCCTGCACTTATCCAGATGTTTTGCAAAATCAACCTTGTAAACTTTGGGAAGGGTTCGCTCAACCGCGGTGCCCGAAGCCCTTTTCAAAAAGTTGCCCATTATTTTTGAGCTATACATGGCATTGGTCAACCCTGGGAATTTGCTTCCCAAGGCATTCAACTTGGTGTTGTACGCGAACAGCCTGCTCCGCAAGGGATATCCGTTCGTCTCTTGGTATTGATATAGGAATTCGGCCTTTAATGCCGCTACATCCACGTTGCTGGGGCATTCGCTGGCACACGCCTTACAACTTAGGCACAAATCGAAGACTTCCTTGAGTTCTTGTTGGTCAAAACGATTGGTTTTTTCTGAATTTGTCAAAAACTCCCGCAGTGCATTGGCCCTTCCCCTTGTGGTGTCCCGTTCATTTTTGGTGGCCTGATAGCTGGGGCACATACCACCGCCCATATGGTGGCTTTTTCGACAATCCCCACTGCCATTGCATTTTTCGGCCGCTTTTAAAATCCCCTCACTATCCGAAAAATCCAGTAAGGTCTTTACTTCGGGTTCTGCCCTGTCCACTTGATAGCGCAAGGATTCATCCATGGGAAAAGCGTCCACAATTTTTCCTGGATTCAGGATACCTTTGGGGTCAAAAGCAGCTTTTACGCGTTTCAAAAGATTATAATTGTCCTGCCCTATCATCATAGGAATGAATTCCGCCCTCACAATACCGTCCCCATGCTCTCCACTGAAACTACCTTTGTATTTTTTGGTGAGCTTGGCCACATCGGTGGTGATGGAACGGAACAGGGTCACATCCTCGGATTTTTTGAGGTTGAGGATGGGACGAAGGTGAAGTTCTCCCGCTCCTGCATGGGCATAGTACACGGCTTCCTGCCCGTACCCCTTCATGATCTGGGTAAACTCCCCTATGAAATCCTTTAAATCTTCCAAGGCCACCGCAGTGTCTTCAATGCAGGCCACAGCTTTACGGTCGCCCACCATATTGCCCAACAGCCCCAGTCCTGCCTTTCGCAGTTCAATGGCCTTGTTGATATCGTCTCCCCTCAAAACAGGGTTTGCATAGCTCAATCCAGATTTTTCCAGCGTTTTCAAAAGGCCATTAAGCTGACTTTGTAAATCTTCTTCCGTATCAGCCCTCACCTCAAGCATAAGGATTCCTGCCGGGTCCCCTTCCACAAAGAACCTATTGGCCAACTGTGCCCTGTTGTTCTTGGTGCAGTCCAAAATTACCTTGTCCATCATCTCACAGGTGTGCAGATTGTGTCGCATCACTGGGGCCACATCGCCCAAACAATCCTCCAAGGTATGGTAATGCGTAGCCACCATGGCGGAAAAAGGCGGTGGTAAATCATCTAACTGCAGGGTAACCTCTGTGGTAAACGCCAAGGTGCCCTCGCTGCCCGACAATAATTTGCACAGATTGAAATCTTCCCTGTAGTCACCAAAAACATTGTTCTTCAACAGTTCATCCACTGCATAACCGGTGTTTCTTCGGTGAATACTGGCTTTGGGAAACTCCTTTTCAATATTCTTTTGGGTCTGCAAATCAGAAAGTTCCACGGCCAGCTTGGAATATATGGTACCCTCCAAGGTAGCTTCATTCCTTTTCTGTTCAAAAGTTTCCCGATCCACTTCTGAGAATAGGGCCTCGCTGCCATCGGACAAAACGCATTGCATGGCAATCACTTTATCCCGGGTTACCCCATATTGGATCGATGTGGTCCCTGAAGAGTTGTTGCCCACCATTCCTCCTATCATGCATCGGTTGGAGGTAGACGTATTGGGTCCAAAAAAAAGACCGAAAGGTTTTAAATATTGGTTCAATTCATCCCGGACAACCCCAGGCTGCACTCGGACCTGTTTCTTTTCTTGATCCAAGTGCAAAATCTGTGTAAAATGCCGGGAAACATCCACCACAATGCCGTCCCCAACACATTGTCCAGCCAAGGAAGTCCCTGCGGTCCTAGGAATCAATCCCACACCAAACTTGTTTGCAAAAGTGACCAAAGCCTTTATGTCTTCAGTATTTTTGGGGTAGGCCACTGCCGTGGGCAACTTGCGATATACCGAGGCATCCGTGGCATATAATGCCCTGCTCAGGTTATCCATCAACAACTCTCCTTGCAGGCTTTCTGAAAGGGTCTTTAACAAAGATTTATCCAACTTGGAATAATTTTTGAGAACTAAAACAGCTTTTGAAACGTAAATCTAACACAAAACTATCTCTAATTTTAAACTTAAAAGAGAAACACATGAAGATTACCACATTATTTACCACGCTTTTTTTATTTGGAACAATAGCCATGAATGCGCAAGACATTGCCAACCATGCCCTTGGCCTCCGCCTTGGGGACAGCGATGGGTTTGGAGCCGAGATTTCCTACCAAAAATCCATTGCGCGCTACAACAGGGCCGAATTCGATTTAGGCTGGAGGGACAGTAGAAATTTTGATGCCTTTAAACTTACCGGCCTATACCAATGGGTACATGAACTGGACGGAAATTTCAATTGGTTCTATGGTGTAGGTGGCGGATTGGGAAGTGTGGACTTTGATCCAGAGCCCGGTTTTGACGATGACAACGATGGCCTTTTCGTATTCGCTGCCGGTGATATCGGTGTAGAGTACAATTTTGATATTCCATTGCTCCTATCCTTGGATTTCAGACCTGAAATTGGGTTGGTAGGCTATGATGGATTCGACAACGATTTTGATTTTGACATTGCACTGGGCATTCGGTACCAGTTCTAATGACATTGTTAAAAAATATGACCCTTGGCCGTTTTATAGCGACCAAGGGTTTTTTTATGCGATAAGATATGAATACCTTAGCAGCTTAAACAAGAAAGAATGAGAAGAGTATTTGCCATAGTATCCATACTGTTGTTTTTGGCATCCTGTAATTTAAAGCCCAAGGGCTATACCGTAAATGCCACTGTTACGGGCGAATTGGAAAATGGAACCAAGGTCTATCTTAAAACCACGGATTCCCTTAACCAATTGGTTGATATTGATACAAGCGCCGTGGAAAACGGGGCCTTTAGTTTTGAAGGTGTACAGGCGGAACCCAAGGTCCACTACCTTTTTGTGGAGTCTGCCAGGGGAAATGTCCCCTTTATCCTTGAAAATGGTGATATCGAGATCTCGTTCCAGAAAGACAGCATGAACTACGCCAAGCTCAAGGGAACCGAACAGAACGACCTTTTCATGAATTTCCTAAAGGAATCCAGAACATTTTCAGAGCGTGCGGCATCCATGCAAAATGATATGCGCGCCGCAGCGCAAAGACGTGATACCGCCACCGTAACGGCATTGCGCGAAGAGTTTATTGAATTCCAAGAACAGGCAAAAAATTTCAATGTCACCTTTGTTGAGGAAAATCCAAATTCCCTGATTTCGGTGTTGATCTTGGGCAATCTTATGGTCACAAAGGCCATCCCTCAGGACAAGGTCGAAGAACTCTATGAAGCCTTGAGTCCAGAGATGAAAGCTACCGAATCCGGAAAAAAAGTAAAGGAACAACTGGACAAGATAACGTCCACCGATGTGGGTGTTGTTGCCCCCGAGTTTTCGGCCCCTACCCCAGAGGGTACTGTTCTTGCCCTGAGCGATGTCAAAAGCAAGAGCAAACTTACTTTGGTCGATTTCTGGGCCGCATGGTGCAGACCATGTAGGGCCGAAAACCCAAATATTGTCTCGGTGTACAACAAATATCACGAAAAAGGTTTTGACGTTATCGGGGTTTCTTTGGATACCAGGGCGGAAGACTGGAAAGGAGCCATAGCCACCGATGGATTGGCATGGAACCATATTTCCAACTTAATGCGCTTTCAGGACCCCATAGCACAATTGTACAACATCAATGCCATCCCTGCCGCTTTCCTTCTGGATGAAAATGGGGTCATTGTGGCAAAGGACCTGCGTGGGTCGGAGCTAGAGCAAAAAGTGGCCGAATTGCTCAATTAGGCACTACAAAATAATATTGCTAGGGGCCCGGCACATACCGGGCTTTTTTATTGGACTATATCTTACCCATCTTTTCCAGTACGAAAAGTATCACAATGGGGACGGCCAACAGGATAACGATAAATGTATCCGAAAGGAACAGTTCTGGTTTGAACAACAGTGTGGTGGCATACCCACCTATGGCCCCACCAAAGTGGGCCGTATGGCCAATATTGCCCAAACGGCTCTTCATACCGTAAATGGAATACAGTAGATAGGCAATACCTAAGATATAGGCCGGCAATGGTATGGGAATGAACATGATTCCCAATTGCATATCAGGATACAGTAAAATTGCGGAATACAAGACCCCCGTTACCGCACCACTGGCGCCCACAGCACTGTAATACGGCTCATTTTTATGGAAGAAAAGTGCCAAAAGGCTCCCGGCCACCAAACTGATGAAGTAAATGATCAGGAACTTTACAGGCCCAAACCAACTAATGACCACATTGGCAAAAAAATAAAGCGTGAACATGTTGAAGAACAGATGGGAAATATCCACGTGCAAAAACCCGGATGTCACTGTCCGTTCCCGCTGTCCGGCCCTTATGCCGCCAATGCTGAACTTGTACCGATCAAAAAAGGCAGGGTCGCTGAAACCCCTTAAAGAAACTAGGACATTGGCAGCCATGACCGCAATCGTCGCAATATGTAAATTGTACATGGGCAATAAGGTTTGGTTTCAAATATAGCTATATTTGCACACAAGAATCGAATATGCAACTGGCAGTATTTATCCTTGTTTATCCCCTACTCTGGTTGGTTTCCAGACTTCCCTTTAGAATTCTCTATTTACTTTCTGATGGCGTCTATGTATTGTTGTACCATGTTGTTGGATATCGCAAAAAAGTGGTTCGCAACAATTTGAAGCTTGTATTTCCAGAAAAGTCGGAGGCAGAGCGGTTGCACATAGAGAAAAAGTTCTTCCACCACATGTGCGATATCTTTCTGGAAATGATAAAAACACTGGGGATCAGCACGAAGGAAATGCAAAAGCGATTTACCTTCACCAATATCGAAGTGATACAAAATCTAGAGGCCCAACACAAAAACACGATGCTCATGTTTCCCCACTATGCGAGTTGGGAATGGGCATTATCGCTGAATACCAGAATAATCTCAAAGGGTTATGGGATATACCAAAAAATCCAAAACAAGTACTTCGACAAACTGATCAGGGATATCAGAAGCAAATATGGTACAACCCTTATCGTGACCAGTGAAAGTAGAAAAATATTGAAGGAAGCAAGAGAAAGCAAGCAATTGCTGATGGTTGGAATCATAAGCGACCAATCTCCCATGGTAAGCAGGGCCAGATATTGGGCAAAATTCATGGGAATCATGGTCCCCGTCCATGTGGGGGGCGAGGAAATATGCAAGGCCAATGATATCGTCCCCATTTACCTTAAAGTACAAAAGAAGAAAAGAGGCTTCTATGAGGCCACATTCAAGGTCATTGCTGAAAACCCTGGCCAAATTGGGGATTATAAAATTACGGATGCTTTCCTTAAAGAGACCGAGGCCTCTATCCTTGAAGCCCCAGAATATTACTTTTGGACGCATAAACGCTGGAAGCACAGGAGCAAGGTTCCCAAGGAATTCCAAGACAATTGATTTGTTCCTATAAAATGGGATGATATTTTGCGCCAGTATGGCGTGGATTGCTGTTGGTCGAAATAATAGAGATCCTTTTTTCCAAGTTTTCTACTTTCTTCACAAATTTATTGGTCTTCTATGGAGCTTTTGCAAACACTTTACAATGAGGTTATAGGTTTTTTGGGCATTTCCCAAGCATTGGAGATTTTAAGGTCCGGTGACTATTCTTCCTTTACCACTTTCGATGGTATTGTTTCACTCATCTACCCCATCATTCCGCTTTTATTGCTGTTGGAATTTATTTTAGGCCTGATCTATAAAAAACCGCAGATCAAGGTCTATAAAGTGAACTTTCTGATTTACCTCTTCAACAGGGTCGTGGGTAGATTCATTGCCATAGCCATGGTAGCACTTTGCATTGGACTATTCCAAAAATACGCTCCTTTCCAGACCACTATGAAGTGGTATTGGATCATTTACGGATACATTATCTGGGAGCTTGGCCATTTTGTCTACCACTATCTGGGCCACAAGGTAAGGTTGTTTTGGTGCCTGCATTCCACACACCATGCCCCAGAGGACATGAACCTTTCCGTGACACACGCCCATTTCTTTTTGGAGGCCCCCTATGCGGATACCATCCGGACCACGGTCTGCATATTGTGTGGTGTGCATCCAGAATTGTTGTTCCTCATCATGTTCATTGATGGCACTTATGGTGCTTTTATCCATATCGGGGAAAATCTTTTGAAGAATGGTCGTTTGGGATTTTTGAACACCATCATTCTGACCCCCTCCCATCATAGGGTACACCATGCCAGAAACCCATTGTACATGGACACCAATTTCTGCAACCTACTCAATATCTGGGACAGAGTGTTCAAGACCTATCAAGAGGAACAGCGAGATATCAAGATTGAATACGGCATCACCCGTGAAATGGATTCAGGAAATTTTCTGGATGTTTACTTTGGGGAAATCACGGCACTTGCCAAAGATGTTTGGAATGCTCCAGGAATCATCAATAAATTCCGATACATGTTTATGCCCCCAGGTTGGAGCCATTTGGGCGACCACAAGACCGCAAAGATTGTAAGGAATGCCTATTTGCAAGGACTTAAGGGTTAAGCTTGGATTCTTTTAAATGGATTGCACTTGGGCTCCCATTTAAATGTAACTTAGCAAGAGAGCCATCATTATGTCCTTGCGCCCAAAAAGAACTTTCAAAAGCATTTTTACACGAAGCCGCACCACCGTGCTGCTTGTGGTTGTACTCTATCTGTTGATCGTTGATTCCTGCATGACCATGCGGACTTCCACAAAGGACACCAGAGCCTTTTTTCAAAGTAAGCAGGTTTCCTACATAGATTCCTCATTAACCGTGGGCGACTCAAAAATACACTACCTACAGACTGGCAAGAAAGATGGGGAAACCTTGGTCTTTATCCATGGATCACCGGGGAGTTGGGATGCCTATATGGAGTATCTGGCAGATTCAACCTTATTGAAAAATTATAGGGTTTTGGCCCCAGACCGGCCTGGATTTGGAAAAAGTGGATTCCGAAAAAGTATGGGGCTGGCGGCCCAAGCACATATCCTCAATACATTTTTAAGGAAATTGGACAACGGAAAGCCCTACACCTTGATCGGACATTCCTATGGAGGTCCCGTGGTTGTGCAAATGGCGGTGGAAGACCCGGAACTTTATCAAAAGTTGGTGGTTCTTGCGGGTTCCTTGGATCCAGAGGCCGAAGAACCCGAAAATTGGCGCGAACCCTTGACGTGGGTTCCTTTCAACTATTTGATTCCCGGTGCGTTGAAACCCTCCAATGAGGAACTTTGGATGCTCAAGAAGGATTTAAAAATTCTTAAACCCCAGTTAAATCAACTTACCCAACCCACCTTGGTAATCCATGGAAAGGAAGACAGTCTGGTGCCCTATGAAAATGTAGCCTTTATAAAAACCAATTTCACCCATGCAGACAGCCTAAAGATCACTTCCCTTGAACATGAGGACCATTTTTTTATCTGGACCCGGAAAAAAATGGTCGTGGATGCTGTGGTCGATTGGGTTTCCAAGTAAATCATCAAATCATATACTTTTCATAAACATTTCGCGCTTTCCCCTTTGTTTCATATATTCAGTTCAACTCAAACGATCAAAAAATGAAACATCTACTTATCTCCACTGCAGTACTGTTTTTTGGGATCACCTTTGGACAGCAAAGACCCCAAATCCAAGTTTCCGATGAAATCATTGCATCCATTGAAAAAGATGTGTGGATCCCCTTCATGGAAGCCTACGATGAATCGGATTCGAAAAAATTGAAATCCATCCATTCCAAAAACATCATCAGGGTAACCCTAGATCAAAACCAGATAGAAATGGGAGAAAGCTATTTGGAGGACTTCGGGAATTTTGTGGAGAACGTTAAGGAACAGGGCAATAAAATAGGAATAGCCTTTGCCATTCTAACCACTGCCCTGGATGAATCCGAACAGTTGGCCTACCAGACGGGATATTATAGGTTCATCTCCCAACGGCCTGAAGATAAAGATCTTGTAATCAGAGGCTATGGTAAGTTTCACGTTGGATTAAAAAAGGAAGGGGGGCAATGGAAAATTTGGCTCGATTCAGATAGACGAATCAAACTTTCCCATGAGGATTTCAAAGCACAGAAAATAGTCTATGAATTGAGGAATTAACTCACTTCAACCCTGCAATCTCCTTTATTTCCCCAATGATCCTATCGGCCAGACCATCGGCTTCGGCCTGCGATTTGGCTTCCGTATAGATTCGGACAATAGGTTCAGTGTTGGATTTGCGCAGATGCACCCAGTTTTCTGGAAAATCGATTTTGACACCATCTACAATAGAGACTTCCTCGTCCTTGTATTTGTTATGCATGGCATCCAATAAGGCGTCAACGTCCAAATCTGGAGTCAATTCAATCTTTTTCTTGCTCATAAAGTAGCTGGGGTAGCTGGCTCGAAGTTCGGCAACCGTTCCTCCCCGTTCTGCCATCAGCATCAGGAACATTGCCGTGCCCACAAGGGCATCGCGCCCATAATGGCTTTCTGGATAGATGATACCACCATTGCCCTCACCTCCAATAATGGCCTTGTTGGCCTTCATCTTGGCCACCACGTTCACCTCACCAACAGCCGCGGCTTCGTAGTTGCCCCCGTGCTTTTCGGTGATGTCCCGTAAAGCCCTGGAGGAAGATAGGTTCGAAACCGTATTGCCCTTGGTCTTGCCCAAGACATAATCGGCGCAGGCCACCAAGGTATATTCCTCCCCAAACATCTCCCCATCATTGCTGATAAAGGCCAAGCGGTCCACGTCCGGGTCCACCACAATGCCAAAATCGGCATTTTCTTCCACCACTTTCTTGCAGATATCACCCAAATGTTCCTTTAACGGCTCAGGATTGTGCGGAAAATGACCCGTAGGGTCACAGTAGAGCTTTACGACTTCGACGCCCAGTTCTTCCAACAATTTGGGAATGACAACTCCTCCTGTGGAGTTGACCCCATCCACCACAACTTTAAAGCCTTTTTCCCGGATTATATCTGCATCTACCAAGGGCAATTCCAACACTTCATCAATATGGATATCGAAATAGGAATCGTTTCGGGTCACCTCGCCCAAATCGTCCACTTCGGCAAACTCAAAATCTTCTTTCTCGGCCAATGCCAAAATTTTGGCACCTTGTTCAGCATCCAAAAACTCCCCGCGTTCATTCAATAATTTTAGGGCATTCCATTGTTTCGGGTTATGACTGGCCGTCAAAATGATGCCTCCATCAGCTTTTTCCAAAGGAACGGCTATTTCCACCGTAGGCGTTGTGGAGAGCCCCAGATCAATGACATCAATGCCCAATCCCACCAAAGTGGACACCACCAAATTTTGGATCATTTCGCCGGACAGACGGGCATCCCGCCCAATCACAACCGTCAATCCTTCTTTTTTGGAGTACGTCTTCAGCCAAGTACCATAGGCCGCGGCAAATTTTACCGCATCTACCGGGGTAAGGTTATCATTTGTTCTTCCGCCAATGGTTCCACGTATTCCAGAGATTGATTTAATGAGCGTCATAGTCTGTTAAAAAAGTTTTTGCAAATATAAAAGGCTATCCCCTATTCCATGTTTTGAATTTGTAAATTTCGACATAATAGAGATTTGCCCTCATGAACTTCCTTGCTCATATTTATCTGTCTTTTGGTGATGATGAGATCACCTTGGGCAATTTTATGGCCGATCATATCCGCGGAAATCGATACAAGCACCTTCCCGAGAAAATCCAAAAAGGCGTTTTGCTCCATCGGGAAATTGACACCTTTACGGATTCACATCCTGTGGCTAGGCAAAGTAGCAAGCGACTCCATAAAAATTACAGCCATTACAGCCAGGTCATTGTGGATATCTTTTATGACCATTTCTTGGCAAAAAACTGGAAGGATTATTCCGATGTTCCCTTGGAGAAATTTGTGGAGGATTTTTATGATCTGTTGGAGGAGAATTATGACCTGCTTCCCATGGGCACCAAACGCATGATGCCCTACATGATCGCCGACAATTGGCTGTTGAACTATGCCAATATGGCGGGTATTTCCCGCGTGCTCAAAGGGATGAACCGCAGAACGGAAAACAGATCCAAGATGAATTTTGCCATTTTGGACCTAGAGGAGCATTATACGGACTTTGAAAATGAGTTCACCACTTTTTTTGAAGAATTGATTACCTTTTCCCGACATAAATTCATTTCACTATGCGAAGAATAATACTTCTGGTTCCCCTCCTCCTATTATTTGTCCACTGTAGAAAACAACCCGCACTCCCCACAGGTTTGGTCACTGAAAAGGCCATGGTGGTCACTGCACGCGAAGAGGCCTCCCAAATTGGCGCGGCCATTTTGGAAAAGGGAGGCAATGCCTTTGATGCCATGGTTGCCACAGAATTGGCATTGGCCGTAGCATATCCCTATGCAGGAAACCTTGGCGGTGGCGGTTTTATGGTCTATAGAAGAAACAATGGGGATATTGGAGGACTGGATTATAGGGAGAAAGCCCCCCTTTCCGCCCATAAGGACATGTATTTGGACTCTTTGGGCAATGTAATCCCCGATATGAGCACCGTTGGGGCCACCGCGGTCGGGGTACCGGGCACTGTGGCAGGGGTTATGGAAGTACATGAAAAATTTGGGACACTTCCCTTAGCTGATATTTTAGCACCGGTCATCGCACTGGCAAAAAGAGGCGTTGTGGTCACCCAAAAACAGCAAGCACGTCTTGAAGACTATCGGGAACGATTTATAGAGGTCAATGGCGACAGTATCAAGTTTGCCCATGCCTATATTGAAGGGGACACCATCAAATACCCCGAACTGGCCCAAACCCTGGAGAAAATCCTGCAAGAAGGCAGGGATGGATTCTATAAGGGCGAAGTGGCGCAAAAACTGGCTGCTTTTATCCAAGAGAAAGGAGGATATGTCACTGAGGAAGATTTGGAAAAGTATGAGGCCGTTTGGCGTTATCCTGTGGTGTTCAGTTACAAGGACCTTCGTATCATTTCCATGAGTCCGCCCAGTAGCGGTGGGGTTACCCTCAACCAGATCTTTAAGATGATGGAACCTTATAAAGTTTCAAAATATGGCCACAACTCGGTCAAAACCATACAGTTGTTCACGGAAGCATCGCGCCGTGCGTATGCCGATCGAAATTATTTTTTGGGAGACCCTGATTTTGTGGAAATTCCCTTGGATGTGCTCTTGAGCAATGCCTATTTAAAGGAACGCATGCAGGATTTCTCATTCGAAAAAGCAACCCCATCCTCAGCAGTGGGCCATGGTGAAATCGAAATAGTGGAAAGCAACGAAACCACCCATTACTCCATTGTGGATAGCCAAGGCAATGCCATTTCAGCAACAACGACCCTTAACGGTGGTTACGGCTCAAAGCTGTATTGCAAGGAATTGGGGTTCTTTTTGAACAACGAAATGGATGATTTCAGTTCAAAACCTGGTGTTCCCAATGTCTATGGCCTTGTAGGTGCCGAAGCCAACAGCATCGCCCCAGAAAAACGGATGTTGAGTAGTATGACCCCAACCATTGTGGAGAAAGATGGTAAACTTTATATGGTTTTGGGCACTCCCGGAGGCTCTACGATCATCACCGCTGTGGCCCAGACCATTTTAAATGTGTATGAGTTCAATCTGAGCATGCAGGAAGCGGTAAACGCTCCCCGATTCCATCACCAATGGCTACCAGATGTGATCAAATTTGAAGAAGAAGGCTTTCCTGAAACATTAAAGGCCGAGCTACGGTCCAAAGGTTATGAGGTCCTTGAGGGTCGCAACCCCATAATTGGAAAAGTGGATGCCATACGCGTATTGCCCGATGGTAAATTGGAAGGTGGGGCCGATAAAAGAGGTGATGATACCGCCGCTGGATTTTAAAGATTGCCGATGAACTTTGACGTTGTCGTTCTAACAGACCCAAGGTATGTCAACCCTACCAAGCGGAGTGCCTACATTGACAATGTACTGCAGGAAGATCGTTTGGTTCTGGAGGCTTTGCAGAAATCAGGGTTAAAGGCGATTAGAAAATCCTGGGACGATCCCGAATTTGATTGGTCAACTACAAAATATGCCCTCTTCCGGACCACTTGGGACTATTTTGACCGCTATGATGAATTTTCAAAATGGTTCAAAGACACCTCCCAGTTCACCAATTTCATCAATCCAAAAGGATTGATAGTTTGGAATATCGATAAGCACTATCTCAGCGATTTGAACCAAAATGGGGTGAACATCCCCAATACGTTGTTCCTTGAAGCTGGGGAACAATTGGACTTACAGCAAGCCATTGAAAAAGCAAACCAAAGGTTTGGTTTTCCCTGTGAGGACTTTGTGTTGAAACCCTGTGTCTCCGGAGCGGCCCGACATACGTACAAGTTTCATCGATCCGAATGGGAAAAGCACAGTACAGTTTTTCAACAACTTTTGTCCGAGGAAGCCCTGATGCTCCAAGAGTTCCAACATCATGTGATGAAAGAGGGGGAAATCTCCCTGATGGTTTTCAACGGACAGTTTACCCATGCCGTGCTGAAGATTGCAAAGCCGGGGGATTTTCGGGTTCAGGATGATTTTGGGGGATCGGTCCATCAATACATGCCTTCCAAAGAGCAGATTGCTTTTGCCAAAAGCGTTGTGGAAGCGGCACCTGAGCTCCCCATGTACGCCCGTGTGGATATCTTTAAGGACAACCAGGGCCATTGGGCCTTGGCCGAACTGGAAATTTTTGAACCAGAGCTATGGTTTAGGCTTTACCCCATGGCTGCAGATATTTTGGCCAAATCCATCAAGGAGCGGCACTTTTCCCAATAGGTCTAATTTTTCACTGTAGATATGACTATCTTTAATTGCACCAAACACTTCAAAATGAAAAGAATACCACTTTTGTTGATAAGTATTGGCTTAAGTTGTACAGCACAACAAAGGACCATTGGAAAATTGGTGGTCGAGGACGATGCCTTTTATGAATTGATCGATGCCAATGCCCAAATTGAAGTGTTGTCCGATGGCTTTACTTGGGCCGAAGGCCCAGTTTGGGTAAAGAATGGTGCATTTGTCCTGTTTTCAGATGTTCCCGAAAACACCATTTACAAATGGAAAGATGGGGAGGGCCTAAGCACCTATTTAAAACCTTCCGGGTATACTGGAATTTTATCGTATAGCTCGGAACCCGGGAGCAATGGGCTGACCGTCAACAATGCCGGTGAACTGGTAGCCTGCGAGCACGGCGACCGCAGGGTAACCCGAATGCCCTTGGATGGTACCGGCGGTAAATTCACTTTGGCCGACACTTGGATGGGCAGACGTTTCAACAGCCCCAATGATGTGGTGCAGACTTCTAATGGCATCTATTATTTTACCGATCCGCCTTATGGCCTGCCAGGGCAGCAAGATTCGGAATTGCGGGAAATTGATGCGTTTGGGGTCTATAAAATCGGTGCGGATAAGACGGTGGAGTTGGTGGTGGGCAATTTAACCCGGCCCAACGGCGTGGCGCTTTCCCCAGATGAGAAAACTTTGTTTGTGGCCCAATCGGATCCCGATGCAGCCTATATCATGGCCTATGCCATTAAAGACGACGGTACTTTGGACGATGGAATGCTCTTCTTTGATGCTACAGCCATGGTCAAATCTGGGTTAAAAGGGCTTCCAGATGGTATAAAAGTGGACCAAAATGGGAATATTTTCTCCACTGGACCGGGCGGTGTTTTGGTCATTTCTTCCTCAGGAAAGCTATTGGGCAGAATCGATACGGGAGAAGCCACGGCCAACTGTAATTGGGGCGATGATGGTTCGGTGCTCTATATTACCGCGGATATGTATTTGGCCCGGATCCAGACCAAGACCGTAGGAAAAGGATTTTAATTGCTCATTTGCCCCATCTGTCTTTTCAGCTCTTCCATGGATTGTTGCAACTGTTTCAATAGTCCAGTTTCGGTAGTGGCATCCACATTGAAGGTCAGTTTGCTGCTCACTTCCCAAATTTCTTGGATTTGAAAAGGTTTGATGTCATAGGGAGGATAGGATTCATTCAGGGAAACCAGCGTAATGTTGTTGGAATTGGGTCGCCTCTCAATCTTCTTCACCATTACGGAATCCTGGAGCACCACCACATACATTTTATTGGGGCTTACATGATCAATGTGCTCTATGGCTCGGGCCAATACCCAGTCATTGGGCTTTAAATTGGGGAGCATGCTGTCCCCTTCCACCTGAAAACCACGATAGGTGGCATTACGGAACTCGGGGATGGGCAGGTCAAAGGCTGGAAGCTGTCGGTACCAACTGGTATCTGCAATGTTTTGGGGATAGCCCGCAGCGGCCTTGGCATTGACCAACACCATATTGTCCTGATCGGCACTATCCACCGTTACCACTTTTGGGATTACGCTGGTTCTTGAGGTATCCAAATGCTTTTGGTCACTTTCGCCAAAAATCCAAAGCGGGTTGATCTTAAACTGTTTCAGCAGTTCCGCCACCACTTTGCCCGACAATTTCGTCCGGCCCCGTTCAATGTCCGCCGTGGTATTCTTCACTCCCAACAATTCGGCAAACTCAGTCTGGGTATAGCCCAATTCCCGACGGATATCCGTAAACCGTTTAAGCGTAAGTTCGTTTTCCATGTTGTGGTTTTGTTGACAGATCAAGCGCAATCGAGACCTAATTCAAATCCATTGTACAAAAGACCTCCCGACTGCTCCTTCGACTGCGCTCAGGATGACATCTTGAGGTGATATTCGCTTCAAATATAGGGAATTTGGATTATTTCCAAAAACTTTTTTGGATTATTTCCATTAATTGGAATATTTCCATATCTTTGGTTGGAATATTTCCAAGTTATGGATTTTAATAGGATACGGGAAAAGTTGAACATTCTTGCCGATGCTGCCAAATATGATGTGTCCTGCGCCAGTAGCGGCAGTGGTCGGGTCAACAAAAACCAAGGTCTGGGCAACGCCTCACGAATGGGGATTTGCCACAGTTATACCGAAGACGGTCGCTGTATTTCCCTATTGAAGATTTTACTGACCAACCATTGTATTTTCGACTGTGCCTATTGTGTCACCCGAAAAAGCAACGATGTCAAAAGGGCCGCTTTCAAAATCCAGGAAGTGGTGGACCTCACCATCAATTTTTACCGTAGAAATTATATTGAAGGGCTGTTTTTGAGTTCCGGCATCTTCAAAAATGCCGATTACACCATGGAACGGTTGGTGGCCGTGGCCAAAAAACTGCGGGAAGAGGAGAATTTCAATGGGTACATCCATCTAAAATCCATCCCAGGTGCCAGCGACGAGCTCATGTACCAGGCCGGCCTTTACGCGGACCGACTTTCCGTAAATATTGAAGTGCCTACCATTTCTGGCCTAAAGCTATTGGCGCCAGACAAAAAGCATGAAGACTTTACCAAGCCCATGCTCAAAGTGAAGAACGAAATTATCCGGTACCAAGCGGAATACAAAATCATCAAGAGCACCCCAAAATATGCCCCGGCGGGCCAAAGCACCCAAATGATCGTGGGCGCTTCGGGCGAAACGGATAAGGATATCATGTATTCAGCGACCTACTATTACCGAACGTATCAGATGCGACGGGTATACTATTCGGGATACGTTCCCGTTGCGGAGGATGCCCGTTTGCCAGCCATAGGGTCGCAAGTGCCCATGTTGCGAGAGAATAGATTATACCAAACTGATTGGTTATTACGATTTTATGGCTTCGCAGTGAATGAAATCTTGAACAACGACCATCCCAATTTGGATATGGATATAGACCCTAAACTTGCGTGGGCCTTGCGCAACCTACAGCATTTTCCTGTGGACGTGAACACCGCAGACAAACGGCTATTGGCACGTATCCCCGGCGTTGGCATGCAGTCTGTGGAAAAGATCATGAAAGCCCGTCAGTTTCGAAGATTGAACTGGGACCACCTGAAGAAAATCGGAGTGGCCCTCAACCGTGCCCAATATTTTATGGTATGCGATTCCCGCCGTTGGGAGCGCCGTGATCTGGATGCGGAGAAAATCAAAGGTATCATCCTCCAGACTTCGTCTGGGAAATATAGGGGTCGGTACAGTACACAATTGTCATTGTTCAATTGACAATAAACAGTGAACCGTTTACAATGAACAATTAGCAATGAACAACTGTGTCATTTCGAAGGAGTTCACGACTGAGAAATCTAGATTTCTCACATTCGTTCGAAATGACAAACTGGATACAAAATGTCAGTTCGAGCTGTCATCCTGGGTGTAGTCGAAGGAGCTATCGAGAACGACAATTTGGGATTATAAAAACAAAATGAGTTAAAAAACGAACATTATGAACCCTTCAACAACCCTTATTTACGACGGCAGTTTCAATGGCTTCCTCACCGCCGTCTTTGTCGCTTTTGATGAAAAGGTCAATGTGGCGGATATTCAAAAAAATAGCGAATGCCAAAACGGTCTGTTCTCCGAGACCGAGACCATTTTCACCAATATAGAAAAGGCCAAACGTGTCTGGAACGGCATCCGCAACAAAAGCCATAACGCCATTGCCAATGTGTATTTTGCCTTTTTAAGCGAAACCGAAGGCGTGGAACTGATGCTCTATACCTATATCCAAAAGCTGATGGCATCCAAAAATGGAAAGCAGTTGGATTATTCCGATGGGATTGTGCTGCACATCAGCCAATTGGCCAGAAAGGTGGGCCGTGAAAAACATCGGATGGAGGCTTTTGTCCGGTTTCAATTGACCAAGGATGAGGTCTATTTTGCCAACATTGAACCCGATTTTGATGTGCTGCCCCTCATTTCCAAGCATTTTAGGGACCGTTATGCGGACCAGCAGTGGCTTATTTATGACGTGAAGCGTAAATATGGCATCTTTTACAATCTGGACCACGTGGAAATGGTGTCCCTGAACTTAAAGGAGGTACATTTCAACAAAGTCCATAAAAGTGATGCCTTTTTAAGCGAGGAATACGACTACCAGACCCTGTGGAACGACTATTTTAAAAGTACCCATATCAAATCCCGTATTAACCCCAAATTGCATAGGCAGCATATGCCCAAACGGTACTGGAAATATATGAGCGAGAAGAAAGAGGCGGTTTAGTATTCCTTAATCTATGGTAAAAAAGCCCTTGGTTCTATTTGCTTTTCTCCCCCACAAAATGGTCGCTTTTGTTTTTAAACAGCACATTAAAGCTGGTCAAACTGCCATAAATACGGGTAATGTATTGCTGTAGCTCTATCTTTTCCTGATCGTCCAGGTTTGGACTGCTGTTGATCTTTTGTTCCATCACCCGGATACGGTCGCGTACCATCACGATCTTATGGAAAAAGGTGTCAATGGGCATTTCCTTATTCTGTGTGGCATCCCCGGGGTCCAAGATCAATTTGCCGCCTTTCCATTTATCGGCGATGGCCACTTTTTCATGGGTATCACTCCACTTTTCCAAAATCTGCACCAAGGAACGTTCCACGTCAAAAAAGCTTACGGCGTCCACTTCGTCCTCTACCCCTTCGATCACCTCAAATTCAGAGTCCAGATCAATGGTCTCCAACCCATTTTCCAAAAAAGTCACCCAATAATGCTTTGATGATACGTTGGTCACCACTCCTTTTCCATATTCAGGGTGGTCAATTCGGGAACCTATACCCAATAATTTCATAAATCCTGTTTTTTATTGCCAACAAATTTAGAATTTTTAGAACTTTGCCATACTTTCGTGCCGGTTTTATAAACCATCTTTAATGGAACCACATAAACTTAGAGTAAAACTCGGGGAGTTGGCCTCTACTTCCATCAGTGGTAACGATATCAGTTCTTCTTGTCTGTACGTATCCGCCTTGGCCGTATTACATGCTGGCCAATATGCATGGATCTCACTGCTGATCGTTGGAGGTGTCCTTTTTCTATTTCGAAGAATTTATGGGGAAGTGGTTGGAGCCCTGCCCTTAAACGGCGGTGCCTACAATGCCCTGCTCAACACTACCAGCAAGGGAATGGCCTCTCTGGCCGCATCCCTGACCTTGTTGTCCTATATGGCCACAGCGGTCATTTCGGCCAATGAGGCGATGAAATACCTCTATACCATGCTGCCTGAACTGCCCGTGATCATGGCAACCATTGTGTTGTTGGCACTATTTATGGGCCTGGTCATCATCGGTATCGGGGAATCCTCCAAAGTGGCGATCGGTATTTTCATTTTCCACCTTTGCTCACTGATCGTCCTGTCCGTTTTTACAGGACTCTATCTTTTTGATCATGGGTGGGAGGTTTTTACCAACAACAGTGCACTTCCTGTAAAACATGGGGGGCTGCTCATGGCCCTTTTCTTTGGTTTTTCGGCTGCGATGCTGGGCATTAGCGGTTTTGAAAGCTCTGCCAACTTTGTTGAGGAACAACGAAAGGGAGTTTTTCCAAAAACATTGCGAAACATGTGGGCCGTTGTGACCATTTTTAACCCCTTGATCGCTTTCTTGGCCTTGGCCGTCCTGCCCATTGCGGATATTGAAACCAATAAGGATGCCCTTCTCTCTATCATGGGCGATCAGGTGAGCGGTTCGTGGCTTTCCATCCTGGTTTCAGTGGATGCGGTTCTGGTGCTGAGCGGTGCCGTGCTCACCTCGTTTGTGGGCGTCTCCGGTTTGGTGGAACGCATTACGCTGGACCGAATTCTTCCACCCTATCTGCTCAGAAGGAACCGGAAAGGAAGCACCTATAGAATTGCCATAGTATTTTTCATTCTCTGCGTTTCCATCCTTTTGATCACCGAAGGTGAACTGGAGGCCCTCGCCGGAGTTTATACCATTGCCTTTCTGTCCGTAATGGCCCTTTTCGGCATTGGAAACATTCTTCTCAAGGTAAGACGAAAGAACCTGCCGCGCCCGGAACGTTCGGGTTGGCTGGCCCTTTTTATCGCCATTTTGGCCGTAATCATTGCATTGGTGGGCAATGTTACCCTCAATCCCTCGTATTTGGGAGTGTTCATGGAATATTTTATTCCAACCATTGCCTTGATCATGGTAATGCTCAACCGAACTGCCCTACTGAAATTATTACTGCGCCTGATCCGGTATTTTTTAGACCCCGTCAACCGCTTTTTGGTGAAATCCTACAAGGGAATCAATCAAACGATCAATAGGATCAACGACCAAGAATTTGTGTATTTCACAAAAAGGGACGATGTGGCGGCACTGAACAAGGTCTTGCTGTATATCCGAAACAACGAGCATACCCGCAAACTTAAAATAGTGTCGGTTTTTCCCGAAGGGGAGCAGGCCACCCAAAACTTTATCTCGGATTTGGATGTGTTGGACAGGGAATACCCCGAAATAAAGGTGGAATATGTTCAGCTGCATGGAAAATTTACCCCAAACTTGATCAAAAAGCTCTCCAAGGAATGGGACATCCCCATCAACTTTATGTTCATTGGAAGTCCGAGCGACAAGTTTCCATTCCCCCTACAAGAGTTGGGTGGGGTCCGATTGATCATCTGACAAAATTCCAACAGGTTTTGGCATCTCAAATTAACAAAAACGAAACCTCCACTCCCTTCTTTTTTACATGCCAAATCGCTATTTTTGAAGCTTTGCTATGATTTTATGATCAACTACGAAGAACATATTGAAGTCCGGGGTGCCAGGGTCCATAATCTCAAAAATATTGATGTTACCATTCCCCGCGAAAAGCTCGTAGTGATCACTGGACTTTCGGGCAGTGGAAAGTCTTCCTTGGCCTTTGATACCATTTATGCCGAAGGGCAAAGGCGCTATATTGAAACTTTTTCGGCCTATGCCAGACAGTTCTTGGGCGGACTCGAGCGCCCTGATGTGGATAAAATAGATGGGCTTTCCCCAGTGATCGCCATTGAACAAAAGACCACCTCAAAATCACCCCGATCCACCGTGGGCACCATAACCGAAGTGTATGATTTTCTTCGCTTGCTCTACGCACGTGCCGGCGATGCCTATAGCTATAACACCGGCGAGAAAATGGTGAGCTATAGTGACGAACAGATCAAGGGACTGATCATTGATTCCTATTTGGACAAGAAAATCAACATTTTGGCGCCTGTCGTCAAATCCAGAAAGGGGCATTACCGAGAACTCTTTGAACAGATTGGGAAGCAGGGCTTTGTAAAAGTCCGGGTGGACGGTGAAATCTTGGACCTCTCCAAAGGCATGAAGGTGGACCGGTACAAAACCCATGACATTGAGATTGTGATCGATCGTCTAAAGGTCATTGATAGCGAGGATTTCCACAAACGGCTTGGCGAGACCATCAATACCGCCATGTACAGTGGCGACAATGTGCTGATGGTACTTGAGGAAGGAGAAAATGTGCCACGATATTTCAGCAGGGACCTAATGTGCCCTTCTACCGGTATCTCCTATCCCACTCCAGAACCCAATACATTCTCTTTCAACTCGCCCAAGGGCATGTGCCCAGAGTGTAATGGCCTGGGACATATTTACGAAGTAAACGAACAAAAAATTATCCCCAATAAAAAATTGTCCATCAACGCAGGCGGATTGGCCCCGTTGGGCGAGTATAAAAAGACATGGGCCTTTAAGCAATTGGAGACCATCGCCCAACGATATGGCTTTGATCTATCCGATGCCATTGAGAAAATCCCAGCTGAAGCCATGGAGGTCATTTTGAATGGGGGCAAGGAAAGTTTTGACGTCGATTCCAAGACCCTGGGCGTAAAAAGACACTATAAAATAGATTACGAGGGCATTTCCAATTTCATCAAGACCCAATTTGATGAGGCCAATTCCACTTCCATACACCGTTGGGCCAAGGACTATATGGATAAGGTAAAGTGCCCCAGTTGCAATGGGACCAGACTGCGCAAAGAATCGCTCTATTTCAAGGTGGATGAAAAGAATATTGCCGAACTGGCCCAAATGGACATCGCCCAACTGGCCGAATTTTTTGAGCAACTGGAAAATTCCATAGAGGGCAACCAAAAGATAATTGCTGAAGAGATCATCAAGGAAATCAAGACCCGTATCCGGTTTTTGCTGGATGTGGGCCTCGACTATCTTTCCCTGAACCGAAGCTCCAAGTCGCTGTCGGGAGGTGAAGCACAGCGCATTCGACTGGCCACCCAGATAGGGTCCCAATTGGTGGGTGTGCTCTATATTTTGGACGAACCCAGTATTGGCCTTCACCAAAGGGACAATGAACGGTTGATCCATTCCCTGGAATCTCTCCGGGATATTGGGAATTCGGTGATTGTGGTAGAGCACGACCGTGACATGATCGAACATGCGGACCATGTCATCGATATTGGTCCAAAAGCAGGAAAACATGGAGGAGAGATCATTTCCGAAGGAACACCCCAAGAACTTAAGGACCACCATACGCTGACCGCGCAGTACATTACCGGCGAATTGGAGATTCCGGTGCCTTCGCAACGCAGAAAGGGAACGGGAAAGAAAATTGTGCTCACGGGTTGTACCGGAAACAATCTCAAAAATGTCACTGTTGAATTTCCCTTGGGAAAACTCATTGGGGTCACAGGAGTTTCAGGAAGTGGAAAATCCACTCTGATCAACGAGACCCTGTATCCCATTATGAACGCGCATTATTTCAATGGGGTAAAGAAACCCATGCCTTATGAAAAAATTACCGGGCTGCAGCATATTGATAAGGTCATCGACATCAACCAATCCCCCATTGGGCGTACACCACGATCCAACCCGGCCACCTACACCGGGGTTTTCAGTGAAATAAGGGCCCTGTTTGCAAAAACCACAGAAGCCACCATCCGTGGGTACAAACCGGGGCGGTTTAGCTTCAATGTGGCCGGCGGACGATGTGAAACCTGCCAAGGAGGTGGGTTGAAGGTCATAGAAATGAACTTTTTGCCCGATGTCTATGTGGAATGTGAGACCTGCAACGGCAAGCGTTTCAACAGGGAAACTTTGGAAATCAGATACAAGGGAAAATCCATTGCCGACGTGCTCGAAATGACCATCAATGAAGCGGTCGACTTTTTCGAGAACATCCCCAAAATCCATCGCAAACTGGAAACAATAAAAGACGTAGGATTGGGTTATATATCATTGGGGCAGCAATCCACTACCCTATCCGGCGGCGAGGCACAAAGGGTAAAACTGGCCACGGAACTTTCCAAACGCGACACGGGAAACACGTTTTACATCCTCGACGAACCTACCACTGGTCTGCATTTTGAAGATATCAGGGTGTTGATGGAAGTGCTGAACCGGTTGGTTGACAAAGGGAATACCATTCTGGTGATCGAACACAATATGGATGTGATCAAAATGATGGACCACATCATCGACATTGGCTACGAAGGTGGCCGAGGCGGCGGAATGATCGTGGCCTCCGGCACCCCGGAACAGGTATCCAAAGACAATAAAAGCTACACGGCCAAGTTCTTGAAGAAGGAACTGGAGGGCAACAAACAAAAGATTGCGCGGGCCGTTTAAATCATAGAAAGTATGCAGATGCGAAAAGAACAACACACCAAAGGTTGGAATGAGATAAAGACGAACGACTCATGGGCCATCTTCAAGATCATGGGCGAATTTGTCAACGGGTTTGAGAAAATGAGTGCCATAGGTCCGTGCGTTTCCATTTTTGGCTCTGCGCGTGTTAGACCAGGACAGCCTTATTACGACTTGGCCGTACGCGTGGCCAAACGTGTGGCCGAAGCAGGCTATGGGATCATTACCGGAGGGGGACCCGGTATCATGGAGGCCGGAAACAAAGGGGCCCATTTGGCTGGTGGCACTTCGGTTGGATTGAACATAGAACTCCCGTTTGAGCAGCATGACAACCCTTTCATAGACGATGACAAATGTCTGGACTTTGACTACTTTTTTGTTAGAAAGGTGATGTTTGTAAAATATTCCCAAGGTTTCGTGGTCATGCCGGGAGGTTTCGGTACCCTGGATGAGCTCTTTGAGGCCATCACGCTGATCCAGACCAATAAGATCCATAAATTTCCCATCATATTGGTAGGTTCTGACTTTTGGAAGGGTCTGCTCGACTGGGTCAAAAATACAATGTTGGAGGCCGGTAACATTAGCCCTAAAGACCTTGACCTGGTCCAATTGGTGGACACAGAGGAAGAAGTGGTACAGATCATCGATGCCTTTTACAAACAACGAAACCTTAGTCCAAACTTTTAATCTAAAAGAATCTTGGTGGCTCGGCGTTTCCCTTTCTGGATATTGATATTTGCTTTCTTTTTGGGTTCCTCCATGTTTGGGCAGCACAAAAATGAGATTACCGCCATACTGGATGGCAACACGCAAGAAATTCAGATTAAACAGCGATTCACCTACGTAAACCATTCCAACAGCGGTCTCTCGATACTGTACTTCAACGATTGGAACCATGCTTATGCCAATAAAAATACAGCATTGGCCAAGCGATTTGCCGAAGAATTCAACCGAAGCCTTCATCTGGCCAAGGACAGGGAACGTGGGGATACCAGAATAAAAAGCATCGTGGATGATGCCTACACGGGACTGGATTGGAAAAGAATGGGAAACCGGGACATCATCGCCATAACCTTGAACAAGGTCTTGGAACCGGGGGAAACCATCCAGTTGTTTTTCACTTACACGGTAAAGTTGCCAAGTGCAAGGTTCACATCCTATGGTTTTTTTGGTAACGGGGGGTATTACTTGAAAGATTGGTATTTGGTGCCCGCCGTTTATGATGGAGACTGGAAACTCTATGACAACGTGAATCTGGATGATCAATTTACCGACGTGACAGAGACCAATATAAACCTCACCTACCCCAGGAGGTTGTTTCTTTCCACCAATTTGGACCAAAAAAGTGCCACGAGTTTTCCAGGAGGACAATTTGTGCAGCTCAGCGGTTCCCATAGAAAGAATTGCGAGATCATCTTGAGTGTTGATGAGAGATTCACAAAGCATGTCACGGGAGAGCTTACGGTGACCACGGACCTGGAATCCAACAAGTATGACGATATCTCACAAGGAATCTCCATAAGTAGGATTGCCCAATTCTTGAACGAAAACCTTGGTCAATATCCCCATAACAATCTTCTGGTAAGTGAGCTTGATTACAACAAGACACCTTTATATGGCATCAATCAACTGCCTCCTTTTATCAGGCCCTATGATGAACAGTTTCAATTTGAGATGAAATTTCTGAAGACAGCTATCCGGAGCTTTTTGCGGGAAACCCTCTTTTTAGATCTCAGAAAGGAACGTTGGGTAAACGATGCCATTGGGTATTACCTAATGATCAAATATGTGGAGGACCACTATCCGGAACAGAAGTTGGCCGGGAAACTTTCCAGGATGTGGGGGCTGAAAGGCTTCCATTTGGCACAAATGGATTTCAATGAGCAATATGCCCTCTTCAGTATGTTGTCCGCACGAAAAAATATAGACCAAGCCCTTACCACCCCCAATGACTCCCTGATCAAGTTCAATCAAAAAATTGCCAATGGCTATAAGGCAGGATTGGGCATGGCGTATCTCTCCGAATATTTGGGCGAAAGGAAAATAGACTCCAGCATTTTGGAATTTTATAAAACCTATTCCCTGAAACCCAAAGTAGGTGCCTCGGATTTCAGAAAAACCATTGAATCACACGCCGATAAGGATATTCATTGGTTCTTTGATGAATATGTATCCACGGACAAGAAAATTGACTTTAAGATCAAGCGGATCGAGAAAACGGAAGATTCCATCAAAGTGACCCTCAAAAACAAGCGGGGTACCAACGTCCCCATTTCCATGTTTGGGCTGCAGAAAGATTCCGTCGTTTCACATTATTGGTTCTCTGGCATTGATACCTCCAGGACCGTTACCATTCCCAGAATGGGCGAAGACCGATTGGTTCTGAATTATGACCAGAAGATCCCAGAATTCAACCAAAGGGACAATTGGAAGACACTGAATGGATTTTTTTCGAGTAACAAGAAACTGAAGTTTCAATTTTTCAAGGATACGGAAGATCCGTATTACAACCAGATTTTCTATGTCCCCATAGTAAATTTCAACATTTATGATGGGATAACCCCTGGAATGAGGATCTACAACAAGACATTCTTGGAAAGATCTTTGCAATATGATATTTCCCCCACATACTCCTTTCTGGAACGTACCTTAGTGGGAAGGGCCAGCGTGAGGTACCGAAAATACCATGGAAAAACGGGGCTTTATGTTTCCAATTATTCTTTTTCGGGCTCTACCTCCCATTTCCAGACAAACTCCCGTTTCTCTACCCTAACGCCAGCCGTAAGCTTTGGCTGGAGGCCCAACGACCTGATTTCCAATAGGAGACAGACCCTACTGTTCCGTTACCAAAGCGTTTTCAGGAATGTGGATGAAATCCTTGAGGGCCAGATTGATACGGAACCGGATTATGGGGTGTTCAATGTGCGCTTTTCGGACGAGGACAATGATATCCTCAATTACACTTCTTGGTTTTTGGATGCACAGCATTCCAGCGATTTTTCCAAGCTCGCCTTTGAGTTGGAATACCGAAAACTCTTCCAGAGCAACAGACAGTTGAATCTCAGGTTTTATGCCGGTAAGTTTTTAAGGAACAAGACAAATTCAGATTTTTTCAGCTTTGCCTTGGATAGGCCTACCGATTATATGTTCGACCTTGCCTATTTGGGAAGATCGGAAAGCTCGGGCATTTACAGCCAACAGATCATCATTTCGGAAGGTGGTTTCAAGTCAAAGCTTGAGAATCCGTTCGCAAATGACTGGATCGCTACCACCAATGCCAGTACCAACATTTGGAGATGGGTGGAGGCTTATGGTGATTTGGGGTACGTCAGGAGCCGGGGAAGCGACCCGCGTTTTGTGTACGATTCCGGTATCCGTCTGAACCTTGTGACCGATTATTTTGAGCTGTACTTCCCTGTATATTCCAATAGAGGTTGGGAAATTGCACAAAAAGACTATGGGGAACGGATTCGTTTTGTGGTCACCATAAGCCCCCGGACGCTCATCGGGCTCTTCACCAGAAAATGGCTTTAAAATTGTTGATTCATCAATCAACCCAGTCGTTAAAATTGATTTTTTAAGATATTCACTGATCTAACATATCTTTTTTATCAAATTCTTATTTTCTTAACACGTTGGTTTATTGTCGGTTTAGATGTATTTTAGTAGTTTTGCAGAAACTTCGCCATAACTTATGAAACCCGACCCGAGTACTAGCAATGATATTTCCTTTGTTGATTTTCAGTCGCAAATCCTAAGTGATTATCAGATTGCGGTGACCAGTAGGGAATGTAGCTTGTTGGGAAGACGCGAGGTTCTCTCGGGCAAAGCCAAATTTGGGATTTTTGGAGATGGAAAGGAACTGCCACAGCTTGCCATGGCAAGGGCGTTCCAAGATGGGGATTTTAGAAGCGGGTACTATCGGGACCAAACATTTATGATGGCTTTGGGGTTGCTCAGTCCCAAGGAATTTTTTCACGGCCTCTACGCCACAACCGACCTGGAAAAGGAACCCATGAGCGCCGGTAGACAGATGGGGGGACATTTTGTAACCTACAGCTTAAATGAGGACGGCACTTGGAAAGACCTCACCAAACAAAAAAATAGCAGTGCCGACATATCCTGTACGGCTGGCCAAATGCCAAGATTGCTGGGGCTGGCACAGGCTTCCAAAATATACAGAAATCTGAAGGAAATAGACCAGGCAAACTTCTCCAACAACGGAAACGAAGTGGCTTGGGGGACCATAGGCAATGCCAGTACAAGTGAAGGGCATTTTTTTGAGACCCTCAATGCTGCGGGGGTACTGCAGGTTCCCATGGTGATCAGTGTTTGGGATGATGGCTACGGCATTTCCGTTCCCGCCAAATTCCATACCACAAAAGGAGATATTTCCGAAGTCTTGAAAGGGTTGCAACGCGATGAGCACAATGATGGCTATGAGATACTCAAAGTGAAGGGCTGGGACTATACGGCCCTCATCCATGCCTTTGAAAATGCCTCTGACATAGCCCGGGAAAACCATATCCCCGTGCTCATCCATGTTACAGAACTCACACAGCCCCAGGGACATTCCACCTCCGGTTCCCATGAACGCTACAAGTCAGCGGAACGGTTGCAATGGGAGCGCGAGAACGACTGCAACAGACGTTTTAGGGAATGGATACTTGAAAATGGCATTAGCACTGAGGATGAACTCAAGAGTTTGGAGCGCGAAATCAAACAAAAAGTCCGTACTTCCAAAAAAGAAGCTTGGGCGGAGTTCCTCAAACCCCATCTGGAAGCCAAAAAGCAACTTGTCCAATTGCTCGACAATGCTGCGGAGAAAAGCCCCAATCGCGTTTTTGTCTCAAAGGTAAAAAACGACCTCATTGCCATTGAAGAGCCCTTGAAAAAAGATTTGGCATCACAGTCCAGAAAGGCATTACGCTACCTTTTAGGAGAATCATCCCCAGAAAAAAGCCAGCTTCAAAACTGGATACAGCGTTTTCTAGACGATGCGCAACCCAAATACAGTTCCCATCTATACAATGAACTTCCCAACAAGGCAACAAATGTTCAAAGTGTTGCACCATCCTACGCAGATGATACAGAGGAAGTGGACGGTAGAATCATACTTCGGGATAACTTCGATGCCCTTTTTGGAAAGTATCCCAAAGCCATGGTATTTGGAGAGGACACCGGGAGTATCGGCGATGTAAACCAAGGACTGGAAGGTCTTCAAAAGAAATACGGCGCGCTTCGGATCGCAGATACCGGGATACGGGAATCTTCAATTATTGGACAGGGCATCGGTCTGGCATTGAGAGGCTTACGCCCGATTGCTGAAATTCAATATTTAGATTATATCCTATATGGCCTGCAAACCCTGAGTGATGATTTGGCCACCTTGATGTATAGAACAGTGGGAAAGCAAAAAGCGCCGCTTATTGTAAGGACAAGAGGGCACCGATTGGAAGGCATCTGGCACTCTGGTTCACCCATGGGAGGATTGATACACCTGCTTAGGGGCATGTACATTCTAACGCCCAGAAACATGACCCAGGCAGCGGGCTTCTACAACACCCTGATGAAAAGCGATGAGCCTGCATTGGTCATTGAAAGCCTGAACGGGTATCGCCTGAAAGAGAAAAAACCAATCAATCTCGGTGAATTTTGCACCCCTATTGGCAAAGTTGAAACCTTAAAGGAAGGCACGGACATCACACTGCTTTCCTATGGATCAACCTTGAGGATTGTGGAAAAAGTGGCCCATGAGCTTCAGGAAGTGGGCATTGATGCCGAAGTAATCGATGCACAATCCCTATTGCCCTTTGATTTGGACCACGATGTGGTAAAAAGTCTCAAAAAAACCAACAGACTACTGATCATTGACGAAGATGTGCCCGGTGGCTGTTCGGCCTATCTTTTGCAAGAAATCATTGAAAAACAAGGGGGCTACCGGTATCTTGACAGTGCCCCGCAGACCCTTACCTCAAAAGCGCACCGCCCAGCTTATGCCTCGGATGGCGATTATTTTTCCAAACCCAACGCGGAGGATATTTTTGAAAAGGTCTATAAAATCATGCATGAGGCCGACCCAATTTCCTTTCCAGCCCTTAGGTAGTTGCATTTCATCTAAAATATCAATTGAAAAGTATATTTGGTGAATTATTATTGTTGTCATTGAAACATTATTTATACTTTCACGCTAACTAAAATCCCCCTCCATGAAAAACAACACATTGGTTCACCTCGGACTTGCAATACTCAGAATAGTACCTTCAATTTTTTTAATGACCCACGGTTACACGAAGCTTATTTGGCTTCTGAACGGTACTGCTGAAGAAAATTTTAAATTCAGTTTTTTAGGAATTGGTCAAGCTCCTTCACTGTTTCTGGCTGTTCTAGGCGAATTTGTCTGTCCCCTACTGATGATTATTGGTTTCAAGACCAGATGGGCGGCCATTCCATCGGCCATTACCATGTTCGTGGCCGCTTTTGTGGTCCATGCCAACGACCCTTTCGGCGTAAAGGAACATGCGTTGCTCTTTCTGACCTTTTTTGTGATCATTTTTTTATTGGGCCCTGGCAAATACAGCGTGGATAAAAATTGATGCTACACAATTTCCATGAGCATTTCCTTAAGAAGATCGGCTTGAGCCATATTGTTGGACTCTACTCCTTTTCCCTTTAGGTCCAGCTCGCGCAAACCTGAAATTATACCGCTTACCTTTTTCATGGGGTAATTTTTGGCGGCAATGGTATATTCCTTGACGAAATAAGGATTCACCCCAAGTACTTTGGCCACGTTGCCTGGTGAATGGTCCTGCAGACCATGATACTGCAACAATTGGGTAAAGAAAGTATTCAACAGGGTTATGGTGACCACAAAGGGATTGTCCTTTGGGTTCTGGGCAAAGTAATCGATAATGAGCGAGGCCTTTCTCACGTCCTTTTCACTGATCGCCTTCTTGAGCTCAAAATTATTGAAGTCCTTGCTAATTCCAATATGCTCCTCGATGATCTCAGGTGTGATTTCTGCGTCCTTGGGAACCACCAGCGCCAATTTCTCCAGCTCGTTGTTGATCTTGCTGAGATCGGTGCCCAAAAACTCAACCAACAACATACAGGCCTTTGGGGCTATTTTATAGTGCTTTCCACTTAGCGTCCGTCGGATCCATTCGGCCACTTGATTCTCATATAACTTATTACTCTCAAAAAGCTCCCCGCTTTTTTGGACGGCTTTGTACAATTTTTTTCGCTTGTCCAGTTTTTTGTACTTATAGCAAAGTACCAGTACCGTGCTGGGTTGGGGATGCTCCACGTAGGGCAGCAGATTTTCAATGTTCCGGGAAAGATGCTGGGCCTCCTTTACAATGACCACTTGATGATCTGCCATCATGGGAAAGCGCTTGGCATTGGCAACCACTTCATCCACACTCGTGTCCTTGCCATAAAGGACCATTTGGTTGAAACCCTTTTCGTCCTCCGTAAGCACATGGTCCGCGATGTATTGCGAGATCTTATCGATGTAGTAAGGTTCTTCCCCCATCAAAAAATAAATGGGCTTTGGATGCCCCGCGTCTATGCTCGCTACAATTTCCCGTACCCTGTCCATTCAGAAAAAATCATCAACTTTGCCCAATGCAAGCATTGAACTTTCCCAAGTATTCGTTCAGACTCAAAAATAGCGAAAATAGCATCTATATCTTTGATGGCATCCGCAAAAAATTTGTGCTGCTCCAACCGGAGGAATGGGTCCGTCAACATGTGGTGCACTTTCTGGTTTTTACCAAACAATACCCCAAAAGCCTGATCAATGTGGAAAAACAACTGATGGTCAACAATTTGAAAAAGCGGTATGACATTGTGGTGTACAATCCAGATGGCAGCATCCAGATTTTGGTGGAATGCAAGGCCCCAGAAGTCAAAATAAATCAAAGTACGTTTGACCAAATAGCCCGATACAACCTTCAGCTAAAGGCCAAACACCTGATGGTCACCAACGGTTTGGAACATTACTTTTGCGAAATGGACCTTGAGAACGAAAAATACAGGTTTTTGAAGGAAATTCCTGATTTTAGCCGTTAATTTGCTGCCGTTTTGAAAGTCGCCGTAGTCATACTCAATTGGAACGGAAAGGAATTGCTCCAAAAATACCTTCCCTCAGTTTTGGCCCACTCAATTGGGGCAGACATCTATGTTGTGGACAATGAGAGTACAGATGGTTCGGTAGCTTTTGTCAAGGAGACCTATCCCAACATCGGCATTGTCCAAAATGAAACCAACGGAGGTTTTGCCAAGGGCTATAACGATGGCCTAAAAAATATTACCGCCGATATTTTCTGTCTTCTCAATTCGGATGTGGAGGTCACCCCACATTGGATTGACCCCATCCTGGAAACGTTCCATGCCATTCCAGAAGCTGCCATCATCCAGCCCAAGATCTTGGATTTAAAACGTAAGGAATACTTTGAGTATGCCGGTGCCGCCGGAGGATTTGTGGATATGCTGGGGTACCCTTTCTGCCGTGGCAGGATATTCCAGGCCCTGGAAAAGGACGAGGGACAGTATAATGACGTTAAGGAAGTGTTTTGGGCCACAGGTGCCTGTATGTTCATAAAAGCGGATGTGTATAGGGAATTGGGAGGTTTTGATGAGGACTATTTTGCCCATCAAGAGGAAATAGATCTGTGTTGGAGGGCCAAAAATGCAGGTTACAAAGTGTATTATGTGGGCAAAAGCCATGTATTTCATTTGGGAGGTTCCACTTTGAGCAATATGAACCCCAAAAAGACCTATCTCAATTTTAGAAATTCCTTGTATTCCATCACCAAAAATCTCCCCAGAAAGAGGGCCTTGACCATCATACTTGCCCGATTGTTACTGGATGGTGTGGCCGCAGCCAGGTTTATCCTCCAATTGAAGTTCAAACATTGTTGGGCGGTCCTTCGTGCCCATTTAAGTTTTTATGTTAACTTTAAGAAGATGTATAAAAAGCGGGAAAAAGCTAATTTTATATTAAAGTACCATACCACAACATCCATAGTCTGGTCCCATTTCGTACATCAAATAAAGAATTTTAACATTTTAGTAAAAGATTAACTATGCCGAAATATGCAAGCATTGCTTTTTACATAATTTTGGCTGACAAATTTTTACTTTGATATCTAACAATCCTTAAATTATACTCTGAACTATGAAAAAAGTATTTCTAGGAACATTGGCGATGGCAGTTTTATTGTCTTCTTGCGTGTCGCAGAAGAAATATGCCGAGCTTGAAGCCAAACAAAAAGAAACCCAAGACCTATTGAACTCAGCAACCGTTAAACTTAACGACTGCTTGGAAGAAAAAGCAACTGCTTCCTCAAGATTGAAAACGCTTGAAGACCAAAATGCTTTCCTTAAAGCCAACAACCAAGAGTTGATCAACAACATGGGCAACTTGACCACCCTTACCACCAAAGGTGCGGAAAACCTTGAGAAATCATTGGAAAGCCTACGAGAAAAAGACCTTACCATCAGAAGATTGCAAGATGCAGTTACCCGCAGGGACTCCGTAAACCTTGCCCTTGTACAGAGCCTAAAAGGCGTATTGGGCAATTTGGATGACGAAGACATTGAGGTAAGCGTAGAAAAAGGTGTGGTTTTCGTCTCCATCTCTGACAAGTTGTTGTTCAGCAGCGGAAGCTACAACGTAACCAATGCCGCAAAAGAAGTATTGGGCAAAGTGGCCAAAGTGGTGAACAACAAGCCAGATTTTGAGTTTATGGTTGAAGGCCATACCGATAACGTACCTTACGCTAGCGGCGTATTGTTGGACAACTGGGATTTGAGCGCCAAGCGTGCCACCTCAATCGTAAGGATCCTACAAAATGATTTTGGTGTAGATCCAAAAAGGATGACCGCTGCAGGAAGAAGCTATTATATACCATTGGTTTCCAATGATACTGCGGCCAACAGGGCCAAGAACAGAAGGACCAGAATTGTGGTGCTTCCAAAAATCGATCAGTTCTACAACATGATCGAAGAAGGAATGAAAGATCCTTCCATTGGCGGAACAGGAAAATAAGATTCCAAAATATGGATAATGAAAAAGCGGCCTATCGGCCGCTTTTTTTTTGTTCAGTTCAAAGAATATCCAAATCCCCTTTGCCCTCCCTTACAACTTCTGGCACGCCTGTGGACAGGTCTATTACCGTGGAGGCCACATTGCCTCCGTAGCCGCCATCTATGACCACATCCACAAGATTTTGCCATTTTTCAAAGATGAGTTCAGGGTCTGTGGTATACTCCAGAATATCGTCTTCATCATGGATGGAAGTCGACACAATAGGGTTGCCCAATTCAGTGACCAGAGCCCTGGCAATGGCATTGTCCGGCACCCGTATCCCAACGGTGTTCTTTTTTTTGAAATCCTTGGGAAGGTTGTTGTTGCCGGGCAGGATAAAAGTGTACGGGCCTGGGAGTGCTCTTTTTAAAAGTTTGAAGGTTGGAGAGTCAACCTGCTTTACATAATCCGAAAGATTGCTCAAATCAGCACAGACAAAGGACCAATTGGCCTTTTCCAATTTTATGCCCTTTATCCGCGCTATGCGCTGTAGCGCTTTGGAATTGGTAATATCACATCCAAGGCCGTAAACCGTATCGGTGGGATAAATGACCAGTCCCCCTTTTCGGAGTATGTTGCCAATCCTCTCAATCTGTCTCGGGTTCGGATTTTCTTCATAAAGCTTGATAAGCTCTGCCATACCATCAATTCTTTTTTGTGCTAATCTTTCAAAACCTCAAGCTTGGCAAAACGTAGGAGCAATTTTTTCACGTCACCATGCTCAAATTGGATTTCGGCCTTTTTGTCATTGCCAATCCCTTCAATCTTCAATACTTTTCCCCTGCCAAAACGAGTGTGGTTCACCAAGGATCCCTCTGCCAGGTCTGGGTCTATGGCGTTATTGCTCTTCGAGGGCGACGATAGCTCTGGTTTCAGCTTTCTAAGCCTGCGTAGTTGGTTTTCATTGGGCCGATGGACACTTGGTGGGGTTCCGTTCATGGGTTTTACCTGTCGCAGTTTGGTTTTATCCACCTCTCCAAAAATATCGGCATCAATCAAGGATTTATAGCGGTAGCCATCGTTCACAGGAGTAAGGTTCTCCACATATTGTTCGTCAATTTCCTCCAAAAACCTACTGGGCTCTGCATCGATGAGTTTACCCCATCGATATCTATTTTGGGTATAGGTGAGAAAAGCCTGTTTCTCTGCTCGGGTCAAGGCCACATAGAACAACCTTCGCTCCTCTTCCAGCTCACTTCTGGTGTTCATGCTCATGGCCGAAGGGAACAAGTCTTCTTCCATTCCCACTACATACACATAGGGGAATTCCAACCCCTTGGCCAAATGTATGGTCATTAGGGCCACGCGGTCATCGTCTCCTACTTCCTTGTCCATATCCGTGGCGAGGGCCACATCTTCCAAGAATTCTGTTAGGCTACCCGTGGCATCCGCCAATTCCTTCTGTCCCTCTACAAAATCCTTGATACCGTTCAAGAGTTCTTCTATGTTTTCCATGCGGGCCACCCCTTCCGGAGTGCCGTCTTTTTTAAATTCCAGCAATAACCCTGTCTTTTTGGTCACATGCTCGGCCAACGTAAAGGCATCTGTCCCCTCGTTCATGATTTGGAAACTCTTGACCATGGTCACAAAATCATCCAGCTTTCGTTTGGTTCCTGTATTCAGATTCAAAGTAAGTTTGTCCAAATGCTCCATGATCTCAAAAATGGACCTGCCATAGTGGTTTGCCGCCACTGTAAGTTTATCAATGGTACTATCACCAATGCCCCTTGCGGGGAAATTGATGACCCTTTTTAAAGCCTCCTCATCCTTGGGATTGACCACCAATCTCAAATAAGCGAGTACGTCCTTAATTTCCTTGCGCTGATAAAAGGACAGCCCTCCGTAGATCCGATAAGGGATGTCACGCTTTCGCAGGGCGTCCTCAATGGCCCGGGACTGCGAGTTAGTACGATACAGTACAGCAAAGTCGCCGTTTTTCAGCTGTTTTTGCATCTTGTTCTCAAAAATGGAGCCTGCTACGTACCGCCCTTCTTCCGCATCGGTAATGCTGCGATGTACTTTTATCTTGTTCCCAGAATCATTGGCCGTCCATACCACTTTCTGCAATTGGTCCCTGTTTTTGGCGATGATGGAATTGGCCGCATTCACAATGTTCTTGGTGGAACGGTAGTTTTGTTCCAACCGGTATACGGCCACGTCATCATAGTCCCTTTGAAAGTTGAGGATATTGGTGATAT